>NZ_JBWKSV010000001.1:0-1959108 GCF_059419985.1 Afipia sp. GW821-FHT04G03 | reverse complement strand
CTTCTTCGGCATAACCAAAGCTCCTTTCCAAGCTCACTTTCTCACAAAGCTTGGTCCAAAAAAGCCCGGTCAGGTCAGCCGGTCTGCTGCCCTCTCCCTTCGAATAGCGTCCAATGTCGTTGTCGGTGGCGAGGTTGGTATCTCCGTGAAGGGGCGGCCGAGTATAGGGAGGTGCCAGTTGCCGACTAGCTGCGGGGGGCCTTGTACTTGGCCGCAAGCTCGCCCGGATACATTTGCCCCATGACCGGTCTCGCCAGTATAGATTCTGTTTTTCAGGAAGTGGGCGAGGAGCCCATGAATGGGATCCTCCCGGTTAACTTCTAGAGTCAAAAAGCAGCCAACGCGTCTTGCCGGATGTTGGTGAAACGCGAAGCTGCATCGTTCTGGCGGAACAGTGCGATGCGGTTAATCGGCAATGTTTCGAGCGCGAGCGCAGCGAACCGGTCATTGAGCATTTCGAGAACCTGCCCGCGGCGCTCGTCCGGCAATCTGCCCGTCAGCGTCATGTGAAAGCGGAAGTCGTCGCCGACATACGGATATCCGAACCGATCGAGCTGCTCGATCTGGCGCTCGGTGAGCGACTCTGGGTTGCGCCGGGCGCGGTCCTCCGGCGTCATAGGCGCACGAAGGCTTTCGAAGGCTTCGACGCATTCCTGCGCAAGCAGGCCGAGTGGTGCCGACGGGGAGTCAGGCACTATGGCGACGAAACCGCCGATCGCACGAACGGCGGGTGTGATAACGGGAAGCGTGCGCGGTATCGCGGCGAAAACCATGTAGCTCGCGAAAAGATCGTCCTCGATTTTCCCGGCTGCGAGCGCAAACGGCGCCTTCAACGTGGCGTGAAAGCCGTACTTGCGCGGATCGCTCGTCAGTGCGGCCCAGTCCGGCGCATGGGAGAGTACATCCGCCGGAAACGGTCGAGCTTCGCCGCTAAAGGCATCATAGCCCAGCAGTTCGGCGCCGAAGCGATGTAATTCACTATCGGCGTCCGGTGCGTAATAGATGGCGTAACGGGGGAAGAGCGTCATGATGTCCGACAATACAGACCAGTCAAGCGGCCGCAATCATTCTGCGTGGCAGAGTTGGCTGCAGCAGTCGGCTGGCCTCTGTCAGGTGCACTAGTTTGCCGTTGGCGACGACGGCCACGATCCGCGGGCGCAGCACTGTTCTGCTATCGACCAGAAGCACATCTGCACGGCAGCCTGTGGCCAGCACGCCGCGATCCGTTAGACCGGCCGCTTTGGCCGGAGCCGACGAGATGAGCGCCCAAGCCGCTGGCAGTGGCAGGATGCCGTCGGTGACAAGACGGAACGCAGCCAGCAACTGCGCCGGATAGTAATAGTCAGAGGCCAGCACCTGGCACAGGCCCTTAGCGATCATGTCGGACGCCTTTGTCCAGCCGGTGTGGCTGCCGCCGCGTACGACATTTGGTGCACCGAACACGATGAAGTCGCCGGCCGCGGCGGCGGCAATGGCGGTCTCTTCGTTGATAGGAAACTCTGCGATGGAGACGCCGAGCTTGCGGAAGTCGGCGCGCATCGCCGGCGTTTCGTCGTCGTGAGACAGGGTCGGCACGCCCGCTACTCGCGCAGCAAGGGCGAGGCGCTCGATTGAGCCGGGAACTTCATCGGCGCGCGAGATGGTGCGCTGAACCAGTTGGTCGAAGGCTTCGTCCGTCAACCCGGTGCGCTCAGCCATTCGGGCGCGTTTTTCCGGCTTCGCCGGATTGTGCAGGCTGGTCTCGATGTGGTTGTTAAAGGCCAGAAGGTCGATGCGGCCTTCCGCAAGCCATTGCAGGATCTCTTCTTCTGCGTCGAGATTGTAGATCTCCTGGCGCAGATGGAAGCGGGTATCGGCGGCCATGTGCGGCCGCTGCGTCTCGATGGCGTCAAGCAATTTTCGTGCGTTCTGGGCGCCGCGCAGGCCAGGCTCCCATGACCATGTGGTGCCGTGGAACACCGTGGTGATACCATTGGCGATTGCCTGCCGATCGCTGTCGATCAGTGCGACGTCAACCGGGAAATCGACGCCAGGGCGCGGCATCAGCTGACGTTCGAACGCGTCGCCGTGAAGGTCGACGATGCCTGGCAGTACCAGCAGATCGCGGGCGTTGAGGACGAGCGCGCCGGGCGTGGGGTCTGCGCCGATCATTGCGATCTTTCCGCCACTGATTTGCATCGATGTCTCGATGACTTCGTCGCCGAAAAGGCTACGTCCGCTGTCGATGAAGATGTCGATCATGGCAGGGCTCTTTGTTCGAAAGACGGAGGGGGATATCCGACGTGCATCGTCATCTTCATCAATAATGACAACGTCACGACTGTGAGATGACATTCCACTTATCGTCTAAAACCGGCGGACGCCGGGGATATGCGCGGTCGTGTCACATCACTGTCAACCGGTGGCGTTACGGGTGACAACACACATTGTCATTGGAGCGCTTTATGCTGGTGGTTGAGGGGCTGACGTGCCGGTTTGGCGCAAAGGCGGCCGTTGATAAGGCATCATTTGCGATCGAGCCTGGCGCCTTTGTCGGCATCATCGGCCGCTCGGGTGCCGGCAAGTCGACCATACTGCGTATGATCAATCGCCTGGCCGAGCCTAGTTCGGGGCGCATCTTGTGTGATGGCACTGATATCACCGCGCTACGGGGTCGCAAGCTCAGGCAGTGGCGTGCGCGCTCGGCGATGATTTTCCAGCAGTTTAATCTTGTCGGGCGCCTTGACGTGCTCACCAATGTCCTGATGGGGCGCCTGTCTGAAATTCCGCAATGGCGCTCCCTGATGCAGGTGTGGCCGGAGGAGGACCGTGCGCTGGCGATGTCTGCGTTGGAGCAGTTCGACATGGCGTCACTGGCCGCGCAGCGTGCCGATCAATTGTCCGGTGGGCAGCAACAGCGTGTCGCAATTGCCCGTGCGCTGGTACAGCAGCCTGACATCATCCTTGCAGACGAGCCGATTGCTTCGCTGGATCCGCGCAACACCCGCCTCGTTATGGATGCACTCCTGCGGATCAATAAGCATTTCGGCATCACCGTGATATGCAACCTGCATTCACTTGATCTGGCGCGCAGCTATTGTGACCGGTTGATAGGCATGTCAGCCGGTCGTGTCGTATTCGATGGTGTGCCAGCCGCGCTGACCGACCGGAGCGCTCGCGAACTATATGATCTAGAGGCCGATGAAGTTATGGGAGCCATACCCGGTCACGTCCCAGCGCCGGTCAGCGTTCCGGCCTACAGCGCGGTTGCTGCCGCCTGACATGGCATTGCTGTGCGCGTCACGTACTTCGCAAGCGTCAACCCCAAACCAAAACCCCGAGGTCATCATGATCAATCGTCGCACCATTATACTCGGCGCCGCAGCGCTGGCGTTCGCCACCTCAGTTGCGTCGGCCCAGGATTACAAGACAAAATATCCGGAATTGACCTTCGCCATCATCCCGGCGGAAAATGCCTCTGGCGTCACCGAGCGCTGGGCGCCATTCGTCGCCTACCTGTCGAAGGAAATCGGCGTCAAGGTCAACTTGCGTATCGCCAACGACTATGCCGCCGTGATTGAAGGCCAGCGTGCGGGCAACATCCACGTCGCCAGCTATGGCTCTGCCTCGTTCGCGCGAGCGCGGATGACGGGGGTGAAGACAGATGCCTTCGCCAATGACATTAATATCGATGGATCCACCGGCTACTACTCGGTTTTTTTCGTCAAGGCCAGCAGCCCTTACAAGAATATCGATGATCTGAAGGGCAAGAATCTGGGCCTTGTCGATCCGAATTCGACCTCGGGCAACAATGTTCCGCGCTTCGAACTCGACAAGCTTGGTATTGCTGACGCCGACGCTTACTTCAGCAAGGTGGTGTTCACCGGCAGCCATGAGAACGCGATGATGGCGCTGACACAGGGTACGGTCGACGTCGCCGCCAATCAGTGGACCAACGATAACGACTCCACTCTGGTGCAGATGCTGCACAAGGGCATGTTGAAAGGCGCGAATGGCGCGGCCCTGAAGAAGGAGGACTTCCGCATTGTTCACAAGTCTGCCCCCATTATCAACGGTCCCTATGCCTACCTCTCCGAGCTTCCGGAAGACCTCAAGGCTGCGATCGTCAAGGCGTTTATGGACGCGCCGGCCAAGGACAAGGCTGCGTTCGAGAAACTGTCCGATGGGCAGAAACAAGGTTTCCATGCTGCAACGACGAAGGATTGGGACGCCACGATCGACCTGATCAAGTTTGTCGATGCGCTTCGCAAGAAGAAGGCGTCCTGAGCGTCGCACAACCTCAGGGAGCAGGATCCTGGCGATCCGGCTCCCTTCTGTCGGCCTGAACCGTCGAAAGTGACGTCGCGATGCCCGCTGCCATTTCGCTCCTGCCCACCCAGCAGCTCGCGGCATTGAACGATGCTTATCGCAAGGCAGTCGCGAAAAAGCGGCTACGCACGATGCTGGCTACGGCCGTGTGCTTTGCGGCGCTGCTCCTCGCCGCAAAGGGTGCCGAGGTTAACCTCGGCACGTTCGTCGGCAAGATCGGGAATTTCCTCAGTTATTTTGATCGCATCTTCAGGCTTGATAGTGGCGTGCGGGTGTGGAGCAATATGACCGAGTGGTTCTGGGGCTGGCGGCAGTGGCTCTCCCTGCTGGGTGAGACTGTGCTGATCAGCTATGTCGGGACCATGATCGGTGCCGTTCTTGCTTTCGGGCTGAACTTCCTCGCGGCCGAAAACACTGCGCCGTCCGCGTGGCTGCGCTTTGTCGTCAAGCGCTTCATGGAATTCTGTCGCACAGTTCCCGATATCGTATTTGCGCTGATCTTCGTCATCGCCTTCGGTCTTGGGCCGATGGCGGGCGTGCTGGCGATCGCGATCCACTGCGTTGGTGCGCTGGGTAAGTTGTACAGCGAGATGGTCGAAAACATCGACATGAAGCCGGTCGAGGGTATTCGTTCAACGGGTGCGGGCTGGATCGACTGTATGCGCTTTGCGGTGCTGCCGCAGATCGCGGCCGGCTTTGCCAGCTACACGTTGCTGCGCTTCGAGATCAATGTGCGCGGTGCCTCGGTGATGGGCTTCGTCGGCGCCGGAGGCATCGGGCAGGAACTCGTGGTTGCGGTGCGCAAGTTCTACTATTCCGACGTCAGCGCCATCCTGCTCCTGATCATCATCACAGTGTTTATTATCGACATCGGTACGGGCTGGATGCGCGGTCGACTGTTCGGCAAGGAAGCTCGCTCGTGAAAAACACGCCAGGGGTGAATAGCGCTGAACTGCGCAAGCGATATCCTGCGGTGTTCAACCGGCCGTTGCGAACGCGCGCGGCGGTACCCGCGATTTTCGTCGCTGCGCTTGCGCTGTTCATCTTCGGCCTCAACGAACTGGAGTTCTCACCGGCGCGGATATTGGCAGGCCTGAAGCAACTTGGCTGGATCGTGATGATGATGATCCCGCCGGATCCCGGGTCATCTCTGCCTGCCTATTTGACGGCGATGGGGGAGACGCTCTCGATCGCGTTGCTGGGGACCACGCTGGCCGCTGTGTTCGCGTTGCCTGTCAGCCTGCTCGCAGCGCGCAACGTCATGCCGTCGATCTGGCTTCGCTCGCCTGTGCGGCGATTCCTGGATTCGATCCGCGGGATTGATACGCTGATCTGGGCGCTGGTCTGGATCAACGTGGTTGGACTTGGCCCGTTCGCCGGGGTTTTGGCCATCGCGGTCTCGGATTTCGGCGCGTTCGGCAAATTGTTTTCTGAGGCTATCGAGGCCGCGGACAAAAAGCAGATCGAAGGCGTTCGCGCCGCGGGCGGCAGCCCTGTGCATGAGATCCGTTTCGGCTTGTTGCCGCAGGTGTTGCCGGTGATCGCAGGTCAGGTGCTATACTTCATCGAATCCAACACCCGCTCCGCCACCATTATCGGCATCGTCGGCGCGGGTGGAATCGGTTTGCAACTTTCCGAACAGATCCGCGTACTGGAATGGCAGAAGGTGTCCTTTATCATTCTGATGATTCTGGTTGCGGTGGCGGCGATCGACTGGATTTCCAGCCGGTTGCGCTTCGCGATCATCGGGCGGCGTGCAGCGATCTGATCATCGTTAGCCTAGGCTCTCGACCATGAACTCGACCCGCTCCGCCGCAAAACGCGAGTGCGAAGTCAGCAGTGGCGTGCCGTCGGCATCCACATCGCTACTGTCGACGACCAGCACCGGCCGTCCCAGTGCCAGATCAAGCCGGGCGGCATCGCTGGCATCAATGATCGCGGCCGTGACGCGCGTCGAATGGCGGCGGTAGTCTTTGATGCCGTAATGCGCCAGCAGCTTGGTCATGGAGCGCATCTTCTCATAAATCAGACCTGCGTCGGCGAAACGATCAGCCGACAGCCAGTTGGTGGCGACGCAGATCGGTGTTCGATCGGCGAAGCGCAGCACGTCGAGGCGTAACAGAGGTGCGCCAGTCTTGAGCGCGAGATGCTTAGCCAGTTCGCGTGTCGCGGGTTCGATGAATGACCCGATTAGCTGGCCGCGCGGTTCCCGTCCGCCCGCGCCGACAATCTCGGAGAATCGCGTACGCGATCGCAGCGGATAGCTCAACTTGGGTGCTTCCACGTAAGTGCCGCTGCCACGTTCTGCGCGCACCAGACCACGTTCCGCTAACGACGCCAGCGCGCGGCGCACTGTGTGGCGGTTGACGCGATAGGTCTCGGCGATATCGGTTTCGCCCGGCAGCTTTTCTCCGGGAGGGAAGCGCGCGTCGGCAATGCCGCGCTCGATACCGTCGGCGACCTGCCGCCACAGCGCAACGCCGCTTGGTTTATTGTGAATGCTCACGATAGTTCTGTCTCACGAATATGCTGGATGGAGATAGCGAACAAACATGTCGCTGTCACGAAACGGTCATTGCTCCGATCTATCTAGTTGTCTAGCACGATAGACAACTTAACCGGACTTGGAAATCTGATGACTGCACGCTTGAACCCTCAGCAGAAGCAGCGTCAGCAGGTAATGGCGGTGCTGGCCCACGCCGCCGCGGCCGAGATCGCCAAACATCTCGAGACGTTGGCCGTTCCCGCCTACGAGCGACTGCGCCAGCCGGAGAATGGTCTGGTCATGCTGCGCGGTCGGATTGGCGGTGACGGCGCTCCGTTCAATCTCGGTGAGGCGACGGTATCGCGTGCCGCCGTACGGCTGGCCAGTGGTGAAGTCGGCTTCGGCTACACTCTTGGGCGTGATCGTACAAAGGCCGAGCTAATCGCGCTGTGCGATGCGCTGCGCCAGACAGACGCATTTGCGGATGCGGTGGAAACACAGGTGCTGGCACCGCTGCGCGCGCGCAACGAGGCGGAGCAAGCACGCAAGGCCGCAGAAACCGCTGCGACAAAGGTGGATTTCTACACGCTCGTGCGCGGGGAAAGCTGAAGATGATGATTTCAGAATTGCCTGCGGGCTTTGCGGACAAGGTCCTGTCGGCCCAATCAGTCTTTCGCTCGATGATGGACGCCATGGCGAGACCGGGGAGGGTGCAGCATATCGAGGCCACGTCAGGTGTGCCTGCACCCATGATGCGCGCAACAGCGGCCATTGCGCTGACGCTGCTTGATCAGGATACACCGGTTTGGCTTGATGCGGGAATGGCGGAGTCGTCGAGCGTCGCCAGGTGGATTGGATTTCACACCAGCGCGCCGGTGATTGCCGACTCGTCAGTCTCGAGCTTCGCGCTGATCGCCAATAGCAATACCCTGCCGGAGTTCGGGATATTCTCGTTTGGTAGTGCTGAATATCCGGATCGTTCCACCACGATTATCCTGCAGATTGCGAGTTTGACGGAAGGGCCGGCTTATGAGCTGCGCGGCCCCGGCATTGATGGTGCTTCCATTTTGCACGCCACAGTCGGCGTCCCCGATTTCCTTGATCGTCTTGCACTGAACGGAAAGCTGTTTCCGCGCGGTATCGATCTCGTCCTTGTCGCAGACGATGCCATCGTCGCGATCCCGCGCACCACGCGTCTTGTTGCGAAGGAAAGCTGACCATGTATGTCGCAGTAAAGGGTGGCGAACGCGCCATTGAAAACGCCCATAGGCTGCTGGCGCACGAGCGTCGCGGTGATCGCGGCATCCCGGAAATTTCACTGGCGCAAATATCAGAGCAGCTGAGCATCGGCGTTGATCGCATCATGACCGAGGGCTCACTGTACGACCGGGAACTCGCGGCGCTGGCTATCAAGCAGGCGCGCGGCGACATGATCGAAGCGATTTTCCTGTTGCGCGCATTTCGCGCCACACTGCCTCGCTTTGGCGCCAGTGAGCCTGCCGATACGTCAAAGATGCAGGTGCGTCGCAGGGTTTCCTCGACGTTTAAGGATATGCCGGGCGGTCAGATTCTGGGTTCAACGTTCGATTACACCCATCGTCTGCTTGATCCCGCGCTGGCTGGTGAATCGACGCCGGAACAGCCAGCATTGGCCGAAGTTCAATCAAACATCATGCCCCGCGTCATCGATATTCTCGGCCGCGACGGCTTGGTTGAATCTTCGCCGACTGAGGATGCGGATCGGCCCGTTGCCGATCTGACCCGTGATGCGCTGAGCTTTCCGGCGGAGCGCGATCTACGCCTGCAGAACCTCGCGCGGGCAGATGAGGGCTTTCTCCTTTCGCTCGGCTATTCCACACAGCGCGGTTATGGCCGCAACCATCCTTTCGCCGGTGAGATACGCATTGGCGAAGTCGAAGTCGAGTTCGTGGCGGAAGATGTCGGCTTCGCGGTGCCTCTGGGTGCGATTACACTGACCGAATGTCAGATGGTGAATCAGTTCAAGGGGAGTGACACGGAAGCACCGTGCTTCACCCGCGGCTATGGTCTTGCCTTCGGACAATCCGAGCGAAAGGCAATGTCGATGGCGCTGGTTGATCGAGCGCTGCGCGCACGCGAACTCGGCGAGAGCGTCGTCGCCCCGTCGCAGGACGAGGAGTTCGTGCTGTCGCATTCCGACAATGTGCAGGCCACGGGTTTCGTCGAACATCTCAAGCTGCCGCATTACGTGGATTTTCAGTCCGAACTCGGGTTGCTGCGCAAGCTGCGCCAGGAATTTGCCGAGACAAACGGCGTGGCCGATACCAAGATGGAGGCTGCGGAATGAACGCGCCAGCATATAACTTTGCCTATCTTGACGAGCAGACCAAGCGAATGATCCGTCGCTCGATCCTGAAGGCGATTGCGATCCCGGGCTATCAGGTGCCGTTCGCAAGTCGCGAGATGCCCATGCCTTACGGTTGGGGCACAGGTGGTGTGCAGGTGACAGCGGCGATTCTTGGTATCAAGGATGTATTGAAGGTGATCGATCAGGGCTCTGACGACACCACCAATGCGATCTCGATCCGCAAATTCTTCGAGAAAACCGCAGGCGTTGCCGTGACCACCAGCACGCTGGATGCGACCGTCATCCAGACCCGGCATCGCATTCCCGAAGCGCCGCTCAGCGCGCGTCAAGTCCTGGTTTATCAGGTGCCGATTCCGGAGCCGCTGCGCTTTCTTGAGCCGCGGGAGACCGAGACCCGGCGCATGCATGCGCTCGGCGAATATGGGCTGATGCATGTCAAACTCTACGAAGACATCGCGCGTTTCGGCCACATCGCTACGGCCTATGCCTATCCGGTCAAAGTGAACGCGCGCTATGTGATGGACCCGTCGCCGACACCAAAATTCGATAACCCGAAGATGGACAATTGCCCCGCGTTGCAATTGTTCGGCGCGGGCCGCGAGAAGCGCATCTACGCGATCCCGCCGTACACGTCGGTGGTGTCGCTGGATTTCGATGATCATCCGTTTACGCGCTACAAGCACGATGCCTGTTGCGCGCTGTGCGGCTCGGGCGATTCCTATCTGGACGAGATCGTCACCGACAATGTAGGCAGCCGGATGTTCGTCTGTTCTGATACCGATTATTGCGAGACGCGGCAGCTTGATGGTCATCGCGGCGGAGAGAACGCGCCTTATGCTGAGAGTCAGCATGCTTGATAAGATCAAAGTGTCCGCTGGGGCCGATCAGCCGTTGTTGTTAGCGCAGGACCTTGGCAAATCATTCGGTCGCCTCAATGCCTGCCGCGATGTTTCTTTCGCGCTATATCCGGGCGAAGTGCTGGCGATCGTCGGCGAGTCCGGTTCCGGCAAGTCAACGCTGCTGCAATTGCTGTCAGGACAGATGACACCCAATGCTGGCTCGGTTTCCTATCGCATGCGAGATGGCGTGATGCGCGATCTCGCCACCCTTGGCGAAGCCGAGCGACGCTTCCTGTTCCGCACCGACTGGGGCTTTGTTTATCAGGATGCCGCGATGGGCCTGCGCATGGGCATCTCGGCCGGTGCGAATGTCGGCGAGCGGCTGATGGCGGTCGGCCACAACCACTACGGCAAAATTCGGCGAACCGCTGCATCCTGGCTGGAACGGGTCGAGATTTCCACTGACCGGATCGACGATGCGCCGAAGACCTATTCGGGCGGGATGCGGCAGCGGTTGCAGATCGCGCGCAATCTGGTCACCGAGCCGCGCCTCGTGTTCATGGACGAGCCCACCGGCGGTCTCGACGTCTCGGTGCAGGCGCGTCTGCTGGATATGATGCGCACGCTGGTCAGCGAACTTGGCCTTGCCGCCGTCGTCGTCACCCATGATCTCGCGGTGGCACGGCTGTTGTCGCACCGGGTGATGGTGATGCAGGGCGGTCGCGTCATCGAGACCGGATTGACCGATCAGGTGCTCGACGATCCGCGCGAGCCGTATACGCAACTTCTCGTTTCCTCGATCCTGCCAGCGTGAGATCCACAATGACTCCGATGATCGATATCCGCAATGCGGAAAAGACCTTTGTGATGCATCTGCAGGACGGTATCCGCTTGCCTGTCGTGCGCGGTGTTTCGTTCCATGTGGCAGCCGGCGAATGCGTTGTGCTGGGTGGCCCGTCCGGTGCCGGAAAATCCTCGATCCTTAAGATGATCTTTGGCAATTACCGCTGTGACAGTGGCGTTATCAACCTGCGTCACATGGACCAGACCATCAATCTCGCGCTCGCCGAACCACGGCAGATTCTCAATATCCGTCGCAACACGATTGGCTATGTCAGCCAATTTCTGCGCGCGGTGCCGCGGGTGGCGGCGCTGGATGTGGTGGCAGAACCGCTGCTGAACGCTGGCAGAGGCCGCGAAGAGGCGCGCGAGCGAGCGGGTGTGCTGCTGCGCCGCCTCAACATTCCAGAACGATTATGGAAGCTGCCGCCCTCGACTTTCTCCGGCGGTGAACAGCAGCGTGTCAACATTGCGCGCGGTTTCATTTCCGGTCTGCCTATCCTGCTGCTCGATGAGCCCACGGCTTCGCTGGATGCGACTAATCGTGCCGTGGTCGTCGAGTTGGTGGCCGAAAAGAAAAAGGACGGCGTTGCCATGGTTGCCATTGTCCATGACGACAAAATTCGCAATGCGATTGCCGACCGGCTGGTCGACGTCACGTCGTTTGCCGCCAGCGCCTAAGAAGGATGATGAAGGTGAAACAACAAGAAGCCATAATCGGCAACGCGAAAATCGTGCTTGCGGATCGTGTGATCGAAAATGGCTGGGTCGCCGTAGCTGACGGCAGGATCGCCGAATTCGGTGAGGGCGCGGCACCTGCGGGCAGCGAGGAGGCCAATGGTGACCTCATCATGCCCGGTCTGATCGAGTTGCACACCGACCACCTTGAAGCGCATTTCGCGCCGCGTCCAAAGGTGTTTTGGGATCCGGTTGCCGCAGTCGTCTCTTATGACGGGCAACTTGCGACCTCGGGCATTACCACGGTGCTGGATTCGCTCCGAGTGTGGCGAGAGAGTGGGGCCGAGGAGGCTGATGGACATGCCGTCCTACTGGCCGAGGCCATCACATCGGCCCGCGAAGCTGGACTGCTACGCGCGGATCATTTTCTGCATCTTCGTTGCGAAATTCCGATGCCGAGCGTGGTCGATGAGGCGAAGCAGATGATCGGTCGCCCGGATGTGCGGCTGTTGTCGCTGATGGATCACACGCCCGGCCAGCGTCAGTTCCGCGATGAGGCCAAGCTTCGAAACTATTATCGTGGCAAGGGCGCTGGCAAGACCGACGCCCAGCTTGATGAATTGTTCGCGCAACGTTTCGAGTATCAGCGGCTCTATGCCGCCGATAATCTGCGCAACATCGTGTTGCTGGCGCAATTGCACAATATCCCGCTCGCGAGCCATGATGATACCACCGATGAGAATGTGACCGCTGCGATTCGCGACAGCGTCTCGGTGGCGGAATTCCCGACAACGCTGGAAGCTGCGCGCGGCCTGCACGAGGCTGGCATCGGCATATTGATGGGCGCGCCGAATGTGGTACGCAACGGCTCTCATTCCGGCAACATCGCTGCAATCGATCTTGCCCACGAAGGGCTGCTCGACATCCTGTCGTCGGATTACATCCCCTCCAGCCTGTTGATGGCGGCGCTGCAACTGCCTCATCGTGTGCCGTCAATTGATCTGGCGAGCGCCGTGCGCACCGTCACCAAGCGCCCGGCAGAAGCGGTTGGTTTACCGGATCGCGGCGAGATCGCGGTAGGCAAGCGCGCCGACCTGATCCGCGTCCATGTCGCGCGCGATATCCCGGTGGTCCGCAGCGTCTGGCGTGAGGGGCGTCGGGTGGCATGATCGACCTCCCGGCGATGTCCGGATTGTGCACAGCAAAGATCGGTCCGGGCCGCCTGGTCCTGGTCGTTGGACCATCAGGCGCGGGCAAGGATACGCTGATTGATCTCGCGCGTGCCGCTTGTGCTGGCAATGAGCGTGTCGTCTTCGCCCGTCGTGTCGTGACGCGGGAAGCATCGCGCTCCGAGAACAATACGCAGATTACGCCCGCTGCATTTGAGGCAGCGTGTACGCGCGGCGAGTTCGCGGTGGACTGGAAAGCGCATGGCTTAAGCTATGCACTGCCTCTCGCTATTAATGACGAAATTCGCGCTGGGCGCACGGTAGTTGCAAATGTATCCCGCTCAGTGATAGCGCTGCTACGCGAGCGATATGCCGATTTGGTTGTGGTCCTCGTTACGGCGCCACTGGATGTTCTTGCAAGTAGGTTGTCTGCACGTTCGCGCGTTAGCGACGGCTCGATCGAAAGAAGATTGCAGCGAACTATAGAAAATTTTGTATCCGACGTAACTATCAACAATGTCGGTGATACTGGCGTGAATGTCAGACTGTTGCTTGGCGCAATCTCGTCATGAGCGGAAGTGAATCGGCGCGTGTGAGGCTGCTTCCGAAAAGTGGCGGCCGGGTCATTGCGAAGGCTCCCCAGATCCGGGCGTATCTTCCGGCAAAGGTTAGCGCCGCATAAATGGTTGTCAGCATCCCGCCAGGTCCCTGTTAAGACGAAACCAAGTCCCTGATCCGCGAAAACATTTCCCTGTTGTTCTTGATGGGGAAATTTCGCAATAAGTGCCTTAAATGGGCCTTTCCTGACAGATTAGGCCGTATCCAAAGCAGTATTTTTGAGATTTCCCTGTAAAATTCCCTGTTAGCAGAGAATTCCGGCGGAGACGGGTTCGATCAACACTGGGTCGCCAGCCAGTCAGTGTGCGTTCTGGAGAATATTACCGTTTCGATCTTGAAAAGCCCGCCAATGGCGGGCTTTTTAAAAGCACTGAGTCTTTACAGAGACCGGAATCGAACCGTCACCTTCCCAAACTGGTCGACGTTCTCTGACAAACCATTGAAGAATTCCCGTTTTCAAGAGTCGCGCGAAAGAGACCGGAGAATAAAACCACTGCGTGGCCTCTACGCAGTGGTGCTAAGGGAGCAAAGATCATTTTCCGACGAGTTTGCATCGGGATGTTTCGAGCGATTGGAAAGACACCGCGGCCGGGAGGGGAAAATGGATTTCGATGACCTGATTGAGGAGACGATCTCGCCGCCTAACCGGGTCGGAAGCGCTACGCACGACTACGAGCATAAATTTCACGAAGGTGCGGTGGTGGTTGCGTACGCCATGCATCTTTTACGAACGGAGAAGACTAACGAGGTCCTCATCCACCCCGACGGTATGCACGGAAAACAATTCGATTTCTCGGCGTGGCTGGAAAAACAAAACTTTAAGCGCGAGAGTAGCACGGGTACGACTTCGTATGTCGGGACTTACCGCGCACATGACGACCGCACCATTATCCAAAGTCAGGCATCGGTGATGTCGTAGCTGACTTAGGCGGCGGTCAGTTCATTGTCGCCGAATGCAAAGGCGGTATCATCAACACGCGACATTCAGGCCAAAAATCTAAACTGTATCGCGGACTATGTGAAACAGTTGGGCTGCTTATGGCGCCATCACGCGGTAGACAAATCGCTGTTGTGCCTTACACCGAACAGAGTTTTCGATTGGCCCTGCGATCGTTATGGGCACAGGTTCTAAGATCAGCCTGCGCATGATGTCCGCGGACGATTCCGCCGTATCTTTGAGCGGGCGTTGGCGTTTACGGGGCATTGATGGCTCTCGCGACGCGCTGAGCAGTTACTTCTGCGAAAGACAGGCCATCCTAGTTGATCGCGTTCTGACCGGTCATGCGCTCCCAACGCCGAATGGCCGTGTCGACGTGTACCGGATCGAGTTCGATGCCGAAGCCTCGTCGCCCCGTGCGCTCGGCAGCCAGAATTGTCGTGCCGCTACCGAGGAACGGGTCGAGTACGATGTCTCCCCGATGGGTACTGTCGAGGATCGCATCCTCTACAAGCCGAACGGGTTTGACGGTGGGTTGTCAGTGTCGTAGGCACGAAGTCTTCTGGACCACCTCCTCCGCCTCCCTCTCGTTCCGGAGAACGCTTCGCGCGAGACGATAAAGATGCTGATTGTAACGCTGCATGACCAGGCGCGCTCCTTCACCCATCTGGACAGCTTCCGCGGCGCCTCCAGCCTTGCGATATGGTTTTCGCGCATCACTATCAATGAGGCACTGGGACGACTGCGGGCTTAGCTTCGACCGTCGGTATAGAAGTTCGAATTCCAGCGGATGCCCGCCGATAGCGCGGTCCGCCGACATCATCACCTGCAGCGGCCAAAAGCGCGTACTTATCCGCCATTGTTGGAGACATTTTAAGGTGAGCGGAATACAGGGAATGCCCCATGAAGCGGCTTTCAATAGCTCATTCTGGTATTCAAGCTGCTGAAATAATAAGATAAATAGAAATGTTTGAACGGCAGGATGGCCGGTTGAGGTTTCGTTTCCGTTCTGAAATTACATTCGGAAATGGCTGTCTCGTCTCTTGCCTACTCTATCCCTCTCTCTAAAAAGAACTACTTCCAATTTCCCGCGCCAGCACGGTTGTTCGAGCTTCATTTAATTCATGGTCAGACAGATCGATCGCAATAAGTCGCATACCGTGTCGCGAACTTCGCGCAAGTCGGCCACGCGTGTGTCAAAGCCGACCGCCGCTTTGACCAAGATCGAGCCTGCGAATTCGGCGCCCCGCGCGCGGGCGCCACGATCGAACCGGGAAATGCGCGAAGTGAGTGTCGATCGCATTTATCATTCGGCGCTGAATCTGTTCGTGGAGCAGGGATACGGCTCCACCACGATCGACGAAATCGCCGCCGGCGCGGGTCTTACCAAGGGCGGCGTTTATTTCTACATTTCCAAAAAGGAGCATCTGATGGCACAGATGCTCGATGACATTTCCGCGCGCTATATCGACGATATCATCGCCAAACTGAAGGCACGGGATCTGACACCGCAGGAGAGGCTTGTCGCGTTCATGCATTCTCAAGTGACCTTCGCTCTGGAGAATCCGCAGGAGGTCATGCTGCTGGTGATGTCATCGGTCGAGTTCTCCAAGCGGAACGACGCGCTCACCGAGAAGATCGACGCGATCTATGAGCGCATGCGCGAGTTCATCCTAATGACCATCAAGCAGGGGCTTGCCAGCAAGAGCTTCGCAACCAAACTTCATCCGATTGCGACGGCGTCGTTCTACGTTGCGACCCATGACGGCATGATGCTGGAGTGGTATCGGCGAGCTGCGAAGATAGATGGCACTGAACTTGTGCGCGTTTTCCGAGAAGCGTTCCTGCGCGCTCTGTCCTAGCCTTGGTGAGCGCCGTTTCCGTCGATCTTCATATAGTCGATGAACTTACGCTCCGCATCCGACAACGTTTTGCGAGCGCTCCAGGCCATGCCAAGGTCGAGGGTCGGAAGAGAATCTGCCAGCGCGCGCGACTCGACCCGGCCGCCATCGAGTGACCATGGCCGATAGACCAGTTGAGCAAGCACGGTGACCGCCGCGCCTGTAGCAACAATCCCTCGCACCGCCTCCATGGATGAGGTGCTGAAGAGCACCCTAGGCTTGATCTTCTTCAGGTAACGTCGTGCCGAAATAGGTGCTTCATCGGATGCGAACTGCACATAGGCTTCATGGCGAAGATCCTGCAGGGAAATCGTCGGAAGACGGTTGAGACGATGGCCGCTCGAGAGCCATAACGTTCGGGGCGATCGGATGAGGATTTGATGACGCAGGCGGTGGTTTTTCGAAAGGTTGGATATGATGACCAGAGCCAAGTCGATGTCGTCTGACTCGAGCGCCTGTTCCAGCCCGCGCCGGTCCATTTCGACCAAGTTGAACGCCACGCTCGGATAGGCGCGCCGAAAGCGCGCCAGAGCCGGGAGCAGGAAATACCCGACCCCGGTGTAGGTAACGCCAAGCCGGATTTTTCCGGTCGTCCGCGCTTCCTTGTTGAGCATCGAGTTCATCGCATCGACGATGTTCGCTTCGATGTTCCTGGCGTGATGCAGAAATTTCTGCCCGTCCTGGGTCAGCTCGATGCCACCGACACGTCGGCGTATCAGCGACACGCCGAGTTGCCCCTCGAGTTCCTTGATCGCCACGGTGACCGCAGATTGTGAAATCCCCAGACTGCTGGCTGCCGCCGAAACCTTCTGGGTTTCAGCTGCGGCCACGAAATAGCGAATTTGCCGAATAGAGAGCATATTTCGAAAATCGAAATTTGAGTTTGCAAAATTCATATTTGTAATAATCGAGGGGGACCGTCAAGATTGCCTTCACGAAATGCGGAACTGTGGGTTTTCGGACGCCGCAGGCTGCTTAATCACAACCCGGTGTCTGCAAGCCGGATTTTATTGGGCGAGGAAATGACCATGGCGGTTGAGAAGTCGATCAACAGTGTTTCGGAAGGCATGGCGCTGGAGATCTTCGGCGGCGCGCGCGACCGCCGGCGCGAACGCCCCACGCTGACTTATCGCGAGGAGGCACGCGACATTCCGGTGTTTTCCGAAACCGACGTGCTGGTGATCGGCGGCGGACCATCGGGAACGTCGGCAGCGGTGGCCGCGGCGAAGGTGGGCGCCGATGTCACGCTGGTCGAGCGCTACAATCATCTGGGCGGCCTTTCCACTGGCGGGCTGGTTATCTGGATCGACCGCATGACCGACTGGAGCGGCAAGCAGGTGATCGCAGGCTTCGCCCGCGAGCTTTTCGACCGGCTGCCGAAGGACGCCGTGATGGGGCCGCCGAAGTCGGAATGGGGATCGAAGGATGCGGCGATCGCCGACTACTGGTCATACCGATCCGCGGCGTTCCAAGGCATCGTGACCTGGTCGCCGACGGTTGATCCCGAGGCACTGAAAACGCTTTCGATGCAGCTCGTCACGGAGAACAAGATCCATCTGATGCTCCACGCCGTGGCCGCGCAGCCGATCATGGAAGGCAATGTGGTCAGGGGCGCGATCTTCGAGAGTAAAGAAGGTCGCCATGCCGTGCTGGCCAAGGTGGTGATCGACACCACGGGTGATGCGGACATGCTGGCGCGCGCCGGCGTAGGATCGGATTCCGACATCGACGAAACTGACATCCACCATTGTATCAACACCGCCTTCATGCTCGGCGGCGTCGATATGGAGCGCTGGACCGAGTTCCGCCGTACCAACAGCGCCGGTTTCTCCGATTTCATGAAGCGCGGCCGCGATCGGTTGAAGTATTTTGAAAAGCCGTTCTTCTCGTGGCGCTCTGATATCGGCCTGTTCATGGGCCCGCGCCTGTCGGGCTACAGCGCAATCAACGTGGAAGATTTGACTGAGGTCGAGCTCAAGTCACGACAACTTGCTGTCAGGCATCTCGAAATCTACCGGGCGGAAGCACCGGGCTTTGAAAATGCCTTCCTGATGCTCGGCGCGCCGCAGGTCGGCGTTCGTCACAGCCGTCGCTTCGCGGCCGATCGGATGGTCACGCGTAAGCAGTGGGACGAGGGGAAGGTCTGGGACGATGAGATTGGTGTCTCCACGTCGTTGTCGCCCAAGTGGAAGAATATTTCGGTGCCTTATGGCTCGCTGCTTCCTGCGGGACTTGAAGGCGCGCTTGGAGCGGGCCGCCATGTGGCCTGCGATGCGAGTTCGCACACCTTCCTCCGCGAGGTTCCGCAGTGCTGGATGACCGGTCAGGCCGCAGGCGTCGCCGGCGCTCTCGCCGCCGGTGCAGGCGTGGCGCCGCGTCAGCTCGACCCGCGCTCAATCCAGCGCGAGTTGCTGAGGCAGGGCGCTTACCTTTCGCCCTCCATTGTTGCGACAATGGAAAGCGCGGCTGACGCCGCAGAGTAAGCGGCCTTTCACAGGCCGTTTCGGAGGTTCGCCAGTTCAGCACGTGTGCTTGCCGGTTCACCGACCGCCGCTGACTGCTGCGCGAACAAAACAAAAAAGCGTCAGTAAAGGCGTGGGAAAAACCATGGGAGGGAAGTGAAATGAGAACGAGAATAGGATTGCTTGTAGCCGGCGTGATTGCGCTCGCGCCGTTGTCCGCTGCCGCTCAGGACAATAAGCCGCTCAAGATCGGTCTGTTGCTTAGTCTGAGCGGGCCGGCGGCCTCATTTGGCCTGCCGGAGCGTGATGCGGTTGAAGTGCTGGTCCGCGACCTGAACGCGCAGGGCGGTGTGAATGGGCGGAAGATCGAGCTCGCGATCTACGACGATACCACCAACCCCACGGAAGCGGCCCGCGGCGCAACCAAGCTGATTCGCGAGGACGGGGTGGTTGCGATTATCGGCGCCAGCACCGGCAGCGGCACACTGGCGGCGACGCCGATTGCCGCGCGCGAGAAGGTTCCGATGCTCGCACCGAATGCGACGATCTCGGTCACTGCGCGCGAGAGCCAGCAATACCCTTACGTGTTTCGCACGATGTCGAACGATCTGGTCAACACCAAGCGGCTGTTCGATGCCGTGATCGCAGGCGGCGCCAAGAAGATCGCCATCTTCTATCAGGAGGATGCCTACGGAAAGGACTCCGCAGTCTATGTGAAGCAGTTGGCTGAGGAGAGGAGGGTTCCGATCACCGACATGTCGTCGGCCCCGCTGAAGGCGATCGAAGTCGCGGCGCAGGCCATGAAGCTGCGCGGCAGCTCACCGGATGCCGTTATCATGCAGGTCACGGCGCCGGCGCTTGGAGCTGCGTTTGTGCGCGCGGCACGTCAGGTCGGTCTGGATGTGCCGATCTGGGGATCGATGGGGCTCGGGCAGAGGTCCTTCATCGACAGCTCCGGGGCCCTGGGAGATGGCGTCCGGCTGGTGGTCTTCGGCAATTGGGATGATCCCTCGCCGCGGCAGGCAAAGCTTGCCCAGAAGCTCAAAGATGCTGGCAAGCCGCCGCAGGGATTTGCCGAATTGCTCTCGACCAATGGGTTGCTGGCGATCGTCGAAGCTGCACGGAAGGTCAAGGGCGAGATCACGGGGTCGGTGCTGCGCGATCAGCTCGAGCAGTTGTGCAATGTCACGACCTATTCCGACGGCGAGCTCTGCTATGCGAAGGACAATCACGACGGCTGGAGCGCCGACGCGCTGACCACCGTCGAGGTGCGCAACGGAGTCTTCAGGCGAGTTTCGCCCCCCTAAGACGTGCGACATCTTGCGTGGCGGCGCCTTCACCGGAAGCCGCCACGCGAACGCAAGAAATTTAGTTATTTCAATCAGCTGATGTGATTGCCGGGATCCGTCGGCGTATTCTTGACAAAATAAAAACCTTCTGCACAGTATTAGATACCGACTAGACGGTTTTTAAAAACAAGAACCTTCGGCGTCTGCGCGGCACTGATCGGCGGGCGTTTAAATCGAAGGGGGAGGGCGGATGTACGAACTTCTAGAATTTGGCTCGCGGGGGATCTTGCTAGGCGTGACCTACGGTCTGCTCGCGTTCCCTATCAGCCTGCTTTTCATCGCCACCGACACGGTGGACCTTGCTGTCGGCGGTTACGCGGTGCTCGCGGGCGCAGTTGCAATGTTTGTCGGCGAAAGCCACGGAGCCGCTCTAGGAATTATGATGGGCATCTTTGCCGGTGTCCTGGCGTCGGCATCTGTCGGGTGCGTTTCGCTGATGCTTGGCCGCAGGCAAAAGGGCGATCCGCTCGTTCTTGTGCTCGCCAGCTTCGGCTTCGCGATCTTTCTCGAGTCGTGCGTCCTCACGCTGTTCGGGAAAGATCCATTCATCCGCCAGCCGTTTGCGAATTTCTGGAACGTGGCTGGCATTCGCATCAGCCCTCAGGCCGGTGTGAATGTGCTGGTCGGCCTGCTGCTGATCGCCTTCGTCTATGTCCTCCTCTACCGCACCTCGTGGGGTCGCGACGTGCGCGCCAGCGCCAACAATGAGCGTGGCGCGCTGCTCGCCGGCATCCCTGTTCGGGCGCTGCAGTTCTCCTCGTTCATGCTTGCGGGGCTGCTGGCGGGGATCGCCGGGGTGCTCGTGCTCTACACCTCCGGCATGGACTTCGCGTCGGGGATGCATCTGACTCTCGCCGGCTTTGGCGCGGCGATTGTGTTCGGTCTGCACGGTCCGTTACGCGGGTTCTTCGGTGGGCTCGCCATCGGCGTCGTCGAGACGATAAGTTCGGGCTACGCCAATGGCGGTCTTGCGAGTCTCGTGCCGCTTGCCTTCATCTTCGCCGTGCTGACCATCGGCCGTGTCGGCCGCCAGGGACCCGCGGGAGTTCGGGCATGAGTCTGTTCGAACGTCAGCGTTCCGCGCTCTTCTTGCTTGGCGCGCTCTCCGTCATCACGCTTTTCATCAGCGGCAATACCGTGTGGCTCGATACATCGGTGGTGATCGCGATCTATTCGCTGATCGCTCTGTCGGTCGGCATCAGCTATGGCCAGGCCGGCATTCTCTCGGTCGCGCAGGCGGCGTTCGCGTCGGTCGGGGCCTATGCCGCGGCGATCGTGACCACGCGTTACAATCTGCCGGCGGTCTTCGGCCTGGTGCTGGCACTCGTGGTGCCGCCGCTCATCGCGTATCCTCTCGCACGCCTAGTGACGCGGTTGAATGCACTGTCGCTGGCCATTGCGACGCTGGTGTTCGGTCAGGCCGTTGACATCGCTCTGCGTGAGGGGGGTGATTTCACCGGCGGATATATCGGCCTGTCAGGTATTCCACCGCTGTCGATCGCATCGACGCTGTTGCAATACCATTTCCTCAGCTGGGGCGCCGTGTTCGTTGTGGTGATCCTGCTCAGCAATCTGATCGACTCGCCGTTCGGGCGTGCGACCAGCACCCTTCGCTCAGATACACTGCGTGCTGTTGCAGATGGTGTGAACGTCCCGCACGTTCGCAGCGTCGTGTTGGCGCTGTCCGCGTCAGTCGCCGGACTTGGCGGTTGGCTTTACGCACATCACATTGCTTATATCGGGCCGGATTCGCTCGGTCCTGCCGTTTCACTCTCCGTCCTCTTGATGGCGGTGGTCGGTGGTGCGCAAACAGTACTCGGTCCAATTGTCGGCGCCGCGCTGCTGACCCTGCTGTTCAAGTTCATTCCCAGTCAGGAAGTGCAGGGGATGTTCTACGGCGGCGCGCTGATTGCCGTTCTCGTGTTATCGCCGAATGGCCTGCTGGGGCTTCGCGCTCTCTTCGGAAAATCTTCCGGAACCGTTGTCGCCAAGCCGCAAAAAAGCCCATCGCAGGTAGCCAGCAGCCCCGTCATTGCGGGAGGTACGCAATGAGCATTGACGTATCCAGTATAGACGTTCGTTTCGGCGGAGTGGTCGCGCTACAGAATGTCGATCTGACACTCAATCGCGGGGAAGTGCTTGCGGTGATCGGGCCGAACGGTTCGGGTAAGAGCACGCTGTTCAATGCGATTACCGGCTTTGTCGATATTGCAGCAGGTGCGGTCGCGGTCGATGGCGAGGATCTCGCAAGCATTCCAGCGGCCCGCCGCATCTCCAGCGGAATCTCGCGGACATTCCAGACGCCGCGCATTAATGCGTCGGCAAGCGTTGAGGATGCGGTGCTATGCGGGTTTCAACCGCACGCACGTGTCGGTTTGTGGGCTGGATTGCTCCGGCCGCCATCTATGCGGCGTAGCGAACGGGACCTGCGTGACCGGCGAACGAAACTATTGCAGGAACTCGGTCTCGGCGGTTTCGCCAAGCAACAGATGGGTGAATTGCCGATGGGCATCGTCCGCATGGTCGATATCGCGCGCGCGATGGCGGCCGAGCCGAAATATCTGCTGCTTGATGAGCCCGCGGCCGGTCTTTCGAAGACCGAGCAGCATGTGCTGGTGCAGCAGGTTCGCCAACTGGCGGCCAGAGGCGTCGGCGTGTTGCTGGTCGAGCACAATTTCGGCCTTGTGAAGCGTCTCGCCAATCGTGTCGTGGTGCTCGATCGCGGCAAGGTCCTGCTGCGTGGCACCGCCGAGGAGGTCAGCCGCCAGCCTGAATTCGTCACTGCCTATCTCGGCACCAGCGCGCATTGAGGAGCACGTCATGAATGCGATGTCTGCCGTTGATACCAGTAGCGTCGTTGTGGCCGCGCCGATGGCGCAGCCGGTTCTGTCCTGCCGCAATGTCTCAGCGCGCTATGGCCGGATCGAAGTCTGCCACGGCATCGATCTGTCGGTGGCGGCCGGAGAACTCGTCGCGGTGCTCGGACCGAACGGCGCGGGCAAGAGCAGCTTTCTCGGAGCGGTGAGCGGTCTTGTGCATGGAAGGGGCGAGATCGAGGTAGGCGGCCAGGATATCGGCCGGCTTCCGGCCCATCTCCGCGCCAAGAGTGGATTGGCATTGGTCCCTGAAATTCGCGGCAACCTTTGCCCGGCGCTGTCAGTCCAAGAGAATCTTTCTCTTGGTCTTCGGCTGATCGAAGGAGACCGGAATGCGGCGCGCGAGCACATCCTGTCGCTATTTCCGATCCTGAAGGAACGGCTTGCTGCCCCGGCCGGGATGCTGAGTGGCGGCGAGCAGCAGATGCTTGCGATCGGCATGGCGGTGGCGCGCCGACCGCGGGTGCTAATTCTGGACGAGCCAACCCAAGGACTCGCGCCGGCGGTCTACGACATCCTGCGACAGACCTTTGCCAAGTTCCGCGCCGACGGTCTGGCAATGGTTGTTGCAGAGCAGAACGTGCCGTTTGCAGCGAGCATCGCCAGCCGCTTCATCATGCTGTCCGATGGTCAAGTGGTCATGCGCGGCGGCCGTGACGAACTCAGTCAGCACGACACCATCCTTGCCGCGTTTCTCGGTGGCGACGACGGTTCATCCGACACGGCCGAGACGGGTCAGAATTCTCCATCTTCAGTAGGCTCGCTCCATGGCTAAAAGCATCAATACCAACGCGCGGCCGAAAGGCCCGCTCGCGGGCGTGCGCGTCATCGACCTTTCGCGTTTGGCGCCCGGTCCTTACTGCACGATGCTTCTCGCCGATCTCGGGGCTGAGGTAATCGTGGTTGGCGGCGGCCGCTCCGGTCTTCCGGTAACCGAACTGTCGCGTGGCAAGCAGTTCATTTCGCTCGATCTCAAAAACAGTGCAGGGCGCGAGGCTCTGCATCGGCTGGTGAAGACCGCTGATGCCCTGATCGAAGGTTTCCGCCCTGGTGTCGCCGATCGCATCGGCGCGGGATATGCCGAACTCAGCGCGATCAATCCGCGCCTGGTATACTGCTCGATGACCGGCTACGGCCAAGATGGTCCGCGTGCCCGCGAAGCCGGCCATGACATCAACTATCTGGCGATCAGCGGCGTTCTCGGTGCTGTGGGTCCGAAGAATGAAGTGTCCTCCCCTCCGCTCAATCTGCTTGCCGATTTCGGCGCGGGCGGTCTGCTCGCCGCATTCGGAATGGTGACAGCACTGTTCGAGGCCCGCGCGTCGGGCCGTGGCCAGCACGTCGATGCGGCGATGGTCGATGGCTGTCTTTCGATGATGGCGATGCATTTCCCGGGCTGGCAGACGCCGGTGATGCCGGGCCGGGGCGATGGACTGATCTCCGGCAATGCGCCATTCTATCGCTGCTATTTCTGTGCGGATGGCCGCCAAGTTTCGGTCGGCGCGCTGGAGCTCGCGTTCTTCAAGGCACTCTGGACCACGCTGAAGCTCGGCGACATTCCGGACCACATGGACATGGCGACCTGGCCGTTCATCGAGCAGACTCTCGACAGGACGTTTAGGTCGCAGCCGCGCGCGCATTGGGAAGCGATATTCGCCGGCATCGATGCCTGCGTCGCGCCGGTGCTGTCGCCGGACGAAGTCTGGCGTGAACCTCAGAACAGGCATCGTCATCCCGGTTCGTCCCATTCGAGCGTTCCGGCAATTCCGCGCTTCAGCCGGACAGCGTCGTTCAGCGGCACGCTTGATCGCAGCGACCGCAGTCGCGAGGTGCTGGTTTCGGTCGGAATGACGGATGATGAGATCGCTGCGGCGGTGCCGTCCGATCCGGCCTCCGCTGTCGAAGGCCTCTCCTGGCCGCCGGTACTCCGCAATTCGCCCCTCACTTCAAAACAAGGACAATAGCTATGCAAGCTATGGAAAAGCAGGCCTACGATACGTTCCGCGACACCATGCGGCGGATTGCGGTCGATAAGGTTGAGCCTCATGCCGCCGAAGTCGACCGCACCAAGCAGCCGCCGATCAAAGCCTATGCCGGGCTTCGCGAGGCTGGCATTCCTTCGCTTGGCTTTCCCGAGGAATACGGAGGGCAGGGCGGCGATCTCTTCTCGCAGGTAATCGCGGTGGAAGAGGTTGCTCGGGTATGCGCGACGTCCGGCCTCTCGTTGCTGACCGGATGGGCAGCGCTTGACCCGCTGGTTCGCTTCGGCTCTCCCGAATTAATCAGGGAGATCGTGCCGCCAGTGGCCGCCGGTGAAAAAATTGCCGGCTGGTGCCTGACTGAGCCGCAGGGCGGTTCGGATCTCGCCGCGCTGAAGACCCGCGCCGTGAGGGACGGGGATCATTGGGTGATCAACGGCAACAAGCGGTTCATCACCAATGCGACCTGGGCGGAGTGGTATCTCGTTCTCGCGCGGACCAGTGAGAAGGAATGTGGAATATTCATGGTGCATCGGGACGATCCGGGCATCTCATTCGGCAAGCTTGAAAACAAGATGGGCCTGCGCGGCAGCCCGACCGCTGACGTCATCTTCGACGATTGCCGCGTTTCCGCCAGTCGCGCAGTCGGCGATACCGCCCGGGGCTATGAGCACATGATCGTGTCGCTCACCATCTCGCGCCCGCTGATTTCGGCGCAGGCGCTCGGCATCGCTCAGGGCGCGCTTGATGAGGCGGTGAAGTACACCCGTGACCGCAAGCAGTTCGGTCAGTCTGTGTCGCGCTTCCAGATGGTGCGCGGCATGATCGCGGAAATGGCGGTCAAGGTCGAATCGTCGCGCAGTCTGCTCTATCGCGCGGTCGAAGCCATCGAGGCTGATCCCGTGCAGGGCCGGACGCTCGCGTCGATGGCCAAGATGATGTGCAGCGATACCGCGATGTCGGTGGCGACCGATGCGGTCCAGTTGCATGGCGGCTACGGCTATCTCGAGGATTACCCGGTCGAACGTATGATGCGTGACGCCAAGATTACGCAGATCTATGAGGGGACCAATCAGATCCAGCGGCTGATCATTGCCAAGAGCGTCTACGCGGATTGATTGATGAGCATCCTCAAGGGAGCATTGGTCCTCGATCTGAGCGAGGTGTATCAGGCGCCGATCGCCGCCCAGGTGCTGGGCGATTTCGGCGCGACCGTGATCAAGATCGAGCGGCCGGGCAGCGGTGAGATATTGCGCAACTACGACAGTTACGCGACCGCGCGCAATGCGATGAGTAGCTACTTTGCTGCGGTTAACCGCAACAAGAAGTCTTTGGCAGTCGATCTCAAGACCGAATCCGGCCGCGCGATCGTCGCACGCCTGGCAAAGACCGCCGACGTTCTCATTCACAACTATCGCCCGGGCGTCATGGAGCGCCTCGGTCTCGGCTATGAACAACTGAGGGAAGCTAACCCCCGGCTGGTCTATGCCGAGTCGAGCGGCTATGGCGCGACTGGGCCGCTGGCGCGCAATCCCGGCCAGGACATGGCGATTCAATCGCTGAGCGGCATTGCCACTGGCAACGCACGGCCAGATGGGGCGCCCGCTCTGATCAACACGCCGGTGGTTGATTTCGCCGCCGGCATGATTCTCGCGCAGGGCGTGGTGCTTGCGCTGTTGGAAAGGGAAAGTTCTGGCATCGGCCAGAAGGTCAGCACATGCCTTCTCGATGCGGCGATCGCGATGCAGAGCCTCGAGGCGGCATCGCAACTGATCTACGGATACGAAACGCGATGGATCGACAAGAGCCTCAACTTTGTGTTCCAGACCAGGGATGGCTGGATCACTGTCCTTGGCTTCTTTCGACCCAATCCGCTGCAACTGCTTTGCAACGCACTTCAGATTGAAGATCTTAGTGCTCGCGAAGGTCTCGGCAGCGCGGCAGCACAACTCGAACGTAAAGCTGAAATCTACGACCTGCTGCGCTTTGAATTTCTCCGGCTTACGACGGCGGACTGTCTGGCAAGTCTGGTGAAGCAAGACATCCTCTGCTCGCCGCTGTT
Organism: Afipia sp. GW821-FHT04G03; assembly: GCF_059419985.1. NCBI lineage: Bacteria > Pseudomonadati > Pseudomonadota > Alphaproteobacteria > Hyphomicrobiales > Nitrobacteraceae > Afipia > Afipia sp. GW821-FHT04G03. The sequence goes on along the minus strand of NZ_JBWKSV010000001.1, from coordinate 1,932,258 downwards.
GTCGCTTGCTGAGGCGCTCGATCATCCGCAGGTCCGCAACAATGGCATGGTTGTTACGGTGCCGATGCCGGACGGGAAGTCGGCTGAGGTGGTGGGCAATCCGCTGAAGTTTTCGCGGACCCCGCCATCGGTCAGCTACGGGCCCCCCGACCTCGGCGCGCACAGCCGCGATATTCTTCAATCCCTCGGGTTCAGCGAGGACGAAATCGTTCGGCATGGCGACGAAGGTGCGTTTGGCGTTGCGGCGCCAGCATGATGAACCAAGAAACATAATCAATAGGGGAGTGAATAGTTATGAAGAGAAGGTCATTGATCATCGCGCTGGGTGTCGCTGCGTCGACACTCGCTGGAGTTGCCGATCTGACCTCGGCCCGGGCGGCGGAACCCGTGAGGATCGGGCTGCTGCTAAGTCTCACGGGGCCAGCCGCGCCATTCGGAATCCCAGAGCGCGATTCGGTCGAAGTGCTGGTCAACAAGTTCAACGCGGAAGGCGGCATCAATGGCCGCAAGATCGAGTTGTCGGTGTATGACGATGCGACCAACCCGACGGAAGCGGCGCGCGGCGCAACCCAGTTGATCCAGCAAAACAAGGTGGTCGCGATCATCGGATCGACCACGGGCAGCGGCACGCTGGCGGCTGCTCCGGTCGCCATGCGCTACGAAGTGCCGATGGTGGCGCCGAACGGCACGCTCGCGGTTACCCTGAAGGAAAACAAGTTCTATCCGTGGGTCTTCCGGTCGCTGTCGGGCGATCTCACCAACACGGCGGTGATGTTCGAGCGAGCGATCGCCGGTGGTGCCAAGAAGGTCGGCCTGTTTTATCAGGAAGACGCCTATGGCAAGAACACTGCTGACTACATCGCTGAGCTGGCTAAGAAGACCAATGTGACGATCGTCGAGACGGCGACGGCTCAGCTGAAGGCTCTCGATCTGACTTCACAGGCGACCAAGATCCGTAACAGCAATCCCGATGTCGTGCTAATTCAGGCCTCGGCGCCGACGCTCGGCGCAGCCTTCGTGCGCGCCGCGCGCCAGGTTGGACTGGAAGCACCGATGTGGGCGCCGGTCGGCCTCGGCCAGAAGTCCTTCATTGATGCCAGCGGCGAAGCCGGCAACGGGGTGCGCATTGTCCTCGTTGCGAACTGGGATCAGCCGGGACAGGGGCTGCAGGATCTCGGCAAGCTGATGACCGCCGCCGGCAAGCCGCCGCAGGGATTTGGTGAAGTGATCGGCTCGAACGCGCTGCTCGCAATCACCGAGGCGGTCAAGACGATGAAAGGCGACGTGACCGGTCGCGCGCTCCGCGACGCCATCGAAAAGCTGTGCGGAATCCAGACTTACTCCGAAGGCAAGATGTGCTTCTCCACCGACAGCCATGACGGCTGGAACGGCGATCTGCTAGTCTCGGCGGAAATCCGCAACGGCAAGTTCAAGAACCTAAAGTAAGAGGCAGCGCAGCGGACCCGGGAGTGGATCGGAAGACGCCGATGAGTGATTTCTACGAGACAACGGTTGGTGAATGTATCCGCGCGCGTGCGGCTGCCTTTCCGGACCGGGTGGCCGTCGAAATGATCGGCGAGGGTCGAGAGACATATTCCGAGTGCTTCCGGGCATCGCTGGCTCTAGCCCGTGGCCTTGTGGCCGCGGGCATTCGTCAGGGCGACGCCGTTGTCGTCATGGCGCCGAACTGCCTGACGGCGATCCATGCGTGGCTCGGCGCCAACCTCGCGGGCGTGACCGAAGTCACCATCAATATTGCCTATCGCGCCCGGTTGCTCGAGCATGCCGTCAACATTTCCGGCGCGCGGCTGGTGATTGCCGAGAGCAGTTTCCTGCCAGTGTTCCGGGAGTGCGAAGCGGGGCTGAGCGGTGTCCATCACATTTTTTATTTTGATGCGCCGGGGTCCGCTGCAGAATCACCGCCGGCTTTTGAGCGGATCAGGCTCTCCCGACTGGACGACCTGCTGGCGACGGCGCCCGAAGCCGACCTGCCTGCTGCGCGGATGTCGGATGTCGCATCGGTGATCTATACGTCCGGTACCACCGGACCAGCCAAGGGCATTATGATGCCGCACGCGCAAGTCTGCGCGCTGGCTAAACAGTCGATCGATGGATTGCGGCTCGGCGAGGACGATGTTTTCTATTGCTTCCATCCGTTGTTCCACATGGCCGGAAAATTCATGGCTGTGTTTGCGACGCTGATGGCGGGAGGCCGTGTCGTGCTCGACCGTACCTTCAAGGGCGAGCTATGGGTCGATCGTGTTCGCAGCTACGGCGCGACTGTGGGGTTGGCGCATGGGCCGATGATCGAAATGATCTACGCCCAGCCGGAGCGACCCGAAGACCATCAGCACAAGGTCAGCCGATTGTTGGCGGCACCGCTGCCAAAGGCGATTGCCGAGCGTTTCGAGGCCCGTTTCAACCTGCGCGCCATCGAAGTTTGGGGCATGACCGAAATCAACATCGGCACCTGGCGGCCCTATGACGAGCCGTTGCGGCCGGGATCTTGCGGGCGCGCTAGCGACGAGTGGGTCGAACTGCGGGTCGTTGATCCTGTCACCGGTGTCGAACAGCCGTCCGGGCAGGCCGGCGAACTGGTGATCCGGCCGAGGAAGCCGTTTGCTTTCATGCGCGGGTATATCGGAATGCCGGAAAAGACCGTCGAAGCCTGGCAAAATCTCTGGTTTCACACCGGAGACATCGGGTACCGCGACGACGACGGGTACTATTATTTTGTCGATCGGCTCGGCGACCGGATCCGGCGACGTGCGGAGAACATATCGAGCTACGACATCGAAGCTGCGGCTGCAGCCCATCCCGCGGTCGCTGAGGTGGCCGCCGTTGGCGTTGCGTCGGAGTTTGAATCCGATGACGACATTAAGCTCTGTCTTGTGCCGGCGGCTGGCTCAAACATCGATCCGCTGGATATTCTTCGGCACCTTGCCGGCACGCTGCCGCACTACATGGTACCGCGTTACATCGAGATCATGCCTGCGCTGCCACGCACGCCCACCAACAAGGTGAAGAAAGCGGAGCTGCGCACGAATGGCATCACACCGCAGACTTGGGATCGGAAAACCGCAGGGATCGTATTGAAGGATTTTGTGTCTTCGCTCCGCTCTCCCGCCGAATCCGGCAGAGCCGTGATAGGCGCACATGCGATGGCGGCCCCATCGAACAAACAAAACAAGAAAGATTGACGATGTTGAAAGAAGCAACTCTTCGCAACGTGACGCTCGACGACAAATACACGCTGGAGCGTGGCCGCATTTATCTCTCCGGTGTGCAGGCGCTGGTTCGGCTGCCGCTGATGCAGCGGGCGAGGGATCGCAAGGCCGGACTCAACACCGGCGGTTTTATCTCCGGCTACCGTGGCTCGCCGCTTGGCAACTACGACAGCGCATTGTGGCGGGCAAAATCACATCTGCTGGCCGAGAACATTCGTTTCGAGCCCGGTCTGAATGAGGATCTCGCCGCAACGGCTGTCTGGGGCAGTCAGCAGGTCGGGTTGTTTCCGGGTGCGGATGTGCAGGGCGCTTTCGGCATCTGGTACGGCAAGGGGCCGGGCGTCGATCGTTCGGTAGACGCACTCAAGCATGCCAATGCCGCGGGGACCTCGCGGTTCGGCGGTGTTCTGGCCCTTGCCGGTGACGATCACGGTTGCCAATCCTCGACGCTGGCGCACCAGAGCGAGCAGGTGTTTCAGGCTGCGATGATCCCTATCCTGAATCCATCGACCGTGCAGGAATATCTCGATTTCGGCTTGTATGGATTCGCGCTGTCGCGATTTTCGGGTTGCTGGATCGGCTTCAAGGCGATTTCCGAAACGGCGGAGAGTTCGGCGTCGATCGACGTCGATCCGGATCGTCTGCAGTTCGTTTCGCCGATCGATTTCGATGCGCCGCAAGGTGGTGTGCATATCCGTTGGCCGGACCCGCCTCTCGAGGCCGAGGCGCGGCTGCATGGGCCGAAAATGCTGGCGGTCGCGGCTTTCGCGCGAGCCAACCCGATCGATCGCGTCGTGCTGGATTCTGCCGCGCCCCGGCTGGGCATTCTGACCACCGGCAAGGCCTACCTCGACGTCCGGCAGGCATTGGCCGATCTCGGTCTTAACGACCAGCGGTGCAAGGAACTGGGTCTACGCATATACAAGGTCGGCCTGACCTGGCCGCTCGAGGTCGAAGGCGCGCGCCGGTTTGCGGACGGCCTCACGGATGTTCTCGTCGTGGAGGAGAAGCACGGATTCATCGAACAGCAGTTCGTGCACGCGCTCTACAACATGGATGCCTCGCGCCGTCCGTCGGTGGTCGGCAAGCGCGCCGAGAACGGCGCTCCCTTGCTGCCCAGCCAGGGCGAATTGTCGCCGAGCATGGTCGCACGCGCGATTGTCTCGCGTCTCGACAGGATCGGTGCATCCAGTCAGGCTCTTTCCCAGCGCGTCGCACGGCTCGAGAGCTTCGAACAGGTCGCCGCGACGCAGCAGATCAAGTCGCAGCGCGCGCCGTTCTTCTGCTCCGGCTGTCCGCACAACACATCGACGGTTCTGCCCGAAGGCAGCCGCGCCATGGCCGGCATCGGCTGCCACAGCATGGCGATGTGGATGCCGACACGAAACACCGAGACCGTCACCCACATGGGAGCGGAGGGCGCCAACTGGATCGGGCAGGCGCCGTTCACGCGCGAGAAGCATGTGTTCCAGAATCTCGGCGATGGCACCTACACTCATAGTGGATTGCTGGCGATCCGCGCCGCGGCCGTGGCTAAAGTGAACATCACCTACAAGATTCTCTATAATGATGCGGTGGCCATGACCGGCGGCCAGTCGGCCGAGGGCAGCTTCACGGTGCCTCAGATCGCAAACCAGGTTGCGGCCGAGGGCGCGGTCCGGGTTGCGATCGTATCGGACGAGCCAGGCAAATATGCCGGCGTCACCGGGCTGCCGGCAGGCAGCACCATTCACGATCGCCAGGAGTTGGATGCGGTGCAGCGAGAGTTGCGCGACGTTCCCGGCCTGACGGTTTTGATCTACGACCAGACCTGCGCGGCGGAAAAACGTCGGCGCCGCAAGCGCGGCCAGTACCCCGATCCGTCGAAGCGGGTTTTCATCAACAATCTGGTCTGCGAGGGGTGCGGCGATTGTTCGACGAAATCGAACTGCGTTTCGGTGCGGCCGCTCGAGACCGAACTCGGCCGGAAGCGGACCATCGACCAGTCGAACTGCAACAAGGATTTCTCCTGCGTCAACGGCTTCTGTCCGAGTTTTGTCACGGTCCACGGCGCCGAGCCGCGCAAGGCGCGCAAACCTGCAACCGCGGCGGCGCAGAATCCGTTCGCGGCCATTCCCGAGCCGTCGCCGGTCGCGCTCAACGAGCCGTATAACGTGCTGGTCACCGGCATCGGCGGCACCGGGGTAATCACGCTCGGCGCCATTCTCGGAATGGCGGCGCATCTCGAAGGCAAGGGCTGCACCGCGCTCGATTTCACCGGTCTCGCACAGAAGAACGGCGCGGTGATGAGCCATCTGCGGATCGCGCCGGCGCCGGAAGATCTGTCGGTGACGCGAATCCCGGTAGGTGGCGCAAACCTTCTGATCGGCTGCGATATGGTGGTGGCGGCAGGCGCGCAGGCGTTGTCGCGTCTGGAAAACGGCGTGTCCCGCGCGGTGGTTAACACGGCGCTGGTGCCGACGGCTGCGTTCGTCATGGATGGCGATGTCGATTTCGAAGGGCAGAGAATTTTCAGCACCCTTCGTAAGGCTGTCGGCGATCAGCGCCTCAGCCTGATCGATGGTTCGGGCATCGCCACCGCTCTGATGGGAGATTCGATCGCGACTAATTTGTTCATGCTCGGCTTCGCGTTCCAGAAGGGCCTGTTGCCGGTCGGGCTTGCGGCACTGGAGAAAGCGATCGAGATCAACGGCGCGGCGGTCGATGCCAACAAGCGCACCTTCGCGTGGGGACGGCTCGCGGCGCATGATCCGGATCAGGTTACGGCGGCGGTTCGCCCCAGCGCCGTGCCGCAGGAACTGCCCCAATCATTGGCGGAGCGGGTGAAGTACCGTGCTGATTTCCTCGCCCGCTATCAGGATGCGGCCTATGCTGCGCGCTATAGCGATTTGATCACGCGCGTACGGGAGGCCGAGTCACGCTGCGCGCCCAGTCGCACCGATCTCGGGGAGGCAGCGGCGCTGAGCTTGTTCAAGCTGATGGCGATCAAGGACGAGTACGAGGTTGCCCGCCTTTATACCGACGGGTCGTTTATCGCGGATCTCGAGCGTCAGTTCGAGGGCGACTACAAGCTGGAGTTTCATCTGGCGCCGCCGCTGCTTGCCAAGCGCGACGCCGTGACCGGGCATCTGAAGAAGCGGTCGTTCGGTCCATGGGTTTTCCGGGCGTTCGGGCTGCTGGCGCGCCTGAAGGGTTTGCGCGGCGGTCCTCTCGATATCTTCGGCTATACCGCCGAGCGAAGGATGGAGCGGGATCTGCTCACGCACTTCGAGGGCCTTCTTGATCGGATTCTTGCCCGGCTCACGCCGGAGAACCATGTTATTGCCGTCGAGCTGGCGAAGATTCCGCAGACGATCAGAGGCTTTGGCCACGTCAAGGAACGAAGTGTGACGTCCGCGCGTGCGTTAGAGGCCGATCTGCTTACGACGTTTGAGAATCCCTCCCGCCTCAAGGTGGCTGCCGAGTGAAAGATACACCCAGTCAGCGCAAGAAACGACCGTTGTTCATGAAGCCAGAGCCGGCTGCCGGCAGGGAAGCTGGGTCCGGATCGCTGCGCCTGGCGACGCTGGCAAACGCGCCGCGCTCCCGCCATTCGGAGGAGGCGCCGGTTGATCGCATCTGCGAGGCCGCGCTCGAACTCTTTGTGAAGAAGGGCTATCGCGCCACCACGATCGATGAGATCGCAAAGCGCGGCCGCCTGACCAAGGGTGCGGTCTACTATTATTTCCAGAGCAAAGCCGAGCTGCTCGATGAAATCGTTGAGCGTGTCAAAAACGACTATCCCTGCGGTATTCCGGAAGGGAGCGGTCCTCAGGAAAAGCTCGTTAATTTTTTTCATACCCAAGCGAAGTGGGCGATCGAACGGCCAACCAACCTGCTTCTGATGATCCTGATGTCTGTCGAGTTCAAGGACACGAAAAACGAAACGAAACTCAAGATCGACCAGATCTACGCCGAGATGTCGAATGCGATCGCGGAAATTGTCGACGAAGGCAAGGCGAGCGGCGTTTTCTCCAGCTCGCTGTCCTCAAAACAGCTTGGCGCGTTCTATGTCGCTGCGCATGACGGCATGATGCTGGAGTGGTATCGCGGCGGCCGCAAGCCGCAGAAAGGCGTCGAGCTCATCCAGGCGCTGCGCACGTCCTTCCTAGCGGCACTCGCTGTGGTCTGATCGTCGACCCGAGAGACACATCATTTTTTGCTTTGGAGTGGTCTGGCTCCGCTGATCACAGCGGAGCCAAGGATATGTCAGATGTTCAGTTCGCCGCGAAGCGCGTGCGCCGCGAGCAGGAAGAAGCCCTGACCGAACAGCGTAGTGCCGAATGGCACGCCCGGGCCGCCCGGCGGGACGGCGACGCCCGGCACCGCGCCGTTTTCCTGCACGGATCCCGCCACCACGCGCCAGGCCCGCACCGCGCCTTCAATGAAATCGTCACCGACGATCTTTTGCCGGACGGCCGTCCGCGCGGCGTAGGCGTACATCAGCGCTGCGGATGCCTCGAGCTTTGAATAGCGATCATCCAGGATATGGTGGAAGTAGCCCGAACGATCCTGGAACGGACGCATCGCCGTCAGGGCCTTGCGGCAGGTTTCCGCGACGAGGGCGGATTTCGCGTGGTCAGGCGCGAGAGCCAGCATGTCGACGGAGCAGGCGATCAGCCAGCCGTTGCCGCGCGCCCACAGTGTGGATTGCGGGAAATGGTTGGGCCGCTCGCACCAGGCATGCCGCGACAGGTGGACATGCGGGTCGACCAGATACTTGATGTGGGTCTCGTACTGGCGAAATGCCTCGTCGATATAGGCTTGGTCGCCGGTGAGCTTGCCGAGCCGGATCAGGAATGGACACATCATGTAGAGGAAATCGACCCAGAGCTCCGGCGCCTCGGTGCGGGCGCAGATGCCGCCTTCGCTGGTGCGGGGCGCGGCGAGCAGGGCCTTGGCCTGCAACTGCGCCGCTTCCATGTACCGCTTGTCCTTGGTGCGCTCGTAGAAGTCGAGCAGCGGATAGCCGAGGCTCGCGGACAGGCTGGCGGTCGGGGTGAATGTGGCAACATGACCCGCGGGCAGATCGAGGCGCTCGCTGTAGTTCAGGCATCCCTCAGTGGTCTGGGTTTCCACCGCGCGATCCATCCAAATCTGGATCGCGGCGATGGAGTCGTCGAATTCCCATGCGAGGATGCCGGTCAGGGCCGGGGCTTTTTCCCAGTAGTCCCGCTCGTAGGGATTCTTGAGGGTGTAGTCGATCACCCTGGCAACGAGCTCTTTGGGATTGAGTGTCATGGCGTTTCCTTTCGCTCTTTAATGGCGGATTTCGATCTGGGTACCGCAAGGCATTAGTGCTCATCATTCCATTACAATCCGACTAGTCGGTATGTAATCTTTAGTCAAGATGCTGGGGGCCAGGCGCTCCCGTTCAGGGTGTGACTTTTGTCATCGGCTGAACTCGTCGATGATGCACAGCATTCGGAACACTTTGCCGTCGTGGGTGCGGTCAGCGACGAAGTCGTAGAAGGCCGTTGTCCGGCCGTTCACGCAAGGTCGTCAGGATCGAGCTGCAGCAACGGCCTTGATTTCGATGATAAGGCCCGGTCGGGCAAGTCCCGCGATGTCCAGTATGGTCCATGTGGGAAAAGGCGCGGGCACGTATTGGCTTTTGACCTTCATAAACTCCGCCAGATGGGTGCTCAATCCGACGTGATAGGAGACGAGTTCGACAAGATCGCTCATTTGGCAGCCAGCGTCTTCCAGAACGAGCTTTAACCGCTCGAAAGCGTTGACGAACTGTTCCGCCGGTTGTTCAGGCATCGATCCGTCGGGATTGAGGCCGATCTGACCCGCTACGAAGACAAGACCACCAGCCTTCACCGCAGATGAGTACTCGAATTTGTCGAAGATCGTTCCTCCGCCAGCAGCGGCGAAGATCGGATTCGTGCAGCGGTATGTTGTCTTGGTCATAAGAAAGTTCTCACAGTTCTGGAAGTTTGAGATTGTCAAAGGCGGGTGCCGGGCGCCAGTTCGAGACCGAGCAGAAGCCTGCCATAGGCTTCCGAAATCGGTTCGGGTTGGAGCAGAAAATGCGAGCTCATGGCATGAACGTCGCGGAACAGTCGCTCGATCCGCGTACCCTCGGGCAGGATTGAACCGCCGATGGCAGCAAAGAGTCGTTGCGCTGAGCTGAGCGCCTGCCGTGAGGCAAGCGCGATTTTCGCACGATTGAGCCCGCGTTCTTCCGGCGATAGGACGCCGACTTTTTGAATACGCTTTTCGATCATCGCGGTTTCAGAAAGCAGGAATTCACGCAGGAAACTCATGGTCGCAGCGCTGTTACCGGCATCGACTTGTGCGATTTTATCATTGATTTGAACTTGCTGATTACCGGAGCTGATGCGGCTGCGAATGATCTTGATGCACTCTTCGCTGCCAGCGCTAGCGACGCCGAGCGTCGGCGCCAGCACCGACATCGCAAAGGCCGTGTTGAGCGGAAAGTCGAAGCACGGTTCGGTATTCGTGTTGGTCGGATGCTTCCGGCCGGCTTGCAGTTCCGACCAGCTCATGAAGCGGTGAGCAGGAACGAAAGCCTTTTCCAGAGCGATGTTTTTGCTCCCAGTGCCACGCATACCCATTACGCGCCAGCTCTGGTGGTCGATCTCAAATTCTGATTGGGGAACGAGGACAATGTGAGGCTCCTCGCCTCCGTTCGATCCTGGCAAGTTGACCAAGAGCCCGAGCCACGTCGAGATATCCACGCCGGACGCATATCGCCATCGTCCACTCAGGACGACCCCGCCTTCAGCGGCTTCAACGTTAATGTCTTGACCCACACCACCCGTCAGCATCGGAACGATGGGCGAGACGTTGGCTGCGAAGATCTCGCTTTGGGCTTCGGCTGAAAATTTTCCGAGCATCATGATGTTGGCACTGCTGAGGCCGGCGAGCCAGGCGCAGGACGAACAGCCCCGCGCGATGTCAAATGTTCCTTCCCACGAGAAACGAGGCGACAGACCAAGACCGCCGAACTGCAACGGGCGCATCAGATGAAATAGCCCTGTGTCGAACAGCCGTTCTGCAACGTCGTCGGGGATCCGTCGCGTCTCTTCGACTCGTGCTGCCTGCTCGGTCAGCCATGGGATGAGAGCTGCCGTTTTCGCAAGTACAGTCTCGGCCTCCCTTTCGACCGAGTCTGTCTCCGAAGCAGTCCGATGTGCCAAACCCATTGCGAATGCCTCCTCTCGCGCTATCATTGCTGATTGCGATACCGCTGACGGGCGCCGGGCGCTGTATCGCTGGATACGATTCGACGATTGGGTACAGGAAGGAGCCGGCAGGGTCGTGTGATGACGAAGAAGCCAGCTGCGACCTGGCGGATGGCTGACACGCTCGCCGCCAAACTTCTGTCCTTTGAGGGAAAGGTTCGGCTACGGAGTTTTTCCGAAGGAGAACAGCTTTACCGGCAAGGCGAGATCACCTCTTGTTTTTACTTCGTGAAGTCGGGACTTGTGCAAGTCTCGATCTTTCGGCGCGACGGTACCGAAGTGGTGCTCGAAAACATGGGTCCCAATGCGCTGTGCGGAGAGGGGGCCGCCTTTGACGGTTTGCCCAGATTTTCGACCGCAGCTGCTGTCGAGGACACCCAAGCTCTCGAGTTTGATGCCGCGCACTTCGAGCCGCTGATCCGGGCGGACCCCGAACTCGCCCTGGCTATGCTCAGATTGACGAGCCAGAAGCAGCGCATTCTAGCGCTGCGGCTTGAACATCTGGTCTCGAACGATCCGGAAGAACGTATTCTTGAGCTTCTGCATCGTCTGAGCGAAATGTTCGCTGTTGATCACGAACGCGGTCGCAAGATCCTTACTTACCTGACCCATGAGCAGATTGCATCGATGACCGGAACATCGCGCGTCACAGTCACCCGGACGCTCGGAAGGCTGCGTGATAAAGGGATGTTGTTCGGTGAGGACGGCTACACCATCCTCGCTAGAAAAATCAAAGCTGACAAAAACTGAATGGTGCCTATCCGGTCCACCAGAAGTCTTCGATTCGTTGCGCGTTGAAGTCAGTTGCCTCCTCATAGGCCAGCCGCGCATACTTGCCGCCGTGATAAAGCAAAGGTGTAGCGGCCGTAACCGGCCCAAACATGCATTCAATCTTGCCGACCAAAATGCGATGGTCACCGCCCGAATGCTCAGTCTCGAGCCGGCAAAGGAACGTCGCGTTCGCGGCCTTCAGCCACGGTACGCCGTCTTTCTCCTGCCAATGCCAGGTGGGGTCAGCGACTGGTCGCCCTGCGTGATGGGTAGACACATCTTGCTGGCTGCCTGACAGAATATTGACGGAAAATCGACCGACCGTGCAGATTCGTTTTGCCGTGGCGCTGGTCATCGCTGCGCAAAACAACAGCATTGGCGGCTCCAGACTGACTGGCGTCAGCGAATTGACCGTCATTCCGATGGGGCTTTGCTCGCCAGCCACCGCTATCAACGTGACCCCGGTCGTCAGCCTCCGAAACAGAGTTCGAAATTGCTGTGCCGTATCGCTCGTCATGTTTGCGGCTCCCTAAATCAATCCCGTATCAGAAGAGCACTACCGTCTGCGGCGCAGTGTCGGCTGTATCCAGGAGTACACTGTGAGCAGCGACAGATGTATCCACAGATACAGCGCGGCCGTGCCGGCCAATGACACCTTGCGGCGTCAATGCAGCCGTAAGGGGGATTTCATGACCATGACCAAGGAACGCGCGTCCATCGTATCGGGTATGTCATTACTGCTCGCCGGCAGCGCCATCGCGCTCGGTTTGTCAGGTACGGTTACGGCACAGGAAAAGCCGGAGCTACGCATCGCAGCGATTATCTCGGTGACCGGCGCTGCCTCGACGCTCGGAGCGCCTGAACGCAACGCCGTGGAGCTTTTTGACAAGACGTGGTCCGCGCGCACGGATCTGCCGTTCCGCATCAAGGTCGTCTCCTACGACGATGGCTCCGACCCAACCAAGTCCGTCAGCCTGACGCGCAAGGCGATCGAGGAGGATCGTGCGCATGTCGTGGTTTGTTGCACGACGACTCCCGGCTCGCTGGCAATCATAGATACAGTGAATGCCGCGAAGGTCACCATGATCTCCATGGCCTCGTCGGCCGCGATCGTTGAGCCGGCGAGTGCGCGGTCCTTCACCTTCAAGACGCCGACGTCCGACAAGCTGATGCTGCAGCGAACGCTCAACTACATGACGCGGCAGGGAATCAAGAAGATCGGATTCTTCGGTCTCGAAGATTCATATGGTGAAAACGGGTTGAAGGAACTTCAGATTGTCGCGAAGGACGCCGGAATCGAACTTGTGGCTACCGAGCGGTTCGCGCGGCAAGACACCAACTTCACGCCGCAGGCGTTGCGTCTGCGGCAGACGTCGCTTGACGCCGTCTACGTCCACGCGATTCCGCCGTCGGCCGACCTTGCACATGAGGCGCTCAAGCGCGTCGGTTATACCGGGCCGATCTATCATGGCGCAGGGTCATCGATCCGAAGCTTCGTCGATATCGGCAAGGCAAGCGTCGAAGGAGCGATTGTCGGCGTCGGCGCGCTCAATGTCTACGACCAGATCTCGAAGGAGAATCCTCTTCGCCCCGTTCTGTCGGAATTCGCGACCTTATATGACGCTGCCTATGGCAAGGGGAAGGTCGACCTGTTCGCCGGACAGTCATGGGATGCAATGATGCTCGCGGTGAATGCCTATCGCACGATGGGGAAAGAAAGCGTGAAGGAGGAAGATCTTGGAGCAACGCGCATTGCGATCAAGGATGCGATGGAACGCACCAAGGAGTGGCCGGGTGTGAATGGCATCTTCAACCTCAGTCCGACCGACCATCTCGGGTTGGACAAGCGATCGACCTTCTTGTCGAAGATCCAAGGTGGCCGTTTCGTCCTTGTTGAGGAGTGACGTAGTTGGACACGCTGCTTTTTCTGTTGGCGGACGGCGTCACCAACGGCGCTGTCTACGGGCTCGTCGCGCTTAGCCTCATCGTGGTCTACACGGTGACGCGCGTGGTGAACATCGCACAGGGCGAATACGTCACGCTGGGTGCGCTCTCCTTTGCGAGCGCGCTTGCAGGCTCGTTCAACGTGTTGAGCGCGCTGGTTGCCGGGGGTCTCGCGCTGTTCGCCGTGAGGGACATTGCTGACAGGCATATCAAAACCGGCGCTAAACTACACATGATGCTCACGCGCGCGGTCTGGATCGCGGGCGTGCTCGCCACGGGTTTCGCCGCAAAGACATTTGCGGAATCCTATTGGCTCGCGGCCCTGGCATCTCTGGTCGCGACCGCTTCCTTGGGGACGCTCATCTATCGGCTGACGGTTGAGCCGGTGCCGGGCGCATCTCCGATCGTGCTGCTCATCGTCAGCGTCGGAGTCTATATGGTTCTGCACGGCACGGCCGTGATGATCTGGGGCGCCGAGCCTCGATCCGTTCCGCCCGTCGTCGATGGAGGGCTTGCCCTTGGCCCAATTTACGTCACTTACCAAAGTCTCTGGATCTGTGGCCTCGCAGTCGCGGCGATGATTGGGCTTTATCTTTTTTCCGAACGAACGTTGGTCGGTCAGGCGCTCCAGGCGACAGCCGTAAACCGGACTGGCGCGCAGCTTTGCGGCATTCCGGTTCGCACGGCGGGGCAGCTCAGCTTTGGCATTGGTGCGGGCTTCAGCGCGCTGTCCGGATTGCTGCTGGCACCGCTTGTAACGGCCAATTACGACATGGGCTTTCCGATCGGACTGAAAGGCTTTGTCGCTGCGGCGCTCGGCGGCATCGTGGAGTATCCAACCGCCCTGCTTGGGGTCTTGCTGGTAGGCCTTACGGAATCGTTCTCGGCGTTTCAGATAAGTGCGTTCCGGGATGTGATTGTATTTCTCATGGTGATCCCGATTCTGCTCTGGCGCAACGCGGTTCGCCCGCCCGATGCGGAGCATTGAGCATGGCTTCCGAAGTCAGGTCCTTCTGGCGTTCGCCTGCGACGGCTTCAGTGTCAGTCGCAACTTCTGTTTTTGCGATCGCTTGCGCGATCTCGATATTCGCGCCCCAGTATAACGTCACGTTGCTCGTCACTGTCGGATTGACCGCTCTTGCGGCGACCGGTCTTACACTCCTGCTGATTTCAGGGCAGGTCTCCCTGGGGCAGGCCGCGTTCATGGCCATCGGCGCGTATGTGACCGCTATCCTGGCGCGGGACTTCGGCGTGGCGACCATCCTTGCCCTGCTCGCAGGCGTCGCAGCATCGACCGTCTGCGGGTTGATCATCGGTGCGGTCACGCTTCGGCTCAAGGGACATTTTCTGCCGCTTGCGACGTTGGCGATTGGAATCGCAACCAGCGCTGCGATTGTGGCTTCCGGCGGGATCACGGGCGGCGCATCGGGCTTTGGACAAATTCCGTTCCTCGCGATCGGACCGCTCGCGATGACGGATGATCGTACATTCGCAATCTTCGTCTGGCTGATCGTGGCCGTCGTGAGCGGCGGCCTGTCACGATTGCTCCACACGCGTACCGGGCGGGCCATCGCGGCACTGAAGACCAATCCCGAGATGGCGGAAGTTTTCGGCGTGGATGGTACGAGGTTGCGACTGGTCGTATTCGTCGTTGCCGCGACGCTGGCGGGACTTTCCGGAGGCCTCTATGCCTTCTATTTCAAGTTTCTCAGTCCTGCACCTTTCGGGTTGACCGCGAGCGTCAATCTGCTGATCGCGTGTATCTTCGGTGGTATGGGGCATCCATTCGGCGCGCTGCTCGGTGCTGCCGCGATCACGGCGCTCGAGACCGTGCTTCAGAATACCGTGGCCCGCATGCTGGGATTGTCCGGGCATGTGGAGATGATCGTATTCGGTCTCGTCCTGATCGGCGTTTTGCTCAAATGGCCCGGAGGTCTCTGGTCGGCACTGCAGCGCTTCTGGCCAAAATTCACCGTTTCTCGTCCCGCGCGTAGTATCGAGCTGACGCCGTCGAGGCGTGGTGCAACTGGCGAAGATCTTTTGTCGGTAGCGGCGATAGGCAAGAAGTTTGGCGGCCTGCAGGCTCTTCAGAATGTTTCGTTCACCGTCGGCGCCGACGAAATCGTCGGCCTCATCGGACCGAATGGCGCCGGCAAGTCCACGACGTTCAACATCGCAACCGGTCTTCTCCGGCCATCCCATGGGGCTGTTCTTCTCATGGGAGAGCCGCCGTCGGCGCGTGTGTCCGAGTTGGTTGATCGCGGCGTGTCCCGCACGTTCCAGCATGTAAGGGTCGTGCCGGAGCGGACTGTCCTTGAGAACGTAGCCTTCGGCGCCTATGCGCAGGGTCGTTCGGGGATGGTTTCCGGCATGTTCGGCCTCGATCGGAGTGAGGAAGCAGCGACCTTTGCGAAAGCCTGGCGTGCCCTCGAAATCGTCGAACTCGACGCGCTCGCACACGAGCCGGCATCACGGCTGGCAATGGGGCAAGCCAGACTTCTGGAGGTCGCTCGCGCACTCGTCAGTCGGCCGAGACTGCTGCTTCTGGATGAGCCCGCCGCCGGATTGCGCACTGGCGAAAAGGTGAAGCTCGTCACGCTGCTGCATCGCCTCAGACGCGCAGGCATGTCCGTGCTTCTCGTCGAGCATGACATGGATCTCGTTATGAACTGTGTTGATCGAGTGGTCGTTCTGGATCGCGGGCAGGGACTGATGACCGGCCTTCCCGACGAGGCGCGTCGGGACCAGCGGGTGATCGCAGCTTATTTGGGGGCGTGATCATGCCGGACCTGCGTGTCAGCGGATTAAATGTTGGCTATGGCCGTGCGACGGTCATTGAAGCTCTCGACCTGAACGTCAAGTCTGGCGAGCTTGTCACGGTCCTTGGCGCCAATGGAGCTGGAAAGACAACGTTGCTCAACGGCATCATGGGTCTTGCACCTCCTCGTGCCGGACACATTACACTCGACGGCGAGGAGCTGACCGGCCTCCGCCCGGAGCAGCTTGTCGGTCGTGGTGTCGTCTTGGTTCCAGAACGGCGGGAGCTGTTCGGAAGTCTTGCGGTCGAAGTCAATTTGCGGCTTGGCGGTTATCGAACCGGTGCGCTAGCGAATGCGCTGGACAGAATCTACGCGCTTTTTCCGATCCTCGCGGAGCGCCGTCGGCAAAAAGCGGCGACATTGTCCGGCGGCGAGCAGCAGATGCTTGCTATCGGCCGGGCGCTGATGGCTGAGCCCCGCCTGTTGATGCTGGACGAACCGTCCATCGGGCTTGCCCCGCTCATCGTTCATGAGATTCTCCAGGTTATCGGCCAACTCAAGACCGAGGGTCTTACGATCATTTTGGTCGAGCAGAATGCACGGCTCGCCTTGTCCGTCGCGGATCGGGGCTACGTTCTCGAAGTCGGCCGGATTGTTCTGGAAGGCACGAGCGCGTCGCTCTCCGCGGATCCGCGATTGAGCCAAGCCTATCTCGGCGGTGCAGCGGACTATGCGGCAGCGCGGGACCAAGTCTATGTCGATTGAGGGAGAAGCGTCGCGGCTCCATGATCGCTACAAGCGAGGCGAAATCTCGCCTGTCGAATTGACGCAAGCGCAACTCACAGCCATCGCGAATCTGGATCAGGCTGTGAACGCTTTCGTTCTGGTCGATATTGCTGTTGCGATGAGCATGGCGCGCGCATCGGAGGCGCGATACAGCCGAGGCGAACCGCTCGGCCCATTGGACGGCATACCTGTCACGATCAAGGATACGCTCAATGTTGCGGGGTGGCCGACACGGCGCGGTTCTCGCACCACATCCGAGAACCCTGTGTCCGCCGACGCCGTCTCTATTTCGCGCCTTCGCGCGGCCGGCGCCGTTTTTCTCGGCAAGACCACCACGCCCGAATTCGCCTGGAAAGGTCTCACCGACAGTCCGTTTGGCGGGGTCACGCGGAATCCACTCGATCTCGCTCTTTGCGCCGGTGGAAGTAGCGGGGGCGCTGCGGCGGCAATCGCATCGGGACTGGGAATCATCGGAATAGGCACCGACGCTGCCGGATCCGTTCGCATTCCGGCGGCATTTTGCGGTACGGTCGGATACAAGCCAACTTTTGGAGAAATTCCGCTTGATCCTTATCCGGCGGCATTCTCGCAGCTTCCGCACATCGGGCCCATTACCCGGACTGTGGCAGATGCCGCGCTCGCGGCTTCGGTGATGAGCGGCGCTGCCGCATCCGATTGGACGTCACTCAATAGGACTTCGCGCGAAAGATATGTCAGTGGGCCAAGGCTCCGTATCGGTATTCCCGATGATGTGGTTCACCACCTGGATCCGGACTTGAGGCGGGCATGGGACGAGGCGCTTGCCGCACTTTCTTCGGAATGGAAGATCACAGCAGTCAAGGTTCCGCTGGATGAAGCGCGGGACATCGTCGGTTCGCTCTATCGCCTGGGCTGTGCCTACGCGGTGTCACAAGTCCCTCAAGATAGACAGAGCGAGCTCGATCCCGCCCTGCTGGATTTCCTGGAACCGTTGCGGGGTCTCGGTACCGAGCAGTTACTTCAACTGCTGCGACGTCGCGAGGAAATCGCAAGCAGGGCGGCGATGTTGTTGATCAACGACGTCGATATTCTTCTGACCCCGACCATGCCGTGTCTTCCGCCACGCGTCGATGCTGCATCCTCCATATCGGATAGCGATTGGCTCGCTTGGTGTCCGTTCACGCCCTTCTTCAATCTCACGCATGGCCCGGCACTTTCCGTGCCGTGGTGGCGATCGGATCCACATGCTTTCCCGATCGGGTTGCAGATCGGGGCCGCGCCCGGACGCGATGAGACCGCAATCGCCGCCGCTGCGATGATCGAGAAACTAGCCGCACAACGTCGCCATCATTCACGCGGGTCCGTCAACGATCGCAGTACCGCAAACCATCCGGCGGGTTCTCATGCCGTCTGACGAAGTGATCGAACAACCCGTGCGTTTGACGCTGGAAATTCCGGGGATGGCCGCAGGAGAGCCGATTCATCTGTCCTATGTGCGCGCAGGCAAAGGCCGGCCTGTTCTTCTGCTGCACGGCTTTGCTTCCGATGCGTGTTCGGATTGGGTCGCGACGGGCTGGTTCAACGCATTGGCCGCGGTCGGATATGACGTCGTCGCCCCGGATATGAGAGGGCACGGGCGCAGCGTGAAGTTGCGTGAACCGGCCAGCTATCGGCTCGAGGCGTTTTCAGCCGATCTCATCGCGCTCTGTCGGGCATGCTGGGCCGATGCGCCGGTTGGTCTGGTCGGCTATTCGATGGGCGCGCATGTTGCGATGACCCTGGCGCTCGCGTGCCCCGGCCGGATCGATAGATTGGTTTTGGGAGGAATGGGCGAGCGGATCGTGACGACGGTCGGGCTGGCGCCAGAATTCGCCGACGCCCTCGATCATTCTGATCCGAATGCGGCGGATGGAGCCGCTCCCATGCTGCCAGCCTACGCCATCCGTTTCCGGGAACATGCTGCCTCCCGCTCTTTCAACGATCTCGGGGTGCTGGCGTCCTGTCTTCGCGGCCAAACAACAACCTTTGAAACCCGACGCTTGTCTACCGTCACCGCGCCCACCCTTGTGATCGTGGGCGACCACGACAAACTGGCCGGTTCTCCCAACGGCGTAGCGGCTCTTTTCCCGGACGGAATGGCCATCAGTGTACCCGGGCCGGGTCACGCGACGGCTCTCACCGATCAAAATTTTCGGGCGCGCGCGATCGAACATCTCGCCATGGCGCCGGCGGTCCCACCAGCGTCCGGCGTCGATGTGGCGGCAATCCCGCAGAATGAACAACAGTTTGCGGAGTTTTCCGACGATGCGTGAAGTTTCTTTGTCAGACAAATTCGAGTTGCTGGACGGCACGATCTTGAT
The DNA here is from genome assembly GCF_059419985.1 of Afipia sp. GW821-FHT04G03. Taxonomy (NCBI): domain Bacteria; kingdom Pseudomonadati; phylum Pseudomonadota; class Alphaproteobacteria; order Hyphomicrobiales; family Nitrobacteraceae; genus Afipia; species Afipia sp. GW821-FHT04G03. The sequence continues at coordinate 1,913,179 of NZ_JBWKSV010000001.1, read as the reverse complement.
CACCGGAAAGCAGGCATTGGCAAGAGTACCTTTGCTGCAAAGGGAGATCGATCGCAGTCGTGGATTGCGAACCGCCGGATATATCTCCGGTTACCGTGGCTCGCCGCTTGGAACGGTGGACAATGAGCTTTTGAAGATCACCGATCGGTTGAAAGCGGCGGACATCGTTTTTGAGCCGGGCCTCAACGAAGACCTTGCCATGACTGCCGTTTGGGGAAGCCAGCAACTCGACTTCGTTCCGGGACGGCGCTTCGATGGCGTATTTGCAATGTGGTACGGCAAAGGTCCTGGCGTTGATCGTTCGGGCGACGCTATCAAACATGCCAATATGTCCGGCACACATCCCAACGGTGGCGTACTGCTTGCTTTTGGCGACGATCACGCAGGTAAATCGTCGTCACTCGCCCACCAGAGCGACCTCGCGCTGGCCGCCCACGAAGTGCCGATCCTGTACCCGTCGGATGTGCAGGATATTTTCAAGTTTGGTCTTGCCGGCTTCGCGATGTCGCGCGAATGCGGACTGCTCGTTGGGCTGAAGCTTGTCAACGAGACGGCGGATTGCACCCAGACCGTCGATTTCTCTCTCGCCGCGGTCCGTCCGATTCTCGCCGGCGATGCTTCGCCGCGCAACGACGTCAGCATTCGTGTGGAAATGCTGGCGGTCGCGGCGCAAGACCAGCGCATGGTCCGAAACAAGCTGCCGCGCGTTCATGAGTTCTCCCGCCGCAATGCCATAGACAGGATAGCGTTTGGCGCGGAGCGGCCATCGAGTCTCGGTATCGTCACGGCGGGCAAAGCCTTTCAAGATGTCATCGATGCTTTGCGTCTGCTTGGCATCGACGATGCTGGAGCGCGCAAATTGGGAATCGGCGTTCTGAAGGTGGGGCTGATTTATCCGCTCGATCCTCAACCGCTGACCGGCTTTGCGGCCGACGCCAAGGAACTGCTGTTCGTGGAAGAGAAGCGGCCGCACATGGAGCTTCAAGCGGCCACCTTGCTGTATCATCTGGAGCGCCGGCCACGGATTTCAGGCAAGCACACCCCCGACGGCGAAGCTCTGCTGCCGCTCGACGAACCGCTGGATGCGGCCGTCGTCGCGTCCGCACTCGGACGTCGCATAGTTGCTGTTCTGGAAGCCGACGAAAACAAGTCTCGGATAGCCACCGCGCTGGGTGGAATAGCCGCACGCATTGCTTTGTGGAACCGGATCGAAGTGGGGCCGCTCGCCCGCCGGCCGGTGTTTTGTTCGGGCTGCCCGCACAACCGCTCGACCAAGCTGCCGGAAGGCTCCTTCGGTGTGGCCGGAATCGGCTGCCACGGCCTCGTTCAGTTCATGGATCGCAACCCGTTGCCTTGCACGCATATGGGCGCGGAGGGGGTGAACTGGATCGGCCTCTCGCATTTCACCGATATGAAGCACGTCTTCGTCAACCTGGGTGACGGTACGTTTTCCCATTCCGGCTCACTGGCGATCCGCGCTTCGGCAAGTTCGAACGCCAACGTAACGTTCAAGATCCTTGCCAATGACATCGTGGCGATGACGGGTGGCCAAACGATCGAGAGCGGATTGTCGATCGGCGACATGGTTCGTCAGGTGTTGCTCGAGGGTGCGAAGCGCGTCGTTGTTGTGGCTGAAGATCCGGAGGCGGTGCGATCGCAGGAGTCGTTGCCGCGGGATATCCCGGTCGTTGACCGCACTCAAATGGAGAATGTGCAGAAGGAACTTCGCGAAATTCCAGGCACGACGGTCATCGTATACGTGCAGATCTGTGCGACCGAGAAGCGCAAGCGTCGCAAGCGGGGACAAGTTCCGACCGCTGCTAAGCACGTCGTGATCAATCCCGCCGTTTGCGAAGGCTGTGGCGATTGCTCGCGCGCGTCGAACTGCATGTCGGTGCAGCCGCTTGAAACCGAATTTGGCCGCAAGCGGCGCATCGATCAGGCAAGCTGCAATAGCGACATGTCCTGCCTGGACGGTTTTTGCCCGTCTTTTGTCTCGCTCGAAGGAGCGCATCTCCGGAAACCCGAGCGAGCCAATTTTGACGAAGCGGTCGCGCGGTTGCCGATGCCTCCTGGAAGGACGCCGGGCAGTTTACCCGTGGGCATATTGATGGCCGGAATCGGAGGGACTGGTGTGGTGACGGCGTCGGCGATTCTGGGCATGGCCGCGCATCTCGAAGGGCGCGGCGTCGGCATCTACGACATGACGGGGCTCGCTCAAAAAGGCGGAGCGGTCTACAGCCATCTTCGGGTGTCTGAGACGCCTCAAGACATTGCGCCGCTGCGGCTCGGCCTTGAGGATGCCGATTTGCTGATCGCGTCGGATCTGGTTGCCGCGACGCAGCTCGAGGCATTAAAGACGGTGAGCGCCCGCACCGCAATCATTGCCGATGGCTATGTTCCCGCGACGCAGAAATTCCATGAAAACGCGAATATCGACCTGGGCGCCGAAAGCCTCGTTCGCCGCCTTGAGGCGCGAGCAGGTCATCCGCTGACGCACGTTTCCGCGCATGAGTTGGCCCAGCGCGCCTTCGGCGATCCGATTGCGGCCAACATGATCCTTATCGGAGCGGCTTTTCAGACCGGCGTTCTGCCGGTGTCCGCGGAGGCGATCGAACGCGCGATCCGGCTGAATGGGTCGGCTGTTGAGTCAACGCTGCAGGCGTTTCGTCTTGGCCGGCTCAGCGTGTCCAATGAGGATGTCGCCAAGGAAATGTTGCGATCCCCCGAGCATGTCGCCACCTCCGCACCTGAACCGGTCGGTTCTCTGCAAGCACGTATCGACCTTCGTACCAAAACGCTTCGCGCCTATCAGGGGCCGGCCTATGCAGCGTCTTTCGAGGATCTTGTTGGTCGCGTGCGCACGGCGGAAGAAAAAATCTCTGCCGGTTCGACCAAGTTGACCGAGGCGGTTGCGCGAAACCTTTTCAAACTGATGGCCTACAAGGACGAGTATGAGGTTGCCAGGTTGTTGACAGACGCTTCTTTTTGGAACGGCGTTCAGAGAACGTTCGATGGCGGCGCGTTGAAGTTGCATTTGGCGCCCCCGCTGCTCTTCGGCCGCGATCCGGCGACGGGTCGCCCGCGTAAGAGAGCATTTTCGGCGCGCCGCTTGTTGCCGATCTTGCGCCTGCTCGCGCGAGGAAAGGTGCTACGAGGCACCGTGCTGGATCCGTTCGGCTGGACGCGTGAACGTCAGATTGAGCGGCGGCTTCGCGATCAATACGTTCGGTTAATCGATGAGGTTCTTTCTTGCCTATGTAAAGCGAACCATAAAGCCGCAGTCGCGCTTGTCTCCTATCCGGACGACATAAGAGGTTTCGGTCCCGTAAAGGACGAGGCTGTAGCGCGCCTTCAGCCTCGGGTTAACATCCTGCGGGCGCAATTGGGGCAGGCGACGGTCCAGCGAGCGCAGCGTAACCGGATCTTGGCAGCCACGACACGGGGCAATAGTCGATGAATGACACATGCGATGGGATCGTTATTGGAGCCGGCCACAATGGCTTGATCACTCAAGCGTATCTTGCTCGAGCGGGTTTCAAAGTCATTTCACTGGACGCATCGCCGGTGATTGGTGGTGGGCTTTCGGCCGTCGAGGATGCGAAGCATCCCGGATTTCTTCATAATCTGCATTCATATTTTCATCGCGGTCTACCTAACATGCCCTGGTTCTCCGACTTGGAGCTTCATCGGCATGGCGTGGAATACATCGATAACGATCTCTATGTTTCAGTGTTGCATCGGGACGGTGGTATGCTGCAATGGTGAAACGATTTCGAGCAGACATATCGCTCGTTCGCTACCATCAACAAGAAGGATGCGGACAAGCTCAGATATTGGCGAGACAGATTTATCCCGATCTCACGGGACATCCTCCGCCCGGAAGCATCGTCGCCACCCGTGTCTGCGGGAGCGCGCCGCGAGAAACTGGAGAAAACAGCAGACGGGCGATTGTTGCTTCAGGTGAGTGAGTTATCGCCGTATGAGTTCGTCAAGCGCGAGTTCCATCATTCAGCGATCCAGGGTGCCATCCTTTTCATTAATGGGATGTGCGAAGTCGATCTTCGGGCCAAGGGCTTCGGTCATCATCTTCCGTCGCTATTTGCGACTCCCGCGAAAGTTCAGACTTGCCGAGGCGGTGCAATTTCCCTCGCAAGGGCTTTGACGAGATGTATCGAAGAGGCCGGCGGGGTTGTGCGTTCAAATGCAGCCGTGAAACGTGTTCTCATCGAGAACGGAGATGCCATCGGCGTCGAACTCGTCAGCGGCGAGATCATCCGAGCCGGAAAATTCGTGGTCCCAAGCCTCAACCCACAGTTGACGTTTCTCGACTTGATGGAAACTTCGCAACTGCCAGCTGGCTGGCAAAAGAAAGCGGAGAATTTCAAATGCAATACGCTGGGACCGCTATTCACTCTTCACCTGAATATGGAGGAGCCTCTGATATACAAGGTATCGGACAAACACCCTGAAGTGCAGAAATCGCTCATGGTCATCATGGACATCGACCGCACCATGATGATGGAACAATCGGTCCTTCGGTTCTTTGGGGCGATACACCGACAGCGCTGGATCCGTCCCAAGCTCCGCCTGGCTACCAGACCGCGTTCATGTGTGAGAAAACGCCATACAAACTTCTCGGTAATCCAGAGAACTGGGTTGCGGAGAAGTCGAATCACGCACGACGAATGTTCGACATGTGGTGCGACTACGCATCGAACTTGCGCAGGTCTACGATCGACAGATTCTCGCGTAGTCCATACAAGACAGCGCGATAACCCGAACATGTACGAATCCGATGTTTTGATTGGCGCGTTTAAACACGGGCAGGTTGGACTTAACCGGCCGTTTGAAGGAGCTGGAAACTACCGCACGTTTTTGACGAATCTCTATTTGTGCGGTTCATCGTCACATCCGGGAGGCAATATCACGGGTTTACCCGGCTACATCGGCGCCGGCGTCGTGCTCGATCAACAAAAGTCTGAACAGCGGTGGGCGTCATCCGGCTCCGCGCAATAATACGGGACTATAGAGATGAGTCATCTCATTGCGTTTCGATCAAGCGGTTGAGCCGGTGATGAACGTGCCATTCTTTGCCGAGTTGCTATCAGGTACGCCGACAACAAAAGCATGGCGTTTGGCGGTTTCTTCCGACGGACTGCAAGGCCACATCATCTTCTTGCGTGATTGATCATCACGTGACGTCCTGCGGTAAACGGCGTCATCACTGAAAGAGAAATATATCCGATAGCGTTTAGTAGGAGAAACAAACCAAAAGGCCAATCCGCCTACGCTACGACTGTTCATCGTCGCCTGCACTGTTTGCTCAACCCATTTCAACCTCCTTTCGGTAAAATTCGGCTCTTTGGCGCGGGTATGTCGCTCTTGTTTCTGATGACCGCATTGTGCGCGGGCAGCACTCCTTGCTTCGATATAATTGTGTTATGGGCTCCTACTCAAAAGGTATTGGCCGACACAGGCTATTTTCCTCTAGGTAAGCACGATCAAATTTGACGGTTTTGCAACACGTCAAATTCTGGTGCTGAGAAGACCGAAACTATTCGGCTGCAGCTAGCCATGGAGGAGGAAGCTATGATCGCAGCCCTAGTGCTGTTCTGGGTGCCGTCCGGCACAACGTTGCCGCAGATCGCAGAATCCTTCGAGCAGTCCGCGCCGCGATTTTGCGGCCTGCCAGGGCTGCTTAGCAAGCAATACCTGTTCGATGGTGAAACACGCGCTGGCGCATTCTACATGTGGTCTTCGCGAGAGCAGGTCACCGCATTCTTCGACGACAAGTGGAAGCAGACACTTACCGAGCGCTATGGGTCTCCTCCCACTTTATCCATCTTCGAAGTGCCAGTCTCCATAGATAACACCGCAAAATTCTAATTCTCGAGCTCAAGTTTCTCACGCCTTAAAAGTATAGGGACCAACCATGCGCGAACCGGTGAATCAGAAGGCTATACGGGAAGCCAGCTCGAAGCTTTCCAATTGGGGGCGTTGGGGCAATGACGACCAAATCGGCACGCTTAATAATATTACTCCAAGCGACATCATTGGCGCTGCAAAGCTGATCCGTAAGGGCAAGGTATTCTCACTTGGACTTTCGCTTAAGGAGCCTATCCAGTCGGGTCTGTTTGGTGGCCGATGGAATCCGATCCATACAATGCTCGCTACTGGAACAGATGCCGCCGCTGGTAACCAGGACGAGCCTTATCCTTATCTTCGGTATGCCGACGATGCCATTAACATGCCATGCCAAGCGTCCACGCAATGGGACGCTCTTTGCCACATCTTCATTGATGACAAGATGTACAATGGCTACAGCGCCAAACTTGTTGATGCCCGAGGAGCCAAAAAGCTCGGAATAGAGCATACCCGCGACAAGATGGTCGGTCGTGGGGTTCTGCTTGATGTGGCGCGTTGGAAGGGTAAGGAAAGTCTTGATGACGGCTACGGAATCACGAACGAAGATTTAGACGGGTGTGCCAAGGCGCAAGGTGTATCAATTCGAAAGGGTGACTTCGTCCTAGTGCGCACGGGCCACCAGGAGCGATGCTTGGCGAAGGGGGATTGGTCCGGTTACGCCGGCGGCGACGCGCCCGGTATGGCCTTTGAAACGTGTTACTGGCTGCGGGATAAAGACGTTGCTGGCATCTGCTGTGATACTTGGGGTTGCGAGGTTAGACCTAACGAAACGGATCAGGCTAACCAGCCCTGGCACTGGGTTGTCATTCCGGCCATGGGTATATCGATGGGTGAGATCTTCTACATGAAGGATCTCGCTGCCGATTGCGCGGAAGATAAAGTCTACGAATTTTTCTTCTGCGCTCCGCCGTTACATCTGCCGGGCGGAGCCGGCTCTCCAATTAACCCTCAAGCTATCAAGTGACCCGGATCTGAAGAGCTGCCGCGATTTTCATCGCTGCTAGAAGGACAATTTCAAATGGTGAAGTCATTAAAGAAGGGGCGAGATGCGGAAGCACGAGCTGAAGACGACGCTCGGGTCAGGCTGACAGTCGAGTCAATTCTCGCCGACATAGCGAAGAGAGGGAACGTTGCTGTACGCGAGCTATCCACCAAGTTCGACGGGTGGACGCGCGACGATTACCGTCTCACGGACAAAGAGATCAAAGATTGCGTGTCGCAGCTGTCGAGTCGCGATCTGGACGACATTCGGTTTGCTCAAGAGCAGGTTCGTAACTTCGCGCAACATCAACGTGCGACGATGCAGGATCTCGAGGTCGAGACTTTGCCCGGGGTGTGGCTAGGCCACAAGAATATTCCGATCAATTCGGTCGGCTGCTATGTGCCGGGAGGCAAGTACCCACTTCTAGCTTCAGCGCACATGTCGATCATCACAGCGCGTGTCGCAGGGGTAGATAGGGTCATTACCTGCGCGCCACCATTTCAAGGAAAACCTGCGCCCGCGATCGTGGCAGCTCAGTATCTCGCTGGCGCTGATGTTATCTACGCGCTAGGTGGAGTGCAGGCCGTCGGTGCGTTTGCCTTAGGCACTGAAACAATCGATCCGGTTGACATGCTTGTCGGCCCCGGCAACGCCTTCGTGGCCGAAGCGAAGCGACAGCTCTACGGGCGGGTGGGTATCGACCTGTTCGCCGGTCCCACTGAGACACTTGTGATAGCAGATGACTCCGTCGACGGCGAAATGTGTGCAACCGATCTTCTCGGCCAAGCTGAGCACGGACCGAATTCGCCCGCCATTCTGCTGACGACATCCGAGAAATTGGCGAGGGAAACTCTCGCCGAAATCGAACGCTTGCTCAAGATCCTGCCGACCGCAGACGTCGCCCGTTGTGCTTGGGAAGATTACGGCGAGGTGATCCTTTGCAAAGATGACCGGGAAATGGTCGAGGAGGCGGATAGGATTGCCTCGGAACATGTTCAGGTGTTGACGAGAGACCCCAACTATTTCCTCGAGAATATGACCAACTATGGCGCCCTGTTCCTCGGGCCGCGAACGAATGTCGCGTTCGGTGATAAGGTGATCGGAACCAACCACACTCTTCCGACGATGAAGGCTGCTCGATACACGGGGGGGCTTTGGGTCGGAAAGTTCCTAAAGACCTGCACGTATCAGCGCGTGGACACGGATCAAGCGTCGGCAAAGATCGGGGAGTATTGTTCCCGCCTTAGCATGCTCGAAGGTTTTGCTGGGCACGCTGAACAGGCAAACCTGCGCGTACGCCGATATGGCGGTCGTAACATTCCCTATGCGACAGCTGCAGAATGACAATGTTTCTACCAGTCACGCCGTCGCTTCGTCTCGATAACAAGCGGGCTCTCATAACAGGTGCCGGCCGGGGGATAGGGCTAGCGGCTGCAGTCGCTCTGTCAACGGCGGGTGCGCATGTCACGCTTGTGTCGCGGACGGCGAAGGAACTGGATAATGCGGTCGAGGCGATCAAGCTTGTGGGGGGCTCGGCCGAGGCGCTCACTATCGACGTAACGGATATTGATCAACTGACTCGCGCAATCGAGGCTCAGCCGGTTCACGACATTCTCGTTAACAACGCAGGAATGAATCGGCCAAAATCTATGATTGAGCTCACCGTTGACGACTACGACGCTGTTATGGGGCTCAATGTCAAAGCTGCATTCTTTGCTGCCCGATTGTTTGCCCAGCGGTTGATTTCGGCGGACCGGCCAGGCTCTATCATTAATGTCTCATCACAAATGGGGCACGTTGGCGCTGCCAATCGGACTCTCTATTGCACCTCGAAGTGGGCGATTGAAGGGATGACAAGGGCTATGGCGGTTGAATTCGGGCCGCGCGGAATTCGCGTCAATACTATCTGCCCTACGTTTGTCGAAACACCCATGACCAGAGAATTCCTTAGCGACGTCGATTTCAGGCGCCAGGTGCTGGAGAAGATAAAGCTCAAGCGTCTGGGACGCGTGGACGACGTAATGGGGGGCTTTGTGTTCCTAGCGAGTGATGCATCAAGCCTGATGACGGGATCGTCCCTGATGTTGGATGGTGGTTGGACCGCTGAATAGCGTGAACTTAGGTCTGGGACGACGGAGAGGTAATATGGCGATTCTGATTTCTGGAGAATACAAGCTGCCCATCGGGCAAGACGCTGTGTATGCAGCGCTCAACGATCCAGAGATTCTTCGCAAATGCATTCCGGGCTGTGAAGAGTTGGAACAGCGGGAGGACGGCATCTTTGCTGCAATAGTCCGGCTCGAACTGGGACCGCTGAAAACTCGATTCCGGGGCAAAGTAAAGCTCGAAGATCAGGATCCGCCGAATGGTTACCGCATCAGCGGGGAGGGCGACGGCGGCATCGCCGGATTTGCGAAGGGCGGAGCGTTTGTAAGGCTGACTGCTGACGAGAATGGCGGAACAAAGCTCGTCTATGAGGCAGATGCCAACATTAACGGAAAGATTGCGCAACTGGGACAGCGACTGATCACCAATACAAGCAAGAAGATTGCCGATCGGTTCTTCGAGAATCTTCTAGCTACTCTTCAAGCGAACGCAGCCTGAGCGGCGCAATTTAGAAAGGTATGACCATGGCCAAAGTAACGGAAGTCTCATTTTACAGTGAAGGTCTTAAGCTCAGCGGGCTCTTGTATGAACCCGATGATTTGAAGCCTGGTGAAGTGCGCCCCACGGTGATCTGCTGCCACGGCTATACGGGCATGAAAGACGTTTATCTGCTGCCCGTTCCGGAACGGTTGGCGAAGCACGGATACGTTGCGCTCACTTTCGATCACCGTGGATTTGGTAAGAGCGAGGGCATTGTGGCGCGCTTGATGCCGACGGAGCAGGTCGAGGATATCCGTAACGCCGTCACTTACATGACCACTATTCCATCGGTAGATGCAAACCAGATCGCACTTTACGGCACGTCGTTCGGCGGGGGTAATGTGGTCGTGGCCGCGGCCACCGATGAACGCGTTGTATGCATAGTTTCTGTCGTTCCGGTGGCGAATGGCTACCGCTGGATGAAGAGCCTAAGGAAGCATTGGGAATGGCTTAAGTTTCAGAACGTTCTCGCTGAAGACCGCGTTCAGCGAGTGCTTACGGGAAAGTCGCGCCGTGTTGATGTGACCGAACTTATGCCAGGCGACCCTCACTCGCGACAGGTTATTCAGGAGAAGGTGAAGGCGGCCGAAAGGTACGCCGAGGGTTATCCTCTTGAAAACGCCGAAGCTACGATGCGTCACATTCCCGAAGATTACGTGCACGCAATATCTCCCAGGCCGATTCTGTTTATCCATACGGAGCGGGACGGCCTTGTGCCAATCGATGAATGCTACTCCATGTTTGCAAAGGCGAACGAGCCAAAGAAGCTCGTTACGATCCCCGACGCGGACCACTACGATGTCTATGAGTTCGTGAATCCACCGGTCTATGAAGTTGTGATGCGAGAGACCATCGGTTGGTTCAACGCTCATCTTACGAGGACCGATGGAGCGGTAACCGCGGCGAAAGTTGCCTAGCGACAGGAGAGCGACATGGCGCTACCCAAGTTCGATTACCTGGCACCAAAGAGCATAGGCGAGGCCTGTGCAGCTTTGGCGGCGAATCCCGACGGGGGGAAGCTAATTGCTGGTGGCGTGTCGCTGTTACGCGTCATGAAATTTCGTATCATGTCACCTGATTGCCTGATCGACGTTAAATCGATTCCAGGGCTCCGATACGTAAAATGCGACAAGGATGTGCTGCAGATTGGCGCAACCGCTACGTCTACCGACGTTTTGAGGTCGTCCGACGTAGCGGAAAAATTGCCTTTGCTTTCTGAGGCCATTGCCCGCATCGCAACGACTGCGGTGAGAAACTGGGCAACTGTCGTAGGTAACATTTGTGTAGGTCATACAGCCAGTGATCCCTCAGCCGCCCTGTTGGCACTTGGCGCCGAGCTCGTAATCTCGAATCCAAAAGGCGAGAGGACGCTGCCAATCGACAAGTTCTTCCTCGGTCACATGTCCACGGCCCTCGAAGAGGCCGAACTTGTCCGCGAAATCAGGATACCGCTACCCAAGGAGCCGGTCGGTATGGCCTATCTTGCTCACGCGGGGCGCGCTGCCATGGAAACGCCGCTCATCGCGGTTGGTGTTTCGCTCACAGCCAATGGGAAGGGATGTACGAGTGCCAGCATATCGCTGGCAGGCTCAGCCGAAACGCCCATCCGCTTGACGCGGGCTGAAAAAGCCCTGGTTGGTGCAAAACTCGACGAGAAAGCGATCCACAATGCCGCACTGATCGCTGCCGAGGATTGCGCTCCTGATAGCGATGTCTACGCATCCGCGGAATATCGACGCCGTCTTGTTGCAGTCTATGTGCGCGATGCACTTCAAGCTGCAGCCGGCCGCATTGGCCACGCTTAGGTGAGCGAGAAAAAAATGCGAAGAGCACTTAACATAGAGATCAACGGCCGCAAGCAAGTTCTGGAGATTGAGCCGAACGAGCTTCTTCTTGACGTCTTACGGCTGGGGATCGGCCTCACCGGTACAAAAGAAGGATGTGGTGAGGGCGTTTGCGGTTCCTGCACCGTGATGGTCGATGGCGAGCTAGTACGCTCTTGTCTTACGCTGGCGATGCAGGTCGATGGCAAAGCCGTGACGACGATCGAGGGGATCGCGAACGGGTCCGAGTTGCATCCGCTTCAGCGCCGGTTTTTGGAGCATGGCGCGGTACAGTGCGGCTTTTGCTCGCCGGGCCTCATTTTAACAGCGAAAGCGCTGCTTAGCAGAAATCCGGACCCGTCGGAGGCGGAGGTGAGAGACGCCATTCGCGGCAATTTCTGCCGTTGCACTGGTTACGTGAAGATTGTCGAAGCCATTCTCGCGGCAGCTGCGGAACTTCGGAGTGGGGCCAATGCATAACATTAAGGACAGTGCAGAGTTTGAGGTTCTAGGAAAGAACGTCATCCGCGAAGAAGGGCATGGCAAAGTCACCGGCCTGGGAAAGTATGCAATCGATCTTGAAATGCCCCGCATGCTGTGGGCCAAGATCAAAAGAAGCACCCGCCCACACGCAAAGATTATCAATATCGACGTTAGCCGCGCACAAAGTCTTGCCGGCGTACACGCGGTGCTTGTTGACAAGGATTGCCCGCAGACGCTGTTCGGCTTCGGCTGCTATGACGAGCCCCTCCTTGCGCGGGGAAAGGTTCGATATATCGGAGAACCGGTCGTTGCCGTGGCTGCAGATAGCGAAGCTATTGCGGAGCAAGCCTGCGATCTCATCGAAATCGATTACGAAGACCTTCCTGCGGTCTTTGACGTACACGAAGCGTTTAAGACGAATCCGCCCGCGATTGTTCACGAAGAGCAGGAGAGGTATCGGCGCGTTCCGATTGGACCGGTGCAGTACAACCCCAAACATCCCAATGCCTTTGGTTACTACCGCATTCGCACCGGTGAGGTAGAAAAGGGGTTCAAAGAGGCCGACGTTGTCCTGGAAAGAACCTATACGAATGCGATGATGGGGCACGCCCCCATGGAGAGACACAATTCGGTCTCTCTGTGGGACGCGGATGGAAACGTTACTGTTTGGTCGTCATCTCAGGCTGCCTACCCACTGCTCAACCAGATTAGCGAGGCGCTTGATATTCCGCACTCGCGAATTCGCGTGATCATTCCAAAATACGTGGGTGGCGGCTTCGGCGGAAAGATCGAGATGAAGGCGGAGGGTCTCTGCGCGGTGCTCTCGCGCATTGCAGGCAATCGGCCTGTCAAGATCGTCTATACCCGCGAGGAGTCGCTGTGTTGGGCTGGTGTCCAGCATCCCTTCGATATGAAGATCAAATCGGGCGTTCGAAAGGACGGAACGATCACGTCCTGTGAAATGTTTGTCTTGGTCAACGGCGGCGCTTACGCGCAGCACGGCTTCCTGGTTACCCGTCAGGCGAGCTATGGCCCGCTTGGTTCATATCGGTTTCCAAACTTCAAGCTCGACAATTACGTTGTTTACACTAACCAGCCGCCCGGCGTTGCCTATCGTGGATTTGGTAACACGCAAATCCATTTTGCATTGGAATCGCATATCGACGAACTTGCTAGTGCGATTGGAATGGACACCTACGAGATCCGCAGAAAGAACATTCTCGTAGAAGGTGAGATCAACGCTGCAGGAGAGATTCAGCATTCAGTCGCCGGATCCGAGTTGCTCGACGAGATAAAGAAAGGCCTCGAGCAGCACGGCACGCTTGTCAGGGAAGGGAAGGGGCCTTGGCGAAGAGGACGCGGCATCGCTTTTGCTAACAAGGATAGCGTCGCTCCATCGGCTTCCTCAGCGATCGTGAAAATTCACAATGACGAGACGGTCGAAATTCGACACAGCGCCGGCAACATCGGCCAGGGTAGTTCGACGACTCTTATCCAAATTGCGGCCGAATTCTTCAAAGTTCGTCCAGATAGGGTGAAGACGGCTGAAGTCGATACCTGGATCACGCCTTACGACCAACTGACCGGCTCGAGCCGTATCACGTTTGCCGCAGGCAATGCGGTTCTAATGGCCTGCGAAGATGTTAAGGGCCAGATACTGAAGATGGCGGCTGAGGTGATGCAAGCAAGCCCGGAAGAGCTTGATCTGGCCGGCATGAAGGTCTTCGTGAAGGATAATCCTGATCGCTTCATGGCCGTCCGCGAACTTTTCCGCACGGTGTTCTTCACGGGCTCTTTCCTCCCGACAGGCGGCGAATTGCTTGGCAAGGCGACGTTCACTGTCCCATCGAGCAAAATTGACCCAGAGACTGGTCACGCCGCCGACGACGGAATGCGCAAAATCTTCTCGTTCTGCACGAGAGCGGCGCAGGCTGTTGAAATCGCGGTCAATACCGAAACCGGCGAAGTCAAACTCGAAAAGATAGCGATTGCGAACGACGTTGGCCGTGCCATCAATCCGATGTCCTGCGAGGGCCAGATGCATGCGGCTCTTTCGATGGGTCTTGGCCAGGCGCTGTCGGAAGAATTCCAGCTGAGCGAGGGTAGCATTCGCAACGCTGATTTTTCCTCGTATCGCTTCCTCACCGCGAAGGATGCGCCGTCAAACGATTTCGTCTCGACGCACATCGTCGAGATCCCCCAGTTTGACGGGCCGTATCAAGCAAAAGGCTTCTCGGAAGCGACGACCTCACCGACGGCCCCCGCAATTGCAAATGCGATATTCGACGCCATCGGCGTTCGCGTGCGGCATATGCCAATGACCCCCGAGCGAATATTGGCGGCGCTCGATGAGCTGAATTCGACCGATAAAAACTAAACGTCAACAGTAACTGGGAGGATAAGATGACAGAGGTTTCAAAACGACGCTTTCTGTACGGAATGGGGCTCGGCCTGGGCGCACTCACCGTTTCAAGCCAGCTGGTGGCACAAGGAGCCCCTATCAAAATCGGAACGAGCATGGCCCTTTCAGGTCCGCTTGCAAGCGGCGGAAGGCAGTCGCAGCTTGCGCTTCAGATGTGGGCGGAAGATGTAAACGGGCGCGGCGGTCTGCTCGGACGCAAGGTTGAAATCGTCGCATACGACGATCAGGCTAATCCCGCACAGACCCCGGGAATTCTCTCCAAGCTTGTCGATCTAGACAAGGTAGATCTTCTCATCGCGCCTTATGGAACGGTCCCCGCAGCGGCTATCATGCCGTCCGCGAAGGAGCGGCGATTGTTGATGATCGGGCACATCGGCTACCAGATCAACTCCAAGGCGAAACACGATATGTGGTTCAACAATTCGCCGTGGAGCGACGCGGAAAGCTGGGTAGGGGGCTATTTCCGTCTCGGCACGCAAGCCGGGGTCAAAAAGATTGCGTTCTTGGCCGCGGATCAAGAGTTCTCACAAAATATCCTTGGCGGCGCGAAGGCGCTGTCAAAGAGTGCGGGATTTGAGACGGTCTACGAGCAATCCTATCCGCCTACCACGGTCGATTTCTCGGCGATGATTAGGGCAATCCGCGCGGCGGCTCCAGATATGGTCTTCGTCGCGTCATATCCTGCCGACTCAACTGCCATCATCCGCGCTGTAAACGAGATTGGGATAGGCTCCTCTGTAAAGCTTTTTGGAGGCGCTATGGTCGGCTTGCAGTATGCGTCGGTGATGCAGACGCTCGGATCACAGCTGAACGGCGTCGTAAATTATCATACGTACGTTCCGGAAAGCACGATGGCCTTCCCAGGCATCCGAGACTTCTTGGATCGCTTCGCCAAGCGTGCTTCGGGCGCGAATGTCGAAACGCTAGGTTATTACGTCGCTCCATTTGCGTACGCATCGGCTCAGATCTTAGAGCGCGCAGTCACGGCAACCAAAAGCCTCAAGCATGACGTGCTCGCGGACTATCTTCGGAAGAACGAGGTCAGCACGATCGTAGGACCTATTCGCTGGGGTCCGGACGGTGAGTGGGCCAACCCGCGCGTCGTCATGGTTCAATTCCGCGATATTAAAGACAACGATCTCGAGCAATTCCGGCAAGCGGGCAAGCAGGTGATCGTTGAGCCCAAGGAATTTCGCACAGGCGAGTTCGTGTCTTTTCAGCAGGCACGCAAGCGATAGCGTCACCACCAACACGGTCCTTGCGCTTACGGGCGGCGAGCAACACTCGTCGCCTGCAAGGAGCCATGTGGAGAACATTGATGATTTCACTCGACCTTCTATTTGAGGCAATTGTATTCGGCGTCCTGGTTGGGTGTTTTTACGGAGCACTTAGCCTTGGGCTGTCGATTGCGTTCGGATTGTTGGATGTGCCGCATATTGCGCATGCGGCCTTTTTGGTTCTTGCAGCCTACATGGTCTTTTTATTGGGGACCTACGGCTTCGATCCGCTCATCGCAGCTCTCCTGATCGTCCTCCCGTTTTTTGCCTTTGGAGTCTTAGTCTATCGATTTTACTACGAGGCTTTTGAAAAGCGCGGAGCCGACGCGGGCGTCCGTGGCATCGCTTTCTTTTTCGGCATCGCGTTTCTTGTTCAAGTTTTCCTCTCGATAGCTTTTGGCCTGGACCAGCGTACCGCTACCGCTGCGTATGTCGGCAATAGTTTCGCTATGGGCGAGATGCGATTGCCGTGGCGGCTGATCGTGGCGCTGCTCGTCGCGGTCGGTTCAACCCTGATCTTGAATCTCTATCTATCAAATACGATGCAGGGGCGGGCGATCCGAGCTGTTGCGCAGGATGCCTGGGCGTTGCGCATTGTGGGCATCAACCCTGTACTTACAAAGCAATGGGCCTTTGGCCTAGCAACCGCGGTTGCGGCTATTGGCGGGGCTTTGCTGATAATTGTCAGCCCGGTCGAGCCCAGTCTCGATCGCGTCTACATCGGCCGCACATTCTGTGTCGTGGTGCTGGCTGGGTTGGGCAGCGTAACCGGCACGCTCGTGGCCGGGATAATCCTCGGCGTTATTGAATCCCTGGTCCTTACCATGTTCGGAGCTTCATGGGCGCCCGCCGTAGCCTATGGCCTCCTTCTCCTCGTGTTGGGGATTCGTCCACAAGGATTGTTTGGCCGATGAAAAAGAGCTCTATCGCTTTCTGGATTGCGGCAACTGCGCTTCCTGTTGCCGCCTATCTTTTACCAGCGCTCGGCCTCAACGAGTATTACCTGTACGTCAGCTATATCGTCCTGCAGTATGTGGTGCTCGCGACGGCCTGGAATGTGCTGGGGGGATATGCGGGATATGTAAACTTTGGGACGGGCGCCTTCTTCGGCGCCGGCGCGTATGCAGCCCTCGTACTTATGCTCACGTTTCAGGCTCCGCTGATTGTGCAGATCAGCGGTGCAGCGCTGATCGGCGCAGCTATGGGACTTTGCGTCGGACTTTTAACACTTCGGTTAAAGGGCATCTTTTTCTCGATCGCGACGATTGCCGTCGCTATTGTCATCGAAACGTTTGTCTTGAATTGGCGCTACGTTGGCGGAGCGACGGGTATGCAGATCCTTCGACCTCCGATTCCGCTTGGATTTGAGACCTACACGCAAATGCTTTTGGTGGTCATGACGGTCCTGGCGGTCATTTCACTCGCCGTTGCGCGGTACGTCCAAACGTCTTGGCTAGGACGGGGGTTGCAGGCATTGCGGGATGCCGAGATTGCCGCCGAATGTTCGGGAGTGCCTACGCTGAGGCTGAAGCTAATAGCCTGTGCGCTGTCGGGAGGGCTTATGGCAATGGCTGGGTCAACGTTACCTTTGTATTCCAGTTTCATCGAGCCGCACTCCGCTTTCAATCTTAACTACTCCGTAATGGCGCTCTCCATGGCAGTGATCGGGGGAATGTCGAAATGGTGGGGGCCCGCGATTGGTGCCGTTCTGATTTCTGCCAGCCAGCAATTTGCTGTTTCGGCCAGTCCCGAGAAGCACCTCCTCATCGTCGGTTTATCACTCATGGTTTTTGTAGTTGTCGCACCTTCCGGCTTAGTCGGCTTGGTTCATTGGTTTCGAGACTGGCAGACGTCCAGATCATCGACGCGGCGCTTGACTGAAAGGTTAATCAAGCGATGACTGCCTTTCTGAACGTTCAGGACGTTACAAAGAAATTCTTTGGCTTTACGGCGCTGTCCAATGTCAATCTTAACGTCGCAAGCGGTGAGCGGCTTGGTCTCATCGGCCCGAATGGTTCGGGAAAAACGACGCTGATCAACTGTATTTCCGGCGCTCTGGAAGTCGATACCGGGCAAATCGCGTTCGAGGGTTCAAGCATATCAAAGCTGGCGCCTCATCAAAGGGCGAAGAGGGGTGTTGCACGAACGTTTCAGATTCCACAACCGTTTCACTCGATGTCGGTGGTCGAGAACCTCATGGTACCTCTGGAATATATCGTCCACGGGTCGATCGATGCATCCAATGAGGAATCGGTGTACCGTGAGGCGAGCGAGATCTTAAGTCGTGTGAGGCTTGATGATCGAAGTCATGCTCATCCAGGCAAACTTTCTCAAGTCGAGCTGCGGAAGCTGGAGCTTGCGCGCGCAATAGCTGCGCGGCCGAAGCTGCTCATCTGTGATGAGGCGATGGCCGGCCTGGCCATGAAAGAAGTCAACGAGATTCTGGATATCCTGCTCGAATTGAACTCGGCAGGGATCACCATCATCATGATTGAACATATCATGCAGGCGGTCATGCGGTTCTCGCAACGCATTGTTTGCCTGAGCGCAGGGCAGATCATCTGCGATGACCTTCCAGAAAAGGTCATGGCGAATCCGGAAGTCAGGAGGGCTTACCTTGGCAGTTAAGATCGTCGTCAGCGACCTCCACGCGGGATACGGGCCAGTGCAGGTGCTGCACGGCCTGTCACTGGAGGTGCGCGAAGGGGAAACGGTAGTCCTGCTGGGGACCAATGGAAACGGTAAGAGCACCTTGATGAAGTGCTTAATCGGAGATGTACGTCCGACCCTTGGCCGGGTGACTTTAGAGATAGATGGTGACGTGTTTGACCTGTCTCGGCTCACCACGGAGCAGATCGTTGAACGAGGAATTAGCATAGTCCCGGAGGGCCGCCGGCTCTTTCCTTTGCTAACGGTCGAAGAGAATCTTCTTCTCGGTGCATATCGCAAAGCGGCACGTAAGCGAACCCAAGAAAATCTAGAATACTGTTTCGAATCATTTCCCATTCTAAAGGAGCGGCGACGACAGCCTGCGGGCTCTATGTCGGGCGGTCAGCAGCAGATGCTGGCGTTGGGCCGGGCCTTAATGTCCTCCCCTAGGGTTTTGTTAGTGGACGAGCCCTCTGTTGGACTAGCTCCCATCATGGTCACTCAAGCCATAACGAAGATAAGTGAGCTAAAGAAGAAGTTTGGCTTGACCGTTATAATGGCCGAGCAGAACTTTGCAGAGGCTCTGCGGATAGCCGATCGCGGCTATGTCTTGGTGCACGGGCATATTGCATTTGCAGCCGAAAGTGCGGCTGAGCTGAAGAACAGTGATCTGATAAGCGAGCTATATCTGGGTGCCCATTAGTCACGCGTCTCGGCCAGTATAGCGCTCGGCCAACTACCGTTCTCAATTTTCTTCCGCACGATATCCAGTAGAAGTTGCCGAAAGAGTTTGGCGGGCAAGGTCAGCTCTCCGGCCGCTGGGCGAATGAAGGCCCAGTTCACGTGAAGTCCTTCGATCGGACTCGCCGAAAGGTCGCCCTGCATCAGTGATGCTTGGATGGCGCAGTAGGGGAGGATGCTATAAGCGGTTCCGCGTGTTACCAAATTAGAAATCATGCGGGTTGAGTTGCTATCCGCGAGTATGCGCATGGATATATCTGCGCGCTTAAAGGCAGCCTCGATTGCGAGACGAAAGTTATTCATTCTATTGGTGAGAATAAGCGGCTTGTTTTCAGCGGCTTTTAGGGTGACAGGATTGCTTGGTGATAACCCAGCGGAGGACGGCGCCGCCAGGAACAAGCCTTCCGTGAACAGCTGTTCGGCATTTACTCCGGGTGTATCATCCAAGACAACCACAGCGCAGTCGATCTTCCGTTGCTGTACATCGCTTGCCAGATCAATGCTGATGCCTTCACGGACGTGCAGATGCACGTCCGTGTATCGACGGCAGTACTCGTCAATCAATTCAAGGCTGACGAACTGACCAATCGCGGGGGGCAGCCCAACCGTCAAATGACCTCTAGGCGAGGATTGGTCGCCGATAACTTCGCGGAGTTTATCAAATTGGTTCACAACGGAGGCGGCGTGCTCCTTCAGCGCCCGACCAGCTTGCGTTAATTCGACTCCTTGTCCGGACCTAGTGAAAAGGGATTCTCCGAGATCCTCTTCGAGAAGTCGGATCTGGCGAGACAGAGCCGGCTGCGCGATGTTGAGAACATCGGACGCCCTCGTCAAATTCCCGAGTTCCGCCACCTGGAGGAAGTAGCGGATCTGTCTTAAATTCATGAGTATTTTCTCGTTTGAAAGATCGTCTCATAATTAGCACTATGAGACCCGCATTACAGCTATAAATGGGCTTGGCAATTTGGCTTGAAGTTCCACGGTTCTGGAGCTTTGGATCGAAAATTGGAGTGGGCGCCCGCGTCTAATGACTGTGCACGCATCGAGAATAAACAGTCGGCGGAGGTCCACATCGGCTTCTGTCACCGTGACGCTCCCTATCGATGCTCCGGGTCACCAGCCATCCTGTTGGACGGCTCGCGTCAGTGATTTTTCGAACCTCCGCCATCTCGCCGCGACTCGCGACAGGATTGTCGCCGTCTGGCTAAATAATTCGAATCTCCTGTATGTAGCGCAATCTCGTTCACCAGTAAGCGTCCATTTCTGACACCTGGTGTCAGTTGAGAGCCGTCAATGGACGCCAATTCCAGGGCAGGAGGTCGTCGAGCTGGCTCATCGGGTGACCGCCGGACATGCGTTCGAGCGCGTCCGTGAGATAGGCGAAGGGCTCGACATTGTTGAGCTTGGCGGTTGTGATGGGCGAGCAGACGGTTGCCCAGCGCTGGCCCCCGCCATATGCCTCGCAATACTGCCTTTGATTCAAGTCGCTGCGCTTCCACGCCTCATGATGCGGCCGCCAGAAAGCCTCGCCCTGACGTGTCCAGGATCCACTCTTTGCCACCATCTCGCTCTCCACATCCACAAATCGAAGGGGAAAACAGATCGCGTCCACGCGATGCTAGACAAGTATGTGAGAATTCAACGCTTAGCGGGCAAGCCGGTCAATGTTCCGAGCCCTTAAATCCCTGTTGTGAGCGGAAATTTCCCTGTTCCTCGAAATGTATTCGCTGCTAATTTTCCTAGGGAATTATCTCAGAAATCGCTGTGACGCTGTAGTTTCTTGCGTCTAAAGCTCTCTGCAGAGGCCTAATTTCGCGAATTTCCCTGTAAAACTCCCTGTTAGCAGGGAATTCCCTCAGAGACGTGTGCGATCAGCACTGTGTCGCCAGCCATCCAGTCCGGCTTTCAGAGAATTTCTCTCTTAGTTGCGATAAAAGGCCGCCAATGGCGGGCTTCTTACGCATGCCGAGTCTCTACAGAGACCGGATTCGAACGGCGCGTGTGGGCTGAATGTCTTCGATGCTTTTCCGCGATCCGATTTCGAATGACCTCTCCGAGAGCAGCTCTGGAAGCCAATTAGGCGGTACGGGCACGGTGTAGCCCGCCAGTTTCCGCATTTGCTTCCGATGCGTGGCCTCTATGTCATTGTCAAATGCGCGGACCGAGAAAACCTGAGCACCCATAATTCTTCACCGTTTGTCGATCACTCGAGCAAATTTAGCAGAGATCGACAGGAAGCAATAGTTGTCGCTTACAGTTCCTCTGCTGCGTGGTTTCGGCCGGAACCAGCATCTCGATGAGATTGAATCCGCGGAGGGGCATGGATTCGCGTAATGAGCGGTTATGGAATTTACAGGAATATTTTGTATGTTGAGCGAACGGCGCGCCGAGGCTTTACGGACGAAGTGGCGGATGTTAGTGCCAGATTCCTGGAGTAATTATGAAGAGATCGATTACTTACACGGCGCTACCCGATATCCCGCTAGTAAGTCCGGGAGACGACATCTGTCAGATCATCAAGGATGGCCTGGCTGCGGCGAAGATCGAGCCTCAGAACGGCGATATCGTCGTTCTTGCCCAGAAGATTATTTCTAAATCAGAAAATCGCTACGTTTATTTGGAGTCGATCGTCCCGTCGGCGAGGGCGCAAGACCTTGCAGCGATCACCGGCAAGGACCCTCGCCACCTTGAGGTCGTCCTGTCGGAGTCGCGCGAGGTTCTTCGCGCCAAGACCAATGTCATCATCGTCGAGCATCGCCTAGGTTTCGTCATGGCGAATGCTGGCATCGACGAATCGAATATCGACGCCGGCGCGAAGCATCGTGTGCTTTTGCTGCCGGTCGATCCGGACGCGTCATGCAGTCAGATCAAGCAGCGGCTCGATGCTGAATTCGGCGTAAAGCTGGGCGTGATCATCAATGACAGCTTCGGCAGGGCCTGGCGCAACGGTGTTGTCGGCGTCGCGCTTGGGTCCGCCGGAATAAGTTCACTGTTCAATATGATCGGTGCGCCGGATCTGTTCGGCCGCGCCATGGTCGTGACTGAGGTTGCGATTGCCGACGAGATGGCCGCTGCGGCTTCGCTGCTCATGGGGCAGGGAGCCGAAGGCATGCCGATCATTCATGTGCGAGGATTCCGCAATCCGGGAGCAGAGAACGACGCCGCGTCGTTGATCCGCCCGCGCGAGTTGGACATGTTCCGATAGCGAAGGACGCTGGTGTGATGAATGAAATTTTGAATTCTGACAATGAAGTTGTCGCGATCTGCGGGGGAGTGGGGGGCGCGAAGCTTGCACTCGGGTTGCAGCGTCTGTTTGGCGAGCGTCTAACGGTTGTTGTCAATGTTGGAGATGATTTCGATCACCTCGGTCTGCGTATCTGTCCGGATATCGACACTGTGCTGTACACACTTGGCGGGCTGAGCGACGAGGTCCGCGGGTGGGGTCGTTCCGGCGAATCCTGGAATTTCATGGAAGCGCTTCGCCAGCTTGGTGGAGAGGAATGGTTTCTGCTGGGCGACAAGGACCTGGCGATCCATATTGAACGCACGCGCCGCCTCGCTGCCGGGCAGACATTGACCGCATGCATCGATGCCATCCGGCAATCGGTTGGCATAGCGGGGCGTATTCTGCCGGTAACGGATGATGTGTTGCGCACAAAGGTCGAGACGGACGAAGGCTTGCTGGATTTCCAGCGCTACTTCGTTGCCCGGCGATGCGAACCAAGGGTTCATTCTATCTCGTTTGCTGGACGTGAGCAGGCGAAACCAAGCAGCAATGTTGTGGAGATCCTGCGTTCGCCCCGCGTCGGCATGATCGTGCTGTGTCCCTCGAATCCCTATTTGAGCATCGACCCGATCCTCGCCGTCGCCGGAATGCGCGAATTATTGATGACCAATGGCGCGCCGGTTGTCGCGGTTTCTCCAATCATTGCGGGCCAGGCCATCAAGGGGCCGACCGTGAAGATCATGGAAGAGCTTTCAATCGAGGTGACGACGGAATCGATTGCCCGGCACTATGACGGGCTGATCGACGGACTGCTGATAGACCACGCCGATATCGGATCGGTTGAAGGTCTAGCGATTCCTGTTCATTTCACCGCAACGCTGATGACAGACCTTGCCGCCAAGGTTCATCTCGCGCGGGAGGCAACATTATTTGCGTCGCGGCTTTCTCGGCGCGATGGGTCGCGACCGGCCTGATGTCTTCTATCTGGGGCGCTCGGTTTTTTCCCAGCGCGCCACTGTATCGCCGGGTCCCCAGGTTCCGGACAATGTCTGCGATACAATCGGGCCGAGTGTCGCATAGTTCGGGCCGGCGATGCGGCAAATCGGTTGAAGCTTTTCGGTGTGGATCTTGCCGTTGTCATAGAGGTCGTCCCGGATGTGGAAGACCACAACTTCACCGACGATGAACTGCGTGTTTCCCCGGCCGAACGGCGTGGACGATACGTAACGGCATTCCATACTGACCGGGACATCGCTAAGACGAGGGCAATCGACCAACTCGCCCGGCGTGGTCTTGAGACCGAGAAGTTCGACCTCGCTTTCATGAGTGGAAAATTCGCCGGAGCTTTTGTGAACGTTTGCGATCATCGTATGATCGGCGATATTCACAACGTATTCGCCGGTCCGCATGATGTTGGTCGGGGTATCCTTGGCGCCGGAAATTTTTTTGCCGACATTGAATCCCACCATCGGCGGATTGCTTGACACGAAAGTGTAGCAACTGAAGGGCGCAAGATTGATGACGGTGTCGCTCGACCGTGACGTGATCCAGGCGATCGGCCGGGGCACGACGATCCCGCTGAGCAGCTTGTAGGCTTGCACTGTGTCCAGACTGGATGAGGCGATCTTCATAACTGTCTCTCGGTTGAGAAAACCGGCGCTCTATTGCCGGGAACGAACTGCTGGGTTTGTGCGGACAACCTGTCGACGATCCGTTCGGCGGTCATCGGAAGCGTGGTCACCCGGGCCCCGGACGCACATGCGATGGCGTTGGCCATGGTCGCCGGCGGTTCGATGACCGGCGGCTCTCCGACACCTTTCGCCCCGAACGGGCCGTTCTCGCTCGGACACTTCACGAGAATGGATCGGATGCGCGGAGCATCGACGCAGGTCGGCATCTTGTAGTCGGTGAGGTTGGCGTTACGGACCTTGCCGTCGATGCTGACGATCTCCTCGGACAGCGCTTGTCCGAGACCCTGAACGACGCCGCCTTCGATCTGGCCTTCAATCAATGTAGGATTGATCGCGAATCCCACGTCCTGGGCCACCACGTAGTCGTGAATATGTACGTCGCCGGTCTCGGGATCGATCTCGACATCGGCGGCGTGCGCATGAAAGCTGGGCGAGTTGAGCGTGGTGATCACCATGTGCTCGCTGCGTTTCGGATCGTAGACCGTGGGCGGCGCGATGAAGGTGCCGTGTGCGATGAGGCCTCCGCTTGATAGCTGCGCCGATCGGGCAATGTCAGCCAGCGAGACCGATTTTCCTTCCCCCCAGACGGCGGCATTGCCGTAGATCAGCTTGTCATCCGGCAGCTTCAGCAGCTTGCTTGCGATGGTGATGGCCTGCTTGCGCAACTCGGCGGCTGCGGCACGGCCGGCGTTACCTACCGCGAACGCCGCGCGGCTGCCCTGTGCGCCGTAGTCATAGGGCGTCGAGGCGCTGTCGGCACTTACGATGCTGATGTCGCTCAAGCTGACACCCAGTTCCTCAGCGAGAATTTGTGCGGCACCGGTGAGGGCGCCAGTGCCGATCTCGGCGCAGCCGGTGTTCAGCTGAACCCGTCCGTCAGTTGCGACCTTGATATAGACTCCCGAGGAGCCGGATGTCGTCGTCCACCAGCTGCAGGCAATTCCCTTGCCGCGCCAGGGTCCCGGCTTGCGATTGGACCATCCGATGGCGTCGGCAGCTTTCAGGAGGCATTCCTCGAGGCTGACCTTGTCGAGAACCTGACCGTTCACCGCCGTATCGCCGTCGCGCAGAATGTTCTTCAAGCGAAACTCGAGGGGATCAATCCCGAGCGCATCAGCGATGATGTCCATCTGGGATTCGACCGCAAAGTTCGATTGCGGCCCCGACGGCGCACGGAACGATCCGGTGGGGGTCCTGTTGCTGTAGACTGCCAGACCCTCAAGAAGCAGATTTGGAATCTTGTAGGGGCCGGCAAGAATCAACGACGAACTCGACCCGACGCCAACGCCGGACCCCGAAGTTGCGCCCGTGTCGACAAGGATACGGCCCTGCTTGGCGAGAATGCGGCCGTCATTGGTGACGCCGGTCTTCAATTCGACAATGACAGGCTGTCGCGGATAGGCAGCCGTCATTTCCTCTTCCGTCGTCGTCGCGATCCTGACGGGACGTCCGCACTTCTTGGCCAGCAGCGCAGCATAGTGTTCGACGCCGAGCCGCAGCTTGCCGCCGAAGCCGCCCCCGATCGTCGTGCAAATGACACGAATGTGCGAGGTGGGCACCATCAGAATATCGGCGAGAGTCGCCTGTGCTTCGAACGGCAATTGAGTGTTGGTCCACACCGAGAACTGGCCGGCCGGGTCATAGGTGGCAACCGCAGCGCGCGGTTCGGTGTAGCCCGGATGAACCGGGCTAGTTTCGAACCGGTTGGTGAAAATCCGGTCAGATTGCGCGAAGCCGGCTTCGACATCGCCGACGCGAAGCATGGAGCGATTTGATACATTGCCATCACGCCGTACGATCGGCATGGCCTGATAGGTTAGCAAATCCTCGTGGACCAGCGGGCTGTTCTTGTCGAGTGCAGCTTCGATATCAAAAACGCCGGGAAGGGGCTCATATTCGATTTCGATTGCCGCACAGGCTGCCTCGGCCTGCCGTGACGTCTGCGCCACAACTGCCGCGATGGCCTGTCCGATATGGACGACCTTGGCGGAGGCGAAGACTTCCATATCCTTGATGAAGGAGCCGTAGCGGGTGCAGGGCACATCGACGGCGGTGATGATGCCGCGCACGCCAGGCATCTTCCGCGCGGCCTCCGTGTCGATGCGAAGGATGCGTGCGTGGGCGTGTGTGCTGCGGCAGATCTTTCCGTGCAACATGCCGGGCAGGGAGAAATCGGTTCCGAAGATCGTCGATCCGGTGACCTTTCCCGTGCCGTCAATCCGTTGCAAGCGCTTCCCGACGACATTGAATGGTTTGTTCATCGTCTGCTTTCCTCACTGTCACACTTGCGTCGTCCGCTCGCGGCAGCTTTCCTATAAGGCGATTAGGTAATCCGTTTCACGCCAACGAGCCTGTCGATAACGAGAACAAAGAAGACCGTTCCGAGCATCATCAGCGCCGCGATCGCGGAGATCGTCGGATCGACACGGGTTTCGATGTAGAAGAAGATTTCGACAGGCAGCGTCGTGTCGTTCTGGGCGAGGAAGGCCGTTGCCGTGAAATTGTCGAACGAGATCACAAAACAGAAGAAACATGCTGCGAAGATGCCGGACTTGATCTGCGGAAGCGTGATCAGGACGAAGCTCTTGAGCGCGGAGGCGCCAAGGCCGACTCCGGCTTCTTCCGGCGTAAGGCTGATGCTTTGCAAGGACGCGCGGATGACGCGGACCGAATAGGGCAGCGTCAGAACACAATGCAGAATGACCAACGTCGCGAAGCTGCCGAGGGCCTTGGTCTGCACGCTGAATACAAGAAAGGACAGGCCTAGAATAACCTGAGGAACGATCAGCGGCGACATCAGAACAGTATCGATCACGTTGCGCCCGGGGAAACGATACTTAGTAAGGGCGACGGCCGACATTGTGCCAAGCGTCATGGCGCACAGGCCTGAGACGAGCGCCAGCGCCAGACTTCTGTAGAATGGACCTGCGAATTCCGGACGCTCGAATACGTGTTTGAACCAGCGGAGCGAATAACCTTCTGGAGGAAATGCCGCTTGGGTCGTGGCATTGAAGGCCGTCACGAAGGTGACGATCAACGGGAGTGTGACGAATGTCAGGACGATCGCAGCAACAATCAAACTGAAGATGTAAAGCGGGTCGGTTGAGGCGGTGTTTCTGGTCATCGTCGTTTCTCGTCAAGCACTCTGTTGCCAAGCGCGGTAATGCCGAAGACAACACACAGACTGACAGACAGGGTTACGACCGCCGCTACACCGGCAAGCCGATAATTGAAGCCAACAGTTGCCTGATCGTAGATCAGATTGCCGATCATTTTGAATGTTCCGCCGCCGAGCAAGGACGGTCCCAGATAGGCCGTGAAGCAGAAAACGAATGTCAGCACTGCGCCGCTTGTCACGCCTGGAGCGCTCAGCGGCAGCAAGATGCGCCAGAAGGCCGATATGGGATTGGCGCCCAGGCCTTTCGCGGCTTCTTCGTATTCGGAGTTGATGTTCTGCAACACGGAGCTGATCGGAAAGACCATCAACGGAAGGGAGGAGGCGAACAGGCCGATGGCAACGCCGAGTTCGTTATACATCAGCTTGACCGGCGCATCAGTTAGACCGATCGCCTGCAATGTACGATTGATAATGCCGTTGTTGCCGAGAACCAGCATCCAGCCGTACATCTTGATGACGTAGATGGAGAAAAACTGGATGGCGAGCGCTAGGGTGACGATGGAAGCGATCCTTTGCCGCCCCCGGCTCATGACATAGGCGATGGGGTAGCCAGCCAGCAAGGCAATGAATGTAACATAGAGCGCGATCCAGGCCGACCGCATGAGGTAGGTTCTGAATCGCGCGTCCGCCGCGAACGTCGTGAAATTTTTCGTCGAAAAGGCCCCGGAGTTATCCGTAACGCTTAACGAGAGAATATTGGCAAGCGCGGCAAAAAAGTAAACGAGCAGGATGAGGGCCGGGGCCGTGAGCAACAGGCCCTTGAGGGCCGATCGGTCACGCGCCAGCCTGTCCAGACGACTTGCCGGAGCAAGAGACGTCATTGGACGACCTCTTGGTCATAGTTCTTGATGATATCTGAGAGATTGTCCGACAGATAATCGTAGTCGATCGCATATGCTCCCTTGAGGTTTGTCAGGATTGATTCGACGACCTCCGGGCCCTTTGCATCGCTGTTGACTGGGCGCGCGCCAAAGGCATCGGCAATTCTCGTCTGCACGTCCATCGACAGCAGATAGTTGAGGAAAGCTTCAGCCTCTTTCTTCCGGGGGGCGCCTGCAATCAGCGCGATTGGCGTTTCGGCGATCAAGAGGGGCTTGTTCGGCACGACGAAGCCGTAGTTCCCACCGGGTTTGATGTAGCTGATCACGTTCGGCAGAATGCCCCACGCGGTCAGCCCGACTTCGCCGCTCTCCAGAAGGCGAATGGACTGAACGTTGTTGGTGTAGAAGGTGAGAATGCTAGGACGCAGTTCCTTCAATTTCTTGAAGCCCGGAGTGAGGTTGCGCTCGCTACCACCCGCCAGCAAAGCCGCCATCGTGGGGAAATAGCCGGGATCGAAAGTCGCGGCAGGAGCTGCGATCTTGCCCTTCAGGCGAGGGTCCCAAAGGTCTTCCCAAGTCTTCGGTTCGAACGGCACGAGATCCTTGCGATAGAAGATTCCGCGGAGCGACACCCAGGTGGTGATGCCATGCGAGAAGATCAGGGACTGATCCATTTTCGCGGCGTTGGGAACGCCAGCCTTGTCAAATGGAGCAAGCACGCCGGCCTTCTTGCCGCGCTCATAGTTGATCATGTTGGTCGACCAGAGGTCGATCTCCGGCTTGTCCTTTTGCGCGATCACGCGCGCAAGGCCGGCCTCTCCGGCGCCCTGAACAATGACTGAGACCGGCTGACCCGTCTTGGCCTCGTATTCTTTTGCGATCTTGTCGAAGGTCTGCTGCCAGACGCCGCCCCAGGTCATGAACACCAGCGGCTTCTTGTCCTGTGCCGCAGCTGCGGACGACATGGTCTGAAGGGCTGCGAGAGCGACGACAGCGATTTGAAGTTTTGATTTGAACGGTTTGTAATCCATTTTATCTTACTTCCCCCTGTAAACGTTAGTCTTCAAGATCGTGGTAGATTTCTGGAGTCTTGATTGAGTTGTTTTGCAGTCGTCGCAACGGCTTCGACGATTTTCTGGTAGCCGGTGCAGCGACACAGCGTGCCGGCAAGGCCTTCGCGGATTTCGCTGTCCGTCGGATTCGGGACTTCATGCAGGAACGATACTGCTGTCATGATCATGCCCGGAATGCAGTAGCCGCACTGAACGGCGCCTGTTTCGAGGAAGGCGGATTGAAGCGGATGAAGCGTCGAGCCCTCGGCGAGCCCTTCGATGGTGACGATGGACTTGCTCTGACATTGAGCTGCCAGAGTGATGCAGGAGCAAACCGCCTTGCCATCCAGCAAGACGGTGCAGACGCCGCATTCCGCCTCGAGGCAATTTGTTTTCGTTCCGGTAAGGCCGAGGTTGTCGCGTAGCACGTCGAGCAGCGACGTGTCGGGTTCGGCATGCGTTTCGTAGTGCTCGCCATTGATGGTGAGCGTGAACAAGATCTGGGTCATTGTTCGATCCTTTTGACGCAGGCTTCGAGAGCTCGCGCCGTCATGACCCGGACCAGTCGGCGGCGGTATGTCTCTGAAGCGCGAACGTCGGAAAGCGGCTTTGCGGCGGCCGCCGCTGCTTCGCCGGCGGTCTGCAACGTTGCCGGAGTGATCGGCGCACCGATCAGGGCGGCCTCGGCCTCGCGTGCGCGAAAGGCGGTGGGAGCTGCTGCGCCAATGGCGATGCGCGCGCTTATGCACCTCTGGTTCGCGTCGAGGACGACCAAGACCGCTGCCGAAACGAGCGAGATTTCCATTGCGCGGCGGCGACCAGCGCGGAGGAAGGCCGTGGCCGATGAGCGGGGAGGAGTGGCAAAGGTGATGCGCGTCAGAATTTCATTTGTATGGCGCGATGTGCGCCCGGGGCCTTTGAGAAAACTTTCAAGTGGCTCGCGCCGGCTGCCATCGGGTCCCTGGAGTTCGATAGTGGCCTCCAGCGCCAGCAGGATCGGCAGCAGGTCGGCAGCAGGAGACGCGTTGCAGATGTTTCCGCCGATCGTTCCGCTGTTGCGGATCTGATGTCCGCCCACGATCCGTGCGCTCTCGACCAGACCGGCAAGATGGGGATAGGAGGAAAAGAGGCGCTCAATTTCCTTATGCGTTACGATCGCACCGATCTCGACTTGACGATCGTCAATCCGGACCTGCTTGAGTTCGTCGATGGGCTGAATGTCGATCAGATGGGTTGGTGCGAGCACCTTGCGCCGCATTTGAACGACAAGATCGGTGCCTCCGGCAATGAGCCGGGCTCCCGCGCCGCAATGCCTTGCGAGCGAGATGGCATCTGCGACACTCGTGGCGGCAACGTATTGCACGGACATCACGAAACCATCGGGGCGGAGTACGACAGCGTGACGGCTGGCAAAGTCTGGCCAGTTGCAAACCACATCGGCTCGGCATCGGGTTGAAACAGACGGACGCGACCCGATCCGACGACACTTGCGTGTCCGCCCTCGATGCGGACGGCAGTCTCTTCCTCAATGGCCAGCAACGGCGCCCTGTTGATAGTGAGATACTCGCCGATCCGTTGATCGCGAGTTTCGCTCCCCGTTGCCATGTTCGGGTCTTGCTGAAGATAGTGGGGGTTGATGGCCCACGGGACGAGCCCCATGGCGTCGAACTGATTGCAGCCGACGACGTTCCAGTCGTTGGTGGCGAGAATGTTCGGGCCCGCGATGTTCGTGCCCGCGCTGGTGCCGATATAGAGCAGGCCGCCCCTGACCCGGTCGGCAAGCAAGGAAAGAGCACTCGCGTCACGCAACCGCTTGAGCAGCGCGTAAGTATTGCCGCCGCTGACGAGCACAGCTTCCGCACGCTTCAAGCGAGACTTGAAGTCGTCGCTCAGCCGGAGATGCTCTGTCATGATTCCGAAGTCGGACAACGCGGTGGCGGCGAGTTTGAAGCGCTCATCTTCATCGTCAAGCCGCGCGGCGGTGATATAACCAAGCGATCTAACGGACCGCAGAAAATTGAGCACCTCGGTACGGCAATGCTGCAGAAAAGGTCGGCCGGAGTTGCTGATGAGTAGCAAACGCATCATGCCTCCAGTAGGTCGTTGCGGAATAACCGCGCGTCATCCGCCATCCACGACAGGACGACCTCATCGCCGATATCCGCAGGTCGTTCGCGATCTGCTTGAGAGTCGACGCGAAGCAAACGCCCGGAGCCGATCTGGACCTGATACTTGAGACTTGTTCCGACAAAGACCGAATTGACGATGCGCCCGTGGATCGCGTTGTGACTGGCGGGAGCCGCTTCGCCGGCGGTATGAAGGTGAAGCTTTTCCGGTCGCAGAAGAATCGACACAGTACCGCTATCATGAGCGGCGCTGAGGCGATGTTTTTCAGTGATGCCGTCGATCTGCAACATGGCGTCGCGCCCGGACCCCACGACGGAGCCCTGCAACATGTTCGCCTCGCCGATGAACTCCGCGACGAAACGGCAGCAAGGAAATTTATAGACTTCATGCGGCGTGCCGACCTGGAGGATCTTGCCTTCATGCAGCACTGCAATTCGGTCCGACAGGGAGAGAGCTTCTTCCTGATCGTGGGTCACGAAGATGGTCGTTATGCCGACCTCACGCTGCAGCTTCCGCAATTCGAACTGCATATCTCCACGCAACTGCTTGTCGAGCGCCGCCAACGGCTCGTCCAGCAACAGGACGCCCGGATTGAAGGCCAATGCGCGCGCGAGCGCGACGCGCTGCTGCTGCCCGCCGGACAATTGCTTGGGATAGCGTTGACCGAACGGCGAAAGCTGAAGTTGGGTGAGTAATTGCGGGATTCGCTGCGCGATCTCCGCGCGCGGAAAGCCGCGCATTTTCATGCCGAAAGCGATGTTGTCCGCCACGGTCATGTGGGGGAAGAGGGCATAGTTCTGATAAACCATGCCGATGCTGCGTTGATTGGGCGGGACATTCACAACGGACTGTCCACCGATCCGGATATCGCCGGCGCTGGGCGCAACGAAACCTGCAACGGCGCGCAGGGTCGTGGTCTTTCCGCAGCCGCTGGGTCCGAGCAGCGACAGAAATTCACCAGCCTGAATGTCCAGAGATAGATTGCGTACCGGCATCGTGTCGCCATAGGCCACGGAAATCCCGGCGATCGATACATCACACGGTGCGCCGCCGCGAGCTATGCCATTGCGGATGGCGCTAGAGGGACGAAACAACATCAGCGCCACTCCCGACGGAGGGCAATCTGTTTGCGCGTCAGCGTCCCGTCACCATCGACGTTCCGCCATTCATTTCTGCCGTCCCACACAGGCATGCTCTCAAATCTCCACAGATCGGGCACTTGAATGTACGCTATTGTATCCTGAATACAAAAACAACGAAAAAAATCTCGTTATCTGCGCCATTTTTATTGCGATAGTGCTGTAAATCATGGCATTGTGCATGAGAGATGGTCGTTATTGAGTGTATGCAGGATACAAAAATGCTAACCGACGAATACAAGGTGCCGCGCCGCGAGGCCACATGGCGTGGCGTCTACCGCAACCTTCGCATCGCCATTTTGAACGGTGAGCTCACGCAGAACGCGCGCCTCGTGGAGGTCGACCTCGCCCGTGCGATGGGCGTGAGCAGAACGCCGCTTCGCGAGGCGCTGGCGCAGCTGAAGCGGGATGGGTTGATCGCGAGTGCGGAGCGCGGTGGCTATATTCTAACGGACCCGCGTCAGGACATTCTCGACAGCTATCATGTCCGTGCTGCGATCGAGGGATATGCGGCGCGGCTTGCGGCGGAGAACATCACGAATGTCGAAATTCAGGCGCTCCGCGCCAATGTTGCCGAGAATGCCATCGCTGACCTGTCGGATACGGTGCTTCGCGCGAAATTGAATCTTGCCTTCCATCGCATGGTTGCCAAGGCCTCGCGCTCTCCACGCATCGAGCGGGAGTTCGACAATCTGTCCGAGTTCATCTTCACGGACGAGGATATGACGCTTCACTCGATCGATGATGCGAGGCAGTTCGTGCGCGAGCACGAGCTTCTGATCAATGCGCTGGAGCTTCGTGACGGCGATGCGGCAGATCGCATCGTTCGTGCGCATCTGCACCGTGCGGTTGCGCTCCTTCACGAGAAGGGGGGCGATCTCCTCTCGGAGAAGGAAAAGCGAAAAGGTCGTGGCTCGAGCGAGGCGGCGTGATTCATGAAGGTCGGTATTGCTATTCTGCCGAAGTTGTCGCTCGGTGATTTTATCGCGTTCGGACGAAGGTGTGAAAGTCACGGGCTCTCTATGTGGGTGCCAGACGAGCGTTTCTTCCGTGACGTTTTCGTCAGCCTCTCTGCTCTGGCCTGCAATACGGCGGCGTCGACCTTGGGAACGGGGGCGACCGATCCGTACATTCGGCACCCGCTGCTGACGGCGGCGGCGATAGCGTCGCTGGACGAGTTGTCGGGTGGCCGGGCTATCCTCGGAATGGGCGCGGGAATCAGCGGCTTCGACGCGCTCGGCATCAAACGCGTCAGTCCGGTGAAAGCGCTGCGTGATGCGATTGATTTGTCGCGGCGTTTCTGGGCCGGTGAAACAATCACGTCGTCTTCGGAGTTCGTTCCGGCCAAGGCGGCGACGCTTGGTTTTGCCGCACGTGAGATCCCGGTTTTCATCACGGGGCGCGGTCCGATGGTGCTCGCTCTGGGTGGCGAGCTTGCTGATGGAATCATCATTGGCCATTTCACTTCGGAGAAGGGCATTTCCTTCGCGCAGGGGCATATCAGTGCGGGACTGAAGAAGCGGTCGCCCGATCGCAAACGTCCCGAAATTGCAGTCTGGGCCTATACATCGGTGTCGCGGGACGGCGATGCGGCGAGGGCGGCGGTTAAGCCTGCGATCGGTCGCACGATCAGCTCGACGCGCGAAGCGCTGGGTATCTTGGGCGAAAACGGAGATCGGCTTATCGAGCAACTCGATAAGTTTGGTTACGCGCGCTCCGATGCCTACGACGCGGCTATGCGCGAGACTGTCTCGGACTCTCTGACGACACAGCTTTCGGTCTCCGGTACGCCTGCCGAGTGCATCGATCGCATTCGCGCGATCCGCGCCTGCGGCGTCGATCAGGTAATTCTGCTTCCCTATCCTCCGGAGGGGATGACCATTCCCGAGATGGGCGAATTGATCTTCTCCGAGGTGTTGCCAGGCGTGAGGGACATCTAGTCCTGAAAGGTTGAATATCGATGGCGTTCCAACAAGTCGTCAATGCCTACGAGTTGCTCGACAGTGCTGTGATCGATGGCGACGAGGTCGTCAGGACACTTGCGGCCATGGGGTTGCAGGACGTTGTTACCAGACGGATCTCGTCAGACCGTCACTTCACCGATTTTCTTCAGGTGCGCGTACCGGGACGGCGGCGCGATGCGCCGGTTCTGGGAGTCGTGGGCAAACTGGGTGGCATTGGAGCCCGTCCCGAGCAGATCGGCATGGTGTCGGATGCCGATGGTGCGATTGCCGCGGTCGCGATGGCGATGAAGCTCGCGACGATGAATCGAAAAGGTGACGTGCTCGACGGCGACGTCATCATATCAACCCATATCTGTCCTGCCGCGCCGACGCGACCCCATCATCCGGTGCCGTTCATGTCTTCACCGGTGGATCGGCGGCTGCTCGGCGAGGCCGAGGTTCATCCCGATATGGGAGCGATCATCAGCATCGATACCTCACGCGGGAATCGCGTCGTGAACTGGAAGGGCATTGCAATCACCCCGACGGTTCGCGAAGGCTATATCCTTCCCGTCAGTTCCGATCTGATCGACATCGTGGAAACGGTCACGGCGCAGCCAGCAGTGGTCATGCCGCTCAGCACGCAGGATATCACCCCCTACGCCAATGACCTTTTTCATATCAATTCGATCCTTCAGCCGTCCGTTTATGCGTCGGTGCCGGTCGTCGGTGTCGCTGTCACTGCCGCTTCGGTCGTGCCCGGCTGCGCGACGGGCGCCACGCAGCTTGACGACATCGAGAAGTCGGTTCGCTTCTCGATCGAAGTGGCGAAGCGGTTCGGCCGCGGCCAATGCCAATTTCATGACGAGGCCGAGTATCGGAAACTAACGACCATCTACGGCTCCATGCGTCATCTGCAGACGGCGGAAGGCGTCGCGCATGCCGATTAAGCTGCGTGTGAATGGGCACGAGTTCGAGGTGGAAGCTCCGCCGCTTCGGCCGCTGGCCGTTGTCCTGCGCGAACAGCTCAATATGCGCGGCACCAAGATCGGCTGCGGCAACGGAGACTGCGGCGCCTGTACCGTCCTGGTGGGCGATACCGCCGTCTGTTCCTGTCTCTATCCTGTGTTTCGCGCCGAAGACACCGACGTCACCACGATCGAAGGTCTCGAACGCGACGGGACGCTGACGCGGTTGCAGCAGGCATTTATTGATCACGGCGCGACCCAGTGCGGCTTTTGCACGGCCGGAATGCTGATGTCGGCAACGGCCCTGCTTGCGCGGTTCGCGCATCCAACCGAGGAGGACATCATCCACGGCATGACCGGCAATATCTGTCGCTGCACTGGCTATCGCGCCATCATTGAAGCGATCAGCTCGGTCGCTGCGGAGGCACGCCCATGAGCACCATGGAGGTCAAGGAAGTGGGCCGCCGGCTGCCGCAGAAAGGTTCGGAGCTGCATGTGCGGGGGCGTGCGATCTTTACGCACGACATGAATCTGCCCGGAATGCTGTTTGGCGCCGTGCTGCGCAGTCCGCATGCCCATGCGCGCATCGTTCGCATCAATACCGATCCCGCGCAGGCTTGTCCGGGCGTGCGGGCGGTCATCACGTCGGCTGACTTTCCGGGCCGGCACTATATGCATCTTGGCGGAAGCTATTCCGACCGGCATCCGCTGGCCGTCGATAGAGTGCGGTTTTATGGCGAGGAGGTCGCGGCGGTGGCCGCGGACACGCTGGAAGCGGCCGAGCATGCCGCCGGTCTCATCGAGGTCGAGTACGAACCGCTGCCTGCAGTGTTTTCTCCGGATGACGCGTTGCGCCCGGATGCCCCTGCGATCCACGAGGGAACTTCTACCCCAGGCGGAAAAAATGTCGCGATTAAGTTTTCCTGCGACTACGGCGCCGTCAACGATGCGTTCGCCAATGCGCCGCATGTGCTGGAGGATCAGTTCGAGCACGGCATCGTCGCTCCGGCCTGCATGGAAACCAACGGGACGGCTGCCAGCTTCGATCCCGAAACAGGCGATCTGACGCTCTGGACTGCGACGCAGGCTCCGTTCTTCATTCGCAAGGAAGTGGCGCACGTGCTCGGCATGGATATCGAGCGCGTTCACCTGAGGGGCGTCGACGTTGGAGGGGGTTTTGGAGGAAAGTCGAAGGTCTGCGAGCAGGAAGCGCTCGCAGCACGGCTTTCAGTGAAGGCAGGGCGGCCGGTAAAGCTGGTGCTCAACCGCCGCGATGAATTCGTGAGCGGCAAAACCGATCACGCCAAGCGCATCAGGATCAAGACGGCATTCGATCACGATGGTACGATTCTCGGCCGCTCGACATCGCTACAGATCGACAACGGTGCCTACACCGCTTATGCGCCAACTTATGTCGGCGCGTCGCGGCAACGGACGACATGTCTCTACCGTGTGAAAACCGCGCATTACGATTGCGATCTTGTTTACACCAATAAGGTACCCGGCGGGCAGTATCGCGGCATGGGCGCGCCGCACACGATCTGGGCCATCGAGAGCCACATGGACCAGATCGCCGAGAAGCTCGGTCGCGATCCGCTCGAATACCGGCTCTCGCAGGCCAACCAGACCGGCGACGTGACGCCGCTTGGATGGAAAATATCGAGTTGCGGTCTGTCGCAATGTCTCGAAGAGGTGCGCACGCGCATCGGCTGGGCCGAGAAGCGAAAGCTGGGCGGGACTTTCCGCGGCGTTGGCGTCGCGGCGATGATCCATCCCAGCGGCGGCGTGATCTATCAGGAAGGCAATTACTCCAACACCCGGATCGAGTTGCTGGCGTCGGGTGAATTCGTCGTTCATACCCAGACCGCCGATGCGGGAACCTGGCAGAATACCACGCTCGCCCAACTCGCTGCGGAGGCGCTCGGCGTTCGAAGTGAAATGGTGCGCGTCTCTCATATGAATACCGCTGAGGCGCCCGCGGATCTCGGCAGCGCCGCATCGCGCGTCGCCTTCGTCACCGGAAACTCAACCAT
Source organism: Afipia sp. GW821-FHT04G03 (assembly GCF_059419985.1). Classification (NCBI taxonomy): domain Bacteria; kingdom Pseudomonadati; phylum Pseudomonadota; class Alphaproteobacteria; order Hyphomicrobiales; family Nitrobacteraceae; genus Afipia; species Afipia sp. GW821-FHT04G03. The sequence goes on along the minus strand of NZ_JBWKSV010000001.1, from coordinate 1,876,050 downwards.
TCGCGCCGGCGCGGCATTACGCGAGAAAATTCAGCGCGCGCTCGGCTTGCACTGGAACTGTAGTGCGTATCAGATCGCCTTCGTCGACGGCGATGTCATTCACACCGCCGATCCGGCTCGTCGCGCCACCATGGCGGACGTCGCGCGACTGTGCGGTCCGCTGGATGCCGAAGCTTTCTATACGACTCCCGGCGAGCGGCCGGACCCGGCGACCGGGATAGGTAACTACGCGGCGACGTATGTTTTCGGTGCGCAGGCTGCCGAGGTTGAGGTCGATGCCGGAACAGGCCGGATCACCATCAAGAAGATCGTTGTGGCGCAGGATGTCGGACGCGCCTTGAACCCGATGGCCATGGAAGGCCAGATCTATGGCGGTGTGCTGCAAGGCATCGGCATGGCCTTGCAGGAGGAGATGATCTTCGAGGAGGGAAGGCCGGTAAACGCCTCGTTCCTCGACTACAAGGCGCCGCGTATCGGCGACGCGCCGCCCATCGAGATCGCGTTGGTCGAAACCCTCGATCCCGAGGGTCCGTTCGGCGCCAAGGCCGGCGCGGAGCCGACCATCAACGCCACTATCGCCGCCATTGCCAACGCTGTCGCGCACGCCACCGGAATTCGTTTCAAGCAGTTGCCGCTGAGCCCTGATCGCGTGCTGCCGCGCCTCGCCGCGCAATCCGGCCGGGAACTGCGTTTGAAGTCATGGAAGCGGCCGATGAATCTCGAGGTCGCCACGGTTCGCAAAGCCTATCCATCGGTGGTTTTCCCGGTTCTGCGAAACGTCGGAACGAAGTTCGCCAATCTGCCGCGGCGGGATATCACGCCGGTGGTCATGACGCCTGCGAGCCTCGATGACCTGATGACGGCGTTGAAGCCGGACGGGCAGAAGCGCCGTATTCTGGGCGGGGGGACTGACCTGTTCGTCGGGATACGTCAGGGCATCTACGATCCGGACGTGTTGGTGGATACCTCGCGTGTCGCCGACCTGAAAAAAATTGATGTTAACGACGGCGTCCTGCGGATTGGTGCGGCGACGACGCTGGATGGTCTCGTCCGTTCGGACCTTGTCAATCAACTCCTCCCCGGACTTGTGGAAGGTGTCGAACTGATCGCAACGCCCCAGATACGTCGCGTTGCGACGGTCGCGGGCGATCTTTGCCAGGAAAAGCGTTGCTGGTTTTTCCGCAGCGCCTTTCCGTGTTTCAAACTGGGTGGCGCGACGTGTCCGTGCTTCGCGGTGAAGGGTAACAACCGTTTCCATTCGATTCTCGGAGCGAAGCGATGCGCCGCGCCGTGTCCCGCTGATCTGGCTCCTCTTCTGACCGCGCTTAACGCGCGCGCGATCATCGGCAGCACGAGCGGCGAACGCAGCGTCGGAATGGACGAGTTCTATCTGTGGTCCGGGTTGTCGTGCATCGGGAGCCATGAAGCCTTGGTCAGGATCGAAATTCCGGTCGCGCAGAACGCTACCTTCGCCTTTGAGAAGTTTGCCGTGCGCCGCAGCGATTTCGCCGAAGCTTCGGTCGCGGCTCAACTCATCTGGGATGGTGGGCGGATCGCCGAAGCCCGCATCTCGCTGGGAGCGGTGGCGCCAAAGCCGATCCGCGCTCAAAAAGTTGAGCAGGGGCTGGTCGGTCTTAACCGGTTTGATGCGGCCATCGTCTCCGATCTGGCGGATACGATTGTCCACGGCAGCCTTCCGCTCAAGGACAATACTTACAAAACCCATCTGATCGTCGAACTGGCACAGCGCGCGATCGAGCGCGCGATGGACGTGCGTTCGGGCGGCGGAACAGCTTGAAGACAACGGAGCCTAGCCATGAAAGCCGTAGTTATGCGACAAGAGGCCGGTGCGCGGCCGCAAGACGTCTATGGTGAGGTCTTTGGCGGTGATGCCGACTGGATGGATGCGTTTGCAAAGCGGCAAGCACATCTCGAAGGCGGAAAATTATCGCCGAAGATGCGGGCGCTGATCTATGTCGTAGGATTTATGGTCAACCGATATCCGGATGCGGCGCGGGCCTATCAGGCTCAGGCGAAACAGGCGGGGGCTTCGGCGGGCGATTTCCGTATTCTCTTGAAGATCCTCGATTTCTACAGGGGGCTGCGCGGCTTTCAGGATGCGCAGCGGCTTGTCTCGTTCTGGAAGACCGGGCTGTTTCCGGAAATCAGGCCGCCGCATGACGGCAAGATGGACGAGATTTTCGCCGAGATCGTCGCCACCCGCAAATACATCGCGAACGGCTTTCGTGTTTACGGCGCCGATGGTGAGTGGCTGCGTCTCTATCTGCAGCGCTCCAATGCGATCAAGAAATCGCCGACGACACTGGACGAACGCGAGATACAGATCTTGTCGCTTGCGATCACGCTGAAGAACCACGGCTATTCCGACAATTTCAATGACGGTTGTGTCGAGGTCCATGAGCTCAAGGCGAAAGCGCTGGGGGCAGGAAACGAGGAGACGCTCGAGATCGTTCAGATTATGGAACTGTGCGATTCAATGACAACGGCCTGGGAAGGGCGGAACGCGTTGGAGTTGGCGGTTTAAGTGCGCGCATCCCAACCCGGAAATCTGGCGATGGATTCTAATGTCCTCGGCGACGGCCCTCTGTCGGATATCTTCGGATATCTAGAGAACACGCCGCTACAGCGCTTGCTCGACGAGGCTTCCGATATCCGGAGCCGCGGACACGGGCGCACCGTCTCGTTTTCACGCAAGGTGTTCATTCCGCTGACGCGGCTTTGCCGCGACGTCTGCCACTACTGCACGTTCGCGCAGCAGCCGAGCCAACAGCATCGGGCGTATCTTTCTCCCGACGAGGTGCTGGAGATTGCGCGGCAGGGCAAGCGGGCAGGCTGTAACGAAGCTTTGTTTACCTTGGGAGAGCGGCCTGAGCTTCGCTATTCGGCGGCGCGCGACCATTTACAGGAACTCGGCTTCGAATCGACGCTGGCCTATCTGGCGCATGTCGCGGACAGGGTGCTCAAGGAAGTTGGCCTTCTGCCTCATCTCAATCCCGGAACGATGACCAGCGAGGAGCTCGCGATGCTCCGCCCCGTCTCGGCGTCGATGGGCGTGATGCTGGAAAGTGCGTCTGCCCGGCTGTGCGAGCGCGGTGGTCCGCACTTCGGCTCCCCCGATAAGAATCCGATCCTGCGTCTTGCAACGATCGCTGACGCCGGCGAACTGAAAATCCCGTTCACGACTGGCATTCTGATCGGTATCGGCGAGACGCGCAGGGAACGCCTGGAGTCGCTGGACGCCATTGGCCGGCTGCACCGCTGCTACGGCCATATCCAGGAAGTCATTATTCAGAATTTCCGCGCCAAGCCGGACACCAGGCTCGCTGCTGCGCCGGAGCCGGATCTGGATGACCTGCGCTGGACGATCGCTGCCACGCGGATACTGCTTGGCCCGCGCATGAACATTCAGGCGCCGCCAAATCTGTCGCCTGATAGCTATGAAATGTTGATCGAGGCGGGAATCAATGATTGGGGCGGCATCTCTCCCGTCACGCCGGATCACGTCAATCCGGAAGCGCCATGGCCGGCAATCGACGCGCTGCGCCGAATGACCGCCAAGGCCGGTCATCTTCTTGTCGAGCGATTGACGATCTATCCGGAATACGCGCTCGCGCCTGCGACATGGCTTGATCCGAAGATGCAGCCCGCGGTTCGTCAACTGTCGGATACGGATGGCCGTGCACGCGAGGGGAATTGGTCGCCCGGAGAAGATGTTCTCGCAAAGGATCTCGGTGATCTGGCCGCGCAGCCATATCTCGCCCGTGCCGACGGCAATGTATTGCGGGCGATCGATCGCGCCCTGAACGGTCAAAGGCTCGATTCCGAAGACATTGTCCGGCTTTTCGGCGTGCGCGATGTCGATTTCAAAGTGGTCACCGAGGCCGCCAACTCCCTCCGAAAAACGGTGTCGGGGGATGTTGTCAGTTATGCCGTCAACCGGAATATCAACTACACCAACATCTGCCAGTTCAAGTGCGGATTTTGCGCGTTCTCGAAGGGCAAGTCACATGAGGCCCTGCGGGGTAAGCCCTACGATCTCTCGACTGCCGAGATTTCGCGCCGCGTCACCGAGGCGTGGGCGCGTGGTGCCACGGAAGTCTGCATGCAGGGGGGGATACACCCTTCCTATACCGGCGAGACTTACCTGACGATTTGCCGGACCGTGAAGGCCGCCGAGCCGGCGATGCATATCCATGCGTTTTCGCCACTGGAAATTGCACATGGCGCCGAGACGCTGTCGCTGCCGGTTCCTGAATTTCTCGGCATGCTGAAGGCGGCCGGGCTTGGGTCGTTGCCGGGGACGGCCGCCGAAATCCTGCACGACGACGTGCGCGCCATCATCTGTCCCGACAAACTCACGACCGGGCAATGGCTCGACATCATCGAAGCGGCGCATCACGTCGGCATTCGCACAACGGCGACCATCATGTTCGGTCATGTCGATGGTTCGGATCATTGGGCGGCACATTTACTGGCTATTCGCGACCTGCAGGAGCGAACCGGCGGCTTCACCGAGTTCGTGCCACTGCCGTTCATTCCGATCGAAGCGCCGTTGTTCCTGAAAGGACAGACGCGAAAGGGGCCGACGCTGCGGGAAACGGTGCTGATGCACGCAGTCTCCCGGTTGGTTTTTGGTGCCCTGATTCCGAACATTCAGACATCCTGGGTGAAGTTGGGCGAGGCCGGGACCCAGATGTGCCTCAATGCCGGGGCCAATGACCTTGGCGGCACGCTCATGAACGAGAGCATTTCCCGCGCGGCGGGCACGCAGCATGGTCAGGAGAAGCCGCCGCACGCCATGCGCGCGCTGATCAGCGCGATCGGACGTGTGCCGCGCCAGCGCACGACGCTTTATCAGGATGTCCCCGACCATATCGCTGCAGCCGCAGAGGCTGCGGCTGAACTGCTTCCGACGGTTCAGACGCCGCCGGCGGACCCCGGCGCTCTGGCGCATCTTTCGATTGAGTCCACCTGCTGAATGGAGTTGTCGTGTTGAAAATCGGCTACAAGGCATCCGCGGAGCAATTCACGCCGAGCGAACTTCTGAAATTCATCTGCCTTGCCGAGGAGCTGGGCTTCGATTCGTCTTTCATCAGCGATCATTTCCAGCCGTGGCGACATACCAACGGTCATGCGCCGTACTCGTTCGCCTGGTTGGGTGCGGCGGGAGCCCGAACCAGCAGGATCGTTCTCGGCACCAGCGTGGTGACGCCGACCTTCCGCTATCACCCCTCGATCGTGGCGCAAGCCGTCGGCACGCTTGGCAGCATGTTTCCAGAGCGGATTATTCTCGGCGTCGGCACTGGCGAGTCGCTCAACGAGGTGCCCGCGACGGGCATGACGTGGCCGGGATTCAAGGAGCGCTTCGGCCGCCTTAAGGAATCGATCGAACTGATGAACCGGCTCTGGTGTGAGGAGCGTGTCAGCTTCGAAGGACAATATTATCGCACCGAGAACGCGACGATCTATGATCGGCCGGAAAATCCCGTTCCGATCTATATCGCCGCGGCAGGTCCGACTGCGGCCGCACTGGCCGGCGAAGTGGGAGCCGGCTTCATCTGCACCAGCGGCAAATCGCCGGCGCTCTACAGTGAGACATTGCTTCCGAAAGTGTCCGAGGGTCTCGCGGCGGCGAAGCGATCCGATGACAGCATCGATCGCATGATCGAGATCAAGGTGTCGTACGATTCCGATGTCGACCGCGCCAAGCAAGACACGCGGTTTTGGGCCGCATTGGCTCTTTCGCCGGAGGAGAAGATGGGTGTCGAAGACCCACGCGAGATGGAGCGGCTGGCTGATGCGCTGCCATTGGATCGCGCGGCGAGCCGGTGGATTATCTCTTCCGATCCTGAAGAAGTGGTGGAGAAGGTGCGCCCTTACGTGAAACTCGGATTCCGGCATCTTGTATTTCACGCGCCCGGGCCGGATCAGCCACGGTTCATGCAAGCTTTTTCCGAGCAGGTCGTACCGAAACTGCGGCACGCGTTTTCTTGATTCAGCGGATCGCGGTGTACGGTGAGTTTGGGAGGAAGCGATGCTCGATATTCAAGTGGTGATGCACGGAAATCTTCGTCGCTTCCTGCCGGATGGGATCGCGTCCACGCGCGTTCAGGTTGCCGAGGGGGCCACGGTGCGGTCCGTGGCGCAGCGGTTTGATGCGCATGATGAAGTCTGGCTTTCAGCGATTGACGAGGTGGTCGTGTCGATGTCGGAGCCGCTCACCCATGATGCGACCATCGATTTTTTCGCCATCCTGGAGGGCGGTTAGGACTGCCATGTGATCCGCGCGTTCGCAGTCTGCGATGGCGCTTCGTGCTTATCTGATCCCGATTGAATGAAATGGTGATCCATGAGTTTGTTGAAAGACCTGTCGCGCTACGAGCAGGCGATTTGGCTGGATTTTCTGGAAAGAGATTTCGTTGCCAAGGGTGGCCTTGAGCAACTCATCAAGATCGACGGCGTGAAGGGAGTTACCTCGAATCCCGCGATCTTCGAGAAGGCGATCGGATCGTCGCCCGCGTATGATGATGCCGTGAGGTTGGCGCTTGCCGATGGCGACAAGTCGGCGTCCGAATTGTTTGATGACATTGCGGTTCAGGACATTCGAGCGGCGGCCGATGTTCTCGACGCGGTCTATCGGGAGACGCGGGGAGCTGATGGCTTTGTCTCGCTGGAGGTGTCGCCTTATCTGGCGCACGACACCGACGGAACCATTGCGGAAGCCGAACGGCTCTGGCTCGCGGTGGACCGTCGCAATTTGATGGTCAAGGTGCCGGCCACGGCAGCCGGTATCGTAGCAATCGAAACGCTGATCGGTCGCGGGATCAACATCAATGTTACGCTGCTGTTTTCGCGGGAGGTGTATCGGCAGGTGGCCGAAGCCTATATTCGAGGGCTCGACGCTTTCGCGGTGCGTGGCGGTGATCCTTCGGCCATCGCCAGCGTGGCAAGCTTCTTCATCAGCCGGATCGATGCTGTTGTTGACGCCGAACTGGAGCGTTTGATCGCGGCAACAAGCGATCCGCAAAAGCAGCGCGACGTGCGCGCGCTGCTCGGAGCGGTCGCAATCGCCAATGCCAGGATGGCCTATCAGGACTACAGGAAGATTTTTTCCGGGAAGCAGTGGGAGCAACTTGTTGCGAAAGGCGCAAAGCCGCAGCGGTTGCTGTGGGCCTCTACGGGAACGAAGAACAAGAACTACCGCGATACGCTTTATGTCGAGGAACTGATCGGCCCCGATACGGTGAACACCGTGCCACCGGCAACGCTTGACGCCTTCCGGGATCATGGCAAGCCGCGCAGCAGCCTTGAGGAAAATATCGGCGAAGCCGAAACGACTCTCGCCGCTGTGGGCGCGCTGGGCGTTTCTCTCGAGCGGATTGCCGAGGAACTGACGATCGATGGCATGCAGCAATTTGTCGACGCTGCCGACAAGCTCTATGGCGCTGTCGCCCGCAAACGAGCGTTGGTGCTGGGCTCACGCCTGAACACGATGACCGCGTCGCTTGCGCCGGAACTGTCGCAGGCTGTCGAACGTGCGGTTGAGGAGTGGCGTCGGGATGAGCGTGTCCGCAGGCTATGGCGAAAGGATGCGTCGCTATGGACCGGTGCAGATGAGTCAAAGTGGCTCGGATGGCTCGACAGCATTGAAGCCGAACAGCAGCGACTTCCCGACTACGCAGCGTTCGCCCGCTGGGTTCGAAGCGTCGGCTTCGCAGATGTCGTTGTGCTCGGAATGGGGGGCTCCAGCCTCGGACCCGATGTTCTGTCGTCGACGTTCCCGCGCGCTCCGGGCTATCCGCGGTTACACGTCCTCGACTCGACCAACCCGGATCAGGTTCGGGCGATGGCCGACGGGATCGACCTGTCTCGTGCGCTGATCATCGTGTCAAGCAAGTCCGGAGGCACTGTCGAGCCGAACGTGATGAAGGATTATTTTCAGGCACGCATCGCCGACGCAGTCGGGAAGGACATGGTCGCCGAATGTTTCGTTGCCGTGACCGATCCAGGGTCGTCGCTCGAAGCCGTCGCGGGCAAGCAGAAGTTCGCCAGAATATTCCATGGCGATCCCCAGATCGGTGGACGCTATTCGCTGTTCTCGCCGTTCGGGCTGGTGCCAGCCGCCGCCGCTGGTCTCGACATCGAGGGGTGGCTGTCCAGTGCGCGGCATATGGTGCGGTCCTGCGCAGCGGATGTCCCGCCCGCTCAAAATCCGGGGGTGCAACTCGGGTTGATCTTGGGCTGCGCAGGCCTTGCAGGACGCGACAAGATCACCATCACGGCTTCAACAGGCATCGCCGGCTTTGGCGGCTGGGCGGAACAACTGATTGCGGAATCCACCGGCAAGCTCGGCAAGGGGTTAATTCCGATCGACGGCGAAGACCTCGGTTCACCGAAGGTCTACGGCGAGGATCGCATTTTCATCGATCTCGCACTAGCAGGCGACGAAGACGACAACAGAACCGCGCGGTTGTCGGCACTGGAGAGAGCAGGCCATCCGGTCGTGCGTATTGTCATCCGCTCGACGATGGATCTCGCGCAGGAATTTTACCGGTTTGAAATCGCCACGGCAGTGGCCGGCGCTGTGCTCGGCATCGACCCGTTCGATCAGCCCGATGTCGAATCCGCCAAGGTGAAGACACGCGAATTGCTTACCGCATTCGAGGCGACCGGCGATCTGCCGGCGGAGGAGCCTGCATTCTCGCAAGGGCCGCTGGCCGTCTATACCGATGCGCGCAATATCGAGACTCTTGTTAAAGCATCTCGCCCCGGCGACATCGCCGGATGGCTGCGCGCGCATCTTCAGCGCGCCGGCAAGGACGACTACGTTGCGTTGTTGGCGTATCTCCCGCAGGACGAGGCAAACGCCGCCACGTTGCAGCGGATGCGAATGATAATTCGTGACGCGGGTCGGGTAGCGACCTGTGCCGCCTTCGGCCCGCGATTCCTTCACTCTACCGGTCAGGCCCACAAGGGCGGCCCCGACACAGGGGTGTTTCTGGAAATCACCGCCGATCCGATGAAGGATGTCGATATCCCGGGACGCAAGGCATCATTTGGAACGTTGATCGCGGCGCAGGCGCGGGGCGATTTTGACGTTCTGATGGATCGTGGTCGGCGCGCGATACGCGTGCACATTTCCGGAGATCCGAAAACCGGACTAGCCTCTCTCGAAGCGGCGCTGCGCGCTGCGCTGATGTAAGGATCGATATCATGCAGCTTGGAATGATCGGACTTGGGCGGATGGGCGCGAACATAGTTCGGCGTCTGGTCGCGCAAGGCCATTCCGCCGTAGTCTATGACCAGGCTCCGGAAACGGTTGCGACGCTGACTGGAGATGGCGTCGTCGGCGCACACAGCATTTCCGATCTGGTCGAAAAGTTGAACGGGCCTCGTGTCGTCTGGATCATGTTGCCTTCAGGCTCTGCGACCGAGGGAGCAGTGGAGGAGCTGAGCCGCTGTCTTGCTCGTGACGATATCATGATCGATGGTGGGAACACGTTCTGGCAGGATGATATCCGCCGTGCCGCGGAGCTTCGCGCGAGCGGCAGCGGAGTTCACTACGTTGATATCGGCACGTCCGGCGGGGTCTGGGGCCTGGAACGCGGATATTGTTTGATGATCGGCGGTGATCGCGCGGTAGTCGAGCGCATTGATCCGATCCTGAAAGCGCTGGCGCCCGGGCTCGGCAACATCCCGCAAACATCGCATCGTGAGGGCCGCGATCCGCGCGCCGAATTGGGATACATCCATGCCGGGCCGGTCGGTGCGGGGCATTTCGTCAAGATGATTCACAACGGCATCGAATACGGATTGATGCAGGCCTATGCCGAAGGCTTCGATATTCTTCGCGGCGCCTCCAGCGCATCTTTGCCGGAAGCCCATCGCTTCGATTTCGATCTTGCTGACATCGCGGAAGTGTGGCGGCGTGGCAGCGTTGTGACATCGTGGCTCCTCGATCTGACGGCCACGGCGCTTGCCGGGGATCAGCGGCTGGACAGCTACTCCGGCTATGTCGAAGATTCCGGAGAAGGGCGCTGGACGATTCATGCGGCGGTCGATGAGGCGGTGCCTGCGGAGGTTCTCACCGCAGCGCTCTATGCACGGTTTCGTTCCCGTCAGGAGCATACGTTTGCCGAGAAGATCCTTTCAGCAATGCGCGCAGGGTTTGGCGGCCACCGGGAACCCGCGCGGGACAGCGGAAATACTACGGCTTCGAAGTAACTGTATGGACGTGTAAAATGGTGGAGGCGTTAGCGTGACCGGTTTATCGCGGGCGGACGTCAGGGTGTGTCGTGTCGCGAACGCGGATGCGATCGCAGCTGCGGCGGCACAGCTACTGTTGACGTCGTTCAAATCGAACCCCGGCAAGGTCGCGATCTGTCTCACCGGCGGCAGCACGCCGAAGCTTCTGTTCGACCTCCTGTCGATGGATGCTTACGCGACGGCAGTTCCGTGGGAGCGCGTGCACTGGTTCATCGGTGATGAGCGCTTCGTTCCGCGTGACGACCCCCGCAATAATTTCAATGTTGCTTACGAAGCGTTTTTGAAGGGGCGTGCGCCGGAAAGTCATCTGCATCCGATCAGAACCGATTGCTCCGGTCCGGACGAGGCTGCGACACTCTACGCCGCGCAACTTCAACGCTTTTATGGACGTTTAAATCTCGTTCCGGAACGACCCCTGTTCGATCTGGTTTTGATGGGGGTGGGCCCGGATGGGCATACCGCGTCACTGTTTCCCGGCGATTCCGCGATCGAGGTAAAGGATCGATGGGCGGTCGGCGTGCCGCGCGCCAACGTCCCACCGCATGTGCCCCGCGTGACGCTGACGCGGCCCGTGCTAGCCTCCTGCCGGGCAATGGCATTCATGGTCAGCGGCGAGGGCAAGCGGGAGATCATGACTCGCTTGAGAGAAGATCGTTCGCTGCCGGCCGCGCGCGTGAGGTCGGTGCATGACACTGTCTGGCTGCATGACATCGCAACATAGATCGCGCCATACTGACGCGGCGCATACCGGCTCGGGACGACCTTGAGCATGACACTGGCGATCATCATACCCGTTAATTCCCCGGAGGACGGGAAGTCACGCCTCAAAGTTGCTCTGTCCGATGGCGACAGACTGGCTCTGAACTGGTGGCTCTTCGCACATACGCTGGATGCGGTCGATTCACTGAAAGGCGAGGCGCGAATTTACGTCGTCAGTCGCTCGGCTGCCATTCTCTCGGAGGCGGCCCGTCGCGGGTTCGGCACGTATTGCGAGCCTGACGACAGCGACGGCCTGAATGCAGCCGTCAGCTTGGCGACGCAGATGGCTGCGGAGGGCGGCGCGACGGAGGTGATGGTTCTCCCGGTCGATCTGCCGCTGCTTGTCGCGGATTCGCTGCGCGATGCGATCGATGGATTTGACGTCAATCTTGATGTCGCCATTGTCACCGACGAGCGCGGTAGTGGAACGAACCTACTGATGTGGCGGCCGATAGGCTCCGCGCGATTTTGCTATGGGCCGGACAGTGCGGATGCGCACGAGGCGATGGCGCGAACGGCGGGCCTGCAGATCGAGGTCCGCCGCGATCCCATTCTGTCGTTCGATCTGGATACCCCGGAGGATTTGAAAAGGTGGCGAATTTGAAAGACCTGCAACCGCGCAGCGCATCGAAAAAGGCACCTCTCGCAGGAGGTGGTCGTCGCCAACACGTGTCTGCGAAAATCGCAGGAGATAAAGTCGTGGCTATATCGAAGGCCGTGGTTTCAACAACCGGAGCCACCGATTCCGTCGCTGGCACTATCCGAACCGAGAGCGATCTGCTGGGCAAGGTTGATATCCCCGCGTCCGCCTACTGGGGTGTGAACACCTTGCGCGCCGTCGAGAATTTTCCGATCACCGGCGTTCCGATCGGACAGTTCCCGGAAATCGTTCGGGCGTTGGCGTTGGTGAAGCAGGCGTCCGCGCGGGCAAACCAGCGTTTGGGCAATCTGCCGGCCGAGAAGGCAGCGGCGATCGATCGAGCCTGCGAGCAGATTGCGCGCGAGGGGCGCTATCACGACCAGTTCATTGTCGATGTCATCCAGGGTGGCGCGGGCACGTCCACCAACATGAATGCGAACGAGGTGATCGCGAACCTCGCCCTTGAGGCCATGGGATTGCCGAAGGGAGCATATGCCCAACTCAGCCCGAACGATGATGTGAACATGTCGCAATCGACCAACGATGTCTATCCGACGGTTTTGCGTCTGGCAATTCTGTCGGCATCGGTCCCCTTAATCGCGGCGCTTGAAGAACTGTCATTTGCTTTCAAGGGCAAGGCGGTGGAATTTGGCGACGTGCTGACGATCGGACGGACACAGCTTCAGGATGCGGTGCCGATCACGCTGGGGCAGCAATTCGAGTCTTTCTTCGCGACGATAAAGGAAGACATCGACCGCCTGAAGGAAGCGTCGAGCCTGTTCAAGGAGATCGGGCTGGGCGGAACCGCCATAGGGACGGGCATCAATACCGATCCGCGTTACAGCGGGTTGGTGACGGAAGAACTGGCGCGGCTGTGCGGCGAGCCGCTGGTGCCGGCGCGAAACCTGATAGAAGCCACCTCCGACATGGGGGCCTTTGTTTTGTTCTCCGGCGTTCTCAAGCGCATTGCCGTTAAGCTCTCGAAGATCGCCAGCGATCTCCGCTTGCTGTCGAGCGGTCCGCGAGCGGGGTTCGGGGAAATTCGCCTGCCGGCGGTGCAAAATGGGTCCTCCATCATGCCCGGCAAAGTCAACCCGGTGATTCCGGAAGTGGTGAACCAGGTCGCCTATCTGGTGATCGGCCACGACCTGACCGTAACGATGTGTGCGGAAGGCGGTCAGCTTCAGCTCAATGCCTTCGAGCCGACCATCGGTTACTGCATCTTGTCATCGATGCGGATGACGACGGCGGCCGTGGTGACCTTCGCGCGCCGTTGCGTTTCGGGGATTGAGGCGGATCGCACCCGTTGTCGTGCCCTCGTCAACGAAAGTATCGGGTTGGTGACCGCGCTGGTGCCAGTGTTAGGCTACGAGACGTGTTCGCGGATCGCAAAGCAGGCACTCGCGCAAAATCGTAGGGTGGCGGATATCATCTTGGAGGAAAAACTGCTGTCGCCGGAACAGATGGACAGCATTTTTCGCGCGGAGGCAATGACGATGCCTTTGCGTGTGCGGCTGCTGTGATGCGCATTGCAGCCGATCAATAGGTCATTTCCTAGATGTTATCGATTTCGCTGATATCGCAAGACCTTCCCTGTAATTTTCCAGAGTTTCCCTGTTCGGAAGAATCTCTTCCCTGTAAGTTGTTTCGGTGAATTGATCGAAAAGCCGTTGTCCACGGGGTTTTCCGCCACACGTCCGGTCCCTTTGTGCCCCGAATTTCGCTGATTTCCCTGTAAAATTCCCTGTTAGCAGGGAAATCCGACAGAGACCGGTGCGATCAGCACTGCGCCGCCAGCCAACCAGTCCGGCTTTCAGAGAATTTCTCTCTTAGTTGCGATAAAAGGCCGCCAATGGCGTACTTCTTACGCGGCGCAGTTCTTTGCAGAGACCGCTTTTGCGCCAACGCGACTGAAATCGAGCAGTATTCTCAAATCGTCTGATAAAATATTCCCGTTTTCAGAGAACATGAGCCGGAGACGAGTTCGATTGAACTGAGTGCTGGGCAGGAGAGGGGAAATTCGTTCCAACAGTGCCACCTGCCGGCCCTATGCCACCAGCACATCAACCTGCCGCAGCTTCGCGACGATATCTTCAGCCGTATGCCTCTTCCTTGCCATCGATCTGATCCTCCATCAAAAAAATATACTTCAGAGAGGACCACTTCAAAGGGGGCAGACCAGTTGTTCTACACCGTATTCTATGCCGGCATGCTGGTTGGCCCGGCGATCGGAGGAAAGCTCTCGACGTCGGCCGGCGCTGCGAGCGCCGCGCTCGACTTTGGCGCCATTGTGCTCTTGCTTTGTCCGGGCATCCTGTGGCTGTTCTGTCGTATCGTCGCCGACCAATTTCGGTCTGCGGTTTCGTCGGCGTGAGCGTTGATTCTGATCGGCGAGGGGGCCGCGGAGGAAGCGGGCGTGAGACAATATTCGGTAGTGAGGCCGCCGCGCCACTGTAAGACCGACTGTCGCTTGCTAGATTGTTCGGATCGTTAGCTCGATTTGCCGGTGGCAGCGGATTAGTTGGCTAGAAGAGCATGTCGTCCAAGCTGGCCAAATCGGCGCCGCTTGCTCCGAATTCTGAAGAAATATGCTGCGTACTATAAAGAACTGAGGACCCATCGATCGCTCAATAAGGATACGCCGGTCTCTCGCTCGGTTCAGCGCACGGGAAGCATTAGATCAATTGCACTTCTCGGCGGACTTCATCACCGCTACATCCGAGTTTAGGTTTTCGGTACAGACAATAGGTTCGATCCACGGACAGGTGGAACCCGCGGCAAGTCATCAAACGCGTTTCGCTGGGTGACGATCCACGATCTGATTCTCCGGCTCGGCATTGTGGAGCGCCGCGATGCCATCGTTGCCCAGTACATCGACCGCAAGGGAGTCGCATTGGGCGGCCGCGAGAAAATCTCGTCGGAGCAAAATGGGTGCGGACGACGCGCACTGTGCTGGACAGTAGCTCTAAGAGAGGAGGCGTGGCCGCGCCTCTGTAAAAGCGCCAACAGAATCTTCCGGCTCGCGCTCGGACAATTTCTGAGCTGCGATAACAACTTCAAGTCTGTTGCGGGCATGCAGCTTTTGCATGAGGATCGTCATGTAGTTTTTGACCGTCTTCTCGCTGATCTTCAGCGACATCGCGATCTCCTTATTGGTCTTGCCGCGCAATAGAAGCCGAACGATCTGATCTTCTCGAATGCTAAATCTTACGGCCTCCGCCGCCTTCCGCCGCAGCGATGTATTTCGCAAGGCTGCGATAACCTGGCTTGCAAAGCTTTGCGTAATGTATGTCTCGCCAAGACGAACCGATTCCACTGCATGGATGAGTTCTTGCGCGCTGCTGCCCTTCAAAACGTACCCGCTGGCGCCAGCATCGAGCGCTCTGATCGCCGAGTCCACGCCGGTCGCGGCGGTGAACGCAACGACCTTGGTATTCGGTGCAATTCTGATGGAAGCTGCAATTGCCTCGTAGACATCGCCCGCCATGCTTAGATCGACGATGATAACGTCAGGATGAAACCGCAACGAGATCTCGATAATATCTTTTGCAGTCGAACCGGTCGACAAAACCTGGAGACCTGGCGCGCGAGATAAAAGCGCTACAATGCCTTCAATCATTAGAGGATGATCATCTACCAAGCCTATGGAAACCGTACTCATACGAGGCTCCATACACAAAATAAGACAAAAATAATATGCAACTGGTAGCTAAATGCAAATACTCGGGTTTGTACACTGTTATTTCAGTGAGGGCTAAGGAGGCCGCTTACGGTTGTAGAGCGAACGCGCAAATCGTGGCTCGCTTCATCTGGACCTAACGTGCAATCGGAAGTTGCGCACGGAGTTGAGTTCCAAGTCCGTTAGGGGAGCGGAACTCTAAAGAACCTTGGAGCGCTTCGATCCGATTCCTGAGACCGGCGAGGCCAAGACCCACTCTGCGGCGTGAATTTTCGCGACTTTCCGTGACAAAGCCGGGGCCGCTATCGGTCACGAGGATGGTGACCTTATGGATATCGGCTGAGACCGTTACGCGCTGTCCTTCCGCTCCCGCATGACGGAACGCGTTGTTCAAACCTTCCTGCACAATCCTGAACAGGCAGATCTTTATCGGTTGAGCCAGATCGTCCGGGAGGTCGCCGATCTGACAGTTAACCTGTGTCCCTGTCATATCCTCGTGTTGTCGCACGGCAAACCACACCGTTTCGGTTGCCGTCAAACTATCCAAGTGCGGAAGCACAAGACCGGTTGAGACATTGCGAAGCTCGGTCAATATCCGAGCCGTTAGTTCTTGAACGCTCGGATCGCGCGCGTCGTTGGACGGAGTGTCCACGGTGCGGGCATTGGCTCGCTCAGTCAGCTTGAGCATCAAGAGACTCACAAGTTGAATCGGGCCGTCGTGTAAATCCTGTCCAATCCGGCCAAGAAGATTTTCATTGGAACTTGCGGCCTCAAGCCGGGCATCATCCGCCACCTTCCGCAATTTATCGTTCTGTTCGGCAAGGGCTTCAGCTTCGATAACCTTTTGGACGAGTGAAGCTTCGTGGGTGGTGACTAAGTTTGCAGCGCGACGAACCATGAAGAACAGTATCAGCATCATAGGGGCGGTGACTGCGCCGACAATGCCGACTGCGGTGTAGCGGATGGCGGTCAGATCGGCCGCAAGTCTCCTGCCGTCATTATAGACCTCTCCAACGGCGATAATTTCCTGAGTGCCGGTGCGAAACAGCGGTGCATGGATTTCCACAAGTGGAACATGCAAATGTCGTTCGGTGGCGTTATCGATTTCATCCAGATAATCAAATTCGCCAGATACCTTGCCTTCAAAGGCTGCCGCTATAGGGGCTGAGGGAAAACGTGCTCCGATTGTCTCCTTGTTGGTCGAATACACAAGCGTTGCATCTGGCAGCCAGATTTTAATCAGCCGCATGCGTTCGCCCAGTTTTCCGGCGAGCAAATCGTCCAGCTTTTTCACGGTCTCCGTAGACAAACTGCGCGAGGTGGCAAGTTCTTGAGCTGACGGGCCAAGGAATGCCTCTATCAAGAGAGCGCCTTCTTCGGCCGCCGTTTGCATCATACTTGCCTCGATCCGCTGCGTTACAGCCAGCGCAAGCAAAACCATCGAGGCGGCTATCGTTATGCCCGCAGCCGCGACGAACTGATGAACGAGTCCGAAAGAATATTGTCCGACGCGAGCTCTACGAAATGGCCAAACCATTGTCGTGTATCCTGCGCAAACAAGTGAAGTTCAAAAAATCATTCACGTCAGTCAAAAAATAATTTCGCATAATCGTCGATTGTTCCGATGACTATATCACGGTTGTTGCTCTCGAAACAGCGCCGGGCTGACCTGAGGCGGGTTAACGCTTATGATGGGGCGGAACTTCCTTCGAAATCGTACTTGCTTCGGATCGAATCTCGCATCCGGCGGCGCATGGCCAGATTGAAATGCCACCGCCGGATTGTTAGCCGGCGGGACCAAAGTCCACCCTCATTTGCATCGTTGATCGGGACCTAGGTCTGTTTCTCGTCGGGCCTTCAGTCCAGATCGTAGCCCGACGTTATTCCCTTACTCAGGGCTCCCGGAAAAACTCAAATGCCAAGGTGGGCGCCGATACGGCGTGGAATTGCTGGGTCAAGCAGCACGAGCGAGTGCGCAGGGAGAATTGTCATGGCGACAAGCTTCACGGTCAACAAAGCGGACCTCGAGTTCATTCTCAAGCAGATCAAGATCGCCGAGGCGACATCGGTCGGCTACACACCAGCGGTGGCGCCTGTCTCGATCATGCAAGCGATCATGGACGCTTATGGTTTGAGTGCTGCGGACGCAGCGATAGCGCCTTACGGTCTCCGCACGGTTGATGGAAGCTTCAACAGTCTGGTCGCGGGTCAAGACAGGTTCGGTGCGGCGGGCACTTTGTTCCCGCGATTGACCGATCCGGTCTTCCGAAATGATGCCGATGGGGACTCGATCGATTTCGATGGCCCCGGCGGCCAGCCGCCACTCGTTCAAGGCAACTACGGCACTCCTGGCGCGACAGTTGTTGATGCCGATCCGCGCATCATCTCCAACCTGATCGTCGATATGTCGGTCGATAATCCGGCGGCTATTGAAGCCTATTTCAATAATCCGCTGTCGCATGAGCAGTTTGCTGCAGATCATCCGTACATGCCGGTCAATCCGGGTGATCCCACGTCTTACACGCCGGTTCGTCCGGGCGAACCGCTTGGTGCATTCGGACTCTATGTTACGGACGCCGATCTGCAGGCTATTCCCAACCAGTCACCCGATATTGGCCTGTCCCCAGGGTTCAATTCCTGGATGACCTTTTTCGGTCAGTTCTTTGACCACGGTCTTGATCTGGTCACCAAAGGCAATTCCGGGACAGTCTATGTTCCGCTGCAGGCGGACGATCCGCTGATCGCCGGCGCAGATGGCGTTCTCGGGAACGCAGATGACCTTCCGGCGCACCTGCGATTTATGGCGTTGAGCCGTGCAACAGTCACTATGGTCAACGGTGTGCCGCAGCACGAGAACACCACGACATCGTTCGTCGATCAGAACCAGACTTATACATCGCATCCTTCGCACCAGGTGTTTCTGCGCGAATACATGAAGGTCGACGGCAAGGCGGTTTCAACTGGCCGCCTTCTTGACGGAGCAATGGATGGTACCATTGGTAATTGGGCCGACGTCAAGGCGCAGGCTCTTGAAATGCTGGGCATCGCGTTGAGCGACTTCGACGTTCATAACGTACCTCTCCTGGTGACAGACCAGTACGGCAAGTTCATCCCGGGCCCCAACGGCTACGCCCAATTGGTCATGGCGGCCACAAATCCAGACGGCAGCCACGTGGTCGTGGAAGGCACTACGGCGGGAATTTCCACCGCAGGATCTCTCGGCACCGGCCATGCATTTCTTAACGATATTGCGCACCATGCCGTGCCGGGGCGATGGGATTCCAATGGCGATCATGTCATCAATAATCTCGACGCGTTTCAGACGAAGGACACCGACGTTGGCGACGTGAATGGCGACGGGAGTATTGACGCCGCCGATCTTGTTGCGGACGATCACAATGCAAGCACCTACGACGACGAGATGCTCGACGCTCACTTCGTCACGGGTGATGGCCGCGGCAACGAGAACATTGCTCTCACGACCGTTCATTCGATCTTTCATTCCGAGCACAATCGCCTGGTAGACGCGAACAAGGCGACGATTCTTGCAAGCGGCGACACAGCGTTCATCAACGAGTGGTTGCTGACGGATCTGACCGCGGCTCAGGTCGCGGCGATCCCAACAGACGCTGCGGCACTTGTTACATATGCCGATTCATTAAATTGGGACGGTGAACGCCTGTTCCAGACCGCGCGCTTCGGCACCGAAATGCAGTATCAGCATCTCGTGTTTGAAGAATTCGCACGCCGCATCCAGCCGATGGTGGATCCGTTCATCTTCAACAGCAGCCCTGACGTCGATCCGTCGATCGTAGCCGAGTTCGCACATACGGTTTATCGCTTCGGACACTCGATGTTGACAGGTACGGTCGATCGTCTGGACAACAATCTCAACCCGCTCGATCCACTCGATCCGAACTCGGTCCAAGGCCAGCAGACGTTGCTCGCGGTGTTCCTCAACCCGCAGGCCTATATTGGCAGCGGCGCAACGTTGGAAGAGATCAACGCTAATATCATCCGCGGCCTGTCGCGCGACGTTGGCAATGCCATAGATGAATTCATCGTCACCGATGTGCGCAGCAACCTGTTGGGCCTGCCGCTTGACCTTGCAGCGCTCAACATCGCCCGCGGCCGGGATACCGGAATTCCGTCGCTCAACCAGGCCCGTGAACAACTCTACAACGACACCGGCCTCGCCGATCTGAAGCCCTATGAGAGCTGGGCTGACTTTGCGTTAAACATCAAGAACGCAGCCTCAGTCGTCAACTTCATCGCGGCTTACGGCACGCATTCGACCATCACCGGCGCGACCACGCTCGCCGCCAAGCGCGCGGCGGCAGAGGCACTGGTCTTTGGTGGACCGGGAGCACCTGCGGATCGCGTCGCCTTCCTGAACGGGCCGGCAGCAACCACCGGCGTTAATCTGATTGATCTGTGGATCGGCGGCTTGGCCGAAAAGAGCCCCGAGTTCGGCGGCATGCTGGGAACGACTTTCAACTACGTGTTCGAATTCCAGATGGAAAGCCTGCAGTTCGGCGATCGGATGTACTACCTCACCCGTACGCAGGGCCTGAACTTCCTCAACAACCTCGAACCCAACACCTTCAGCGACCTGGTGATGCGCAATACTGCGCTCGGGGATGTTTATTCGACGCACGTGAACGGTGCGCTGTTTACCACGCCGGACCACATCATCGAGCTCGATCGCGGCATTGCGCAGGAAGATTATAACGGTGCTGAAGCTGGCAAAGATCCCATCTGGGATGGGTCCAACCCTGTTCTCGAAGCGATTCTCGGTCCTAAAGTCGTGCGTGGCTATGCCGCAGGCGACGTGCCGGGATATGCCGGGAATGGCGACACCACAGCCAACGGCCATGATGAAGGCGGCTACCTCAGGGTCCTGGGCGGCGAGCACTATGTGCTGGGTGGCACCGAGGGCAAAGACATCATGTACGGTGACAGCGGCATCGACACCCTGTGGGGCGATGGCGGCGATGACTACCTCAACGGCGGCACTGAATCCGACGATGTGTTCGGCGGCGAAGGCAACGACATCATCGAAGATCCGTTTGGCGACGACGTGCTGCGCGGCAATCAGGGCAACGACGTTATCACGTCGGCCCGTGGCGCGGACCTTCTGTTCGGCGATCAGGGCCAAGACTACATTGTGCTGGGCCAGGACGCGAGCGAGGTTTTTGGAGGCACCGAGACCGACTTCATTCTCGGCGGCATGGGCAAGGACTTCTTGCTGGGCAATGAGGGCGACGACTGGATCGAAGGCGGTGGCGGTTTCGATACCATTGCCGGTGAGAACTCCGAACTGTTCTTCAACAGCCCGATCATCGGCCACGACGTATTGTTCGGCCATGGAGATGAAACCGATTACGATGCGGAGTCGGGCGACGATATCATGGGCTCCGGCCCGAGCGTTTACCGCTATGAAGGCATGTTCGGTTTCGACTGGGGCATGGCCAAGAACGACAATTCGGCCATTAAGTTCGATCTTCAGATTCCGATCTTCACGACCATTCCGGAGGATGTACTCCGTGACCGCTTCGACCAGGTCGAGGCGCTATCGGGCTGGAAGAATAACGACATTCTGGACGGCGATGACCGCGGCCACAACGGTGGCTCATCGAGCCCAGACTCCACCCCGGTCGAACTGTTCACGGATCACACGCTTGACAGTGCTGGCATGGATCGCATTGCGGGATTGCGCCACTTGCTGGGCCTCGACGGCGTGCAGAATGCCAGCTTTAAGAACGGCAACGTGCTGATCGGCGGCGACGGCAACGATATGCTTCGCGGCCGTGGTGGTTTCGACGTTATCGACGGCGACGCCTGGCTCAACGTGCGCATCAAGATCGTCATTCCTGCGGGGTCTCCGAACGCTGGTACCTATTCGGCGGAGTCGATGACGACGGATACCACCGTCATGGGTCCCCACGCAGGAAAGGTATTTAACGTCTATACGCTGGCCGACCAGGCGGCGAACCCGGCCCATATCGCCGGAGCGCCCAATTTCGACAGCCCGGCTTTCGGCGGTGAATCGCTCACCTCGCTGATGCTCAACCGGACAATCATTCCCGGCCAGCTCAGCATCGTCCGCGAAATCCTCTACGACAACACGGATGTTACCGGCCCGAATAAGAATATCGATACCGCGATCTTCCAGGGCGGCGATCTCGAATACGAAATCGAAGGCACCCAGATCATCTACGATGCAGATACAGGCGAGGCGCTTCGGCGCGTGAACATCACCGGCCCTGAATCCGCACCGCTTAACATCCGCGACGTGAACGGTGACGGCTTTATCACGGTGCGAGATCTCGACGACGGGCTTGTTGCGGCTCCCGGACGCGTCGGCGGGCTTACAGTTAGCCGTGGCGCGTTGACCGATGACACCGACAAGCTGGTCAACATCGAACGTCTGCAATTTGCCGACAAGACGCTGACGGTTGGCGTGGCAACGACCAACAGCCTGGCCACTGGAACGGTAACGATCTCCGATCCGACGCCTTTCGATCACGACGGCAATCCGGCGACGCCGGGTGTTATCAGTCCGATCGTCGGGCAGATTCTGACGGCGAAGCTAACAAACCTCGTCGACGCCGATGGCTTCGGGCCAATCGACCCCGTAACGGGGCTTCCCCCCGGCGGCACATTCGAATGGCAGACGACAGAAGCGGGCAACGACGGTGGCTGGGCGAAGATCAGTACCGGCCTGACGTATACGGTTCGTTCGGTTGATCCTTCGCACGTGTTGCGGGCTGTCGCAGTATTCAATGATAACAAGGGAGTAACCGAGCGCATCGCTTCGATGCAGACCGACAACGTCACGGCGCCGTTCTCCGTCAACGAAAACGCGGCTAGTGGTACCGTCATTGCGCCCGTTCCTTTCAGTCTCGACTACGATCCGCTCGGCTTCGGCGGTACCGGTGTTACAGACGGCGATGTCGTTCAGCTGACGCACGTCATTTCGCCCGGCCAGGATGCGGGAGGGCGCTTCACAATCGTTAATACTGGCACCGCAGCGGCGCCGGTCTATCAGCTCGCCGTCGCCAACGGCGGCCCGATGATGCTCAACTATGAAGCCGGCGTTCACACGCCCGCGAACCAGTCTCATCAGTTTGTCGATAACCAGTATCAGATCGTCATCGATACTTATACCGATACGATCGCGAATGGCGGAGTGCTGATGGCACAGCGTCAGTTCACGATCTTTCTCAACGACGTCACTGGCGAAATTGTTGATATCGCGCCGACGCTGGACCTCAGCGGTGTTGTCACAAGCGGCAATTATCGCGAGGAGTTCGGAACGTCGAATTACACCGGCACGGACAGCGCAAACGCCACTGCTCCGTGGACGACGAACTGGGCGGAGGCTAATGACAACAACAGCGCCACCTCCGGCGAGATCGATATCAATGGCGGTCGCCTCCAGTTTGATGGCGGCATAGATGGTAATGAAACTCTGACCAGGGCCGTTGACCTGACTGGCCGGAGCACGGCTACACTTTCCTTCGACTACGTCGATGACGACACCGGATCTGGCGAGAACATTGTCGTCGAGGCGTGGGACGGGGATAGCTGGGAGCAATTAGGAACGACGTTAGGCGGCAGCACCAGCAATGGAGCCGGCACGTTTTCGGCGGCTCTTACGACGGCAATGATTGGCTCACATTCGCAGATTCGCTTCCGTGCGGAAGGTGACTGGGAAACCACCGGCGGGACGGATCTTCCGGGAACCAATCCGACCGATAATAACGGCGACAACTTCTACATTGATAACATCAATATCGTTTTCACCAGTTCCTCGGCGGCGCCACCCAACGACTACACTGCGGCCACATACACCGAGGGTGGACCGGCGGTCGCTATCGCGTCCAACCCGGCGGTCGGCGACGTTGACAATCCCACATTGATGGGCGCCACGATCAAGCTGACCAATGCCCAGCTCGGCGACACGCTGTCGATCCAAGGTACGCTTCCGACAGGTGTAACGATGAGCTTTGGTCCGGCAGTTGCAGGTACAATCACGATGTATCTGAGTGGCAACGGACCGATCTCAAAAACTGCACTACAGACGGCGATCGGTCAGGTGCGCTTCTCCAATACCGGCGATAACCCGAACCCAACTCCAGCGGCAACGCCGCGCAATATTGCAGTGACCGTTAACGACGGCGAGAAGGAGAGTGTCGTAGCCACGGCTACAGTGAATGTGATGGGAGTTGATGATCCATTCGTTGCAACGCCAGATCGGATTGTGACGAACGTCGTCGGAGCGAACTTTGTGGTTCCCGAATGGGCGCTGCTGGCCAACGATGGCGATCCCGACTCGCCGGCCGTTGTCCCCGACATCACGGCGGTGACCGAGTCCTCAAGCGGCTTCACGGCGACACTTCTTCCGGTGAATGGCGGCGTTCAAATTGACGATACGGACGGGACCGCCAACTCATTCATTTATACCGCCAATGCGGGCACGACGGCCAATGTGGCGGTTGTGCGCGATACCAACGACGTCGCCGGCAGCACCGGCAATGACATCCTTGTCGGGGACGGTGATGGTGATTCATTCGATGGCGGCACTGGCAATGACATCGTCTTTGCGGGGGCTGGCAACGACACCATCGTTTGGAACGCCAACAATACCGGCGCGACCGACGGTCGTGACTACGCCGACGGCGGCAACACCAATCCGGCCACGACTGGCTCGGTCGTTGTTACCGGCACCGGCGGTGCCACCGGAAATCGACTGAACTTCACCGAGAATACCAACGGCACGGAAATTCTTTCACGGTCGGTGGATCTCACCGGCGCAGCATCCGCGACCTTATCGTTCACATGGCGGGTGGATGACACGAGTGGCGCTGATGACCTGCTTGTCCAGGCGTTTAACGGCACCACGTGGGACACGATTGGTACCCTCGATGGCGGAGGGACCGAAGATTTCGATACCACCTTTACCGTCAATCTGACTGCAGCACAGCGCGGCGCGCATTCGGCGATCCGCTTTGTCTCTCCAAACCTTAGTGGTGGTGAGAATTTTTATATCGACAACGTCAATATCCAGACGCCGACAGGAAACTTCCGCGATGAGTTTGGGACGCAAGGCTACAACAACACCAATGGTACCCGGCCATGGAGCTCATCTTGGATTGAAACCAACGATGTGTTGGAAGCAGACACATTCGTTGTGAACGGCAACAATACGGCTGAAGACTTTAAAATATACGCCAAGAGCAATGCGATTTCGGCCGGCTTCACCGATCTGAGGGCGGATACGGAAATCGTTATCGTCCGCAACGGTGTGATCATCGCCGAACTCGATAACATCGAGGAAATCCGGGTCAATACCTTGAATGTGACCACACCAGGCGGTGCGGGCGGCGGCTCTAGTGGAGGTGACACTATCCAGGTGATCGGAGACTTCACCTCCACCAGCCTTAACTTTAGCACCATCACCATCGACGGCGATGCTAGCGATGACACGGTCGATATTTCGGCGCTGTCCTCAGCTCACCGGATCGTTTTCAGGTCGAATGGCGGCAACGACACGATCATTGGAACGCTGCGTCCGCAGGACGTGATCGAACTGCCGCCCGGGAAGGTGGCCGCTGACTTCACTTCGACCACGACCGATGGCGTCACGACCATGACGGACGGCACTCACTCCATCACCTTCACTGCAAGCGGAGGAATGCCGCAGATTGGCAACAACAATGGGAATGATAACGAGGAGGATGATAGCGACGACGGCGATGATGACGATGAGACGACCTCGCCTGTGCCCGGCGCGGTCAACAACGGAACGCCGCAGTCGGATATCCTGAACGGAACGGCGTCTGACGACAACCTCGTCGCGCTTGCGGGAGACGATGTGGTCACAGGTAATGCTGGGGCCGACGCGATCTCCGCGGGAGAAGGCGCTGACTTCGTGAGTGGTGGCGACGGCCGCGACATGATTTTCGCCGGGGCCGGCGATGACCAGGTGTTCGGCGGTGGGCAGGCCGACATCATCTACGGCGATGCCGGCTCAGATCGCATCTTCGGCGATGGCGGCAACGACATGATTACCGCAGGAGTTGGTGACGACTCTGTCTTCGGTGGCGATGGCGACGATTTGATCGTGGCTGAAGTCGGAGACGGAAACGACGTTTACTTCGGTGATGCCGCCGACGGTGGTGTTGGAAAGGATACGCTCGATATCTCCGCAGCCACGGTCAGCGTGACCGTCAATCTCGGCTCGGGTGCTTTGGCGAAGGGCAGCGCATCCAGCGCGCAAACAGGAAACGATACCCTGTGGGGAATCGAGAACGTCAATACAGGCTCCGGTAACGACACCATCACCGCGAGCAACGCCGTCAACGTGATCAATGGTGGTGCTGGGAACGATACGTTCAAGTTCCTGTCGGCATCCGGGGCTAACGGCGACACCATCGTCGGGTTCGAGCCGGGTGACCGCATCGATCTGAGCGCGATCGACGCCGACCTGTCTGCTGCGGGTGACCAGGCCTTCACGTTGGTCACGGGTGCTGCGGCTACGGCAGCCGGGCAACTGGCAGTTACTTTCGGCACGGGCACCAACGGTGACTTCACGCTGGTGCAGGGCAATATCGATGGCGGCGCGGCCGACTTCACGATCCAGATCGAAGGCCATCATACGCTGACCAACGCGAACCTCACATCTTGAGATGCCCCATGACCGGAGGCGAGTAGTTCCCGCCTCCGGTTTTTCGGAATTTCATAGTTCCTCAGTTTGAGTGCGTTCCATGGCGAAATCCAAAGAATTGACCCCGGCAAAACGAAAAAATCTCGCGGAGCTCACGCGAGGATTTCGCGGGATCGTTGTATTTCTGTTTCTGGTCTCGGGAGTGATCAACATCCTGGCGCTGACCGGATCTCTCTACATGATGCAGATTTATGATCGTGCGCTGACCAGCGGCAGCGTGCCGACGCTTATCGCTCTATCGACGCTGGCGATCGGCCTTTACGTCTTTCAAGGCTGCTTTGACATCATCAGGTCGCAGGTTCTGGTGCGCGTCGGTGCACGGCTCGACAACAAAATCGCGCCTATGGCACACCGCGTCGCAATCGATATGCCGCGTTTCGGCTTTTCGACTTCGGAAGCGCTGGAACGCGGCCGTGATGTGGACACGGTGCGGGGCTTCCTGGGCAGCCAAGGCCCGGCAGCGTTGTTCGACCTGCCATGGATACCGCTCTATATCGCCTTTATCTATTTCCTTCACCCGCTGCTGGGAGCCCTGACATTCGCCGGTGCAGTCTTCCTTGCCGTTCTCACGGTCATCAGCGAGATCCGCACCAAGCAACTAAATTTATCGACCCGGAAGGCGGCAATCGTACGCAACACGATCGCCGATTCGAATGCGCGCAACGCTGAAGTGCTCAAGGCGATGGGTTTTTCGGATCGCGCTGTGAATCGCTTCAACGAAGCCAATGGCGAACATCTTGAGTTGCAGACGAAGGCCAATGATATCAGCGGAACGTTCGCCGCGATTTCGCGCGTGTCGCGCATGCTGCTGCAGTCGGCGCTGTTGGGCCTCGGCGCCTATCTCACCATCAAGAACGAGATGACGGCGGGGGCGATTATCGCATGCTCGGTTGCTTCGGGACGCGCGCTCGCGCCCGTGGATCTCGCCATCGGCAACTGGAAAGCGTTCGTGGCAGCGCGCATGGCCTATAACCGGTTGCGGGAAACCGTCATTGCGCTGGCGGCTGCTGAAGAGCCGATGCAACTTCCAGCGCCCCACAGAGGTCTCAGCATCGACAGGATCACTGTCGCCGTCCCGGGCTCAGGGCAAGTTGTACTGAGCGACATCAGTTTCGAGCTTCAGCCCGGCCAGGCCCTGGGAATCATCGGGCCGAGTGCCGGCGGAAAGACCACGATGGTCCGGGCGCTGACAGGATTCTGGCCTGTCTTGCGCGGCAGCGTACGGCTCGACGGCGCGGACCTCGCGCAGTGGCGAGAGGACGATATCGGGCAGCACATCGGCTACTTGCCTCAGGATGTGAGCTTGATGGATGCGACTATCGAGGAAAACATTTGCCGCTTCGAACCCCAGCCCGACTTCAACAAAGTCATCGCGGCTGCCAAAGCGGCTCGCGTTCACGACATGATCTTGAAAATGCCGGAGGGATACCGCACGCAGCTTGGACCGAACGGAACGTCGTTGTCCGCCGGCCAGAGGCAACGTGTTGCCTTGGCGCGCGCGCTCTATGGCGATCCCTTCATTGTCATCATGGACGAGCCCAACTCAAATCTGGATGGAGAAGGCGAGAATGCGCTGACGGAAGCTATTGAGGGTATCAAAGCTCGAGGTGGGATTGCGATTGTCATCGCACACCGCCCCAGCGCACTAACCGCCGTCGATCTTGTAGGGATCATTCAGAATGGCCGACTGGGGGCATTCGGCAACAAGCAAGACATCATGACACCCGGTTTGCAATCGTCCGCCAAGCCTGCTGCTGACGGACTTAAGATACGGCGGCCAGCATGATCAAGATCAAAGCAAGACAAGACTCCGTTCAAAAGCAACCCTCTCGTGAAGACTATGAACAGGAGGAGCGAAAAACGAATATCATTCCGCTCTCCTTTCTGCTGTTTCTGACCGGCTGTGCGGCGTACCTGAAAAGCTTTCTCCCCGTTCGACTGGAATCGCCAGGTAGCGCTTCAGCGGAGCAGGGCCGTCGGCATCCGGAAGATGAAGATAAGGGAAGCTCTGCCCGCGAAGACGTGGTCGTTGAGACCGATGCAAATGCCGAGGGCGACGTGACGGGCGGGACTAGCCGTGCCAAGCGGTCTTCGGACAACGTGGTTCCGCTTGAGCTTCCTGCAAAGGACGTTGGCAGCTTCCTGGCCAGCGACTCACCTGCGCTCGATTTCAGTGCAATGAAGCGTCAACCGATTTCCCGATCAGACTTTGGTTCTGGTAGCGATCCGGGTCGCCCCGTCAATGACAATCACTCTCGCCTTGCCGGGCTCAACGAACCCAGTTCGCCTCCGCGGCCGGGAGGGGGAGGCGGGGGCTCATCCGATGGGGGGCCTAAAAATCCGTCCGATCCTGAGAGCGCGCGCAATCGCGCACCGCGGAGCAGCGGACCGGTTCAGCTTCCGGATGTGGTCGGTTGCCATGCGTATCTGATATCGCTGCTCGCCTTATTGCAGGGGACGGCAGACCCGGATGGCGACCGGCTGACGCTTGGAAATTTGTCTGCGTCGTCGGGTACGCTCACCCCGGCAGAAGGCGGCGGCTGGATGTTCACGCCAGCGAAGGGAATGCTCGGTGACGTCACGTTCATTTACTATATTACGGACGGCGCAGAAGTCATTCAGCAGACCGCATATCTCAGGGTCATCGAAGCGCCGCCGATTGTCGGGACCGATGGCGACGACAATCTGCTCGGCACCCAGTGCGACGATACCATCGACGGCCGAAGCGGCCATGACAACATCGAGGCCAGAGGTGGTGACGATCTGATTTTTGGCGGTGACGGCGATGATCATATCGTAGCCGGCGCAGGCAAGGATATCGTCTATGCGGGGGCGGGTAACGACATTGTATTCGGCGGAACCGGAAATGATGTGATCTTCGGAGGCGACGGTCATGATCACCTGTTTGGCGAGCAGGGCGACGACACGATTCATGGAGAAGCCGGCGATGATCGCATTTCAGGTGGCGAGGGAAACGACATCATACTCGCCGGAATTGGAAACGATATCGTTGAAGGCGATGCCGGCAACGACACGCTTGATGGCGGCGAGGGTAACGACAGTCTTCACGGCGGTATAGGTGCGGACATCTTGTTCGCCGGCGCCGGCGACGACACTGCTTCCGGCGGACACGGCAACGATGTCATATCGGATGGCCTGGGCAAGGACGATGTGCATGGCGACGATGGCGATGACTACGTCGTCGCTGCCATTGACGCTGTGGCTGATACTTACTCAGGCGACGCCGGCGAAGATACGCTCGACTATTCGACGGCCACCATGAGCATCACCATCGATCTAGGTCGAGGAAGTGCCGAGGGTCGTGAAATCGGCATGGATCTGATTGCCGGGTTCGAAAGGATCATTGGCGGTCAGGGCGACGATCATATCATCGTCGGCTCGACGTCCGCGATCCTTGCCGGGGGCGATGGTGACGACACTTTCGAATTTGAAAGGTCAGCCGACGATCATCAGTCCGATGTTGTTCGCAAGATCACCGACTTTACGGTCGGCGACCGAATCATCGCGGCAAGCTACGAAATCCGTTATCGCGAAGGCGACGATGTCTCTGAGGCCATCGAAGATCTGTTCGAAGACATCTATCTGTCAGATCGCGACGGTCAAAATCTTCCGATCCGCCTTCGTTTCGAGAAAGTCGATGATGATGAACGAACTTTCGTGGAGGTCCGTGACAGGCCGGATTCGGAGGAGTTCTTCTCAATTGAACTGTACGGACATCACAACCTCAGCGTTGTTGTCGGGATCTCGTAAGGGGTGTTCGCGCGTTGTCTTGGAATGAGGAGTGAGCGATGAGTCAGAATGCCATTAAAAAGGCTCCAGGTGCCGGCGGCGGCTCATCGCGAGAACAGGATGTTTTCTCGCTCTGGTCCCGCGTTGCAATTGGTTTGGGCCTCGTCCTTGTGTTGGTCATCGGGTGTGGCGGATGGGCAGCCTTGGCGCGTCTTGAAGGCGCAGTCATTTCGACAGGCGTCGTCAAAGTCGACCAGAACCTCAAGGAGGTCCAACATAGGGATGGTGGTATCATCAAAACGTTGGCAATCCGGCAAGGAGATCTTGTCAAGGGAGGGCAGGTGTTGGCCACTCTCGACGATGTTCAGGTCAGGGCAGAACTGCTGATCGTGCGGTCGCAACTTGCAGAAGCACTCGGGCGTCAAGCCCGGCTGATTGCGGAACGGGACAATTTGTCCTCAATCACGTTCTCAAAGGAACTCGCGGGTCTGGCGAGCACGGCGGACGCAGCCATTCAAGGTGAGCGGCGCCTGTTTGCGGGTAACAAGCTCGGCAGAGATAGTCAGAAAGAGCAGCTCACGCTGAGCATTGGCCAGACCGGTGAAGAAATCAAAGGCATGGAGTCACGACTTGCCGCCAAGCTGGAAGAAATCAGGCTTGTCGGCGAGGAGCGCGATAAGCTCACGGTCCTGTTTGAAAAGAAAATTGTCGAGTACGCGCGCGTGTACACAGCTCACAGAGATTGGGCGCGAATACTGGGTGAGCGCGGCGAAATCGAAGCAAACATTGCGCGCGCGAAGGTGCGCACCAGTGAAATCAAACTGCAGATCATCGCAATTGATCAGAATGCGAGTACCGAAGCTCAGCGTGATCTCCGTACCGTGGATGCACGCATCGCCGAACTGAACGAACGAAAACTTGCTATTGAGGACCGCTTGTCGCGTACGGAAATACGGGCGCCGGTTTCTGGATACGTCAACGAGTTGTTCGTCCATACTGTGGGTGGGGTCATCACACCGGCGGCAAGAATTGCGACAATCGTCCCGGAAAGCGCTGAGCTAAAGTTCGAGGTCAGAATCTCGCCGGTAGATATCGACCAGGTGAGGGAAGGTCAGCGAGCTCGCGTCCGGCTATCGGCTTTCAACCGGAACACGACGCCTGAGATGAAGGCCAAGGTCGTCATGGTGTCGCCTGCATCGGCACGTGATCCCACGACAGGGCAAGAGCATTACATCGCTTACGTGCAGTTGAGCGACGAAGCGCTGTCGCAACTGAGTACGGTCAGACTCGTTCCGGGCATGCCGGCCGAAGTATTTATCTCGACCCAAGAGCGGACCGCTGTATCGTATCTTACCAAGCCATTCACCGATCAAATGAATCGCGCCTTCCGCGAGCGCTGATGACCAAAGTGACGACGAGCAATCCGAAGCGGGGCGAGCGTGGTAAGCACAGATTCCACTCGGCCGCCTGGGAAAGACTACTGAAATTGCGGGTGTCGCGCTGTTCCTTGCCTCTCCGCTCACTTCTTACGTCATTTGGACAGACGATTCCTGTGGATGATGGCCTGACACTTCGTTAGCCCGAAAAGTATTCGCGATCAGTCGGATCTGGCCTGAACCGGCTCTTCGCCATCCATGTCGCAGGATTATGGAATAGTCGATAAGGGAGTTTCGATTAGTCCGATGAGGCGCACACATGATCGCTTTCATGTTCATTTGGATTACTAAGTTCAACTTAAAGGCATATCTCGATTTCACCATCTAATGAATGCCGACGCGCGTATCCTTTCGGAAAGATCGAGAAAGGGATGGGTGCTTTGAATTCGCGGTACGGGGTGTTGGTGTTTGTTGCTGCGGTTATATTGACCGCCAACAGCGCAATAGCTGATCAAAAGGGAAAGCCGCAACCGCTGACAGTCCAGAAGCAAGGCAGCTTCGCGGTCGGCGGGACGGTGCTGAGCATCCCCCGAGGTGAGATTTTTGCCGGATTGCCAACGTGCTGATCTAGCCTTACCGCTTCGGCCTTTTGTTGCGGGGCAGCCCGCCAATGAATTGTCTGATTGCCTCAAGCACTGGTTGCTGAGCACCCGCAAAGAACCAATGATCATCGCCGTCGAGTTCAACGAATTGAGCGCCAGTGATTTGGCTGGCCATATCCCGGCCTGCCCCAATACGCACGGCGCGGTCGTTTTGGCGGTGCAGCACCAGCGTCGGCACAGAGATTCGTGGCAGGAGGTGTCTCACGTCGGTATCGCGCAACGCCGTGAGCACCGCCCAAATGCCGCCGGGACTAGAGGCCGCGCGCAGCAGTCCAGCCCACCACGCCCTCGCTTGAGGGTCACGAGAAAGACTCGGCCCGAAGGTTTCGATTCCGGCAGGGCCACCCCAGTCCGCGACGAGTTGCTGGCGCCAGGCTTCATGTTGGCTTGTCCGCAAAGCGTGCGGGTAGTCTGGCGCCCAAGAGCCCTTGGCTAATGAGCCGAACAGAATAAGGCCAGCCACGAGACGGGATTCATCGACCGCAAACTTGATGCATGCTGGCCCACATTCTGACGCGCCAAACAGAACGACGCGGCGCGTGTGCACCGCCCGCAGCACAGTGCCGATATCCTCGGCGGTGACTTCGATACTCGGGGCCGATCCGACCCGGTCCGATAGCCCGATGCCGCGACGATCGAAGATGATGAGTCGTCCAAACGCCATCAATGAAATCAGAAATGCTCGGCACGAGGGATGCTCCCAAAGGCGTTCCACATGTGACACGAAGCCAGGCATAATCAGGATATCAAGCTTGCCGCTTCCGTATGTCTGATACGCCAGATGCACGCCGGCGCCCTTTACATAGAGTGTTGTCGGAGCGTCATGGACCAACGGCGGCGTGGTGGGATCCATGAGCGCTTCGGTCGCGGCTTCGGGCGCGACCCTAAGCTCGTCACGCAGCCGCTGTGTCAGTGCGCCGTGGTGCCGTTCTGCCGAACTTCGATCGCCGGCAAGCAGGAGGCTGCGGATCAAATGTCGACAATACACCTCGCTCAGCGGGTCGAGCTCGACAAGGCGTCCCGCGTGAGCTGCGGCAGCAAAATGCTCGCCTGCGGCATTTTTGTCTTGCACGAGGCGTTCCAGCCCATGCATAAGCCGCCCCCTGAGTGCCTCGCGGCGAAAGAACACCCAATCGTCGAACTCAGGACAGTCGGGTAGAGAGAAGCCTGCGAGGAAGTCACCCCGATAGTACAGGCAGGCTTCGTCGAAAGCGCTTCGGTCGCAGGCGCTTTCGAACAGATGGGAGTCGACCGTCAGCTCGACCGCTGGAGACCACCGCACGCTGGTGCGGTCGGTCTCGAAAACGTGCTGGCCGAGCGTAAGCTCGATGCGATGAAGCATGCGCCGTAACCGCGCGCGGGCGGTTTCGCCCGGGCTTTCGGGCCACAGCAGCGTGGCAATGACATCCCGTGCAACGGCGCCTTGGGCCTCCGCGAGATAGATCAGCAGTGCAAGACCCTTGCGCAGGTTGAGCTTGATCGGGCGGTTGTCGCCATGGATTTCCGGGAATCCAAGCGTCTGAAGCGAGAACCCAGTCATGAAATCTTCCCTTGTCCTATCGGGGGACGCGCAGGGGACGGTCCAGCGATAAAAGTTATGCCTGATCAAGCCCGCTCGCTGTCGAACGGTTCAGGCTTTTGTCTTCGGCCCTGCTGCCGCCGGCAGCACAATTGGAAAAACATTCATGTTCGCACGTCTCCTGATCCTATTGTACGCCATTGTGAGCTATGGCGTCTTCCTTGTTTCGTTCCTTTACGGGCTGGGATTCTTCAGCAACACCTTCGTACCAAAGTCGATCGACGTCAGCGGCGGCCCTGCTCAATTGACCGAGGCTATCGCCGTAAATCTGTTGCTGCTCGGAATTTTTGCAATCCAGCACACCATTATGGCGCGCCCGGTCTTCAAACAGTGGTGGGCTAAAAACCTTCCCGTGGCCTTGCAGCGTAGCACCTACGTGCTGCTCTCCAGCCTGATCCTTCTGCTGCTATTCTGGCAGTGGCAACCGATTCCGACACTCATCTGGAAGTTCGATGGAATCGCAGGCTCGTTGCTGACCGGTGTCTACTGGTTCGGCTGGCTACTTGCGCTGACCTCGACCTACCTGATTGATCATTTCGACCTGTTCGGCCTGCGTCAAGCATACTTCTCGCTGCGTGGAGCCAACGACCCGGGTCAGGAGTTCAAAATTCCTTTGTTCTACAAAATCGTGCGGCACCCGCTTATGTTGGGCTTTCTGCTCGCATTCTGGGCTACGCCCGAAATGACCGCAGGCCATTTGTTGTTCGCGGTCACGATCACGATCTACATCCTGGTCGGGGTGCAGTTCGAGGAGCGGGATTTAGTCGCTCAGTTCGGCACGACTTACCAGCAGTATCGCCAGCGCGTCCCCATGCTGCTGCCGCGCATTTTCGGTCGCAACCAAGAAGGAGCATCACAATGAGAGCAGTTCTATGCAACACGTTTACGGGTCCGGAGGACCTGTGGATCGGCGATATCGAAGAACCGAAGCCCGCCGGTGACGAGATTCTGATCAACGTACACGCGGCCTCCGTGAGTTTCATGGACCATCTGATTGTCTCGGGCCTTTATCAGATGCGTCCACCGACACCATTCGTGCCCGGCGCGGAAGCGGCCGGCGTCGTCGTCGCGGTTGGCGACAAGGTTACGAAATTTCAGCCGGGTGATCGTGTGGCGTGCGGAAGCTGGACAGGCGGCTATGCCGAGCGGATGGTCGCCAAGGAATCGAAGAGTGTGCTGTTGCCGGCAGGTGTCGCGTTCGAAACGGCGGCCACGGTCTGGCACAACTACGGCACGGCCTATTACGCACTGAAAGAGGGTGCACGAGCCCAACACGGTGAAACAGTGTTTATTACTGGGGCTGCAGGCGGGGTCGGTCTTGCCGCTGTCGACCTCGCGGTCCACTTGGGCCTGCGGGTCATCGCCGGTGTAGGCTCCGACGACAAGATGGCTTTGGTGCGCCGTTACGGTGCCTGCGATGTCATCAATTATCGTAGCGAAGACCTGCGCGAGCGGATCAAGTCGATAACCCGTGGAGAAGGCGTCGACGTCTGCTTCGACAATGTTGGCGGAGCGATTTTCGAGCAAATGGCGCGGCTGATGAAGTGGGGCGGACGGCTGATGCCGGTCGGTTTCACGAGCGGCCAGATCCCTTCGGTGCCCATGAACCTCTTGCTTTTGAAGAACTATTCCATTGTTGGTGTCTTTGTTGGCGCATGGGCAGAGAAATTTCCCGAGCAAGCCGCGCGCCTGAACGACACCCTGGCGCAATTGTTGGTCGAGGGGAAAATTCGCCCCCACATCGATCGCGTCCTTCCCCTGGAACAGGTCAAGGAAGCGATGCGCGCTGTTGCTAATCGGACGGTTCAGGGAAGAATCGTCCTTAAGACAGTTGAGTGCGGTGGCGGCGGCAAGCGAGGAAGGGATCGATGACATCGATTATCATCGACAAGCGCTACTGCGGTCCTCCGAACTCCGGGAACGGCGGGTACGTCTGCGGTCAGCTGGCGCGGCACATTCCCGGGGGTGCGGAGGTGACGCTCCGCGCACCTCCGCCCCTGGATAAGCAGCTCGATGTCGTCGCGAAAGACGACGGGCTATGGGAGCTTAGCGATGGCGCCACAATCGTCGCCACTGGACGATCGGCGAGTATTGACCTTACGCGCCTGGAGACGGCAAGCTTCGACGAGGCAAGTGCAGCCGAATTGCTGACACTGGTCAAGCCACACGAGCATCCGCTGCCGACGTGTTTCGTGTGTGGTCCTGCGAGGGCGCAGGGAGATGGCCTGCGCATTTTTGCCGGACCGCTCGTGCGCGATTCCCGGAATGATTCGGCTGTGCTTGCGGCGACCTGGACACCGGATCCGACACTGGTGGCGGAGGACGGCTTCGTCGCGCCTGAGTTTCTCTGGTCGGCGCTCGATTGTCCCACGGGTTATGCTTCCTCATACGATCGGGAGAGCGGCTGCTTCGACCGAACGCCGATTCTATTGGGCCGAATGTCCGCACGGATAGAGACGCGTCCGCGTCCAGGAGAACGCTGCGTCATCACTGCATGGGAGGCCGGCCGCGACGGCCGCAAACGCGTTGCTGAGGCTGCTGTCTATGGTGAAGCCGGAACATTGTTGGCCATGGCTCGAGCGACTTGGATTGCAGTCGACCGCCAAGTGCAACTTGGCCACGACTTGCGCTGAGACGCCGTAACCACATCCATCAAGAACTGACCGATGTCTAGCTGCGGTGGACTCGCTCCGACGAGGGAAGTACTTTGACAGAAGCTGTTCAAAAGAGCGCCCGACCACGGACGGCGGGTCGGGCTGGCCGACTTGGCGTAGTCAATGACCGTATGATGCAGTATCAGAAAGCATCCCGTCTGATCGGAGACATCTACGACGCTTCGCTCGATCCTGCGATGTGGACCGTCGTTCTCGAAGAAATAGCGGAATTTGTCGGCGGTCAGGCCGCGGGGCTTGCTTTGAAAGATACCGCAAGCGCCTTCGTTGAGGCCCGCTATCACTTTGGCCTGGATGCGGAGTATATGCGGAGTTATTCGGACACGTATTCGAAGTTCGATCCTCTTGCAGCAGTAACGCTCTTCGGCGTCGGACAAGTTGTAAGTCTTCCAGACCTCGTACCTTACGAAGAGTATTGTCAGGGACGTTTCTATCGGGAGTGGGCCGAGCCCCAGGGCTGGATCGATGTCGCCAGCGCTGTGCTCGAGAAGTCTCCGACAAGTTGCACGTTTCTCAGCGTTGTCCGGAACAAGGCGGGTGGCATGGTCGACGACGAGATGCGCCGGCGCATGTCGCTTGTCATTCCTCACGTGCGCCGTGCTGCGCTGATAGGCAAGGTGATCGATCTGAAGTATGCAGAAGCGGCGACATTCGCCGAAACCTTCAATGGCCTCAGCGCTGGCATGTTTCTGGTCGATGGAAGAGGGCACATCGTTCATGCCAATGTCGCGGGACACGCTCTTCTGGACGACGGTAGCGTGCTGCGTTCGACGAAAGGCCAACTCGTCGCGAGCGATGCGCAGATCAACAAAACATTGCGCGAGATCTTTGCTATCGCGAACCAGGGCGATGCCGCACTCGGTATCAAGGGCATTTCGCTTCCGCTTTCCACCCATGATGGAGAACGTTATGTCGCTCATCTGTTGCCTCTGACCTCGGGTGCTCGTCAGCGCGCCGGCGTTGCCTATACGGCGGTTGCGGCATTATTTGTCCGCAAGGCGACGTTGGAAACGCCGTCCGCGCCTGAAGTGATTGGGCGCACTTTCAAGTTGACGCCGACCGAGCTGCGCGTGCTGCTCGCGGTGGTCGAGGTCGGCGGTGTGCCCGAGGTCGCGATGGCTCTCGGTGTTGCGGAGACGACGATCAAGACTCATGTCAGCCGCCTGTTCGAAAAAACAGGTGCCGGGCGACAGGCCGATCTGGTCAAGCTTGTCGCCGGATTTTCGACGCCGCTGGCGGATTGACAGGACACGCCGATTATTTATCGGCGCGTCCTCTAGATAATCCCATTCTCGCTATCAGACTGGCGCCGCCTTCGACATACACCAGTGTTGTCGGCACGATTGAGTATTCACGCGTCCGCGAACAAGATCCATAGGATCGACGATCGGTATGCAAAGACTCCGCTGTTGTGGGCGCTGCGCGTTCTCGGCATTCACGGTGCGCACTCATATTTCGCCGCACCGTCTGTTATCGAAATCGTTAGTTCTTCAAGCGATTATTGTGAAGCTACGCCTCGCGTAAGCGTTTAACTCTTACATATAGCGTTAGTTTTAAGTGTCGTCTGGACGCCAATTCCATGGCAAGAGTTCGTGGATGCGGCTCATCGGGTGCCCGCCAGACATGCGTTCTAGGATGTCTTTGAGATAGGCAAAGGGTTCGACGTTGTTGAGTTTGGCGGTTGTGGTGAGCGAGCAGACGGTCGCCCAGCCTCGCGCAGTTTTCCATCGTACTGCTGCCAAAAGATCTGATTGGCCGTGATAGCGACACCCATCAATGCGTCACAAGACCACCAGATGGGGCACACGTATCTTCTTTGCCGATGACGAACGTGCCGACGGGACGAGAGAAGCGGGCCTACGCCGCCCCTCTCGATGACTCGCTCAGGCAGTCGGGAGGGTAGAATCGCGCGCCCTCGCGGAAGATTTAAAGGCTCTGCCGTCAAGGAACGCCCGGATCATCCGGTTGACAAGCTGAGGTTGCTCATCGCAAATCCAGTGGCTACCGGGCACATTGATGATCGTGGCGTTCGGCATATAGGCCTCCATACCGCTGAAGGCGTGCGGCCTGACATAGGCGTCGTCGTTAGTATGGACGACGAGGCTTGGCACAGAAATAATCTGCGGGGAGACTTCTGGACAGGTATTACCGCGCGCCGGCGTTCCAATTTCGTCCTTCGGACCCACCCCCTCGCGCTGATACCATCCCACGATGCCCTCAGCCGCGCCGGGTTGACGCCATGCTTCGAGATAAACCTGGCGGTCAACATCACTAAAAAACGGAAGTGCCGTGATGTTCTTGAGTCGCTCGAAGTCGTTGCCAGCCAGCAATCCAGCGCTATCGAGACGCCGCGTAAGGAGTAGGTACTGGCTCGCCCTGATCTGCTCTTGGTCGTCGTGCAGATCCCGGTCTAACGTCGCCGGATGTGCGGTGCACAATATGATGAGGCGATCAAGTAAGGCTGGATAATGCAGCGCCATAGAATAGCCGATAATGCCGCCGGTATCATGGCCGACGTGAATGAATGTTTTGAAGCCGAGATAATGGACGAGCGCTCGAGTATCTTCGACGCTGACCCAAGTGCCGTATTCCCAACGTTTTGTCGGCTTGGAAGACAGATTGTAGCCTCGCAGATCGGGCGCGACGACAGTGTGGGTTTTGGCGAACTCCGCGAGCTGATGCCTGAAAGTGTACCAACACTGCGGGAACCCGTGCTGGAACAGCATCAGCGGTCCTTTTCCAGCTTTGACATAGTGAATACGCTCCCCGTTGATTTCGGCAAATTCGTGAGACAGATCCGGGAGCGTCTTTGACAGGTCGATCATTCGATGTTTCCTTCTATTGCTTCGGCGGCAGATCGAACACAAGGCATGTGGCTGAGCCGTGCGCACATAAACGGCCATCGCGATCCGTGACCCGTCCTTCCGCCGTGGCGATCCGCGCGCCGATACTGAGAGTTCTGGCTTCGCAACGTAGCGGTCCCGAACCTATTCGAATGGCTTTCACGTAGCTCACTCGCAGATCTAGGGTTGTATACGACCGGCCTGCTTCTAGCCCGCTGTGGACCGCGCAACCTATTGCAGAGTCCAGCAAAGTAGCGGCAAAACCACCGTGAACCGATCCCATCAGATTGTAATGCTGCTCGGCTGGAATGGCCTCAAAGGCTGCAAATCCTAACTTGAACTCTGTTGGATAGATTTGAAGAAGGCGACCGATGGGTGCTCCTTTTTCAATCCCCGGTGGAGGTGGAAACATTGAACAGAGATACTCCAAGCCGCTCAGGCGATGCATCAGCGCAACGTCCGGCCGAGGATTGTTCCATGTCACCGTCAGCATTCTTTCTAGAGGTTCATTCGTCATTCTCGTCACCCGCAACCATTGTCTACGTTTCGTAAAAACAGAGACCGGTATGAGGCGGACAGATTTATCCGGAACAGGTCGCCACGACTTCCATTCATTTCCAGGCACTCATTTCGGCTCGTAAGTTGGGTCGCTTCTCGGGCAGGCAGTGTTACCTAGCGGCGAGTTTGGCCCGGACGTGCTAGCTCCAATCACGCACTCCGCCGGTGTTCTGAGCGGTTTGTACAAGCTCTGAGGTGCGCAGCAATTGATTGCCGAAATGGTTGCCGGTCACAAAAACGGGCTACGGCATCTCAGCTAGACTTGTGGAGCGAGGATTACATCCTCCACTAGAAGGACAGTGGCGATTTTTTTCATTCATTGAATCCCGCTATTAGATAACGTTTTTCTGTCTTCCGCCGAAGGCAAGGACGTCGCTTCCCACTGTTATGGGCCGCGTCGCACGGTCCCGCGATAAGAAAACCTCCGATCTACAAACGAGCCGGATGAAAAAGTAAGCGAGTGCCTCGGCGAAACGGCCGGGCCATACCGACCGCGCGGCAGCACATGTTTTATGGATATTTTATCGTCGTTCGGACCGCTCCGTGGCGGCCGGTCAAATATCATCGCAGTATCGTCGAACTGCGATCTCCAGCAATGAGGGTGAATTTCGATCTGGTACAGAAATCATATTGCAGCAGTTCACTTTGTGAACTGGAGTTTGCACTAATAACCATTCTATCTCCGTCGCGCGCTCGGATGTTCCGTGCGTGAGATGACATGGAGAAAACGATGACAGCTTTTTTGATCGCGGACATTAAGGTGACGGACGGTGCGTGGGTGCCTGCGTATGCGGCTGTGGTTCACGACTTCGTTCACAAGCATGGTGGCAAGTATCTCGCCCGGAGCGGCAATGTAACGACCCTTGAAGGAAGGCCGCTCGATACGTCGCTGATCGCGATTATGCAGTTTCCCTCCGCCGCAGCAGCGAAGGCATTCGTAAACGACCCGGCTTACGCTGCGCACGTAACCGCGCGACAGGCCGGTAGCGAAAGCCGATTCCAGCTCATCGACAATAGCGATCTGGCTGGCACCATTCCCTACTTGCCGAAGGCATAGTCACTCGCAATTACGTCGTGCTGGGGACGCCAAATGTCCCCAGCCGACGCGAGAGGCCAGAATCTCCGGCGATGAATCGGACCTTCGCAACCCGATCAATGATCCCGTCAACGTGCCGCAGCACACACTTATTCAACGACCACCTCGCCAGACCCTCCCAATTCTGCCGGAAAGTCTTTGAGCTTTGGCAGTCCGTCTTTCATGGGCAGCACCGTTTCGGCGTAATTGACGTGAACGCCGGGGGCAAACGGAAGGGTTGGAAGCGACGCGGCGAATACGTCAACGAGTCCCAATGGTGGATGATTGGTCATGAGGTGCCCGCCGCACTTCTTGCAATACTGACGCTCGCTGAGCGGAGTCTTCTGAAATGTCGCGACATGCTCGGCTCCTGATTTCACCGCACTGCATCCGGCTTCCACAAGCTGAAGGCGTTAACAGGCCCGCCTGACCACGAACGACAGGAACTGCAATGACAGTATCCCATAGCCTCCGGCGAACCGGTGACCTCAAGTTTAACAGCGCCGCAAAAGCAGCCTCCAACGTGACTCATGTGTCTTCTTTTCGAAGTTGATCAAGTCGCGTCGAATATCAGAGTCTTTGGATTCAATTCCAGTTCAGGAACTGAACCTCTCCGTCGTCGCCAACCGGATGCATGATACAGATCGTTGTCGACGGTCGGCTTTACCGGCCACTAGCTGCGTTCGAAGACCTCCTAGCGTTCAACTCGCCAGCTTCCGTTCCTTTGCAAATGGACTGAGACCGAGCCAGGTTTGCATGGCCGAGGCGAGCTGCCGGTCTCCGGTCAGTATCATACGCGCGCTCCCAACAGCGGAGCGCACCGTATCAAGCCCCATCCAGATGGCTGTCATGGTTCGCAGACCGACAGACACATAAAGATCGACATCGAATTCCGGGTTGACCGAACAAAGATCGACGCCTTCGTCGGGATCGACGATCAGCCACCAGGAGCATTGGGTCGCGGACAGTTCCGGGTATACGAATTGCACCACGCTGCGATGTTTTGGCATCGGCTTGGTATTCAGATTTCTCCGCATATCCCACATCAAAAGTTGAACATCGAGATGCTGAAGCGACACATCGGCTTCGATCCGGCGCTGACCCCAGACACCAAATGCTTCGATGATAGGTCCAAGTTCTTTTCCGGATGAGGTCAAATGGTACTCGAAGATGCCGGGATCCGTCGCTGACGCTGTGCGGGAAATGATGCCGGCTACCTCAAGATCCTTGAGACGTTGCGAGAGCAGGGCCGGGGACATCCGTGGAACACCGCGCCGCAATTCATTGAAACGCGTTGAACCCGCGATCAGTTCGCGGAGTAGAACGACAGTCCAGCGCGTGCATAGGATCTCTGCGGCCATCGCGACCGGACAAAATTGTCTGTAACTGCCTATGGTCATGTTCTCTCCAAATGGTCAGGGGCGTTTTTAGCCGGCGGTGCTGCTTACTGGTTCATTTCCTGTATCGGTCTCGATTCAGTTCCTGAACTGGCGCTGCGCGTGGGAGGCGGACAATGTTGGCCGACATGGCGAGCATGAGGCTCGCTGTAAGAGTGCCCGTGGTGGACGGTCGCCGCTGATGCGGGCCAAGCCACGCCTCCGCAACTCCAACAGTCAGGACTATCAATGAAGAATTTTATGGTTGAGAGATACATCACAGCGTTCTCGCCCTCCGCGGCTTTTTGCGCGCTGGTCCTCTTGAGTGTTCATGCATCGCCGGCCTCCGCCGCAAATCTGTCGCGCAGCGTCGATGTGAAAGCAGCGCCCTCGGCAGTGTGGTCATTGATTGGCCCGTTCTGCTCGATCAAAAACTGGCTGCCGCCCGTGGGGGTCTGCATTGAGGACGGCAAGGCGCCGCCGACCCGGACGCTCGTGACCAAGGACGGCAACGCGGCGTTTGTGGAAACGCAAACCGCACGAAATGATGCGGAGCATAGCTATTCTTACGCGTTCATCTCGAGCCCGTTGCCAGTTACGAACTACACATCGACGATCAAGGTTACGGCCAAGGGAGACGGCTCTTCCACCATTAGCTGGAGCGGCTCCTACACACCGGATCAGGGCAAGGAAAAGGCCGCCAGCGAGGCGTTGAACGGCGTCTACGAGGCCGGTCTGGCCGAGATCAAAGCCAAACTCGCGAAGT
Source organism: Afipia sp. GW821-FHT04G03 (assembly GCF_059419985.1). Classification (NCBI taxonomy): domain Bacteria; kingdom Pseudomonadati; phylum Pseudomonadota; class Alphaproteobacteria; order Hyphomicrobiales; family Nitrobacteraceae; genus Afipia; species Afipia sp. GW821-FHT04G03. The sequence continues at coordinate 1,833,296 of NZ_JBWKSV010000001.1, read as the reverse complement.
AAGCGGGTCGGTTTCTTTCGCTTCGATATTCCCATCCATCTCTGCCGGTCGGGCTTGACCTCCAAGGTCGGTCCCGGCCGGCGAGATATCCCATGCAGCCGCTTTCGATCGCGCAAGTGTTGTGGACTCGTTCTGGTAGGAGAAGTACGTTGGTAAAAAGCGTTCAAAAGGTCGACGAACATCGGGCGGTCGGCCGGGTCGACCAGCTCCAAGTGGTCAATCAGCGCATGTCCGAGTATCAGAAAGCGTCCCGTCTGATCGGAGACATCTACGATGCTTCGCTTGATCCTGCGATGTGGACCGTCGTTCTCGAAGAAATAGCGGAATTTGTCGGTGGCCAGGCGGCAGGGCTTGCCTTGAAAGATTCTGCAAGTGCCTTTGTTGAGGCTCACTATCAGTTTGGCCTCGACCCCGAGTATATGCAGAGTTATTCGGAAACGTATTCGAAGTTCGATCCTCTGGCAGCAGTGGCGATGTTCGGCGTCGGACAAGTTGTAAGCCTTCCGGACCTCGTGCCTTACGAAGAACATTTGCAAGGACGCTTCTATCGGGAGTGGGCCGAGCCTCAGGGTTGGATCGACGTTGCCAGCGCTGTGCTCGAGAAATCTGCGACAAGCTGTGCGTTTCTCAGCGTTGTCCGGAGCAAGACGGGTGGCATGGTGGACGACGAGATGCGCCGGCGCATGTCGCTTGTCATTCCTCATGTGCGCCGTGCTGCGCTGATCGGCAAGGTTATCGATCTGAAGCGAGCAGAAGCGGCGACATTTACTGAAACATTCAATGGCCTCAGCGCTGGCATGTTTCTCGTCGACGGAAGAGGGCACATCGTTCACGCCAATATTGCTGGACGTGCCCTTCTGGACGACGGCGGCGTGCTGCGTTCGACGAAAGGCCAACTCGTCGCAAGTGATACGCAGGTCAACAAAACCTTGCGCGAGATCTTCGCCATCGCGGGCCAAGGCGACACGGCGCTCGGTATCAAGGGTATCGCGCTGCCGCTGTCTGCGCACAACGGCGAACGTTACGTCGCTCACCTCCTGCCGCTGACCTCGGGCGAACGTCAGCGCGCTGGCGTTGCCTATACGGCAGTCGCTGCGTTGTTCGTTCGCAAGGCGACGCTGGAAATGCCGTCGGCTCCGGAAGTTATTGGACGTACCTACAAGTTGACGCCGACTGAGTTGCGCGTGCTGCTTGCGGTCGTTGAGGTCGGCGGTGTTCCCGAGGTCGCGGTGGCTCTCGGTGTTGCGGAGACTACGATCAAGACCCATGTCAGTCGCGTGTTCGAAAAAACAGGTGCCGGGCGACAGGCCGATCTGGTCAAGCTTGTCGCCGGATTTTCCACGCCGTTGGCCGATTGAGAGGACACGCCGACCCTTTGCCGGCGGGTCCTCGAAATATTCCTGAACTCGCTATTAGGCAGGCCTACACCTGTTTGCACCGCCGTAGTTGAGGCACTGCATCTTGCGGGGTTTCCCAAGGCCGATAGATCGGCCGGGAAGACGATTCACTGTCCGACTGGCACTGTCGTGGATAACCGGCCGTACAATATTGCTGCCTGGATGCTTGATGCCTGCATCGCCGGGACGCCGGACGACGTTCGAGGCCAGCATAATAGCGGACTGAGATACGACGGAATCGAGTTTGGGGGCGGCGGTCGCCGATATAGAACTGATGCTGCCGGATGCTGCTCCAACAGCGATCGCGCATGCAATCAGAAGATTTCTGGTCTTTGTCATGGGTCAGTTACTCTCCGTTTGATGATTTTCTCCCACACCCGTTTTTCAAATAGCTTCAGCTGAAGAGGCGCGCGTCCTTCGATCGAAGGACAACGCTGCATTCGGTTGGAAGGATAGCTCCGCTCGCCCGCGAACCCGGGGCAGCTCGGAGGATTAGAACTTCCAAATCATCGCTCCACGAAGTGTTTGGGTTTTGAAGCCAACATTGTAGATGTCGCCTGGCGTAACCGTAAGATTCCTGTTGCCGTAATCCGTATAGAGGTATTCGAGACGGCCAACCAGATTCAACGTCAATGCATGATCAATGCCGCCGCCAATGGTCCAGCCTGTGAGTAGGTGGGAAACCGCGTTCGATGTATCGCCATCGCGGAATTCAAAGTTTGCGAAGGCAGGGCCGCCCGCGACGTACACCAGCGTAGTCGGGATGATAGCATAACTCATTCGACCGCGAACGGTCCCGGTCCAGTCAACCTTGTAGTGATTGGAGAGCTGCACGACCGGCGCTGGCGGGATGATGACACCTACACCGCGCAAGTTAGTCATTCCGAAATCGGCTTCCAGACCATAAACGAAAGCGCCGGTCTGCCAGTTGACGCCAGCAAGCAGACCGCCGACGGCACCGTTCATCGGCACGGCGTTTTCCGTTAACACGCCATTGTCGAGGACGCGGGCGCGTCCCCAGTCATAGCCGACATGGGCACCGACGTAGAAGCCCGACCAGTTGTAAACAGGATCGATGGTCAGTGCCTTCTTGTAGACGGGCTGCGCAATATCGGTCGCCATAGCAGGCGCTGAAAGCGTTGCAGCTAAAGCCAGTCCATTCCAGATTCGATTCATTGAGATTTCCTGAAACTTACATAACGCGCCGCGAGCGGCGAACGTTCAGATGTGATGCGACCCTCGGAGCGAGGCTCACATCACGAGATCCAATTCGCCCCAGCCGGTTTTCTCTGCCGCATGCTAACCGCGAGGAGGGCCGTGATGGCGGCGCGGGGGCGGTGGCGGGATCATTCCACTGGAACTGCCGCCGATATTTGTGTTGGCTTCGCCGCCAACCCCTTTACCGCCGGCACCGGCATTTGTGCCTAAAGGTTTGCTGGCGCTCGTGCTGATGGGGCGGGATCCGGTGTTGGCACGCGCGAACGCTCCGTCGGCTGCAACAAGCAGGACAAACCCCGCCGCGAGTGTCGCAATGAGTGAAGTCGTCTTCCTGTAGTTCTTCATCACGTTTGCTTCCTGCTTTATCGGCTCGTCACGTGTCTGGTTGACAGGACGGCTCATGAGCTGCGTGGGATCATGTCGGTAAACTTGCCGCTGCCGCGTCATGCGATCGGAGGACGCGGCGGGAAACGCCGTTCGTTATCGTGCCGTGCAGCTCATGCGATTTTGGCAGCTTAACACTCGTCCGCAAACGTCGCGGAAAACTCATTCGGAGATGATATGCTCAAGTTTCCTAAAGCGGTATGTCTGACAGCAGCGCTCTCGCTTATCAATTTCGGTCTTTTGACGGACGTTGCGTCTGCAAAGCCGAAGAGCGTAGGTGCTGCTGGCGCCAAGAGAGCCTGCACGAAATTGGACGGTATGTTCACCGTTGAGAATTCAGGCGCATACAGTTGCGTGCTAACTGACGAGGGCGTATCTCGTAATTGCTCGGCATCGGGCGAATGTACAATGGTGAATAACCGTCGGCCTGAGGGGACGCCATCAGGTGGTCCGAGAGGCGATGGCAAGGGTATGGACGATGGCAAAGGTAAGGCGATCGCCAACGACCCAAACAGAGGTTGGAATGGCCAGTACACCACCGTCGTTGTTACGGATGGGCGAGGCACCAGTTCTTATACCGTCAAACAGGGTGTTCCGATTGAGAATGGACAGAAGATCCTGGCGCCGAATGGAGCCAGCTATAACGTCTGGGATCCTGAGCTGGCCCGGCAACTCAAGGCCGCTGGCGTAAATGCTGCGTACGCCAACCCCGCAACGGCGAAGAATGAATATAACCTAGCGCGCGATAAGGTCGTACGAGAGAAAGCCATAGCAGCGGGAAAGCCTGTTCCTCAACCGACCGGTCATCGCAATCTCGATGCGCTGGGCAACGCTGCACCTGTCGTCCACGATCATCGTAATGACGTTTCTGCGCCGAAGCCCGGCAGTCCGCCGCCGGCTAGCGCGCCCAGAACCGTCAATATGACTCCATCGCCAAGCAACGGAACACAATCGGCGGTCCGCGATCATCGCCAGTCGGCAGGTTCTGCGTCGGCGGGCACGGGAGGCGTTACTGTTAGCCAAACGCCCAGGACAACGAGTGGGTCCAGCTCAGGCTCGTCAGCGAAAGACAACAACGACCGCAAGAAACATTAAGTCAAACAATGGCGGGTCGAAACAGATCGTGGCACGAAAACGCGGGCGCCGGATTTTTCCGACGCCCGCGTTGAAGCTCATCACGATGAGAACAGCGTCCCGCTATTTTTGGGCCGCATCCTCTGATCGCAGGACGCACAATATTCAGCAAACGCTATGGTCCCGCCGAGGCTCGTTTCCGAACGAAGTCAAAAAAATTCCGCAGCCGCACTGGGCCTGCGTACAACACGAGGATAGTCGATGAAGATACCGACATACGTTACGGTCACGATCCGTATTCTTCCGATGATCGCAGCCGCAGTTACTCTGGCGGCGACTGTGGACGGCGCACTTGCCATGGCCGGCGGTAAGCGCGTTGGAAGCGATTATTCCAGCATCCATTCGCTCACTGGCAAGGTTGCGGGCAGGGTCAACAGCAGGCTTGTTGAGAAACCCATCGACAAGCCGTTACCTCCGATTGGCCCCGGGCGCGGCGATGGGCGTATCGGCGGGAAGCCCGGTTCAGATCACAAATATAGAGGGCATGAGGGAAGGCTTCGTGATCACAATCACAGGCACAAGCACAGTCGCTATGAAAGTCCTCCGCTTATCGAACGCGGCGTGGTGCCGCCTATCTTGATGGGCCGATAGCTTCCAGCCGGAACGGCGTCGCGCGCAGCGATGCCGTGCCGGCAACCAAATCAGAAATTTTCGCGCATCGTCGTTTTTATTGCCGGAAGTGAAGTCACAGAGGCAGGAACACGTCGTCCGCCGACATACCTGCTTCTCTCGGATTGCTAACGTCTCACTCGGCCGCATGTAGCAAATCTGCATCAGCCGCCGATAACATGTCGCGATGTCGCCTCGGTCCAATTCATTGTCGCCAATGTCTAGGTCTCAGATCGAGGCCGCACCTAGGTTCGCGCATGTCGAGTCTCGCGCCTGCCGTACTTGAGCGTCGATTGGCAGAGCGAAGTCAGGGCCGCGTCGCAGCAACCAAAGGAAAGAACGTGACCACCTCGGTCACAAACACTCGTCTTGCTGCCGCGCTCGCGACGGCGCTCATTGCTGTCAGTTCTGTTGCGGCGCTTGCAGGCGATGTTCCTGCGCCAACTTATACCAAGGCGCCGATGATTGTCCCGAGCTACAATTGGTCGGGATTCTATGTCGGCGGCGATATCGGCGGGGCGTTCCAGCATAGCAACGGCACCTCGAATTTTTTCCAGAATGGCGACGAGAACAATTTTCAGCGGTTGTCGACGAGCGGCGATTCGGTCATCGGCGGCCTCCACGCCGGATATAACTGGCAGTTCGCCCCAAGCTGGGTGGTCGGCGTCGAGGGCGATTGGCAGTGGACCGCTTCGCGATCCTCGTTTTGCCGCCAAACCTCTGTCGACAGTGAAGCTTGTAGCGATAACGGATTTGGTTTTGCAACCGTCAACGGCGACACGCGATCGATCGCCACCGTGCGCGCGCGCTTTGGCTGGACGGTCGACCGGATCATGGTCTATGGCACCGGCGGCGTCGCTTTCGCCGACGTTCGGACCTCGCTCGGCGTGAGCTGTCTTGATGGTTGCGGCGCCAGTAGCGAGCCGATTGCGACGGTGGCCAATTCATCGACGCTCAAGACAGGCTGGGTCGCCGGCGCCGGCGTCGAATGGATGCTCGGGCAAAACTGGATAGGCCGGGCGGAATACCTGCACGTCGACCTTGGCAGCCTGTCGAACACACTTAACCTGCCTTCAGATAATTGCTTCTTTGGCGGCCCCTGCGGCGTGTCATGGTTGCGCGAACTTCGCTACGACATCGTGCGGGCAGGCGTCAGCTACAAGTACTGACAAGGTCCGAAAATCCTCTTCGGACAAAACTCAAGCCCGGCCCTGCGCCGGGCGGTTTTTTTATTTTGCGCGGATTCCTGCAGCTCACCAGTTTTGGCTGTTGCCCTTCTCTGTATGCGGTTCAACTCGCGAGCTTCCGTTCCTTCGCAAAAGGACTGAGGCCGAGCCAAGCTTGCATGGCTGAGGCGAGTTGTCGGTTTCCGGTCAGTATCAGCCGTCCACTCGCAATGGCGGCGCGCACTGTGTCGAGTCCCATCCAGATCGCTGTCATGGTCCGCAGATCGACGGACACATAGAGATCGACATCGAATCCGGGATCAATTGAACAGAGATCGACGCTGTCATCGGGATCGACGAGCAGCCACCAGGAGCGCTGCGTGGCGGTGAGTTCCGGATAGACGAACTGTATCACGCTACGTCGCGACGGCATCGGCGTTGTATTCAGATTGCGCCGCATGTCCCACATCAGGAGTTGGACGTCGAGATGCTGGAGCGACAAATCAGCTTCGATCTGGCGCTGCCCCCAAATTCCGAACGCCTCCACAATGGGTCCGAGTTCGCGGCCAGACGCCGTCAGATGATATTCGAAGATGCCGGAATCCGAGGCCGACGCTGTGCGGGCGACGATGCCGGCTACTTCAAGGTCTTTCAGGCGCTGCGAGAGCAGAGCCGGCGACATTCGTGGAACGCCTCGACGCAACTCGTTAAAGCGCGTCGAACCAGCAACGAGTTCGCGGAGCAGAACCACGGTCCAGCGCGTGCATAGTATCTCCGCGGCCATCGCGACCGGACAGAATTGCCTGTAGCTGCCTATGGTCATAATTTTCTCCAACGAATTGATATTATGGCGTCGCGCTTCTCATCCTCTATCGGTCTGACGATTCCAGAACCAATGGCGCGAGACGCGGACTTGGTCGGGGTCGCGATCGGCGACAACGCCTTTTGACCGAAACGAAGTCCGTTGAGGGAATGATGCACTGCACTACAATCCGCCGTTCGCGGCTCAAGTTGTCGAGAGGGCGAAAATGCTTGGCTCGACAAAACAGTGAATTCGACGATTCACAAATCTTCTCACTATGCCAAATCTTCAAGACTGAGCGCGCGCACGTAAATCATTCGACCAACCAGACGAAACGCCGCGGGGGGGACAGGATGAGCTTCCGGGAAAAAATAGCGTGGGGATGGCTTCGTCGTCTTGGACTCACGCGACAGGGACTAGGCCTGAAACGACATTGTTCGCAGCAGTCCGTTGTTCACCGCACCAGGCGACGGCGAATTGCGATAAACAATGAAAAAGACTTGCAACAACGATGACGTCTTAGATCGTTGATGAGATTCTACGTCTGACGCGGCGGCAGGTCGATGTTTTCACGGATCTGAATGATCTCCGGTCGAGGGTTGAACGCAATCCAACAAAGTGGACTCCGCGTCGTGAAACAAGTTGCAGCAGTATAGCGCTGTGTGGAAGCGAAGCCATGTAGCGGCAGCGAGTGATGGTGAAAGTCCCGCGGGTTAGAAAGAGCGCGCCGCGCCCCAAACCAACTCGTTGCCAACGCCTCGGTCATGCGGCTGATCGAAACATCCGCCCGGGGTCAAAAGCCCGTTCGACCGATTCCGGGCTCGATCTATGGAGAACCCGCAGCTTATCCTCCGATCGTAGGACGCGGTGCGCAGGCGTTCGGCCTAGATTTGATCCGCAAACGATCCGGATTCCATATGACCGAACCGATGGGTGCGACGATGAATCCCATGACGACGATTCGTGCTTGCCGAAAGCCAGTCTTATGAGCGGTCCATCCAGTTTGAGGACTGTGTGCTTTTCGACGGACGAACTGCCGGAGAAAGACCGGGTCGCCATGTGGCGCGAGCATTACGGACGAACTGTTTTTCGCGTGGAAATTGAGCCTGCCAGGGACAGGCCATTTGCCGCCTGTATAACCTCCCGTATCTTGCCGGGACTGCATCTGTTGCGGGGCGCGATGTCAGGCGGCCGGGTCACGCGAACGCAAGCCTCTATTTCGGATGATGATCTTGGTCTTTTCGTCAATCGAGGGGAGCCATTTTCCGTGCGTGCGCGTGGTCGGGAGGTCATGCTCCACAAAGGAGATGCTGTGCTGCTGAGCGGTGATGACGTCACGACATTTGAGCGCTCCTCTTACGGCAACTATGCCTCGCATCGGGTTCCGCATTCGGTTCTCTCCCTTGTTGTTGACGTCGACGACGCCGTCATGCGATTGATCCCACAACGGTCGGCGGCCCTCCAGCTGCTGACAAACTATACAGACACGTTGATGGACGAGAACGTGTTGAGGTTGCGTGGCCTTCAGCATCTTGCCATCGGGCATGTGCATGATCTTCTCGCACTCACCCTTGGTGCGACGCGCGACACCGCGGAGACTGCCAAAAGGCGCGGCGCGCGGGCGGCACGACTGCAAGTCGCCAAAGCCTACATCGCTGCGAACATCAGCCGACGAGACTTGTCGATCGGGAAAGTGGCGACATATCTCGGAGTAACCCCCCGTTTACTTCAGAGACTCTTTGAACTCGACGGCAATACATTCTCCGCTTACGTGCTTGGGCAGCGCATCACACGAGCGCATCGAATTCTGTGTAAACCGCATGCGGACGAGCGTCACGTGAGCGCAATTGCTTACGATGTAGGTTTCGGAGACCTTTCGTACTTCAACCGCTGCTTTCGAAGACACTATGGCGTCACACCCAGTGACATTAGACATGCTGGGGCCAGGAACGCATTGGTCTAAGGCGTTGTGCCGCGGATTTGTAATGGCTGTGGATTCGTCTCCCGAGGTGGCGGCGGTTAGCATCCTCACGGATGGATGCTTCGTATAATTCCGCCTCTTGCATCCCCCGATCGAAGGGCGCGCGTGTGTCTATGCAGGATTAGGGTTCCGGCGAAGTTCACTCTCATCCTGATCAGAACGCCGCGAGGTTAATACCCAATGTACGCTCACTGGAAAACACAACTATTCGCCTTATCACTCAGCGTTGGTTTGCTGGCAGCCGCTCAGCTATCCGCCCAAGTGCCATCGGCAATTGCAACAAACAATCTGCCAATTGCTGCCATCTTCCATGCGGAGGGCGCTCAAGTCTATGAATGCATGCGCACCTCCGACGGAAAGCTCGTGTGGCAGGCCCGCGAGCCAACCGCCACACTTATTCTTGACGGTAGCACCATTGGACGCCACTACGCCGGGCCACGTTGGGAGCATGTCGATGGCAGCATAGTGCGCGCCAAATCGGTCAGCAGCTCCCCCGGCGCGACGGAAGATGACATCCCATGGCTAAGGCTCGATGTCGTGGACCAACGCGGCAGCGGAATTTTGTCCGGCGTGACCAACGTGCAGCGTATCAATACGCAAGGCGGAGTTGTGCGTGGAGTTTGCGACGAGGCCGGTCGCTTCCGCGGCGTACCGTACTCCGCAGATTATGTGTTCCTGCGCGGCTAGCTCTGCGTTCATCCTGGTCGAGGTCGGCAGACTTGTTGATCATCCGACGTTGTCGAAACCGTAGCCACTGTTGAGGCGGATCCGAATATCCGTCGAAGAATTCCCGTTTTTTGGAGACTCGCGCCGGAGACGGGAAAATAAACCCACTGCGCGGTGGTGGTGGCATTGCGGGCGGAGGTCTTTGATGGACACATCTTGGGCTGACGGGCCGTCGTAGGCTGAGCGAAGTGGGGTTTAATCCGCTGTGTAGCGAGTGAGTTGGAGGGATTATCTGCAACGATCGGTTCTGGGGACACCAGCATTCATTGATGCGACATCCCTGACCTAAATGCGGATTCGAACGCCATGAGGTCTTCGGCCGGCAAATCTGAGACAGCGACATAAGTGAAGTCGCGATCGACCCAACTACGGACGTTGTATCCAGCCATCATTTCGAAAGGCAACGACTGGTTCTGGCGAAGCGTGGTTACGCTTACGACGTGCGCTGCATGCCGATAGACGATGGTTGCAACCGGTTCGCGGCCGATTACGTCAACTCTTCCGCCTGCGAGCACAAAGCCTTGCGCCGCAAGATCTATAACCTGCGGCGATTCCGGGATGCGCGTCGTGAACCACGGTTTGATAGTGTGTTTGTCCGACGATGCGACATCGAACGGCTGCGGCGCCAATAGTCCGCGAATGTGACTCGCGACCACCTGTTGGGTGATTTCCTGACGCTGACTTAGGCGATGAATGGACAGCATGACTGACCCGGCCAGCGCCGCGCCGACTAGCGCTGACGCCGCCATCGCCTGCCACGACCAGCCATGATGCTGAACTCGTTCAGCGTCCAGCGATGATGTAACTCGTTTCAGTAAATCCTCAGGCAGCGTATTCTGAGGCAACGAGTGTAAAGCTTGGCGTAAAGACATGATTTGATTGTAACGCGCACGTAAGAAGGGATCGGCTGCCATGCGCTGCTCGAATTCTGCGGCCGCAGTCGGATCAAGGGCGGAGTCACAATAGGCCTGCAAAAGGTCCTCTTCGTTGTTTTGCCTTGAGGCGATCATCATGGGCGGTCCCTCAAGCGTTCGATCAAAAATTGACGAGCGCGCGATAGCCGGGACATAACAGTGCCGATGGGAATATTCGTTATTTCGGCAATATCGCGATAATTTAATTGATGCATTTCTCTTAGAACGATGATTTCCCGAAGCGGGGTTGGCAGTAGATTCAGCGCGTTGCGGAGATCAGCGATGTCCGCTTTAAGAATGATGTCTTCTTCCGGCGTAGATTTTCGCTCGGTGTATGCGTTTTGAAATTCAACTTCCTGCTGTTCAGCAGTATCAAGCTCGGCGAAAACGACTGTCTTTGGTCTGTTCTTTAAAAGCCAGCTATAGGCAGTATTGCGCACGATCGTCAGCGACCATGCTCGCGCATTGATGGCACCAAAGCCTTTTATTCCGCGAAACGCGCGGAGCGCCGCATCTTGGACGACGTCCTCTGCGTCAGATGCGTTACCGGTCAGCCATTGCGCCAAGCGATAGGCCTCTGCGAGGTATGGCAGAAACACCTCATTGAATAGAGTGCGGTCATCCTTCGTAGTCAAATTTGAACCCATCGCATGCGCTTGCACCCGCTCCGATCGAGCATCCGGTACCGGAGCGGAGCCTTTTAGTATGGTGCTGGAAGTACGATACGACTGCAATTCAAACGCCGACCCGTCGTTAAAGATTTTGTGATTTGCGCTTTTTCAACTTGAGGGCTTCACGATCACCTTTCCAACCATATGGGGGTGCAACCCGCAAAAATACTGAAACGTCCCGGCTGTCGCGAAATTGAATGAGTAGGAATCATCCGTATCGAGTGCTTTCGATCGAAACTTCTTGTCATTCTCGACCACTGAATGCGGGATGTCGTCGTGATTTACCCACGTGATCGTTGTACCGACAGCAACGGTCAATTCGGGTGGTCCAAATGTGAAATTATCGATGGTGATGGTCGTTGCGGAGGGAGCTTTGGCTTCATCCGCCGACAGCGATCCTAACGCCAGAACGACGCCAACGATTGGCCCCAGCAGCGTCGCAATGGCGATGGCGCGGTTGTCGGCAACCCGCCCTGACAAGGCATGGAAGCAATCTTTGATGACCTTCATCTCGTGCCCTATCATTAGCTTGCGAGCCTGTGGTCGACGATGGCGAGCGGCTTATCGCCTTGCACGACGCTGATGCTGGACAACCCAAGCATGGACCGCAGCTTATCGGCAGGCACCAGCATCGGACCTGGCGATGGTGCCGTACCCGGTGCGGGTTGCGGGAACGCCGTCGACATCGCGGTGTGGAAGGTCATGTTGCCTTCGACCTTTTGCACCAGCTGATGAATGTGCCCATTGAGAACAGTAACGGAGCCGAAGCGCTTCAACAGCATCAGCGCCTGCGTGCCATCCTCCGTGCCCCACCCCCATTGTTGATAGACCACCTGCAACGGTATGTGAGCGAATACGACGATAGGCGTGCTATTGGACCTGTCTCTCAAATCAGACTCAAGCCAAGCCAACTGCTCAGCGCCGAGATTGCCAAGACCGCCGCCTTTCAAGTCAACGACATTGACCAGGCCAACGAAGTGAACACCGTTATCGTCAAAGCTATACCAGCCCGTGCCCTTTGAGCCCTTCCCATAACGCTCGAGGTAGGCCTTGCCGCGATCTTCGTCGATGATGTCGTGCTCGCCCGGCACATAGTGAATTTGTGCCCCGGTCTCGCTGAAGACTTGTTGGGCGTTGTCGAACTCGGTGGCCTTCGAGAGGTGCGTGATATCGCCGGTGTGAATAATAAATGCCGGCTTCTCCTTCATAGCCTTCACCTTGGCGACCGCTTCCCGCAAGGTGCCGAGTGCATCTGGATTGGCTGCCTTGTCGAACCCAATATGGCTGTCGCTCATCTGCAAAAATGTGAAGCCCTTCGGCTTGGCAGCAAGGGCGTCGCCGATGAGACCGATTGAATGTGGAACGCCGCCACTCATGCCCCAGAGCACACCAGTACCTGCCCAGACCATGCATTCCAGTGCATGGCGGCGATCATGATCAGGCTGGCCGTCATCAATGCGTTTAGTCATGTCTGTCTCCCTCCATGAGCCCAAATACCGGCTTTCAATGAGGAGACCGGCCGAGTTGAAGCTTTATTCCCGTTGAGGTGCACGGCTGCTTATCGGCGGCGGCTTCCCTAGTCGGCCGGCAACGCGGATCCGGAGCGATCATTTTAAACCCATTGATTTAGCTGGATTTTTCCAAAATTTGCGAACGCTCCGGCAGAGACCGGTTCGATCAGCAATGCGTGAGTTCGAATCCTCTCGCCTCAGCCAGCCAGTCCGGGTTCCGGAGAATTTCTTTGCTGAGCGTGACAAAGGTCCGCCAATGGCGGGCCTTCCAGGCATGGGGAGTCTCGACAGAGACCGGATTCGAACCACTATCTTCCGAAATCGGGGGTCAGTCTCCACTCAACCATTGAAGAATTCCCGTTTTCTGGAGACTCGCCTCAGAGACTGGAGAATAAAACCACTGCGCGGTAGGCCACGCAGTCACGGTTACCTTTTGCGCGAGGAAGAGATGCTTCGTTTTTCCGCAGAGCCTTTAGCAAAGCCGGCCTTCATTTCGCTGACCGTCTTAACAAAGGCCTTTATGATCGGGGAGTGTGCCCGATCCTTGTGATAGGCGATGCTGTATTGCGTTCTGATGGCTCGGCCCTGAATTTCCAGTGCGCGCAAGTTCGGGTGCGGAACGAATTCAAAATCGGCGACCACACTTATGCCGAGGCCTCGCTCGACGGCCTTCCAAACGCCTTCCCGGCTTTCGATCTCGAAGACTGGATTGATCTTTAGTCCTTCGCTCAGGATGGCTGCTTCGAATGCGCGTCGTGTGGTTGAACCGCGTTCGCGCAAGACAAATCGCTGATCTGCGAGTTCATGCAGCTTTATCGACTTCCGGTTGAACCAGGGATGGTCTCCATTCACGAAGACAACCACGCGATGCGTTCGATAGGGGATCATTATGACACGCGGATTGTCAGGGACCTCTGCGAGAATGGCAACCTCCGCTTCGAAGTCGATGATATGGCGAAGCGTGCGCTCTGAATTCCCAAGCAGCGTTGAAATTTGAACGCCCGGGTGATCCCGGTTGAAGGCCGCCAGAATCTCGGTCGCGTGAAAGGGGCCCACTGTCGCGAGGCGAAGATGCCCTTTTGTCGATTGGCCATGCGCGGCCAACAGTTCGTGGGCTTCATCGCAGAATTTCATGATGCCACGCGTAATTTCAAACAGCGCGGCACCAGCTTCCGTCAACTCGACCTGCCTCGATTTTCGGATCAGAAGTTCGACGCCGTAACTCTCTTCAAGCTCCTTAACCTGAATGGTCAGAGTTGGCTGGCCGACGTTCAGTACGCGTGAAGCCGCTGTAAAGCCGCCGTGTTGGGCTACGGCATGGAAGGCGCGGATTTGGCTAAACACTATTGACATAATCAATAGTTCGCCTTGCAAATATGAATTTGTCAATAGTAAGGGGTTGCCTACCATTGCTCGAAAGGGAGAAACGCAATGGTGTGGAAATACACAAACCCCGTTCAGATTGAATTCGGCGTCGACAGTTTCGCCAAGCTGCCCGGGCTGATCGGAAAGCGCCGATATGCCGTGGTCACCTACGGTGAGCCATTTTTCGACACGCTTGTGAGCGGACTAGCAAAGGATGCGGGCGCACCTGTTCTGACCATTCGGGATGTAGCGCCCAATCCCGACTACCAATTGCTTAGTGAGCAGACCAAGCGCTTTGCCCAATTGGAGTTGCAGCCGGACGTGATCGTGGCGCTCGGCGGCGGTTCTGTCATCGATTCAGCCAAGGTGTTTGCGGCAGCCAGCGGTGACTTCGAAAAGGTGAAATTGTTCCTGGAAGAGCAGAAGGGCGCAGATCAGCTTTCAGCGATCCCGATCATTGCTGTTCCGACCACGGCGGGCACCGGCAGCGAAGTCACTTGCTGGGGGACTGTCTGGGACGAGGCGAATGGCAAGAAATACTCACTCGCCAGACCGAATCTTTATCCGACGCACGCCCTCGTCGATCCGCGTTTGATGCTGGGCAAACCGTTACTGCTGACGATCAGCACCGGCCTCGATGCGCTGTCCCACTCGTTGGAAAGCCTGTGGAACGTCAACAACAATCCGGTGTCTGCCAATCACGCTGTCTTCGCCGCCCGCAATATCCTCGATGCGTTGCCGAAGCTTGTGAAGGATCTCGGCAATATTGAACTGCGCGAGCGCGTGGCGATGGCCGCCCTGTTTGCAGGCCTGGCATTCTCGAACACAAAGACCGCGATTGCTCATTCGCTGTCCTATCCGATCACGCTGCGGCACGGCGTTCAGCACGGAATCGCGTGTTCGTTCTCGCTGCCGATGGTGCTGCGAAGCGTTCAAGGCGCCGGCGGCATCTGCGAAAGCAGCCTGAAGCAGATTTTTGGCCCCGATCTGCTCCGCGGCGCCGACGATCTAGAAGATTTTCTGGGGTTGCTCGGAATCTCCAGCAATCCCGCTTCGTACAAAATCGATCGTCAGGAATGGCGGACCCTCATTGAGGAGTCGCTCCAAGGCGAGCGCGGAAAGAATTTTCTCGGCTCGGCAGACCGGCTGATCGAGGCATCGCAGACGATACGCCTGCCGACGGCAATATCGGCCTGAACACAACACTATTCGCCCGATTACGCGAAACTCCGCGCGATCGTGGATCAAGGGAGAGCGATCATGAAAACCAACGGAAAGCCAATCGTCGTCAACGGCCGCAACTACAATCCGCCCACGCGGCCGACTGTCGTCATTTGCCTCGATGGATCAGAGCCCGGATATATCGAGAAGGCCATTGAAGCCGGAGTCGCGCCGACTTTCGCGCGGTTCATGAAGGACGGTGCGCACGTTCACGCCAACAGCGTGATCCCGAGTTTTACCAATCCGAACAATCTGTCGATCATCACCGGACGGCCGCCATCGGTGCATGGCATCGCTGGTAACTACTTCTACGACACGGCCAATGGCGTCGAAGTCATGATGAATGATCCGAAATTCCTGCGTGCCCCGACAATTCTGTCGGGTGTTCATGACGCGGGGTTCAAGGTCGCGGCTGTCACAGCCAAGGACAAGCTGCGGACGCTGTTGTCGCACGGACTGGACTACAGCACCGGCCGCGCCTTCGCTTTTTCGTCCGAGAAGGCCGACCAGGCGACGATCAAGGACAACGGAATCGATGATCTTCTCAATTTCGTCGGATTGCCGCTCCCGGAGGTCTACTCCGCCGATCTGTCGGAGTTCGTATTTGCCGCCGGCGTGAAGCTGGTCGAACGTCATCGGCCCGATCTTATGTACCTCTCGACGACAGATTACATCCAGCACAAGGTTGGTCCCGGCACCAAGATAGCCAACGACTTCTATGGAATGATCGACGGTTATCTGGCGAAGCTCGATGCGCTGGGCTGCAACATCGTCGCTACCGCCGACCACGGCATGAACGACAAGTTCATTCCCGGCGGTCAGCCCGATGTTCTTTTCCTGCAGGATTTGTTCGACGAGTGGATGGGCAAGGGGCAGGCGCGCGTGATCTTGCCGATCACCGATCCCTATGTGGCGCATCATGGATCGTTGGGTTCGTTCGCGACGGTCTATACGCCCGCCGGAAGCGATGTCGAAGCTCTTATTGCCAGGCTAAAGAGCACCCCGGGCGTTGAGTTGGCGATGACCAGGAAAGCTGCCTGCGATCGCTTCGAGTTGCCGACCGATCGGGTTGGCGACATCGTGGTCATCTCGTCGCGACACAAGGTGCTCGGAACCAGCCGGGATCGTCACGACCTTTCGGGGCTGACCGAACCGCTCCGATCGCACGGAGGCCTCACGGAAGAGCGCGTTCCGCTGATCGCAAATGGCAAGATCGTCATTCCGCCTGGTCATGTCCTGCGGAATTTCGACGTCTTCGACGTGGCCCTCAACCGCATTCAGTGACCGGCGTTAGCCGACAGGAGCTTTCAATGAACATTCAGGCTCAAGCCGTTCGTCACGAACAGATGCGGATCGCGGGATCGCTGGTGGATACCGACGAGCGCGTCGAGGTCTTCAATCCCTATACCAACAAGGTTGTCGGCACGGTTCCTGCGGCGCGCCCCGAGCATGTACGGAGCGCTTTCGCCAGAGCCAAGGCCTTCAAATCGAAACTGACGCGCTATGAGCGTCAACAGATCCTGCTCAAGACGGCTGACCTTCTTGCAAGCCGCAAGGAAGAGTTCGCGCGGCTGATCACCTCTGAATCGGGGTTGTGCTGGAAAGATTCACTGTACGAAGCCGGCCGCGCTTATGACGTCTATTCCTTCGCCGGCCAGTTGACCATCAAGGACGACAGCGAAGTTTTCTCGTGCGACATCAGCCCGCAGGGCAAGGCGCGCAAGATTTTCACCATGCGCACGCCGTTGCTGGGGACCATCTCGGCAATCACGCCGTTCAATCACCCGCTAAACATGGTGAGCCACAAGATCGCGCCGGCGATCGCGACCAACAACCGGATCGTATTGAAGCCCACCGAACTGACGCCACTCACCGCCCTGGCCTTGGCCGACGTTCTCTATGAAGCAGGTCTCCCGCCGGAAATGCTTTCGGTCGTGACCGGAAATCCCCATTCGATGGGGGACGCCATGATTACCGATCCTGACGCCGATCTCGTCACTTTCACCGGCTCCGTCCGCGTCGGCAAGCATATCGCCGCGACCGCCGGCTACAAGCGCTTGGTTCTCGAACTCGGCGGCAACGATCCGCTGATCGTCATGGAAGATGCCGACCTTGATAAGGCGGCAGAGCTGGCGGTGTTGGGTGCCACCAAGAACTCAGGCCAGCGCTGCACCGCCGTTAAACGTATCCTGTGCGTCGGAGCGGTTGCCGATGAGTTCGCCGAACTCGTGCTCAAGAAAGCGAAGAAGCTGAAGTGCGGCGATCCGATGGACCCGTCGGTGGATGTCGGGACGGTTATCCATGAAGGCGCGGCGAAAGAATTCGAGCGCCGGGTCAAGGACGCTGTGAAGGACGGTGCACACCTGCTTTATGGAGATGAGCGGAAAGGTGCTCTGTTTCCGCCGACGGTGGTCGATTATGTCCCGTACACGTCCGAACTGGTGATGCAAGAAACGTTCGGTCCGGTGATTCCGATTATCAGAGTCCCGAATGACATCGAGAGCGTGATCCGTATTTCCAATTCAACAGCCTTCGGTCTGTCATCGGGCGTTTGCACCAATCGTCTCGATTACATCACGCGGTTCGTCAACGAACTCGACGTCGGCACGGTGAATGTCTGGGAAGTGCCCGGCTATCGCATCGAGATGTCACCGTTCGGCGGCATCAAGGATTCCGGACTTGGCTACAAGGAAGGCGTGCAGGAAGCGATGAAGAGCTTCACGAACATGAAGACGTATTCGCTTCCTTGGGTCTCCTGACGACAGGCGGCCGGATTCATCCGGTCGCAACAGCGCACTCAATCGCATGAATCAGGAACGGCTCCAAAGAAGGGCCGTCCGATATCCGGGGTAAACACAGGGAGGCTTGAATGTCCGTTATGCAAAGCCCGGCGAGCATAGGCTCCGTTGGGACGACAAATCCGGAATTGGCGACCAGTTTCCGGCGCGCGCAGTGGCGCATGCTGCTGGCCGCGATGTTTTGCTATCTTTTCTTTTATACCGGGCGGCAAACCTTTGGCTTTGCGATCCCGGGCATTCAGGCCGAATTTGGCGTGAGCAAAGCGGCACTGGGCTGGGCCAGCGCTGCGCTTTTATGGTGTTACGCCATCGGTCAGGCCATCAACGGCAACCTCGGCGACAAGTATGGCGGCCGTCGCGTGATGAGCGCGGGCGCCATTCTGTCCTTTATCATGAACTGGGCGACCAGCTTTTCTACAGGGATCGTCAGCCTGACGGCGTTCTGGGGAATCAATGGATACTTCCAGGCGATGGGGTGGGCGCCGGGCAGCCGCCTTCTATCGAATTGGTGGGGGCGTCACGAGCGGGGCAAGGTGTACGGCATGTACACGTTTGCAGCTGGACTCGCTTCGGTTCTCTCGTTCGTCACGTCGCTGATTGTCGTTGGTTACTTCCATCTCGATTGGCGCTGGATTTTCCGAATTCCTGTTGTGCTTTTGCTGGTCGGCGGTATTGCCTTCTATCTGATCGCGCGTGAGAAACCGGAAGATATGGGTTTTGCATCGCCTCACGACGATGCGGTGGACGAAGCTGCGACGGCACAAGTCGACGAGTCTGAAAGCTCGCTGGCCAGATACAAGGCGGTTTTGTCCAACTGGCGGCTGTTGGTTGCCGGTCTTGCCATTGGGTTTCAGAATGCCGCTAGGTACGGGCTTCTGGTCTGGGTGCCGGTGCACTTTCTTGGTGCTAACTGGACCAAGGCAGCAGCAGATACATCGGTCATCGACCCCCGATGGATCAGCATCGCGCTTCCTGTCGGAATGGCCTTCGGCGCTTTCACCAATGGGTGGGTTTCGGACAAGTTCTTCAATTCGCGCCGTTCGTCCGCGATCGTGCTCTACATGGTTCTGGCTGCGATTACGGCGCTTTACATGTACACCATTCCCACCACGGCGGTGTATCAGGGACTGGCAGTCCTCTTTCTGTGCGGCTTCTTCGTTTATGGTCCCCAGTCTTCATTCTGGGCCTTGTGCCCCGATCTGGTGGGACACAAGCGGGCAGGCACCGCGACCGGCATCATGAACTTCTGTGCGTATCTGTTCGCCGGGTTGGGTGAGCCGATCATCGGGCATTTCATGGACACGCGAGGCGAAACCTCGGTCGTATTCCTGATTGTCGCAGCGTGTGCCGCTGCAAGCGCCACGGTTGCAAGTTTCATCCGCCGATAATGTTAGCTTCATTCACTGAAAAGGCCCGCCAACGGCGGGCCTTCTTATTGGCCTGGACCCGTATTGATCAATGTTCACACCAAGGCGATGGTGCTGATTGGCCGCGGCACCGCCGTGCAGATCAAGGATTTAATCCCTTGAAATTCTCGATTGCGGGTTTAGCGGTTCGGAGACAAAGTTCGGTCAGGAATGCGTGAGTTCGAATCCTCTCACTCCAGCCATTCAGTCCGGCTTTCAGAGAATTTCTCTCTTAGTTGCGATAAAAGGCCCCAATGGCGGGCTTTTCCACACAAGGTCATTCTCTGGAGAGACCGTTTTTCTGCCAGCGCCCTCCAGCTCGAGGTGGGTTGAAGGCGAAGTAAAGCCGATCACCTGACGAACGGTTTATGGGGGGTAATTCACAAGATTATTTGCGAGGCAGGCCTCGCGAAGCCTCTTGGAGGCGGGATTTCCTCATTCGCGGAATTGACGCGCTGAGCTTAAACATAATCCAGCGTTTATGTTTGAGGAGTTGTCCATTCTCGACACTATTATAACTTGAGGCGAGCTACTCCGCCTTTATATCGGCCTTGCGGATGACATCGCTCCAGCGTGTCATCTCGCCTTGCACGAAGGCCTTGAAGGCCGCAGGGGTCGAGCCTACCGGCTCGCCGCCCAACTGCTCAAGGCGAGCGATCATCTGCTCGGTTTTCAGCGCGCTGACAATTTCCGTGTTCAGCTTGTCGACAGTCGCGGGGCTGGTTTTGGCCGGCGCGAACAGACCATACCAGGCGGAGGCGTCGTAGCCCTTCAGGCCGGCTTCATCGAGGGTAGGGACGTCCGGCAGCAGGCGCGAGCGCTTGGTGGCGGTGACCGCAATCGCCCGCAGTTCGCCGGTCTTGATGTAAGGAAGTATGGAAGCCATATCGCCGAACGACAGCTGAACCCTGCCGCTGAGAAGGTCCGGCAGCATCGCCGCCGCGCCACGGTAAAAGATATGCTGGAACCGGGCGCCGGTCATCGACTCGAACAGCAGCGCGGCCAGATGCTGCGACGCGCCTTTCCCTGCGGAACCGTGATTGAGCGCGCCAGGCTGTTCCTTGGCCAGCGTGATCAGCTCAGCCAGCGACTTGGCCGGCACCGAGGGATGAACCACCAGCAGCATGGGAAAGCTTGCAACCTGCGTCACCGGGGTAAAATCGTTGGCGGTGTCGTACGGCATGTTATCGAACAGGGCGACATTGACTGCGTTGGTGCCAATCGCGCCCATCAGCAGCGTGTAACCGTCCGGCGTAGCCTTGGCGACGAAATTGGCGCCCAGATTTCCGCTCGCTCCGACGCGGTTATCGACAACGACCGCCTGTCCCCATTTGTCGCGGAAGCGATCGGCGATCAGGCGCGCCAGAATGTCAGTGGCGCCGCCCGCCGAGAACGGCACAATCATCTGGATGTTGCGGCTTGGATAAGCATCGTCCGCGCGAACCGGCCGCGCTGTCGCTGCAAGGAGCGACATCAGGCCTGCGACGGCGAGAGCCGAGACTGCAGTGCGCGACAACAGGCCGGCGGGCCGGCGGATCGGACGGGGCGACGTCATGGTCATGATGCTCTCCAAACTCAATGAGCTGCCTGTCAGACAGCCGTTGCAAATGTTGCCTGAAATTTTCCGTCATCAGCCGCAGGCTTCTTCCGATCCGCGATCATCATCGCCGCAGCCTTTTCGCCGATCATGATCGCGGTGGCGTTGGTGTTGCCGGACGTGATGGTCGGCATGATCGAGCAGTCCTCGATCCGCAGGCCTCCAATGCCGTTGACGCGCAACTGATCGTCCACCACGGCATCCGCGTCCCGGCCCATGCGGCAGGTGCCGACCGGATGGAAGATCGATGTCGAGGTGCTCCGGATGTAATCGAGAATGTCGTCATCGCAGGCGACATCGCTACCGGGCTTCCACTCGCTCCCGACGTGCTGCGCCAGCGCCGGCGCCGCAGCGATTTTACGCAATAGGCGCACACCCCGGACCAGAATCTTCCGGTCCTCGACGGCATCCAGATAGTTGGCCTCGATGGCGGGTGGCTCGAACGGATCGGCAGAATTCAATGTCACGCGGCCGCGGCTGAACGGCCGAAGCTGACAGACCGAAATCGTAAAGGCGGAAAACGGATGCAGGCCGCCATCGTAGCGGTCGAGGCTGAGCGGCTGGAAATGGAACTGCACATCGGGGACCGCCAAATGCGGCAGCGTGCGAGCGAACGCGCCCGCCAGACTGGCGCCGAAGCTGAGCACACCGCGCCGGCGCAGCACATAGTCGAGCCCAATTCCCGCGCGCTGCATCAGCGTTCTGGTGCTGTCGTTGAGCGTCACCGGTATCTTCGTCTTGTAGACGCATCGCGCCTGCAAGTGATCCTGCAGATCGCGCCCGACACCGGGGAGCGGCTGCAGAACTTCGACACCGGCCGCCCGAAGTGAATCCGGATCGCCGATCCCGGAGAGCTGCAACAGATGCGGCGAGCCAATGGCGCCCGCAGATAGCACGATCTCGCCCGCGCAGCGAGCCACCTGCTTCGCGCCCGCGCGCTCATACTCGACGCCGACTGCGCGATGCCCATCCAGCAGAATGCGGCGCACATGAGCCTGCGTTACAACCCTCAGATTCGGGCGCGCGCGCGTGGGACCCAGAAATGCTCGCGCGGCGCTGCTGCGGCGCCCACCGCCCAAGGTCAGCTGGTAGTGACCGACACCTTCCTGCGTGGCTCCGTTGAAATCGGGATTAACCGGAAGCCCCGCTTCCGTCGCGGCCTGAACGAAAGCATCGACAATCGGCAGCTTGAACCGCGGATCCGACACCGAACGTTCGCCGCCCGCGCCATGGAATTCCGATTCGCCGCGAAGCTGCTGCTCGCTGCGCCGAAACAAGGGCAGCACGTCCGCATAGGACCAGCCAACATTGCCGAGCTGGCGCCAATGGTCGAAGTCTTCGCGCTGTCCGCGAATATAGATCATGCCGTTGATGGAACTCGATCCGCCCAGAACCTTGCCGCGCGGCCATTGAAGCGTGCGGCCGTTCAACTGCCTTTCAGGACGGGTCGAAAGGCACCAGTCGAACCGCGGGTCGTTGATCAGCTTGAAGATACCGCCTGGAATATGAATCCACGGATTGGCGTCACGTCCACCTGCCTCGATCAACAGCACGCGGACGTCCGGATCGGAGCTCAGCCGGTTGGCCAGCACGCACCCGGCTGAGCCGGCACCGACGATTACATAGTCATAATTGGCCAAAACGAGAATTCCGGATAAGCAGTATTGGATCATGGATCCTTGTGGCAAGTGCTGTCAAGCTGCCGCAGGGATCCTGTCAAATCGAGCGCGGTATGTTAGGTTGCCTTGCAAGGCGCGGGCAGGATACGCATCCGCTCGCAGGGTTGGGAGATCATGAACCAGACCGTTCGCTACAAAAGCACTGCCGACTATGCGACTGCCGAAATCCAGCGGCTGATCCTGAACGGCGACCTGTTGCCCGGCGCCAAGATCGACCAGATCGAGCTGGCGGCTCAACTCGACGTCAGCCGCCATCCGGTGCGTCAGGCCATAGAGCGGCTGGCGGAGCGCGGCTTCCTTCTGCTGAATCCGCACCACAGCGCGGTGGTGGCTGAAATTTCGACGCGGGATCTGGAAGAATTGTACAGCGCGCGCAGCCATCTGGAACGCTGGGCGGTGCGCGAAAGCTGGCCCAAATTCACCCCAGATTTTCGCAAGCAGATCGTCGCGATCCAGCAGACGCTCGACCAGATCGATCCTAAAGCCGACCTCGACGGCTATATGCGAGCCAACCGGGCGTTCCATCTGGCGATGTATGAGCCCTGTGGCAATCGTCACATGCTGCGCACGATTACGATGATGTTCGACCTTTCGGAGCGATACCAGCGTACGGCTCTGACGCACACCGCCCGGATCAAGCGCTCGCGTGCCGACCATGCCGACATGGTGGCGGCGATCACCCACAAGGACCGCGCCCGGCTGATCGAATTGATCGACGAACACAACGGCGGCACGAAGGCCGCCGTTGAGGCCCACATTAAGTCGCTGACCAAAAGCTAAAGCGACAAGCGCCCGCGGGCATTTTGCAGGACACCTCTACCGCGTGCCCTCGAGAACCGCGCCCTGCTGGATCAGGGTCTGGCGCAGGCGCGCGACGCCGATCGCGCGAACATCCGATTTGCTGTTTTGCTGCGTGGCCAGTGCCGCCAGTGTTCCGGCGGCCTGACCCATTGCCATACATCCACCCATCACGCGCGCCGAGCCGTGGGCTTCGCGTGACGCCGAGAGACAACGACCGGCCACGACCACGTTGCGCAACCCCTTCGGCAGCAGACTGCCGAGCGGAATGTCGTAGGACCCACCGTCGGCGACAGGAATGCGAATCTGGCCGGTGCCATCCTGATGGATATCGACATGGTGGCAGCCCTTGGCGACACCATCGTCGCGCTTGAGCGCGCCAAGCACATCCGCCTCGGTGAGAACGTAGTCGCCTTCGACGCGACGGGTTTCCCGGATTCCGATGCGCGGGGCGATTCCGGACAGCGTGGCGTTTTCAAAGCCCGGCGCATTGGCCTTGAGGAATCGGCTGCATTGCAGCACCTGGCTGACCAGTGTGCGCATCGCACCCGCCATCAAGGTCGGAGACAGTGGATCCTTCAGCGACACCCGCGTGGCATTGATGCAGACTTCCTTGCGCAGGGCGGAGGTGGGCTGGATCATGATCAGCGCGGTCGGAAACATCTCGCCGCGCGCAATCGCATTGCCGAGAAAGCCTGCATTTCCCTTGAAGAACACGCAGGGCTGACCCTGACGATAGATTTCCTCGACGATTTCCTTGTCGGTGCGCCCGCCGCGGATCGCCTCGCTTTCACCGACTGCGACAAAATCCGGATTGTCACGTACGAATGTCAGCAGTGGTTCGGTTACGACGCCGGACATCCGGAACATCATCGAGACCGGCTGAGGATTTGATTGTTGCTCGCTTGGCAGCATGGCCGCATTCGCCATGAAACACAGATCCGCGTCTCCCGATGCATCGACGAATGTTTCCGCCGCGAATAATGTCCGTCCCTGCTTGTTACGAACGATAATGCCGTCGATCTGGCCGTCGCTGCTCACAACGTCATCGGCGAAGCTGTGCAAGTAAACTTCAACACCCGCCTCAAACACCAGTTGCGCAACTGCGATCTTCATGATTTCCGGATCGTACGCGACATACTGAATCAGACGCCAATCGTTCAGAGGCGCCACGAATCCATCGAACTGACGGCAGAGTGCGAGAAGATCCTGAACGATACCACCGACGATCCATTCGCCACGGCCATTGATAGCCCCGTCGATGGTCATGCCGGTCAGAAGCTCGCCGCCCAGCATCGGACCCGCTTCGACCAGCGCGACCTTGGCGCCGTTTCGAGCCGCGGATACCGCCGCCGCAATGCCCGCGCTGCCTCCACCCACAACGACAACATCAAACTGCTTCTTTTGCATCGGTTCTACTTTCACAAGGTTTGCAAGATCGCATGGCGTGATTTGAATTTTCGAAAGTGCGTTATCCCTTGACCGCGCCAGCGGTCAGGCCGGCGATCAGCAACCGCTGCGCCAACCCGCCAGCAGACCTGCCGCTATTAACCCAGATACGCGCATTTAACCTCCGACACATGTCGCCATGATCATGGATCCAATCATGAATAGGCAGAGGGGTCAATGTTACATGGTTCGATGGCGACATGCTGCCGCTAACATTGATCGTTGTGATCGGAGTTTGCGCGGCCACGTACGGGCAAGGATTCGCGGAATTGACGGATTATGGAATAGTGGGGCCTGACAACCCGTCGATCCGATGTTCGAAATGTCTTTCACGCGACCGATCGCCTGTCAGGGGCATTTCCCTGGAACGAGGCCCCTCGCGACCTCATTCGCGATCCTGATTGCATCTATGGTGCGTCGTCACAGACTGTGCGCCATGGATAATCCGGAACAAGCAGACTGCACCACTTCGCTCTGGCAGAATGACGTTGCCGAACGGTTGATCGGGTCGATCCGCCGCTAATGCGTCGATCATATGATTGTTCTGGGCGAGAGCCATCTGTGCCGGATTCTGCGTTCCTACGCTCGCTGCTACAACGACATCAGAACGCATCGGTCTTTGGACAAAGATGCACCGGTCTCTCGCCCAGGAGCGTCGAATCATCCCCGTCCTCGGCGGACTTCATCATCACTACGCCCGAGCTTAAGCTTTCGGTCCACAGACAGCCCTTGTGCGGCGAATATTTTCTGATATACCAGATATAATGCAAGGCTTGGGGTGCGAGTTGCACCATCTTATTCCGGTTCCGAATTATGTCGTTAGAATTTGAGTTTGACGGCGTATTGGAGTCGCCTCCTGTGGTCGCCTCTGCAGCAGAGGTCGCTGGAATTCTACAAAGGCGTTTCGGCCTGTCCGGGTCGATGCGCGTGCTGTCGAGTGAACGTGACGCGAATGTACGGATTGATACGACGGCGGGCCCCTATTTGCTGAAAATAACTAACCCCGCTGAAGATCCAGCGGTGACGGATCTGCAGACGGCAGCGCTCAAACATCTGGAAAAGAGTATGCCTCTGCTCCGTGTGCCGCGCATTGTGCCGTCGTTGGATGGAAGTGACCAACCGCAAGAGATCCTCGGTAATCAAGCGCACATCGTGCGTTTAATGTCATTTATGCCCGGCATCCCGTTGAGCGCGTCAAAAGCTACTCAAGAAACGAGATTGGCCCTCGGCGCATCGCTCGGTCTGCTCGATGCAGGATTAGATGGCTTCGAGCATCCAGCATCTGAGCATACTCTGCTCTGGAACGCCGCGGATCCGCTCCGCGTTCGAGGGGCCATCCACTTCGTCGACGATCAAGAGAAACGTAGCTTGGCAGAGGTTGCGCTGGACCGATACGAAGAAACCGCTGGTCCGGTCATAAGCCGGTTGCGGAAGCAAGTCATCCATAACGATGCCAATCCGCATAACATACTCATCGATGACGCTCTTCCGCATCAGATTTCAGGCATCATCGATTTTGGCGATCTCGTTAAGGCGCCTTTGGTCAGCGAAGTGTCGACTGCTCTGGCGTACCTGGAGTATGGCGAAGGTGAGCCGCTCCGTGCGATAGCCGATGTTGTCCGATCTTATCACGCGAACACGCCGCTGCTTTCCGCAGAACTCGATGTCGTTCTTGACCTCGTTCGCGCGCGGCAAGTGCTCGTCGGCGTTATCTCGGCATGGCGTGCAGCACGACAACCTGACAATAGTATCTATATCCTGAGGAACAGCGTTCGGGCATGGAGGGGGTTGCAATTCCTCCACGATATTCCTCGTGAAAAGTTTCGAGGAATTCTCTTTGACGCATGCCGGGGAGATTCGTAGTGACTGAGACGTTTGTCCCGGGGATGGTGAATTCGTTCGATCCTGGAAGCAATGCGGCGCTGAATGCTACGGACGGCAAACTCCTCGATCGAAGAGTAGCGGCTCTGGGGCCCGCATATCGGCTATTTTATCAACAACCAATTCACATTGTGAAGGGCGAGGGGGTTTGGCTATTCGATCGAGAGGGCAACCGCCTTCTCGATGCTTACAACAACGTGGCTGCTGTTGGCCACAGCCATCCGAAGGTTGTCGAGGCAATCTGCAATCAAGCCAAGGTGCTGAATACCCACACGCGCTATCTTCATGAGACGATCGTCGAATATGCCGAGTTGTTACTTGCAACGTTTCCGAGCGAGCTCTCGAACGTCATGTTCACCTGCACCGGGAGCGAAAGTAACGATCTCGCCATTCGCATATCAAAGTCCTACACAGGCGCTGAAGGCTTCATCGTTACAAAGCTTGCCTATCACGGCGTAACCGACGCGGTCGCAAGGTTGTCACCGTCGCTTGGCGCCGGCGTAGAACAGGGTAGGTTCGTGCGAACGGTAAACGCGCCGGATTTGTATCGCAGCAAGTCGCGGGATGTGGGCGCCAAACTTGCGTCCCAGGTTCGCACCGCTATCGCCGATATGCGAAGCAATGGTATTCGCGTGGCCGCATTTCTTTGCGATACGATTTTCTCAAGTGACGGTGTCTTCGCCGAACCAGGTGGATTTCTGCAGGAAGCGATTGATGTCGTCCGTTCGGAAGGCGGAGTCTTTATTGCGGACGAGGTCCAGGCAGGGTTCGGGCGAACCGGAGCCGGTATGTGGGGATTTCAGCGTCATGGGGTCATTCCGGATATCGTGACTATGGGGAAGCCTATGGGAAATGGCCATCCGATTGCCGGCGTCGTTGCGAAGCCGAAAATCATCAACGAGTTTGGGCGAACAAGCCGCTATTTCAATACGTTTGGTGGAAATCCCGTGGCATGTGCGGCAGCGCTTGCGACGCTTCGGGTCATCCAAGATGAGAACTTGATCGAGAATGCCCAACTCGTTGGGAATTACCTGCGCGAGCGACTCGGGGGGCTGTCGGTCAGACACCCACAGATCGGTGACGTAAGGGGCGCGGGTCTCTCCATCGGAGTGGAATTGGTAAAGAGCCGCGAAGGCAAGGAGCCGCATTCCGAATTGACATCTGATGTCGTCAATTCCGCGCGACGTGCTGGCGTCCTTATCAGCGCAACGGGGCCAGACGCCAACGTCCTCAAGATCAGGCCGCCGCTGGTCTTCGGAATGGACCACGCCGATCTGCTGGTGGATACGCTGGACACCATCCTGTCAGGGAACGCCTCGAGTAAAAAGTAGCCGGTCCCGATGGAGCGGCAGGGATAACCGGAGCGCCGAACGTGCAAGCCTTCGCCATGTCTGCTAGGAAAGCTTCAGCCTCCATCACAGCCACGACACCGATGAAAAAGACGAGAGACGCCCGCGGACGCAAGCAGACTGAATCGCCCCAACTTGGCTCGATCGATCTAGGCCGCGACGAGACCGTTGAGCGCCAGGTCTACGGACGGATCAAGGAGGCGCTTATGGCTGGTATGCTGGCGCCAGGGACCGCCGTCACCGGTCGTTCGATCGCGCAGGCCTTCGGCATCAGTCCAACGCCCGTCCGTGATGCGCTCAAAAGGCTTGAAGCGGACGGAGTCATAAAAGGCAGAAACAAGAGCGCGTACTTCGTCAATGAGCTGACGCGTGATCAATATATAGAGATCATGAATGTGCGCTGTGAGATCGAATGCTACGCAGCCCGCCTGGCAGCGAAGGCTGCAACGCTGTCGGATATCGCGTACCTGGAAAAGATCAACGCGAGATACACGGTTGCGCGCAACATGACGGAGAGCATGCGGCAAAACTTTTTGTTTCACTTCGGAATCTACAAGCTTGCCGGATCTACGATTCTTCTCGATGTCATTTCGAACCTTTGGGTTCGAATTGGTCCGTCAATGCATTTGTACATGCAATCGTATCAGGTGGCAGACGTCGTCAATAATCACGCGCGTATCATTACGGCCTTGAAGAAGCATGATCCGGAAGCAGCGGAGTCAGCGCTCAGAAAAGATCTGAACGAAGCCATCAAAGTGATAGCGCCGCGATTGCCGGTGCTTTCGATGAAACAGCAATCGGCGAAGATGGACAGTCGTCCTTAGCCGATTGCTGTGTTTTGGTCTGAAGACGAATTCCGTCTACCAGGCTCCCCAGCCGGCATCGACAGGAACAGTCACGCCATGGACTGCGTCGGAGTCGGAGCTTGCCAGATAGACAGCGGTGCCGGTAAGTTCCTCAGGCTTCAGAAAGTCCCGGCCGGTCGGCGTTAATGCCCGCATCTGCGCGATGTAAGGGGCCATATCCTCGCCGCGAAGATGGGCATTCAGCGGCGTTGCGATATTGCCCGGCGCAATTGAGTTTACGTTGATATTCTCGCGACCGATCTCCACTGCAAGGGCGCGGGTCAGGTTCACGATCCCTCCCTTCGCCGCGCAATAAGCGGGGCAGTTGGGTCCGGCGCCGATCCCCCAGATTGACGAGATGTTGATGACCTTGCCTCGGCCCAGCTTGCGAAACTCCGGCAGTACGGCCTGAGTCATGAAGAAGGCACCCTTCAGGTTCAGGTCGATCTGCGAGTCCCACATTTCTTCGGTTGTGTCCTCGATGGGGGCAGTGTGCATGATGCCGGCATTATTGACCAGGATATCGACCCGGCCGAATTTGCTGACCACGGCTGCAGACAGCGCCTTGATGTCGGAGACCCTCGAACAGTCGGCAACAAAGGCGGCGCCCGTGCCGTTGCTTGCCTCGATCTTCTTGATGACTGCTTCGGCACGCGATGGATCACGCGATGCCACAATGGCAACCTTGGCGCCTTCGAGGGCAAAACGCAGCGCGATGGCCTCGCCGATACCCTGCGTCGATCCGGTTACGATTGCTACTTTGTCCTTTAGGCGCATGAATAGTCTCCCTTCTGATATATTGATTCTGAAATATCAGAAATAATTGGAAGCTGCAACGTGCGGAATTGAGCCAGGCCTCAAAACGAGACTTGTTATTCTGCAATATCAGAATAATATGCATAATCGAGGGTGACGGCGGTTCGTTCGGCATCGGCCAAATAGACGGGGCGACATGAGACTGGCTTGCGATACAGGAGGAACATTCACCGATCTGATCGTGGAGTACGACGACGGGACGGTGAAGATGTTCAAGGCTTCCACTGTGCCCAGCGATCCGGCACAGGGCGTTCTCGATGCGGCCGCGGCTGCAGCTGCTGATGAAGGTGCCACGTTGGACGACTTTCTCGGTCGCTGTGAATTGATCGTGCACGGAACAACGCATGCAATTAACGCGATTATCACCGGCCGAACCGCAAAAACAGCGTTGCTAACCACGGCGGGTCATCCCGATATCCTCACCCTGCGCGAGGGCGGCCGGTCCGAGCCCTTTAACTTCAGGATTGCCTATCCCGCACCTTACATCCCGCGGGCGCTGACTTTCGAGGTCAGCGAGCGCGTCAATGCGTCAGGTCAGGTTGTGGAGGCTCTCGACGATTTTGCGCTCAAGCGTACGCTTGATGAACTCGCCGACGCGGGTATCGAAGCGGTCGCGGTCTGTCTTCTGTGGAGCATTGCTAATCCCGTTCACGAACTGAGAGTCGGCGAGGCGATCGAACACCGGTTCCCGGAAATGCCGTTCACGTTATCTCACCAGGTAAACCCCACGCTGCGCGAATATCGAAGGGCTTCATCGGCAGCGATCGATGCGTCGCTCAAACCATTGATGAGTCGGTATCTCGGTGGCCTGGTTGCGCGGCTGACCAGTAGCGGCTTCAAAGGTCGAGCGCTCGTGTTGACCTCACAGGGCGGCATGATGGATGCCGCTGAACTCGCGAAGCAGCCGATTCACGCCATCAATTCGGGTCCCTCAATGGCGCCGATCGCCGGGCGCTATTACGCCAACCTGAGCAGTTCGCTGCCGGTTGCCATCGTCGCAGATACCGGAGGCACGACTTATGATGTGAGTGTCGTGCGACGCGGCCGGATTCCGAAGTCGCGGGAGACGTGGATCGGCAATCCCTATCGCGGTCACATGACGGGCTTTCCCTCGATCGACATCAAGAGCGTCGGCGCCGGCGGCGGGTCCATTGCCAAGGTGGACGCCGGCGGCGTGCTGCATGTAGGCCCCGGAAGCGCGGGTTCGGTGCCGGGGCCGGTATGCTACGGCGCCGGAGGAAAAGAGCCCACGCTGACGGATGCGTCACTGGTGCTTGGACATCTGGATCCCGATTACTTCCTCGGTGGGCGCATGAAGCTGGACATCGTCGCTGCCCGACAGGCCATCAACGACTTGATCGCCAAACCATTGGGTCTGGGGTTGATGGAAGCGGCGGTATCGATCGTCGAGGTGGCGACCGAGAATATGGTGCAGGCGATTGAAGAGATCACCATCAACCAGGGCATCGACCCAAGCGAAGCCGCACTGATCGGCGGCGGTGGCGCGGCCGGCTTCAATTCCGTTTTCATTGCTCGCCGGCTGCAATCGCCTTTGCTGATCATGCCCGAGACCGGTGCCGCCTTGAGTTGCGCCGGGGCCTTGATGTCGGATCTGCGCGATGAATTCCGCTCGATGTTTTTCATTCGGTCGTCCGAATGGAGAGCAGAGGCTGTCAACAAAGTCTTGAACGAACTTCGTGAACGGTGCTGGGCCTTTATCGATCGGGCCGGGAAGCCGCGTGAATCCGCGCGCGTGGAATTTGCCGTTGAAGCGCGGTATCAGGGACAAGTATGGGAAATCGAGATCCCGGTGAGAGTGGAGAACCTCTCCACGCCGCATGAGCTCGACGCGTTGGTGCAGGACTTCCACGCGCATCATCAGGAAATTTTTGCGGTCAGGGACGAGCACTCAGCAATTGAATTCGTCTGCTGGACAGCGGCTGTATCGATCGGTTTGCGCGACAAACCTATGGGTCGGCTGACGTTCACTGGTTCGCAGCGGAGGGGAAATGCAGTCCGCGAAGCATATTTTCGTGATGCAGGCCTGGTCGAGGCGCCCGTCATTCCAATGGGGGCTCTTGTGCCAGGTGAGGAGTTGCGCGGCCCGGCCATCGTGGAGACGCCGTTTACGACGATTGTGATCGACCCCCGGGCTTCGTTCCTCCTCGAAGACTCGGGCAGTCTGCTCATCAAGCCGTGAGAATGGAAATGGAACAGAGATCAGGAATTCGCCTCGATGGGGCACGACTCTCCATCATCGCGAACCGCTTTGGTGGCGTGTGCAGGAAGATGGGCAACACCCTGCTGCGAACGGGTCGCTCGGGCGTTCTGAATCGCGCAAAGGACTTCTCATGCTGCATTCTGACGGCGGAGTCTGATCTGCTCACGGCCGAAGAAAGCCTTCCGATCCACGTTCTGTCAGGGCCGGATCTGATGGGAAAGTGTATGAAGGAGCATCACCCTATTCTTAAACGTGGCGATGTGTTTCTGCACAACTCGCCATACCACGGTAATTCCCATCCCGCCGATCACACGCTGCTCATGCCGGTCATCGACGATGAGGGCATTCATCGGTTTACGGTGGTCGCAAAGGCCCACCAGGCCGATATCGGAAATTCGGTGCCGACGACTTATCACGGAACGGCAAGGGACGTGTACGAGGAAGGAGCGTTGATCTTTCCCGCGGTCAAGGTCGCCACGAATTACGCGGTCAACGACGATATCGTTCGGATGTGCCGCATGCGGATTCGCGTGCCGGACCAATGGCACGGCGATTTCCTCGCCATGCTGGGTGCTGCATTCATCGGCGAGCGGGAGCTACTCGCGATGGGCGGCGAACTCGGTTGGGAAAATCTCGACGCCTTTTCGCGACAATGGTTCGACTATTCGGAAAGTCGTATGGTCGAAGCCATATCGCAGCTTTCGGAAGGCAAGGCCGAGGCGCGCTCAACGCATGATGCGATCCCAGGAACGCCTGCGGATGGCATTACCATCACATCGAAGGTGAGAGTCGATCCATCGGCTGGAAAGATCGATATCGATCTCACGGACAACCCCGACCAGATGGCATGCGGCCTCAACGTGTCGGAAGCCTGCACAAGAACCTCCGCGATGATAGCCGTCTTCAATTCGGTGGACCCGTCGGTGCCTAAGAATGCAGGGTCGTTTCGTTGCATCGAAGTCCAGGTCAGAGATGGCGGTGTCGTCGGCCGCCCGGCGCATCCGATCAGCTGCTCGGCCTCCACCACGAATCTGGCCGATCGGATCCAGAATGCGACGCAGCTTGCATTGGCGGAGATTTCGCCAGATGCGGGAATGGGCGAGATCGGATGTTTCTGCCCTCCATCGACTGCGGTCGTCTCAGGCATCGACCCGCGCGATGGCAAGCCCTATGTAAACCAGTTGTTCCTTGGTCATACGGGGGGCGCGGGCGCGGCAACGCAGGACGCCTGGCTCACCATGCTGCACGCGGGAAACGGCGGCATGTGTTTCATCGACAGCGTGGAACTCGACGAAGTTTACACGCCGATCATTGTGAAGACGCGCAGGCTCGTCACCGATAGCGAAGGGGCAGGCACATATAGGGGTGCGCCGGGAATTCTGGTGGAATACGGCCCGGTCGGAGCCCGGATGCAGGCCATTTTCATTGCAGACGGTAATATCAACAACCCGAAGGGCGCCCGTGGCGGCGATGCTGCGGCTCGCTCGCAGCAATTGGCGTTGCGCAAGGATGGTCAGACCCATGCGCTGCCCCAATATTGCGACACCTGGCTGGAGGCCGGAGAGACGCTGATCTCTGTCGCGGGCGGGGGCGGCGGCTACGGCACTCCCGCGCTTCGCGAGCCTGCGCGCGTGCTGGAGGACGTGCGCGAGAAGCTCGTGTCCCGCGAGCGCGCCCGCGACGTCTATCGCGTCGCAATCACGGAGGCCTTTGGGATCGACGAAGCCGCAACGGCCCTGCTGAGATCAGTCTGACCTGTCGATCCGGTCATCCTTTCCGTTCGATCTCGTCTGGTGCCGGGTGAGAAGCGCGGCGATGCGAGCCACGTTTTTTTGATTGCATGCGGCGCGTTGCTACCCTTTGATCACATCCGCGAACCATCGTGAACAGATCGTAGCAGTGAGAGATTATGAAAAAATCAAAAGCAAATCCCCCGCGCAAGACTGCGCGGGACGGCGCGGTCCGCAAGCGGTCGGTCTGGAAGCGCGCGGAAGAAGACCTCGACGCGGGCGCTGCGTTTGGCACCGCGATGCGGGAGATGCGGGAGCAAAAACAGCTGACATTGCTCGACGTGAGCAAGTTGACAGGTATCACCAGCAGTACCCTGTCACGCATTGAAAACAGCAAGATGGCTCCGACTTTCGCGGTGCTGCTGAAGCTGATGTCGTTTTTCGAAATGGAATGGCCCGACCTTGCCGCGCAGGCGCGCCGACATGCGAAGCGCCCGAGCACTGCACCATTCTTCAGCAAGGCTGAGCAGAATCTTCCGAGCAGCGTGACGATGAAGACCGGAACCTACACATTCCCTCACGGCGAAAGGCCGGGCTCGCCATTCATCCCTGTCATCCTGGAAGTAACGGCATCCAAACCGGAATATGTTGGTGGATTGGTCGGCCATCCCGGCATCGAATTTTGCTACGTGCTTAAGGGCACGCTCGAACTGCATGTCGAGAATCGCGAGATCATCCTCGCGCCGGAAGGCAGCAGCATCTTTTTTGATAGCAATCAGGCGCATGCCTATGTTGCTTATGGCGGAAAGCCGGTGAGACTGCTGATTGTGTCTAATGCTCGAATATTCTCATCCCTTATAAGTTCGGTTCGAGATAACGCTGTCGTCCGGGCTGGGCAGAAGTCGACTAGACCTGCGCTCGCGCAGCGCAATTTTCGTTCGCGCGCGTCTGTTACGCCGAGCCGTTAGGCGAATTGGGCACCTCTACAGCAGAGTAATTCGACCTGAATCTAGATCATCTGGCGTCTAGGATAATATCTGATGTATCAGAATTATTTGTTGACTTCCCGATCCGCAAGATGCAATTTGCGGATCGGGAAGTAACAAGGGCGACTGGACGATGAATGTTTGCGCGCCATCATCAGCAAGAAGAGCAGCATACGGTGTGACGGGTAACGCTACGTCGGGTGCGCGATCGACGCGCTGCAGCGAAGCCAGGTTTTCGCGTCCTGTCTTCCAGCGACGCGTTCAATTGCAGCGGCGCAACCGTTTATGCGCCAGCCATTCCGAGAACCACTAGAGGCGCACTTCGGCAATCGAGTGAACAACGGTCATGCTTCTATCCTCAGATAACTCTCATCACTTCGAATTTCTCCGGATGCTTGGCCACAGCTATTATGGCGGCGCTGACGTGCAAGAATGCCTGCAGGTTATCGCGGCGGTCACGCCCGGAGACGACGAGAGCTGGTATCGGGAATGGCACCGGCTTGCGGAGCGTGTACAAGTTTCGGGTGATCATTCCCTCGCCCGCGGACATCGGCGCAGCGCGGCTAAGGCCTATCTGCGCGCCGCGATCTATCATTTCGCAGCCGACTTCTATCTGCACGGCAATCCGGACGATCCGCGGATCGTCGCTTCCAGCCGCGCCAGCCGAACCTGTTTCATGGCGGCCGCCGGCGGTCTTGATTACGACATTGTGCGCATCGAAATCCCGTTCGAGATAACGACGCTGCCGGCCTACGTCATCAAGCGGCATGACCTCGCGGGACGTTGTCCGACGCTCGTGTGTCACTCGGGTTTCGACGGAACGAAGGAAGAGATTGCGATCTGGCCTGGCATGGCGGCAGCCGAGCGCGGCTATGTCGTCATCGTCTTCGAGGGGCCAGGCCAAGGCGAGGTAATCCGCGAGCAACGCCTCACATTCCGGCCGGACTGGCACAATGTGGTGAGCCCGGTGATCGACTATGCGATCGGCCGCGACGACGTCGATGCGTCGAAGATTGCTCTGATGGGTATCAGCCTGGGTGGACTCCTTGCGCCGCTAGCAGCAGCGAAGGAGCACAGAATCAGAGCGCTGATCGCCAATGGTGGTCTCTACAGTTACTACGAGGTCGTTCGCGGGCGCTATCCGGCCGAATTGCCGGGCAGAGAAGAGCTCGAATCCCATCAGCGCGCGGTCGCAGAAACGAGTGCTTATCTGCGCTGGGCGCGCAACCACGGGCGCTTCGTCTTCGGTTATACCGACATGCACGACTACCTGGAAAAGTTGCGGAGCTATGAGGCGCGCGACGCCGGCGAAATCCGCTGCAACACTCTGGTGCTCGATGCCGAACACGAGGGTTTCTTCGCAGGCCAGCCGATCAAACTCTACGACCGCCTGAACTGCCAGAAGACGCTGATGAATTTCACCAGCGCCGAGGCTGCAGCCGCGCACTGCCAGGCGGGCGCGGAAGGTATCGGCGGTCAGAAGATCTTCGACTGGCTGGACGAGGCCATGCAGGTGGTCTGACCCAATCGAAAACAACACCCATCAACACTTCACAGGAGGACCTGAGGGATGACCGCAGCATCAGAATCGACCGGCCGCTACCAAGCCGATGGTTGGACTCAGTGGCCCGGGCATCCGGAATTGAGCTTCCAGTTTTCGCGAGTGTTGGCAGCAGCTCAGGAGGGCGCCAGCACGATTAGCGAGTGCTTCCGCGCCGCCAGCAATATGAAGCCCGGCGACGTCGAGAGCTGGTACCGCGAATGGTTTCGTTTGGGCGAGACAAGTTCGGCGCGAGCCGAGGTAGCGGCTCAGGCAGGTCATTTGCAGACGGCCCAGAACAATTGGCTGCGCGCCGCAAATTATTATCGCTCGTCCGAATTCTACCTGGAGGGTCACGATCCGCGCCGGGTCGAGACGTTCGACAAGATCGAAGCCTGCTCACGCCGCGTCATGGCGTTGATGACCCCGGCAGGCGAAGTCGTCAAGATACCCTATGAGAAGGGAGCGCATCTGGATGCATATTTCCTGCGGGCGCCCCGCGCGCCGGCGAAGACGCCGGTCGTGATCTGCTTCGGCGGGCTCGACGAATACAAGGACGAACTGCTGCACGAAATCACGCGCCACGCGTTTGCTCGCGGATTGTCGCTGCTTCTGGTCGATCTTCCCGGCCAAGGCGGAACGTTGCGCCGGCAGAAGATCGTGAACCGCGTTGATACAGAGGTACCAGTCGGCAAGTGCATCGACTGGCTGTTGAGCCGCGAAGACGTCGATCCCGTACGCATCGCTCTCTACGGTGCGAGCCTGGGTGGTTACTACGCGCCGCGCGCCGCGTCATATGAGCACCGGTTGGCAGCAATCGTGGCAGACTGCGTTATTTATCGGATGGACTTTCGTGAGCGGGCCAATCAGCCAGACCTCCTGATCTGGCGCCATTTGAAGTGGGTCTTCGGCAGCGATACCATCGAAGGCGTCATCAAGAAGGCTGATGCCTTTACGCTCGAGGGACATATCGACAAGATCAAATGCCCGTTCTTGATCGTACATGGCGAGGAGGACTTTGTCGGCACGCAGCCCGCGATCGACGCATACGACTACGCGAAGAAGAACGGCGTAAATGTCGAGATCAAATGGTTTACTGCCGAGGAAACTGGGGCTTCCCACTGCCAGATCGATAATCTGACGCTGGGAATGGAATATGTATGCGACTGGCTCGCCAGGGTGCTGAAGGTCGATGAGGCGAACCTCCGAAAGCAGCCGGTTGCATTCGCCAGCAGCGCAAGCCTCTAGTTTTTGCATCGAGCAAGGAGTCAAGCCCGTGACATTTTCTGAAACCGTCAGGCCCGCCCACATCCTATGTTCGCGTCTCTTCATCGCCCTTGCGGTCACGCTGTTCACACTCGTCTCTATCGGGCCAAGCCTGGCCGCCTTCCCGGACAAGCCCATCAAGTTGGTGATTCCATATCCACCGGGAGCGCCCGATGCCTATGGGCGGCTTCTCGCCGAGTTTCTCGGAAGAAGTCTGAAGCAGCCGGTGATCGTCGAAAACAAGCCCGGCGCCGGAGGCGGCGTCGGTGCGCAGGCTGTCGCGCGGGCCCACGCGGACGGCTACACACTGCTGTTCGCCGGCGGCAGCCTGTTCTTGGTCAATCCGTCGCTCTACAAAAATCCGATCTATGCTCGCGATCAATTCGCCGCGATTGCCCAGGTAGCGGAGGTGCCGTTCGTTTTCCTCGGCCGCAAGGATCTGCCAGCCAACAGCCTGACCGAACTCACTGCGCTGATGCAGCGGGAGCCTGGGAAGCTCCGCTTCGGCAATCCAAGCCTCGGCAGTCAGTTTCACATGCTGTGGGAGCAGTACAAGGCGCAGAACAAACTTCAGGATGTCCCGGTGATGGTCGGACCAAACCTGATGACGACCCTGCTCAACGGCGATGTCGACGTTACGGTGCTGACGCCCGGCGTGGTGATGCAGTATTTCGAGACCGCTCAGATGAAGCCGCTTGCGGTAACCGGCGGAAAGCGCCTCGCGAAGCTTCCGAACGTCAAGACCGTGACTGAAGAAGGAATGCCGATTCTCGAGAATGTCGCGGACTATTTCTTGATGGCGCCGAAAGGAACGCCGGCGGCGGTGGTCGATCGGCTGGCGCAGGAAATCGATGCACTGGCAAGCAATCCTGAATACCTCGAAAAGCTGGCAATGCTATTTGGCGCGCCCGGTCGCGTGAAGACGCCGCAGGAGTTCGACAAGCACATTGATGCGAAGGCGAAGGAATGGTCGGACATCGTTACTAAGTCAGGTGTCAGCATTCAGTAGCGGGTGACATTCCATGGATAGCACTGCGGTTACAATTGGTACCAATCGAGCTGCGGGGATTCTGTTTGTCCTGATTGGAGCAGGCGGTCTCTGGTTCGGACGAAACTTGCCGTTCGGAAACATGCTTCAGATCGGATCGGGTTTCATGCCCCGGCTGACGTTCTCGGGCATCGTTTTGCTGGGGATCGTAAAACTGCTGCTCAGCATCGGACGTGACGACGAGCGGATACAGGTTTTACTGCCGCGATCCCTGGTGCTCATCACGGTTGCGTTCATCGCTTTCGGCCTTTCCATCGAGTGGCTGGGACTGGTGATAGCCGTTGCGCTCATGCTGATCGCAGTGGAGTTCGCAGGGAACCACAAGACATCAATCCGAAGCTTTGCGCTGCTGCTGGCGGGCCTCATTTTTTTCTCTGTGGTCGTATTCCGGTACGTGCTGGGAATTCCATTGGAGGTGTGGCCGAAATGGATCTAGTTCAGAATCTGGTGACCGGATTCGGCGTCGCGCTGAGCTGGAACAACCTACTGTTCTGCTTGATCGGCTCGGTTCTGGGGACGCTCATTGGAGTTCTTCCCGGAGTCGGGCCGCTCGTCACGATCTCGATGCTGCTGCCGTTCACCTATACTCTGGGGTCGACGACCGCGATGATCATGCTGGCCGGAATTTTCTATGGCGCGCAATATGGCGGCTCGACAACGGCTATTTTGATGCGCATTCCGGGTGAAGCGAGTTCGATCGTGACCTCGATCGACGGGTACAAAATGGCGAGGGCTGGGCGGGCGGGGACGGCATTGGCTGTTGCGGCCATCGGGTCCTTTATCGCAGGAACGATCGCCACAGCCGCGATTGCCTTCATCGGCCCGGATCTTAGCAAGATAGCTATCTCTTTCGGCCCACCTGAATACTTTTCGCTGATGTTGCTTGGTATCTTTTCTTGCCTTCTCTTCTCGGATGGCTCGGTGCTGAACGGGCTGGCTGCCATCCTTCTCGGACTGGCGTTGGCGATGGTGGGAGCCGACACGACCACGGGCGATGTGCGCTACAGCTTCGGCGTACCCGAGTTGCTCGATGGAATCGGATTCGTGCCGATCGCCATCGGTTTGTTCGGCTTGCTGGAAGTTGTTCGAACGCTTGCAGACCCGGAGCCGGTGACTCCGGTGACGGGTAAGATCAGTGGCCTCATGCTGACCGTCAGCGAGTGGCGACAGTCGCTGCCAGCGATGCTCCGCGGCACGGCGATTGGAACATTACTTGGTGTGTTGCCCGGCGGAGGCCTGATTACCGCTCCGTTCGCGTCATATCTCGTCGAGAAGAAAATATCGGCAACACCCGAGGAATTTGGCAACGGAGCCATTTGCGGCGTGGCCGGACCCGAGGCGGCAAATAATGCAGCGGCGCAGACGTCGTTCATCCCGCTGCTGGCGCTTGGCATCCCGTCGAATGCTGTCATGGCCCTGATGCTGGGCGCGCTTATGGTACAGGGCGTCACTCCAGGGCCCACGACTTTCATGAGCAAACCTGATCTGATCTGGGGCTTGGTCGCGAGCATGTGGATCGGAAATCTGTTCTTACTGCTACTCAATCTTCCGATGGTCGGTCTGTGGGCACGACTTGCCACCACGCCTTATCGGTGGCTGCTTCCCGTAATTATCCTTTGCAGTTGTGTCGGCGTCTATAGCGTCAACAATTCGTCTTTCGATGTCTATGCGACCGCGGCGTTCGGGTTGCTCGGTTACATCTTCTGGAAAGTCAAATGCGACCCGACGCCACTTGTGATGGCGTTCGTCCTGGGTGCACCGCTCGAGCAAAATCTACGCGCAACTCTCAGCATGGGTGGTGGCTCGGCCGGCATCTTTGTCCATCGGCCGATATCACTATGCTTCATGGTCCTCGCTGTTCTCATTCTACTCGTCCCGATGTTGCGCTTCGCGCTGAAAGAGCACCAGCGGCGCAGAGTGCTCGCAACATGATGCCGGCATGCGCGCTGTAATCGTCGACAGACCCGGCGGGCCGGAGCGCCTCACGATCGAGGATCGACCGATACCGAGCCCCGGCCCGGGTGAGGTCCTGATCGAGGTTCAATATGCCGGCATCAGTCGTGCTGACTGCTTGCAGCGCACGGGTAACTATCCTGTACCGGCCGGAGCCCCGGACATTCTGGGCCTCGAAGTCAGTGGCACGATAGCCGAGCTTGGAGAGGGCGTGAGCAGTTGGAAGATTGGTGATCCTGTCTGCGCGCTGCTCGCCGGCGGTGGCTATGCTGAATATGCGGTGACATCTGCCGGTCTTTGTCTGCCGCTTCCTGCGAACTGGACATTGCGCGACGCAGCGTCCCTGCCTGGCGCCCTTTGTACGGCCTGGTTCAACGTCAAGATGAAGGGAGGTCTGGCCCCCGAAGAGAGCGTGCTTTTGCATGGCGGCGCGAGCGGCGTCGGCGCATATGCGAGCCAGTTATTTGCGGCGCTCGGCCATCCGGTGCTCAGCACTGCGGGCACTGTTGAAAAATGCCGTCGCAGCGAAGCCCTCGGAGCGGCTCGCTCGATCAACTACCGAACTGAGGCATTTGACGTCGAGGCCCTGGCGTTCACCAAAGGACGCGGCGTCGATGTGATCCTTGACATTCTGGGCGCCAGCAGCCTCGACGCTAACCTTCGCGCACTGGCTGACGACGGCAGGATGGTCGGGATCGCAGCCCTAACAGGGGGCGACGTCAGCCTGCAGCTTTGGTCGCTTTACCGACGTCGCTTATCGATCACAGGATCGACGTTACGACCGCAATCGGTCTCGGCCAAAGCGCGCATCGTAGCTGAGGTGCGCGAGAACGTGTTTCCGCTCATAGAGGTCGGAAAGATCGTGCCGGTGGTCGATCGCTGCTTTCCGCTGCAAGCGGTGGCAGACGCCCATCGCTACATGGAGACCGGAACTCAATTTGGTAAGTTGGTGCTAACATCGATCCGAAGTGGAGGCGATGCTGATCGGAATGGGTTGCAAGGTCTGTAAGCGGCAGGATTGTCCAAAGCGAGCGTTCCAGTAATGTTTAATGATCTGCTCATTGAGATGAAATAACGGTTATCGATTTATGCTGACGCATTCGCGTTGAAACGCCGTAGCCGTGCGGTTAGCTGCGGGTCAGCATGCAACAGCCGGTCGTGCCTTGGTCATTCATGCCCAATGCAGAATCAGCCAGGCGGCGAACACGCCGTCTATCATCCTGGCAATCAGCGGGTCGATGACTCCGAAGCCAGGATGAGCTTGCCATAGCGTTCCGCGTCGCTGCGCAGTTCCGCTTCGAATGCGTCAGGCGTCGAGCTCGTGATCGTGACGCCTTGCACCGCGTATTGTTTGATGACGGCCGAATCCTTGAGGACTTCGGCGATATCCTGGGCGATCTGGTTCACGATGGGTTTCGGCATCGCCGCAGCCGCCAGCATTCCGAACCAGCTGTTGTATTCAAAAGCCGGCAACCCCGCTTCCGCGAAGGTCGGCACGTCGGGCAGTTGCGGCAGCCGTTGATTGCCCGTCACGGCGAGTGCCCGCAACTTGCCGGACTGGATCAGGTCGCCGCCCACATTGAAGAAGGTGAAAGCAAGGACCGTGTCGCCGCGCATGATACTGACCTGTGATTCCGGAAGACCGCGATGCGGCACCAGCACCATCTTCGTGCCAGAGACCTGCTTCAACAGCTCGGCAGCGATACCGGTCGAGCTGCCGATGCCGGCGGAGCTATAGCTCAGGGAATCCGGCTTGGCTTTGGCCGCCGCGATCAGTTCGGCCAGCGTCTTGAATGGCGCATCGGGCGGCACGATCAGGATCGCGGGCGTGGTTGCAACGCGGCTGATGGCCACGAAATCCTTCACCGGGTCGAAGCCGAGGTTCTTGTTGACGGCGCCGACCACGCTGTGCCCGTTCGACGTGAGCATGATCTGCGAACCGTCTGTCGGCCCCTTGGCGATGCTGCTGACACCGGCGATGCCGGGCCTGTTCTCGACGATGACCTGCTGTTTCCACTTCGCCGCGAGCTTTTCCGCCACTGTGCGGGCGAGAATGTCGGTCATGCTGCCGCCGGAGAACGGCACCACAATCCGCACGAGCTGGCTGGGATAGGTTTGCGCGTTGGCACGGTTGCCGGTCAGTACTGCGGTTGCGGCGATGCCGGAGCCGATCATAAATTGTCGACGATCCATAATTTCTCTCCCTGTGTAATGTTGGGCTTTCAGCCTCTGGCGGTGTTCGGCAGCGGCATCGCAAGCAATACCACTGCCGGTCGTTTCGTCTCGTTGCGCAACGCGCGTGTTTCGTTCGGCGCGATGCGGCAGGAATCCCAGGTGCCGAGAACAGCAATGCCGTCCGGCGTCTCGAACGTCACCTCGCCATCAAGGACGACGTAAAGCTTTTCTTCTGGAGATGCGGAGGGTGTAATGCCGCCGCCAGGCAGGATCTGGCTCATGCCAAGCCACATCGTGTCGGCGGGGCCTGCGTCGCGGCCCTGCAGGCGAAACATTCGCATATCGTTGTGGCCGGGAGCCTCGTAGCGGGGAGCATCGTTCAGTCGGACGATATGCATTGTTCACCCGTTTGGCAGGAAGACGACGCGGTCGCGCGAGGAGCCGAGTACGGCGGCATAGGCCTCCGCCGCGCGCTCCAGCGGATAGATCGCATTTGCTTCGATCGGAAAGGGCTTCAACGCGCCGGATGCGAAGCCCGGCACGAGATCCCGCAGCACTTCGGCCGCTGCGATTGAGGAGAAGGCGAGCGTGTCGACGCCGAAATAGGTGTGCCGGCCGCGATAGAAGG
This sequence comes from Afipia sp. GW821-FHT04G03, assembly GCF_059419985.1. Lineage (NCBI taxonomy): Bacteria > Pseudomonadati > Pseudomonadota > Alphaproteobacteria > Hyphomicrobiales > Nitrobacteraceae > Afipia > Afipia sp. GW821-FHT04G03. The sequence continues at coordinate 1,790,032 of NZ_JBWKSV010000001.1, read as the reverse complement.
CGAAGATGTCGAAGGGAACGGCCGTTTTGAGCGACGCGATGAAGACCTGCCGGCCTGCATGGGCGAGCGATTTCGTTCCGGCGTCGTAGTAGGGTTCGCCGACTGTGTTGTAGACGAGATCAGCGCCATGGCCTCCGGTCAGGTTGCGCACCGCAGCCGCAACGTCGCTGCGGCTGGAATCGATCACGGTTACTTCGCCATGCGCGTGACCGACATAGGGTTCGTCCTTGCGCACAACGCCGATCACGCGCGCGCCCTGCCACGAGGCGATCTGTGCGGCGGCCTGTCCGACCTTGCCGTTGACGCCGAGGATCAGCACAGTCTCGCTCGCCTTCGGCATGCCGGCGCGGCGGAAACCTTCCTGCGCCGTCACGAATGGCACGCCGATGCCGGCAGCCTCAGCGAGACTGATATTTGCCGGCTTCTGAACCAGCGCTTGAGCCTCGACCAAGAGATGAGTGCCGTGGGTGCCATCGCGCCGGATGCCGAGCTCGCCGGAGGAGCCGAACACTTCCTTGCCGACAAGTTCGGCCGGCCCTTCGAGCACGACGCCGGCGAAATCGCGGCCCGGTGTCCGCGGGAATACGGCATGGGGCATCATCCCGATCGCGGCCTTGGCGTCGGACGGGTTCACAGCGGCGGCCCTGACCTCGACGAGTGCATCAGCATCGCTGCCGCGGACGAGTGTCCGCTGCTCGATCACCGGCGCGACCAGCTCGATCCGTTCGACCTTGGCGGCAATCCGCAGGCAGGTGGCCGTGATTCCGGTGTGTGTCGTCATGCGTTTCCTCGGCAATGCGATGTCATGCGGCGCTGCTCGGCAGATCGAACAGGGCGCGCGCTTCTGCCGGTGTCGCGATCTGTGCTCCGAGCTCCTCAATGATGCGCCGAGCCTTCTCGACCATGGCAGCATTGGATGGCGCGAGCACGCCGCGCTCGAGATATACGCCGTCCTCAATGCCGGTGCGCGCATGTCCGCCGGCAAGGATAGACTGCGCCACCATCGGGAAGGTGGAGCGGCCGATGCCGATCGCCGTGAAATGCGCACCGGGCGGAAGCAGCCCCCGCGCATAAAGCACGGTTTCCGGTGACGGTTGGAAACCGTATTTCACGCCCATCACAAAAGACGTGAGTGCCGGACCGCCAAGCGTGCCGTCGCCCAGCAGATCGTGCAGCAGCGCGATGTCGCCGGAATCGAACAGTTCGATCTCCGGTTTCACGCCGGCCGCGCGAATGACCCTGGCCATGCGGCGGACATTGCCGGGCGTGTTGATCACCACCTGAGCGCCGGAATTCATCGTATTGAGATCGAGTGTACAGATATCCGGCTTCAGCGCAGTGATGTGCGCGACGCGTTCTTCCGGATTCATCAGCGTGGTGCCGACATCGGCGATTTTTGGATCGTCCTTCGAGGGAACAAAGCGCCCGCCCGGCCCGGTCGTAATGTTCAGGACCAGGCTGCGGTTGCGGGTGCGGATGCGCGCGACGACATCTCGATAATATTCGAGTTTCATCGATGGCGCGCCGGAGCCGGGTTCGCGGACATGGATATGTGCGATGGCGGCGCCTGCGTCTGCCGCGCCGAGACAAGCCTCGGCGATTTCTTCAGGAGTGATAGGCAGATGCGGCGTCTGGTCCGGCCGGGTCAGATTGCCGGTAACGGCGCAGGTGATGACGATCTTGTCGAGCATCGGACGCATCATGATTTCCTTACAGCGCCCGGCCGCCGTCGATGACGATCAGCGAGCCGGTTGAATAGGTGAGGTGGGTTGCGCAAGCCGCAATGGCGCGGCCGACATCCTCGGCTGTCGCGACACGCTTGAGCGGAATGGTCGCCGCGACTTTCTCAAGTGCTGCGGCGTCGCGGCCCGGCACAAAATCGGTCGCGACTACACCCGGCGACACCGACATCACGCGCACGGCAGGGGCGAGCGCACGTGCGAGCGACTTCGTCATGGTGTCGATGCCGGCCTTGATCGCCGCATATGCGAGATTGGAGCCGACGCCGCTCAGTCCGGCAATCGACGAGACATTGACGATCAAGCCATCACCGGACGCCTTCAGCAGCGGCGCAAAGGCGCGGATCGCAGCGAACTGGCCGCGCCAGTTCACCTTGAACATGTCGTCGATGAAATCATCCGTGAGGGCATCGAGATCGCCAATCGGAACCGGCTTCGTATAGCCGGCGGTATTGACGAGAATATCGCAGCGGCCAAGCGTACGTTCGACTTCGGCGGCAAGGGCGGTCAGCGTCGCGGTGTCCTCCACCACGGCGTGTCGCGCGAGATGGCCTGTGCCTGGCAGCTTCGCCACCAGAGTGTTGGCAGCAGCTTCGCCGGAGCGCCACGTTACGACGACGGCCGCGCCTTCGGCTGCGAGCGCCAGCGCGGCAGCAGCACCGATGCCACCAGAGCCGCCGATGACAACTGCAACCTTGTCCGACAGAGGTTTCGTCATTGACAACTTACTTGATTGGAGGATGCGGGAGCACGGATTCACCGGGCTCCATCGTGAATGTGTAGCTGAGGCTGAACCACTCGCCGGTGACATCCGGCGCCGGTGCAGGGCCCTCGCCCTTGCGGAAGTCGCCGATCAACGCGCTCGTCACGCCGAACACCACGTCGCTTTCGAGATGCTTGTCATCGTCGACGAAGATCTGCGTGATGAGTGTTTTGAAACCGGGTTTATGCGCGAGGATATGCAGGTGCGCGGGACGAAACGGATGGCGACGTTGCGCGGCCAGCATCTCGCCGGTTGGGCCATGGGTCGGTACCGGATAGCCCGCAGGCTTCACCGAACGGAATGCGAAACGGCCGTCAGCATCCGTCTGGAAGACGCCGCGCAAGTTCATATTCGCCTGACTGTCATCCTGATTCTCGTACATTCCCGACGGCGAGGCCTGCCAGACATCGACGCGGACACCCGGCAGCGGCGCGCCGTGGGAATCGCGAATCACGCAATCAACAAAGAGCGGCGGGCCAGGCGTCGGTGAGCGCACGATCGAGGCGCCATTTTCGGTGCGGGGTGCGTTTGCGCGCCAGAACGGACCGAGCAACGCCGCAGCTGTCTCGGTCGCGCCGTCCTGGCCGTTGTTCAGCAGGCACACCAGCGTCGACAGGCCAACGGCATCGCTGAACAGCACACCTTCGTTGTGGCTGTCGTTTGTGGCTTGGCCGATCCGGTTGAGGAAATCGATCGCAAACTCGAACTCCGCTTCGGTCAGCCGGACCTCACGGGCGAAATCGTGCAGATGGCGAACGAAAGACCCCATCACCTGGCGGAGCCGTGGGTTGGGCGCGCCGTTCATGGCGTCGAGCACCACTTCGGTGACGTCTTGCTGGCGCGTGATGATCATCCGGCCTCCCTGCCTGGCCCTTGGTGCAGTTGGTCACGCCGTATCGCGCTTTTTGAATCGTGCAATCGATTGCACGCTTTCTAATGCAATCGATTGCATAAGTCAAGCGCCAGGCATAAGGTGCGATTCGTGGCTGGAATGACGACCATCAAGGACCTGGCGCGGGAGGTGGGCGTCCACCCATCGACGGTGTCGCGAGCGCTGGATCCGGCGCGCCGAGGCCAGCTCGGTGAAACCGTGGTTCGCCGTGTGCTCGAGGCCGCGGACCGGCTCGGCTACCGTCCGGATTCGGCGGCGGCGAGTCTGCGCAGCGGCCGTTCGAAGCTGATCGGCATCATCGTTCCGGACATCGCCAACCCGGTCTTTTCGCCGATCATCAGCGGACTCGAACACACGCTGTCGGCGCGGGGCTATGCGCTGATTGTCGCCGATCAGGCACTCGAGCACGCGGGCAAGGGAGACATTATCCAAATGTTGGTGGCGCGCCGGGTCGATGGACTGGTGCTCGCCAATGTCGCGCTCAAGGACGACGCGGTGGAACGTTGCCTACGGTGGCAGGTGCCGGTCGTGCTGGTGAACCGCGCGGAAGGTGAAGCGCGCGTCCCCTCGGTCGTGTCCGACGATATCGCCGGCATGCGTTTGGCCGTCGCACATTTGATCGAACTCGGACATCGCCGCATCGTCCACGTTGCCGGACCACAAATGCTGTCAACCGGCTCGCTGCGCCGGCGCGGCTTTGTCGAGGCGATGAGTGCTGCGGGGCTCCACCCCGCCGCACCTGATATTGAGGAGGCTGCGGCCTTCACACGCGAGGCGGGGCTTCCGGCCGCGCGGCTGCTGCTCGCTCGATGTCCCGATGCCACGGCGGTGGTTGCCGCGAATGATCTGCTTGCGCTGGGAGTCTATGAGGCTCTGCACGAGCAAGGCCGGCGCTGTCCGGAGGATGTCTCGGTCATCGGCCACAACGACATGCCGATGGTCGATCTGGTCAATCCGCCGCTGTCGACGATCCGGATCAGCCATCGTGAGATGGGCGAACACACGGGCGAGCTTCTGCTCAATCTGATCAACGGCACTCATCAGGGTGTGCCGCAAGTCGTCACCCGTCCGTGGCTGATCGTACGCCGCTCGACCCGACCGCCAATGGCTTAGTTGAGCGCGGACGCGTGGCGCATGTCGAAAGCGTCGAATCCATCAAATCCGACAACCGGCTCATCGAACAATTTGGGCGTTTATTGAAAGGGCGAACTATGGCTTCCATTCAGGTGAGCAATGGAAATCTCGATGTCATCGAGACGGGGCAGGGGAAGCCGATTCTTCTTTTGCATTCGCTGCTGGCGGACCGGTCTATCTTCGATCGGCTTGTGCCGCTTTTGGCACGCGAGCGCAGGGTCATTGTTCCGGACCTTCCGGGCTTTGGAGAGTCATCCTCGGCGGGCGCGACGATTGAGGGGATCGCTGACCGGATATCGGGACTGTTCGATGCTCTCGACCTCGGGACAACGACAGATGTTCTCGGCAACGGGTTTGGCGGCTTCGTCGCAAGCACGTTGGCGATCCGTCACGGTCAACGATTTGATCGCCTGATACTCGCCGATACCGGTCTCGGTTTTCCGAAGCCCGGCAAGGAAGCGTTCTATGGCATGGCGGAGCAGGTCCGGAAGGGCGGTATGGAGAGCATCGTCGATGTGGCTATGAAGCGGCTGTTTCCGGAAGACTACGTCAAGGCGAATCCCGGAGTGGTGGTCGAGCGTCGCGCTTCGCTGGTCAAAACGAATCCGTTATTCTTTGCGGAAGCTTGTCAGGCTTTGGCGGCGCTGGATCTCGGTCCATCGATCGGCAACATTCGCAATCCCACACTGGTCGTGGTTGGTGAACTTGATGTCGCTACACCGCCCGAGATGTCTCGCCAACTGGCGGCCGCTATTCAGAACGCGCGCTTGATCGAAATGCCGGGCTGCGGTCATGCACCTATGGCGCAATCGCCCGACGAGTTTATCGAGGTGGTTTCCTCATTTCTCGACTTGAGGCAGACGTCTTGCTCGCGGGCGAAAGCATAGGATTGCGAAGATGCCGATTGTTCACGTTGGTCGTTATGAGTTGAACTATCTGAACGAAGGGCAGGGAACGCCGGTTGTCTTCATTCATGGAATTGCTGGCGATTGAGCGGCTGAAACGTAGCCTGCTGCCCATCAAGAGTAAAATAACTCACCCCACGGCCGGGTTGCGAGGACTGCGCCGCGTCTCCGGCATGATGGTCCAGATCATCACCAGACCCACAGCTGCGACCGCGGCAAGCCCAAGGAAGGCAATGCTGCCGCCGAAACGATCGGCCGCGTATCCGGCCAATACCGTGCTGAGCGAGGCGCCGATCCCGGTTGCGGTACCGACAATGCCTTGGGCAAGATTGAAATGACCACTGCCGAACGCGATGTCGGCGACGATCAGCGGAATCATCACGCTGAAGACGGCAGCCGTGATGCCATCGAATACCTGAACCACGACGAGCAAATATGGATCGCTGACGGATGCGAACAGCACGCCGCGAACGACCAATGCAGCGAAGCCGAGCAGCAACAGCGGCCTTCGTCCCCATTTCTGCGCAATGCGTCCGACGGAGGGCGAGGTGAGCGCCACGATGGCTTGCGGAACGATGATGCACGCAGCAATCAGCACCGGTGCCCACTGGGCGGAGCGGGTCGTGACCACGCCGGCCATCAACGGCAGCATGGCGGCATTCGCCAGCTGAAGCAGCAGAACGCTGCTTGCGAAGATCAAAAGCGGCCGCTGCCGGACGAGATCGCGAATGCTCGTGGTTTTGCTGACCTGCGCGTTCTCAAGTCTGATTTTCAGTGCGTGTTCAGAGATAATTTCACGGTCACGCACGCGTGACAGGGCGATGAGCGTGGGAATGGCCATAATGAAGGTGACAAGAAACACCGATCGGCTCGATAGAAAGTAGCCACATGCACCCATGACGGCTGCTGCAACTCCGTTGCCGAGCGATGCATAGCGCGCGTTGCGTCCCAGCCGTTCGCCGACTGCGAGGGGCCCGACCAGCCCGAGGCTGATCGCGGCAATCGCCGGACCGAGTACGCAGCTTGCGGCGGCATGGAGCGTGGCGGCGGTCATCACAACGGGAAAGATGGGCCATGCCGCATATGAAAGTGCGCTGATTGCGATGACGAAGAGTGCGAGACCGGCCGCCTTGCGTGCCGAACGCGTAGCATCGACGATGGCTCCGCCGGGCATCTGTCCGATTAGGGCGACGAGGCCGCCTACCGAGAGCACGAGACCGATCTCGACCTGGGTCCATTTCTGAGTTGTCAAATACACGGCGACGAAGGGGCCGAATCCCGTTTGCACGTCAGCTAGAAAGAAAATGAACCAGTCGAGGCCGCGCAAACTTCGGCGCGAAGGGGAGTGAACCTGCGGCTCGCCGGAATCGGGTGCGCTTCCAGGCGCATCATTTCGCGGAATGTCACTATGGTCGCCGCCATCCCGTTCGGCCGTGTGTATGGTCGTCTGGCTGGACAACTTAACACTCCACGGCTAGGGGACGAAGCGTAGTGGCGACAGGCTGCCGGATGCGCCGAGCACCACCATCGGCTTGTCTTCCTTGTATTCGGGCGCAGCCTTTACCTGGTCACGCGTCAATTCGAGGGTGATGCTCTCGCGCTTGTTCGCGACGTTCCAGAAATGCAATGCGCTCCAGTCGACCACAATCTTGCGGCTGCCGACGCCAAGAAATCCGCCAAAATCGATCACCGCGGCGCGTACGCTGCCACCGCGATCGACGATCACATCGACAATCCGGCCCATGTTTTCGTCGGCCGGGCTGCGAACGTCGCGGCCGAGAATGCCTCGCGCCTCTATCGCATCAATCACTGAGATCGAGGGTGGCGGCGAAGCCTCTCCTGGCGCGGGCACGGCAGGAGCCTTGGGTGGCTGGATGTTCCGTGAGGCACCGTCGCTTGCCGCAGATGAGCTTGGGGCAACTAGTGGAGATATGGCATCTTCGCCTTTCGAAGGGCCGCTGAAACAGACTGTCGCCGCCACGATGATCGCGATGGCCTCGGCATGACGGATGGCGCTCATTCAAAACACTCCTTGCAGGCTGATTTGTCGCCGTCTTGGAATGGCGATCCGCTCAGCGAGCCAGAACGATCGAAACTTGAATTTTGCCGCGGGTGCGCAGAATTTCGAGCGACACATCTTCCCCTTGACGCTGGACCCGCAAATCGACGCTGGAATCTCCGAGTTGAAGATTCCGCAGAATGACCTCATTGAGGAAAGCCGGCAGCCGTGGGTTGCGAAAACGAATCTCACCACGCTCTGGGTCAAACTCAAGACCGAGTGCGGCTTCGAGCAGCGTAAACGGTGTTGCGCTGGCCCAGGCCTGCGGCGCGCAGGCGACGGGATAAAGTGTCGGTCCTTGGCGGCGTTCACGCTGAAAACCACAGAACAATTCGGGAAGTCGCCGCAGATCCATATAGGTCGCGGCGTCGAACAATCCCTTGAACACCTGCTCGACCGAATGCTTCAGGCCGTAACGCGCAAGTCCGAGAGCAATCAGTGCATTGTCATGCGGCCAGATGGAGCCGTCGTGATAGGACATCGGATTATATCGGGCCTCGCCGCGCGCAACCGTGCGGATGCCCCACCCTGTGAAAAAGTGAGGTCGCAACAGCTCTGCGGCGACCATGCGTGCGTGCTTCTCGCTCGCAATGCCGGTGAAGAGAACCTGCCCGGCGTTCGACGTTCGTACCTTGCAGGGCTTTTTGTCTCCGTCCAGCGCAAGGACGTATGTGCCGAGTTCCTCGCACCAGAACGCTGCCTCGAAACGCTCAGCGAGAAGGTGTGCCTCGGCCTCGAGTTTCGCCGCCCGATCAGCCAGACCCAAGCGCCGCGCGGAACATGCGGCCAATTGCTTGCCGGCAAAAACGTAGCCCTGGACTTCCGCGAGGGCTATGTATCCTTCGGCAAGCTGGCCATCGGCGTGGAAGATCGCATCGAACGAGTCCTTCCAGCCCTGATTGGCAAGCCCTTGCTCGGAAGCACGCCGGTACTCGACGAAGCCGTCCTGATCGGGGTCACCGTCGCCGTCGGTCCATTGCAAGGCTGCTTCGATTGCGGGCCAGAGTTCGCGCAACGTTTCCTCGTCACCCGTACGTTCGACATACAGGCCGGCGAGAAAAACAAACAGCGGCGTGGAGTCGACGCTGCCGTAGTATTTTCCGAACGGCACCTCGCGCAGCGCGGCCATCTCCCCACCGCGCATTTCGTGCAGGATTTTCCCAGGCTCGGCGTCAGCAAGCGGATCGACCGTCCTGGCCTGATGCCTCGCGAGCCGTTTCAGCACGCCGCGCGCGATGCGCGGATCAATCCACAGCATTTGCAAAGCGGTAATCAGGGCATCGCGCCCGAATGTGGTCGAATACCATGGAATTCCCGCATAAGGATAACGGCCTTCCGGCGTTTCCGTCATCAGCATGTTAAGATCGGCGCTTGCCTGGCAGAGCACCTCGTTGAAGATATTGTTGGAGGTTTCGATGGTTGTTGCGCCCGCCGTCGACTGTCGCATCTCGCGGCGGTGGGCCAGCAAGCCGCGGAAGAAGGGGATGGGCTTATGGGCGGCTGATTTGTTGCAGGACGCGGCTATGAATAGCGAGGTCGTCTGTCGTGGGGCGAGATCCAGATGATAGATTGCGCGATTCACAGCGAGATGCGACGGAGCAGGGTCGAAATGCAATGTGGTGTCCCGGAGCCTTTCGTCGAGTCCCACATACTCGAAGAAAACATCGGCGGGGCTGAGAAGGCGGCCGGAGCCAACCCCGCGCCGTGGGCGCTGCTCGCCCCGAACCTCGAACAGATCCGCAAAATCGTTGTCGATAAGCAGGCTCAAATTGAAACTGGCGCGGCATTCCCCATGGTTCTGAAGGCCGATCCGCTGATATGCAGTACCGCGCCACAAGAAGATCGTGCGCACGATGTGCAGCATGTCTTTTCGCAGTACGATCTTTCCATCGCGGAAGACATCGGGATTGGTGAGGTCAACTGTCAGTGACGAGTTGTCGTCACGCAGGTTGGAACCGAGCAGCAGTGGCTGCATATCATCCAGCAGCAATTCCAGCCGTGCAAGATACCGGGTATCGGTGTTGAAAAGACCATCAGGTCCGCCGGCAGAAGCTCCTATGTCGCCATGACTATCGAGCACGATGAAGGTGTCGTCATGCTTCAGCGCGCGGCGCGGACGCGCGGCGGGACCGGTCATCGGGATGTAGAATGGCGATTCCGTAAGTGTTTCCATTTCGCGGATCGCCGTTATTTCCGTCAAAGATTCCATTGCCATGTGTTGACCCTCAGATGATGACAGGGCGGCCAGTGGTTGGCAGGTCAAGCGGGCCGGAGGACGTGTCAGGCAGCGGCGTGCTTCGCCAGTCGGTTCATTTCTCGTGTCACCAGTTCGCGGTAGGGTCCTGGACGCTGCATCAATCGATCTGGTGAACCGTCTTCGATGATCCGTCCTGCCTGAAGCAGAATAACACGATCGAAGTTGCGCAGCGTCGCTAGGCGATGCGCGATTGCAATCACGGTTCTTCCGCGCATAAGTCTCGCGAGTGCTTCCCGAATGGCTTCCTCGGAGTCGCTGTCCAGAGCCGCAGTCGCCTCGTCAAGCAGAAGAATCGGCGCGTCTTTCAGGAACGCGCGCGCGATTGCAATGCGCTGACGTTGCCCGCCGGATAGCTTGAGGCCGCGATCTCCGACCATGGTTTCAAGTCCGTCCGGCAGGTCCTCGACAAAATCGCAGCGCGCCGCGATGGCCGCACGCAAGACTTCGTCGTCGGTCGCCGTTGGGCGGCCGTAACGGATGTTCTCCATGATCGAACGCTGAAACAGCGAGATGTCCTGTGGGACGACGGAAATCGCTTCGCGTAGACTTTGCTGCGTGATTTTCGAAACATTCTGACCATCGATGGTGATGCTGCCGCTCTGGACGTCGTAAAATCTCTGCAGCAGAGTAAACAAGCTCGACTTCCCTCCGCCGGACTGACCAACAAGCCCGACCCGCTGGCCTGAATTGAGCCGAAGGCTGAACTTGTCGAACAACGGCGTGCCGCCAGGATAGCTGAACGAGATGTTGTTGAAGGCAATGACGGCGCCGGCTCTCACCAGAGGTTCGGCTTCGGGATGATCGCGCAATTCGTGCGGCACAAGGAGTGTTGCAGTGGCTTCGGACAGCCTTGCGACATGCTGGGTGACATCGACGAGCGCCACGGCCAGGTCGCGTGTGGCATGCAGGATAGAGAGACCGAGCGTGCAAACCAGTACGACATCGCCGGTGGTTGCGCTGCCTTGCTGCCAAAGCCGGATCGCCCATGCCAGCAGCCCGATCGTGAGGACGATGGTGATAGCCGCGTGCGTGAGCCGCAGCCGTTCGAGATAGCGCAAGCTGCGACCCCTTGCGCTCAGCTCGCGATTGACCGTGGCATCGAAGCGTTCGTGTTCGTAATCGAGACCGCCAAACGCCCGCACCAGCGGCATGTTGTTGATGACGTCGACCATCTCCCCGTCCACCGCGGCGGCCTTGTTGGCGAACTCGTCGTGCAGGGGTTTCCCCGCTGCCGCTATGCGGAACATCGCGATTACGACCACACTTGCGACAAGGGTCAATCCCGCCGCCATCATGGAGCTGACGGTTCCAATTAACCCGATCGCGGCAACAGTCGCGATACACGGTGGCATCACGTTCCAGACGAACATGTTTTCCAGGGTGTACACGGCATTGGACGTTGCGGTGATGCGGCTGGTGAGCATTCCTGGCAGCCGATCTGAGAAATAACCCGGTGCATGGCCGGTCAAATGGCGGAAAATATCCCTGCGTAAATCTCCGGTCACGCCCACAAATGTGAAACTCGCGATCCAGCTTGCGACCCGCCAAAGGAAATTGTCGGCCGCGATCAGAGCCACAAGAATTCCGAATGCCAGCCATACAGCATTGTGGGTCGGTCCGGCGGCAAGGCAGTCGACGAGATATTTCACGCCATACTGTGTGCCTACCGAGCAAGCAACGGCTGCTGCAACTGTAGTCACGATCACGACATGCGACATCATTCGCTGCTGAAGGTAGAGCAGCACGAAAGCGAAGGGACGATGTGTGTATCCCGAAAGACTATCCATGTAACCCCTGAGAAGCGTTGCAGGAATCGATCCTGCAGAAAAGTTTCCTTCCGGTCACACCATGCGCATCCGCGCGATGCTCATCGTTTTGCCATCGTTAATGCAAAACCTCTCGACCGTCGGTTTGAGGAAGGCTGATCGACCGAGATGGCGTTAACAAGACAGCGTCGTGGAAAGTAATGGACCCTCAATAGGAACTTCGCATCTGCGAGAACGTTCCGCTTCGGGACTTCAGCACAAACTGAAGACCACAGAATTGTTCACCCCTTGGGACGATGGGAGAGATGTATGCGGATTGCGCAGGTTGCTCCGCTCACCGAGGCTGTTCCACCCAAGTTTTACGGTGGAACCGAGCGCGTTGTGCATTGGCTGACAGAAGAACTGGTCTCGCTTGGCCACGACGTTACGCTATTCGCCAGCGGGGACTCTCAATCCTCCGCGAAGCTGGACGCAACATGGCCGAGGGCCTTACGTCTCGACGGATCGGTCCGCGATGCCAATGCGCTTCACATGGTGATGCTCGAACGGGTCCGAAGAAAATGCGACAATGAGGAATTCGACTTCCTGCATTTTCATCTCGACTACTATCCGTTCTCGTTGTTCGCGCGTCAGCCGACGCCATTTCTCACGACGCTGCACGGTCGGCTAGACCTGCCGGAGCACCAGCCGGTGTTTAATACGTTCTCATCAATCCCGGTTATTTCAATATCGAACACGCAGCGGCGACCGGTACCCCAAGCCAATTGGATACGCACCATTCATCACGGAATTCCCGAAAAGCTTCTGACGCCCCGGCCGGTGACGCCCAGCTATTTGGCGGTGCTAGGCCGAATCGCGCCGGAGAAGGGAGTGGATACGGCGATCAGGATCGCTATTCGATGCGGCATGCCGCTTAAAATCGCGGCGAAGATCGATCGTGCCGACCAGGAGTACTATGACGAGGTCATCGGTCCACTCATCGACCATCCGCTTGTAGAGTATATCGGCGAGATCGCTGACCATGAGAAATCCGCTTTCTTAAGTGGCGCGCTCGGACTGTTGTTGCCGATCAATTGGCCCGAGCCATTCGGTCTTGTCATGATCGAGGCAATGGCCTGTGGAACGCCCGTGATTGCCTACAATCGCGGTTCCGTTCCGGAGATTGTTGACGAGCGTGTCACTGGCTTTGTCGTGGAGGACGAAATCAGTGCGGTTGCAGCCGTCGGCTTGCTGCCACAGATAGATCGGGGCGCCGTTCGCAAGCGGTTCGATGAACGGTTCACAGCGCGTCGCATGGCGTTGGACTATCTCGCCGCCTATCAGGGATTGACGGACGCAGCGGCTCCGCGAATGCGGCTGGTCAGCAGCGCCGAATAGCATGTAAGCGCTTGGCAAGTCCCCGAAGAGGATTGAACCTTGAACAGGACTTGCCGGGTTGTAGACCTACCGCAGTGGCATAGGTGGCCGTGGGGCACTCAAGTCGCCGGGCTGTGGCGGTAGTTGCGCGGGCGCAGGCGGCGGGGGTGGAATGTAAGCGTCACGTTGCGCGGCACCTTGCGGATAAGTCTGTCCCTGCGGATAGGTTTGGGATGACGGCGCGAAAGCGCGTGGGGCCGGAGCGGGTGTTGATGCGCGCTGCGGTCGCGGTGCGGCCGGCTTCGAGGCTTGCACAGCCGACTTGCGGCGCGCTTCCTGCTCGGCAGCCTTCGCAACATCGCGGCTCAGTTGCTGCTGGCCAGCCTGAAGCTGCTCCACCGTTTGCTTGAGCGAAACGATTTCGCGCGCCATCGTTTCAATCGATTGCGCAAGCTCGGGTGGAAGCGCCGCCTGTGCCGGGGGAGGCTCGGCAGTCGAGGGAGCCGCTACCGCGGGCTCTGTCGGCGTCACAGATGCCGCGCCGGCCGCTTCTTGCACGGCCGGATCGCCGGCCGGTTGGGGAGGCGCTACCTGAGAGGCCGCGTCCTGCGGTTCGGCGGCATTGGCATTTTGCGCTGGAACTGAAGTGCCTGCGAGAAGCTGCGGCAGAAGAGACGAAAGCCTCTGCTTCGCCTCGTCCCCATAAGAATGCCAGGCCGCCACTGCGGCGATGCCAGCGCAGGCGATGAGCAGCATAGCTCCTCGACCGGACCGCGGGCGCGGCGTCAAATCATGGACGTGGCCTGAGTTGTCATTCAGAGGCGCAGCGCGAGGCGACGGTTCGCTGCTGGAGGGCTCCGCAGGTACTGCAGGCGTGAGGGGAGGCGCGTCCGGACCAGGTGAGAGGCGGGGTGCCAGGTCGCGCAGTTGCGCTGCGATGACGTCGTGCGGATCGTCGGCTTGCGAGTCCGCATGTTGCAACTTGAATTGCATTGACGCTCCGTGATGTTACGAGGTGCGATGCGCGGCGGAATAATCCAGCCAATCTGCGGATGCAGAGGGGCATCGCGCTTTGACCATACCAAGGCAGGACGATGAAAAGTATGAGGCAGGGGAACTCAGGGCCCCGGTCGTCACTGTTGGCAGGGGCTCAACGGTCTGTGGATACGACGGCTACGTCAGGATCGCGGTCATTTGACGCTTGCCGTCGGATCGTCGATTGTCCGTTCACATCGTGAGTCACATTTTTCCCTGGTGAAGGCGTTTGTTTGATGAATCAGAAAGTCGGCATTGTAGGCGTTGGAATTATGGGTACGGCCATTGCGCGGAATTTGCGCGAGGCTGGCTTTGCCGTGGTTGGATTCGACCCGACGCCAGAGGCATGTGTGCGGCTGGAAGAATTGGGTGGTCAGGCTCTGGATTCACCCCGTGAGGTGGCTGAGGTCGCACCGATCATCGTCATGTCGTTGCCGAAGGCAGAGGCATTGACCGAAGCGATTGGCGGTTCCGGCGGCATTGCTTATGCGAAAGGGGCAGGGCAGATCGTTATCGAATGCTCCACGCTCCCGCTGGACATCAAGCGCGCGGCGCTCGCGATCATGGAAAAGAACGGGAAGATCCTTCTGGATTGTCCGATCAGCGGCACTGGCGCGCAGGCGGTCACCAAGGATCTCGTTATTCTTGGCAGTGGTGACGAAGCGGCCTTCGCTCGTTGCGGGGCAGTCTTCGCAGGGATGTCCCGCGTGCAGCGCTATCTCGGGCCCTTCGGCCGGGGGAGCGTCATGAAATACATCGCGAATCATCTTGTTACGATTCACAACGTGGCGGCAGCGGAAGCAATGGTTCTCGGCATCAAGGCCGGGATAGATCCGGCGCTGGTTTACGACACGCTTGCTGACAGCGCCGGGACATCACGCATGTTTCAGATGCGAGGTCCGTTGATGCGCGATGAAACGTATGACGTGCCGACGGCAACGATCCGCATGCAGCTCAAGGACATTTCGATTATCGACGACTTTGCTGCGGATCTCGATTGTGCCTTGCCTGTCTACGCCGCCGCTTCGCAGGTCTATCATGCAGGCGCGGCCCTCGGTCGCAAGGAGCAGGATACAGCTGCAGTCTGCGCCGTGCTCGAGACGATGCATGGAATTGACCGGAAAAAACCCGCTTCGTAGTGGGGCACGCTTCAGCGGCCGTTTCATCGCGGGCGCAATGATCGAGGGCGTTCGGACGGCCGGATAGGCTGTCGCAGCTGGTCTGACCACGCACTATCCCAAATTTGAATAAAGCATGGCGCACACGCAGCACGCTTTGTGCGGTGCATTCCGCGCCAACGTGCTTGCATTTTCGTCCGGGCCGCGTTATTTATCGGGTGATAAATCAAAAAGCTTCAATGAAATTCGCGGGAGTGCAGACATGAAAGTCCTTGGTTTCAACCATCTTTCCATCGGCGCGAAGGATCTGGAAGAGTCCGCTCGTTTCTATCAAACCGTGCTGGGCATGGAGTTGATCCCGACCTACAATTTCGGTTTCAAGACCAAGTATCTGCGTTGTGGCGACCTTCAACTCCATCTGTTCGAGCTTGAGGACCATATTCCGGTTTATCAGCACTTCGCGCTCGACGTAGACGATTTTCATGCCGCTTACGAACAGGCCAAGGCGATCGGCGCGCTAGATTCCACGGCCTTCCGCAATCCGGTTAACGAGTTACCGGATGGCTGCGTGCAGATGTATCTGCGCGATCCTGCCGGCAATCTGGTCGAGATCGATTGGCCGGATGTGACCACGTTGGACCGTTCGCGTATTCCAGAGATGAAGCTGTTGTCGGAGTTCGCGACGCAAGACGACGAAGGGCTTAAGGCATCGCTCTATCTCGATCGTCCGCATATCAAACCGAACGCGCCCCGCAAAGCGGCAGCGCGTTAACGTCCGGGAGAGATTCATGGCAGGTACAGTCCATAAGCTTGATCTGGACCGGCGCTCAAACGGTCAAGACGATGCATATTCCGCGATGCTGGAGCGCGCATACGCGCTTCTGCCGAAACTGCGTGAACGTGCCTCAACGACCGAGGAGATGCGGCGTCTCCCACCGGAGACCGAGCAAGACCTCCATACGGCGGGGCTGTTCAGAATTCTTCAGCCGAAGCGGGTCGGTGGTTCGGAACTGGATTACGTCGCGCTGGTCGATTTCGCCGATGTCGTGGCGCTTGCCGATGCGTCGGTCGCATGGAATCTCGCGAATTTGGCGAGTCATCATTGGATGCTCGGCATGTTCGATCCGCGTGCGCAGGATCTGATCTGGAAAGACGACGTCAACGCTCTCATTGCGTCATCATTTGTATTTCCGGCTGGTCGCGCGACGAAGGTGGCGGGTGGGTACACCTTGTCAGGCCGATGGCCGTTCTCATCAGGCGTCAATTCGAGTACCTGGAACATGCTTGCGGGCATCGTTTCCTCCGAAGACGATGCAGACGGCGTTGAGTACCGGATTTTTCTGCTGAAGCAGGATGACTACAAGATCATCGATACATGGAATTCAACCGGCCTGAAGGGGACCGGATCGAACGACGTCGAGGCCAAGAACGTCTTCGTCCCCGATTACATGACGCTTGCGGTGAAAGATGTCGCCGGAGGCGCTACGCCGGGAAGCGCTGTGAATCCCGGTCCGCTGTATGCGCTGCCAGTGTTCGCGCTGTTTCCTTTTGTTCTGTCGGGTGCCGCCCTTGGCAACGCGCAAGCCTGCCTGGACGACTATATCGAGATCGCCCGGCATCGTGCGTCGACTTATAATCGCGCCAAACTTGGCGATTTGCAGACGACGCAGATCAAGGTTGCCGAAGCGTCGGCCAAGATTGATGCTGCGCGTCTCATCATGCGGCGGACCTGCATCGATGCGATGACGGATGCGCGTCACGGTGAAATTCCCAAGCTTGCGGAAAAAACCAGATACCGGCGTGACGGCGCCTACGCGGTGAATCTTTGCACGGAAGCGGTCTCGTTGCTGTTTTCGGCGAGCGGTGCGCGCGGTCTTTATACAACGGGCGCGCTTCAGCGGCAGTTCCGCGACGCCCATGCGATCAACGCGCACATCGCCTTCAGCTTCGATGCCGCCGGAACGAATTTTGGCCGCGTCGCGCTGGATCTGCCGTCCGAAAATCTCACTCTTTGAGAGGTCAGGCCGATGGCTGCTGTTTCGCAACATCCGACCGAGCATGGCGAAGAGCTCTCGAGCGACAGTTCCTCGATCGATCCTCGCGATTTCAGGAATGCTCTGGGTGCCTACGCCACGGGTGTCACGGTCATCACGGCCGCGACGCCGAGTGGCAGGGCCGGATTGACCTGTAATTCGTTCGCGTCGGTCTCGCTCAATCCGCCGCTCGTTCTCTGGAGCCTGGTTAGCTATTCTCCGAGCATGAGCATTTTTCAGAATGCCAGCCATTTCGCGGTGAACGTGCTGGGCGCGTCCCAGCAAAAACTAGCAACCCAGTTCGCCACGCGCGCGGACGACAAGTTTGCCGGGGTCACGTGGAAACCGGGTTTAGGCGATGCCCCGGTGCTCGCCGATGCGGTGGCCACATTTCAATGCCGCAGCGCCGACCGCTATTACGGGGGCGACCATGTGATTTTTCTTGGTGCCGTGGAGGCTTATGCTTACAACCATGCAGAGCCGCTGCTTTTCGCTCGCGGCAAATTCGGTCACTTTGTTCCCGAGGCATGACCCCCGCAGATCATCATGAAAAAGAAACCATCTTCGTCGATCGCGCGTGTGAAACAGAAGCGTCTGTCTCCTGAAGATCGCCGTCAGGAATTTGTCCGCAAGGCTACGGAATTCTTTTCCGAAGAGGGATTCGATGGCGGCACGCGCGAGCTGGCACGCCGATTGGGCGTGACCCAGCCGCTGCTGTATCGCTATTTCCCGAGCAAGGAAGAATTGATCAAGGAAGTTTATCGCAAGGTGTATCTTGAGCCGCTCGACACCGGCTGGGAAAAGCTTCTCACCAATCGGTCAAGCCCGATCCGCGAGCGGCTTGTGCAGTTCTACGAAGCTTACACCAATGTGATTTTTACGCGAAAATGGCTCAGAATCTATCTGTTCTCAGGCCTCAAGGGTCTCGATATCAACCGTTGGTATGTCGGTGTCGTGCGCGACAAGATCCTGACCCGCATCATCAAGGAATGCAGGTTCGAATTTGGCCTGCCGACGCAGGCCAAGCCGTCGGCATCCGAAATCGAAATGGCGTGGGTTTTCCACGGCGGTGTTTTCTACTACGGCGTTCGACGATACATTTACGAGATGCCTGATATTCAGGATAAAAGTGAAATGATTGCCAACGCAATCGATGGTTATCTCGCCGGCTTCGCCCGGGTGTCCGGTGCGGCCGCGAAGCGGCCGGCGACAAAATCAAACCGCCTCGACACGACCGCTGCTCGCTGACCGTTGAATGGCTTCGAACGTGCGCACGTTCGACAGCATCTCGTCATGAGAGACCGGATATGAACCTCTGCCGAGCGCAGCCCGTCCGAACGATTCCAGGTTGTCGCGCACGGCCGGATGAGGCTGATAGTAAGCTGTTTCCGGCGGCTGACCGCGGTGGACGCGCGTCACATCCCAGCCCGTCGGGCTCTCGGGATGGGTCCGGTCGCGAATTTCCATCCAGCCTTTAGATCCCAGCAGCGCGAGCCGCCCCATGAACGGCGTGGCAAGTACCGCGTTGAGCGTGGCTGTTGTGCCGGTCTCGAAACCGATGGTGATCGAAAGCGTGTCGCCGTTGGCAAAACGGCTTCCGAGCGTGGCCAGCCGCGCCCACACATGGATCGGTTTCCCGAGAATGGCGATCGAAAGGTCGACCAGATGGATGCCGGTGGCGGACAAGGGACCAACTGGATTCAGCGTGTTCGACAGGCGCCAGTTGTCGGGCGGGAGGTTGAGAAATTTGTCCTGGCTGAAATTTCCCTCCAGCATGAGTGCATTACCGAATTCGCCGTCCGCGAATCGCTTGCGCATTTCGATCACGGCCGGTTCGAAGCGTCGCTCGTGGCCGATGCCGAGTTGCACCTTTGCCTTTCTCACCGCTGCAATCGCTCGTTCGGCGTCAGCAGCCGTCGTGCAAAGAGGCTTCTCGCAAAATACGTGACGGCCTGACTTCGCTGCGGCCTCGATTTGCGTGGCATGATGATCCTGCGGGGTGCAGAGGATAACGGCATCGATATCCGTTCGCACCAGTGCGTCTTCAAAGCTTGCGGACGTTTCAAGTCCCAGGGCTGCGCCCTTGGCGCGCATCGGCTCGAGTGGGTCTATCCCCAGAATTGGCTTGATGACGTCGCTGGTCGCGAGACTGCTGGCCAGGGTCTGTCCCCACCATCCCAGCCCGACAATGGCGGCACGGATCATGTTTGCGCTCCAGCAAAAATTAGAATTTGGCCATCTGGCCGCGATACCAGTCGCCGATTTCACTCGCAGTCATCAAGGCAACGCCATCGTGGCCGATGATATAATCGAGCAATTGTTCGAGATATTTGATCCGGTGCGGTACGCCGGTGATGTAGGGATGAATCGAGATCGCCATCACGCGGGCATTGTCATTGCCTTCGAGATAGAGCCGGTCGAACTGATCGATACAGCGGCGCAGGAACTGGTCCGACGCCATATGGTGAAGCGCATGAACGACGATGTCGTTGGTCTCGACGGTGTAGGGGATTGTCGTCATGGTTCCATGAGGTGTCGCGATATCCTGCGGGAGATCGTCGATCACCCAGTCCGCGACATACTCGATGCCGTTCAATCGCAGCAGATCGAGCGTCTCCTCGGTTTCGGTGAGCCCCGGGCTTTCCCACGACCGCGGCGCCTTGCCGGCGAATTTCGCGATGGTGTCTACGGCACGCTTGATGGCGTCGCTCTGATTTTCGAGCTTGTGCATCGGGCCCTGCAGGAAGCCATGCCCCATGAACTCGAATCCCGCTTCGCGCGCGGCCTCCGCGACACGCGGATATGACGTGCAGACGTTTCCGTTGATTGCCAGCGTCGTCGGAATGTTTCGGTCCGTAAGCGCCTTCAACTGACGCCAGAAGCCGGCGCGCATTCCATATTCATGCCATGACCAGTTCGGTACGTCCGGAAGCAGCGGCTGCCCCATCGGCGGACTGAGCACTGTGCGGGGCATGGCGTTTTCGATCCGCCATTCCTCGACATTCAGAATAATCCAGACCGCGAGCTTCTTGCCGCCCGGAAGGACGAGCTTGGGACGGTCGATAAGAGCCTGATAGGGGATGCGATCGGTGAGGGCCAACTGAACGTCCTGTCTTGCTTGTTATTCCGCTTATTCCGCGGCCTTGATTTGTCTGGGCGAGCTGGCGTTCACCAGCGGCATGACTTTCTCAGCCGTCAGTATCATGGACCTTCGCCCGAGTTCGCGATCTTTCCAATCCTTGCCGGCGTAGAGCAGCGTCCCGAATGTGCCGACTTCGCTCTGAAAGGCAAGAAGCTGATCGGCGACGCTATCGGGCGTGCCGTAGATGATCAGCTTGTCGCAGATCATCTCAAGCGTGACCTCGTCATCAGGCTGGTCACGGCGTGTTTTGAAAAGCTCGATGCGTCCGTTTTTCTTGAGCTTCGTAAACAGCGACCGATAGTAGTTCACATACGGACCGTCGGGGTCAGTGGCGTAGGCTTTCGCGGTTGCTGCGTCGTCCGCGACGAAAACGCTCTTGGCGACGCGCCAGTTGGCCGGATCCGCAGCACGGCCGCCACGTTCGCAGCCTTCCACATATTTCGGCCAGTGGCTCTTGACCCATGCGGGCATCAGGAAGTTTGCCGAGATCGGGTCCCATCCGCGCACGGCTGCTTCGGTCACTCCCTTGGAGAACGGAGCAACGGCCGTCACGACAATCGGAGGATGGGGACGTTGCAGCGGACGGGGGATATAGCCCTGGCCGATTTCCTTGATCTGGGTGCGCTGTGTCGAAACTGTCCAGTATTTGCCTTGGAGGTTATAGGGCGGCTCGCCCGACCAGATGCCGAGCACCTGATTAATCGCCTCGAGAAACATCTCATTGCGGTTGAAATCGAGATTGCCGAACAGTTCAGCGTCAGACAAAAGTCCGCCCGGGCTGATGCCGAAAATGAAACGGCCATCAAGCATGTGATCCAGCATGGCGATGCCGGCTGCCACTGTCGCGGGATGTGTATTGGGCATGTTCACGGTGCCTGTACCCAACTTGATTTGCCGGGTAGCGGCGGCGACCCACGCCAGAAACGTCACGCAGGATGTGATGTTTTCGGCCTTGTCGGTGACGTGTTCCCCAACATAGGCCTCCGTAAATCCAAGCTCGTCGGCGAGCAGGAAGGCCTCACGGTCCTCAGCCAGCGACTGCCGCCAGTCCTTATCCAGGGGATGGATCGGCATGGTGAAAAAGCCCAGATTCATAGCGCATTTCCTGCATTGCTTATGGTTGTCGGGAAGACTAGCGATTGTGAGCTATTAGAAAAATGATTATTCTTACTTTCCCGCATTAGGAAATTTGATGGATGCTCTCGCTTCGCCAGATCAGATCTTTTGTCGCTGTCTATGAGGAAGGCTCGTTCACGTCGGCGGCCAGACGGGAAGGTGCGACCCAGTCGGGCATTTCGCAACACATCAAACAACTGGAATCTGAACTTGGCGCTGTGTTGCTGGAGCGTGATGGCCGCGACGTCGAACCAACCCTCGCAGGGAAGCTTTACTACCGTGAATGCGTCGACGTTCTGAAGAAGCTGGAAGCGGCTCAGCAAAGCGTTGCGGTCAACCACGTCCGCGGCACGATCCGCGTGGGCTTGATGCCGACCTTCACCAGATCGATTCTCGCTCCCGCACTCGACAAGTTTCTCAGCTCCGCGCCCGGCTCGGAGATCAGCGTCATCGAAGCCTATTCGGGTGTTTTGACGGACATGACCCTGAAGGGTGAATTGGATTTTGCCGTGGTCCCTGCCTTCGAGGGAGCCACCGGAATATCGCATCGTCTGCTTGCGCGGGACAGGGAGATGCTTGTCAGCGCGAAGCGGGGCCACAACTTGAAGCCAGTTAAGTTATCTGAGCTTGGTCCGCTGAAAGTGGTGCTGCCCGGCCTTCAGAATACCCGGCGACGCAACATCGAAACCTACTTTAGCGCGAATGGCATTGCCGTTGCCCAGCGACTCGAACTCGATGCGATGATGGGAACGCTGCAATTTGTCGCAGCGAGCGACTGGGTCGCCATTTTACCATTTGTAATGATGGTATCGGACCTCGATGGCGGTCGGTTCGACGTCAGGCCGCTGGACCCACCGTTTTATTCCGAGTTCGTTTTGATCGAACCTGCACGCAAGGTCATGTCTCCGGCTGCAGCATTATTCGCCGATATTCTTGAAATGGGGGCCAAACAATCGCGGCTTGTGTTCCGGGAACGTACAGGCTCACAGCGAACACCACGGCGTCGCATGGGACGAAAGCAATCCTGATCACGATGGTGCGACGCGATATTCCGATCGGCGTTTTCTGACTTTGAAGTGGTTTTCAATCGTCGTCCGAGGCACAGCGTCACGATCATGAAATAATCGTTCGATAAATAACGCTTGACGTTTAATTGTCCGCGCCGTCTAATCTGTTCAAGCCCATCAGAAAATGAGGCGAGTGAGGGAGGCGGCCGGAATGAAAGCTTCGGCTTTCAGCTATTCGCGTGCATTGAGCGTAACTGACGCATTGGAATTGCTTGCCCTGCACGGTGACCAGGCAAAGGTCCTTTCCGGCGGGCAAAGTCTTATGCCTGCATTAAACTTGAGGTTGTCGGCTCCGGCACTGCTGGTCGATATTGGCGCGATCTCCGAGCTGCGCGGGATTTCCGCCTCGAAGGGCGTCCTGACGATTGGCGCGCTGACCCGTCATGTCGATATTCTGAACTCTCCCGATATCGCGAAGCATGCACCGCTTCTGACAGAAGCCATTGCGCATGTTGCGCATCCCGCAATTCGGAACCGAGGCACCATCGGCGGGAGCCTTGCGCATGCGGATCCCGCATCGGAGCTTCCGGCTTGCGTTGTTGCTCTCGACGCAACCATTGTCGTGCGTGGCAGGAGCGGTGAGCGGCGCATTCCGGCCGTCGATTTCTTTACCGGCATTTACGAGACGGTGCTGTCACCGCAAGAGTTGCTGGTTGCAGTCGAGGTGCCTGTCGCTAAACCGAACACCGTTCATTTTTTCCACGAGTACGCGCGCCGCAAGGGCGATTACGCCATCGTCGGACTGGCGGCGTGTGGAGTTCTCGATAACGATGTGCTCACCGATCTTCGGCTCGGCTTCTTTGCCGTTGGCGACCGGCCGTTGCTCGCAGCGGCGTCACGGCATCTTGTCGGCAAGCCGGTGACGGCATCGATGCTGGCCGATGCGCAGGCCGCGCTTGACGCAGAACTTGATCCACAGGAAGACCAGCAGGCTTCCATCGCGATGCGCCGCCATCTCGCTCGTCTGTTGATGGTTCGATGTGTGACGGTGCTCCTTGGCCGGCCAGATCTCGAAGCAAGGATGCCGGCATGACAGCCCCGACGCCGATCTCGCTGATCGTCAATGGCGAGCGCGTTTCCGCGCATGTACTTCCCCGGCTGAATCTGGCGGATTTTCTTCGCGAGCATCTGGGTCTCACCGGAACGCATGTTGGCTGCGAGCACGGCGTTTGCGGCGCCTGTACTGTCCGTGTGAACGGCGACATCATTCGTTCTTGCCTGCTGCTGGCGGTGCAGGCGGAAAACGCGTCCGTCGAAACAATCGAAGGATTATCGGACAGCGGAGAGATTTCGGATTTGCAGGCGGCCTTCCAGGATCGTAACGCCCTTCAGTGCGGATTTTGCACGCCGGGCATGATGATGGCTGCGCAGGATATCCTGAAGCAAAAGCCGCAAGCCGATCGCGAACAGATCCGCGAGCATCTGTCCGGCAACTACTGCCGCTGTACAGGTTATCATGCGATTGTCGATGCCGTGGAGACGACGGCGCGTAAGCGTTCGGAGCGGGTGTGATGAACGATAGCTCCGGAAAACAACCCAGCCTTTCGGTTCTGGATCGCCCGAATTCGTATATTGGCAAGATCGTCCCGCGACCTAATCTGGGGCGGCTGATGCAAGGCCGTGGGCAGTATGTCAGCGACATGGTGCTGCCGCGCATGGCGCATGTCGCGTTTCTGCGCTCGCCCCACGCTCACGCCAGAATTGTGAAGATCGATGCGACCGAGGCAAGGGCGATGCCCGGTGTGATCGCGATTGTGACCGGTGCCGAACTGGCGAAAGTCATCACGCCGTGGGTTGGCGTCCTCTCGCATCTCAAGGGACTCAAATCTGCGCCCCAGCATGCCATCGCGATTGACCGTGCTTGCTGGCAGGGCGAGGCCGTGGCGGCCATCGTCGCGACCAGCCGCGCTCTCGCCGAGGATGCAGCCGAACTCGTGTCGGTCGAATATGAAGAGCTTGTTCCGGTCACGAACATGCGCACCGCGCTAGACTCCGGCACGCCGGTGATTCATTCGGATCTCGGGGACAATCTGGCGTTTGAGCGCAATCTCGATGCCGGCGCAGTCGATCAGGCTTTCAAGGATTCCGACGAGATTGTCGAAACCGAGTTCGTATTCGGTCGTCACACCGGCGTCACGCTGGAGCCGCGCGCGGTGCTTGCCGACTGGAACAGCGGAGAGGAGCGCCTGACCGTTTATCTCGGCACTCAAGCGCCGCACATGGTGCAGAATATTGCCGCGATACATCTGGGTCTGGATGAGTCGCAGGTTCGCGTGGTCTGCAAGGATGTCGGCGGTTCGTTCGGCATCAAGGTTCATATCTATGCCGACGAGATGGCCACCCTTGCGCTGTCGAAGCTGCTATGTCGCCCGGTCAAGTTCGTCGCCGACCGGGTCGAGAGTTTCAACACCGATATCCATGCACGCGACCACGTCTGCAAGGCGCGCATTGGAGTCAGCAGGGACGGTACGATCAACGCCTTCGAGATCGATGATCTCACCGGGGTAGGGCCGTATTCGATGTATCCGCGCACCAGCGCCATCGAAGCCAATCAGGTGGTCAATTTGGTCGGCGGACAATACACCACGCCCAACTATCGAGCGCGGACCCGTGTCGTCTATCAGAACAAGAACGTCACCTGCCAATATCGCGGCGTGGGTCACCCCATTGCGTGCTCCATCACGGAGGGGCTCGTTGATCTCGCCGCGCAGCGAATTGGTATGGATCCGATCGAGATCCGCCGCAAAAACCTCATTCGCGATGACGCATATCCGTGTGGATCTCCATCAGGGCTGAAATTCGAATCGCTATCGCATCACGCGTCGCTTGATAAGCTGATTGCGATGATGAATTACGATGCGCTGCGCGCCGAGCAGGCGGAGTTGCGCAAGCGCGGAGTTTATCGCGGCATCGGCATTGCGAGCTTCATCGAAGTCACCAATCCGAGTGCGGCCTTCTACGGTGTCGGCGGCGCGCGGATTTCATCGCAGGATGGCGTGGCCGTGCGTCTGGACGCGACCGGCCGCGTGATCTGCCAGACAAGCATCACCGAGCAGGGCCAGGGATCGGAATCGCTCACCGCCCAGATCGTCGGCAGTGTGCTCGGGGTTTCGATGGAGCGCGTGCGCGTGATTCTCGGCGATACCGACAACACGCCTTATGGCGGCGGCACATGGGCCTCGCGCGGCGCGGGGATCGGCGGCGAAGCCGCGCTGCAGGCGGCCAAGGTGCTCCGCAAGAATATTCTGGACGTCGCTGCTGCCATTCTTCAAGCGAAGCCCAGCGACCTGGACATCGTCGATAATTCCGTAGTGGATGTTCAGGGTGGCCAGCAACGCATTGAACTGCATGAACTGGCGCGCATTGTTTACTTCCGGCCCGACACGTTGCCGCCGGGCTTCCAGCCCGAGCTGATGGCAACCCGTCACTTTGTGCCACGCGAGTATCCCTTCGCGTTCACAAACGGCATTCAGGCCTCGTGGCTGGAGGTGGATACGCAAACGGGCTTCATCAAGCTTCTCAAGCACTGGGTGGTGGAGGATTGCGGCACCGTCATCAATCCGCAACTCGTGGATGAGCAAATTCGAGGCGGTGTGGTTCAGGGCCTCGGCGCGGCGCTTTACGAACACTGCATTTACGATGACCGGGGTCAGCTGACCAACGCCAACATGGCGGATTATCTTGTCCCGATGTCAGGCGAAATTCCGGATATCGATGTCGGACACGTCGTCTCGCCGACAATGGAGAGTGAACTTGGCGCCAAGGGAGCCGGAGAGGCGGGAACCGCCGCCGCTGCCGCTGTCGTCACGAACGGGGTGAACGATGCGCTTTCGCCGTTCAATGTCACTGTGACTGAAATACCGCTGACGCCGCGGATCATTCTCAAGGCGCTCGGACACATCTGACCGAAGTTTCTGCAAAAACACCAAACACCCAACCACGGAGGAATACATGGCCAAGAAAACAACGGGTTCTAGCTCGATCTCGCGCCGCCGCCTGCTGACGACGGCAAGCGCAGGCGCTGTTCTGGCGGCATCGCCATTTCGCATCAATCTTCTTCAAGCGCAGGAAGCAACCATCAAGGTTGGATTCCCCGTTCCGCTGACCGGACCTTACGGCACCGAAGCGCAGGACCAGGTTCGCGCCGCGGAAGTAGCCATCGCGGAATTCAATGAAGGTGGGGGCCTCAACGGTCGTAAGGCCGAGTTGCTCGTTCGCGACGACAAGCTCAATCCGGGCGAGGCCGCGACGCGCACGCTGGAATTGATCGAGAAGGAGAAGGTCAGCTTCATCGTCGGCAGCCTCTCAGCCTCCGTTCAGCTTGCCGTGAACAACGTCACCAAGGAACGCCAGATCATCTACAATTCGATCAGCCAGTCTGACGAAATCAACGAAGCGAAGGACTTCAGCAAGTACACCTTCCACGAAGCGCTGACGCCCCATCTCACCGCGGGTGCCGTCGGACGTTACGCGTTCTCGAAGTTCGGCAAGAAGGTCGCATTCCTCACGGCCGACTACGCCTACGGCCATGAAATGGTTCGTGGCTTCCAGACCGCAGGCAAGGCCCTCGGCGTTGAGACTCTGGCGGATATTCGTCACCCGCTCGGCACCACGGACTTCTCGGCGCTTCTGCCGCGTATCCAGGCGTTGAAGCCGGATATTCTCGTCATCAGCAATTTCGGACGCGATCAGCAGATTGCGCTCAAGCAGGCGACCGACTTCGGCTTGAAGAAAAGCATGAAGATCGTTGCGCCGATTCTGTTGTACACGGGCCGTATTGCAGCCGGCGCTCAGGCGTTCGAGGGCGTCATTGGCGGCACCTCGTACTATTGGGGCATCGAAGACAAGGTTGCGTCGGCCAAGGCGTTCAACGATCGGTTCCGCAAGATGCACGGCGGCAAGGTGCCATCGGATTACGGCGCATTGGGTTATGCCGGTGTAAAGACGCTGCTGATGGGCGCCAAGGCGGCTGGTACTCTCGACACTGACAAGGTGATCGCCGCAGTCGAAGCGCTGAAGTACGATTACTACAAGGGCCCCGAATACTATCGCAAGTGCGATCATCAGGCTGTGCAGTCGGTTCTCATCATCGAGTCCAAAAGCAAGCCGGAGAGGGGCGATTCCGACGTGTTCAACGTTGTGGCGACGGAAGAACCCAGCGAACAGAACCTGCGGACCTGCGAAGCGCTTGGTCACAAGTCCTGAGCCGCTGACTGACGGACGCGCGCCCGTCGCGGGCGCGCGTCATAACTGGAGATATTCATGGCCGGCCTGAGTTTTGATCTGATCGCGTTGCAGTTGTTCACGGGTCTTGCGCTCGGTGCGATTTATGTGCTGTTCGCCATCGGTCTGTCGCTGATCTTCGGCATGCTGACCGTCGTGAACTTCGCGCATGGCGCCTTCTATATGGTGGGAGCTTATGTCGGGCTGTTCCTTCTCTCCCTGGGAGGCAACTTCTGGCTTTGTCTGGTTGCCGTTCCGTTGATCGTCGGCACAGTCGGCCTTGTCGTGGAGCGTTTCCTGATCCGGCCGCTTTATGGCCGCGGCATCGACTATCCGCTGCTGCTGACGTTCGGCCTCAGCTATGTAATGGTCGAACTTATTCGCATTGCTTTCGGCAAGAGCGGCTATCCGTTCGACACACCGGAAATTCTCCAGGGCGCCGTCAATATTGGCGTCGGATATTTCCCGCTCTATCGGTTGTTTGTGATCGGCATCGCGGCAGCAGTTCTGCTCGGGCTCTGGCTCTTCCTTGAGCGCACAAGCTTCGGCCTGATCATCCGCGCGGGTGCTCGCGATCCGCAGATCGTCCGTGTGCTGGGCGTCAATGTCGCGCGGGTCTGGCTGTTTGTTTTCGGGATTGGTTCCGGTATCGCGGGACTTGCAGGACTTCTCGCCGCGCCGTTGCAGGGTGTGATCCCCGAAATGGGAGCAACGATTTTGGCCGAGGCATTTGTTGTCACGGTTGTCGGCGGCATGGGCTCGATCGGCGGCGCCGTTATTGCCGGTCTTCTGGTCGGCGTGGTTGTCAGCATGACGTCGTTGTTCGCGCCGGAAATGGCCAAGGTTTCAATTTTTGCCTTGATGGCAATTGTTCTCCTCATCCGTCCGCAGGGCTTTTTCGGCCGTGCCGGGCTCATGAGCTGAGGCGAGTACACAAAGATGAATGAGCTTTCTCAAACTCTGACGCCGCCGGGCGTCGCATCGGCCGGCTGGTTCGATTTTGCCAAGCGCCACCGCGCCATCCTGGCAAGTCTCTCCGTGCTGGTGTTTCCGCTGGTCATGCCATTCACCGCGCTGGCGGTGAACATCCTGATCTATGGCCTCTATGCGGTCGGGTTCAATCTGCTGTTCGGGTATCTCGGACTTCTGTCGTTCGGGCATGCGGCGCTGTTTGGCACAGGTGCCTATCTCTGCGGCATCGCGATCGTCCATTTTGGATGGCCATGGTATGCCGCGATCGTGATGGGCATAGTGGGTGGTGCTGTCATGGCGGCTGGTATTGGTGCATTGGCGATCCGCACCCGTGGAATCTATTTCGCCATGGTGACGATGGCTCTCTCGCAATGCGTTTTCTATCTCTTTTATCAGGCGGTCGATTGGACCGGTGGCGAGAACGGCTTGCGCGGTATTAACGTTCGCATCATCGATATCTTCGGCCTGAAATTCGACTTCATCAATCCGCTGACGCGTTATTATGTCATCGCGGCGTTCGTGATCATGGCTCTGTTCGTGCTGTCGCGAATATTGGCGTCGCCGTTTGGCGCTGTCATCGAAGCCGTCCGGGAAAATGAGGCGCGAGCGCGGGCTTCCGGCTATGACGTGACGCGAACCCGGCTGATTACGTTCATCCTGTCCGGTGCGTTCTGTGGTTTGGCTGGCGCGCTGATGGCCCTCCATCTGTCCATTGTGCCGATCGAGATCCTGCACATCGAGACATCAGGTATGGTGGTGATGATGTCGCTGTTGGGAGGAATGGGAACATTCTTCGGCCCGTTCATTGGCGCGGCCGTTTTCCTGCTGCTCGAGAATCTGGTTTCGCTTTGGACCGTTCATTGGCAGCTGATTGTCGGTGCGGTTTTCGTGATCTGTGTGTTGTTTTTCCCGGCCGGAATCTGGGGAACGATCTTGAAGCGGGTCAAGCCATGACGACTTCGGTGGACACTTCAAAAGTCATCTTGCGCACGACCGGCGTGAGCAAGAAGTTCGGCAAATTCGTAGCCTTGAACAATATCTCTGCCGAGTTCTCGCGCGACGCGATCACCTCGATCATCGGACCGAACGGTGCTGGGAAAAGCACCTATTTCAACCTGTTGTCCGGCGCCTTCCCGCCATCCAGCGGCAAGGTCGAGTTTGAAGGCCGCGATGTCACCAATGTCGCACAGCACGAGTTCGCCCATATGGGCATCGCGAAGTCTTTCCAGATCACCAACGTGTTTCCGCTCCTTACGACGCGGGAGAATGTCCGCGTCGGACTGCAAGCCTTCGTCTCGCGCTATGATATCTGGCGCCCGCGCGCCAGACTTCCGGGGCTCGTCGAGAAAGCGGATGAGTTGCTGGCGCTGGTCGGACTGTGGGATCGCCGCGAGCGGCTTGCCAAGGAACTGGCGCATGGCGAACAGCGTGCGCTCGAAATCGGAATGGCGCTGGCTGCCAATCCGCGGCTGTTGCTGCTGGACGAGCCGACGGCGGGCATGAGCCCGGAAGAGACCCGGGTGATGATGGACCTCATCGTCAAATTGGCGAAGGAGCGCACCGTTATTCTCGTCGAACACAAGATGAAACTGGTGATGGGGATCAGCGACCGCGTTCTCGTGCTGCATCATGGAGAACTGTTGGCGCAGGGCACACCAACGGAAGTCCGCCAGAACGAACAGGTCAAGCGGGTCTACCTTGGCCAGCGGGAGCACTGAAGCGATGTTGCGTGTCGAAAATCTCAACGCCTGGTACGGCGCAAGCCATGTGCTTCAGGACATTGGTCTCGAAGTGAACAAAGGCGAGATCGTCTGTCTGATCGGTCGCAATGGCGCCGGCAAGACCACGACGCTGAAGTCGATTATCGGGCTGCTCGACAAGACTAGCGGGTCGGTGACTTTCAAGGGCAAGGAAGTTTTGGGTCAGCCCGCCCACGTCCGCTTTGCCTTGGGTCTTGCTTACGTCCCGGAAGAGCGGCGCATCGTGCAGGGATTGACGGTCCGCGAAAATCTGCGTCTCGGCCTTGTCGCCTCGCCCGACAAGAAGGACGAGGTTCGACGTATCGCCCAAATAGCGGAGATATTTCCGCGTCTGGCCGAGCGGCTGGATCAGGAAGCCGTCACGATGTCAGGCGGTGAGCAGCAGATGCTTGCGATTGCGCGTGCCATGATTGCAAAGCCGGATCTCATCATGCTCGATGAGCCTTCGGAGGGCATCATGCCGGTGCTGGTCGACGAAATGTTCGAATTGTTCCGCAAAATGAAGTCAGAAGGGACGACGATTCTTCTGGTTGAGCAGAATGTCGAACTCGCGCTCGATATCGCCGACCGCGCTTACGTGCTGGATCAGGGTTCGGTTGTGCATCATGCCACGGCGGCTGCGCTGCTTGCGGACGATGAAATCAAAGAACGCTACTGCTCGGTCTGACAGATGGCTGGCGGCGCGCCCGACTGCGCCGATATAATTATCGATTGATAAATAAAGAAAAGGAACAAGATCATGAAGGTCGACAGAGCCGCTATCTATGAAGCTGCGAAAAAGCTTTCCAACTGGGGCCGCTGGGGCGCAGACGACCAGATCGGCACGCTTAACAACGTGAGCCCTCAGGACGTCATCAACGCGGGCAAGCTCATCAAAAAGGGCAAGGTATTCTCGCTCGGCCTGTCGCTGAAGGAGCCCATTCAGTCGGGTCTGTTCGGCGGTCGATGGAATCCGATCCACACCATGCTTGCGACCGGTACAGATGCCGCAGCCGGCAACCAGGACGATCCTTCGCCGTATCTTCGCTATGCGGACGATGCGATCAACATGCCGTGCCAGGCGTCGACGCAATGGGATGCGCTTTGTCACATCTTCCTCGATGACAAGATGTATAACGGCTATGATGCCAAGCTGGTCGATGCGCGCGGCGCAAAGAAGCTCGGCATTGAGCATACGCGTGACAAGATGGCAGGCCGCGGCGTGCTGCTCGATATCGCGCGGTTCAAGGGTGTGGACTCGCTCGACGACGGCTATGCGATCACCAACGCAGACCTCGACGCTTGCGCCAAACAGCAAGGCGTTGAAATTCGCAAGGGCGACTTCGTGATTGTTCGTACCGGTCATCAGGAGCGTTGCCTGAAGAAGAAGGATTGGTCGGGATATGCCGGTGGGGATGCCCCGGGTATGGCATTCGAGACCTGCTACTGGATCCGGGAGAAGGACATCGCCGCGATCTGCACCGATACGTGGGGGTGCGAGGTGCGCCCGAACGAAACCAACGAAGCCAACCAGCCCTGGCACTGGGTGGTGATCCCGGCCATCGGAATTTCGATGGGCGAGATTTTCTACCTGAAGGAGCTTGCGGAAGATTGTGCGCAAGACAAGATCTATGAGTTCTTTTTCGCCGCACCGCCGATGCATTTGCCCGGCGCTGCCGGTTCGCCGATCAATCCTCAGGCGATCAAGTAACCGCGGAGAATTTTAATGGCCAAACACCTCAAGCGTAGCCGCGACGCAGCACAGCGGGCTGACGACGATTCCAAGGTTCGCGCGACTGTCGAAGGCATTCTTGCCGATATCGAAAAGCGCGGCGATGACGCGGTTCGTGAATTGTCGATAAAGTTCGACCAGTGGGACCGCAAGGACTACCGGTTGACCGACGCGGAGATCAAGGACTGCGTCGCACAGTTGTCCAAGCGGAACATTGACGACATCAAATTCGCGCAAGAGCAGGTGCGCAACTTCGCTCAGCACCAGCGCGACTCGATGAAGGATGTCGAGGTGGAAACCTTGCCCGGCGTCGTGCTGGGTCACAAGAACATACCGGTTAATTCCGTGGGCTGTTATGTTCCGGGCGGCAAGTATCCGCTTCTGGCTTCTGCGCATATGTCGGTGATCACCGCGAAAGTTGCCGGTGTTGCGCGTATCATCACCTGCGCACCACCGTTTCAGGGCAAGCCTGCGCCAGCCATCGTCGCCGCACAGCATCTCGCGGGCGCCGATGTCATCTACTGTCTCGGTGGAATCCAGGCCGTTGGTGCAATGGCTCTCGGCACGGCATCGATTGCGCCTGTGGATATGCTGGTTGGCCCCGGCAACGCCTTCGTGGCGGAGGCGAAACGGCAACTCTTCGGTCGCGTCGGTATCGACCTTTTCGCCGGGCCGACGGAAACGCTGGTGATCGCAGACGATACGGTGGACGGTGAGTTGTGCGCGACCGATCTTCTCGGTCAGGCGGAGCATGGACCGAACTCACCCGCGATTTTGCTGACCAACTCCGAAAAGCTTGCCCGCGATACGATGGCTGAAATTGAGCGTCTTCTAAAAATCCTGCCGACTGGCGCTGTTGCCGCCAAGGCCTGGGAAGACTACGGCGAAGTCATCGTCTGCGACTCCGAAGATGAGATGGTGAGGGAGGCGGATCGCATCGCTTCCGAACACGTGCAGGTGATGACACGCAATCCGGATTACTTTCTCAACAACATGACCAACTACGGCGCCTTGTTTCTCGGACCACGTACGAACGTGGCTTATGGCGACAAGGTGATTGGCACCAATCACACGCTCCCGACCCATAAGGCGGCGCGTTATACCGGTGGATTGTGGGTCGGCAAGTTCCTCAAAACCGTAACCTATCAGCGCGTGTTGACCGATGAGGCGTCAGCCATGATCGGCGAGTACTGTTCGCGTCTTTGTATGCTTGAGGGCTTCGCCGGTCATGCCGAGCAGGCCAACGTTCGCGTCCGGCGTTATGGTGGCCGCAACGTGCCGTATGCGAGCGCTGCTGAATGACCGCCCAGCCGCTGCCGAAAACTCCGACATTCCGGCTGGACGGGCGCCGTGCACTGGTCACCGGGGCGGGCCGGGGCATCGGGGTTGCCGCGGCTGCCGCGCTGGCCGAGGCGGGTGCGCACGTCACGCTTTGCGCCCGCACGGCAAGTGAAATTGAGCTGGCGGCTGCGGCGCTTCGAGAGCAGGGTTTTCAGGCGGATACGCTCACGCTCGATGTGACGGACGTTGCGTCATTCCGCTCGGCGATTGAAGCCCGTGAGATGTACCATGTCCTTGTCAACAATGCCGGTACGAACAGGCCGAACTCGTTCACCGATGTGCCGGTGGAGGATTTCGATGTCGTGATGAACCTGAACGTGCGTGCCGCTTATTTCGCGGCTCAGACTATCGCACAGCGGATGATCGCAACCGGGACAAGAGGATCGATCATCAATATGTCCTCACAGATGGGACATGTCGGCGGAGCCAACCGTTCACTTTATTGCGCCTCGAAATGGGCGATGGAAGGTTTCTCAAAGGCGATGGCGATCGATCTGGCCCCGCATGGTATTCGGGTCAACACGTTGTGCCCAACCTTCATCGAAACGCCGATGACAAGGCCGTTCTTTGAAAATGCTGCGTTCAAGGAGAGCGTACTTTCGAAAATCAAACTCGGACGGCTCGGCACCGTCGAGGATCTGATGGGTGCGATCGTGTTTCTTGCCGGCGATGCATCGTCGCTGATGACGGGATCGTCTCTCGTCATCGACGGAGGCTGGACGGCAGACTGAACGTTGTTATTGTCGCTGATCTTTCTGGGTCCTTGCGTGATGACTCCGCAAGGCGAGAGCATAGCGGTCTAAGGCGCATACGGTTGCCTGTCATTTTGCGCTGCACAAGGCGCATTTCCCTTATGTTTTGAGTATCTGTCGTGACTGGTCCCGGCGCTCCCACGTCGGGCTTCGCCTTTCTGATCCCGGCCCTGCGGGATCGTGTGGCTTGATTTAGTCGGACAAGACCAAGGATTTTGCCAAATCGATTACAATATATAACAATGCTGGACCGGGCCGCCAAAGAGCCCGTGATTGTCATATCAGGGAGCCGGGTCCATGAGGAAAGCACTGTTGGCGGCACTATTGGCCGCAAGCATGACGCCTGCGTTCGCGCAGGACAAGACCGTGAACATGAAGGTGTCGATCTGGCTGCCGCCCGCCCATCCATTGGTGCCCGCGACGCAAGCCTGGGCCGCTGACATCGATAAGGCGTCGGGCGGCACCATCAAGATGACAATCTTTCCGTCGGAACAGCTCGGGAAGGCGTTCGATCACTACGACATGGCGCGCGACGGCATCGCCGACATCACCTACATCAATCCGGGTTATCAGCCTGGACGATTCCCGATTATCGCGGCTGGGCAACTTCCCTTTACCTTCAACGACGGCAAGAAAGGCACGCAGGCGCTGAACGAGTGGTACAAGAAATACGCCGCGACCGAAATGAAAGACACCAAGCTGTGCTTTGCGTTCATCCACGATCCCGGCTCGATCCATGGCAAGAAAAAGATCGTGGTTCCGGGGGACCTGAACGGCGTCAAAGTACGGCCTGCGCAAAGCACGATCGGCGAAATGGTGAAGTTGCTGGGCGGCACCAACGTGCAGGCCTCGGCGCCGGAAGCGCGCGATGCGATCGAGCGTGGTGTGGCTGACGAGATCGCCTTCCCATGGGGATCGATATTCCTTTTCGGTATCGACAAGGTCACGAAGTATCACATTGACGCGCCGCTCTACTCGACGGTGTTTACCTACAATATCAATCTGAAGACTTACGACTCGCTTTCCCCCGCCCAGAAAAAAGTGATGGATGACCATTGCTCGCCGGAGTGGGCAGCCAAGATATCCGATCCGTGGACCGAGTTTGAAGCCAATGGCCGAGTGAAGATGAAAGCGCTGGCGGGTCATGAGGTTTATCCGCTGACGGCCGAGCAGCTTGACCAATGGAAGAAGGCAACGGCGCCGCTTCGCGACAGCTGGGCGGAAAGCGTCAAAAAAGCCGGTGGCGACGCGGCGGCTATCGACGCGGAACTGAAGGCTGCGCTCAAGAAGTTCGACGCGGCTCTTTAGCCAGACAGCGCATGACGTGAACGCGGCAGGTCTCTGCCGCGATTTTCCTCTCATGAACCGGTGAATCATGACCGCGACACCGCAAATCTCCAGCGATGGCGTTCTCGGCATTCCCGAAGTTCCGGAGCCGAAGAAAAGTGCGATGGATCGGTTCATCGATTCCATTGAATGGATTGCCGCTGCCTTTGTCGGCATCGTGGCGCTGAATACCTTTATCGCGGTATTCCTGCGCAAGTTCTTTGCAATCTCGATTCCGGATTACTACGATTTTGGCCGGCTCTTGCTGGGCATTCTCATTTTCTGGGGGATTGCCGCCACGAGCTACCGGGGTACGCACATTACGGTCGATCTGGTCTGGGCCAATTCACCCCCAAAGTACCAGAGGTGGATTGATATTTTCGCGACCCTTGTGCTTCTCTTTGTGGTCACGGTTCAAACGGTCACCTTGTTCGACAAGGTCGTTCAGACCCGCGCAGACAACGTTCTCACTTACGATCTTCGGCTTCCAAACTGGCCATTTTTCGCTGTCGCCTGGATCGGCGACGTCTCGGCTGTTCTGCTGATTGCGATACGGACTTGGCGGCTCATCTTTCATCCAGAGCTGATGCACGATCCCAAGATCAAGACGGCGGAGTGAGCGATCGTGAGCAATGAAGCGGTCGCTCTCATAGGCTTTGTGTCCTTGTTTGTGCTGATGCTGTTGCGCGTGCCGGTCGGCATGGCTATGGGCCTCGTCGGGATCACAGGCTTCGGTTATCTCACCGGTTTTGCGCCTGCGATGAAGCTCGTCGGCCAGACGACGATGCGCACTGTGACGGATTACACGTTCGGCGTGATTCCGATGTTCCTGCTGATGGGCGCGTTTGTTTCCGTCTCCGGTATCAGCCGCGAACTGTTTCGTGCTGCGAATACGTTCGTTGGACACTGGAAGGGTGGGCTTGGGATTGCCACCATCGCCGCTTGCGGCGGATTTGCTGCGATTTCGGGGTCCTCCGTCGCGACCGCAGCAACCTTTTCCGCCGTCGCTTACCCCGAGATGCGCCGGTTCGGCTATCCGCAGTCGTTCGCGACCGGTGTGATCGCGGTCGGCGGCACGCTCGGTGCGATGTTGCCGCCTTCGACAGTTCTCGCGGTCTATGGAATCATTACCCAGCAGGACATCGGCAAGCTGTTTATCGCAGGCGTTATCCCGGGGCTGCTGGCCATCGTGATGCACATGATCACGATTGCCATCATTGGCGTCGTGAAGCCGGGATTCTTGCCTGCCGGCCCGAAAAGTTCTTGGCCTGAGCGATTGGCGGCGTTGCGGGACGTTTGGTCGCCCCTGCTGCTGTTCGTATTTGTGATTGGCGGGCTCTATGGTGGCTTCTTCATTCCGACGGAGGCGGGTGCGGTCGGTGCCGTCGGTGCATTTCTCATCGGTGTCCTGCGCGGGAAACTGACGAAGGACGGCATTCTGCAATCGCTGTTGCAGGCGACGCGCACGGCGGCCGCGGTATTCACGATTCTGATCGGCGCGTTGTGTTTCGGCTACTTCCTGACCATCACGCAAACGCCACAGCATGTGACGGAGTTTCTGACCGGGCTCGGGATCGGCAGATATGGTGTTCTCGCGCTGATCCTGCTGATGTATCTCGTGCTCGGCTGCTTGATGGATGCGATGGCAATGGTCATTCTTACTGTGCCGATTGTCTTTCCCGTCATCACA
The DNA here is from genome assembly GCF_059419985.1 of Afipia sp. GW821-FHT04G03. NCBI lineage: Bacteria > Pseudomonadati > Pseudomonadota > Alphaproteobacteria > Hyphomicrobiales > Nitrobacteraceae > Afipia > Afipia sp. GW821-FHT04G03. The sequence goes on along the minus strand of NZ_JBWKSV010000001.1, from coordinate 1,752,875 downwards.
GCGCTCGGGTTCGATCCGATCTGGTTTGGTGTCATTATCGTGATGACAGTGGAGCTTGGACTTATTCATCCACCCGTGGGCATGAACGTCTTTGTTATCAAAAGCGTGATCAAGGATGTCGACATGTCGACGATCTTTGTCGGGGTGCTGCCGTTTGTCGTGACGGACCTGATACGGCTCGTTCTTCTGATTCTGTTTCCGCTGCTGGCGATCTGGCTTCCTCAGCGTATGATCGGATAGACGATGAGACCTTCTCTCTCGACGAAGTATGTTTTCAGTCTGTCGATAAAGATCGACGAGCCCATCGTCGCAGGAGACTTCGGCTATGCGACGCGCCGCGTCATTCCGATTCTCGGCGGAGAATTGCGGGGTGAGGGTATGCGCGGAAACATATTGCCCGCGGGAGCGGATTTTCAGATCATTCGTCCGAACGGCTTTACGGAAGTCGAGGCCAAGTATGCGGTTGAGATGGACGATGGTGCCGTTGTCTATATCGAAAACGTGGGCGTTCGTTTTGGGTCGAAGGAGGCGCTCGACAAGATCAAGCGCGGCGAGCCGGTGGACCAGAAGTTGATCTATTTTCGGACCATGCCGCGGTTCGAAACCGGCAGCGAAGGGTACCGCTGGTTGATGGAATCGCTTTTTGTCGGGGTAGGGGAGCGGCACCCGGATAGGGTCCAGATCGATGTGCATCAGATTCTGTAAGGTGTCCGATCAAGTCGGTATCGGCATTTCTTCATCAGCTTTGAGACCAGCATGACTCATGAACCAAACAAGATAACCGCTGGAGGCGCGATTCTTGCGCGCCTCAAGGCGGTTGGCGTCGATTACATTTTCGCAAATTCCGGAACGGATTTCCCGCCGATCATTGAAGGGCTGGCTGAGGCATCGGCAAAAGACATCTCGTTGCCGAAGGCCATCGTCATTCCTCACGAGAGCGCCGCTATGGGGATGGCGCATGGTTATTTCCTTGCGACGGGGCGTGCGCAAGCTGTCATGGCGCATACCAACGTCGGTCTCGCCAACTGCGCCATGGGTGCAATCAACGCCGCGACCGAACGTGTTCCGATCATTCTCTTTTCAGGGCGGACGCCGGTGACCGAGCAGGGGCGGTTGGGGTCACGGACAGTGCCGATCGGTTGGGGCCAGGAAATGCGCGACCAGACCGCGTTGGTGCGCGAAGCGACCAAATGGGATTATGAACTCAGGTTCCCGGAGCAGGCTCTCGACATTGTTGACCGGGCACACGCGATCGCGTGTTCAACGCCGAAGGGGCCGGTTTATCTCAGTCTTCCACGGGAAGTTTTGTGTGAACTCTGTCCAGCCGAAAATATCGAGGCTCCAAGCCGGATTCAGCCGGCGATAGCTGCGCCGGCCGCAGGCGCGCTTGCAGAAGCGGCGCGCATTTTGGCTGCGGCGGAGCGGCCGGTTATCATTGCGCAAAGAGGTGCAGGCTCGCCGGAGGGGTTTTCTGCGCTTGCCGAATTGGCGCTCGGCTGGGGCATTCCGGTTGTTCAGTATTGGGCAATTCAGCTTGCCATTGCACAAGATCATCCGATGGCGGCGGGCAGCGACCCTTCCCGCTGGCTGAAGGACGCCGATGTGGTCGTGATTATCGATTCACTAGCGCCGTGGTCCCCGGCTGTTCATGACGTCCCTGCGAACTGCAAAGTCATACAAGTTGGGCAGGATCCACTTTACGCACGGTTTCCGGTTCGTAATTTCCATGCGGATGTTTCGCTCGTCGGTGAGACCGACAATTGTATCATCAGTCTTGCGGTCTCGATGAACGCAGAACTCGCTGAGACACAACAAAGGCGAGATGAGCGCCGAACGCGTGTTGCCAAGATTACGCAAGCCACCCGGCAGGAAGTCCAAAAAAGATCGGCGGCGGGTGGCGGCGACATGATGACCAAGGAATGGGTCAGTCATTGTCTTTCAAAAGCCATTGAAGGAAAGCCTGCGACGGTCTTGTCCGAACTCGGTTGCCCACTCGATCCGCTCACTTTGCAGGGTCACGGGACGTGGTATCAGGAGCCGCATTCGGGCGGTCTCGGTTGGTCGTTTCCGTGCGGACTTGGAATGCAACTCGCGGAGCCCGATCGCCTGATCGTCGCGACAATGGGCGACGGCTCTTACATGTTCAGTAATCCGGTGGCGTGCCATCAGATCGCCGAAGCGCTGGGCCTGCCCCTCCTGATTCTTGTGCTGAACAACTCGGAGTGGGGGGCTGTTCGGCGTTCCGTGCTCGACGTGTATCCACACGGATACGCCTCCCGTTCCAACGCCATGCCCTTGGTGTCGCTCCAGCCAACGCCGGATTTTATGATGATCGCGCAAGCGAGCCGGGCATTTGCAACGCGTGTTGAGAAGGGAAGCGAGTTACCGGCGGCGCTTGCGGCCGCGATCGATCACATCAGCCGCGAACGAACCCACGCACTGGTCGATATCCGGATCGGTTCATAGAAAAATCACGATCAGTATCGCTGCATTGAGCAGGCGGCATGAACGAGCCTGCACATTCGCGATGTTTTCAGAACATCGTTTCCAGGGACAAACGAAAGAAGATTTTCCCGCAAGTTTCCTGTTATTGTGGAATACCTGCCGGCATCGGCAGCTTCTGCCTGATGCATAAAACCTTCGAGGATTTGGTCATTGAATAAGGTTATAACGCCGCCCGACATCGTCGTCTTCATCGGTCTTGGACAAATGGGCCTGCCGATGGCGAAGCGCTGCATCGCTGCAGGCTTTGAGGTTCGTGGCGCGGATCCCTTCGCGTCGGCACGCGACGCGCTCGCAGTTTCGGGTGGCAAAGCATTTGCAACTGGAAAGGAGGCCGCAGCAGGCGCATCTGTGATTATCACGATGCTGCCTGACAGCAAGATCGTGCGCGAGGCCGTGCTCGGCGCCAATGGTGTCGCAGGTGTGCTTGCGAAGGACGCACTCATCATCGACATGAGTTCATCGGTGCCGGTCGACACCCAGTCGCTCGGCAAGGCACTGGCTGAGCTAGGTATCGGATTGATCGATGCGCCCGTGTCGGGCGGGGTGAAGCGAGCCGTGGATGGCACGCTCTCGATCATGGCGGGAGGTGATGCCGCGCTGGTCGAACGCGCACGCCCCTTGCTGCAGGCGATGGCGAAGTCGGTGTTCGCGACCGGCCCGATCGGCTCAGGCCACGCCATGAAGGCGCTCAATAACTACGTGTCGGCTGCTGGTCTTGTCGCCGCGTGTGAGGCGCTGCTGATTGGCCGGCGATTTGGCCTGACGCCCGACACCATTATTGATGTGCTCAACGCGTCAACCGGCAAGAACAACTCGACCGACGTCAAGATGAAGCAATTTGTAATCTCGGAGAGTTTTGCGTCCGGTTTCTCGCTTGCGTTGATGGCGAAAGATCTGCGTATCGCCGCCGATCTGTCAAAGATCGTGGGCGTCGATCCCTCGCATGCCGAAACGATCGCGAAGCTGTGGGAAAATGCGAAGGAATCTCTCGACAAGGGAGCAGATCATACGGCGATCTATCGGTTCATCGAAGCCGGAGCCGGGGACCGATAAAGTGGCCGCCGCATCGATGCTTGAGTCGCGAGTACGCTAGATGCCCAACAACTTCCGGGCGTTCGCTTTCAGCACCTTTGGCCGCACGTCATCGCGAATATCGAGTTTCTCGAAATCCGCCATCCATCGGTCTGGCGTGATCACGGGCCAGTCCGAGCCGAACAGCATCTTGTCTTGTAAGATCGTATTGACGTAGCGCACGAGGATCGGTGGAAAGTATTTCGGCGACCAGCCGGAGAGATCGATATAAACGTTCGGCTTATGAGTTGCGACCGAAAGCGCTTCTTCCTGCCACGGGAAGGATGGATGCGCGAGAATGATCTTCATGTCCGGGAAATCCACCGCGACATCGTCGATATACATCGGGTTGGAATATTTCAGCCGCATTCCGTTGCCGCCGCGCATTCCGGAGCCGACGCCGGTCTGGCCGGTATGAAACAGCGCGATGGAGCCGGCTTCCGCGATTGCCTCGTAAAGCGGATACGCCATGCGGTCGTTTGGATAGAAGCCTTGCATGGTGGGATGAAACTTGAATCCCTTGATGCCGTAGTCCGCGATCAGCTTGCGGGCTTCGCGGGCGCCGAGCTTGCCCTTGGCGGGGTCAATGCTGGCAAACGGAATCAGTACGTCTGAATTCTGCGCCGCCAGTTCCGCCATCTCGTAATTGTTGTATCGGCGAAAGCCGGTCTCGCGTTCGGCGTCGACCGGGAAGATGACGGCAGCGATTTTCTTGGCGCGGTAATACGCCGCGGTTTCAGGAACGGTCGGCGGATGTTTGTGCGGAGACTTGAAATACTCGGACATCGCCGCTTGAAAATCGTCATAGCCATCGTCGCCATGCGTGCCGCAAGGTTCTTCGGCATGGGTATGAATGTCGATTGCGACGACGTCCTCGATGTTCAGCATTTGCAGCGTCCTGTCAGACCAGCCCAAAGGGATCGTTGAAATAATTGCTTATATTATATAACAAAGTACGTTCGCGATTGAAAGTGGATGATTCCGGTTTGCGATCACAAAAAATGTATCCAACGGTGTCCACCAGCCAGCGTCAAAACCTGACCAGGCGGATGAGTGTTCGAAGGAACTGCTCACGCTCGTTCTCATTGAGCACCGACAGCGTTTTAAGATTGAAATTGTCAGCCAGACGAGCTGCCTGTTCCGTCAGTCTTTTGCCCTTGCTGGTCAAGGTAAGTTCAACGGCCCGCTTGTCGGTCGTCGCCCGCTTTCGGCTTATAACGGACGACGTCTCCAGTTTAGCCAGGATCTTCACGAGGTTAGGGAGCTGAATCCGGAGCGCTGCCGCGAGCTTGCTTTGGGTCACAGACGGGTTGTCGCGAACGATCATCAGGATCGAATGTTCTGCCGGGGAAAGTCCGACCTCGGCGAAAAACTCGAAAAATTCCTCGAATATTTGCAGCTGGAGCAACCGGATCATGAAACCCGGCGCGCGCTGCAGCGTGGTCAAATCCAACTGTTGTTCCAGGCCTTTCCGTCCCACGGGTTTCTCGGCCGGCTGCTTTGGGGGCGTTTCGGTTTTCGCTTTTTTGTTCATTCCAAAGCTCGTGGTTTGAGGGTGGATTGACTCTTTCAAAACAACTTATAAAATATAAGTAATTTCAGGCAGCGGTTAGACTGCCGTCAGGGTTGTAAACACAGGGAGCTTTCCATGGGACATATTTTTTGTCGTGCCAAAGTCACGGCTGCCGTCGCGGCGGGTGGTCTGCTGATTGCCAGCCTTGCGCAGGCGCAAGAGGATGTGAGGATTGGCGTTTTGAACGACCAATCAGGCGTTTTTGCTACCTATCAGGGGATCGGTTCGGTCATCGCGGCACAAATGGCGGTCGAGGACTACGGCGGCAAGGCCGCCGGCAAGAAAGTCGAGGTAGTTGCGGCGGATCACCAGAACAAGGCTGACATTGGTGTCGCGATTGCGCGCCGTTGGTATGAGAATGAGAACGTCGATGCGATCTTCGATTTGCCAAATTCCGCGATCGCGCTCGCCGTCGCGAACATGAGCTTGCAGAAAAACAAGGTCTTCATCGGTTCGGGTGCCGGGACAGCTCTTCTGACGGGTGAGAAATGCACGCCGAACACGGTGCACTGGACCTACGATACATACGCTTACGGACGAGGCCTTGGCAAAGCCGTTGTCGCGCAGGGTGGCAAGAAGTGGTTCTTTCTGACCGCTGATTATGCATTCGGACATGATCTCGAAAAGCAGGCCATGGAGGCCGTCAAGGCGAATGGGGGCGAGGTGGTCGGAGCGGTTCGTCATCCGCTCGGAGCCGCGGACTACGCATCGTTCCTGCTCCAGGCGCAGGCCTCGGGAGCGGATGTCATTGGAATTGCCAATGCCGGCGACGATACCATCACCTCCATGAAGCAGGCGGCAGAATTCGGCCTCACGAAAAAGCAGAAACTGGTTGGACTGATTCTTGGAATGAATGGTCTTCCGGCGCTCACGCTTCAGGCCGCGCAAGGTGCCCAGATTATGAATCCATTCTACTGGAATCTCAACGACGGGACCCGCTCATTTGCGAAGCGATTTGCCGAGCGTCACCCGCAGCGCAACTACCCGAATGACATGCAAGCCGGTGTGTACGCCTCAGTCATTCACTATCTGAAGGCGGTCGACAAGGTTGGCGGTGCCGTGGACGGAAGAGCCGTCGTGGAGGCTATGAAGGCGATCCCGGCCGACGATCCCTTGTTCGGCAAAGGTTATATCCGCAAAGATGGGCGGAAGATTCATCCGCTATATCTTCTTGAGGTCAAGAAACCGGACGACTCCACATCCAAGTGGGATCTGCTGAAGGTCGTCGCGACAATTCCCGGCGAAGACGCATTCAGACCGGAAAAAGATGGAAATTGCCCGCTGTCGAACTAAATGCCGAAGCTGTTTGATTGCGAACAATCTGCGTCCCACTCGGCGTCCCGCATTTTTGAGGCTTATGATGGAAGAAGCTGTGACAGATCAGCCAGCAATCGGGCTCCAGTTTCTCGCCGCGAATGTGCGTCGGGAGACGCGCCCAGACGGCACGGTGATATTGCGCACGGAAGCGCCATTGGCGGCGCCGGATATGCTGACGCACGATCACCTGAAACAGTGGGCTGAAGCTCGTCCCCGTCAAACGTTTCTTGCTGAGCGGAATGCAGCTGGCGACGGCTGGAAGACAATCAGTTACGCCGAGGCCCATGATAAAGTAGAGCGGCTTGCGTCTTCGCTCGCCGGGCGCGGGCTGGGGCCGGACCGTCCCATTCTTATCCTGTCGGGAAACAGCATCGAGCACCAGCTCATAGCTTTGGCTGCAATGCGGGCTGGCATTCCTTACACGCCGTTGTCGGTGGCGTATTCAACGATGAGTGGCGATTTTGGTAAGCTGCGGACTATTCTGAAGATACTCGACCCCGGACTGGTCTTCGCATCGACGGCGGCGCCTTTTGCGCGCGCGCTTGCAATCGATGAAATGAAGGGGCGTGAGATTGTTGTCGGAGGCGAAAAGCGTCTCGACAACGCTGTTTCACTCTCCAGCCTGCTTGAACATCCGCCGGAAGCCAGTGGCACCAGCGGTCTCTCGCCGGACACCGTTGCCAAAATCCTGTTTACGTCCGGATCGACGGGGACGCCGAAAGGCGTGCCGACAACGCATCGCATGATGTGCACATCGCTGTCGCAGATCGAGGCCGTCTGGCCCTTCATGGCGCTTCAAACACCGGTGTTTCTCGACTGGCTGCCCTGGAGCCATGTGTTCGGCGGCTCCTACACGGTGAACACAATCCTTCGTTATGGCGGGACGCTCTATATCGATGACGGAAAGCCGCTCCCCGGCGAGATTGGTCGGACCATCCGCAATCTGCGGGAGATCAGGCCGACTCACTATTGGAATGTTCCAAAGGGCTACGAGCTTCTGTTGGCGCAGCTTCAGTCTGACGAGGTTGCCTGCCAGAACTTCTTCGGCGATCTCACCTTGATGTTCTATGCAGGTGCCAGCCTGCCCGCGCCATTGTGGAAGCGACTGGTCGAACTTGGGCGCGCGACGACCGGTCGCGATATTCCGATGACGACTAGCTGGGGACTTACCGAGACCGCTCCGTCAATCACGATGGTCAATCGATCCGGGCTGACGCCGGGAAACATCGGGATTCCCTTGCCGGGGCTGGAACTGAAGCTGGTGCCGCATCAGGGGAAGCTTGAGGCTCGCGTCCGAGGACCAAATGTCATGCGCGGCTACTGGAACGCGGGGGAGGCGGCCAGCCCATTCGACGATGAAGGCTTCTTCTGTACCGGCGACGCAGTCGCCTTCGCGGATCCGGACGATCCTGCGCAGGGATTGATGTTCGACGGACGAACCACCGAAGATTTCAAGTTGTTGACCGGAACATGGGTCGACGTGGCTGCGATCAGGTTGCGGGCCCATTCCGTACTTGCTGGTCTCATAGCCGATGTTGTCGTCACCGGCGCGGATCGTAACGATGTCGGGTTGCTGATCGTTCCAGCGCCAGCTCATTCAGCCGATGATCCGGCCTACAAGGGAAAGTTACGCACCTCGCTTGCTGCGATCAATAAAGGCGTCACGGGTGCATCACAGCGTATCGCAAGAGCTATCATCTTGCGTGATCCACCGACATTCGACTCCGGCGAGATCACCGAAAAAGGCTCGCTGAATTCGCGCCTTATTCGCGAGCGCCGCAGCGACGTCGTCGAAGCGCTCTATCGCGATACCCATCCTGAAATCATCAAGGTCTGCTGAGTTATATGCCCCTTATGGAAAACGATTTCTTCACATATGAATTGCGTGAGAATGTCGCTCGGATCGGTCTCAACCGTCCCGCAAAGCGAAACGCGATCAACGATGCCGTCATCGATGCTCTCGAGACCGTGGTGCGCCGGGCGCAAGCCAGTGCGAGGGTCGGCGTTATTTTCGGGCATGGTGATCATTTTTGCGCAGGGCTCGATCTGTCGGAACATGCCAAGAAGACGCCGATTGAAGGCATACAGGGATCGCGCCGCTGGCATGCGGTTTTCGATCAAATTCAGCGCGGCAGAATTCCGTTCGTTTCGGCGCTGCATGGGGCAGTGATCGGTGGCGGCCTCGAACTCGCTGCTTCGACTCATGTGAGGGTCGCGGATGAGACGGCCTTCTTCGCGCTGCCGGAGGGGCAGCGAGGCATCTTCGTGGGCGGCAGCGGTTCGGTGCGGATCGCGCGCATGATGACGGCGGCGCGCATGACCGACCTCATGTTGACCGGCCGCGTGCTAGATGTTCATGAAGCCGAACGGTTTAACCTCCTGAATTATGTTGTCGGGGCTGGAAAGGCCCTAGACAGGGCGTGCGAACTGGCTAGCCAGATCGCGTCCAATGCACCGCTGTCCAATTTCGCCATTACCAATGCCTTGCCGCGCATTCAGGATATGGCACAGGATGACGGGCTTTTTGTTGAGAGTCTGGTTGCCGCTTTTACACAAACCAGTCCGGAAGCCACCGAGCGATTAAATGGCTTTGCCAAGAAACGTGTCGCCAAACCAGCGGTTGGGGCCTTGCGAAAGGGCTCCTGAACCGATTGGCCTGCGTGGGTGTGTAAACGGCCGATATGGATGGAACAAACATCGCCGGGCGGACTCTCACTCTTTGATTTCTCCCGGTGGTATTGGTAGACAGGCTCGCATATAGCGGTCTTGGTCGCAGGTTCCTGCAGGCTCAACCGTGCTTTCAGCGGAAACCGGAGACGACATGAAGAAGCCACTCACTCTGCCGGAAGAAGAGCCGCGCAAGATTCAACGTGCCGACATCGCGCCAGCCGAGGGGTTTACGCTCGTGGTCGATGGTCACTTCAAGACGCAATTTGCAGATGAAGCTGCGGCTAAAGTTGCCGCTGCGGAATTACTTAACCGGTATAAGATGCTGCAAATCGAAATCTACGATGCAGCGAAGCGGGAGCGGACCAAGTTCTCCTGAAAGAACTTGAGTGGTAGCGGGCGCTTCGCTCTTTAGCGCGAAGACATCTTCTGCGTCAGATCGTCGGGCTGCCCACGTTCAGCCCGACGTTGATTCCAGGATCGTCAGCTATTTCTTTGCGCGTGCAATCGCCTCGACGATAAGTTGGCGTGCCTCCGTGGCATCACCCCAGCCGATCAGCTTGACCCATTTTCCGGGTTCGAGATCCTTGTAGTGCTCGAAGAAGTGCTGGATTTGCTCGCGCGTGATGGTCGGCAAATCGGTATAGTTGTGAACATTCTCGTAGCGCTTGGTCAGCTTCGGCACGGGAACTGCGATGATCTTTTCGTCGCCGCCGCCGTCATCCTGCATCTTGAGGACGCCGATCGGGCGCACGTTGATCACCGCGCCCGGTACGATCGGGCGCGTATTGGCGACCAGCACGTCGATGGGATCGCCGTCGTCTGACAACGTGTGAGGCACGAAGCCGTAGTTTCCGGGATAGCGCATTGGGGTATGCAGAAACCGGTCGACCACCAGCGTCCCCGCGGCCTTGTCCATTTCGTACTTGATGGGTTCGCCCCCGATGGGGACCTCCACGATGACATTGACGTCGTCCGGTGGATTGTTGCCAATCCGGATCGCATCGATATTCATGATGCCGTTGCTCTCTCTCTTGTATTCGGTTGCAGCGGCAACTAGCCGCCCGTTGAAGCGACATTATGGCATTTGCAGCTGCGTTGCGTCGTAAATTTGAATAGTCGCCGGCCTTGTCAGCAGGGTACGGAGGGCCTTTACGAATGCACCGGACGCCGGCACCTGGAAATGAACCATCAAGGCCTGCTTGTCCGCCCATTGTTCGACGAAAACCAGACGGAGCGGATTTTCGCAGTCGATATGGACCGCGTGGGAAATACAGCCTGGTTCGGCGCGGGAGCGATGAACGTGCTCAAGGCTTAACCGGCGCGCCTCATCGAATGTATCGGGTTTGGCAAGCGCGTCGCCGGTCACCACAATCATGCCTTCCTCCTGAAGTTTTTCATTGTTGGCTACCGCAGGCGCAATAAAAAGCCGCGGCGGGCCGTTTGCCTGCCGCGGCGAAAATAACACAAATAGCTTGTTCTGCGCACCGCCAGCAGCGGCCTACGGCCGGCTTGAACCCCTCAGGGGCTTGCGTGGTTAAGCTTTGGCCACCTCGTGATTGGCCATTGTCTCCAGTGCCTTCACCATTGCGGAATGATCCCATGCTTTGCCGCCCTGGGCTGCGCAGGAATTGAAGAGCTGTTGGGCCATCGACGTGTTCGGCAGCGAGACGCCAAGCGCCCGTGCGCCCTCCAATGCCAGATTGAGATCCTTCTGGTGCAGCTCGATACGGAAGCCGGGATTGAAGGTTCGCTTGATCATGCGTTCCCCGTGCAATTCCAGAATGCGCGAGGTGGCAAGTCCGCCCATCAGCGCCTGCCGAACCAGCGCCGGATCGGCGCCCGCCTTTGATGCGAACAGCAAGCCCTCGGCGACGGCCTCTATGGTGAGTGCGACGATGATCTGGTTGGCGACCTTGGTGGTCTGGCCGTCGCCATTGCCGCCTAACAGGGTGACGTTCTTGCCCATCTTGTCGAATAGCGGCTTGACGGTGTCGAACGCACCTTGCGGCCCGCCCACCATGATGGTCAGTGACGCAGCCTTTGCGCCGACTTCGCCACCTGAGACGGGCGCGTCCAGATAGTCAGCGCCTTTCGTGTTGACCTTTTTGGCAAACTCTTTCGTCGCGATCGGCGAAATCGAGCTCATGTCGACGACGATTTTTCCTTTGGAAAGACCTTCTGCGACGCCACCGGACTTGAAGAGAACGGTTTCGACGTCCGGTGTATCCGGCACCATGATAATCACGACGCTGGATTTTTCCGCAATTTCCTTGCCTGATTTGCAGGCGGTGGCACCGGCGGCAACCATGTCCTTTGCGGCGGCAGACGTCTCCAGGACGAACAGACGATGTCCCGCGGCCTGCAAGTGGCCCGCCATCGGGCGTCCCATGATTCCGAGTCCGATAAAACCGATGTCGGTCATTCCCTTTTCCCTTCTTCTTGATTTACGCGCCGACGGTGTGCGGCTCGTACCACCCGAGACCTTCAGCCGTGGTGGTCTTCGGCTTGTATTCGCAGCCGATCCAGCCACGATAGCCGATCTCGTCAAGATAGCGAAACAGGAAGGGATAGTTGATTTCGCCGGTACCGGGCTCGTTGCGGCCGGGATTATCCGCCAGCTGGATGTGTGCAATGCGGTCGAGATGCTTCTTCATGGTGGGGGCGAGATCACCCTCCATAATCTGCATGTGATAGATGTCATACTGGATAAAGAGGTTCGCGGAGCCGACTTCGGAAACGATCTGCGCTGCCTGATCCGTTCCGGTCAGGAAAAAGCCGGGAATGTCGCGGGTGTTGATCGGCTCGATCAGCAATTTGATTGACTGTTTTGCGAGAGCATTCGCGGCGTAACGAAGATTCTCGATCAGCGCGGCATGAAGCTCCGCCGGCTCGGCGCCTGCGGGTGCGATCCCAGCGAGGCAATTCACCTGACGGCAGCCCAGTGCTTTTGCGTATTCGATGGCGCGGCCGACGCCGTCGCGGAATTCAGCGGCGCGATCTGGAAGTATGGCAATACCTCGTTCGCCTGCACCCCAATTGCCCGCAGGAAGATTATGCAGCACTTGTGTCAGCCCGTGTTGTTGGAGCTGTTCGCCCAGCACGCCCTTCTCGAAGTCGTAGGGAAACAGATATTCCACGCCGGCGAATCCTGCCGCCTTGGCCGCCGCGAAGCGGTCGAGGAACGGCAGTTCATTGAATAGCATTGTCAGGTTCGCTGCAAATTTCGGCACGGCGGAATGTCCTTTTCTTGTTTGTCTTGTTTTGCGATAGAGGGCGCGCGTGTTTCAGACCGGCAGCAATTTGCCGCGACCGGTCTTCTCCGGGGTTGTTGGCGCATCGTCGAGCGGAAGATCGAGAACCTCCTCGAACTCGACGATGTTATCGATCTCCGTGCCCATCGCGATGTTGGTGACACGTTCGAGAATGAACTCAACAACCACTGGCACGCGATGCTCCGCCATTAAGGCACGGGCGGTGGCAAATGCAGCCTGTGCGTCGTTCGGATCGCGAACGCGGATTGCCTTGCATCCCAGTCCTTCGGCGACCGCGACGTGATCGACGCCGTAGACGCCAAGCTCCGGTGCGTTGATGTTCTCGAACGACAGCTGGACATGATAGTCCATCTCGAAGCCGCGCTGAGCCTGACGGATTAGGCCCAGATACGAGTTGTTCACGACGACGTGGATGTAGGGCAGCTTGAACTGCGCGCCGACCGCAAGTTCCTCGATCAGGAACTGGAAATCGTAATCGCCGGAAAGCGCCACGATCTCGCGCGTCGGGTCGGCCGCGCGGATACCGAGCGCAGCGGGGAGGGTCCAGCCAAGCGGTCCTGCCTGCCCGGCGTTAATCCAGTTGCGCGGCTTGTAGACGCCGAGGAATTGCGCGCCTGCAATTTGCGAGAGACCGATCACGCTGACGTAGCAGGTGTCGCGCCCAAACGCCTTGCTCATCTCTTCGTAAACGCGCTGCGGCTTGATCGGCACATTGTCGAAATGACTCTTGCGCAGCATCGTGCGCTTGCGGTCCTGACAGGCTGCCGGCCATGCCTGACGTTCCTTCAGTTTACCGGCCTTGCGCCATTCCTTTGCGACCGAGACGAACAGTTCGAGCGCTGCCTTCGCATCCGAAACGATGCCGAAATCCGGATTGAACACGCGGCCGATCTGCGTGGGCTCGATGTCGACATGCACAAAAGTGCGGCCCTTGGTGTAGGTTTCGATCGATCCGGTGTGACGGTTGGCCCAGCGGTTTCCGATGCCAAGCACGAAATCGGATTCGAGCATGGTCGCATTTCCGTAGCGGTGGCTGGTCTGAAGGCCGACCATTCCGGCCATCAAAACATGATCGTCCGGGATCGCACCCCAGCCCATCAGCGTCGGCACCACGGGAACATTGATGATCTCGGCGAACGCCACGAGAAGGTCGGACGCATCAGCATTGATGACGCCGCCGCCGGCGACAATCAGCGGCCGCTCGGCGGCATTGAGCATATCGAGCGCCTTCTCGATCTGACGGCGCGTGGCGGCGGGTTTGTAGACCGAAAGCGGCTCATAGGTTTCGTCGTCGAATTCGATCTCGGCGAGTTGCACGTCCAGCGGCAGGTCGATCAGCACGGGGCCGGGGCGTCCCGAACGCATGATGTGAAACGCCTGCGCAAACACACGCGGCACCAGCGCGGGCTCGCGCACGGTGACGGCCCATTTGGTGACGGGCTTGGCGATCGATTCAATATCAACTGCCTGAAAGTCTTCCTTGTAGATGCGCGCGCGGGGCGCTTGTCCGGTGATGCACAGAATCGGGATCGAATCCGCGATCGCCGAATACAGCCCGGTAATCATGTCGGTGCCGGCCGGACCGGAGGTGCCGATGCAGACGCCGATGTTGCCCGCCTTGGCGCGGGTATAGCCCTCGGCCATGTGCGACGCGCCTTCGACGTGGCGCGCCAGAATGTGATTGATCGATCCGCGCTTCTTCAGCGCCGAGTAAAGTGGATTGATCGCAGCGCCCGGAACGCCGAACGCGCAGACGACGCCTTCCTTCTCGAGTACGCGCACCGCCGCATCGATTGCTCTCATCTTGGCCATGTTGGACTCCGGTCAATTGGTTCGGAGCGATCATCACGGCGAGAACACGCGTTCTCAACGCGGCTGATTTTGTTTTCCGACAGGCGGAACGGACGAAAAAACCTGCGTAAAAACAGGCAATTAGGTCGTCGCCAGGGTGAAAGAAATTCAGGGCGCTTTTGCGGTCATCGGCATTGTGCCGCCGAGCGCGCGGGTCATCTCGGTGGCGACTTCCTGCACGAACTTGCCGAGCACGGGCAAACGGTCGTCGGAGACGCGGGATGCCTTGCCCGACACCGAAATTGCAGCCAACGGCTCGCTGCAATCATCGTACACCACGGCCGACACGCAACGCAGGCCGACCTGGGCTTCCTCATCGTCAATTGAATAGCCGCGCTCCCGAATATCGTGGAGCGATTTGCACAACTCTCCGGCCCGCACGATCGATTTGGATGTCAACCGCGGCATGCCTTCGCGGCGGATAACCGCAAAAACATCTTCTTCTGTGTAGGTTGAAAGCAATGCTTTGCCGAGGCCGGAGGCGACCATTGGCGCGCGGCCGCCGACCTTGGTTACCGACCGCATGATCTCGCGGCTCTCGACGCGTGTCAGGATCACCATCGCCCCGTCATCGATGACCGCGAGATTCGCAGTTTCGCGAGATTGGTCGCGCAGCTTGCGCAAAAAAGGCATGGCTTGCGTCACGAAGTTGCGGCGGCGCGCGAATGTTGCGCCCACCGCGAAGCTCTGCGCACCGATGTGCCACACGGATTGATCGCGATCGAACTGGACGAAGCGGCGCTTCTCCAGAGTCGTCAGCAGGCGATGGATGGTCGAAGGCGAGAGGCCGGTGCGAATCGCAAGATCGGTCAGGCGATAGCCTTCGTCATCCTCAGCCAGCGTCTCGATCAGCAGCATCGCGCGGTCAACCGACTGCACGCCGCCGTCTTTGGTATCGGTTTCGTTGTCTGGCGCGGAGCGGGGCTCGACGTGCCTTCGTCGGATCGGGTCTTTTTTCATCGCTACCAACTCCCGCAATTGTGGTGTGAAGGTTGCTTTGCGTCGAATGATACTTGCTTGTTTGCAAAGAATACGGGTGCCGCCCGTGAGGGCGACACCCGATAGTCTGGATTTACAGAAGGCCCGCGCCGCGCGCCCACTTGTACTTCGCGCCGAGCACTTCGACCGGAAGTTCGGTCGAATAGGCGTAAGCCGGGATGCCGTTCTGGTAGAGATATTCAGCGGCTTCCTCGACCTCGATGTCGCCGGCGAGCGAAGCGACCATCGGCTTGCTGATGCCTTTCGCTTCCATCTCCTTCTTCACCTCAACCATGTTCCGCGCGAACACCATCGGCGGAGTAACGATGGTGTGCCAGTAGCCGAGGATCAGAGAGTGAATGCGATCGTCAGTCAGGCCGAGTTTCACCGTGTTGACGTAAGTGATCGGCGGTTCGCCACCGGTGATGTCTACCGGGTTGCCGGCAGCGCCGAACGGCGGGATGAACTTGCGGAACGCCTTATCGAGATCGTCCGGCATTTTCATCAGGGACATGCCGTTATCGACAACCGCGTCGGACAGCAGCACGCCGGAGCCACCGGCGCCGGTGATGATCAGGACGTTTTCGCCCTTCGGGGTCGGCAGCTTGGGGATGCCGCGTGCAAACTCAAGAAGCTGACGCAGCGAGCGGGCGCGGATCACCCCCGATTGCTGCAGGACATCCTCATAGATCTTGTCGTTGCCGGCCAGCGCGCCGGTATGCGACGCCGCCGCCTTGGCACCCGCCGACGTGCGGCCCGCCTTCAGCACAACGACCGGCTTCTTCTTGGAGACGCGCTTGGCGGCATCCGCAAAGGCGCGGCCATCTTTCAGGTCTTCGCAATGCATCGCGATGATGTTGGTATTCTTGTCCTGCTCGAAGAAGGCGAGCAAATCGTCTTCATCGATATCGGACTTGTTGCCAAGGCCAACGATCGCCGACACGCCCATCTTGGCGGATCGCGAGAAGCCGATGATCGCCATGCCGATGCCGCCGGATTGCGACGACAACGCGGTCGAACCCTTCACATCATAGGCCGTGCAGAACGTCGCGCAGAGATTGGCCGGAGTATAGTAGAAGCCGTAAATGTTCGGTCCCATCAGGCGGACGTTGTATTTGTTGCCGATCGCGACGATTTCTTCCTGCAAGGCAGGCTCGTTCGCTTCTGCAAAACCCGACGGGATCAGGACCGCGCCCGGAATTTTCTTCTCACCGCATTCGATCAGCGCGCCAGCCACGAACTTGGCAGGAATCGCGAACACGGCAGTGTCGATGACGCCCGGCACATCCTTGACGCTCTTGTAAGCCTTGCGGCCCATGATCTCGTCGGCCTTGGGGTGAATAGGATAGATATCGCCCTTGTAACCACCGTTGATGAGGTTCTTCATCACCGAGTTGCCGATCTTGCCGTCCTCGGCCGATGCACCGATCACCGCAACGGATTTCGGCATCATGATGCGGTTCATCGCAGTCACGATTTCTTCGTTCGAGCGCGGAGCAGGGCGCGGCTTGTAGTCGAAGTCGACGACGATGCGCACGTCGGCGGCAATCGCGTCCTTCTTGGTCGCGAACACCGGATTGAGGTCGAGTTCGACGATTTCAGGGAAGTCGCTGACAAGCTGGGAAACATTGACGATGATCGAGGCGAGCGCCTCGCGATTCACCGGATCGCCGCCGCGCACGCCGTGCAGCATTTCGTGGGCCTGAATGCCGTCGAGCATCGACAGCGCATCTTCATTGGTCGCGGGCGCAAGGCGGAAGGTTACGTCCTTGAGCACTTCGACGAGGACGCCGCCGAGGCCGAACGCCACGAGCTTGCCGAACGAGCCGTCGGTGATCGAACCGACGATGACTTCGGTGCCGCCCAGCAGCATCTGCTGAACCTGGATGCCCTCGATCTTGGCATCGGCTTTGTATTTCTTCGCGTTTGCGAGAATGGTGTCATAGGCCTTCTCGGCCTCGGCTGCGGTCTTGACCCCGACGATCACGCCGCCGGCTTCGGTCTTGTGAAGAATGTCAGGGGATACGATTTTCATCACCACGGGAAAGCCCATGCCGTCCGCCATCTTGGCGGCTTCGGCGGCCGATTTCGCGACGCCTTCCTTGGGGACTGGAATTCCGTAAGCGTCGCAGACCAGTTTGCCTTCCGGCGCCGTCAGGCTGGTGCGCTTATCTGCCTTTACCGCATCGAGAATTTTCCGAACGTCGGCTTTTGCCTGCTGTCCGAGATCGACCTTGCGGGCGGCGTCCTGTGAATGAGCCATTACTTCCTCCTGTCACGTCCATTTTTTGAAATCTGGGATCGCGCGCGAGTTGTCGGACGGTATTCCCGAGCGCTTCAGCACCATGTCGTGGTCTTTAACCCGCGTGCATTTTGGAACCCGCAGGCGAAAAGTCTACATTTGGCATTTGGTATGCCAAGAACCAACTTTGTCAAGCCTGTAAGGTGAGCTTTCTCGACCCGTAGGGTCTGCTTGACACTTTGGCATCTGGTATGCCAAGAACATAAACAACACTCCCGTGGTATACAGCCCTCAGGCAGAGAGAGGGAGATGATTCATGGCTACCCAAAAAATTTCAAAAGCGCCACTGACCGAGCAGGACATTGCAATCGTGCGCATCGCGCCCGAGGCAAGTTTCAAGAATAAGGCTTATGACGCGCTGAAAGAAGCCATTCTCAGGATGGACATCTATGCGTCGCCCGAGCCGGTCATGCTCGACGAGCGTGCATTGTCGGAACATCTCGGCGTGAGCCGCACGCCAATTCGCGAGGCGATCGCGATGCTGGAACAGGACGGTTTCGTCAAAACAGTTCCGCGCCGTGGAATCATCGTTGTTCGCAAGACGAAGGCTGAGATCGTCGACATGATCCGGGCTTGGGCTGCGCTTGAGAGCATGGCCGCGCGTCTTATTACGACGACCGCGCGCAAGAAGGACATTTCGGCGCTTCGCAACTTCTTCAAGGACTTCAACAAGGATCGCCTGCCGCAGGATCACATCGCGGAATATTCGAAAGCGAATATCGCGTTCCATCAGGCGCTGATCTCGCTGAGCGAGTCCCCGGTTCTGGTCGATATGACCAACGACATCTTGCTGCATGTTCGTGGCTACCGGCAGCTGACGATCGGCCGGACGGACCGCACAGCGGTGTCGTTGCCTGAACATCTTTCAATCATCGAGGCGCTCGAAGAACGCGATACCGAACTTGCGGAGAAGCGCGCGCGCGACCACACGCTTGGGCTTGCGACTTATGTCGAAACCCACGGGCAGGAAATTTTCACTTAGACCAACGATCAAAAAAAGAGACTAGGGAGGCCACCGATGCTGACGGCAGCAAACAAGGCAGAGACGACGGTTGCGAACGACGCGGAGCAGGAGCTGACAGATGGCTTTCATCTGATCATCGATGCGCTCAAACTTAACGGCCTCAACACGATCTACGGTGTGCCGGGTATTCCGATTACGGACTTCGGCCGCATGGCGCAGGCAGAAGGCATTCGCGTTCTTTCGTTTCGCCACGAACAGAATGCCGGCTATGCCGCGTCGATCGCAGGTTTTCTGACGAAGAAGCCGGGCGTCTGTCTGACGGTGTCGGCGCCGGGCTTCCTCAACGGTCTGACTGCGCTTGCTCACGCCACGACCAATTGCTTCCCGATGATTCTGATTTCCGGATCGTCGGAGCGCGAGATCGTCGACCTGCAGCAGGGCGACTATGAGGAAATGGATCAGCTCGCGATCGCCAAGCCGCTGTGCAAGGCGGCGTTCCGTGTGCTGCACGCTGCCGACATCGGCATCGGTGTTGCGCGTGCGATCCGTGCCGCCGTCTCGGGCCGTCCCGGCGGCGTGTATCTCGACCTTCCGGCCAAGCTGTTCGGACAGGTGATGAATGCGGACGCCGGCAAGAAGTCGCTGGTGAAAGTTATCGACGCGGCGCCGGCCCAGATCCCGGCGCCTGAGTCGGTCAAACGCGCGCTCGACGTGCTGAAATCGGCGAAGAAGCCGCTCATCATTCTCGGCAAGGGCGCTGCCTACGCGCAGGCCGATGATGCGATCCGTTCGTTTGTTGAAAAAAGCGGCATTCCTTTCCTGCCGATGAGCATGGCGAAGGGCCTGCTGCCCGATACACATCCGCAGTGCGCAGGTGCTGCGCGCTCGACGGTGCTGAAGGATTCCGACGTTGTCCTGCTGATCGGCGCGCGGCTGAATTGGCTGCTGTCGCACGGCAAGGGCAAGACCTGGGGTGACGCTCCGAAAAAATTCATCCAGATCGACATCGAGCCGAAGGAAATGGACTCGAACGTCGAAATCGTGGCGCCTGTCGTCGGTGACATCGGTTCGTGCGTCTCGGCGCTTCTGCAGGGCATGGGCGGCAACTGGGCGGCCCCGTCGGCGGATTGGACCAAATCCATTCAAACAAAACGTGACGACAATATCGCCAAAATGGCGCCGCGCCTGATGAACAACAACTCGCCGATGGATTATCATGGCGCGCTCGGCGTGCTGCGAACGATCATCAAGGAGCGCCCGGAGGCGATCCTGGTCAACGAAGGTGCCAATACGCTCGACCTCGCGCGTGGTATCATTGACATGTATCAGCCGCGCAAGCGCATCGACGTCGGCACCTGGGGTATCATGGGTATCGGCATGGGTTATTCCATCGCTGCGGCGATCGAGACCGGCAAGCCGGTGCTAGCGGTGGAAGGCGACAGCGCATTCGGCTTCTCCGGCATGGAAGTCGAAACGATCTGCCGCTACAAGCTGCCGGTTTGCGTTGTGATTTTCAACAATGACGGCATCTATCGCGGCACCGACGTCAATCCCTCGGGCAGTTCGGATGTTGCGCCGACCGTTTTCGTAAAGGGTGCGCGCTACGACAAGATGATGGAAGCTTTCGGCGGCGTCGGCGTCAACGCAACGACCCCCGATGAGCTGAAGCGCGCGGTTAACGCGGCAATGGATTCCGGCAAGCCGACGCTTATCAATGCGGTGATCGACCCGGCTGCGGGTAGCGAAAGCGGACGCATCGGTAATCTCAATCCGCAAAGCATCTTGAAGAAGAAATAATCAAGTCACACGACTGGGAGCATGTTGCTTCCAGCCAATTTCAATCCTCGCACTCGGCGTCAGAAGGCGTCGACCGATACGGAGCAGACAATGACACAGGCGCTGAAGGGCGTTCGGATTCTTGATTTCACTCACGTTCAGTCGGGCCCGACTTGTACGCAATTGCTGGCATGGTTCGGCGCCGACGTGATCAAGGTGGAGCGTCCCGGCGTCGGTGACATCACCCGCGGTCAGTTGCAGGATGTACCGAATGCGGACAGCCTCTATTTCACGATGCTCAATCACAACAAGCGCTCGATCACACTCGACACTAAAAATCCGAAGGGCAAGGAAGTCCTGACCGAGTTGATGAAGAAGTGCGACGTGCTGGTCGAGAACTTCGGCCCCGGCGTGCTGGATCGCATGGGTTTCCCTTGGGAGACCATTCAAAAGATCAATCCGAAGCTGATCGTCGCCTCGATCAAGGGTTTCGGTCCTGGACCTTACGAAGACTGCAAGGTCTATGAGAACGTCGCCCAGTGCACCGGCGGTGCGGCGTCGACCACAGGCTTCCGTGATGGCCTGCCTTTGGTCACGGGCGCCCAGATCGGCGACAGCGGCACGGGCCTGCATCTGGCGCTCGGCATCGTGACCGCGCTTTATCAGCGCACGGTCACCGGCAAGGGACAGAAGGTCACTGCGGCGATGCAGGACGGTGTGCTCAACCTCGCGCGCGTCAAGATGCGTGACCAGCAACGTCTCGCACATGGTCCGCTCAAGGAATACAGCCAGTTTGGTGAAGGCATTCCGTTCGGTGATGCTGTGCCGCGCGCAGGTAACGATTCCGGCGGAGGTCAGCCGGGCCGCATCCTGAAGTGCAAGGGCTGGGAGAGCGATCCCAACGCTTACCTTTATTTCATCACCCAGGCTCCGGTCTGGGAAAAGATCTGCGATGTGATTGGTGAGCCTGGCTGGAAGACGCATCCAGATTACGCCAAGCCGGCCGCGCGTTTGCCGCGTCTGAATGAAATCTTCGCGCGCATCGAACAGTGGACGATGACCAAGACGAAGTTCGAGGCCATGGAGATTCTCAACAAGGATGACATTCCGTGCGGTCCTATCCTTTCGATGAAGGAAATTTCCGAGGACAAGTCTCTCTATGCCACCGGCACGCTGGTTGAGGTGGATCATCCGACGCGCGGCAAGTACATTTCGATCGGTAACCCGATTAAACTCTCGGACAGCCCGACCGTTGTCACGCGTTCGCCGCTTCTGGGTGAGCACACCGATGAAATCCTGAAACAGGTGCTGGGCTTCAACGACAACCAGGTCGCTGAAACCCACAACTCGGGTGCGCTTGCGCCGCCGCGGAAAGTCGAAGCAGCTGAATAACGGCTGAAGACACGAATCTGATGAAAGCCGGCGGGAGCTCCCGCCGGCTTTTTCGTGGCCGCGTCGCCCGGTGCGAACCTTGGATAAATTGAGACATCTTGTCTCAGGCCGAGTTTCTGGTGCGATGCACCATCGATAATGCTGCCATGCAAAACGGTCCGTTGTGACTGGTATCTTGTATACCTATGATCTGTTCAACACGACGCCATCGGTATGGCGTTGCTGCTGAACTCATCGGTTTCGAAAGGCTCCCGTCATGTCCAAAACTGCTTCGCTCGGTCTCGCTTCGTCCAATGGTTTGTTGGGGCAGATCATTGCTTTCATTGACAATCTCCTGATGAAGAGCGCGCAGATTTCAGTTCGGAATGGCGATCTCCCAAGGTTCGGTCTCTGAAAAGATTAAGTCACTGACGCCTCGCAGATATTTGCGAGAGCGAAAATCAAGACAACTGCAAAAGGCTCCGGTTTTCCGGGGCCTTTTTGTTGTTTGGCTTGGATTCGATACCGCAGCGCCAGACAAATAAACTCAGAATAGCTCTTGTGTGCTGGCATATCGCATACAAGGATGCGCTTCAGGCAGCGGTCGTCGCTTACTTAATGGAACGGCCCGCCTGGGGAGAGAGACGATGGCAGAAACCGTTCTTGCCGTGCCGCAGCGGTTGTCCCGAGGGGCGACGAAGGTCGGCATAGTTATTCGCGCAAACTCCCTGACAATGACCGCACATGACCGATGCGCACGCATAGCAGCGCAGCGGCCATGTGCCTGCACAGTGATACGCTTGAACATTCCAGGAGGCAGGTGAAGGCACAATGCTATGAAAAGAGCTCTGGAGAAAACTCCGGAGCGGTCTTTGGACTCAAGCCGCCATCGAGCGGCATTAAAACAACGGTTGGGAGAAAACGTAATGATGCGATCGTCTAGTCAAACGTTAGGTCTTGTCCTGGGTCTCGGGGTTGCGGTGGGAGCTCTTGCTCCGTTGCCCGCTTCCGCGGCCTGGGAGCCCACACGGCCGGTCGAGATCATCGTGCCTGCGGGCACTGGTGGCGGTGCGGATCAGATGGCCCGGACCATCCAGGGGATCATCACCAAACATCAGCTGATGAAGCAGCCGCTGGTCGTGATCAACAAGGCTGGCGGCGCCGGTGGCGAAGGCTTCCTTGACGTCAAGGGTTCGGCCGGTAATCCGCACAAGCTGGTCATCACGCTGTCCAACCTTTTCACCACACCCTTGGGAACCGGCATTCCCTTCAGCTACAAGGACCTGACGCCGGTTGCGATGATGGCGCTCGATGAATTCATCCTCTGGGTCAACGCCGACAGCCCCTACAAGACCGTGAAGGATTACATCGCGGCGGCGAAGTCGAAGCCCGGCGAATTCAAGATGGGCGGCACGGGTTCGAAGCAGGAAGACCAGATCATCACGGTCGCCATCGAGAAGGCTTCCGGGACCAAGTTCACATACATTCCCTATCGTGGCGGCGGCGAAGTCGCGGTCCAGTTGGTCGGCAAGCATATCGACTCGAGCGTCAACAATCCGATCGAGGCTGTCGCCCAGTGGCGCGGTGGCGCTGTCCGCCCGCTGTGTGTGTTTGACGCCAAGCAACTGCCGTACAAGGACGTCATGGCTGACGGTAAGTCGTGGGGCGACATTCCGACGTGCAAGTCACAAGGACTCGACGTCGAATATGTGATGTTGCGCGGATTCTTCACCTCGCCCAAGGCCACCAAGGAGCAAGTCGACTACTACGTTGATGTGCTCAAGAAGGTTCGTGAAACTCCCGAATGGCAGGCCTTGATGAAGGATGGCGCCTTCAACCAGACTCTGATGGTCGGCCCCGAATACACGGCATGGGTCGAGAACGAAGAGAAGCGGCATCAGGCGCTCATGAAGGAAGCCGGTTTCCTGGCTGCCCCACAGTAAATCTCAAAGGTCAACACTGCCGGCGGATGCTTCCGCCGGCAGATTTTTTTAACTTGGAAAAAAACATGAGCGAGCATTCTTCTGAGGTTGGCCGTCGCGGACCGTCGCATCGATGGACCGAGTTGGGCGTCGCGGCATTCTGCATCCTGTTCGGTGCCATCACGATCATCGGTAGTATGAAAGCGGGAAGCGGCTGGGGTCCCGAAGGTCCGAAGTCCGGGTTCTTTCCCTTTTACGTCGGCGTCATCATTGTGCTGGCGAGCGCTGTAAATGCCATTCAGCTTTTAATGGAGCCTGACGACGGAAAGCTGTTCGCAAACTGGGGCGAACTCGGTCAGGTGATGTGCGTTCTCGTGCCGACGACAATTTATGCCCTGAGCATTCCGTATCTCGGCATCTATGTTGCGTCGGTTATTCTCATCGCGCTGTTCATGAAATGGCTCGGCAAATATCCATGGACGATCACAGCGGCCATCGCGCTGGGCACGCCGTTCGCGATCTATCTGTTCTTCGAAAAATGGTTCCTCATTCCGTTGCCAAAAGGACCGTTGGAAGACCTGCTTGGTCTCTAGAAATTTCAAGTTTCGGTTGAGGAAATCGACATGGAAGAAATCGTAAATCTGTTTCACGGCTTCGCGACGGTACTGCAGCCGTTCAACATTCTGGTCATGGTCATCGGTATCGTGCTCGGCGTGGTCATCGGCGTGCTGCCGGGGCTGGGCGGCGCCAATGGCGTGGCGATTCTGTTGCCTCTGACATTCAGTATGCCGCCGACGTCGGCGATTATCATGCTGTCATGCATTTACTGGGGAGCGCTGTTCGGGGGCGCCATCACATCGGTGTTGTTCAACATTCCCGGTGAGCCGTGGTCCGTAGCCACGACATTCGACGGCCATCCGATGGCGCAAAAGGGCAAGGCCGGGGAGGCGTTGACTGCCGCATTCACGTCGTCGTTCGTCGGCGCATTGTTCGCGGTGATCATGATCACGCTGGTTGCGCCGCTGGTTGCGAAGTTTGCGCTTCAGTTCGGCCCGGCGGAAAAATTCGCGGTGTTCTTCATCGCGTTTTGCAGTTTCATCGGCATGGGCAAGGAGCCGCCATTCAAAACAATTGTCGCGATGATGATCGGTTTTGCGCTCGCGGCGGTCGGCCTTGACAGTATTACGGGACAACTGCGCCTGACATTCGGCTTCTCCGAAATGCTCAGCGGATTCGATTTCCTGATCGCGGTAATCGGACTGTTCGGAATCGGCGAAATCCTTCTGACCATGGAAGAAGGACTGAACTTCCGGGGCAAGCCCGCCAAGATCAACGCAAAGGTAGTATGGGAGACATGGAAAGAACTCCCGCGCTACTGGGCGACGTCATTGCGCTCGTGTTTCATTGGCGTGTGGATGGGAGTTTCGCCTGCCGGAGCAACGCCTGCATCTTTCATGAGCTATGGCATCGCCAAGCGCATGTCGAAGCAGGGTGCGAACTTCGGCAAGGGTGAAATCGAAGGCGTGGTCGCGCCCGAGACCGCCGCGCACGCGGCAGGCACGGCTGCGTTGCTGCCGATGCTGTCCCTCGGCGTTCCTGGTTCTCCGACGGCAGCGGTGCTGCTTGGCGGCTTGCTGATCTGGGGATTGCAGCCCGGGCCACTGCTGTTTGTCGAGCAGAAGGAGTTCGTCTGGGGACTGATTGCCAGCATGTACCTTGGCAATTTCGTCGGCCTGATCATCGTGCTGACCTGTGTGCCGCTGTTCGCAGCGATCCTGCGCATTCCCTTCAGCATTATCGCGCCTGTCATTCTCGTGCTGTGCGCGATCGGTGCCTACACCGTGCACAACAACACCTTCGACGTGGTGATGATGATGGTGTTCGGCGTGGTCGGATACGTGATGAAGAAATGCAACTATCCCATGGCGCCGCTGGTTCTTGCCATCGTGCTGGGGGACAAGGCCGAGGAGGCGTTCCGGCAAGCACTGTTGGGCTCGCAGGGCAGCCTCGGCGTCTTCTTCTCCAATACGCTGGTTAGCACGATCATGACGCTTGGATTGATCTCGTTGTTCTGGCCGTTGATTTCTGCGGGTTGGTCGCGGTTGCTATCGCGAACGCCGAAGATCGCGACATAAGAGCAGGGAGAAAGCTGGACTCCAGTCGTTCGAATCGAAACCGAGGCCTGTTCGCCGAAGGCAAGCATTCGAGCATTGGAGCCCAGCACAAGTCGCTCTCGTCTTCGCTGACTGCTTCTTTACAAAAGGCTCCGGCTTATCGCCGGAGCCTTTTTCTTCGCCGATTTCCTAGCTAACCGCCTGAAATATCGCAGGATAAAAAAACCAGGCAGCATCCCAGAATACCTCTTGCGCTCTGGCATATCATATACCAAGCTGGCCTTCTGACAGCTCCTGTCGAAATTTCAACAGAACAGGGCACTCGGGAGGAACAATGACTGACACTGTACACACCACCGTCGCCCCGGCGGACGGACGAGTCAGCGATACCTATCGCTGGATGCAATTGGCTATCGGCGTCGGCGCGATGGTCATGATCGCCAACTATCAGTATGGCTGGACGTTCTTCGTCCCCGACATTCAGAAAAAATTCGGATGGGATCGCGCGTCGATCCAGTGGGCTTTCACGTTGTTCGTTCTGTTCGAAACGTGGCTGGTCCCGGTTGAAGGCTGGTTTGTCGACAAGTACGGCCCGCGCATCGTCGTCCTCGTCGGCGGCGTTCTCTGCGCGATCGGCTGGGCCATCAACGCGCAAGCAACATCGCTCAACGGTTTCTATCTCGGCATGATCATCGCGGGCATCGGCGCCGGTGGCGTGTACGGCACCTGCGTCGGCAACGCGCTGAAGTGGTTTCCTGACAAGCGCGGCCTTGCGGCCGGCATCACCGCGGCAGGATTTGGCGCGGGCTCCGCGCTCACGGTCGCGCCGATCCAGGCGATGATCAAGAACGATGGCTTCCAGAACACCTTCCTCTATTTCGGTCTGGGGCAGGGCATCATCATCGTGATCCTGTCGTTCTTCCTGTTCGCGCCGAAGTCGGGGCAAGTGCCGCCGCCAGTGGTGAACGCAAATCTCCAGCAGACCCGCCGCAACTACCTGCCGACCGAAGTCATCCGGCACCCTATTTTCTGGCTGATGTACTTCATGTTCGTGATTGTCGGCGCGGGCGGATTGATGGTGACGGCGAACCTGAAGCCGATCGCGGCGGACTGGAAAATCGACAACACGCCTGTCACGCTGATGGCGATGACGATGACTGCGGTGACGTTCGCGGCGACCATCGATCGCGTGCTCAACGGTTTGACGCGCCCATTCTTCGGCTGGATCTCCGATATGATCGGTCGCGAGAACACGATGTTCATCGCGTTCGGCATGGAAGGCGTCGGCATCTATCTGCTCTACCTCTGGGGCCAGGATCCGATCTGGTTCGTGCTGCTGTCGGGCTTCGTGTTCTTTGCCTGGGGTGAGATCTATTCGCTCTTCCCCTCGACATGCACGGATACGTTCGGATCGAAGTTCGCAACGACCAACGCCGGCTTGCTCTACACGGCGAAAGGAACGGCAGCCTTGCTCGTCCCTGTCGCAAACTACATGCAGCAATCGTCGGGCAACTGGGACAACGTGTTTCTCATCGCGGCCGGCGCGAACATTCTCGCCTCGCTGCTCGCCGTTGTGGTGCTGAAACCGTGGCGCAAGGCGGTCGTCGCCAAGTCGCAAGCGATGGCCTGATACGACCGCATCAGATGGCTCAAAAAGCGCGCTCATCTCCGGATGGGCGCGTTTTTCTTTTCCCGAATTGATGCCGCAAAATCGATTGACTCGGGCCGGGACCACAGGCAATCTCTGGTATACATAATACAAGACGGCAGACGACTCATATAAGCCCTGCAAACAGGGCGTTTCTTGACTTCGGTCATGACGGAGGAAGCCATGAATATTCACGAGTATCAGGGCAAGGCGGTCCTGAAAAATTTCGGAGTGACGGTCTCGGCGGGTGCGCCGGCCTTCACGGTCGACGAAGCGATTGCCGCAGCGAAGGCGTTGCCGGGTCCGGTGTATGTCGTCAAATCGCAGATCCATGCCGGCGGTCGCGGCAAGGGAAAGTTCAAAGGCTTGCCGGCGGATGCGAAAGGCGGCGTGCGTCTGGCGAAGTCGGTCGATGAAGTCGCAGGCTTCGCCAAGGAAATGCTCGGACGCACGCTCGTTACCGAGCAAACCGGGCCGATCGGCAAGCAGGTCAACCGGCTCTACATCGAAGACGGCTCGGAGATCGCGAAGGAATTCTATCTCTCGATGCTGGTCGATCGCGAAACATCACGTGTCGCGTTTGTGGTCTCCACCGAAGGCGGCATGGACATCGAGAAGGTGGCGCACGATACGCCCGACAAGATCGTGACGTTCTCCGTCGATCCCGCGACTGGCGTGATGTCGCATCACGGCCGCAAGGTCGCGCAGGTGCTCGGGCTCACGGGCGATCTCGCGAAGCAGGCCGAAAAGCTCACTGCGCAACTCTACGCGGCGTTCACTACGACCGACATGGCGATGCTCGAGATCAATCCACTGGTCGTGACGAAGCAGGGCGAGTTGCGCTGTCTCGACGCCAAGATCAGTTTTGATTCCAACGCGCTTTACCGTCACCATGAGTTGGTGAAGCTGCGC
Source organism: Afipia sp. GW821-FHT04G03 (assembly GCF_059419985.1). Taxonomy (NCBI): domain Bacteria; kingdom Pseudomonadati; phylum Pseudomonadota; class Alphaproteobacteria; order Hyphomicrobiales; family Nitrobacteraceae; genus Afipia; species Afipia sp. GW821-FHT04G03. The sequence goes on along the minus strand of NZ_JBWKSV010000001.1, from coordinate 1,724,629 downwards.
GATCTCACCGAAGAGGATGAGAAGGAAATCGAGGCGTCGAAATACGACCTCAACTATATCGCGCTTGAAGGCACCATCGGCTGCATGGTCAACGGCGCAGGCCTTGCCATGGCGACCATGGACATCATCAAGCTCTATGGCGCGACGCCGGCGAACTTCCTCGACGTCGGCGGCGGCGCGACCAAGGAGAAGGTCGCGGCCGCGTTCAAGATCATCACCTCCGATCCGAACGTGCAGGGCATCCTGGTCAACATCTTCGGCGGCATCATGCGTTGCGACGTGGTCGCAGAAGGCGTTGTCGCCGCAGTGCGCGAGGTTGGTCTCAGCGTTCCGCTGGTGGTGCGCCTCGAGGGCACCAATGTCGAACTCGGCAAGAAGGTCATTGCGGAGTCAGGCTTGAACGTCGTCGCCGCCGACGATCTCGACGATGCCGCGCAGAAAATCGTTCGCGCCACACGAAAGGCAGCCGCGTAATGTCCATTCTTATCGATAGCAACACCAAGGTCATTTGTCAGGGTTTTACCGGCAAAAACGGCACTTTTCACTCCGAGCAGGCCGCGCTTTACGGCACGCGCATGGTGGGCGGCACGTCGCCCGGCAAGGGCGGCAGTCAGCATCTCGGGCTGCCGGTGTTCGATACGGTGGCGGAAGCGCGTGCGAAGACCGGCGCCGACGCCAGCGTGATCTACGTGCCGCCGCCGGGTGCGGCGGACGCGATCTGCGAAGCGGTCGACGCGGAAGTGCCACTGATTGTCTGCATCACCGAAGGCATTCCGGTCGCGGACATGGTGCGCGTTAAGCGTGCGCTCGATGGCTCAAGCTCGCGGCTGATCGGTCCGAACTGTCCGGGCGTCATGACGGCGGGCGAATGCAAGATCGGAATCATGCCCGGCAACATTTTCAAGAAGGGCAATGTGGGAATCGTCTCACGCTCCGGCACGCTGACCTATGAAGCGGTGTATCAGACCACGGCCGAAGGTCTCGGCCAGACCACGGCGGTCGGCATCGGCGGCGATCCGGTGAAAGGCACCGATTTCATCTCGATGCTGGAGTTGTTTCTCGCCGATCCGGATACGAAGTCGATCGTGATGATCGGCGAGATCGGCGGATCGTCGGAAGAAGACGCCGCGCAGTTCATCAAGGACGAAGCGAAGCGCGGCCGCAAGAAACCGATGGTCGGTTTCATCGCGGGCCGCACAGCACCTCCAGGCCGCCGCATGGGCCACGCCGGCGCGATCATCTCGGGCGGGAAGGGCGATGCGGAGTCGAAGATCGCGGCGATGGAAGCCGCCGGCATCCGCGTCTCGCCGTCGCCTGCGCGTCTCGGCAAGACGCTGGTGGATGTGCTGAAGGGATGAGTTGGCGCGCGAGCGGTCGCGCGAACATCGACGTCAATCTGTTTTCCCCAGTTACCAATCATCGTGATGCCCGGGCTTGTCCCGGGCATTTTTTTTGAGATCTTCTTCGTCATTGCGAGCGCAGCGAAGAAATCCGGACAAGATGATTTTTCACACAGATGAATTACGCGTCGCAAAGCGCTTCTCGCAATGACGAGGCTGATTTTCCGTTCGTGCCTTCGCCAGAACGATGAAGACGATGAATGAGAGAATCCAGCGCACCCTCAATGCCTTGATCGCTATTCACGGCTCGCACCGTTGCATAAGGCGAAACGGCGGCGGACTTCGCTGCAAAAGGCAGGACGGTGACGGCGTGGTGGCCATTGTCCGTCCGTGAAGATCCTCCGCGCCGGACCCAAAAACCCTTCCGGAGAGTCGTGGGACGCCACCACAAAATAGGAATATTTCCCGATTGACTCGTGGCATAATGTATACCAATATCGATCCGTCAGCGAGGACATCCGTCCCCGGATCTGACGAGCCCCGGGGACGATCATCCCCACCAAGACTTCAGTTCAAACCACGGAGGTTGTGATGAGAGTCGGAGACGTCCTGAACAGGAAGAGCACCCGTATCGCCACCGTCCGCATGAACGAGACCGTCGGCACTGCAGCGCGGCTGCTCCGGACCGAGAACATCGGCGCCCTTGTGGTCAAGGACGTCTGCCGCACCGAAGGCAACGTCGCCGTCGGCATGTTTTCGGAACGCGACGTGGTTCGCGCCGTCGCCGAGCACGGTCCGTCCGGCATCAACATGAAAGTTTCGGCGCTGATCTCGGTGCAGAAACTGGTGTCGTGCCAGTCCACCGACACGCTCGATCATGTGCGCGAGCTGATGGACGCCAATCACATCCGCCATCTGCCTGTCATCGACGATCACACGTTGATCGGCGTGATCAGCATGAGGGACATCATTTCTGCCGGCGACATCGGCGCGATGGCCCGCCCAGAGTCACGACCAGCCGTCCCTGCGTTTGCCTGACCGGTTCTCCCTGCAGGGCGCAATCTTCAAAGCCATCCCCGGTTTGTCGATTGCGCCCTGTTCTTTTTCTCGCATTGAAAAACGCTTTTGCTGTCGTGGCGAATGGTCTGTGAACGCGGCCGTTAACGGGCAGTCATAGGCAAAAACGCAGCTTGAGATGGTTCTTCAGATTGTTCTTGGGCAACTTATTTCGGGACATGCCATGAAGATTTGTATTTACGGCGCAGGCGCAATCGGAGGCTATCTCGGCGTGCAGCTCGCGCAGGCCGGCGCCGACGTCAGCCTGGTGGCGCGTGGCGCACACCTTGCGGCGATGAAGGCCAACGGCTTGAAGCTCCTGATCGGCGACGAGGAGCGTGTGGTGCATCCGCGCTGCACCGACAATCCCGCCGACCTCGGCGTGCAGGATGTCGTCATCATCTGCCTCAAGGCGCATTCGATCACCGGCGTGCTGGACGCGATGAAGCCGCTGCTCGGGCCGAAGACCCGTGTGGTGACCGCCGTGAACGGCATTCCCTACTGGTACTTCTACAAGCACGGCAACGCTTGCGAAGGCTCGACGCTGGAAAGCATCGACCCGGGCGGACGGCAGTGGAAAGAACTCGGCCCCGAGCGCGCCATCGGCTGCGTGGTTTATCCCGCCACCGAGATCGAAGCGCCCGGCGTCATCCGCCATGTCTACGGCGACAGGTTTCCGCTCGGCGAGCCCTCGGGCGAGAAGAGCGCGGACGTCATGGCATTGTCGGCGCTGTTCGAGAAGGCCGGTCTCAAGGCGCCGGTCATGGAGAACATCCGCGACGAAATCTGGCTCAAGCTGTGGGGCAACGTCTGCTTCAATCCGATCAGCGCGCTGACCCATGCCACGCTCGATGTGATCGGCAGCGACCGGGGTACGCGGGCGGTGGCGAAGTCGATGATGGTGGAGGCGCAGACCATCGCCGAGACGTTCGGCGTCAAGTTCCGTGTCGATGTCGAGCGGCGCATCGAAGGCGCGCGCAAGGTCGGCGCGCACAAGACCTCGATGTTGCAGGATCTCGAACGCGGCCGGCCGATGGAAATCGATCCGCTGGTCACAGTGGTTCAGGAGATGGGCTCATTGTCGAAAACCCCGACGCCGTCGATCGACATCGTGCTGGCGCTGATCGCGCAGCGCGCCAAGGTCGCGGAGCTTTATTGAGTGGAATTGTTCTCATGATGAGGAGATGAAGCAAGCGCGATACGCTCCCTCGCCCCGCTCTTGCGGGGAGAGGGGTGGGGTGAGGGGCACCTTGCAATCATTACTGAAGCTAAAGCCCCTCACCCGGAGACCTCGCTTCGCTCGTCTCCGACCTCTCCCCGTAAACGGGGAGAGGTGAAGGGGGCTCCGTCTTCTAATCATTTCTTTTCATCTGGAGTTTCAACCGTGACGCAGTGGATTCGCTTTCGCCATCAGGACCAGACCGGTTTCGGCACGCTGTCGGGCCAGGACATCGTCGTGCATCACGGCGACATGTTCGAGAGCCCGAAGGCCAACGGCAAGCGGCTGACGCTGGCGGATGTCGAACTGCTGGCGCCCTGCACGCCGTCGAAGGTCATCGCGCTGTGGAATAATTTTCACGCGCTGGCGGCGAAGCTGAATGTCGCCGAACCCGCCGAGCCGCTGTATCTGTTAAAAGCGCCGACCACCGTCACCGCGCCCAACGCCGTGGTGCGGCGGCCGAAGTCCTACGACGGCAAGGTGGTCTATGAGGGCGAACTCGCCATCGTGATAGGCAGGACATGCAGCAACGTCTCCGTCGCGGAGGCGGGGGCTTACATTCACGGCTACACCTGCGTCAACGATATCACCGCCGCCGATATCATCGGCAAGGACGCGACCTTTGCGCAGTGGGCGCGCGCCAAGGGCTTCGACGATTTCTGTCCGTTCGGCCCCGCCATCGTCACAGGCATCGATCCGGCGACGCTCACGGTGCGCACGATCCTTAACGGCGCGGAGCGGCAGTCCTACAAGATTTCGGACATGATCTTCTCGGCGCAGGAACTGGTCAGCAAGATCTCGCACGACATGACGCTGCTGCCGGGCGACATCATCGCCTGCGGCACGTCACTGGGCGTCGGTGCGATGAAGGATCCGGTGAACACCGTCGTGGTCGCGATCGACGGCATCGGCGAGTTGAGCAACGAGTACCGGAATTAGGGACGATTATTCGCCGTCATTGCGAGGAGCAATTGCGACGAAGCAATCCATTTTTCTTGCATGTCCGAAGTTTGGATTGCTTCGCTTCGCTCGCAATGACGTTGTGAGTCTCACCGCGAATTTTCCGGCTCGTTCTTCGTCACCTTGGTGCCGGTCAGTTCGGCGAAGGCCGGACCAAGCCCGGCCATGCGCACCAGCAGCGAAATGTCATTCTTCTGCGTGCCGTTGAGCTGCGCGTAGAGCGCGCGGGTCGCGGTCTTCAGGCGCTGGATCGCGGGGCTGTCGGTGTCGAACGAATCGTCACGCGATTTCTTCATGCGCTTCTGGTAGTCCTCGATCTGCAGCGTGACCTCGCGCATCGCGCTCTCGACCGGCGGCCAGTATTTCTGCTGCGCGGCGGTGAGGTTCAGCCGCTTCTTGATGCCCGCGATCTGCGTATCGTTGAGGAACAGCCGCGACGGCTTTTCGGCTCGCGCGGTCACCGAGCGCGGCAGCGTGACCGGGGCGTTGATCCACGCGCGTGCGGTCTCGTACATGTCGTTCGGCGGGCCGGCTTCGGGCTCCGGCGGGCGAGGAGAGACGATCACGCGGTCCTGCTTCATCGTCACGTTCGAGACCGGATAGCGCGAATCGAAAACCGATTCGCCGGGCGTCAGCGACGCCGACGCGCGCTGGAAGAACAACTGATCACCGAGCAGCCAGCCGCCGACGCCGGCTGCGATGCCGGCCGCGCCTATCAGCACCAGATATGTTGTCCTGATCGCCAAGCGTTTGCTCTGTTGCGGAAACCCGTCGCGTTAGGGCCAAAATGCCGAATAATTGTGGCTTTCCAAAGCTACCAAATCCTGCGGGGCGTGGCGCGCAGTTTGCCGATATTGGGTAAACCGGCCCTTTGCGGCGGCTGTCGCAGCGCGGGGAGACATCCTATTCCGGATCGGCTAAAGGGAACCGCTGGACGCTGATTTGTGTGATGTTTTGAGCATGATTTCGTCCGAAGCCGGTTTCCATTTTCCGGGATCATGCCCCATTCGGAGAGCAACAATGAGTGAGAAAACGCGGACACCGAACGGTCAGGCGCAATTCGAGAAGAAGCAGACCAGCGCGCGCGAAGGCGAGAAGGCGATGGCGCAATACGACGCCGAAGGCCGCGCCATGCGCGCCAACATGGAAAAGCTGCGCGCGCTGCGTCTCGCCAGGGAGGCGGCTGAAGCGGCCGCCGCGCCTGCGGTTCCGGTGAAGAAGAAGGGTGCGGCTCCGAAAAAGACCAAGGCGGCAGCGCCCGCGAAACTCTCCGACTGGCTCGCCGATCAGCAAAAGGGCGGCTTTCGGACGTAAGGAGCGACACCCGTGACGACGGTTTACGATTTCAAGGCGGCGACGCTGGAGGGCGAGGAGCTTCCGCTCAAGGCCTTCGAGGGCAAGGTGCTGCTGATCGTCAACACGGCGAGCGCGTGCGGGTTCACGCCGCAGTATCAGCAACTCGAGGAACTGCAGCGCACACTCGGGCCGCGCGGTTTTTCGGTGCTGGGATTTCCCTGCAACCAGTTCGGCGGACAGGAGCCGGGCAGCGCGCAGCAGATCGCGGAGTTCTGTTCGACGAAATATGACGTGACGTTTCCGATGTTCGGCAAGGTCGACGTGAACGGCGACAATGCGCTGCCGCTGTTCGAGCATCTGAAAAAGCAGAAGCCGGGATTTCTCGGCTCGACCGCGATCAAATGGAACTTCACCAAGTTCCTGGTGGATCGCAGCGGCAATGTCGTGGCGCGGCACGGATCGACCACGCCGCCGCAGGCGCTGACCAAAGAAATCGAACAACTGCTGTAGAGCAGGACACTGTTACTTCAGGACATCACTTCAGGATATGAGACCAGGACAAGAGATCATGACCGACCAGCTGCCCGACCGCCTCTCCACCGATCCCAACAGCCCCTATTACAACGCCGAGGTGCTGTCGCGCGATGTCGGCATCCGTTTCAAGGGCATCGAGAAAAACAACGTCGAGGAATACTGCGTCAGCGAGAAATGGGTGCGCGTGGCGGTGGGTTCGTCGAAGGACCGTCACGGCAATCCGGTGACCATGAAGCTGACCGGCGACGTCGAGCCGTATTTCCGGGATGCGAAGTAGGATTGGATCGCGCGCCTACGGCGTCACGTACCAGTACCCGCCGACCACGAGTATCACCGCCAGCGTGACAATGACGCCGAGCACGGCGGCGATGATCGCGCCCAGCCCGTGCGAATCCAGCCAGTTCTGCAATGATCTTGCGACGCCCATGGCGGCTTTCTAAACGGCCCCGCAGCGTCTTGCAATCGCTCCGCTGATCGCAGGGAGCCGCAAATTAAACCCGGCTACCGCGTCTTTTTGTCCACCACCTCGGTGACCGGCCGGTCGTTGCCCCGCGCGGTTTCCTCGCGCCAGTTGCCCTGACCGTCCTCGAACTGGATCGTTTCGGTCCGGCCCGGCACGCGCTGCTCGGCGGCGGCGCGGGCGGCCGCGGCGCGGGCGGCCTCATGGGTCGGAAAGGTCTCCGAAAACACGTTGTTGAACTTGTAAGCCCAGCCACCATCGTGCTCGACCACCTCGTAAACGACCTTGACCATGCTGGCACCCTCGGTTCGCGGCCTGACTAGACCGTAGATATGGCCGGTTTTGCGGAATCCAACCCGCGCAACACGCCTTCGACGATCTTGCGTTCCTCGGCGGTCAGGGGCGCCTGCGGCGGGACCGGATCGCCGACGGCGTAACCCTGGGTTTCAAGCCCGGCCTTGATACAGGCGGCGAGATTGAACCGCGCGAACACCTCGTTGATGCGCCAGAGCTTGCGCTGGAGCGTCATCGCCTCGTCCCAGCGTCCGGCCTTGCACAGGTTATAGAGTTGCACGCTTTCGCGCGGCACGATGCAGGCCGGGCCCGCCATCCAGCCGACGCCGCCGATCAGCATGACGGCGGCGGGGATATGCGCGGATGCTGCATGGACTTTCAGCTTGTCGCCGCAGCGATTCATGATCGACAGCAGGCGGCCGGTGTTGTTCGAGGCATCCTTGATGCCGACGATGCGCGGATGTTCCGCGAGCCGCGCGATGACATCGAGCGTGAGATCCGAGCGCTGGAAATTCGGATTGGTGTACATCACCACCGGAATATCGACCGCGTCGGCGATGGCGCGGAAATACGCCTCGACCTGCGCGTCCTTCACCGGGAAATAAGCTTCGAGAATCGCCAGAATGCCGTCCGCGCCGAGCGCCTGATACGATTTCGCCTGCGCCACTGCGTCGGCGGTGGAGGTCGAGACCACGCCCGCGACCACCGGCACGCGCCTTGCGGCGGCTTCCACCGTCGCCTTCACCACCGTCGTGCGCTGCGCAGCGGACAGATAGGCGAACTCGCCGGTCGATCCCAGCGGCGTCAGACCATGGACGCCGGACTTGATGAGATCGTCGCAGAGCCTGCCCAGAACATCGGTCTTGATGGCGCCGTCGGCAGTGATCGGGGAGACGAGGTAGGGAAACACACCATGCAGGTCGGTCATTGTGGGGGTCACTCTTGTTATTGGTCTTGCGGTTGGCGTTAACGATTGAAGCACATCTTGCGGATGTTTGGCGAATGGCGTCGCTTGATCTGGACACGATGCGCGGCTGCGACACAAGATGTCGGTGCGAACAAAGCCGCTCATGGTATGAATCGCTGATTCGGGCGCGTTTCGTTCCACTCGCGTTCCAAAGCTTAAGGCTTTGCAATTTTTGGCAACCGCCGCACCGGCATGGCCGTCACGTTATGAGACAGTTTGCGCCGGAAGCCGCGACGCCGCACGATACGGACACGGCAACGATGAGGTTCGGCATGATGAAGCGGATGATGTTTGCGGGGCTGCTGTCGCTGACGGCGGGCGGCGCGCTGGCGCAGGACGTGCCCGGCATCGAGATCTGCACCGCCGAAAAGACCATGGAGCGCCGCACCGGCTGCCTGCAAAGCAACGTCAATTTCCTGAAAGCCTCGCTGACCAAGGCCTCGCTGGAGAGCCAGCAGAAGATCGATGCCGCCAACCGGCAGATCGATGCGCTGAAGGCCGCCGTGATCGGTTTGCAGAACACCGTCGCGCAGTTGCAGGGGCAGGTTCAGGCGCAGGGCAAGAAGCCTGCGGAGCCGGCGAAGGATGCGCCGAAAGCGCCGGCGAATGGTTCGCCCGCGAAGTGAAGCGGGCGGTGGCCAAGCCTCGCGCAGCGAAGGCCAAACCGCGTGCAGCAAAAGTACGCGCGGCAAAATCCAAACCCGTTGCGTTCGTCTATGTGCTCGGGTGTTTCCACAAGGGCCGCTACTCGTCCTATGTGGGCTGGACCAACGACGTCGCGCTGCGGCTCGGCAAGCACAATGCGGGCACCGGCGCGCGCTCGACGCGTGGACGGGTCTGGACGCTGCTGCACACCGAGGCTTTCAAAACGCGCAACGCCGCCATGAGCCGCGAATGGCATCTCAAGCGTGACCGCGCATTCCGGAAGAAACTGATGGACGCGGTGCGGACGGCGCAGACTGTATCTTGAATGAGTGTAAGCGCGAGGCAGGCAGGACTTACGTGAGATTCATGGAAAATCTCAACGTGTTTATCGCCCGAACTTGAACGGCGCCGATCGTTTGGGAGCCTCGTATTCGCGGAGCGCTTTTCGCAACTGTCTCGCTTCGACGAGTGCTTTTTGGACATTCTTGTCCGGCGTGCCCTCTTCGAAGAACAGAACACGTTCGCACATGGGGCATTGCCGGGAATATCCATTTTGGATTCTCCGCGCCTTGTCCCGGAAGCTTCCCTTGCACTTCGTGCATCTGATTAAAAATGAATCGTCCAAGGCGAATTCCTCCCTTGGAGACAGTTTCGCAGATAGACATTAATGTAGCTTTTCAATGTAGCTTTTCATTTGGGACCTGGAGACATCGCGAAGTGACCCCGGCCACCGCATCCCCCGTCGTGATCGACGCAGCTCAGACCCGCGCCAGCCTGCCGTTCGATCGACTGATCGCGGCGCTGCGCGAGGCTTTTACAGTGGGCGCCGACGTGCCGCTGCGACATCATCATTTCATGCCGCAGCCGGATGGCTCGACCGCGACCATCCTGATCATGCCGGCATGGCAGCGAGCCTTCATCGGCATCAAGATCGTCACCATTTTTCCGGAGAACGGCAAGCGCGCGCTGCCGGGGTTGTTCTCGAGCTATCTGCTGTGTGACGGCGAAACCGGGCAGCATATCGCGCTGATCGACGGCAACGAGATCACGTCGCGGCGAACGGCGGGGATTGCCGCGCTCGGCGCGGATTTTCTCGCGCGCAAGGATGCAACAAAGCTGCTGGTGGTCGGTTCAGGCCGCATCGCGAGCCTTGCGGCGGATGCGTTCCGCGCGGTGCGGCCGATCGGAAAAGTCGCGGTGTGGAATATCAACGAGGCCGGCGCCGCGCGGCTGGTGTTCGACCTGCGCGCCAAGGGCATCGACGCCCATGTGGTGCAGGACCTTGAGCGGGCGGTGGGCGAGGCGGACATCGTGAGCTGCGCGACGCTGGCCGAGCGGCCGGTCATCAAGGGCGCATGGCTGAAGCCGGGCGTGCACCTCGACCTGATCGGCAGCTTCACGCCGTTCATGCGCGAGGCGGACGATGAGGTATTTCGCAAAGGCCGCGTCTGGCTCGATACCTATGACGCGCTGAAGGAAAGCGGCGAACTGCTCGATCCGATCCGCGACAGCGTCATCAAGGCCGATGACGTCGCCGGTTCGGTTGCCGAACTGTGCCGCGGCGAGCGCAAGGGCAGGGCGAGCGACAAGGAGATCACCGTCTTCAAGGCGGTCGGCAACGCGCTGTCGGACATCGCGGCGGCGGGATTGGTGTACCGGGATTTCAATATTGAGCGGCTCTAGTGCGTTTGAGCCACACATCCGATGTCGTCCCCGCGAAAGCGGGGACCCATAATCCCTGTCATCTTGCGATGGTGTGCGGGGTTGGCTTCCGTCTTGAATAGACGGGTCGGTGGTTATGGGTCCCCGCTTTCGCGGGGACGACGCAGTGAACTAACGCTCTGATCGCCTCGGCGTCCGACAAGCCAGCCCTGCGCCCGCGCGCTGGTCATCGGCAAAACCGCGCGCTAGGTTTCGCGCCTCAAAAATCAAAAATACTCGTCCGGGAGGTCTCCATGTCAAATCTTCGCGTGCTCGCAACCGGTCTCGAATTCCCCGAAGGACCGGTGGTGATGCCCGACGGCTCGGTGGTGCTGGTGGAAATCCGCGCCCAGAAGCTGACGCGCGTTTATCCCGACGGGCGCAAGGAGACCATCGCGAAAATTCCCGGCGGGCCGAATGGCGCGGCACTGGGCCCCGACGGCAAGATGTACATCTGCAACAACGGCGGCTTCTCGTGGGCGCCCGGTCCGCGCGGCAATCTGATGCCCGGCGCGCCGCGCCCGTCGGAATATATCGGCGGTTCGTTGCAGCGGGTGGATCTGCAAAGCGGCAAGATCGAAACGCTGTTCACCCATTGCGGCGAGCATCCGCTGAAAGGGCCGAACGATCTGGTGTTCGACAGGCAGGGTGGGCTGTGGTTCACCGACCTCGGCAAGCGCCGCCCGCGCGACATGGATGTCGGCGCGCTCTATTACATGAAGCCGAATGCGACCGAAGTGATCGAGGCGGTGCATCCGCTGCTGCCCGCCAACGGCGTCGGCATTTCGCCGGATGAAAAGACCGTCTATGTCGCCGAGACGCCGACCGCGCGGCTGTGGGCGTTCGATATCGGCAATCCCGGTGAAGTGAAGGCCGGTCCTGTGATCTATCGCGGCGAGATGGGCAAGCCGCTCGCGGGTCTCGGCGGCTACCAGATGTTCGACTCGCTCGCGGTGGAAGCCTCCGGCAACATCTGTGTCGCGACGCTGATCACGGGCTGCATCTCGGTGATCGCGCCGGACGGCAAACTGGTCGAGCAGGTGCCGACCGGCGACAACGTCACCACCAACATCGCGTTCGGCGGGCCGGATTTGAAGACCGCCTATATCACGCTGTCCGGCAAGGGCGAACTGGTGGCGATGGACTGGCCGCGCGGCGGGTTGCCGCTGAATTTTCTGAACAAGTGACTCTTACCTCGCCCCGTTCTTACGGGGAGAGGTCGACCGCAACGCGGTCGGGTGAGGGGCGTTTTCTCCAATACTGAAATGCCCCTCACCCCAACCCTCTCCCCGCAAGCGGGGAGAGGGAGCAGATGATCGACCGGCAAAGGGAAGCATACATGCCTTGGCTTGAATCAGTTACCTTAACCGGCCCTCACGCGCGGCTTGAGCCGCTGTCGCTGTCCCATCGCGACGGGCTGATTGATGCTGTGAAGGACGGCGAGTTGTGGAAGCTCTGGTACACGTCAATCCCTGCGCCCGAAAAGATGCAGACCGAGATCGAGCGGCGTCTGGGCTTGCAGGCCAGCGGCGCGATGCTGCCATTTACGGTGAAGGACGCGGCCGGCAACATCGCCGGCATGTCGACCTACATGAATGTGGATGCCGCCAACCGCCGCGTCGAGATCGGCTCGACCTGGTACGCGGCGCGGGTTCAGCGAACGCCGCTCAACACGCAATGCAAGCTGCTGCTGCTCACCCATGCGTTTGAACAACTGGACTGCATCGCGGTGGAATTCCGCACGCACTTCTTCAATCACCAGTCGCGGCGCGGTATCGAGCGACTGGGGGCGAAACAGGACGGCATCCTGCGCAATCACCAGATCGCGGGAAACGGCACGCTGCGCGACACGGTGGTCTACAGCATCATCGCGTCCGAATGGCCGACGGTGAAAGCGCATCTGACGTATCAGCTGGAGAAGGCGCGGTAACAGCCGGCAGCGTGAGCGGGCGAATGCTGCGCGATGCGTCATCCTGAGGTGCGAGCCGACTTCGGCGAGCCTCGAAGGATGACAGTTCTGGTGAGTGTCGCCATCCTTCGAGGCCCGCAAGCAAGAACGCGCACCTCAGGATGACGCTGCAATTGCAGCAAGCCCGGTTCCAGAATTAACCCGCGCAGCGGACATTAAGGTTTAAATACAACTGTCATTGCGCGCGCATGCCGTCGGACTAACGTTCGATCGCGGACAATTGCCCCCGTCCGCAACCAGCACGGCGGGGCCGTCGGCCGGTATACTGCGTCCGGCGGCCCTCATTTGCGAGGTGCCCATGTCCGAGGCCGCATTTCTTCTTGTCCTGGCGTTCGCCGCAGGCATCGGCGTCGGCTACGGCCTGCGATCTCATCTTGTCGTCATGCACCGGGAAAAGCTCCGCCGCAGAATGTGAGCGGGTCAGGCGCGGCTAGGTGCTGCCGAGGAATCTGCGAACCTCGTCGAGAAAGATCGGCAGGCTGGGGTCCTGTTCGAGCGGGATATGGTTTTTGCCGGGCAGCGTGACGAACCGCGCACCGGGAATGGCTGCCGCCATCTCGCGGCCAGACGCAATCGGCACTCTGCTGTCATCGCGGACATGCATGACGAGGGTGGGTACCTTGACTTGGGGCAGCAGATCGCGGACGTCGAAATTTATAACAGTTTCCAGATATCTGACGGCGCACTCCGCCGACGCGCTGACGCGCTGGGCCTCGTTGAAGGCGTCCATCTGTTCCTTCGTCGCGGTCGGGATCATCGACGCCGTGAAGAGCTGGCGGAAGGTTGGCTGGTTCGCGCCCCAGCCGAGCTTCATCAGCGTTTTCATCGCGTCGAACTGCTCGCGCGCAGCGGGCGTCACGTTCGGGCTTTTGTAGATGCCGGCGGCAAACCCTCCATACAGGATCAGATGGGACACCCGTTCCGGATGCCGGATCGCGAACGCGATCGCGACCGCGCATCCCTGCGACAACGCCAATATCGGAAACCGGTCGAGGCCCGCCGCGTCTGCGACGCTCTCCATATCGCTCACCCAGTGATCCAGCGAGATGTTGCCGACATCCCAATCCGACAGCCCGTTGCCGCGCGCGTCGAAGCGGACCAGCGAGAAGGTCGAGGCCAGCTCGAGCAGGAGGCGGCGAAAGATCGGCAGCTCCCAGTCGTATTCGAGATGTCCCAGCCAGTGCGCCGTTCGCAGCAAGGGCGGGCCGTTGCCGACCTTCGCAAAAGCCAGCCGGACGCCATCGGCGGCCCTGCAATAGCGGATCTCCTGCTTGAGGTTCGCGCCGGTCAGGATGCGCGCCGCCTTGGATGCGCCGTCATGAAGATCGATCGCAAAGACCTCGATCGGCCGTGCGATGTTCTTCAGGTTCTGGCGACCCATCTCGCGGAACTGAAGCCTGAGCTTGCCCTCGATCTGGTCGAGCACCTGCCGGGAAATACAGATGCCGCCGCTCGGCGCGATACTCTCCAGCCGGGCTGCGACATTGACGCCGTCACCGAAGATTTCGCTGCCATCCCCGATCACGTCGCCGATGTTGATGCCGATGCGGAATTCGAGCCGGCTCTCGGCGGGCACGTTCGCGTTTCGCTCGATCATCGCGCGCTGGATTTCGACTCCGCACCGCACCGCGTCGACCGCACTGGCGAATTCCGCCAGCAATCCATCGCCGGCGGTGTTGATGATGCGTCCGCGGTGCTTCTTGATCCGCCGGTCGATCAGGTCGTGGCGGTGCGCCTTCAATTGTGCGTGGGTGCCTTCCTCGTCAGCGCCCATCAGCCGGCTATAGCCGGCGACGTCCGCGGCGAAAATGGCGGCCAGGCGGCGATCGACGTGCTTTTTGGTCACGGTCACCTCGCATCCGAGGCGGCCAGTTTAGGCGGGCCGGGCGGCAGTGGCCAGTGTGGGATCGCTGCTTCGAGCGCTGACTGGCCGACGCGGATTTTCTTTGAACATGGAACATTGAAATTGTCGTCATTCTGGGGTGAAACTCCTGACACGGTTTGGTTTCGATGGTCATGGGGGTTCCAGCATGTTGGTATCTGCATTGAGGCATGGGGTGATTTGCGTTGCCCTGGTGTTCGCCTCTGGTGCCCAGGCGCAATCGGTTCCGAGCCGGGTCACCGGCGCAGCGGGTGGTGTGGCGGGATCTGTGCTGGGAGGCGCCGCTGGAACCGTCGCAGGTGGCGGCGCGAATCCTTATTCGGCGCTCAACGGTTCGGCAGGTGTAGGCGGCGACTGGAACGGCGGCTTAGGCGTTCGCGTGGGCGACAAGACCGTTATTCTGAAGGGCGCAGTTGGCGTCGATGACGGACGCAGCGGCGCATTCCGCGCCGGCGCCGGCGTGCCGTTCTAATTCGCAGGTCTGAAATCAATCCCGGAATCGAAAAAGCGAGAGAGCCGGGGCTCTCTCGCCTTGATTCAACTTGGCGATTGAGACGCCGCCTTAAACTTCCCGGCGGCTCAGGAACGCCAGCCGCTCGAACAGATGGACGTCCTGCTCGTTCTTGAGCAGCGCGCCATGCAGCGGCGGGATCAGCTTGCGCGGATCGCGTTCGCGGAGCTGCTCCACCGTCATCTCCTCGTTGAGCAAGAGCTTGAGCCAGTCGAGCAGCTCCGAGGTCGACGGCTTCTTCTTGAGGCCCGGCACGTCGCGCACCTCGAAGAAGATCTTCATGGCTTCCTGCACCAGGCGCTTCTTGATGTCGGGGAAGTGGACTTCCACGATGGCGTTCATGGTGTCGATGTCGGGGAACTTGATGTAGTGGAAGAAACAGCGGCGCAGGAACGCGTCCGGCAGTTCCTTCTCGTTGTTCGAGGTGATCATGATGATCGGGCGCTGTGCCGCCTTGATGGTTTCGCCGGTCTCGTAGACGTGGAATTCCATCCGGTCGAGTTCGAGCAAGAGGTCGTTCGGGAATTCGATGTCGGCCTTGTCGATTTCGTCGATCAGCAGCACTGGGCGCTTCGCGCTGGTGAATGCCTCCCACAGCTTGCCGCGCTTGATGTAGTTGGAAATGTCGGACACGCGCGGATCGCCAAGCTGGCTGTCGCGCAGCCGCGACACCGCGTCGTATTCGTAGAGGCCCTGCTGCGCCTTGGTTGTGGACTTGATGTGCCAGGTCAGCAGCGGCGCATCGAGCGCCTGCGCGACTTCCTCGGCCAGCACGGTCTTGCCGGTGCCGGGCTCGCCCTTCACCAGCAACGGGCGTTCGAGTACGATCGCGGCGTTGACCGCGACTTTCAGATCATCGGTGGCGACGTAATTCTTGGTGCCGGTAAATTTCATCGAAGTCTGCCTTGTGATTTTTTTGTCTCTGGAGTGAATGCCGCCGCCGTGTCGTCAAACAAGAAGCGACCGCTTTGTGAGGCGGTCGCTTCCAAAACTGCTTAGTTCGTCAGGCCCGCCGGATCAATGACAGGATGACCAGAACGATGACGCCGCCAATGGCTGCGTTGATGATGGCGCGGACAATGCCGGTGCCGAGATTGATGCCGAGTTGCGGCAGCAGCCAGCCTGCGACGACCGCGCCGATGATGCCGATAACGATGTTCCCGAGCAGGCCGAAGCCGCCGCCTTTCACGATCAACCCGGCCAGCCAGCCGGCAATCGCGCCGACGATCAGCCAAACGATAATGGATTCAATGCCCATGAACGACACCCCTTGTTTTAAACGCGATTGCGTCCGTCGCCGGAACCATCGCGTCCCCGGTCAACGCCGCGAATCGTCTCCGGCTGGAGCGGTCCGGTGGCGTCAAACAACAGTTTAAATGAAATGGCACGGGGCGCTAGCGGGGGCTAGTGCTGTTTTTGAACGCAATCCAGCATTGCGGGGGAGGGTTTCCCGCCCAGCGAACGGGGCGAACCCTTGACGGGGGGATGGGCGCGGGCGATTTAAGACACATGTTCCTGCAATTCTTCACATCGCTGCGCGACGCGCAGGTTCCGGTCACGCTGCGCGAGTATCTGACGCTGATGGAGGCGCTCGACGCCAACCTCGCGGATCAGAGCGTCGAGCATTTTTATTATCTCGCGCGCACTTCGCTGGTGAAGGACGAGCGCAATCTCGACAAGTTCGACCGCGTGTTCGGCACGGTGTTCAAGGGGCTGGAAAGCCTGCTCGACGCCATGGAGAAAGCCGAGATCCCGGCGGAGTGGCTGCGCAAGGCGGCCGAGAAATATCTCACCGAGGAAGAGAAGAAACAGATCGAGGCCATGGGCTGGGACAAGCTCATGGAGACCCTCAAGAAGCGCCTCGAGGAACAGAAGAAACGCCACGAGGGCGGCAACAAGTGGATCGGCACCGGCGGCACATCTCCCTTCGGCGCCAACGGCTACAATCCCGAGGGCATCCGCATCGGCCAGGAGAAGAACCGCAACTTCTCCGCGGTCAAGGTCTGGGACAAGCGCGAGTTCAAGGATCTCGACGGCAACGTCGAACTCGGCATCCGCAACATCAAGGTGGCGCTGCGCCGCCTGCGCAAGTTCGCGCGCACCGGTGCGCCGGACGAACTCGATCTCGACACCACGATCAAGGAAACCGTGAACCACGGCTACCTCGATGTGCACATGCGCCCGGAGCGGCGCAACGCGGTGAAGGTCCTGATCTTCTTCGATATCGGTGGCTCGATGGACGGTCACATCAAGCAGGTCGAGGAACTGTTCTCGGCGGCGAAGACCGAGTTCAAGCACATGGAATATTTCTACTTCCACAACTGCCTCTATGAGGGCGTGTGGAAGAGCAACCGGCGGCGCTTCACCGACCGCACGCCGACCTGGGATATTCTGCACAAGTACCCGCACGACTATAAGGTCGTGTTCGTCGGCGACGCTTCGATGTCGCCGTATGAGATCGTGGTGCCGGGCGGTTCGGTCGAGCACGTCAACGAGGAGCCGGGCTCGGTCTGGCTGGAGCGGGTAACGCGGACCTATCCGCACGCGGTCTGGCTCAATCCCGTCGCGCGCAAGCACTGGGACTATTCGGAGTCCACAACGATCATCCGCCGGGCGTTCAATGAACGCATGTTCCCGCTGACGCTTGAGGGCCTCGAAGGCGCGATGAAGGAATTGACGCGGTAGGTTCTCCGCATTGTCATTCCGGGACGCGCTCTTTGCGCGGGCCCGGAATCTCGAAGAGTTCATCGGGCCGACTACTGGATTCCGGGTTCGCTCGCAAAAGCTCGCGCTCCGGAATGACGGAGATACTATTCTCGGTCTTCGCGGGGACGACTCGTTGAGAGAAACGTGGTAGGCTTTTCGTCCCGTTTTTATCAGCGAGTCCCCATGCCATCCACCATCACCCGCGGTTACAAGAAGCTGCTCGACGAGGCCAACGGGCAGGTCGAAACCATCAACGCGGCGGAAGCCGTCGAACGTTTTCCCAACGGCGGCGTCGGCCTGAGCGATGTGGTGATCGTCGATCTGCGCGATCCGCGCGAGATCGAGCGCGAGGGGCGCATTCCCGGCGCGTTTCACTGTCCGCGCGGCATGCTGGAATTCTGGATCGATCCGGAAAGTCCCTACGCCAAGCCGATTTTTCAGGAGGACAAGAAGTTTGTCTTCCAGTGCGCGTCGGGCTGGCGCTCCGCGCTGGCCGCCAAGACCGCGCAGGACATGGGGCTGTCTCCGGTCGCGCATCTCGGCGGCGGCTTCACTGCGTGGCGTGAAGCGGGCGGCCCGATCGAGAAGGTCGAGCCGAAGAAGAAGGATTGATCCGCGGCTTCATCGGCATCTCGAAGGCGGTAGAACTCTCGAACGGTGAGCAGAGGAACGCGAATGCTGGCCTACGTTCTCCATCGTTATGGCGGGTCTGATGGCGCGAAGCTGGAGGACGTGCCCGCGCCTTCGCCCGCGCCTCACGAAATTCTTGTGAAGGTTCGCGCCGCCGGGTTGAATCCGGTCGATTTCAAATTCCGCGAGGGAAAGCTTCGCGCGATTTACCGGCCCCGGCTGCCTTTCGTGCTTGGAAATGAACTGGCTGGCGAAGTGATTGCCGTGGGCAAGGATGTGAAAGCCTTTCGTCCGGGCGATCGTGTGTATGCACGCGTCGCGAAGGAAGGTGGCGGCGCGTTCGCCGAACAGGCATGTATCGACGCGGACTACGCCGCGCATATTCCGGCGAACATCGATTTCGTCACCGCCGCGGCGGTCCCCCTGGCGGGCCTGACCGCGTTGCAGGCGCTGCGGGACGAACTCAAGATCAAGCCGGGGCAGAAGGTCTTCATCTCAGGCGGTGCAGGCGGTGTCGGCACCTTTGCGATCCAGCTCGCCAAATGGCTTGGTGCGCATGTGACGACCACGGCATCGAAACGCGGCGAAGCCCTGGTGCGCTCGCTCGGCTGCGACGACATCATCGATTACACCTCGCAGGACATTGCGGAAGCCGGGCGTCAATTCGATGCGGGGTTCGATCTGATCGGCGGCGAGACGCTGGCGAAAATGTTCCGCATCATGAAGCCCGGCACCACGGTTGTTTCGGTCGGCGCACTGCCGGAGCCCGAGACGGCGATGAAGGATCTCGGCGGCCGGCGCTTTCTCGCATTCTTGTTCTGGATCATCAGCCTGAAAATCCGGCAGCAGGCCCGCGACGCAAACGTGACCTATCGCTATCTTTTCATGCATCCGAGCGGAGCCGGATTGTCCGAACTCGGCTCGTTGATCGAAGGCAGAAAGCTCAAGGTTATCCTCGATCGCACATTTCCATTTGCGCAGATTTCCGAGGCTCTCGCCTATGTCGAAAGCGGACGCGCGAAGGGCAAGGTCGTCGTCTCGATGGATGCCTGACGCACTTCACGTCCCGAAATTTCATTCAGCAGGAATTAGCATCAGCATGACAACCGATCCTCTCGTTTCCACCGAATGGCTGGCCGCGCACCTCAACGACCCGCGCGTGAAAATTATCGATGCGTCGTTCAAGCTGCCCGGCGTCACGCCGCTGCCGAAGGAGGATTATCTCCAGCAGCACATTCCGGGCGCTGTGTTCTTCGATGTCGACGCCGTGTCGGATCACTCAAGCTCGTTGCCGCATATGTTTCCGGACGCCGCGCAGTTCGGCCGCGATGTTGGTGCGCTCGGCATCGGCAACGACGATACCGTTGTGGTGTATGATGGTGGCGGCTGGGTCGCGGCGCCCCGCGCCTGGTGGATGTTCCTGTCGTTCGGGCACGCCAATGTGCGCGTGCTCGACGGCGGATTGAAGAAGTGGCTGCTGGAAGGCCGCACAATCGAGAGCGGCGAGGCGTTGCCTAAGCCCGCGACGTTCAAGGCGACGTTCGATGCGAAGCGCGTGCGTAGCATGGCGCAGCTGATCGGAAATCTTGAGAGCAAGGCCGAGCAGGTGATCGATGCGCGGCCGAGCGCGCGCTTCGAGGGCAGCGTGCCCGAGCCGCGCCCCGGTCTGCGCGGCGGACATATTCCCGGCGCGCGCAGCGTGCCTTACGCGGGCCTGTTCGATGCCAGCACCGGCGCGATGAAGTCGCTGGACGACCTGCGCGCGGCATTTTCCGGCGCGGGTGTCGATCTGAACAGGCCCATCGTCACGAGTTGCGGCTCCGGCGTGTCGGCGGGCGTGCTGACGCTGGCGCTGTACCGGCTCGGCATCGCCGACACGGCGCTCTACGACGGCTCATGGTCGGAGTGGGGCGAGCAGGGCGGGCCTCCGGTCGCGACGGGGCCGGCGTAGCCGGCAGCACCAGCATCCGATAGAAAACGCCGATGCACATTCGCCCCGCCGTTTTAAGTGATGCCGTGAAAGCCTGCGAGACCATGCGGCGCTCGATCGCCGAGTTGTGCGTCGCAGATCACCGGGGCGACACCGCGATTCTCGGCCGCTGGCTGGCGAACAAGACGCCGGATGTTTTCGCCGCGTGGCTCAAGGATACCGGCAACACGGTTCTGGTGGCGGACCGCGGCGGGCTGATTGCCTCTGTCGGGGCTGTGAACAACGACGGCGAGATCACGTGCAACTACGTGTCGCCGGATTTCCGGTTTCAGGGTGTGAGCAAAAGGATGCTTGCGGGTCTCGAAGGCGTCAGCCTCAAGCAGGGAAACGCCGGCGCGACGCTGTTCAGCACGAAGACCGCGCACGGGTTCTACCGCGCGGCAGGCTATCGCGACGGCGGAACGCCGTTCTTCAAGTTCGGTACGGAGAGCTATCCGATGTTCAAGCGGCTGACGGCTGTCTGATCCGGCGGCGCTGCGAACGATCCGCCCGCATTCAAGATGCCGTCAGCTACGCGGCGCGGTGCCGAACAGTCCGAACGGATCGGAGGCCTGTCCCTGCTGCTGCTGAATGGCGCGCGCGCGGGCGGCGGCCCGTGCGCGGGCGATCGCGGCGGCGCGGCGTTGCCGGATGGCGCGGACGTTGGTGCGCCTGACTTTCTTCACCACGGGACCGGGCAGCGTGGCGGATGCGGTGGCTTCCGACGATCGGTCGATCGCGGCGATCCTTTCCGTCGATCGCGGTTCGGAGGCTTCGCTCGCGCCTGATTTTTCCTCAAAGGATTTGGCCTCGAAGGATTTCGACTCGGACGCCGCCGCGGCACCCGCAGGCTTCGCGACTTCGGAGAGAGCGGCGGTTCTGGTTTCGGCAACTCTGGTTTCGGTGGTTTTGACGGTTTCGGTCTTGCCTTCGTCGGTGCTGGCTTGCTCGGTCGCGGATTGTTCGGATGGCGCAGGATCCACGACGCTGGCCTGCGCGTTCAGGGCGAACTGCACCGCCTGCGGCGCTGCAACCTGTTCGGTCTCCCCGGGCGCGTCGCTTCTGTCCTGCGGGATGTTTTGCGGGGTGACGATGTCCGGCTTGACGATGTCTTGCTGGACGGCGTCCTGCGGGATGACGTCCGGCTTGGCGATGTCCGGTGCAGCGAAGGACAGCCTGCGGTCCTGCGCGGCGGTCTCGGCTGCCTTGGCGTCCGGAAGATCGCGCGGGATGTCCCGGATGATCGCCTGCTGCCGCGGCTTATCCAGCGACGGCTTCGCCGCCAGCGCCTCGATCCGCAGCATTGCCAGTGTCGGCCCGCTCATTTCGAACTGCGGCGCGAGCACCGGCTGCTGGGCCAGCCGCCACGACGGCAGGTTCACGAATTCCTCATGCGCCGCGCGCAGCAGCGCCGCAGCCCCAAGGCCGAACACCAGCACGGAGACCGCGAGAACAACCGTTGCGAACAAAAACCGGAAACCGGGAAGCATGTCGGTTAAGTCCTGCCTTCAGTGACGAAAATCATCGAACCCAAACGGGACGCTTGCGAACACTGGAAAACACCACACCGGGAAAACGATACGCGGCACGCAAAAACGAGGCCGGAACACGGCTGGGATGGCAGGCAAAAGGCCGCGAATCAGGCCTGATGAAAGAATACCGCAAGCGGCAACACGGACCCGCAGAAAAGTTCAACCGCCCCCGGCACTTCGCCATATTGGCGGGAACCTGTTGCCCGGCTGCAATCTCGCGAAGATCTCGCGAAAAAGTCAGCCAATTCAGGCCATATTTTCCGGTAATGTCTTGAATGCGCCGCTATCCTGAGCGATCTGCCGTTAACGATACGGTGGCGGGTTACGCACTATACAAGGGGCATGATGTTCAATCGCCTTTCCAACTCTTTTGCGAGTTCTCTCGCGACGGCTTTTGCCGTCTCTGCAGTGGCTGGCCTGGCTGCACCTGCGGCCCTGGCGCAGTCTTATCCGCCGCCTCCCGGCTATTCACAGCCGATGCAGCCCGCGCCCTATGGCGCGCCGGGTGGTTATCGCGGCGACCGCGGCGTGCCCGATTTCGACCGGCTGGATGAAGACGACCGTTCCACCGCGCTGTCGCCTCCGGGCTATCAGCAGCAGCCGAATTACCAGCAGTCCGCTCCGCAGCAACAGAGCTACCAGCAGCCGGGACTGGACCCGCGCGGCCCGGTGATGTCGCCGGACGATCCGCGCTATGGCCGGCCAACCATTTATTCCGGGCCTTCGCCCGCCAATTCGGATCGCGGCCCTGCGCCGATCTACTCCGACCGTGGCCCGCCGCAGGGCGCCGATTTTACCGATCGTCCGCGTCCGCCGGGTGCAGTCGATAGTGGCGCGGCCAGCGCAGTTCAGCCGCAGCAGGGCGCTATCGGCAGCGATGGCCGTCCGCTGATGCTGTCGGCGCTGCCGCCCGAGGAGCAGCCGGAAACCGGCCCGCGCAAGGAGTTGCCGCCGAACCTGCGCAAGCAGGAAGTCTCCTATCCGACCAAGGAGCCTGCCGGCACCATCATCGTCGATACGCCGAACACGCACCTCTATTACATTCTCGGCAACGGGCGCGCGATCCGCTACGGCGTCCGCGTCGGCCGCGACGGCTTCACTTGGACCGGCGTGCAGAAGATCACCCGCAAGGCCGAGTGGCCGGATTGGCATCCGCCGACGGAAATGATCGAGCGCCAGCCCTACCTGCCGCGCTTCATGGCCGGCGGCGACGGCAACCCGATGGGCGCGCGCGCGCTCTATCTCGGCTCGACCGTGTACCGCATTCACGGCACCAACCAGCCGTCGACCATCGGCCAGTTCGTCTCGTCGGGCTGCATCGGCATGCTGAACGAGGATGTCACCGATCTGTTCGAGCGCGCCAAGGTCGGCACCCGCGTGGTCGTGCTGCCGGGCGGCAAGCCGCCAGCGGTGGCGGCCGCGCAACCGATGCAGGGTCAGTCCATGCCAGGTCAGCCGATGTCGACAGGTCAGGCGATGTCGGGTCAGGCAATGGCAGGTTCGCCGCAGGGTGCGCCGGTCGGCGTTCCCAATCAGGGGCCGGCCGTCGTGCCGCCGCTGCCCGCGCCGGTGACGATCCGCTAAATCAGGTTTCCGATCGAATGAAAAATGCCCGCGCATGTCGCGGGCATTTTTGTTTGGGCTCGCAGTGTCAAAGAAGCCTATCGACGGAGTTCCACGCTGTTGCCCGCGCGCTACAGTAACGACCTTCGACTCTCCTTAAGGTGCAGCCAGATTTTGTTGCATGTTTTTGAGGAATTTCATGAAAAAGCTTTTGATCGCTGCCGCCGTTGCCGCTCTTGGCGCAACCGGCGCGCACGCTGCCGACATCGCGCCGCGCCCCTATACAAAAGCGCCTCCATTGGCGGCTGTCTCAAGCTGGACGGGCTTCTACGCCGGCCTCAACGTCGGCTATGGCTTTAACGATCCGGTTGCGACCTTTGCGCCCAATGACGTTGTATCCGCGAACGTATTCAACTTTTCCAATCCAAACCCGGCGTCGTCAGTTGCATACGATGTCAAAGGCGTTCTTGGCGGCGCGCAGGTTGGTTACAATTGGCAGGTCTCGCCGAATTGGCTGATTGGTCTGGAAGCGGATTTTCAGGGCAGTGACATCAAGGGATCGGCGGCCACGCCCTACGCGCTAATCGGTCGACCCGGGCAAGTTAACGCCGAGCAGAATGTTGAATGGTTCGGAACGCTGCGCGGGCGCGCTGGATTGCTCGCGACTGACAAACTCCTCGTTTACGGAACGGGTGGCCTGGCTTACGGCTCGGTCCACGCAAACTCCACCCTCAGCAACACGATAGGCTATACCGCAACGGGTGGTGGCTTCGGTGCCGCGTGTCCTCCTGCTTCAGGAGCTTGCTACACGGGACCAACGACAAAAGTGATG
The DNA here is from genome assembly GCF_059419985.1 of Afipia sp. GW821-FHT04G03. Classification (NCBI taxonomy): domain Bacteria; kingdom Pseudomonadati; phylum Pseudomonadota; class Alphaproteobacteria; order Hyphomicrobiales; family Nitrobacteraceae; genus Afipia; species Afipia sp. GW821-FHT04G03. The sequence continues at coordinate 1,700,563 of NZ_JBWKSV010000001.1, read as the reverse complement.
ACCGGGTACACCGCTGGTGGCGGCTTTGAATACGCAGCCTGGCGAAATGTTTCTTTCAAAGCTGAGTATCTCTACGTCAATCTTGGACGTAGCAATATCACTTCGGCTGCCCCCGGCGTTCCCGGTAACGCAATTTCATCTTACAACACGCACTTCAGCGATCTTGACTTCCACGTCGTGCGCCTCGGCGCGAACTATCACTTCTGATTTTTTGATCCGTTAAACAGAAGCCCGGCCAAGACCTTAAGGTTTTGCCGGGCTTTTTGTTTGCGCATGACATGCAACTTTTCTGCATGTGCGATATTGATTGGATCACCGCAAACCGATGGGGAGATCCGCATGGCGGGGAACAAGGCACCCAAAAACATGGTCTGCATCTGGTACGACAAGGATGCCGAAGCGGCCGCGCGATTTTATGCGAGTGTTTTTCCGGACAGCTCAGTCACCGCCGTTCACAAGGCCCCGAGTGACTATCCGTCAGGCAAGGCGGGAGATGTCATCACGGTTGAATTCACGGTCGCCGGAATCCCGTGCATCGGCCTGAATGGCGGGCCGGTGTTTCAGCACAACGAGGCCTTCTCGTTTCAGATTGCGACCGACAACCAGGAAGAGACGGACCGGTACTGGAATGCGATCGTCGGAAACGGCGGGAAGGAAAGCGAGTGCGGCTGGTGCAAGGACAAGTGGGGCATCTCGTGGCAGATCACGCCGCGCGTTCTCACAGAGGCGCTGGCGATCGGCGGGGCTGAAGCCAAGCGCGCGTTCGACGCCATGATGACCATGAAGAAGATTGACGTGGCCACGATCGAGGCGGCGAGACGGGGGTGAAGGCTTCGTCCATTCGTCATTGCGAGGAGCGTAAGCGACGAAGCAATCCATATCCTTGCAAAGAGTGGATTGCTTCGCTTCGCTCGCAATGACGGGTGAAGCAGTTAGGTCATCACCCGCAGCGGCTTGCCGCCGATCCACGCCGCGATGTCCTCGACCATGTCGGCATAGTAGCGGCTGTAGTTTTCCTGCGTGACGTAGCCGAGATGCGGCGTCAGCACGACATTGTCGAGCTTCCGGATCGGATGATCGAGCGGAAGAGGCTCCTGCGAGAACGTGTCGAGGCCCGCACCCGCGATCTTCCTGCGCTGAAGCACATCCAGCAGCGCGGCTTCATCGACAATGGGCCCGCGCGCGGTGTTGATGAGATAGGCCGAAGGCTTCATCCGTTCGAGATCGGCGCGCCCGACCAGCCCGCGCGAGCGGCTGCTCAGCACCAGATGGATGGTGACGATGTCGGCTTTCGCGAACAACTCGTCCTTCGTCGCGTAGGTCACGCCCGCGGCGGCGCAGGCTTCCGGCGTCAGGTTCTGGCTCCATGCGATCACGTTCATGCCGAGGGCCTTTGCAATTGCCGCGACCTTCTGGCCGAGCTTGCCGAGACCGATCACGCCGAGCGTCTTGCCCTCGACATCCTCGCCCATGGTGACCTGCCATGATTGGCCCGCGTGCATCCGCGCATTCTCGAAGCCGATATGGCGGGTCAGTTCGAGCATCAGGCCGATGGTCAATCCGGCCGTGGCGTTGCCGAACCCGCCGGTGCCGCACACCGTGACGCCGCGTTCCCTGGCAGCGTCCATGTCGAAGGCGGCGTTCTTCATGCCAGATGTCAAAAGCAGCTTGAGGTTCGGCAGCGCGGTCAGCACCTCGCGGCTGAACGCCGTGCGCTCGCGCATGGCGCAGACGATCTGAAAATCCTGCAAGGCGCGCACCGCGTCTTCGCTTGAAGCGAACGGCTTGTCGAACACCGTGATGCTGATCTTGTCTTTCAGCGATGACCAGCCGGCCAGTTTCAGGGCCACGTTCTGGTAGTCGTCGAGAATTGCGACGCGGTAGCTCATCGGGGCCTCGTTTTTTGTTCTTCGCTGGCGGGCATGCTGACGTGGCGGGACGGGGAATTCAACCCGTCATTGCGAGGAGGCGAAGCCGACGAAGCAATCCATCGTCACTTCAATGCGAGGTCACAAAGCTGGATTGCTTCGCTGGCGCTCGCAATGACGTGATGAGAGATCAGGCGGATTATAGCACGCAAAGAAAAAGCGCCCCGGCTTTTCGCCGGAGCGCTTGTTCATCGGATGGGTGATCCTTACACGATGCCGAGGGCGCGCATGGACTCCGCGACGCGGATGAAGCCCGCCACGTTGGCGCCCAGCACGTAGTTGCCCGGCGATCCGTAGGTGTCGGCCATTTCGGCGCAGCGGTCGTGGATGCCGTGCATGATCGTGGCGAGCCGCGTTTCGGTCGCCTCGAACGTCCAGGAATCCCGCGAGGCGTTTTGCTGCATCTCCAGCGCGCTGGTTGCGACGCCGCCCGCGTTGGCCGCCTTGCCCGGCGCGAACAGGATGCCTGCGTCGATAAACAGCCGCACGGCTTCCGGGGTGGAGGGCATGTTGGCGCCTTCACCCACGGCGATCACGCCGTTCTTCAGCAGCGTGCGCGCGTCCTGGCCGTTGAGCTCGTTCTGTGTCGCGGACGGCATCGCCACATCGGCGGGCACGTCCCAGATCCGGCCGTTCGGAACGAAGGTCGCATTCTTGCCGCGCGCCTTCGCATAGTCGGAGACGCGGCCGCGTTTGACTTCCTTGATCTCCTTGAGAAGAGCGATATCGATACCGGCCTCGTCGACGACGTAACCGTCGGAATCCGAACACGCGATGACACGGCCGCCGAGTTCGGACACCTTTTCCATCGTGTAGATGGAGACGTTGCCCGCTCCGGATGCGATCACCTTCTTGCCGTCGAAGCCTTGGCCGCGCGTGCGCAGCATACGTTCGACGAAATAGACTGCGCCGTAACCGGTGGCTTCGGTGCGCACCTGCGAGCCGCCCCATGCGAGACCCTTACCGGTCAGCACGCCCGACTCGTAGCGATTGGTGATGCGCTTGTACTGGCCGAACATGTAGCCGATTTCGCGCTGGCCGACGCCGATGTCGCCGGCAGGCACGTCGGTATATTCGCCGAGATGGCGATAGAGCTCGGTGATGAAGGACTGGCAGAAGCGCATGATCTCGCCGGCGGAGCGGCCTTTCGGATCGAAGTCCGAACCGCCTTTGCCGCCGCCGATGGGCATCCCGGTGAGCGCGTTCTTGAACGTCTGCTCGAAGCCGAGAAACTTGATGGTGCCGAGATAGACGGTGGGATGAAACCGGATGCCGCCCTTGAACGGGCCGAGCGCGGAATTGAACTGCACGCGGAAGCCACGGTTGATCTGGACCTTGCCCTTGTCGTCGACCCACGGCACGCGGAAAATGATCTGTCGTTCTGGTTCGCAGATGCGCTCGATCAGCGCGTCCTCTGCATAATGCGGATGTTTGGCGACAACCGCTCCGAGGCTGTCCAGGACTTCCTTGACGGCTTGGTGGAATTCTTCCTCGCCCGGATTGCGGCGTAGTACGTCAGCGAAAATCGGCTGAAGTTTTTCATCGAGCATTTAATCTTACACCTATGGTTTTTAGGTACGACAACGCGCGACCGCAGGCGAAGAGGGTTCCTCTTCGCCTGCGGTTGAAAAGCTGTCGTTTGCGCCCGGCGCGCGCTGATGTCCTACGAACCATGCAGGGCAGCGTCAATCTATGCGCTGTGCGAGGATTCAGTCCCTCTCGCGGCATAGCTCGCGAGGCGCGGAACGTCGTTTTCAGCGAGCAAAGTGAGCAAATTGTCGCGATTTTACCACTGCACGGCGTCCGTCAGACGCGGTGCTGCTTCTGCTTGCTGGCGCACGCCGGTCCGGGTCCGCGCATGTAGTGCCGCTCCGGATGGTAGGATGTGAAGGCGGTCTGGGCGAACTCGTGGCAGAAGGTCACGATCTCGGCAATCAATCCCTTGTTGGAGGAACCGGCCGGGGCGCGCGCGGTGACGTCCGCGATGCGGGATGCAATCGATGGGCTCTGCGTCGTCATGGCTTCTGCTCGACGATCTGTTGTTCGACGCTGCCAATTCGTCGCGGCGCGCCAGTTCGCGGTTCGATTTTGAAGGATGTGGGGGAATCGATTAAAAAGCGGTGTTTGCCCCGGCAACGGCCTGACGACGCGGGAAATTCCGCCTGTTAGGCTTTCCAAATCGCTACTTCCGGGGGCTCGCCGGTTGCCCTTTGCGGTTCCCGCAGTTACATCAACGGCAGCAAATTCCCGCGTATTCCCGCTCAAATCTGACGGTTCCAAGGATCACGATGGCTCGCCAGTTCGTCTACTTCATGCAGGGTCTGTCCAAGGCCTACCCGACCCGCAAGGTGCTCGATAACGTCCATCTCTCGTTCTATCCGGACGCCAAGATCGGCGTGCTCGGCGTCAACGGCTCGGGCAAGTCGACGCTGCTCAAGATCATGGCCGGCATCGACAAGGATTATAACGGCGAGGCGTGGGTCGCCGAGGGCGCGCGCGTCGGCTACCTCGAACAGGAGCCGCAGCTCGATCCCGCCTTGTCCGTGCGCGAGAACGTGATGCTCGGCGTCGCCAAGCAGAAGGCGATCCTCGATCGCTATAACGAACTGGCGATGAACTACTCCGAAGAGACCGCCGACGAGATGACCAAATTGCAGGACGAGATCGAGGCCGCGGGCCTGTGGGATCTCGACAGCAAGGTCGATCAGGCGATGGACGCGCTGCGCTGTCCGCCGGACGATGCGGACATCTCCAAGCTGTCAGGCGGCGAAAAGCGCCGCGTCGCGCTGTGCAAGCTGCTGCTCGACCAGCCGGACCTCTTGCTGCTGGACGAGCCGACCAACCATCTCGATGCGGAATCCGTGTCTTGGCTGGAAGGCCATCTGCGCAATTATCCCGGCGCGATCCTGATCGTGACCCATGACCGCTACTTCCTCGACAACGTGACGAGCTGGATTCTCGAACTCGATCGCGGCAAGGGTATTCCCTACGAGGGCAACTATTCGCAGTGGCTGGTGCAGAAGCAGAAGCGTCTGGCGCAGGAAGGCCGCGAGGATGTTGCGCACCAGAAGACACTGGAGCGCGAGCAGGAATGGATCGCCTCGTCGCCGAAGGCGCGTCAGGCCAAGTCCAAGGCGCGCTATCAGCGCTACGAGGACCTGCTCAAGCAGGCCAGCGAGAAGCAGACCCAGACCGCGCAGATCACCATTCCGGTCGCAGAACGTCTCGGCCAGAACGTGGTGGACTTCGAGGGGCTTTCGAAGGGCTTCAACGACCGCCTCCTGATCGACAATCTGACCTTCAAGCTGCCGCCCGGCGGCATTGTCGGCGTGATCGGCGCCAACGGCGCGGGCAAGACCACGCTGTTCAAGATGATCACCGGACAGGAAAAGCCGGATGCCGGCACCATCACGGTGGGCGAGTCCGTGCATCTCGGCTACGTCGATCAGTCGCGCGACGCGCTCGACGGCAAGAAGACCGTGTGGGAGGAAATCTCCGGCGGCAACGATCTGATCCTGCTCGGCAAGCGCGAGGTCAATTCGCGCGGCTACTGTTCGTCGTTCAACTTCAAGGGCGCGGACCAGCAGAAGAAGGTCGGCGCGCTGTCAGGCGGCGAACGCAACCGCGTGCATCTTGCCAAGATGCTGCGCTCGGGCGCCAACGTGCTGCTGCTCGACGAACCGACCAACGATCTCGACGTCGATACGCTGCGCGCGCTGGAAGAGGCGCTGGAGGATTTCGCCGGTTGCGCCGTCATCATCAGCCATGACCGCTGGTTCCTCGACCGCATCGCGACCCACATGCTAGCGTTCGAAGGCGACAGCCATGTCGAGTGGTTCGAAGGCAACTTCCAGGATTACGAGAAGGACAAGCTGCGCCGTCTCGGCCAGGATGCGGCGATCCCGCATCGCGTGAAGTACAAGAAGTTGACGCGTTGAACGCGCCGCTGGACAGCGACCTCGATGCGCAGGAGCGCGCGCTCCTCGCCATTGACGTTGCCTGGGTCCAGTGGCGGTCGGAATTCCGGAAGAGGTTGTTCACCGACGGCGTTCTCGAACGCCCGTTGCGCAGCGTGTTCGAGGCCGACATGATTTTCAGCATCGTCGCGCACCATGCGCTGAAGGGGCGGCCGGTCACGCTGAAGGAGCTTGCGACATATTTCGGCATGATTGCCACCGAAGCCACCGTCTCCCGGCACATCGACGACATGGCGAAGAGCGGGCTCGTCGAGCGCCGCATCGACGCGGGCGACCGCCGCCGCATGTTTCTGGTGCCGACGCGGCGGCTCGAAGGCCTCGGCCATGAATTTCAGCAGGCGCGCCTGCGCATCATGCGTGAGAACGGTTTTATCTGGAACGGCGGCAACGTGACGGGGTGAGGGACGATGGGGGGCGACGACAAGACACTGACATCCGAAGAAATCGGAGCGACCACGACGGAGACATTCCATTTGAGCGAGTGCACGATCGATGCACAGGAGCGCGCAGCGCTGGCTATCGACATCGCCTATGTTCAGTGGCGCGCAGACTTCCGGCGCACGATGATCGCCTCCGGCGTGCTGAACCGGCCGTGGCGCAGCGTGTTCGAGGCCGACATGATGTTCAGCATCGTCGCGCACCGCTGGCTCGCAGAACGTCCGATCACGCACAAGGAGCTTGCGACCTATTTCGAATTGTTCGTCACCGAAGCAACCGTCTCGCGCCATCTCGATGACATGGAAGAAAGCGGCATGATCGTGCGCCAGGTCGATCCCGACGACCGCCGCCGTATCTTTCTGCTGCCGACGCGGCGCCTGGAAACCATCGGTCACGGATACCTGCAGGCGCGAATCCGTATCATGCGCGATCACGGTTTTGTGTGGACCGGTGAGAGCGCCATCGACAGCAAAACTGCAATCGATCCCGCGTGAATCCGGCGGCCTGCGCCGCTAAGGAGTGATCTTTCCAAACAAGGGGACAGATCATGATTTTGCGATTCATCGCGTTTGCACTCACGCTTCTTTTGCTGACGCCGGGCTCGGTGTTGTCGACGATGGCTGACGATGTCGGCTTGTCGCCGGCGCAGCGGGCGGCGAACATCAAGGCCTATGAGGCGCGCAAGGCGCAGGGAGCGACGGATACGCGCGGGCGCGGCGCGGGTCAGCAGTCGCAGCGGGTGCAGAAGCAGCAGCAACAGGCGATGGAGCGCGCCAGGCGATGCCAGGAGGCCGTGACCAGCGCGCAGAATACGGCGGTGGGCACATCCGTGCTGTCGAGCGCGGTCGGCTTCCTGCCGTTCGGCGGCGCTGCGTCCGGCATGGCGAGCGCCGCGGCGAACGTGGGTGCGTCGGCGGCCGGCGAAATCGCGCGCCAGAAGGCTGACGCCGCCGTGCAGGGTAATTGCGGCGGCTGAGCTTCAGCTGGACTTTGCGAACCATTGCACTAGGCGCGTTTCATCTCGCGCGCGAACGGGCTGAGACCCAGCCACTTCTGAATCGAGCGGGCGATCACAGGGTCGCCCGCGACGTCGAGGCGGCCGGCTTCGGTCTCCGTCTTCACCGTGGTGATGCCCATCCAGATCGCGGTCATCACGCGCAGCGGCCCTTTCACCGTGAGGTCGATCTCGTGTCCCGGATTCACCAGGCAGAGGTCGACGGCGCCGCTGTCGATGACCAGCCACCAGAAGCGCCGCGGGCCTTCCAGATCGGGATAATGGAAGAACACGGTGCAGCGTTTCGGCGGCAGCGGCTTCGGATTGAGATTGCGGCGCATGTCCCACATCAGCAGCGACGGATCGAGATTGCGCAGCGTCAGTTTGGAGTCCACCCAGCGCTGTCCCCAGTTCCCGAGTGACATTACCACGGGACGCAGGTCCTCGCCGGCGGGCGTGAGGACGTAGTCGGTCTTGCCCGGTCCGCGTGTCTGGAGAATTCCGGCTTTCTCAAGCTCCTTTAGCCGCTTGGACAGCAGCGTCGGCGACATGCGCGGCACGCCGCGCCGGATGTCATTGAACTTCGTGCTGCCGCACAGCAACTCGCGCAGCACCAGCGGCGTCCAGCGTGCGCAGAAAATTTCCGCGCCCATGGCCACGGGACAAAACTGGCCGAAGCTGCCTTCCACCTCAGTCCTCCGGCGATTTTCATTGAGCATCTTTAGGCTAGGACCGGGCCTTTTGAGAGTCCAGTCCATTTCTTGGAGCTGAAGGGGGCGCGGAGGCGCGCCAGATTGCCGCGCCCGGTGCGGCGTTTCGCAAATCCGCATAGCTCGGATTCCCGAGACCAGTCCAGATGCAGGACTAGAGGACGGCTGCGGGATTGCGATGATGGGGCATCACATCAGAGGAGGAGGCCGACATGGCTCAGGTTCAACCGATGACGTCCCCCAAGGAATTCAACAAGGAATTCGATGCCGTCCAGATCGCCGATGCACTGGGCAAGCGCTTCGCCGCGGCGGAGATTTACGACGAAGACCGTTTCGTCGCGGAGAACATCAATGCGCTGAAAGAAGCGGGTCTGGTCGAGGCCGGCGTGCCGCGCGAACTCGGCGGCGGCGGCGCGTCCTATGAAGAACTCGCCGAGATGCTGCGCGTGCTGGGCCGCTATTGCGGCTCGACGGCGCTGGCGTTCTCGATGCACACCCACCAGGTCGCGATTCCGGCATGGCGCTGGACGCACCAGAAATTCGCGGGCGCCGAGCCTCTGCTGAAGCGGGTCGCCGCCGAGCGGATCATCCTGCTCTCGAGCGGAGGATCGGACTGGATCGCGGGTTCGGGCAAGGCCGAGAAGGTCGAGGGCGGCTACCGCATCTCCGCGCGCAAGGTGTTCACCTCGGGCGCGCCCCTGGGCGACCTGCTGATGACGTCGGCGGTGCTGGAGAGCGAGGACGGGCCGACGGTTATTCACTTCGGCCTGCCGATGAACTCGCCGCACGTGAAGGTGCTCGACACATGGCGCACGCTCGGGATGCGCGGCACCGGCTCGCACGACGTGCAGATCGACGGTCATGTGGTGCCCGACGCCGCGGTGGCAGTGTCGCGCAAGGCGGGCCAGTGGCATCCGGTTTTCCAGATCATCGGCACGCTGGCGTTTCCGCTGGTCTACTCGGTCTATCTTGGGATCGCGGAAAGCGCGCGCGACATCGCGGTGAAGCTTGCCGCAAAGCGCCATGCCGACCACAATGTGCTGTCGCTGGTCGGACAGATGGAGACGTCGCTGCGCGCCGCGCAATTGGCTCGCAACGGGATGCTCGCGGTGGTTGCCCGCGGCGCCCCCTCGGCGGAAAGCATCAACGAGGTGATGATCTGCCGGCAACTGGTCGAACGCAGCGCCATCCGTGCCGTGGAGCTGGCGATGGAGGCGGCGGGCGGCGCCGGGTTCTACCGGGCGCAGGGGCTGGAGCGCCGCTTCCGGGATATTCAGGCGGCGCGCTATCATCCGCTGCAAGCCGGACCGCAGGCCGAATATGCGGGCGCGGTGGCGCTCGGCCTGCCGACCGATAAAATTTTCTGACGCGAAACTAATTTCGCACGCAAAACAGTCGGCCATGTCGTAAAAGGCGGCATGGCCGACTGGAATGCACAGCAATACCTGAAGTTCGAAGATGAACGGACGCGGGCCGCACGCGACCTGCTGGCACAAATCCCGATTGCGGACGCGCGGGGCGTGGTCGACATCGGCTGCGGTCCGGGAAATTCCACCGAACTGCTGGCCAAGCGATGGCCGCAGGCCAAGCTGACCGGCATCGATACTTCGGCGGACATGCTGCGGCAGGCCCGCGAGCGGCTGCCGCAGGCGACGTTCATCGAAGCCAACATTTCGCACTGGGCACCGCCGGCCAGCTCCGACGTGCTGTTCGCCAACGCGGTCTTTCAGTGGGTGCCGAATCATCTCAAGCACTTGATCCGTCTTGCCCTCGCGCTGCCGCAGAACGGCGCGCTCGCGGTGCAGATGCCCGACAACATGGACGAGCCCTCGCATGTCCAGATGCGCGAGGTCGCGCGCCTGCCGCAATTTCATACCCAGCTCGCGCACGTGCTGGAGGCGCGGGACAACCTGCCGGAGCCCGGCGTCTATTACGACGCGCTGCGCCCGCTGTGTAAGCGTATCGACGTCTGGCACACGGTCTACAATCATGTGCTCGACGACGCCGAGGCCATCGTCGAATGGGTGAAGGGCACCGGCCTGCGTCCGTTTCTCGATCCGCTCGAGATTCCGGAGCGCAAGGAATTCCTCGATGCCTACAAGGCGCGTATCGCCGCGAGCTACCTGCCGCAGGCCGACGGCAAGGTGCTGTTGCGGTTTCCAAGGCTGTTCATCGTGGCGGTGAAATGAAGGTTTAGCGGGTCTTGCGGGCCAACCCGCATGAACCTGACACAATGATGTCGGACTGAAAAATTCGCTTGCGGTTAAACGCCGCTACAGCACGTCTCGACAGAATCGGCCATTCTCCCTAGCTGAGCACCTTCGATGATCAGCTAGCCGGAGCACGTCCCCCGAATGTCCATGACCCCCGAAACCCCGTTGCTGCCGTCGCGCGCCGACATGGCGCTGCGCCCGATCCCGATGCTGATCTTCGGATCGCGCTGGCTGCAGCTTCCGCTGTACGTCGGGCTGATCGTCGCCCAAGGCGTCTATGTCATCCTGTTCCTGAAGGAACTCTGGCATCTCATCATGCACTCGTTCGATTTCACCGAGCAGCAGATCATGCTGGTGGTGCTCGGCCTGATCGACGTGGTGATGATCTCCAATCTTCTGGTCATGGTGATCGTCGGCGGTTACGAGACCTTCGTCTCGCGGCTCAATCTGCAGGGCCACCCGGACGAGCCGGAATGGCTGAGCCACGTCAACGCCAGCGTGCTCAAGATCAAGCTCGCGATGGCGATCATCGGCATCTCCTCGATCCATCTGCTGCGCACCTTCATCGAGGCCGGCAATCTCGGCGGTGCGGGCCGCACCACGAATTACACCGAAGCGGGCGTGATGTGGCAGACCATCATCCACGGCATGTTCATCCTGTCGGCCATCGGCATTGCCTGGGTCGACAAGCTGTCCAACGACGCCGACACCGTGCGCACTGAGGCAAGCAAGAATGGCCATGGCGCACATTGAGTGAGATCCGCCATTGCGAGGAACCCTTGCGGCGAAGCAATCCACCCCTTGCCAAATCAGGACTGGATTGCTTCGCTTCGCCCGCAATGACGATGTCCCGTATCAAACTGGCCGCCGCCTTGCGCCGGGCGCTGATGATCGCACTGTCGAGCGCAGTCCTGTTGTTTGCGCTGCCGCGCGCTTTCGCCGCCGACGCAGCGTTCACCCAGTTCATTGCCTCACTATGGCCGGAGGCGCAGCAGGCCGGTGTCTCGCGCGCGACATTCGACGCACAGACGCGCGGACTTGAGCCGGATTATAAATTGCCCGATTTGCTGCTTCCCGGACGGCCCTCGACCGGCGCGCCGTCGCAGGCCGAATTCGTGCAGGTGCCTGCCGACTATGTGAAGGAAGCCAGCATCGCGCGGCTCGCCGCCGAGGGTCAGCGGCTGATGATCCAGCAGCGCGCCACGCTGGCCGCCATCGAGCAGCGCTTCGGCGTGCCGGGGCCGATCATTCTGGCGATCTGGGGACGCGAGACCGACTACGGGCGCTACGCCCTGCCGTATGACGGGCTGCGCGTGCTGGCGACGCAGGCCTATGTCGGGCGTCGCAAGGACCAGTATCGCGGCGAATTCATCGAGGCTCTCAAGCTGATCCAGAACGGCGACGTGACGCGCAAGGATCTGCGCACGTCATGGGGTGGCGCGACCGGGCTGACGCAATTCCTGCCGTCGGAGCTTGCCAAGCATGGTGTCGATTTCGACGGCGATGGGCATATCAATATCTGGACCTCGGTGCCGGATGCGCTGGCCTCCGCTGCGCAACAGCTCAAGAACAAGGGCTGGCAGGCTGGTTTGCGCTGGGCCTACGAAGTCCACGCGCCGCGTAATGCCGATTGCACGCAGGGCGTGCCGGAAGTGACCAAGCCGATCTCCGAATGGCTGCGCGAGGGATATATCCCGGTGCGGGGCCTGCGTCTCAGCGCAGCTGAAATGGCGCAGAGCGCGTCGCTGTTGCAGCCGGAGGGAATCTACGGCCCGGCGTTTCTGACGACGAAGAATTACTTCGTCATCAAGGAATACAATTTCTCCGATCTCTATGTGCTGTTCGTCGGTCATCTTGCCGACCGCATGGCCAACGGTCCGAAGTTCGCGACGCCGTGGTCGGCCTCGACGCAGATGCGCAGCACGGATGTCGAGGCGATGCAGAAGCATCTGGAGCGCATCGGCCTGTACTCATCGAAGCTCGACGGCAAGGCGGGGATGCAGACCCGTGCGGCGCTCGGCGCTTATCAGAAAAAGGCGGGGCTGAAGGTCGATTGCTGGCCGAGCGCGGATGTGCTGCGCGCGATGAGCGCGGGGCGCTAAACAAAAACCCGGCCGCGAGGCCGGGTTTTGAAACTCATGTCTCACGAAGCAATCGTGAGAAGGTCAGATCAATCGCAAACCTGAACGCGGCGGACGCGCCAGCCGTAGCCGTCCCAGAAGCGCTCGCGCACGAGGCGGCAGGCGGGCTCTTCGACGTACACGGGGCCGGGAGCGTAGCCATAGCCGTAAGCAGGGCGGCTGTTGGCAATCGCGCCGCCGATAATCGCGCCACCCAGAAGGCCAAGGCCCACGCCGGCGGCGACACGGCCGCCATCAGCCTTGGCTGCGGGCATCGCGGTTGCGAGCGAACCGGCGATCGTTGCGACCGCGAGGAACGCCGAAAGAACTTTCTTCATAGTTGTCTCTCCTCAGATCACGCCAGAGCCCGGCGCAAGGCGATTGGTCTGCAAGGTCCAATGACGGGAACTCATTTATCCCGGTTGGCCCCGTTTTCAAAGCACCGGCGTCATCCCGCACCGGCATCTTGTGACGTCCCCGTCGCAGTATATCGGGGATTCTCTTGGTTGAATCCTAAAAAAAGCGCCCCGGAAGGAGGTTTTAACCCTCCCGGAGCGCCTATTTCTTCCAGCCCGTCACGGCTAAAAAATGGCCGGGCGACGGGTCGCAGATCCGGATTAGTTACAAACCTGAACGCGGCGGACGCGCCAGCCGTAACCGTCCCAGAACCGCTCACGCTGCCAGTAGCAGGGCGCGGACACATAGACGGGGCCGTTGCCGTAATAGCCATAACCATAGCCATAGCCCGGGCCGTAGTAGCCGCCGCTGTTGGCGATCGCGGCACCCGCGATGGCGCCGCCGAGAATGCCCAGGCCGACGCCGGCCGCGACGCGTCCGCCGCGCGCTTCGGCGGGAGCCGGGGCTGCGAGGGCGGTGACTGCGACAGTAGCGGCAGCGGCAACCGCCAAGACGATCTTCCTAACGCCGATCTTCTTCATGGCTTCACCTTTCGTCGTTGCGTTGACCCCTAAATAACGGGTCGCGACGCGGAAAGTTGCACCGATCTCTTGAACAGGAACTGAACGGCGGGGGCGGATTCTCGCCATGATTGGATTGTGCTGGCGCAAAAGAAAAACGGCGCCTCGCGAATGCGAAGCGCCGTTTGAATATCGAATGCCGCGCGATGAATCGCGGGCGGGCCGCTTAGAACATCGAGGCGTACTGCTGGAGACCGGCGCGCTGCACAAGGCTCATCGCGGTCTGCTTCTGCTGGTCGTCGAGGCGGGCGAACAGCGCGGACGCGGCAGGCGCGAAGCGGCGCACGGCGGCCTCGTTGACCTGCGGCTCGCGCGCAAGCGCGCGCAATGCGCTGGCGACGGCGGGCCAGTATTTCTGCTGCTCGGCGCGGAGCTTGAGAGCCGTGCGATAGCGCAGGATCGCGACTTCGCTCATGGCGCTCTGATACATCGACAGCTTCTTCGGAGCGGGGGCTGCGGTTTCTCCGTCCTGGTACATCACGGCGTCCTGGGCAGATGCAGGCGCACTGAAAGAGGACAGTGCGGCAACAGCAGCGATCGCGATTACAAACTTTCGCATAATTCTCACTTCAGTATGTGGGCTGATGACAACGGGGCGTAGGGGGCATATGTGACGAAAATGCGATGAAAGTCGTTAATTATTCAGGGATAACGGCGCTTACCCTCCATTAAGGTTTTCGGCCCCGAATTGTTCCGCAAAATCAGTGTTATTTTTTCACTTGTCACACTCGCACATCAAACTTGAGCGCCGTTCATCTGCATGAACGCACTCGCGCCGATGCTGATTCGGCCCGGAAATGCTGAATAATTCGCATCAGGGGCGTTTTGCGAAATATTGTTCAGCGGGACAAGCCGATGGTTTCCGCGAACAATTCCAGCGCGCGCAGCGAGAAGGCGCGCATGTTGGCGATGCGATCGCTGTCGCCGGTCTCGAGCGTGATGACGCGCGGCCGAGGTCCCGCAATCGCGATGCATGAATGTCCGGCGGCGTCGCCGTAGCGATTGCCCGACGGTCCGCTCGCGCCGGTTTCGCTGAGACCCCACGTCGTGTTGAGAAGTTCGCTTGCGCGGTTTGCGAGCAGCATGGCGTAGGGCTCGGTCGCGCCGCGGTTGCCGAGAGCTTCCATCTCTTCCCTGGTGATGTTCACCAGCGCAGCGCGCGCACGCGGCGTGTAGATCACGCCGCCGCCGCGGTAGTAGGCGGACGCGCCGGGCACCGCGAGCAGCGCTGCTGAAATCAATCCGCCGGTGGAGGATTCCGCGACGGCGATGGTTTCCTTGCGCGCGATCAGGGACGCGGCGATTTTCTCCGCGAGCGGCAGCAGCTTTTCCATGGTGAGGCTTTCGGTTTTGGTTGGGTCAGAGCTGCGTCTTGTAACGCGCCTCGACCTCTTCCTGGCTTTCGGGCGTGCCTTGCCCGGTCTGTTCGTGGATGACCTCGCTGATGCTCGGCTGTGCTGTGCGCGCGACGCGCGAGTCCGGCGACCACAGTTTCGAACGCATCAGCGCCTTGCCGCAGTGGAAATAGGCTTCCGCCACTGCAATATCGAGCACCGCGCGCGGCAGCTTGCCGAATTCGATCATCGTCGCCAGCAGATCGGCGTCCGTGGACAGCTTTGCCTGGCCGCCGACGCGCAGCGTCTCGTCGAGGCCCGGCACGAAGAAGATCAGCTGCACATAGCCCGAGCCCGAGAGCACATTGCGGAAACTGTCGATGCGGTTGTTGCCGGGGCGGTCCGGCATCAGAAGCCGCGTCTCGCCCTCGATATGGACGAAGCCCGGATTGCCGCCGCGCGGCGAGGCATCCACGGTGCCGTCAGGCCCTGAGGTCGCCAGCACGCAAAACGGCGACAGGCCGATGAAGTTCGCGGCGTGGCGATCGATGCGCGCGAGCTGTTTCGCGATCACGCGCTCGGTCGGTGGGGCATAGATGGTGCCGAGGTCTTCAGGTCCGATATGCGCCACGCGGTGCTCCCGTTCTTGCGATTGTCACGTTTAACCCAATCCGCCGCGTCATGCATTTGGAGGCTGCGCCACAGGGCTCAAATCGCTTTCTGAAAATCAGATTAGATCGATTCCAAACTGTCTGCGAAGCGCGAAGCCAGTTTGGAATAGCTTAAAAGTAGCTGTTTTCCTTTTGCATCGGCGGCTTCGCTCCCATACCTGTGGATCAACAGTCCCCACAGGTTTTGCCCAGCAGTCCATGATCGTTTGTTCCTGCAACGTCCTGACCGACCACGACGTGCGTAACGTTGTGACTCAAGCCAAGGATTTTCCGCGCACAGCGGGGCAGGTCTATGGATGCCTCGGCTGTAGCGCCGAGTGCGGCCGTTGCGCCCGGACCATCAAGAAGATCATGGACGAAGCCCTTGGCGCCTGCGCCAAGTCCTGCTGCTCGGGATGCCCCCATAGCCAGCAGCATGACGCCGCCGAGGCCAATCCGGAGCCTGTGGCTCTGTTCGCCCAAGCTGCCTGCTAAGTCATTTCACCGTTTGATATTTTCAGCCTCCTGCCGATAACTTCGGCGAGGGGTTGTACTCGCGTGGAATCTGATTTAGAACGTTTCTAAATTAGATTTTGACCGTCCCTGGGACGGTCCGCGATGGAGTGAATCATGAAGGGCGACCCCAAGGTCATCGACTACCTCAACAAGGGCCTGCGGAGCGAACTGACCGCGATCAACCAGTATTGGTTGCATTTCCGGCTGCTCAACCACTGGGGCCTCAAGGACATGGCGAAGCAGTGGCGCAAGGAATCCATCGAGGAGATGCACCACGCCGACCGCTTCACCGACCGCATCCTGTTCCTCGACGGCTTCCCCAACATGCAGGTGCTGGACCCGTTGCGCATCGGCCAGAACGTCAAGGAGATCCTGGAATGCGATCTCGCCGCCGAGAACGGCGCGCGCGCGCTGTATCAGGAAGCGGCGACCTACTGCCACAGCATCAAGGATTACGTCTCGCGCGACCTGTTCGAGAGCATCATGAAGGACGAGGAGCATCACATCGATTTCCTCGAAACCCAGATCGATCTGGTCGAGCGCATCGGCATCCAGCTCTACGAGCAGAAGCATGTCGGCAGCATCGGCGACGACAATGCGCCGGAGGGCGGCGGCCACTGAATTCGTTTGGATCGGCCGTTGGCCACCAAATGCCTGTTACGATCAAAGCCCGGACCGCTCGTTGCGGCTCCGGGCTTTTCTTTTGGCGCTCCCCTTCGCCGCGAAATGCTTTAGCCTCACCGATAACAAGAACACCGGGAGAAACGCGATGACATATGACTGGCCTGCGATCGTCGGCGATCTGGACTCGCTGCTGAAGCTGCGTTCGATCCCGTTCGGCATGAAGATGTTCACGCGGCGCGAGGACATGGAGGCGATCCCGAAAATCCGCAGGCCTCAATCCGTGCACACGCTGGACCAGATCGTGGCGCAGGCGGCGCGGATCGGCTGGACGGTCGGCATCACCAGCGACGATCTGGTCGGCGCGCAATGCCGCGCGGTGGTCGGCCTCGGCGGCGCCAAGACCGAGACATGGCAATCCGGACAGCACATGACCGGCGTGTGGTTCTCGACGCAGCAGGATGCGCAGGCGCACCAGGAGGCGATGCATTGCGTGCCGGATGGGCAATACGACGCGCTCGCGGTCGGGCCGCTGTCGTCGGGCAAGCTCGATCCGCCGGACATCGCGCTGTTTTACGCAACGCCCGGCGCGATGATCTATTTCATCAACGGATTGCAGTGGTCTGGCTACAAGCGTTTCGACTGGAGCGTGGTTGGCGAATCCGCCTGCGCCGACTCATGGGGCCGCGCGCTGACCACGCGATTGCCGAGCCTGTCGATTCCGTGTTTCGCCGAGCGCCGCTATGGCGGCGTGCTCGACGAGGAAATGCTGATGGCGACCCCGCCGGAATATCTCGTCAGCGCCATCGCCGGCATGAAGGCGCTGTCGAAGAACGGATTCCGTTATCCGTTCGCGCAATACGGCGTGCAGCAGGACGTGCGCGCGGGCATGGCTGTGAGTTATCCGGGGCGGAAGTAGGTTTGCGATATTTCAGCGAGTCGTCCCCGTGATGCCTGTGTGCTGTATGGCTCACGACCCATCGGCCGGCACGAAACAAGTGATCTCGATATTGCCGCGAAGGGTCACGTACCACACCACCGCGCCGCCGGTGGGATTGCCGCCGGTGCGGATGATTGCTTTCTCCGGCACCAGCCACCACGTGCCCTCTATCGGCACCCAGTAGTTGCCTCCGCGCACATCGTAATCGGTGCGGTGTCCATCTGAGACATCGCAGCACGGCACGCCGGCGGGGCTGCGCGCATCCTTGAACCATTTCCGGATGTGTTCGGGTACGTCGGCAAACTGTCCGCGATCGACCGCGAAGGTCGTCGTGGCAAACAGCATTAGCGGAATCATCAGGGCAACGCGCGATGGCCACCTCATGCGATCCTCCGGACGTCAAGGACTCGCGCAAAGTTTCGGAGAGTCGCGCAAGACCGTCGAGACAAACCCGTCGGGCGTGCAACGTTCCTCCTGCGCATAGATGAGGCACGATGCGGCGCAGCATGGCTGTACCAACAATTGATTTGCTCCCTCTCCCCGCAAGCGGGGAGAGGGTCGGGGTGAGGGGCTTTTGTAACGACCGAACGCTGGCGCCCCTCACCCGGATCACTGCGTGATCCGACCTCTCCCCGTAAACGGGGCGAGGTGAAGTCCCCGTCACGCCCTGGCGTGGCCGCGTTTCTTCTTCGTCTCGGGCGCGGGCGGCGGCGTCAGCGGACAGCCCGCGAAGGCGGCCTCAACGGCAGCGGGCGCGCCGTCGAGTTTGAACTCCGCCGTGGTGCGCCCGGCCGCGAGCGAGCGGATGCGTATGACAAGACCGCTTGAGCTCACGAGTTCGCCGGCGAATGTCGTGACCGCGGCACGGTCCTCGATCACCACGGTCCGGTATTCCTGAAGGAAGCGCGCCGCGACATTGTCGTGGCCGGGCTTCTCGTCGAAGCGATAACCAAGCGTCGAGTTGGGGTCGGTGCCGACCTTGAATTCGAAAGCGAAGCGCACCATCGGCTTGCCCTCGAAACAGGTGAGCTGCATCGAAGCCGGCTTGGCGTAGTCGGCGAAACTGTTCGAGGCGTTGTCGATGATCAGCATCGCGCTCGGCACCGGCACGCCGGTGATGCGATCGACCTGCTTTTCGATTTTCCAGTTGCCGGAGGTCGTGGTCGCGGGATTGACCACATAGGGATCAGGCGATGCGCATGCGGCAAGCATCGCGCACAATCCTGCTGTCATCACGGCGAACGCGACACCACGCACAACGACATCCCCGGCCCAGCCTTTAATCTGCAACCGGAGCGGGTAGGGCGCAAGCGCCTTTATGCCGTGCGCGCTTCCTCGACATGGATGATCGACGCCACCGCGCCGACCACGACCGCGAGCGCGAGGCACCAGAAGCCCACAAAAACATACATGGTCGCGGAGACCGCGCAGCCGATCGCGAAGAAGCCGATGGTGAGCGCAAGGCGGCTGAAGCGAAAGCGCACAGGCGCAGCCTGTTCGGGCGTCGTGCCGACAAGCAGGTCGACCGCGTCGATGGTCGCCTGCACGGTGGAGCCGGTCATCATGGTGGAGGGCGGCATGTTCGCCATGTGCACGCGCTGCACGGCGTTCTGCATCGCCATCGCGGCGACCCCGGCGAAGCCGGTCAGCAGCGCCGCCGGCGTGTTGGCATCCGGAAACGGACCGAAGCCGACCGCGAGCCCGAAGAAGGCGGCGAGCAGCATGACCTTCACGGTGAGCAGGATCGGCCGCGCAGGCAGACCACGCGCCCGCAGGACGATACCCGCAAGCCGCGCCAGCGCGATCACCGCGATGAATTCCGGCAGCGCGAGAATTTTTCCAATGATGCCGTGACTGCCTTCGACCAGCGCGTGTCCGAGCGTGACGAAGTTGCCGGTGACATGCGCCGTGAACAGGCCATTGAGCCCGAGGAAGCCAGCGGTGTCGACGAAGCCGCCGTTGAACGACAGCAGTGCGGCGACGACGTTGGTGCGGGTGAGCTGATTCATGTGGGGATGAGCCCCACCACGTCACGCACAGCCGCGATCGGCTGGATCGCCGCCGACCAGAAATTCCAGTCAGGACCGAACAGGTCCGCCGCCGTGTCCTCACCCCGCGCCCACGCGTACCAGAACTCCTGCGGATCGAGCGCGCCGGTGGCCGCACCCGCGGCATCGTCGATTGGAATGCCGAGATGTCCGCTCAGGATCGCCGGCAGCACATGACCCGACATCCCCTGATTGCGATGCATGGTCGCCGACACCGCCGACGTCAGCAGTTCGCCGCGCGGCGACGTGTCGTAACCGGCCAGCACATGCACGGAATCGTGCGGAACGGAGAGGGCGAAGTTGAGCGCGGTTGGTTCGCCGGGATAGGCGTAGTTGTTCTCGTCATAGAAGGCCGCGAAGGCGTAGCCGAACGTATCGCCCGGCAGCCGCGCCAGCGCGTGAAACCGCGTCGCAAGTGCGGGATCGGGCTCGGCGTTGTAAGGCCGCAGCCACGTGTCCGCCTCCGCCGTCGTCCACTTGCGGCCGGTCACGCTTTCGATTTTGGCAAGGGTCATGTGATCGATGGCGTCGGAGAGTTTGCCCGCCGCAAGCCGCGCGAGGTCGTCGACGAATTCGTCGTGTACCTTGAGCGTGCCGGCCAGCTTGATCACGGCGTGAAGTTTCTCGACATTGATCGTGCCGTCGAGCAGCGCGATGACGGTTGCAAAGCTCACGGCCTGGCGGGCGAGATCGGCGTCGGACGCAAGTGCGCTGACCCGCGAGGGACTGAGCGGCATCAACCCGGCGAGGCCGAACTGCGGCTCAAGCTGGAAAATATAGCGAGTGGCTGCTGCGATGCTTTCCTTGTCCGCCTCGGTCGGCGGCCCCTCGGCGGCCGCGACACGCAGCATGATCGCCAGAATGCAGCGAGCCTGATCGAGCGTGGCGGGAATGTGCATTCGTGCCTCGCGACCGTGCCGGCGGCTACCTGAATTGCTTCCGGCAGAGCGGGGACAGTTTCGAGACGTTCCGCTCCATGCAGGCCGTGATGCGCTCCACATTGGGAACGAACTGCCGGCAGAAGGTCATCGCGTCCTTGCGGCAGGCGCGGCGTTGCTCCGGCGTGCCGGCGGCCTGCGCCGACGACGCGGCGAGCAGGGCCACAAGCACCGTCGCGGCCCCACACGCGAGTATCATTCTGGTCAGTCTGGTCATGTCTGTTCCTCAGCAAGGAACCGTAACCCGATTGCGAGGCTCCATCAACGCTAGTGATGCGCCGGGACCTCGACGCCGTCAGCGGAATACTGCCGGATCTTGTTGCGCAGCGTGCGCACGGAGACCCCGAGCACGCGCGCCGCGTGCGTGCGGTTGCCGCCGCAGCGGGCCAGCGTTTGCACGATAAGTTCGCGTTCGATTTCACCGACGGTGGCGCCGATCAGCAGCCGGACCACGCGCTTCGGCGCGATGGCGGGACCGCTCGGCGGCAGAATTCCGGCGATGTGATGTGCTGTGTCTTGGGTCATCGAGACCTCCACCAAATCCGTGTCCACGAAGGACGCAGACTGTTAAAAGTTCTCCGATCTCAGCCCTGAAAAAAGGGTGGGCCGATATAGTTAACAATTTCCTAACGGCGCTCTAACCCCTTCATGGAACTCACGAATTGGAACCGGATGGAACCGCGGGAAAATCCTGCGCGCGCAGTCCCTTAAGCCTTTAAACCGGCCCGGTTCAGAGCGAATAATATCGGGCCCGCGATGGACAAGGAGATCGGCCATGTGCCGCAACATCAAGACGCTGTTCAATTTCGAGCCGCCGGCGACCGAGGATGAAATCCACGCCTCGGCGTTGCAGTTCGTGCGCAAGCTGTCCGGCTTCAACGCGCCGTCGAAGGCCAACGAAGATGCGTTCAACCGCGCCGTCGCCGATGTTTCCGAGGTCGCGCGGCGATTGCTGACGTCGCTGCACACCCACGCGCCGGCGCGCGACCGCGAGGTGGAAGCGGAAAAGGCAAGGGAGCGCAGCAAGGCGCGGTTCGGTTAAGCCGGCAGAAGGCGGGTGTGGCTGAAGCAAGCGGGCAGCCCGCTGCTTTTGGTTCGCGGGGTCCGCTCGTCTTTAGCGGCGCGGCAGCGCGACCGGCACGAAACGCGGATCGCTCGATCCGGCCCGCAGGTCGATCGCGGCCACGCGCAGCAGGGCTTCAAGTTTCAATAAAAAGATTTCCGCCAACATTGTCATAATCCACTTCTTGATGTGTTTGACCGTCGGGCAGTTGAACGCCGACTCAAAAAAGCAGCGTTCAATGTCTGGCATGAAAGCTATGCCTCGGCGCGGGCGCTCGCAATGGTCTTGTCGCTGCCGGACAACGAGTTAACCTTACACAAAGCCGCTCAGGCCCGGAGGCATTCGATGAAATGTGTCGTTGCGCTGCTGCTCACCTGCGCCTGCGCGTCCATGGCAGGTCTGGTCTCGCCTGTTTTTGCCGACACGTCGGACCGCTTCAGCCAGGGCGGATGGATCGAGAAATTCCAGCCCGCCATCGATCAGGCCAACGCCAGCGGCGAACTGTTTCGGATTCGCGGCCATTGCCAATCGAACTGCACGCTGTTTCTCGGCGTGCGCAACGTCTGCGTCGAGCGCAGCGCGCGGCTGCTGTTTCACGCCGGCCATGGCCGCGGCGCGAACAGGAATGTCATCAACGCGGGCTCCACCAACCGGATGCTGAATGCCTACAACGCGAAACTGCGGCAATACATTGTCGAGAAGGGTTATCTCACAAGGCTGGAATTCAGCACCATCTCCGGCGCGCAGATCATCGACCGGTTCGGCTACAGGGAATGTCCGCGGGGATAGGGCGGCCGATCATGCCGTTTGGGCTGCGCGAATCCGCCCCATGGGGTAAGCTTCGCGCGACTCATCTGTGATGCGTTTTCGCAAGCGCCTGTTCATCAAACTCAACACAATCCGGGGAAACCACATGCAACGATTATCCGTCCTTCGCGCCGCGGCGATCGCTCTCGCGTTCGCAGGCATCGGCCTGTCATCCGCAGCGCAGGCCGACTCGGGCACCGTGTCGCTCACGGTCTACAAGGCCGGCTGGTTCATCGGCGGCTCGGGCGGCGGCGGCACGCTCAATTTCCGGGGCAGGAGCTATCGGCTCTCTGCCGGCGGGCTGGACTACGGCCTTGTGTTCGGCGGATCGAAGACGGTGCTGCGCGGACGGGTCAGCAACATCAACCGTCCTTCGGACGTCGCGGGTGTCTATGGCGCTGCGGGCGCGGGCATCGCGGTCGGCAGCGGCGCGCGCGCCATCGTGCTGACCAACCAGAAGGGCGCGGTGCTCGAACTCTCCGGGCGGCAGGTCGGCTTGATGGCCAACGCGGACCTGAGCGGACTCGCGATTACGCTGAAGTAAGAAGCGAAAGCGCGCCGCATCCCGGCGCGCCTTTCTCCCTCAAGTCGTGGACTCGAGCAGTCCGCTGTCCGGCGCGCGATCTAGATGCGCGCGCCGCGGTTGTAGGACTCGATCAGCTGATTGTAGTCGCGCAGCAGCCGCTCAGGCGATCCCTCGATCATCCAGCCGCTGCCCGCGTTGAGCATCATCTTGTCGCCGCTGCTGTAAGGCACCTTGTCGCGGACACGGCGCATCAGTTGTTTTGCCGACGTCAGGAACGACTTGGCGCTGCTGGTGAACATTGAACCGATCTTCTGGCCGCCATCGGCGTTCGCGACCTCTTCGACGCCTTTGATGGCGGCTTCGTAGTCGTTCAGCGCTTGCGTGATCGCGACCATGTCCGGCTTGTCGGCATTTTGTGCCCGCAACACGCGCTTGGCCTGGATCATCAGCGCTTCCACATGATAGCGCGCCTTGCGGCCTTCGCCGCGCTCGATCTCGGCAAGCCGCTCCAGCGCGCGCCTGTCGTTGATGACCTCGACATTGCGGCGCAAATCCTTGTCCGCCTTTGCAAAGGCATCCCACGCCGCGACAAGCTGGGGATGCAGCGCCTTCCCCTTGGCCATCTTGTCGTCCTTGTAGTTCTCCTGGGTGTAGTAGTCGTCCGTCTCCTTCAGCAGCGGCTCCAGCTTGCTGACGGCATCGGCGTAAGCCGACGCAGACGCTTCCAGTTCGGCATCGCGCGGTTCCAGCGCGTTGGCCTTCTCTACATTCTTGCGGCAGTCCGACGTGTCATGGATCGTGTATGTGCCGTAGATGATCCGCTCCTTGCCGGTCGGCCCGCTCTGCTTGGCCCAGCTGAAATAGCGGCTGCGGGAACTGTAGGAGCGCTCGGACAGGCGATTGATGCAGCCCACGTAGGCGTTCATCTTTTCCGTCAACGCAGCTTCGGATGGCGAGGCCGGGGGCTTTGTTTGCGCTGCTGCCGGGTAGGCCATGCATGCCGCGACAAACGCGGCGATGAGGGTTCGTGTGGAAACGGGTCTGCTTCGCATGGCTCCGGTCGCCCTGTTGAACACGGTGGTGTGTCGGCATGACGCGCCAAACGGTTCGACATCAGCCGTGAAAAACACCGAGGTCAAGCCGGCGTATGGTTGATGCGCGACGGTTGCTGATCGCTAACCGTCGGTAGATGTGACGACGGCGGTCTCGCGCGTTATGGGCGCGACCGTCTTTCGTTTGCTCCAGATATCCTGACCGACCATTCCGGCGGCCATCGCGGCGACGAAGACGATCACCGGCAGGCTGAGGCCCGCGAGGTTGACCAAAGCCGGGCCGGGACAAAGCCCGACCAGTCCCCAGCCGATGCCGAACAGGACTGCGCCCGAAACCAGCGGCGCATCGATGTCCTTGCGCGTCGGCCAGAGCGACTGCGCGGCGAAGACCGGAGTGCCACGTCGCCGTGCCAGCGCAAACCCGATGCTGGTGACCGCGACGGCGCCCGCCATCACGAACGCCAGCGTCGCGTCCCACGCGCCGAAGATGTCGAGGAAGCCGAGCACTTTTCCGGTTTGGGTCATGCCGGAGATCAAGAGGCCCGCGCCGAAGATGAGTCCACAAATGAAGCTTACGAGAACGAGCGGCATCGCATCAGCCTCCCATACCGTGACGCACGATGGCGACAGTGATGATCGCCGCGACGATGAAGACCGCGGTGGCAACGAGCGAGCGCGCCGACAGCTGCGCGACACCGCACACGCCGTGACCCGAGGTGCAGCCGCCGCCCATGCGGCTGCCGAACCCGACGAGCAGACCGGCGAGGATAATCACGATCAGGCTCGCGGGCATCGCAGGCGAGGGGAGTGCCGCGCCAGTGAGCAGTGCTGCGATGATCGGTGCCGCGATCAGGCCCGCAAGAAAGGCGATGCGCCAGCCGCGATCACTTGCTGTTGGTGAAAGAAGTCCGCCGAAGATGCCGCTGATGCCCGCGATGCGCCCGGTGAACAGCATCAGCATCGCAGCAGCAAGCCCGATCAGCGCGCCGCCGAGAAGACCGGAGAGAGGTGTGAGATTGTGCATGGGGTGAGCCTATCACAAGCGCTGGATAATCAGTTGTCGGAGCAGCTCGCATACCGGGTGACAGTCCCACGTCGTCGTATACCCGTTTATCCCTTGGAACAGGACTGGGCACATCAATTTGATGGATTGACAATAGGAATAAAGTCCGATATGGGTTTTGTCTGATTGGAGCGATGTTGGATGGATTTGCTGAAGGAAACCCGGAGGGACCTGCTCGGATTAAAGAGCGAACTTCTCGACATCAAAGTCGAGTTGAAGTTCATGAGATTTATGCACGTCGCATTCAAAGCGGGGTTCAACCATGACCAGCCGCGCGATGAGTGGGGACGGTGGACGAGTGGTGGTGGTGTTCAGGTTACGACGTCGTCCGGCTTTCTCACCGGCATCCCGACAATTGACGAGGCAACTGAGGCGCTTAGTGACGCGTTGGTTCGTGTTATGGAAAAACTTGATTTTCTTCCGACGATGAATCCGGGTGTTTATGGCACAGCGGTGCACATTGCATTTGAAATCGAAGTCAAAAAATTGGGCATTCCAGGCTTAGGAGATATTGAACGTAGCTTTAGCTTGAGCGATAGCGACCCTCGCTACGGACTTTTAGGCACCGTTAGAGCCGATGTTATCTTGCGCAATATTCAGGGTGACGTCATCGCCATCTATGATGTCAAAACAGGCGATGCGAGAATAAGGCCAGCGAGGGCAAACGCGCTTCGCGAAGCAACGGGTGCCACATCGAATACACCTGTTTTCGAATTGAATGTTGTGCGCGGCCCATCCCGAAAGTATCGACGAGGCAGGTTTGATCCTACGATGTATGTCGCGCGGATACATTCCATGCTGAATGCTATGGGAGTTTGAGATGTCGATGGAATTGTATGTCCTGTCAGACGTGCAGCTGCCGTCGATTACTGCATGGCAACAGGCGATTGATGCCAGCGGCTTTCCGTTGCGGCTGTTCGCGGGGCTGCCTTTCGCCGACTTGAAGGGTGTATTGCCGGTGCAACTCAGGGACAGGCAGGCTGCCTTTGAGTGCGATCACTGGAGCGCTGCCGAATTAATGGCCGAACTTTCCGACGTCGAGTTCGGTCATAGCTGGAAATTCGCTCTTGCATTTCGCTGGACCGGAAATCCTTACGAAGGCATCGCCGCGTACATGGCGGGCGGCGCTTATGCCAAGGCCACCGGTGGTATCGTGTTTGATTGCGAGGAAGGAAAAGTCATTTCGCCAGAGCGCGCAGGCCAAATCGCAGGGGAGATTGAACGGGATATTTCGATGATCGAGGAGATGGTAAGGCGCATGACGAACGGCAAATAGTTTGGCGATAAGTGGGCAGTCGTCCGATTTCACGATGGCGTTGCAAACTCACTTCCTTCCTGCACATCTGATGCGCGGGCGGGTAGGTGCGCTCAATATTTCCGTAGCCTCAAAGGCTGTTCGTTGCTCGCCGTGCGTTGCGCCATGCAGGTGTCGGTCCATGCGCGATCGGCGGCGGTCAATTGCGCAGCAAAGGCTGTGCCAGATAAAGTGACGACGCTGAGAACCCCCAGCGCCGTTGCGATCTTGAGCATGTGCAGCGTCGAACCCATCAACGCCTTGTTGCTCTCCTTCACGGCGTCGGCCTCGACATTAGACCTGTCCGCCCATCTCGACGAGCTTCGCTTATCCGCGGCCGTGCGATCCGGCTAACGCGCCGTCACGACACGCATCTGGAATGCGCCGCCTTGCTTTTTCTTCGAGCTGGCTTCGATCGCGGTGCCGACCGGGCCGAGCACGGCTGACGCGGCGCTGCCGTCGCGTGGCGAGATCTCGATGGTGTAGCGGGCGCCCGGCTTGACGTTCAGGGTGTGGGTCCAACTGCCGGGATAAGACCATGCATCGACGGTGATGGTTTTCGCGCCCGGTGCAAGATCGACGGTGGCCGACGATCCGCCCCAAAGGCTGGCCACTTTCTGGCCGTTGACGTTCACTGTCGCCGGCACGCCCGCATATTGTAATCCGCTGACGCGGGTGAGGGTGAGCTTGGCGCCGTCCGCAGCGGCCGATGGCTCGACGCTGGTCACGGCCAGACTGGCCGCAGCTAAAATCAAAGTCCGGAAAACAACAGTAATCGCCCGCCGGCGGGATACGCCGACCGCATTCAATACATTTGTCATTTGTCTTGCCCTGTACGACGGGCTCGTGAAATCGCCCGCCTTCTTCCCCGCCGCCAAGGTTAGCGTGATCTGGCCGCAGTTCAACTATCGCGGGTACAAGCTCGCGGGATTATTTTTCGAAGGGCACACGAAAACGGCGGGCTGCGCGTTCGCGCAACCCGCCGTTCGATTGGCTTCAATGACGAGGCTCAGAAGACCTTGTTGCTTTCCTTCACGGCCTCCGCTTCGACATAGACCTGTCCGCCCATCTTGACGAACTTCTCGCTCATCTGCGCCATGCCGTCTTCGATCACGCCGGACATCGACATGCCGACGCCGGGGAGTTTGCCGTCGAGGTTCAGTGCGGCCTTCTCGTTGTCGCCGAGGGTCGCGGCGTAGTCGCGCACGTCCTGCGTGATCTTCATCGAGCAGAACTTCGGCCCGCACATCGAGCAGAAATGCGCGACCTTATGCGCTTCCTTCGGCAGCGTCTCGTCGTGATAGCTGCGCGCCGTTTCCGGATCGAGGCCGAGATTGAACTGGTCCTCCCAGCGGAAGTCAAACCGCGCGCGGCTCAATGCATCGTCGCGCAACTGCGCCGCCGGATGGCCCTTCGCCAGATCGGAGGCATGCGCCGCGATCTTGTAGGTGATGACGCCGACCTTGACGTCGTCGCGGTTGGGCAGGCCGAGATGCTCCTTCGGCGTCACGTAGCAAAGCATCGCGCAGCCGAACCAGCCGATCATCGCAGCACCGATGCCGGACGTGATATGATCGTATCCCGGCGCGATGTCGGTGGTCAGCGGCCCGAGGGTATAGAACGGCGCTTCGCCGCACTCCTTGAGCTGCTTGTCCATGTTGATCTTGATCTTGTGCATCGGCACATGGCCGGGGCCTTCGATCATCACCTGACAGCCCTTGGCCCACGCAATCTTCGTGAGTTCGCCAAGCGTCTCGAGTTCGGCGAACTGCGCGCGGTCGTTGGCGTCTGCAATCGAACCGGGACGCAGGCCGTCGCCGAGCGAGAACGACACGTCGTACTTGCGCATCAGATCGCAGATCTCGTCGAAGTGCGTGTAGAGGAAGCTCTCCTTGTGATGGGCGAGGCACCACTTGGCCATGATCGAGCCGCCGCGCGAGACGATGCCGGTGACGCGGTTGGCGGTGAGATGGATATACGGCAGCCGCACGCCGGCATGGATGGTGAAATAGTCCACGCCCTGTTCGCACTGCTCGATCAGCGTGTCTTTATACAGCTCCCACGTCAGCTTGACCGGATCGCCGTCGCACTTCTCCAGCGCCTGATAGATCGGCACGGTGCCGATCGGAATCGGCGCGTTGCGCAGGATCCATTCGCGCGTGGTGTGAATGTTGCGCCCCGTCGAGAGATCCATCACGGTGTCCGCGCCCCAGCGGATCGCCCACACCATCTTGTCGACTTCCTCCTCGACCGATGACGTCACGGCCGAATTGCCGATGTTGGCGTTGATCTTGGTCAGGAAGTTGCGGCCGATGATCATCGGCTCCAGTTCGGCGTGGTTGATGTTGCAGGGGATGATGGCGCGGCCGCGCGCGATCTCGGAGCGCACGAATTCCGGAGTGACGAAGGCGGGGATGTCCGCGCCGAAGCTCTCGCCGTCCTTGAGGGCGGCTTCCGCGCGTTCAAGCTGAACCTTGCGTCCGAGGTTTTCGCGGGTGGCGACGTAGATCATCTCCTTGGTGATGATGCCCGCGCGCGCGAACTCGTACTGCGTGATCATGGCGTCGCCGACGCCGCGGATCGGCTTGTGGTGCGCCTTGAATTGCGCAGCCGCGTGTGCGGCACCGACATTGCCATTGTCTTCCGGCTTGATGTCGCGGCCTTCGTATTCCTCGACGCCGCCGCGCTCTTTCACCCACTTGATGCGTTCGCGGGACAGGCCCGCGTTGACGTCGATGATGACGTTCGGATCGGTGTAGGGGCCGGAGGTGTCATAGACCGGGAGGTTCGGCTCGCCAGCGCCCTCGGAGAGAATGATCTCGCGCAGCGGCACGCGCACATCCGCGGCCTCGTCGGGCGTGACGTAAATCTTGCGCGAGGCCGGCAGGTTGCCGGTGGTGACGGCGGGCTTCAGGTCGGCCGTGTTGATTGGTTTGTTCATGGCGTCCTCCTTTGAAGGATGTCTCAGGCAGCTTCTGAATAATCGGTGAGCCAGGCGCGCACGCGCGCGTCCGGATCGGCGTTCTGGGTCACGTCGCTGACGACGGCGATGGAATTCGCGCCCGCGGCGAAAATCTCGCGGGCCTGTTCGAGCTTGATGCCGCCGATGGCGACCAGTGGAATGTCGCCGATCACCAGCTTCCATGCGGTGATGCGCTCGATACCCTGCGGCGCGAAGCGCATGGCTTTCAGCGTCGTGGGGAAGATCGGACCGAGCGCGATGTAGTCCGGCTTGTTCCGGAGCGCGTTGTCGAGTTCGTCCTCGTCATGAGTCGAGATGCCGAGGGTGAGGCCTGCGCGCTTGATGGCGGCGACGTCCGCGTCGGCGATGTCTTCCTGCCCGAGATGCAGATGCTCCGCCCCGCATTCGATGGCGGCGCGCCAGTAGTCGTTGACCACGAGCTTGGTCGGCGTGCCGTTGGTGACGGCGAGCGCCTCGCGCACCAGCGTCAGAGCCGCTGCGTCGTCGAGGTCCTTGGCGCGCAATTGCACGGTGCCGACGCCGAGCTTGGTCAGCCGCGCGACCCACGCGACAGTATCGACAACGGGATAGAAGCGATCAGGATACGACATGCCAGAAAGGTGTCCCAACGACAGGGGTTGAAGGAGAAGCGAAATCGCGCGCGCCCATCAGGCCCGCTTCATATCCGGCACGGCCGGCATCGACGGCGAGGCGGAAGGCGTTGCCCATCCGGACCGGATCGTCGGCCTTGGCGATGGCGGTGTTGAGCAGCACGGCGTCGAAGCCCAGTTCGAGCGCTTCCGCGGCGTGTGACGGTGCACCGAGGCCGGCATCGACTACCAGCGTAATGTCCGGCAGGCGCTGGCGAAGCAGCTTCAATGCATCGCGATTGGTAATGCCGCGCGCGCTACCGATGGGCGAGGCCCACGGCATCACGACCTTGCAGCCGGCGTCGACCAGCTTCATGGCGACGCTCAGATCCTCCGTGCAATAAGGAAACACCTCGAAGCCGTCTTTCGTGAGGATCGATGCGGCTTCGACAAGGCCGATCACGTCGGGTTGCAGCGTTTCGTCGTCGGCGATGACCTCGAGCTTGACCCACGGCGTGTTGAACAGTTCTCGCGCCAGCTTCGCGGTGGTCACAGCCTCGCGCACGCTCTTGCAGCCCGCGGTGTTGGGCAGGACCGTTACATCGAGTTCGCGGATCAGCGACCAGAACTGGTCGCCGGTCTTGCCGCCGGCGGTTTCGCGGCGCACGGACACGGTGACGATCTGGCTGCCCGAGGCGCGGATCGCGTCCTGCATGATCTTCGGCGACGGATACAGCGCGCTGCCGATCAGCAGGCGCGACGAGAATTCCTTGTCGTAGAATTTCACGGTCGAGGACATGCTCATCCTCCCTGCCGCGGCGTGAGGATTTCCACCGCGTCGTTGTCGTTGAGCGGCGTGTCGGCCCAGCGCGCGCGCGGCACCACGTCGTAGTTCACGGCGACGGCCAGATGCGCGCCTTCATATTCAAGCTCGGCCAGCAGCGCATCGACGCGCGTGGCCTTGGTCTCGCGGCGCTCGCCGTTGACGATCAGGAACATTGCATCACCTCGTTGTCGATGGCGCCGCGCTCGACAAAGGCCAGCGTCAGTTCCGCAAGGGCAGGCGCCAGCAGGAAGCCGTGGCGATAAAGCCCGTTGACGGAGATACGCGTGGCGTCGATGGCGATGCGCGGCAGGTTGTCGGGAAGGGCGGGACGCAGGCCCGCGCCGATTTCAACAATGCGCGCTTCGGCAAACGCCGGATGCACAGCATAGGCGGCGGTCAGCAATTCCAGCGCCGAGCGTACGCTGACGCCGGTGTCCTCGCTTTCGATGCTGGTCGCGCCGATCATGAAGCGATTGCCGTCACGCGGAATGATATAGAGCGGCCAGCGGGGATGAATCAGCCGCACCGGGCGCGACAGTTGCACCTCGGGCGTTTCGACGATCACCATCTCGCCCTTGACGCCGCGCAGATCGGGAAATGTGTCGCGCGCGCTCAGGCCGCGGCAATCGATCACGATGCCGTCGGCATCATCTTTCACGTCGCGGTCGCTGTTGAACCGGATGGTCGCGCCAGCCTCGGCCAGCTTCGCGTGCAGTTTCGGCAGTACGGTGCGCGGCTCGACATGACCTTCACCGGCGAAGAACAAGGCCTCCCGGAATCGCCCGTCGAGCGATGGCTCGAGTTCGGCGATGCCGCCGGCGTCGAGACGGTCGTGGTCGGTGGTGAGCTTGGCGAAGCGCTCGAAGTCGGTGCGGTCGCGCGGATGCGCCACGACCAGCGAGCCGTTGAACGGCGTCTCGGGAAGCTGCTCGCGCCACAGATCGAGCGAGCGGATGCCGAGGCGGGTGATGACCGGTTCGGAGGCTTCGCGTTCGCACCAGGGGGCCAGCATCCCGCCGGCGAAATGGCTGGTCGCCTGCATCATCGCAGCGTCGCCACGCTCATGCAGCGTCACGTCATAACCGGCACGCGCAAACAGCAGCGCCTGCCATGAACCGGCGATGCCCGCACCTATAATGTTGACGGAAGACTCTCCTCGCGGAGATGATGATTCTTGCAACATCCCTGTCCCTTCGCCGGCATGACCCGGATCAGGTTCAAAGGGTCACCGCGCAACACGCGGTATCTCAGCTCCACGCCGGAGCCCCCCTCGGAACAATCATTACGATAGACCCGATACCCCCCGGTTTCAATGGGCGGAGGCGCCGGGGCGCACCGCTTTTCCGCATCGTGGAAACGCGCTTTTGCATTTCGCAATGCAAGGCGCAGCCAAGCTGAAAACCGCGGTAAGGGTTCGTTGACCTTGCCGCGCGCGAATAAAGGCCATTTGGGGCCGGTTTCTTGCGATTCTGGAGAGAAAATCCGGGTCCAAATTTACCGGGAATTATGCCGCCGGTGGTTAGATCGCGGAACTTCTTTTCCGGGTTCAGGACCGCATATGAGCATCGCCGGGCACAACGGCATCGCGCAGACGCCGGGCACGCTTGCGAAAGCTGTCGGCCAGGTGCCGCCGTGGCTGTGGCTCGGTGCGGGCCTCTTTCTGTTGATGGTGCTCGGCGGCAATCGCTCGCTGCAGGATGCCGACACCTACTGGCAGATCGCGATCGGGCAATGGATCATCGATCATCGCGCGTTGCCCATCACCGACATTTACTCCTTCACCAAACTCGGCGCGCCATGGATCTCCTCCTCGTGGCTGGCGCAGGTGCTTTATGCGGCCTCGTATTCCGCCATCGGATGGGCAGGGCCGGTGATCCTTGCCTCGCTCGCGGCGTCTGCCGCGTTCGCGCTGCTGGCGCATATCCTCTGCCAGCGGTTCACCGCGACCCATGCGATCATCGTAGCGATGGCGGCGGTGATTTTATCCGCACACCATTTTCTCGCGCGACCGCATCTCCTCGCGCTGCCGGTGATGGTGGCCTGGGTCAACGGTCTCGTCACGGCCAGCGACAATCGCACCACGCCTTCGTACTGGCTGCTGCCGCTGATCGTGCTGTGGGCAAATCTTCATGGCGGCTTCGTGCTGGGCGTGGCGCTGGTCGCGCCGTTCGCGCTCGAAGCACTATGGAATGCCGATGCATCGCGGCGCATTCCGCTGGCGCTGCGCTGGGCGGCGTTCGGCCTGTGCGCGCTCGCCGCAAGCTGCCTCACGCCCTATGGCTGGAATTCACTGCTGGCCGCGCGGCAGATTCTCGATCTCGGCGGTGCAATGCCGCTGATCCCCGAATGGCAGCCGGCGGATTTCAGCAGCCTCGGTCCGTTCGAGATTTGTTTGCTGGCGGCGCTTGGTGCTGCGCTCTGGCGCGGCATCGTGCTGACGCCGACGCGCATCCTGCTGGTGCTCGGGTTGCTGCACATGGCGCTCTCGCACAGTCGCAATATCGAGGTGTTCGCGCTGCTGACGCCACTGGTGCTGGCGAAGCCACTGGCGGAGCAACTCGGCCAGACCGGCGATCACGTGCGCGCATCGCGCGGCATTGCCGGCATTGTCGTCGTGATCCTTGCGGCGGTCAGTGCGACGTGGGCGTTCGCCGCGTATCACACATTCACACCGATGGCGGTTCAGACCCCCGCCGCGGCCGTCGATGTGCTGAAGGAGCGCAAGGCTGCGCGAATCCTGCACAATTCCGGGTTCGGCGGTTATCTCATCACGCAGGGCATCCCGACCTTCTTCGACGGCCGCGCGGAATTGTACGGCGAAAAATTCGTCGTCACCGCGCTCGAGGCTTTCGCACTGAAGAATGTGGATTCGTTTTTGGGCCTGCTCGAAACCTACAAGATCGATGCGACGTTGCTGACACCCGCGACTCCGGCGGTCGGGCTGCTCGATCATCTTGATGGCTGGCAGCGGATCTATGCCGACGATCGCGCTGTCGTTCACGTTCGCAAGCCGGACGCTGCGACCGGCTCAAAAATAAAGCCGGCTTCAAACTGAAGCCGGCTCTGTTAACTCAGCGCTCAATTTTCTCAGTGATGATGGCGGTGGCGATGATGCCGGACGGGACGCTCAACTTCCTGCGCGTTTGCATCGAACAGTGAGATCGACGGTTCAGCCTGCGCCTGTCGAATCTGCTGACGCGGTGTCAGTCCCTGACGTTTTGCGGCATAATAATATCCGCCGGCATAATAGGAGACAGCGCGGTTGTGGTTACCGCCCGCGGCGCGATAGGCGCCCGCGAGATATTTCACGGCGTAGGTGAGATTGGTGTCCGGATCGAGCAGGCCCTGCGCGGTGCCGGTGTAGCCAAGGCCGCGCGCGGTCGCGAGCTTGATCTGCATCATGCCGTAATTGCCCTTGCTCACGGCGCGCGGATTGTAGCGGCTCTCGCGCACGATCACGCGATGCACGAGTTCGGCGGGAACGCCGTTCGCGGCGGCGTGGCTCGCCACCATCTGCTCGTAGTTCGCGCGTTGCGCGCTTGCCGGATGAATCAGCATCATCGCCGCTGCTGCGGCGAGCAAAATACGTTTCATGTGTGTGTCCTCAACGAGAAAATGGAAATGAGTCCAACGCGGGATGCAACGCCGGCGCGACGAATGGCCCGGCTCAACGGCAGCGGGCGCAAAGAGTTCCAATGCGGAACAAATGTGGAGACATCATGTCACGAAATAAGTTCCATGATGTGAATGATTTAGCGGGATGAAGCCGCAAAATGAAGTCCTGATATTGCAATGACGAGCAGGATTTCACTGCAGATTCGGCAGCGCCGTCACCGCCACGCTGATCGAGCCTTCCGCCTCCGCAATCACGCGCAGCGTTTTGGAGTCGAATGCGATGCCGCCGAGGCGGATACTGCTCACCGATGCTTCCATGCGGATGCCGTCGTCGTTCTGACGGAATTCCGTAACCAGCCCGGAAATCTTTTGCTGCGCGTTGGCGGCGAATGTTTTCAGGTCGATGGTGGCGCGTTGTTCCAGCGCGCGCTGCAGATAGGGAATCGCCGGACGTGCGGCGGCCCCTAACAGGCCGAACGCGGAATCGGATTCGACCGCGAGTTCGAGGTCGGTCAATCGCAGAATCTGCTGCGCCTGATCCAGCACCGGGCGTCCCCAGATGTGAATCGTCGCTTCGCCGCCGAAGCCGAACCAGCTCTTCTTTTCCCTGGCGTTCACCAGCAGCGAAATCAGCAGCCGTTGTCCGGCCGCGGTGACGCTTGCGCTTTTGACGGTGACGTCGACCGAGCCGCTGCCGTCCTCGGGGAAGGTGCGGCCTTTCAACTGCACCTCGACGATCTTGTTCACTTCGGTGAAAGGCAGATCGATCGGCACGCCGATGGCGATGCGGCCGCGCTCGGGCGGCGGCACGATCTCAAGCGTCGCGGGAAACGGACAGTCCGGTTTGGTCTCCGCTGGCAGCACGCGTGTCTCCGCTTGCAGGCCGAGCATCAGGTTGACGTTGTTGGCGTCGATGCGCGGTTGCGCCGCGACGGCGCGCACCGGCCGCATCTCGAGCCACAGCGTGGGCATGCCCGCGGCTGCGGGCGGCAAGGGGAGGGAGCGGCAAAGTTTCGCCCACTCGCGCCGCGCGTTCTGTTCGAGCGAGCGATCGTTGCGCAGCCGCTGCTGCAGGACTCCCATCTGCTCGGCGACGGTCTTGTCGATCAGCGGCTTGACCTGCGCAGGCACCGCGATCTTTGCGCCGGCGACCGAGAGGCTGCTCTCGCCGAGATTGACCTGCGCGGTCAGCTTCGGATCGATGCGCCACTCGCGCAAAATTTCAGGACGCGCGGTGATCGCGACATTGCCGTGAATCGCGGCGTTGGCGTTCAACTGCTTGATCGAGATGTTGCCGAGTTGCTTGGCGGCATTGCTGCCGAGAACATTTCCCAGCACGTTGCCGAGCGCCGATCCGCTCGCCGCCGAGATTGAACCCAGCACGGTCAGCTTGCCGTCGAGCGGCGTCGACAGCGCCAGCGCGTTCTGCACGCCTGACGCCGCGATCGGTCCGCGCGTCACCGTCCAGTTGATGTCGGCATTCTGGAGAATCTGGCTGACGGGATTGTCGGCCTTGCCGCCGATGTTGCGCGGCGCGGCGCGATCAAGCGCGTCACGCAGCGCGGTGATCGACACCGCGATGGGCGTGAGAATTTCGGAATTGCGCGAGACCGGCGGCAGCGGCGGCAATGCCGCGAGCACCGGTTTCTGGACGACGGGGGGCCAGAAAGTGTTCATCGCGTAAAGACTCGCGGCGAACGACACGACGAGAGCCGCCAATCCCAGCAGAATGATCTTTACGCGCATAACGACTCCAGACGCATGATGGCGCGATGCTACAGCCGTTGCGCCGTGTGCGCCAGTTCCGCGCCGTCAGCCGTTGCGCGTGATGTTACCGCCGGCCGTACGCCATGCATCGATACCGCCGCGGATATGGCAGGCGGCGGTCAGTCCTGCGGCCTGTGCGGCCTGCACCGCCATGGCGGAGCGTTCGCCGAACGCGCAGTAGAACAGCAGGCGGCTGTGCGAGGCCGCGGCAAGCTCATGCAGAATGCCGCCGGCCTTCACGTTGTCCTCGAGATCCGGATAGGGCGCATGGATCGAGCCGGGAATCACGCCATGCTTCTCGCGCTCGCTGCGCTCGCGCAGGTCGATGAGAACTACGCCCGGATGCCCGACAAGTTCTTTTGCCTGCGAAGCGGAGACGGCCCAGCCGCGCAACGCAACGTCCTCCTGCACAAGTCCCACATGGAGGTTGGCGGGGACCGCCACGTCCATCATCTTCGGGTTCGGCAGATGCAGGCCGTTCATCAGCTCGACATACTGATCGACCGACTTGACCTGCAGGCGAGGATTGTGGGCGCGCTCCTCGCCGATGGTGGAGACGGTATCGCCTTTATAATCGTGCGCCGGAAAGATCATCGTGTGGTCCGGCAATTTCAGCAGCCGGCCGAAGATCGATTCGTATTGCGCGCGCGGGTCGCCGTTCTGGAAATCGGTGCGGCCGGTCCCGCGAATAAGCAGCGTGTCGCCGGTGAACACACGATCGGGAAGGATGAAGCTGTAGGAGTCGTCGGTGTGGCCGGGCGTGTAGAGCACGTCGAGGCTCAGGCCTTCGATGCCGATGCGGTCGCCGTCCGACACCCGCATGGAGACGACATCGACGCCGCTTTGTTCTCCCATCACGGTGATGCAATGGGTCTTGTCGCGCAACGCGCCGAGCCCCGTGATGTGGTCGGCATGGAGATGCGTGTCGACCGCCTTGATGAGCTTGAGATCGAGATCGTGCAGCAGCCGGATATAATGATCGACCTTCTCAAACACAGGATCGATGATCAGCGCCTCGCCGCCTTTGCGGCTGGCCAGCAGGTACGTGTAAGTGCTGGAGACGCTGTCGAACAACTGGCGAAAGATCATGGCAAGCTCCCTGGCGGCATGACGGCCGTGGCCTGCGTCGCTGAAGATACAATTGAAACCTGTTTCGCGGCACGTCAAGGCCGCGCGCTGCCCCTCGCGTCGCGCGGCACAATGACCGTGTGCGGATTATCGAAGGTCTTTCGGCGGCGGCTTCAGTTTTTGCAGTTGCGGGAGCTTTTTCTGCGCGGTCGGCAGCGCGGGTTGTCCTGCGCGCGGCAATCCCGCCGGCATGCGCTGGGCCGGCACTTGCGGAACGGCGGCACGGCTTGGGACGCCGGGGATGTTCGGCACACCGAGCCGGTTGAGAATACCGTCTGCGCCCTGTATCGCGCCCGGCATGGCGGATGGCCGCTGGAATCCGCCCGGCACGCCGGACGGACCTGTTACGTTAGAAGGACTTGGCATGCCGGTTTGCCGCGGCAATCCAGTTTGTCCGGGCATCCTTTGCGGAATGCCTTGCTGTACTCCGGGCGGTCGTTGCAATCCCGGCTGGTTCGGCAATCCGGGCCGATGTCCGAGCTGGTTCGGCACACCGGGTGGCCGTTGCATTCCGCCTTGTTGATTTGGCAATCCGGGTCGCCCCGGCTGACCGATGCCGGGCTGCAAGCCGCCGCGCTGTCCCGGCTGGTTTTGCAGACCCGGTCGTCCCGGCTGACCGGGTTGATTGAGCCCCGGACGGTTCGGTTGGCCGGGTTGCGCCGGTTGGTTGCGCAGTCCCGGCTGATTGGGCTGGCCCGGACGATTGAGACCGGGCTGTTGTCCGCGCTGACCGGGCTGGTTTCCTGGCTGATTAACTCCGCCGCGCTGATTTCCGGGCTGATTGAGTCCGGGGCGCTGCTGCTGGCCCGGTTGATTGAAGCCGCCGCGCTGTTGCGGTCCCCGTCCGAATGCGGGCGGGCGCTGCGGATTCTGCATCCGGAAATTGCGTTGCTCCGCGACGATGCGCCGCCCGATACCTTGCATGTTGTGGACGCGCTGCATGAAGCCGCGATCACGCGCGATCAGTTGCGCGGACATGACCATCGGCATGACCGCCATTCGCATGCCGAATCCACTCACCATCGTGCCGCGCACGGTGAAGCCGCTCGCGCCTTGCGTCAGCATTCCGAGCGGCGCGCCGTCGCGCGCCTTGACTTCGATGCGCCCGACCTTGCCGTCGGCATCGGGATAAAGTTTGACGCCGACATTTTTGGCGCTGCTGGCTGCCGCGGCGCCTTCTGGCACTTCTACGACGCCGGTGGTGCCGCGAATGCCGAGCGTCGCGGTTGGCGTCTCGATCTTCATGTCGCCGGTCTTGGCGACGGCGGCGGCGACGAAGGCCATGGTGCCGCGTGTGACATTGATCAGCGCGGCGTTGTCCTTTCCGCCGTCCTGATAAACGAAATTATCCACGACGATCCGCGAACTGGCGGAGAGATTGAGCGTGGTGTCGTCGGTAAACGTCACACCGAGCATCGAACTCTTGCCGGTCTGGAGCACGTCGCCCTTGAAAATCTCGTCCTGTATTTTCAGCGGACCGGTCATGCCGTTGCGTGTCACCGTCGCGGTGCCCTGCAAGGTCGCGACGTTGCCGGCAGGCTCGTCAGTGTCGGCATCGGCGGACTGCGCCGGATCTGCGGGTGGCTGATCGGCGGGTGCCGCGGGCTGCGCGGCGGGTGCTGGTTGTGCGGGTGTTGTCGCCTGAGCGAGTTGAAGACCGGAAGCCGCCTGTGCGGCGGATGCGTATGCGCAACAGAAAATCAGCGAAGCAACAAGCAGGCCGCCACAAATTCTCACGAAGAACACCTGTCGGGGAAAATGGAAAAACCAAGAGTCTCGAACTTGGCAGTCCGGTCAGGGCGATGCAACGCCGCGCCCGGCACGATGCGGGTTATTCATTGCATTATTACGGGGAATATCAGCCGGATCGATGCCCGTGGTCGCTAAAAAACAGGATCGTGCGCGGCCTGGATGCGCGCGAAGACCGTTCAGATTGCTGGGCCAGCAATTGCTAGAACAGGCCTAGAACGATCGCACCGACGAAGATGATCGACGCATACGCTGCCACAACACTCAAACGTCCGACGATGGTCATGGGAAGCTCCCTTGGCTCAACGCTGGCGGTCATTGGTCCGCAGTCGGCGGATGTAACGCGCAACGCTAGCAAGGCG
Source organism: Afipia sp. GW821-FHT04G03 (assembly GCF_059419985.1). Classification (NCBI taxonomy): domain Bacteria; kingdom Pseudomonadati; phylum Pseudomonadota; class Alphaproteobacteria; order Hyphomicrobiales; family Nitrobacteraceae; genus Afipia; species Afipia sp. GW821-FHT04G03. The sequence goes on along the minus strand of NZ_JBWKSV010000001.1, from coordinate 1,661,355 downwards.
TTCCCCGCGCAAAAAGTCAGTGTTGCTGTCGCTCCTGTGGATGATGGCGCTCCAGCCGCGCAAACGTGGTTAAAAAACATTGAATAACAATGCGTTGAAGAGTCTTTAATTATCTTCGGCGACGGTGCGCGGATGACGCGCGGAGTAAGTTTGTTCGTAGTCGGCTCCTGTGTCCTCGTTGCGCTGGCGGGTTGCGGCCGTGGTTTCATGACCGCGGAACGTGAACCCTGGCGGGCCGAGGCGGAGAAGGCGTGCCTGAAATCCGGAACGGTGAAGGAGACGGCCACCCTCGTTCGGATCGACCCGATTTCGGGTCCGGGCGCGTGCGGCGCTGAATTTCCCTTGAAGGTGGCGGCGTTCGGCGAGAGCAGCAGCAGCTTCGGCTATGCCGACGATTTGCGCCCGCCCGGCAGCATCAGCAACCAGCCGCGCTGGCCGGTGTCGCAGCCGCCGTCGTCCTATCCGCAATCGTCTTCGCAGCAGCCTTATCCGTCGCAACAACCTTATCCGCAGGCGGCCGCGCCATCCTTTCCATCGTCGCAGCCGTATCCGGCCGTACGTCCGTCGCCATATCCGGCGCAAGGCGGCGCGCCGATGCCGTTGAATGCGCCGGGTGTCGCGCCTCCCGACGAAGAAGATATCGAGGCTGCCTCCGACGCGATGTCGCCCGCGATGAATCGCGCACAGCAATCCCGCGCGCCCTATTCCGCGCAACCGTCCTATCCGGTGAGTCAGCCGTACACGCCGCCGCGTCTCGGGCCATCGCAGGGATCGTCGGTGAACAGGTTCGGTCCGGTGGCGCTGAAGCCCGCCGCAACGCTGGCGTGTCCGATCGTCTCCGCGCTTGACCGCTGGCTGGCGGACTCGGTGCAGCCTGCCGCACAGCGCTGGTTCGGATCGCCGGTCGCGGAGATCAAGCAGATTTCGGCTTACTCATGCCGCGGCATGAACGGCAATTCGCGCGCGCATATTTCCGAACATGCTTTCGGTAACGCGCTCGACATCGCATCGTTCACGCTGGCGGATGGACGGCGCATTTCTGTCAAGGACGGCTGGAAGGGAATGCCGGAAGAGCAGGGTTTCCTGCGCGACATACAGGGCGCGGCGTGCCAGCAGTTCAACACCGTGCTGGCGCCGGGCTCGAACGTCTATCACTACGATCACATTCACGTCGACCTGATGCGGCGCGCGAGCGGCCGCGTCATCTGCCAGCCTGCCGCAGTGTCCGGCGAGGAGGTCGCGGCGCGCGCATCGCCGCGCGGATATGCGGGCCGCGATAGCGGTATCACCGGCTCCATCGGCCAGCGCATGAAGCGCGCCTTCGCGCGCGGTCCGCTGTCGAAGGAAGACCAGGAGTCGATCGAGGACGAATCCCGCATCAAGGATCGCTGATCGCTGCCCCGGATCGTATGTCGGCGGACACCGGGAGGCCGATGTCGGCCGCCGATCAGGTCTTCGGCAGATAGCCCGCGAGGAAAAGCCGCGTGGCGCTATCGACCACCGTCACGATCTGCTCGGTTGTGGGGACAGGGCGGACCTGAAAGATGTAAGGCTGGAACAGCGTCGCCTGACACATCATCATGAACTGCATGGCCGCGAGCTTGCAGTCGTCGATAACAAGCTCCTTCGTTTCCACCTTCGCTTCGAGATAGGTGGCGAGGCGATTCATCGTCAGCGCGATCACGTTCTCATAAAACCGGCGGCCGACATCCGGCATCCGTTCCGCGATGGCCATGACGGTGCGGACTGCGGAGCCGCCGTCCGGCCGGCAGACCACTTCAATATAGGCGCGGCCGAAATCGCGCAGGGCTGTCTCCGGATCGCGGTCAGGATCGAAGTTAAAGGCGACGCGCCCGTGCTCCAGACATTCCTGTTCAACGATGGCCTCGAACAGCGAATTCTTGTCGGTGAAATAGACGTAGAGGGTACCCTTGGAGACGCCGGCTGCTCGGGCGATCTCGTTCATGCTGGCGCCGTCGAAGCCCAGATCCATGAAAACCCGCCGTGCGCCGTCCATGATCTGGCGGTGCTTTGCGCTGTCTTCGTCGCCTTGCGGGGCGATGGAAAGGGATGTGTGTGCAACCATTCGTTCAGCTTGCCGATACGTTTCGCCCCGGATGCCGCTAGGAATAGAGACTCCAAGAAGCGGCCGGCGATATTGGGTGACAGTGCGAAATTACCATTGACCGAACCGTTCGGTCAATGGTAATTTTGTTGCACGTCGGGCGATGACCCTGGAACGCGTGGCTTTGGCTCGCTCCGAAATCATCGCCGGCAATTGAAGCGTGCCGGTGTGCAAGCGCGCCGGATGTTGATGAGTTTGTCATTTTCTCAAGGAGGCCGTGATGGCCGTGCCTGCCCGTGATCAGGTTGCGAGGGTTGTTCACCCGGAGCCTGACGCCTCCGAGACCGACGTATCGCGTGCCGCCTCAGTCGTGGAAACCGAATTGCGCGCGCGCACGGTAGAAGAACCCGGAACGGATGCGCCTGCGACCGGTCCATCGGCCGATGCGGACGGCGAGACGTCGAAACCGAAATCCGCGTTTCGCAGAAAAGTTCTGGTCGGCGTCGGCGCGCTCGCGGCGCTGGCCGGCATCTATTTCGGTTATCACTACATGGTCGTCGGCCGCTACATGGTCACCACCGACGATGCTTATGTGCGCGCCAACAACACCACGATGGGCGCGAAAATCTCGGGACACGTTTCGAAAGTCCTGGTCGGCGACAATGCGCGCGTCGGCGCCGGCAATGTCGTCTTGCAGATCGACGACGGTGACTATCGGCTCGCTGTCGAAAGCGCACAGGCGAAAGCCGCGACCCAGGAAGCGACCATCGCGCGGATCGCGCGTCAGGCAACCGCGCAGGAAAGTGCGGTTGAACAGGCGAGGTCGCAGCTTGTGTCGGCGGAAGCCGCGATCAAACGCGCCGAGGCGGATTTCGCGCGTCAGGAAAGTTTGAGCAGCAAGGGATTTGCCTCGAAAGCGACATTCGACGTCTCGCAGGCCGGCCGCGATCAGGCGCTGGCTTCGGTGCAGGGCGCCAAGGCCGCGCTCGACGCGGCTCAAGCTCAGGTCGACGTCGTCAAGGCGCAGCAGGCCGAAGCCGAGGGCCAGTTGCAGGAGTTGCGCGCGGCGCTTGCCAAGGCGGTGCGCGATCTGTCGTTCACGCTGGTGCGCGCGCCGGTGGACGGCATTTTTTCAAACCGCATCGTCAACGTTGGCGACTTCGTGCAGCCCGGTCAGCGGCTGGCCAACGTGGTGCCGATCGACGACGTTTATATCGACGCCAACTACAAGGAAACACAGCTTGGCCGCTTGAAACCCGGCCAGCCGGTCTCGATCACAGTCGATGCTGTGTCGGGGCGCACCATCAAGGGCATCGTCGACAGCCTCGCGCCGGCGTCCGGCTCGGTGTTCACGCTGCTGCCGCCCGACAACGCGACCGGCAATTTCACCAAGGTGGTTCAGCGCGTGCCGGTTCGCATTCGCGTGCCGTTCTCGGTGGCGCGGGAAAACCTGCTGCGGCCCGGCATGTCGGTGATCACGACGGTGAACACAAAGCCCGCGCCCGACGGCGTCGATCCGATCGCCGCGAGATAATCGCGTGCGGGGTCTCGCATCGCGGACCTCAAGGACAATGTGATGGCGTCCAACACCGCATCGCCGACCATGGATGGAGCGCCGGCCGCACCGGCGACGGAGACGATCAGCACACGCCGGCTGATCGCGTTCCTCATCATGGTGTTCGGGATGTTCATGTCGATCCTGGACATCCAGATCGTCTCGGCATCGCTGTCCGAAATTCAGGCCGGTCTGTCGGCCAGCACCAGCGAAGTGGCCTGGGTCCAGACCTCCTATCTGATCGCCGAGGTGATCGCGATTCCGCTGTCGGGATTTCTCTCGCGCGCGCTCGGCACGAGGTTGCTCTTTGCGATTTCCGCCGCTGGCTTCACCGCGGCGAGCTTCATGTGCGGTCTGACCTCCACCATCGAGCAGATGATCCTGTGGCGGGCGATCCAGGGCTTCGTCGGCGCGGGCATGATCCCGACCGTGTTCGCCTCGGCCTACACGGTGTTTCCGCGCAGCAAGTTTCACATCGTCGGCCCGATCATCGGCCTTGTCGCGACGCTTGCGCCCACCATCGGCCCGACGGTGGGCGGCTATATCACCGACCTGATGTCATGGCACTGGCTGTTTTTCATCAACATCGTGCCCGGTATCGGCATCACCATCGGCGTGCTGGCGCTGGTGGATTTCGACGAACCGAATTTCAAGTTGCTCGAGCATTTCGACTGGTGGGGCCTTGCCGCGATGGGCGGGTTTCTCGGCTCACTCGAATACGTGCTCGAGGAAGGCCCGCGCAACGACTGGCTCCAGGACGAGTCGATTTTCTTTTTCGCGATCGTTTGCGTCATCTCCGCGGTCATCTTCTTTTATCGCGCGCTGACGCAGAAAGAGCCGATTGTCGATATCCGCGCCTTCACCGACCGCAACTTCGCGCTCGGCTGCATGTTCTCGTTCTGCGTCGGCATCGGCCTCTACGGCCTGACCTATGTCTATCCGCGCTATCTTGCCGAGGTGAGGGGTTACAGCGCGCTGATGATCGGCGAAACCGTGTTTGTCTCGGGTGCTGCGATGTTCCTCAGTGCGCCGATCATCGGGCGAATGATGACCAAGGTCGACCTGCGCTACATGATCGCAGCGGGTCTCATGATCTTCGCGCTCTCCTCATGGATGATGACCGGGATCACCCGTGATTACGATTTCTACGAACTGCTGGTGCCGCAGATCCTGCGTGGCGTCGGCATCATGATGGCGATGGTGCCGGTCAACAACATCGCGCTCGGTACGCTGGCGCCCGCACGGCTCAAGAATGCCTCGGGGTTGTTCAACCTGACGCGCAACCTCGGCGGCGCGGTCGGGCTTGCCGTTATCAACACCGTGCTCGACCATCGCACCGACCTGCACATCTCGCGTCTTCACGACAGGGTCACATGGGGCAACTCGGTGGCGGTTGAGACGCTCAACATGCTGACGCAGAAATTCCAGGGCGCGGGCAACGCCTCGCTGATGGCGTTGAAGCAGCTCTCGCTGATCGTGCACCGGCAGGCGGTGGTGATGAGCTTCGGCGACGCGTTTTTCATCCTGACGTGCTTTTATCTCGCGCTGAGCGGGCTGGTGTTCTTCGTCAACAAGCCCAGCATGGCCGGTCCGCCGCCCGACGCGCATTGAAGAAGCCGCGCGGCCGTGGCAAACACGGTCGCTCTTCAATGACGCGAGACACCTATGAGTTTCATCAGTGGCGTCGGACTGACGGCGTTCGGCAAGCATGACGGCCGCTCGACGCTCGACCTGATGAGCATGGCGGCCGAGAGTGCGCTGTCGGACGCGGGCCTCAAACGCGGTGACATCGACGGCCTGCTGACCGGCTATTCCACCACCATGCCGCATCTGATGCTGGCGACCGTATTCGCCGAGCATTTCGGCGTGCAGCCGTCCTATGCGCACGCCATTCAGGTCGGTGGCGCGACGGGTCTCGCGATGGCGATGCTGGCGCATGAACTGGTGGAGGCGGGTGTCGCCAAAACCATTCTCGTGGTCGCGGGCGAGAACCGTTTGACCGGACAGGCGCGCGACTCCGCGATGAGCACACTCGCGCAGGTCGGGCATCCCGATTATGAGGTGCCGCTCGGCCCGACCATTCCCGCCTATTACGGGCTGCTCGCGTCGCGCTACATGCACGACTACGGGCTCACGCAGGAGGACATGGCGGAGTTCGCGGTGCTGATGCGCAAGCACGCGATGCTGCATCACGGCGCGCAGTTCCGCGATCCGATTACTGTTGCGGACGTGATGGCGTCACGCGAAATATCGTCGCCGCTGAAATTGCTCGACTGCTGTCCGGTGTCGGACGGCGGCGCGGCCTTCATCGTCAGCCGCGAGCCGACCGGAGATCATCATGTCCGCGTGCTGGGCTGCGGGCAGGCACATCTGCATCAGCACGTCACGGCGGCGCGCAGCCTCTCCGACGTGGGTGCGGCAGTTGCCATGGAACGCGCGCGCGAGAAGGCGGGCGTCGATCCGCGCCATATCAAATACGCGGGCATCTACGACAGCTTCACCATCACGCTGGCGATCCTGATCGAAGAGCTTGGTCTGGCCGCGAGGGGCGAGGCTGCCGCTCGCGTACGCAACGGCGATTTCGGCATCGGCGGTGCGCTGCCGCTGAACACCCACGGTGGGCTGTTGAGTTATGGTCATTGCGGCTGCGGCGGCGCGATGGCGCATCTGGTCGAGACGCAATTGCAGATGACGGGCAGGGCGGGTGCGCGGCAGGTGCGCGATGCGTCGCTCGCATTGCTGCACGGCGACGGCGGCGTGATGTCGTCCCATGTCAGCATGTTTCTGGAGCGAGTGCGATGAGCGGCGCAACAGACCTCAAGGGCTGGCCCGACGGCGCCGACGCTATTCTGTATCAGTCCTGCGGCGCGTGCCGTCACCTCTGGTATTTCCGCCGCGCGTTTTGTCCCGCGTGCGGCGATGCTTCGCCGCAAACCCATCAGGCCGGCGGCAAGGGCACGGTCTATGCCGCGACGCTGGTGCGGCGCGCGGCGACGCCGGAGGCTAGGGCCCATGTGCCGTATGCGATCCTTCTGGTCGACATGACGGAAGGCTTTCGCATGATGGCGCATGGTGACCACGATCTGAAAATCGGGGACGATGCCGTTGTGCAATTCCGGCCGTTCGCCGGTCTGAGCACGCCGTATTTCGTGAAGGGCTGATTTCGCGGACATTTGCCGCTATCACCGCAAGTGCGGCGCGTCGCCGCGCGCACATTGCGGGATTTTCATTGCCCGGTACAAAATTTGCCGCAATTATTGCGCAAGAAATCATCAGCGGCACACGCAACGTGAGTCCGCATTGCTCAAACGCGGGAGGATCGCATGAATTTGAAGTTTGCGTTTATCGCGACCCCGCGAGTCCTGCGCGTTCGCGCCTCGGCATCCGGATACCCCCTCGGTTAACCTCGCGGTCCTCCGCATAAGGTTGCCGGCTGCCGTCGGTTTTCCGATGGCTCGTCCGGGGTTGTCCGGTTCGATTTTCCGCGAACCCGGACGTCCAGCTTCCACAACCTGATTTTTTACACGCGACGATTGCGCGCGGCGTTGCCGCTGCGTCGTCCATTCCATGGAGTCGGCTTGCGCATGCGCAGCCGAAACAAGTCATGACTCATTCTCGTAAGCGGAAATCTCCCGCGATCAACGCGGTGTTGCCGTTCGTCTTCCGTCACTGGCGCAATCAACCGGTGCGCTTGACCGTGGTCGCCGGCGGCCTGATCGCCGCGGCGGCCGCAGATGTCTTCATGCCGCTGTTCGCAGGAAAGCTGGTGGACGCGGTCGCGTTGGCCGCGACCGACCAGGCCGCCGCACACCGCGCCGCCATGATCGCATTCAGTGCGATCGTGGCGCTCGGCTTTGCGGCGATGGTGTTTCGTTTCGTCGGACTGAAAGCCATTCTGCCGTTCACGCTCCGCATCATGTCGGACGTGGCGCAGAAGGCCTTCGTGCGAATCCAGCGGTTCTCGACGGACTGGCACGCCAACAGCTTCGCCGGATCGACCGTGCGCAAGATCACGCGCGGCATGTGGGCGCTCGACCTGATGAACGACACCATCCTGATGGCACTGGTGCCGTCGCTGGTGGTGCTGCTCGGCTCGACGATTCTGGTCGGATGGCACTGGCCGGTGCTCGGTGCGGTGATCGCGCTGATCACGGTGATCTATGTCGCGATGACGGTCGCTCTGACGACCAACTACATCGCGCCGGCGGCGCAATTGTCGAATGCGCTCGACACCAAGGTCGGCGGCACGCTGGCCGACTCGCTGACGTGCAACGCCGTGGTGAAATCGTTCGGTGCGGAGACGCGGGAAGATGCCCGCGTGTCCGGTGTGCTCGGCAAGTGGCGACGCCGCGCGGGCCGCACTTGGCTGCGCTACACCTATGTCGGCACCGCGCAGCACGCGGTGCTGGTGCTGATGAGCGCGTCGGTGATCGGCGGCGTGCTGCTGCTGTGGATCGCGGGCCGCGCCTCGCCGGGCGATGTCACTTATGTCGTGACGACATACTTCGTCATTCACGGCTATCTCGGCGATATCGGTCAGCACATCAGCCATCTGCAGCGGTCGGTGAACGACATGGAGGAACTGGTCGCGATTCACGATGAAGCCATCGGCATTGCCGATGCACCCGACGCCGTGCCGATGAAGGTCACCGGCGGCGGCATCGTGTTCGACGATGTGACGTTCCATTATCGCGGGCACGACACGCCGCTCTACGACCGGCTGACGGTCAACATCAGGCCGGGCGAGCGCGTCGGTCTGGTCGGCCGGTCGGGCTCGGGCAAGACGACGTTCGTCAAGCTGGTGCAGCGGTTGTACGACGCGACCGGCGGCCGCATCCTGATCGACGGTCAGGACGTGGCGAAGGCGACGCAGCAATCGCTGCGCAGCCAGATCGCCATCGTGCAGCAGGAGCCGGTGCTGTTTCACCGCTCGCTGGCGGAGAACATCGCCTATGCGCGGCCGGGTGCGACCATGCGCGAGGTGGAGGAAGCGGCGCGGCTTGCCAACGCGCATGACTTCATCATGCGGCTGCCGAAGCGTTACGAAACGCTGGTGGGCGAACGCGGCGTGAAACTGTCGGGCGGCGAACGTCAGCGCGTGGCGCTGGCGCGCGCCTTCCTCGCCGACGCGCCGATCCTGATTCTGGACGAGGCCACCTCAAGCCTCGACTCGGAATCGGAAGCCTTGATTCAGGAGGCGATGGACCGCCTGATTCAAGGCCGCACGGCGATCGTGATCGCGCATCGTCTGTCGACGGTGCGCAGCCTCGACCGGATTCTGGTGTTCGACCGGGGCCGGATCGCGGAGGAGGGGACGCATGCGTCGCTGGCGCGGCGTCCCGACGGCATCTACCGCGCGCTGTTCGAGCGGCAGGTGTTCGAACTCGACCGCATGTCGGCGGCTGAGTAAAGCTAAGGCGGCGGCGATATTCGACTAGCGCAGGTTGACCATTTTCCTGGTGACGGCGCTGGTGTCCTGAAAATCGTCGCCGTCAATCAACGGCGGAACGAGATGCGGCGCGACGGTGTAAACGGCAAAGCCGCTTCGCGTCCGCTTGGCCTGATAAAGTGCGTGGTCGGCGCGCTCCAGCAGTTCGTCGGGTGTTGTTTCGTCGCCGGACATCAATGCGATGCCGACGCTGGTGCCGATCTCGATGGTGTAGCCCTTGATGTCGTAGTTGGAGCCGATGTCCTCGACGATACGTTCCGCCAGTGCCGTGGCCTGTTCGCGTGCCGCCACACCGGTCTGCACCAGCACGAACTCGTCGCCGCCGAGCCGCACCAGAAGATCGCTCGCCCGCGTCAGGCGCGACAGCCGTTGCGCCACCTCCTTCAGGATCGCATCGCCGATGGGATGGCCGTAAAGGTCATTGGCCGCCTTGAAGCGGTCGAGATCGAGGCTGTGGACGGCGATGCCGTAGCCGTTGCGCTGCGCGTCGGCCATCACCGTATCGAGATTATCATTGAGGCCGAGGCGGTTGGACAAACCGGTCAGCGCATCTTGTTGTGCGAGGCCTGCGAACTTGCGCTTGAGGGTCAGCTGGCTGACGGCGGTCGCATAGGCGTGCTTGATAATCTCGAACGCGCCGAACAGAAACATCAACGTGATGATGCCGAGGCAGATGTAGATCACGCCGCCATGAAGAATGCAGGCGATACTTGGCGGAATGGCCACGATCAGGACATTCAGCAGAGCGAGACGCGGACGATAGGCCACGCGCATGATTGTGCCTGCCGCATAAGTGGAAATAACGCCGATGATGAGCATGTGCACAGTCGGGAAGGGAAGCATGAAGCAGCGAACGCCGATCGCGCTGACAACGACGGCGGTCGCAATACTCCGGATCGCGAACCGGCGTTCCCAAAGCGCAGCCGAATTGCGCGAAAGCCGCTTCGCACCGTCGGTGCGATGATAGCGGCGGATCATCCATATCCGTTCGAGTGAGATCACGACAGCGATCAGCGTCAGCGCGAGGATGTAGAAGTCGCCGGTCTCGGCAAAGATGGCCGCGCCGATCACGCATTGGCTGAGCAGGAAGACAACGATCGACGGTGTCGCACTGAAGAGATCGGCGATGATCTCGACGTAGATGCCGTCCGGAAGCCGATGAGGCCGCAGCAACTGCAACGATGAGATGGCCATGATTCGCAAGTTCCCGAGCCTCGCTATCGAGGCTGACCGCTTCTTCTATCGAGGCTGAGTAAAATGAAGCGTCTGCAGAAAGGTCAAACTTGACCGGTCTGGAACCGGCTGCGGCCCAAATGGTGAGGGGCCCGGCGTGTTCCGCCGGACCCCTCGTTGGCTTCGTGGGCCCATGCGGACCGCACGTCGATAAAGCATCAGCCAGCCTGTAAGCCGGGTTCTGTAGGGCCTGCATGATTTGCACCACGCAGACGTGACGGCCATTCCTCTGGGACGCCGATTACCCGGCGCCTCAAGCAACCTACCCGGACAGCGGGCCTGACATCGCCCCGCGGAGTTATCGTCCGAAGACGAACTCGCCGCTGTGCCGTCCCTATTCGGTTTTGCTCCCGGTGTGGTTTGCCATGCCGTCTCTATTGCTAGAAACGCGGTGCGCTCTTACCGCACCTTTTCACCCTTACCGCGCCATTCCTTGCGGAGGGCGAGGCGGTTCGTTCTCTGTGGCACTTTCCCTGGGGTCACCCCCGCCGGACGTTATCCGGCACCGTATGTCGATGGAGCCCGGACTTTCCTCCCCGGCGACCTTTCGATCCTTGCCGGGGCGGCCGTCCAGCCGACTGACATCCGAGTGATGGGCGCGCCGGCGCGCGAGGTCAAGAGGTGAGCTGGGTTTCCGCCGGCATCAGTGCAAGCAGATCGCTCAACGTGGTCAACGTCGACTGATCGGCGACGCCGTCCACCCGCTCGGGGCGGAAGTGGCGCTGGAAGGCGGCGACCACGTCCATAGTGTTGGTGTCGTATTGTCCGTTCAGCGGCACGCCGTAGCCGAAACTGGCCAGCGATTTCTGCAAATCGAGCACGTCCTCGCCGGACGCGCCGAGCAGCTTCTGGGTGCCGCTCACAATAGGCGCGGGCTCGACCCACAGCCCGACACCGGAATCCGCCAGCAGACGCCATGGAAATTTCTCGCCGGGATCTTTCTTGCGTCCGGGCGCGACATCCGAATGGCCCAGCACGCGGTGCTTCGGAATATCGCGGCGGATCATGATGCCCTTGCACAGCGCGATCACCGCCGCAGTCTGGCGCAGCGGAAAATCGGTGTAGCCGAGGTCGTGACCGCGATTGACGATCTCGACCCCGATCGAACAGGAGTTGATGTCGGTGTCGCCGCTCCAGGAAGCTGCGCCTGCGTGCCACGCGCGCGCGGCCTCACGCACCAACTGGACGATGTTGCCGTCCTCGAGCACGACGTAATGCGCGGAGACTTCGGTGCCCTCGGTGCACAGCCGCACGATGGCGCTCGCGGCATCGGCCATGCCGGTATAGTGCAGGACGATCATGTTCGGCGACAGTAGACCCTTGCGGTCGCCGTAGTTCGGCGACGGCGTGACGGTCGAGACGACGGATGAATCCGGCACGAAACTTGTCATGTCAGCAGTACCCCCAGGTGAAATGTCGGGACGCTGACGCCTCGAATCAAATCCAGCAGACTCAAACGATCCTCAAAGCCTACAGGGACGCGAAACGGGGCGAGAGAAGGGCGGTATCGGAGTGAAACCCTGATGTGCACCGGGCGCAATCCGGGCGGGTTCCATGAACCATTTTACCCCCAGAGTATTCCGGGCTCGATCGGATGCCGGACCCGAGGCCAAAAGGACGCCATTAAACGTCGATCTTCGGCGTCAACGATTCCTTAACGATAACCGTCGCTACTGAAGGATGAAGAGTCGCGCCAAAAAGGGGTGGCTGCGGTTTCGTCGATGCGCAAAAAGTCCCGCGAAAAGTCCGATGGCTGGCCAGAAAATCCCATGCGGAACCTCGAATTTGCGGCGAGTCATCGCAAGCGCCTCTTTGTTCAGGTCGATCTGGGCCCCGGAACGGTCCAATCTGGGGCTGTTCGGCCGGGATCTGGCGGATCGGCCCGGATATTCGGGCCGGCACGCGGCCGTTTTTCACCGGCAGGCTTTTGAAATGTCGCCCGACGATGCACCAGTGCGCCATGTCCCGGTTCTCGGCCGCGAAGCGGTCGAGGCGCTCGCGCCGCGCGAAGGCGGAATCTATGTGGACGCCACATTCGGCGCGGGCGGCTACAGCCGCGCGATCCTGAAAATTCCCGGAACCCGCGTCATCGGCATCGACCGTGACCGCACCGCCGTCGCCGGCGGCTTCGATCTCGTAGACTCTTCCGACGGCCGGCTGACGCTGGTCGAGGATCGTTTCTCAAATCTCGCGGATGTCTGCGCTGCGCAAGGCGTGACTGCGATTGATGGCGTCGTCATGGATGTCGGCGTTTCCTCGATGCAGCTCGATCAGTCAGGGCGTGGCTTCTCGTTCCGTCTCAACGGCCCGCTCGACATGCGAATGGGTCAGGATGGCCCGACCGCTGCCGATGTGATCGCGAAGGCGTCCGAAACGGATTTGGCCAACATCATCTATATCTTCGGCGAGGAGCGGCATTCCCGCGGCGTCGCCCGCGCTATTGTCGCCGCGCGGAAAGAAGCGCCGATCACGACGACGCGCGCGCTCGCCGACATCGTGTCGCGCGTGGTGCGTTCCAAGCCGAACGAGATTCATCCCGCAACCCGCACCTTCCAGGCGCTGCGCATCTTCGTCAACGAGGAACTGGACGAACTTCATGCGGCGCTGGTGGCCGCGGAGCAGATGCTGAAACCCGGCGGACGGCTGGCGGTGGTGTCGTTCCATTCGCTCGAGGATCGCATCGTCAAGAATTTCCTGAATGAGCGCGGCAAGCGCGGCGGCGGCTCGCGGCATCTGCCCGACGTCAAGCAAGCGATGCCGAGCTTCGAGATTCTCACCAAGCGTCCCATCGTCGCAGACGAAGCCGAGGTCGCGGACAATCCGCGCGCGCGCTCTGCAAAACTCCGCGCCGCGGCCCGCACCGATGCGCCGGCGCAATCCGAGACCGCTTCCTTCGACTGGCCCCAACTCGTCGACGTGATGAGGGGAGGCTGACATGCGCATCATCCACCTCTTCGTCATCTGCGCGCTGGTGTTCGCGGCGTCCTACGTCTACCGCATCAAGATGGAATCCACCGTGCGGACCGAGCGCGTGATAAAGCTGCGCGCCGACATCCGTGAGCAGCGCAATTCGATTGCCGTGTTCAAGGCGGAGTGGGCCAAGCTGGAAACGCCCAAGCGTTTGCAGGAAATGGCCGCGCGCCATCTCTCGCTGCGCTCGATCGAAGCCACGCAATACGACACGCTGAAGAACCTGCCGCCGCGCCCGCCGAGCTTCGTCAAGCCGGGCGATCCCGATCCGATCGGCACCATGATCGAAAGCGTCGATCAGGAAGCGCTCGCCGAAGGTCCGCAGGACGCGGATTCCGTCACCGGCTCGGTGCCTTCGCCGGAGGGCACGCAATGACCGATCACGCCCTCACACCCGCACGGCCCCCGGAACCCTGGCGGCAGCGGCTGATCCGCACGCTGCTTTACGGGCGGAATGTCGATCGTGCCGCCAAGGCCCGCGCGCGCGTCGGGCTTGCGATGATTGCATTCGCGGCGGTCTTCAGCGTCATCGCTGGCCGCCTTATCATGTTCGCCGTGAACGGCGACGGCCATGGCGCGCGACGCACGGCGTCGCAGGACGCCATCGCCACTGCGCGCCCCGACATTCTGGACCGCAACGGCACGATCCTCGCCACCGACGTGAAGACGCCGTCGCTGTTCGGCGAACCGCGACGCATCATCGACAAGGACGAGGCCATCGAGCTTCTCACCGCGACGCTGCCGGATATCGACGCCGGCGAAGTGCGCGACCGGCTGTCGTCGCGCAAGGGCTTTGTCTGGCTGAAGCGCGAGATCACGCCGCAGCAGCAGAAGGAAATCTATCGCCTCGGCGTGCCCGGCATCGGCTTCCTGCGCGAGAACAAGCGGGTCTATCCGGCCGGTGCGGTGGTATCGCATCTGATCGGCCATGTGAACATCGACAACCAGGGCATCGCCGGAATCGAGAAGTGGCTCGACGGCAACGGTCTCGCCGATCTGCATCGCGCGGGCTTCGCCACCGACCGCCTGCAAAAGCCGGTGGAGTTGGCCGTCGATCTGCGGGTCGAGCACGCGTTGCGCGACGAATTGCTCAAGGCGAAAACAAAATACAAGGCCAAGGCTGCCGCGGGTCTGGTGTCGAACGTGCAGACTGGCGAAATCATCGCGATGGTCTCGGTGCCCGATTACGATCCGAACAATCCGCGCGAGGCCAACGATCCGACCCGTATCAACCGCCTGACCACCGGCGTCTATGAAATGGGGTCGACGTTCAAGTCGCTGACGCTGGCGATGGCGCTGGATTCAGGTCGCGCCACGGTCAACACGCTGTACGATGCGCGCGCGCCGCTGGTGTACGGCAAGTTCAAAATTCACGACACGCACAACCTTGGCCGCTCCGTGCCGATGTGGGAAGTGTTTACCGAGTCCTCCAACGTCGGCGCCGCGCGCGTCGCTCTGTCGATGGGCGTCGAGGCGCACAAGGCGTTCCTGCGCAAGCTCGGACAGCTCACGCGGCTGCGCACCGAGTTGCCGGAAAGCGCCGAGCCGATCGTGCCGAAGCGCTGGGGCGAACTGAATACAATCACCATCGCGTTCGGCCATGGCATGGCGGTCGCGCCGTTGCAGGCGGTGATGGGCATCAACGCGCTGGTCAACGGCGGCTATCTCATTCCGCCGACGTTCCTGAAGCGCTCCCGCGACGACGCCATGCAACTCGCCAAGCGGGTCGTGAAAACCGAGACCAGCAACAGCATGCGGTACCTGATGCGGCTGAACGCGGAGAAGGGTACGGCGCGCAAGGCCGACGTCAAAGGTTATTATGTCGGCGGCAAGACAGGCACCTCGGAAAAGGTCGTCAACGGGCGGTATTCCAAAAAGCAGGTGCTGAATTCCTTCACGGCGATCATGCCCGCGGACAACCCGCAATATCAGCTCCTGATCATGCTGGACGAACCGCAGGGACTGCCGGAAACCCATGGCTTTATTACCTCCGGCTGGAACACGGTGCCGACCGGCGGCAAGGTCATCGAGCGGATCGCTCCTCTGCTTGGAATGACGCCGAGGTTCGATTTGCCGCCGTCCGAGCGCCTTATTCTTGCGGCATCGAAGGAAAGCCGGTAACCGCACGATTCACGGGATCGCGTGGGCGTATTCCGCAAGGTGGCACCGGTTTTGCGGTCAGAGGACGCGCAGGACCTATCTGCTGGGGTGAGATGAAATTACGCGACCTTTTCAGCGGGGATGCCGTCGTGGACGTGCAACATGCCGATGTTGCGGTCGCGGGTCTCGCCGTGGACAGCCGCGCGGTGAAGCCCGGCGACGTGTTCTTCGCGCTGGCCGGCGTCAAGACTGACGGCGCGCGGTTCATCGATCAGGCGATTGCATCGGGCGCGGCCGCCATTGTGAGCGACCGGATTCCCGAGGGTGACCGCCGCGTTCCGTTCATCGCCGTATCGAACCCGCGCCGCGCGCTGGCGCTGGCCGCCGCAAAGTTTTACGCGCGCCGGCCTGCCACCATCGCAGCCGTTACCGGCACCAGCGGCAAGACCTCCGTCGCGGTGTTCACGCGGCAGATCTGGCAGCGCCTCGGATTCGCGTCGGCGAGCATCGGCACTATTGGTCTCGTGTCGCCGAAGCGCACGGTCTACGGCTCGCTGACCACGCCGGATCCGATCGCGCTGCATCGTTCGCTTGACGATCTCGCGGGCGAGGGCGTCACGCATCTGGCGCTCGAAGCGTCGTCGCACGGCCTCGACCAGCATCGCCTCGACGGCGTGCGCGTCAGTGCCGGCGCGTTCACAAATCTGTCGCGTGACCACATGGATTATCATTCGACCGTCGAACATTATCTCGCGGCCAAGCTGCGGCTGTTTACCGATCTCATCGTCGACGGCGGCGCGGCGGTGATTTCCGCTGATCATGAACATTCGCAAGCGGTGATCGATGCCGCGCGCAGCCGCAAGCTGCGGATCGTCACCGTGGGCCGCAACGGCGAGGGAATCAAACTCGTCGATGCGGCGGTGGATGGATTTTCGCAGAAGCTGACGCTCGAACATGACGGCAAACGCCATCAGGTGCGGCTGCCGCTGGTCGGCGAATTTCAGATCGAGAACGCGCTTGCGGCGGCTGGACTCGTGATCGCTACCGGTGGCGACGCGGCGCAGACATTCGTGTCACTGGAAAAACTCGAAGGGGCGCCGGGCCGCCTCGAACTGGTCGGTGAGCGCAACGGCGCGCCGGTGTTCGTGGACTATGCACACAAGCCCGATGCACTCGCGAAAGCGCTGGAAGCGCTGCGGCCTTACACCAAACGCAAACTCGTTGTCGTGTTCGGCGCGGGTGGCGACCGCGATGCGGGCAAGCGTCCCTTGATGGGCGCGATTGCAGCCGGGAACGCCGACACGGTCATTGTCACCGACGACAATCCGAGATCCGAAAATCCGGCATCGATCCGCGCCGCCATCATGGCTGCGGCGAAAGGCGCGCAGGATATTGGCGACCGCGCCGAGGCGATCCGCGCGGCCGTTGCGGGTTTGCAGACCGGCGATGCATTGCTGATCGCGGGCAAGGGCCACGAGACTGGACAGATCGTCGGAGATAAAGTGTTGCCGTTCAGCGATCACGAGGCTGCTGCGGCGGCATTGGCGGAGTACGCCGCATGAGCACTGCATTGTGGACGAGTGCGGCGATGGCGGAGGCCATGCGTGCCTCAGGGCGCGGCATGATGCCCGGTGACGTTACCGGAATTTCCATCGACAGCCGCACGCTGACGCCGGGCGAGGCTTACTTCGCGATCAAGGGGGACGTTCACGACGGGCATGACTTCGTCGAAGCGGCGCTGGCCAACGGCGCGGCGCTGGCGGTCGTTGACAAAGCTCACGCCGGCACGTTCGCCGCCGATGCACGGCTGCTGATTGTCGATGACGTGCTGGCGGGCCTCGTCGATCTGGCGCGCGCGTCGCGGGCGCGTCTCGGTGCCAAGGTCATCGCCGTCACCGGATCGGTCGGCAAGACTTCGACCAAGGAAGCATTGCGCGCGGTGCTGGGCGCGCAGGGCGAGACTCATGCGTCGGTCGCCTCGTTCAACAATCATTGGGGCGTGCCGCTGTCGCTGGCTCGGTGTCCCGCGTCGTCGCAATTCGCGATCTTCGAGATCGGGATGAACCATGCGGGCGAGATCGAGCCGCTGGTGAAGATGGTGCGCCCGCATGTGGCGATCATCACCACGGTCGAGCCGGTGCATCTGGAGTTTTTCTCCGGCATCGAAGCGATTGCCGATGCCAAGGCGGAAATCTTCGCAGGACTTGAGCCGGGCGGCGCTGCGGTGCTCAACCGCGACAATCCGCAATTCGCGCGCCTGAGCAAGGCTGCCAAAAAAGCCAAGGTCTCGCGCATTGTTTCGTTCGGCAGTGACGAAAAAGCCGATGCGCGGCTGATCGATGTCTCGCTGCAACCGACCTGTTCCGCCGTGCGCGCGGATATTCTCGGACACGACATCACCTACAAGATCGCCATGCCGGGCCGTCACATGGTGATGAATTCGCTGGCGGTGCTGGCAGCAGCCTCGCTCGCGGGCGCGGACCTCGCGCTCTCGGCGCTTGCGCTGGCGCAGCTCAAACCGGCAACGGGGCGGGGCGTACGCGAGGTTCTGACCCTCACGGACGGCACGGCGACGCTGATCGATGAAAGCTACAATGCCAATCCGGCCTCGATGGCGGCTGCGATCACGGTCCTCGGTCAGGCCGGCGTCGGCCCGCGCGGTCGTCGCATCGCGGTGCTCGGCGACATGCTGGAACTCGGCGCGGGCGGTCCGGACCTGCATCGCGGACTCAATGAGGCGATCAAGGCCAACAATATTGATTCGGTATTTTGCTGTGGTCCGCTGATGCGCAATCTGTGGGAAGCCCTTCCTTCCGAGAAGAAGGGCGGCTATGCCGATAATTCGGCGGCGCTTGAGCCGCAGGTCGTCGCTGCGGTCGGCGCCGGCGATGCGATCATGGTCAAGGGATCGCTCGGCTCGCGTATGAAATTGATTGTAGCCGCGTTGCAAAAGCGTTTTCCGGAGAAGGCCGAGCACGACGACATTGTCGCCCAGGCCGGCACATAAGGCGGTTGGAATGTTTTATTGGCTCACCGAATTCGCCGGCACGATTCCCGGCATCAATGTATTCCGCTACATCACGTTTCGCACCGGCGGCGCGATGGTGACCAGCGCGCTGGTCGTGTTCATGTTCGGACCCTGGATCATCGATCAGCTTCGCCTGGCGCAGGGCAAGGGCCAGCCGATCCGTGCCGATGGCCCGCCGACGCATCTGGTGACCAAGAAGGGCACGCCGACCATGGGCGGCCTGATGATCCTGTCGGGCCTGATCGTTGCGACCCTGCTGTGGGCCAACCTGCGCAACGCCTATGTCTGGATCGTTCTCGCCGTCACCATCGGCTTCGGCCTTGTCGGCTTCTATGACGACTATCTGAAAGTTTCCAAGCAGACCGACAAGGGCTTCTCGGGACGCTCGCGGCTCGCGGTCGAAGGACTGATCGCGCTGACGGCCTGTGCCTGCATCGTTTGGTTCGGCCGCGACGCCTCGGTCACAGCGGTGTCGATTCCCTTCATCAAGGAATTCACGCTGAACATCGGCTGGTTCTACCTGATGTTCGGCATGTTCATCATTGTCGGCGCGGGCAATGCGGTGAATCTCACCGACGGTCTCGACGGGCTCGCTATCGTGCCGGTGATGATCGCCGCGGCGAGCTTCGGCATGATCGCCTATCTCGTCGGCAACGCGGTGTTCGCCGAATATCTCCAGATCCGTTACGTGCCCGGCACCGGCGAACTCGCGGTGCTGTGCGGCGCGGTGCTCGGCGCGGGGCTGGGATTTCTCTGGTTCAACGCGCCGCCGGCCTCGATCTTCATGGGCGACACCGGCTCGCTCGCGCTCGGCGGCATGCTTGGCGCGATTGCCGTCGCCACCAAGCATGAGATCGTGCTGGCGGTGATCGGCGGCCTGTTCGTGGTCGAGGCGCTCTCCGTCATCGTGCAGGTCGCGTCGTTCAAGCTCACCGGCAAGCGTTTCTTTCGGATGGCGCCGATCCATCATCACTACGAGCAGAAGGGCTGGACCGAGCCGCAGATCGTGATCCGGTTCTGGATCGTCTCGGTGATGCTGGCGCTCGCCGGTCTCTCGACGCTGAAGCTGCGGTGAGCGCGTGACTCCCGTCACCTCGTTCGCGGGCAAGACCGTTGCTGTGTTCGGCCTCGGTGGGTCGGGGCTGGCAAGCTGTCATGCACTGAAGGCCGGCGGCGCGGAGGTGATCGCGAGCGACGACACGCCCGCGAAACTCGCGGAAGCGGCGAGGGCCGGGTTCATCACGGCGGATTTGCGTAAAGTCTCGTGGGAAAATTTCGCGGCGCTTGTGCTGACGCCGGGCGTGCCGCTGACGCATCCCACACCGCACTGGACGGTGCTGGCGGCGAAGGACGCCGGCGTCGAGGTGATCGGCGACATCGAATTGTTCTGCCGCGAGCGCGCGCGTCACGCGCCGGATGCGCCGTTCGTCGCCATCACCGGCACCAACGGAAAATCCACGACCACGGCGCTGGTCGCGCATCTGATGCGCGAGGCGGGCTACGACACCCAGATGGGCGGCAATATCGGCACCGCGATCCTGTCGCTGGAACCACCGCGCATGGGTCGCGTCCATGTGATCGAAATGTCGTCGTACCAGATCGATCTCACGCCGTCGCTCAATCCCAGCGTCGGCATTCTACTGAACGTCACCGAAGATCACATCGACCGTCACGGCAGCATCGAGCACTACGCGGCGGTGAAGGAGCGGCTTGTCGCGAACGTCCAGCGCGGCGGTGCCGCCATCGTCGGCGTGGACGATCACTTTTGCGCGGCAATCGCCGACCGCATCGAGCAGGCAGGAAGAAGCGTTGCGCGTGTCTCGGTTCAGCACCCGGTTGCGAGCGGATTTTATTTCGACGTGGATGACGGCATCGTCATTCGCGCGGAAGGCGGCGCACGCGAAGATATCGTTTCTCTCGACAACATCGGTTCGCTGCGCGGACTGCACAACGCGCAGAACGCTGCCTGTGCATCGGCAGCCGCGCTTGCGCTTGGCGTCGGCATCGATGTCCTGCAACGGGGCCTGCGAAGTTTTCCCGGTCTCGCGCATCGCATGGAACAGCTCGGGCGCAACGGCCGCGTGCTGTTCATCAACGACTCCAAAGGGACCAACGCGGACGCGGCAGGGCACGCGCTGTCGTCGCTCAAAGATATTTTCTGGATCGCGGGCGGCAAGCCGAAGACCGGTGGCATCGAATCCCTGCGCGAATTCTTCCCGCGCATCCGCAAGGCCTATCTGATCGGCGAGGCGGCGGCGGAATTCGCAGCCACCCTTGGCGACGTTCCGCATGAAATCAGCGGGACGCTGGAGGAGGCAGTTCCGCACGCCGCACACGACGCCGAGGCGTCGGGGCTTGCGGAGCCGGTGGTATTGCTGTCTCCGGCCTGCGCGTCGTTCGATCAGTTCCCGAATTTCGAGAAGCGCGGCGACCGCTTCCGCGAACTCGCCAACGCCCTGCCTGGCGATTTGAAGCCGGCATGAGCTCCCTTACCTCTCTCCGTTTACGGGGAGAGGGAGAGCGCCTTGTTCGCGGCGCTGGTACATTCGAATTCGAATATCCCGACACTTTGACGAGATTTTTTCTCGTATCCGTCCATCTTTAACCCTTCGGAAACCACGATGGGCGAGTAATAACCCGTTAATCTTTTGCGCAGGACACGCACATGATCTCCCGCGAGCAACGCACACCTTTCAGCGAATGGTGGTGGACCGTGGATCGGCTGCTGCTGGCCGCATTCATGACGCTGATGCTTGGCGGCGTGATCCTGTCGCTGGCGGCGAGCCCGCCGGTCGCGGCGCGCATCGGCCTCGATCCGTTTCATTTCTTCAACCGCCATGTGCTGTTCCTCGTTCCATCGATGCTCGTGATGGTCGCGGTGTCGTTCCTGTCGCCGCGGCAGGTGCGGCGCACCGCGTTGATCGTGTTTTCCGTCAGCATCGTGCTGGTGGTGGCGACGCTGTTGTTCGGGCCTGAGGTGAAGGGCTCGAAACGCTGGATCACCATTCTCGGCCTCAACATTCAGGCCTCGGAATCCCTCAAGCCCGCTTTCGTGGTGCTGGTGGCGTGGCTGTTCGCTGAATCCGCCAAGCGTCCCGAGATGCCGGCGACGTCGATGGCGCTCGGCATGTTGCTGATGACGGTGACATTGCTGGTGCTCGAGCCGGACTTCGGCCAGACCATGCTGGTGCTGATGGTGTGGGGCACGCTGTTCTTCATCGCCGGAATGCGAATGATCTGGGTGTTCGGCCTGATGGGCGCGGGCGCGGTCGGATTGTTTGGCGCCTATATGCTGGTGCCGCACGTTGCAGGCCGCATCAAGCGCTTCATGGATCCGTCGTCGGGCGACACGTTTCAGGTCGACATGGCGATGGAATCGTTCACCCATGGCGGCTGGTTCGGGCAGGGGCCGGGCGAGGGCACGGTGAAGCGCATTCTCCCCGACAGTCATACCGACTTCGTGTTCGCGGTCGCCGCCGAGGAATTCGGAATCATCCTGTGCCTAGCGCTGCTGGCGCTGTTTGCCTTCATTGTGATCCGCGCGCTGGCGCGGGCGTATCAGAGTGAAGATTTGTTCGCGCGCTTCGCCGCCGCCGGTCTCGCGATCATGTTCGGCATCCAGGCCTCGATCAATATGGCGGTGAACCTGCACCTGATGCCCGCCAAAGGCATGACGCTGCCGTTCATTTCCTACGGCGGTTCGTCGATGATCTCGCTGGCTTACGGCGTCGGCATGCTGCTGGCCCTGACGCGGCAGCGTCCGCGCGTCGAAATGGAATCGATCGGCGCAGCCAACGCTGCGCATAGCTTCGCGTGACACGCGAGTATTCCGATGCCTGACAGGCCTCTCATCATGCTGGCGGCGGGCGGAACGGGTGGTCACCTGTTTCCCGCGGAAGCCCTCGGCGTTGCGCTGATGAAGCGCGGCGCGCGCGTGCGGCTGATGACGGACGAGCGCGCAGTGCGCTACGGCGGATTGTTCTCGCGCGACATGATGGATGTGGTGCCGAGCGAGACCGTGCGCGGCCGCACACCGTGGGCGCTGGCGCGCACCGGCACGATGCTCGCCGCGGGCGGCGTGATGGCGCTGGCGCTGCTGCTGCGGCAAAAACCCAGGGCGGTGATCGGCTTCGGCGGTTATCCGACGCTGCCGCCGCTGATGGCGGCGAAGCTGCTTGGAATTCCGACCCTCATTCACGACGCCAATGCGGTGATGGGCCGGGCGAACAAGTTTCTTTCAGGACGCGTCAGCGCGATTGCGACTTCGCTGCCCGGCGTGCTCGATCATGAGCCGGCGCTCGCCGGAAAAACCACCGTCACCGGAACACCGATGCGGCCCGCGATCCTCGCCGCCGCCGCCGTGCCGTATGCCTCGCCGGATGCGACGGGGCCGCTGCGTTTGCTGGTTACTGGCGGCAGCCAGGGTGCGCGGATCATGGCTGATATCGTGCCGGGCGCGATTGAGCGGCTGGAGCCGGCGTTGTGGCGCAGGCTTATTCTTGTGCAGCAGGTGCGCGATGAAGACATGGCGCGGGTCCGCGCGGTCTATGATCGCCTCAAGATCGAGGCTGAGCTGGCGCCGTTCTTTGTCGATCTCCCGGCGCGGCTTGCTGCGAGTCATCTCGTAGTGTCGCGCTCCGGCGCGGGCACCGTCGCTGAGCTCGGTGCGATCGGGCGTCCTTCGATTTTGGTGCCGCTGCCCGGCGCAATCGATCAGGACCAGTTCGCCAATGCCGGCGTGCTGGAGAAAGCCGGCGGCGCGATCCGGATTCTTCAGGCCGACTTCACGCCGGATCGTCTCGCCGTGGAAATCTCCGCGCTGTCCGCCGATCCCGCACGGTTGATCGCCATGGCCACCGCCGCGCGCACTGTCGGCAGGCTCGATGCAGCGGAGCGGCTCGCCGATCTCACGGCGAAGGTCGCGGGAATTTAGTTACAGTCTCACATTCTCCACGAGATAATCGAGAAACGCCCGCACCCGCGCGGGCAACTGTCCGCCGTGGCCGACGAACACGGCATGGATCGGTTCGAGATCGCCCGGATTGAAGTCTTCAAGCACCGCCACGAGTCGTCCGGCCTTGATGTCCGCATCGACATGAAAGCGGGCGAGGCGTGCAAGGCCTGCGCCTGCGACAGCCAGCTTCTGCATGGCTTCGCCGTCGCTGACCAGCGCATTGCCGACAGGCGCGACGCTGACGGTGCCGCCCTTGCTGTCACGAAATGGCCAGCCGTCGATCTGTTTTGAAAAGCAGAAGCCGAGCATGTTGTGTTGGCCGAGTTCGGCGGGCGTCCGTGGAATTCCATGTTCGTTGAGGTAAGCGGGCGCTGCGACCACGACCATGCGGCTCTCGCCGAGCTTGCGCGCGAGCAGGCGAGACTCGCGCAACGGTCCCACACGAATGGCGACGTCGGCGCGTTCTTCCATCAAATCGACCACCGTGTCGGTCAGCGATACATCGACGCTGACACCAGGATGCAGTTTCAGAAATCCGGGCAACAGCGGCAGCAGCCAGTGCAGCCCGAACGGCACGCTGGTATTGACTCGCACGCGCCCGCGCGGCGTTGCGCCGACGGCGGCCTCGCGTTCGGCCGTATTGATGTCGTCGAGAATGCGGATGCTGCGGTCGTAATAGGCCGTGCCTTCCGGTGTCAGTTGCAGCTTGCGGGTCGAGCGATTGATCAGCCGCACGCCAAGCCGCGCTTCCAGCCGTGCGACGAGTTTGCTGACGGCGGACGGGCTCATGCGGAAAGCGCGCGCCGCGGCGGAAAAGCCGCCCAGGTCGACCACCCGGACGAACACTTCCATCTCGCCGGAGCGGTTGATGTCTTGTCGCATAATTGTGACTTTAATTCACAAATATTGTTACTTACTGTAGTCTAGTTCACGAATGGCTTTGCGTCCACTTCTCAGGAATGCCGGCGGTTGGCCGGATTCGTCTGAGGAATGTTCCATGCCGCTCGCACTCTATGCGCTCACCGCCGGCGCTTTCGGAATTGGTGTCACTGAATTCGTCATCATGGGCCTGCTGATCCAGGTCGGCGCCGATCTCGGCGTTTCGATCCCGGCTGCGGGCCTCCTGATCTCCGGCTACGCGCTTGGCGTTGTGGTTGGCGCGCCGATCATGACCATCGCCACCGCGCGCTGGCCGCGCAAGACCGTACTTCTTGCGCTGATGGCGGTGTTCACCATCGGCAATCTCGCCTGCGCGATTGCGCCCGATTACTGGTCGCTGATGGCCGCGCGCGTGCTGACCGCGTTCGCGCACGGCACGTTCTTCGGCGTCGGTTCGGTGGTAGCGACGACGCTTGTTGCACCCAACAAGAAGGCATCGGCCATCGCGGTGATGTTCACGGGCCTCACGGTCGCGAACATTCTCGGCGTGCCGTTCGGCACGTGGCTGGGGCAGGGCTTCGGCTGGCGCTCGACATTCTGGGCTGTGACGCTGGTCGGTATCGCCGCGTTCGCGATCATCGCAGCATTCGTGCCGAAAAATAAGGATGCACCGGAAGCATCGAATCTCAAGGACGATCTCGCGGTGCTTGGCCGCGCGCCGGTGCTGGCCGGCCTGCTGACGACGGTGCTGAGCTGGGTCGGCGTGTTCGCGGTGTTCACCTACATCGCGCCGATTCTGACCCGCATTGCAGGCTTTCCGGATTCCGCAGTGTCACCGATCCTGCTCGTGTTCGGTGCGGGCCTCGTCGGCGGCAATCTGATCGGCGGCAAGCTCGCGGACAAATGGCTGATGCCCACGTTGTTCGGCACGCTTTTGCTGCTCGCCGTGGTGCTCGTGTCAATGACCTTCGCAGTCCACAACCAGATCACAGCAGTGATCTTCGTCGGCCTGCTTGGCGCGGCGGGATTTGCAACGGTGCCGCCGCTGCAGATGTGGGTGCTCAACAAGGCGTCGGGCGCGGGGCAGTCGCTCGCCTCCAGCTTCAACATCGCGGCATTCAATCTCGGCAACGCTATCGGTGCGTGGCTCGGCGGCGTGGTGATCGATCACGGTCCGGGGCTCGGCGCCATTCCATGGATTGCCGGATTGGTGCCGTTGGCGGCGCTGGTGCTGGCGCTGGTCAGCCACCGGCTGGAATCGCGGCGCGGCAAGCCGGTTCCGGCGATTGTCTGCCCAGAGGCGGCCGAGTGACAGGCGACTGCGGCCCGCATCACGCCTGATTTGAAAGAATCGTGCTATTTTTCTGTGCTGGCCGGGCTTGTCCCGGCCAGCTTCGTCTGTTTGAAGGACCTCATGGACGCCGGAGCGGGCGTCCGACAATCGAGAGACAAATTTATGAGACTGCCGCGCGAGATCGGACCCATTCACTTCGTCGGTATCGGCGGCATCGGCATGAGCGGCATCGCCGAGGTGCTGTGCAATCTCGGCTACGACGTGCAGGGCTCGGATGCATCGGAAAGCGCCAACGTCATGCGGCTGCGTGACAAGGGCATCAAGATCAACGTTGGCCACAAGGCCGAGAATGTGAACGGCGCGGACGTGCTGGTGGTGTCCACCGCGATCAAGCGCGACAATCCGGAATTGATCGCCGCGCGCGGACTGCGCATTCCAGTGGTGCGCCGCGCCGAGATGCTCGCCGAAATGATGCGGCTGAAAAGCTGCATCGCGATTGCCGGCACGCACGGCAAGACCACCACGACGTCGATGGTCGCCACGCTGCTCGACGCCGGCGCGCTCGATCCCACCGTCATCAACGGCGGCATTATCAATGCCTACGGAACCAACGCGCGCCTCGGCGCGGGCGAGTGGATGGTGGTAGAGGCCGATGAGAGCGATGGCACCTTCCTCAAACTGCCTGTGGACGTCGCCATCGTTACAAACGTCGATCCCGAACATCTCGACCACTTCAAGACCTTCGAGGCGGTGCAGGAAGCGTTCAAGGATTTCGTCGAGGGCGTGCCATTCTATGGTTTCGCCGTGATGTGCACAGATCATCCGGTGGTGCAGGCGCTGGTCGGCAAGATCGAGGACCGCCGCATCATCACCTATGGCGAGAATCCCCAGGCCGACGCGCGGCTGGTCGATCTCGTGCCGTTCACCGGCGGCTCGAAATTCAAGGTGGAATTCCGCCACCGCAAGACCGATGCGGCCTACGAGATTTCCGATCTGGTGCTTCCGATGCCCGGCCGTCACAACGCACTCAACGCAACGGCGGCGATCGCCTTGGCGCACGAGATCGGCATTTCGGACGACACGATTCGCAAGGCGCTGGCAGGCTTCGGCGGGGTTAAGCGGCGCTTCACCAAGACCGGCGACTGGAACGGCGTCACCATCATCGACGACTACGGCCACCATCCGGTGGAAATCGCCGCTGTGCTGAAAGCTGCGCGCGATTCCACCAAGGGCCGGGTCATCGCCGTGGTGCAGCCGCATCGCTTCACGCGGCTGCAATCGCTGTTCGAGGAGTTTTGCACCTGCTTCAACGACGCCGACACCGTGATCGTCGCCGACGTTTATGCCGCGGGCGAAGCCCCGATCGCCGGTATCGACCGCGATTCATTCGTGCTGGGCTTGCGCGCGCACGGCCATCGTGAAGTGATTCCGCTGCCGGGTGCCGACAAGCTTGCGTCGGTTGTGCGCGACGTCGCGAAGCCGGACGATTTCGTCGTGCTGCTCGGCGCGGGCAACATCACGCAATGGGCCTATGCGTTGCCCGGCGAGTTGAAGGCGCTGAAATAACGCGAGGTGCCGATGGCTATTCTCAGCGAAGCAACATGGTTGCGCCATTCCAATCCGTGGAGCGTGTGGACGCGCTATGCGGCATTTCCGGTTTTAGTGGCGGCAATCTGGAGCTACCACAGCATCGGCTGGTGGGCGCTTGTTCCCGTCGCGGCGACGATCGTTTTTCTCATCATCAATCCAAAACTGTTCGCTCCGCCGAGGTCGACCGACAACTGGGCGTCGAAGGCTGTGCTGGGCGAGCGCGTCTGGCTGAAGGAAGGGCGGCGGTTCTTGCCCGATCAGCATCCAAGGGTGTTTTATGCGCTGATGGCGGCTTCGCTGGTTAACCTTGCCGCGCTGGTCTGGGGCATCGTCGCCTCGGATGTTGTGCTGACCGTCGTCAGCACAACCAATGTGCTGGTTGGAAAATCCTGGAGCAATGACCGGATGGTCTGGTTGTTCAGCGAACGCAGCCGCGACAACGACGAATACCGGAAGTGGTTGTATTGATGTTTGCTGATATCAGTTCCGATCTCAAATCCGCGATGCCGGATCTGCGCGGGCGGTTGCTCGCAAATGAATCGTTGGCGCCGCTGACTTGGTTTCGCGTCGGCGGACCGGCGCAGATCCTGTTCACGCCTGCGGATGAAGACGACCTCGCGTACTTCCTGTCGAAGCTGCCGGGCGATATTCCCGTTTACACGGTCGGCGTCGGATCGAACCTGATCGTGCGTGACGGTGGCGTCAGCGGCGTCGTCATTCGTCTGTCACCGCGCGGCTTCGGTGAAATCAAGGCTGACGGCGATACGATTCGCGCGGGAACGGCGGCGCTCGACAAGCGTGTCGCGGAAGCCGCCGCCGCCGCCAACATCGGGGGCCTGGAATTCTATTTCGGGATTCCGGGTTCAATCGGCGGCGCGCTGCGCATGAACGCTGGCGCGAATGGCGGTGAGACCAAAGACGTGCTGGTGGAGGCGAGGGGCGTCACACGCGCGGGTGAGAAGGTTACATTCTCCAACGCCGATATGAAATTCGTCTATCGCAATTGCGGCGTGGACACGTCGGTGATCTTCACGTCCGCGCTTTATCGCGGGCAGATCACCGATCCGGAAACGATCCGCGCACGCATGAATGATGTACAGAATCATCGCGAGACGGCGCAGCCGATCCGCGAGAAGACTGGCGGGTCGACATTCAAGAATCCGCCGGGGCACAGCGCGTGGAAACTCGTGGATGCTGCCGGAATGCGGGGCTTCCGCGTTGGCGGCGCGCAGGTGTCGGAGATGCACTGCAATTTTCTGATCAACACCGGCGACGCCACCGGTCACGACATCGAGACGCTGGGCGAAACCGTGCGCGCGCGCGTGAAGGAACAGTCCGGCATCGAGTTGCAGTGGGAAATCAAGCGGATCGGGATCGAGCGCTCCTGAGCGCTCAATCGCTCAGCGATTGCAGCGCCTGAATCGGCGCAGGCGAAATCCTGAACGCGCCGTCGAACGGATATTCCTGAAGCGCAATGAGGCCGAGCGCGACGACGGCGGCGCTTGCGAACACCGCCAGTGAAGCGATGAACGCGCGGGGCCTCTCCAGATGGACGAGAGCGATTCCCACTTGCGTAAGCACGCCGAGCGCGATCACCACCAGCCATTTCAGATCGTTGGTGTGATCCGACGACAGCGCGAGACGGTCGTTACGCGCAGTGCCGACGCGCAATGTCGCCGTGAGCAGCGCGGAATGCACGGCCTGACCGGAATCCTTCGCAATCGACGGCACACTCACCTCGCGCAGCAGATCGTCATAGGCCGTCTCGGTACGCGGCGACAGCCGCGACAAATCCATCGCAGGCCATTCGTCGGCGACCACCGAGGTCACATACGTCTTCAGCGCGGCGCGGATGGTGCGCATGTCCGATGCCGAGGCGACGCTGAGCGTGTGGATGTTGCGCAACTCGCCGGCTTCGGTGTGGACCACGCGATAGGCTTGCCGGCCACGCTCGGCGACGTCGTTGGCGAGGAAACCCGTCAGCAGCGCGAACAGGATGGCGATTCCGCTGAAGAACGGCGCAACCACTCCGGTCAAGGATTGAACCGGTGGCGCAAACGGACGGCAGAAGGTGACCACGGCAAGCAATAGCGTCATGCCGAAATACAGAACGATGAGCACGGCGAAGATGCCGACGGGGGACAGGTCGAGCCAGGCCCGGATCATGAAAAACCTTTCTTGTGAGGGTCGTCTTTGAGCTTGGCTTTGCGTGCTGATTCTCTCGGGACACTACCCGACTCGCAGCGGCTTGGTCATGGGCGCAAATCAGCGTAGTTAGGCGATAGAGGGAGAGTCATGAGCGGATCAAAACACGTTGCGGTATTGATGGGCGGATGGTCGTCGGAGCGGGAGGTCTCGCTGCGGTCTGGCAAGGCCTGCGCCGATGCGCTGGAGCGCCGCGGCTATCGGGTCACGCGCATCGACGTGAAGCGCGATATCGCAACCGTGCTCGACATGCTGAAGCCTGACGCAGCACTGGTGATGCTGCACGGCAAGCCTGGTGAGGACGGCACCATTCAGGGCGTGCTCGAGACGCTGGGAATTCCCTATTCCCATTCCGGCGTTCTCTCCTCATCGCTGGCGATGCAGAAGGATCTCGCCAAGACCGTGCTGGCGACGGCCGGCGTGCCCGTGCCGGAAGGTTTGACGCTGAGCCGGGCGGAAATCGCCAAGGGCCACGTCATGGCGCCGCCTTATGTCATCAAGCCGATCGCGGACGGCTCCAGCGTCGGGGTTTTCATCGTCACCGAGGCCCATGCCCACCCGCCGCAGGAGCTTTTCCGCGAGGACTGGCCCCACGGGGAGCAACTGCTGGTTGAAAAGTACATCGCCGGCAAGGAACTGACCTGCGCGGTCATCCAGGGCGAGGCGACCGGGGTGATAGAGATCGTTCCATTGATCAAATTTTACGATTACGAGGCAAAGTACTCACCGGGCGCATCAAAACACATCCTGCCTGCTCCTATTTTACCTTTTGTTTACCAGGAAGTCCGAAGGTTAACGCTGGCGGCGCATGTGGCGCTTGGCTGCCGGGGCGTTAGCCGTGCGGATTTCCGCTACGACGACCGCATCGAGGGACTTGGGGGATTGTCCTGCCTCGAGGTGAACACCCAACCCGGCATGACCGAGACGTCACTTGTTCCAGAGCTTGCGGTCCACGCAGGCGTAACATTTGACGAGTTGGTGCAATGGATGGTGGAGGACGCCTCGCTCGATCGTTAGGATCGCAGAGGCCCCAATCTAATCCCAAGACAAGAGCCGCCTCCGCAGCGCCGCGTTCGCGCGGCCGCGCGAACGCCTCTGCGCGCCGTCCCGCATTCAAAGATACAAGTCGTTTTGCGTCCCATCCCTGGATCGCCACGATCGAACGCCGGCTGCCGCGCTTCGCCGGGCTTGCCGCAACCGTGGTGATCCTGATCGGCGCGGCGGTGCTTGGCATCGTCAAGGGCGGTCACACCGACGACGTTCTCAATGCGCTGAGCGATACCCGCAATGCCGCCGCCAATTCGGTCGGGTTCCGTATCACCAGCGTCGCGATCTCCGGCCGCAAGCAGCTGACGCAGGATGAGGTTCTTGCCGTCGGCGGCGTTAACGGCCGCTCGTCGCTGCTGTTTCTCGATGCGGCGACAGCGCGCGACAAGTTGAAAGCCGATCCGTGGATTGCCGATGCCACCGTGCAGAAGCTTTATCCGGGCCGGTTGCAGATCGACATCACCGAACGCAAGCCGTTCGCGCTGTGGCAGGAGAACGGCCGTGTCTCCGTGATCTCGTCGGACGGCACAGTGCTTGAGCCATATGTGGCGCGGCGTTTCGTGTCGCTGCCACTGGTGGTGGGCAAGGGCGCGGAAACCCGCGCCAAGGATTTTCTCGATCTGCTGGCGCAATATCCGCAGGTGCGCACCGCCGTGAAGGCGATCGTGTTCGTCGGTGAGCGGCGCTGGAATTTGCGGCTGGCCGACGGCATCGACGTCCGGCTTCCGGAATTCGAGGTCGAGAAGGCGCTGGCGACGCTCAGCAAGATGGACAAGGAAAACGGGCTGTTTTCGCGGGACATCACCGCCATCGACATGCGCCTGCCGGATCGTCTGACCGTGCGGCTGTCGGAAGCCGCGGCGAAGGCGCGCGACGACCTGCTCAAGGACAAGAAACCCAAGAAGGCTGGTGCCGCATGACCAGTCTTGATGGCGTTCAGACCCCAAAGACCCGTCAGATGCCGCCGAACAAGACGGCGCTGGTGGCCGCGCTCGACATCGGCACCAGCAAGATCGCGTGCCTGATCGCGCGGCTGAAGCCGTGCCCGCCGAGCGATGCGCTGCGCGGCCGCACCCATTCGGTCGAACTGATCGGCCTCAGCCATATCCAGTCGCGCGGCGTCAAGGCCGGCGCGGTCGTAGACCTCAACGAATGCGAACAGGCCGTGCGTCACGCAGTGGCGCTGGCGGAGCGCATGGCCAAGGTCCGCGTCGAATCGGTGCTGCTGTCGGTTTCGGCCGGCCGCCTGCAGGGCGATCTCGTCGAGGCCTCCTCGGAATTGCGCGGCGGCGGCGTCACGCCTGCCGACATGAGCCGCGTCATCAGCGCCGGAATGCATCATGCGACGCCGCAGGGCCGCACTGTGCTCCATGTCCTGCCGGTCGGCTTCTCGCTGGATGGCGTGAAGGGTGTCCGCGACCCGAGCGGCATGGTCGCCCGGCATGTCGGTATCGACATGAATGTCATCACGGCCGACGCAACCGCAGCAAAGAACCTGATGCTGGTGGTCGAGCGCTGCCATCTCAACGTCGAGGCGATGGCCTGCGCGCCTTATGCCGCCGGATTGTCGGTGCTGACCGACGACGAAGCCGATCTCGGCGCTGCCGTCGTCGAGATGGGTGCTGGCACGACAACGATAGCAACCTATTCGAATGGCCAGTGCGTCCACGCCAGCGGATTTGCGCTCGGCGGGCAACACGTCACGGTGGATTTGGCGCGCGGCTTAGGTGCCTGCATTGCGGATGCCGAGCGAATCAAGACGTTATATGGCACCGTGCTGACCGGCGGATCCGACGCGCGCGACGTCATGAGTGTGCCTGTGGCGGGCGGTGACGACCGGGACGAGCCGCAGATTGTTTCCCGCGCGACGATTGCGAACATCGTGAAGCCGCGGGTCGAGGAGATTTTTGAAATGGTCAGGGACCGGCTCGCGGATTCCCCCTTTGCGGCAGAGCCGCGGGCGCGAGTTGTCTTGACCGGCGGGGCCTCGCAGCTCACCGGCATTCCAGATCTGGCTGGCCGCATCCTGGGCCGCGAGGTACGCATCGGCCGCCCGCTCGGTTTCGGACGTCTGCCCCATGAAGCCAAGAGCGCATCGTTCGCGGTGCCGACGGGCCTGCTGGTCTATCCGCAATTCGCACATCTTGAACACGTTGAACCGCGGCATACGCGGCAGCTCATGACAGGGACCAACGGCTATTTCGGAAAGGTCGGACGATGGCTTCGAGAGGGCTTCTGATGATCTCAACACCGGATCGGACCATTCCATCAACCGCTTTGGCGTGCAGCCCAAGCCCCCACGCGCGCGCATAATCGAGAGGCAACCATGACCATCAATCTCACCCCCCCTGATGTTCGCGAGCTGAGGCCCCGCATCACCGTGTTCGGTGTCGGCGGCGCGGGCGGCAACGCCGTCAACAACATGATCTCCGCCGGATTGCAGGGCGTCGACTTCGTCGTCGCCAACACCGACGCGCAGGCCCTCACCATGTCGAAGGCCGAACGCATCGTGCAGATGGGCACCCAGGTGACCCAGGGTCTCGGCGCGGGTTCGCAGCCGGACGTCGGCGCCGCAGCCGCCCAGGAAGTGATCGACGAAATCAAGGATCACCTCACCGGCGCGAACATGGTGTTCGTCACCGCCGGCATGGGCGGCGGCACCGGCACAGGCGCTGCTCCCGTCATCGCCGCGACCGCGCGCGAGATGGGCATTCTCACCGTTGGCGTCGTGACCAAGCCGTTCCACTTCGAAGGCCAGCGCCGGATGCGCACGGCCGAGACCGGCATCGCCGAGCTCCAGAAGGTGGTCGATACGCTGCTGATCATTCCGAACCAGAACCTGTTCCGCGTCGCCAACGAGAAGACGACGTTTGCCGACGCCTTCGCGATGGCCGACCAGGTGCTCTACTCGGGCGTCGCCTGCATTACCGACCTGATGGTCAAGGAAGGCCTTATCAACCTCGACTTCGCCGACGTCCGCGCCGTGATGCGCGAAATGGGCAAGGCGATGATGGGCACCGGCGAGGCCACCGGCGAGAAGCGTGCGCTGACCGCGGCCGAAGCCGCGATCGCCAACCCGCTGATCGACGACAGCTCGATGCGCGGCGCGCGGGGTCTCCTGATCTCGATCACCGGCGGCAAGGACCTCACCCTGTTTGAAGTCGACGAAGCCGCGACCCGTATCCGCGAGGAAGTCGACAATGACGCCAACATCATCGTCGGCGCGACCTTCGACGAAACCCTCGACGGCATCATCCGCGTGTCGGTGGTCGCAACCGGGATCGATACCGTCGTGGCAAGCCGCGCCACGCCTCCCGTTCAGGCGATCACTTCCGCCGGACCGGAAAGCCGCCTTGCCGAATTGACGGCGCGTTTGCGCGCCGACAATCAGCGCATGGCGGAGCGCGCGCAGCAGCAGAAGGCCGCACCGGCGTCTGCTCCGGCGCCCGCCCGCGCCACCGCCGACCAGATCGACCGCGCCGCGCTGGCCGCGATCGCCGAAGCTGTCTCGCCGACCGAGCGTCCGGCTCAGGCGCCGATGCAGCCTGCCGCGTATGGCGACGTCAGCGTGCGTCCGATCCCGCCGAAGCCCTCGCTGTTCCCGGATCACGAAGAGCCGATGAACCTGCAGGAAACCGCGCCGCCGTCATCCTTCATTCCGCAGCCTGCGGAGCGGATGCCGGTTCGCACGCCTCGCATGCCGCAGTTCGATGAATTGCCGGTACCGGCGCAGAACCAGATCCGCCACGCCCGCGGTGAAACCACCGAGGAGCATCCGCAGCAAAAGCGCACATCGCTGCTCCAGCGTCTCGCCAATGTCGGCCTTGGCCGCCGCGACGAGGACAGCGAGCCGCCAATCGCGGCCCGCGCGTCCGGCCCCGCGATGTCGCCGATGCCGCCGCTTCCCGAGCGCAAGCCGCAGCGTCCGGTTCCGGCGCAGTACGGCGGAGCAGGCGATCCGGTATCTGAGTATGGCCGCCGTCCGGCTCCGCAGGGACTCGATTCGCACGGCCGTCCGGCCCCGGTCGCCCCGCAGGGCGGTGCCGAGGACCATCTGGATATCCCCGCTTTCTTGCGGCGTCAGGCCACCTGACGTTTGTTACAGTCCGTGCAAACGGCAATGCCCCGGCTTCAAAGCCGGGGCATTTTGCTTTTGGAGGCACCTGCGTCAGGGCGCGTAAACTAAATATTTGTTTTTGCTGGTAAAATTAGACCCATTGTCCGGGTGCCGCGAGGGTTTCTAAGCCCTCGGATTGCGGGGAAATAGGCCGGACCGGCGGCACGAATGCGGCGAGTTTGGGGTAACAATCTGTAAACAAGCGTGAGTGGCGCTCTCCAGCGGAGGGATTAAGGTCCGTTCACGTTGGGGGACAATCCTAGGTCGCACCGCCGTCTAACAGGCGAAACCGGCTCGAATATAGCCAGCTTGGTTATAGCGCGACTTGGATAGTAAACTTTGGGCACTGGAATGAAATCGAGTCGGCAGACAACGCTCCGGTCGCCAGTCACCGTGACAGGCATCGGCGTTCATTCTGGTACTCAGGTCAGCCTCACGCTCGGGCCCGCCAGCATCAATGCGGGTTTCGTTTTCATCCGCACCGGCGCCGATCGCGAAATTAAGGCCACGGTGTCCTCCGTCATCGCGACCGAGCTTGCGACCGTGCTGGGTGACCATCAGGGTCCGCTCGTTTCCACCGCCGAACATGTTCTGGCCGCGCTGCGCGGCATGGGCGTCGACAACGCCACCATCGAAGTCGATGGCCCTGAAGTGCCGATCATGGACGGCAGCGCTGCTCCTTTCGTCGAGGCCATTGATCAGGCCGGTATCGTCAAGCAGAACGCCGCGCGCCGCTTCATCGAAGTGTTGAAGCCGGTGCAGGTCGTGCAAGGCGAATCGTTCGGTGAAATCCGGCCTTACGCCGATGGTTTCCGCGCCGAACTCGAAATCGAATTCACCAATTCCCCGATCGGGCGTCAGGCCTATGCCTTCGACCTCGATGCCAACAGCTTCCGCCGCGACATTTGCCGTGCCCGCACCTTCGGCTGCATGGGCGACGTCAACAAGCTCTGGAGCGCGGGTTACGCCCTCGGCGCGTCGCTCGAGAATTCCGTGGTGTTCGACGACACCCGCGTTCTGAACACCGAAGGCCTTCGTTATGCGGACGAATGCGTCCGTCACAAGGTTCTCGACGTGGTGGGCGACCTGGCGCTGGCCGGTCTGCCGCTGATCGGCCTGTACCGTTCGGTGCGCGGCGGTCACAGGCTCAACCATGCCGTGCTGACCGCCCTGATGGCCGACCGCCATGCCTGGCGGATCGTGGAAGCCACCCCGCCGGTGCTCGAACGTCCCGTCGTGGCCCGCCGTTCGCGCGGCCACGCCGATGTGGCCGGGGGCATGGTTGCCGCGGCCTACGCGCCGGACGTGTCCTGAACGCCTCAGTTTCCCTGTTTAACCAAGTCACTGTTCAGGAGCGGCAATCCGCCTTAATCCCGGCGAAATGTCTTCCTATCCGGTTGGTCAGGAACTGTTTTTCAGCTAAATAGGCTTTGCTGAACAGGCATGGCTGGACGGGCTTCGGGGACTGCTTGCGCCGGACGCACGGCATCGGGCTTTCCAGCACGCCAACACCCGTGATCGGTTCGGTCTCTCGCGTCGGATTTACATTCAGGTCGGCCCAAACGTATGACGCTCGCATTGCGCAAACAGACCCGTCCGTCCCGCACGACCGGCCTTGTCCGTCATGCGTACCTTGTGTTCGGACTGATGGTCCTGACCGTGCCGCTGAGCGGCTGCGGCGGCGGCGCGCTGTGGGACAAGTTCATGACCAAGGAAGAAACCTTCGTCGATGAGCCTGCTGAAAAGCTCTACAACGAAGGCCTCTACCTGATGAACAAGAAGGGCGACCGCAAGGCCGCCAACAAGAAGTTCGAGGAAGTCGATCGCCAGCACCCGTATTCGGAATGGGCGCGCAAGTCGCTGCTGATGTCGGCTTACGCGGCTTACGAGAACGGCGACTACGACGAATCGATCTCGTCGGCCAACCGTTACGTCGCGCTGCATCCCGGCAGCCCGGATGCCGCCTATGCGCAGTATCTGATCGCGGCTTCCAACTTCGACCAGATCCCTGACGTCTCCCGCGACCAGGCCCGCACCGAAAAGGCCATCGCCGCGCTTGAGGAAGTGGTCCGCAAGTATCCGACCTCGGAATACGCAACCAGCGCCAAGAAGAAGATCGAGGCCGCGCGCGACCAACTCGCCGGCAAGGAAATGACGGTCGGCCGCTACTATATGGACAAGAAGGACTACACCGCCGCGATTAACCGCTTCAAGGTCGTGGTGACGCAGTACCAGACCACGCGGCACGTCGAAGAGGCGCTGGCGCGTCTCACCGAGGCCTATATGTCGATCGGCATCGTTCCGGAGGCCGAGACCGCCGCAGCCGTTCTTGGCCACAACTTTCCTGACAGCCGCTGGTACAAAGACGCGTACAATCTTGTAAAGTCGGGTGGTACCGAACCGGCCGAAAACAAGAGTTCCTGGATTAGCCGGGCATTCAAGAAGGTCGGCCTCGGCTAAACTCGCGTCAGGACCCACTCCGCATGCTGGCCCGGCTTTCGATCCGTGACATCGTCCTGATCGAGCGGCTCGACATCGATTTCCTCAAAGGCCTTGCTGTCCTCACCGGAGAAACCGGCGCGGGCAAATCCATTCTGCTGGACGCATTCGCGCTTGCGCTCGGCGGACGCGGCGACGCCAGCCTCGTGCGCCACGGCGCGGAGCAGGGACAGGTCACGGCCGCGTTCGAGGTTTCCAAAAAACATCCGGCGAGCGCGATCCTTCGCGACAACGGGCTCGACGATACCGGCGAGATGATCCTGCGCCGCGTGCAGTTTGCCGACGGACGCACCCGCGCCTTCCTCAACGATCAGGCGATCAGCGTGCAGACCCTCAAGGCGGTCGGCGCGACGCTGGTGGAAATCCACGGCCAGCACGACGAGCGCGCGCTGGTCGACACCGCCACGCATCGGCGGCTGCTCGATGCCTTTGCCGCGCTCGAAAAGGATGTCGGTGCGGTCGAGATATTGTGGGATGCGCGACGCACCGCGCGCACGGCGCTGGAGGCGCATCGCGCGGGCATGGAACGCGCGGCGCGCGAGGCGGATTATCTACGCCATGCATCCGACGAGTTGAAGAAACTCAATCCGCAGGACGGCGAGGAGACGTCGCTCGCGGAACGGCGCACCATCATGATGCAGGGCGAGAAGATCGCCGAGGATCTGCGCGATGCGCAGGCGGCGGTCGGTGGCCCGCAATCGCCGGTGTCGTCGCTGGCCGCCGCTGTGCGCCGGCTGGAACGCCGCGCAGGTACTGCGCCTGCGCTGATCGAGCCTGCGGTGAAGGCGATGGACGCCGCGATCAACGCGCTGGAAGAGGCCGACCAGCATCTCAATGCGGCGCTGATCGCTGCCGACTTCGATCCGCTCGAACTCGAGCGCATCGAAGAACGGTTGTTCGCGCTGCGCGCAGCGGCGCGGAAGTACTCGACGCCGGTCGACGGGCTGGCGGCGCTGGCGCAGCGCTATGCGTCGGACGTCGCCTTGATCGACGCCGGCGCGGATCAGTTGAAAGTGCTGGAGAAGGCGGCGGTCGCCGCCGAAAAGGCTTATGATGCTGCCGCGCAGAAATTGTCCGCCGCGCGCATCAAGGCCTCGGAGAAACTCAACAAGGCGGTCAACGCCGAACTCGCGCCGCTGAAACTGGAGCGCGCGAAGTTTTCCACGCAGGTTGAATCCGACCCGGCATCGCCGGGGCCGCAGGGCTTCGACCGCGTCGAATTCTGGGTGCAGACCAACCCGGGCACCAAGCCCGGCCCGCTGATGAAGGTTGCGTCTGGCGGCGAACTCTCGCGGTTCCTGCTGGCGCTGAAGGTCGTGCTGTCGGATCGAGGTTCGGCACCGACTTTGGTGTTCGACGAAATCGATACCGGCGTAGGCGGCGCCGTCGCGGACGCCATCGGCGCGCGGCTGGCGCGGCTGGCCGAGAAGGTTCAGGTCATGGCCGTGACGCATGCGCCGCAGGTGGCGGCGCGCGCGGACCAGCACTTGCTCATTTCCAAGGATGCGCTCGACAAGGGCAAGCGTGTCGCAACACGCGTGGCGATGTTGGCGAAGGATCATCGCCGCGAGGAAATCGCGCGGATGCTGGCGGGCGCGGAAATCACCGCAGAGGCGCGGGCGGCGGCGGAACGCCTGCTCAAAGCCGCGACGGCGTGAGTTGACGTCATGGCTGCGAAACCGAAGAAAGCCCCCATCGCCGTCGACAAGCTCACCGAGACGCAGGCCAAGGTCGAACTGGTGCGGCTTGCGCTTGAGATCGAACGTCACAACGAACACTATTACCAGCACGACGCGCCGAAAATTTCGGACGCGGACTACGACGCCTTGCGTCAGCGCAGCGACGCCATCGAGGCGCGGTTTCCGGGGCTGGTCACACAGGATTCCCCGTCGAAGAAAGTCGGCGCTGCGCCGTCGAGCCGCTTCGCCAAGGTGCCGCACACAGTGGCGATGCTGTCGCTCGGCAACGCTTTCAGCGACGAAGACGTCACCGATTTCGTCGACCGCGTGCGGCGTTTCCTGAAACTCGGCGAGGACGACATTCCGGCTATCGTGGCCGAGCCGAAGATCGATGGCCTGTCGCTGTCGCTGCGTTATGAGGACGGCGAACTGGTGCGCGGCGCGACGCGCGGCGATGGCTTCACCGGCGAGGACGTAACCGCCAACGTGCGGACCATGTCCGACATCCCGCACAAGCTGAAGGGCCGCAACATTCCAGCCGTCTGCGAAATCCGCGGCGAAGTCTACATGCTCAAGAAGGATTTCCTCGCGCTCAACAAGCGGCAGGCTGCCGCCGAAGACACCGTGTTCGCCAATCCGCGCAATTCCGCCGCAGGTTCGCTGCGCCAGAAGGATCCGTCGATCACGGCGTCACGTCCGCTGAAGTTCTTCGCCTATGCCTGGGGCGAGATGAGCGCGATGCCGGCCAAGACCCAGCACGAGATGATCGAGTGGATCGAGAACGTGGGCTTTGTCACCAATCCGCTGATTACGCTGTGCAAGGATGTCGACGGACTGTTGAAGTTCTATCGCAAGATTGAAACCAAGCGCGCGTCACTCGGCTATGACATCGATGGCGTGGTCTACAAGGTGGACCGGCTCGACTGGCAGGACCGGCTCGGCTTTGTCACCCGCACGCCGCGCTGGGCCATCGCGCACAAGTTCGCCGCCGAGCAGGCGACCACGGTTCTCAACGACATCGAAATTCAGGTAGGCCGCACCGGCGCGCTGACGCCGGTGGCGAAACTTGCACCCGTGACGGTCGGCGGCGTGGTGGTGCAGAACGCCACGCTGCACAACGAGGATTACATCAAGGGCGTCGGCAATGACGGCCAGCCGATCCGCGACGGCATCGACATTCGCATAGGGGACACCGTGGTGATCCAGCGTGCGGGCGACGTGATCCCGCAGATCGTCAGCGTCGTGCTCGACAAGCGCCCGAAAACGGCGAAGCCTTACAAGTTTCCCACGGTCTGTCCGGCCTGTGGCAGCCACGCGGTGCGGGAGGAAGATCCAAAAACGCTGAGGCCGGATTCGGTGCGCCGCTGCACCAACTCGCTGGCATGTCCGGCCCAGGCGAAAGAGCGGCTAAAACATTTCGTCGCGCGCAACGCCTTCGACATCGACGGTCTTGGCGACAAGCAGATCGAGGAGTTTTTCACCGACGGTCTGATCATGTCGCCGGTCGATATTTTCACGCTTGAGAAGCGCGATGGGCGCGCGGTAAAGAAACTCGCCGACCGCGAGGGTTTTGGCGCAACATCGATACGCAATCTTTTTGCCGCGATCGATGCGCGGCGTACCATTGCGCTGCATCGGTTTATTTTTGCGCTCGGCATCCGCCATGTTGGCGAGGGAAACGCGAAGCTCCTGGCCCGGCACTACGGCACGGTCGAGGCTTTCCGCGCGGCGATGATCGCAGCGGGCGAGGGTGAGGAGCCCGAGGCCTATCAGGATCTGAACGGCATCGAAGGCATTGGCGCTGTGGTGGCCAATGCCATCGTCGAATTTTTCAAAGAGCCTCATAGCGTCAAGGCGGTGGACGATCTGCTCGGCGAGATCACCGTGCAGCCGGCCGAAAAGGTGAAAACCGATACACCGATCGCGGGAAAGGTCGTGGTGTTCACCGGGTCGCTGGAGAAATTTACCCGCGAAGAGGCGAAGGCCACCGCCGAGCGGCTTGGCGCCAAGACCTCAGGTTCAGTGTCGAAGAAAACCGATTATGTGGTGGCGGGGCCGGGCGCTGGCTCGAAGCTCGCCGAAGCCAACAAGCTCGGCGTCAAGGTGCTCACCGAAGACGAATGGCTGGCGCTGGTCGGCGGGCGCTAACGTCATTGCGAGCGAAGCAATCCATTTTGATTTGTCGAGGGATTGGATTGCTTCGTCGCAAGCGCTCCTCGCAATGACGACTCGACCGTAACGCTAGATCAATCCCGTCTCATCGCCTTCTGCCTTGACGATTTGTTCGGCCGTGACGGCTTTACGGGTGCGCGGTACCAGCAACACGATGACGGCCGCGCACGCGGCCGAAATCACCAGGATCGCGATGTTCAGCGGCAGCGGCGTGGCGAACTGGCCGCCGAGGAATGCGCCGAGTTGCGAACACAGCGAACCGAAGCCCATTTGCAGGAATCCCATCGCGCCTGCCGCAGTGCCGGCAGCCTGCGGGCGAATGCTGATGGCTCCCGCCGATGCGTTGGCCATTGCGAATGCATTACCGAACATCACGATCATATGCGTTCCGAACAGCCATGACGGAACCTGATTGAGGCCCGTGACGCCCCAGACCACGTTGATGATCGAGCCGGCGATCTGCAGCGCCAGCCCGAGCCAGATCATGCGGTCGATGCCATAGCGCGGCGACAGCCGCACCGACACCAGATTGCCGAGCAGGTAAGCGAAGCCTGAAGTCGCGAACCATAATCCGTATTCTGCGGTGGAGCGGCTCATCTGGTCGACGACGATGTAGGGTCCACCGCCTGCGAAGGTGAAGATGATGGCCGAGGCCAGCATTTGGCACAGCAAATAGCCGATGAAAACGCGGCTCGATGACAGCGCGCGGACATCCTTGAAGAACCCGCTGTCGCTTGTCTGGGTTCGATGGGGGCGGGTTTCCGGAAGGCCCAGCGCGATGCCGATGGTAATCGCAACCGATGTCGCTGCCATGAAGTAGAAGATCGCGCGCCAGCCGAAGCTGGTTTCCAGCAGGCCTCCGATCAGCGGACTGAGAAGTTGTGCGATCATCATCACCGCGATGACGAGGCTGATCATGCCGCCGATGCGTTCGCGCGGATAGAGATCGCGAATGATGGCGCGGCTCATCACCATGCCGGTGGCTCCGCCGAGTGCCTGCAGGAAACGTCCGGCAATCAGCTGCGGCAGCGTCTGCGCGAACATGCAGATGATCGTGGCGATCACCGCAAGCCCGAGACCGGCGAGCAGTACGGGCCTGCGGCCGAAACGGTCCGACAACGGCCCAGTCAGCAATTGCGAGATCGCGAGGCCGACCATGAACAGCGAGACATTGAGTTGCACGGCGGAAACGTCACTGGCCAGTGTCTTCGCCAGGATCGGCAGCGCCGGCACCAGAATGTACAGCGAGACCGGCGCGATGCCGTTCATCGCCACCAGCATCAGCAGCAGTTTCCACGAGGTGGGAGTTGCAACCCTTGCGGCTGCGATCTCTCTTTTTTGGTCGGTCACGTTATCCGGATTCTTTTTGTTGTATTCAGATCGCTGCCTTCGGATTCATCTTTCGTGAGTCATCTTTCGTGAGTCATGGGCTCCGTCGCCGCATCGAGCCAGACCTTCGTCGCTTCATCCTCCACCAGCGGTCGGATCTCCTCGCGCACCCGTGCGTGATAGGCGTTGAGCCAGCGCAGTTCCTGCTTGCTGATGCGTGCGGCGTCGATCAACCGCCGGTCGATCGGGGCAAGGGTCAGCGTCTCGAAGCCGTTCATCGGCTTTTCCGCGCCCTCGATGATCTTCTCGACCACCAGTTCGAGATTTTCGATGCGGATGCCGAAGGCATCTGTTTTGTAGTAGCCCGGCTCGTTGGACAGGATCATGCCGCGCTTCAACGGCGTGGTGCCGAGCTTGGAAATCCGCGCCGGGCCTTCGTGCACCGACAGATAGCTGCCGACGCCGTGGCCGGTGCCGTGATCGAAGTCGATGCCGGCGTGCCAGAGGAATTGCCGCGCGAAGGCGTCGATCTGCGCGCCGCTGATGCCGTCGGGAAACACCGCTCGCGAAATCGCGATGTGTCCGCGCAGCACCCGCGTGAAACGGTCGCGCATTTCGTCCGTCGGCTCGCCGATCGCAATCGTGCGCGTCACGTCGGTGGTTCCGTCTTCATACTGCGCACCGGAATCGATCAGCAGGAGATCGCCGGGCGCGATGCGGCGGTTGGATTTCCGCGTCACGCGATAATGCACGATGGCGCCGTTCGGGCCGGTGCCGGAAATGGTGGGGAAGGACACATCCTTCAGCGCGCCGGTGTCGCGGCGGAATGTTTCCAATACCTCCACGGCATCGATTTCAGTCAGTTTGCCGGACGGCGCCTCGCGGTCGATCCACGCCAGAAACCGCGTCAGCGCCGCGCCGTCGCGCTTGTGCGCGGCTCGGGTGCCAGCGATTTCGGAGGCATTCTTCACGGCCTTCAACAGCGCGACGGGGTCGGTCACGCGCGCAGCCTTGCCGCCCTCGGCGGCGATCAGCCTGCTC
This sequence comes from Afipia sp. GW821-FHT04G03, assembly GCF_059419985.1. NCBI lineage: Bacteria > Pseudomonadati > Pseudomonadota > Alphaproteobacteria > Hyphomicrobiales > Nitrobacteraceae > Afipia > Afipia sp. GW821-FHT04G03. Next base: position 1,618,149 of record NZ_JBWKSV010000001.1, on the reverse strand, counting down.
AGTGCGTCGGCGGAGGTCGCGGCGTCGAGGCCGATCGCGCTCTTTTGCTGGGCCAGTTCGGCAAGGCGGGGCGTCAGTGCATCGGGCTCCCGGACGTCCGCGTTCTTTTCCAGGTGATCGCGCACACTGTTGGAGAGCTTGCGGTGATCGATGAAAATGGTGGCGCGGCCTTCTTTCGGCACCAGCGCATAGGACAGCGGCAGCGGCGTGTGCGCGACATCCGCGCCGCGGATGTTGAAGGTCCATGCCACTGCGTGCGAATCCGACAGCACCAGCGCGTCGAGCTTGAGCTTCGCGATCTCCTTGCGGATGCGCGCGAGCTTGTCGTTTTCGGCCTCTCCGGCAAACTGCGCCGGGTGGATTTTCACCGGCCCGAGCGGTGGGGTCGGGCGGTCGGTCCAGATCGAATCGACCGGATTGCTGTCCACGGCCACCAGCTCCGCGCCGGCCTTCTCGCAGGCTTTGGCAAGGCGCTCCGCTGCCGCCGAAGTGTGCAGCCAGGGATCAAATCCGAGGCGGTCGCCCGGTGAAAGCTGCGCCGCCAGCCATGTTTCCGGCGGTGGGTCCGCCAGCGGCTGGATAGCCCATGCGGCCGTATCGACCTGTTTGGCCGCCTGGATGGTGTAGCGCCCGTCCACGAACACTGCCGCCTGCCCATTGAGAACGATGGCCAGTCCGGCCGACCCGGTGAACCCGGTAAGCCACGCCAGCCGTTCGTCGGAGGGCGGCACGTATTCGTTTTGCTGGCTGTCGGCGCGGGGAATCACGAATCCGGTGAGTTGCCGCCGCAGCAGTTCCTCGCGAAATGCGGACAGCCGCGCGGTCAGCGCAACGCCGCCTTCCGGCTCTTCGAATGTCTGGAATTGGGCTTCGAACATCGGTCAACCTTAGGAGTCCGGGATGGCGGCGGCAATTGGCTGCCAGCGGGCCCATGGTGGCATGGCTTATGCTTTACATATAACCAACCCGGCAACCAACGAAGGCTGCCGGGAGAAAAAAGGGACAGGGAACGATTCTGCGTCGGCAGTTGTTGTCGGTTTCTGCCGGAGGAGATTCCGAGGGGTGTGTTTTTCAACTCAACGAAGAGGGGATTTGGACATGCCAGCTTTTATGTTTGAGAAGATTTCATCGCAGGTTCCGGGGGCAGTCCCGACAACCGCGATCAGGGAAACGCGCGGCGTCATCGTCCAGATGCTCGACCGCCTGACGGAAAACCGGCTGCAGCGCGAAGCGCGCCGGGCGAGATTCGAGGGTGGCTTTACCGAAGCCGATCTCACGCCGCGCCGGACAAGGGGCGAGTAAGAATTTACCTTCCACTTTCGGGATATCAGCGTCGCTGCATCAGGAGGCTGGTCCAGCCTTCGATCTGGATTCGCTTGATCAGTTTCAGTCCCGCTCCGCGATAGGCCACGATCACGCTGTTCGCCTGATGCGGCAGCAATCCCGACAAAATGACAAACGCGTTCGGGGCGAGGTGCGCCGCCAGTTGCGGCGCCAGCCGCCGCAGCGGGTTGGCGAGGATGTTCGCCAGCACCAGCCCGAACGGACCCCGGGCCGCGAACTGCGGCGCTGAAAACCCCGTGGCGCAGATCGTCTCCACCAGATTTCCCGCGCCGTTGAACCTGGCGTTTTCGCGCGCTACCAGCACCGATTGCGGATCGATGTCGCTGGCCAGCACGCGCCGGCGCAGTGTCCGGGCGGCGGCAATGGCAAGGACCCCGGTGCCGGTGCCGAGGTCGAGCACTCGCTTCGGGATGCGCCGGTTCAGGACCTGATCGAGCAGCAGGAGGCAGCCGCGCGTTGTGCCGTGGTGGCCGGTGCCGAACGCCAGTGCTGCCTCGATCTCGATGCCGACCTTGTTCGCGGGGATGCGGTCGCGGTCATGGCTGCCGTGGACCATGTACCGGCCGGCGTTGACGGGCACGAGGTCGGCGAGGCTGGCCTTGACCCAGTCCTTGGTCTCGACGGTGCTGAAGACGATGGATTTGGCCGCGGCCTCGCCCGCGGTGTCCGTCACCAGCGCGTGGATGATGTCGCGGTTCGGCGGTTCCGCGAAATGCATGGTGATGTCCCAGCGGCCGCCCGGGCCCTCGAATGCGGCAATCGCCAGGTCATGGCTCGGGTAGCTCTCGGTGATGATATCCACAATGCGACTGGCGAGATGTTCATCGCCGATGGCGAAGGTGGCCTGCGTCGCGGGCGGGGATGGTGAATTCACGGCTGGGTCCGGAGCGGTTGAAAAGAGGCTGAAATCACTGACTGCATCGCCCATTTCCCCACAGCCTGTCCACAGGTTACGAGTGGAACATACCGGGCTTCTTCACAGCCTGTTAACCATAGTTTTCCACACCTCGGTGAAGCTTCAACGGGACCAAAATCCACAAGTTATTCACAGGGTTATCCACAGGATTTCAACAGGCGTTTACAACGCTTCAAGTGAAAATTCCGTGGTGATCCCGGAGGATAATCTGCGCCGCATTGTGCCCCGGCGCGCCGGTTACGCCGCCGCCGGGATGCGCTCCTGACCCGCAGTGGTAGAGCCCCTTGAGCGGCCCGCGATAGCCGGCGTGGCCGAGCATCGGCCGGGCCGAAAACAGCTGGTTGAGCGACAGCGCGCCGTGGAAAATGTCGCCGCCGAGCAGCCCGAACTGGCGCTCCAGATCAAGCGGCGACAGCACCTGCCGCCCGACCACACTGGCGGCGAATCCCGGTGCGTAACGGTCGACCGTCGCGATCATCAGGTCGGCGACCTCGTCGCGATGGTCATCCCATGACCGGCCGTCCGGCAGTTCCGGGGCGACATGCTGGCAGAACAGGCTGGCGACGTGCTGGCCTGGAGGCGCCAGCGAGTCGTCCAGAGTCGAGGGGATCAGGACCTCGATGACGGGTTCGCGGCTCCAGCCGTGCTGACGGGCGTCGAGCCAGGCGCGGTCCATGTAGCCGAGATTCGGGGCGAGAATGATGCCCGCCGTGAGATGGTCGCCGCCGCCCGGCAGGGCCGTGAACGAGGGCAACGCCGACAGCGCGACGTTCATCCGGAAGGTGCCGGAGCCGTTGCGCCAGTTCGTGATGCGATCGAGGAATGGCTTCGGTAGCGCGCCGGCCGGGATCAATCTCGTATAGAGCAATTTCGGGTTGACGCTCGAGGCGACGTATTTCGCGCGCACCGTCGCGCCGTTGTCGAGGATGACACCGACGGCTCGGTCGCCCTCGACGATCACCTCGCGCACGCCTGCATCGGTCTCGATCTCCGCGCCGTGGGCGCGGGCGGACGCCGCCATAGCCTGCGTGATCGCGCCCATGCCACCGATGGCGTGGCCCCACAGCCCCTTCTGGCCGTTCACCTCGCCAAAGGCATGGTGGAGCATCACATAGGCGGAACCGGCCGCGTAGGGGCTGGCATAGTTGCCGACGATGGCGTCGAAACCGTACAGCGCCCTGACCAGATCGCTCTCGAAGCGGTCTTCGAGCATGTCGCCGGCCGAGCGGGTGAACAGGTCCAGCAGGATGCGCTGGTTCTCCAGCGACAGCCCGCGCAGGATGTTGGCGGTGCCTAGCGCGTTGAATGCTTCCCGCACGGCGTGAACGCCGAAGCCCTCGACCACGTCCGGCGGCGCTCGCAGCACGAAGGCCCGCAGCACGTCGGCGATGGTTTCCAGTTCACGGTTGAAATCGCCGATCCGGACCGCATCGCGTTCGCTGAGTCTGGCGACGGACTGATGCGTGCGGCCTTCGCCGGTGAGAAGATAGCTGCCGTTCGGCGCGGGCAGGAAATTCTGCGCGCGGCGGCCGACAATCCGCAGCCCGTGGCGGTGCAGTTGCAGATCTGCGATCACTTTCGGGTTGAGCAAGCTCACCGTGTAGGCGGCGACGGAATTGCGGAAGCCGGGATGAAACTCTTCCGTCACCGCAGCGCCGCCGACCGTCTTGCGGCGGTCAACGACTTTCACGCGCAGGCCCTTCATCGCAAGATAGGCCGCGCAGGTCAGGCCGTTATGGCCCGCGCCAATGATGAGTGCATCATAGTCCGACATGCGGCAGTCATAATCGCAGGGCACGCGAGGCGCGAGGGTTTTCTATCACGTGCATGTTATTGCCCGAAGTCCGAGGCTATGATCCACTCCGCCGCACTCCGGTGATTTGCCGGGAATGTCCGGAGCCTTCATGACGTCTGTGCCGTCCGAATCCGCGAGCCAGTCCACCGGCGCGAGGAATACGCTCGTTCTGGTGGTCTACACCGCAGCGATTTTCACCAGCGCCCTGCTGCTGTTTTCGGTGCAACCGCTGTTCACGAAAATGGTGCTGCCGCGGCTGGGCGGATCGCCTGCGGTGTGGTCGGTGGCGATGGTGTTCTTCCAGTCGCTGCTGCTCGGCGGATACGCCTACGCGCATTATCTCATGACGCTGAAGAGCCGCGTGGCTCCGGTCGTGATCCATCTCGTGGTACTGGCGGTGGCGCTGCTGACCTTGCCGCTGTCGATCGCAAGCGGGTGGGGCGAGCCGCCGGCGAGCGGTTATGCGTTCTGGCTGCTGGGGCTGTTCACGGTCTCGATCGGCCTGCCGTTCTTCGCGCTCGCCGCCAACAACCCGATGCTCCAGGCGTGGTTCGTCCGCACCGGCCATCCACAGGGTCCCGATCCTTATTTTCTGTATGCGTCGTCGAACATCGGCAGCTTTCTCGCCCTGCTGTCGTATCCCGTGCTGCTGGAGCCGATGTTCACGCTGCGGAGCCAGAACCTGATCTGGACCGGCGGGTACGGATTGCTGATCGTGCTGATCGCGGCGTGCGGCGTGCTGCTGATGCGCTCGCCGCCGATGACCGTGGAAGCGACCCGCGCCAGCGACGGCGATGCGCCGGCTCCCGCGTGGAGCACGCGGCTGCGCTGGGTGTTTCTCGCAGCCGTGCCGTCGGGCCTGCTGATTGCAGTGACCGCGCATATCTCGACCGATGTCGCCGCGGCGCCCTTGCTGTGGGTGCTGCCGCTGTCGCTCTATCTTCTGACATGGGTGCTGGTGTTCCAGTCGCGGCCGCTGCTGCCGCATCGTTTCATGCTGCTGCTGCAACCGCTCGCCATCGCGGGCGTCATGATTCTGCTGGTGATCGGCGGCGAACAGAATCTGCTGCTGACCCTCGGCGGTCATCTGGTCTGTTTCTTCATCATTGCCATGGCGTGCCACGGCGAACTGGCCCGCACGCGGCCCGCGGCGAGCTATCTCACCGGCTTCTATGTCGCGCTGTCGTTCGGCGGCATGGTCGGCGGATTGTTCGCGGGCCTGATCGCGCCGTACACGTTTTCATGGATTGCCGAATATCCGATCCTGCTGGCGCTGGCCGCGCTGTGCCGTCCGCAGGAAACCTCAACCGTTCGCGGCGGCATCGCGCTTTGGCTGGTCGCAATCGTGGCTGCGGTAGTGCTGATAGGACTTTCTTTCAAGTCCGGGGAGACCGAAGCGTTCCTCGAACTTAATCGGGTCTGGATGGTCACGATTGTCGCCGTCGTCATGATGGTGCTGGCGGTACTGTGGAAGATTGGCCGCTGGCAGATCGCCACGCTGGTGGCGCTGGGACTGGTTCTGGTCCGTGTCTATCCGTCGGACGACGGCCGCGTGGAAACGGTGCGCAGCTTCTTCGGCGTCCACAAGGTCGTGATGAACAGCCAGTATCACGTTCTGATGCACGGCACGACGATTCACGGCGCGCAGAAATTCCAGGAGAATGATGGAACGCCGATCACGGGCCGTCCGGAGCCGATCAGCTATTATCACAAGGACGGTGGCATGGGCCGGGCGATCGCAGCGATCCGCGAGCGTAAGGGCGGCAACATTCGCGTGGCGGTGATCGGTCTCGGCGCCGGCACGCTCGCCTGTCAATCCGCCCCTGGCGAAGACTGGACGTTCTTCGAGATCGACCAGACCATGGTCGATACCGCGCGTGATCCGCGATATTTCACCTTCGTCAATTCGTGCGAGCCCGACATGAAGCCCGTGATGGGCGATGCGCGGCTGACCTTCGCCAAGGAGAAGGACGGCACCTACGACCTGATCATCGTCGACGCCTATTCATCCGATGCGATTCCGATCCACCTCGCGACGGAAGAGGCGATGGCGATCTACAAGGCCAAGCTCGCCCCGCAGGGCGCCGTGGTGATGCATGTCTCCAACCGCCATCTCGAACTCGCCAGCGTTGTCGTCGGCATCGCCGAGGAAAACGATTTGAAGAGTTGGGTTTACAACGAGGATTCTGGCCGCGATGCCGAATACATCTTCACCACGGCGGTGGTGATCTCGGCGCGCGAGGAAGCCGATGTCGGCAAGATCGCATCGGACGAAAAGTGGGTTCTGACGGAGGCCACCGAAGGCCAGCGGGTCTGGACCGATGATTATTCCAACGTGCTCGGCGCAGTGTGGCGGCGGCTCAGGACGCCGGACGAGTAGGCGGTGTTACGCTCACTCAATTCGCATTACTCCGCGTAATAGTAATATCCGCCGCGAGGCGCGGGAGCGCGCCGCTGATAGCGGGCATCCTGCTCATAACCCTGGGCGTAACCCTGATATCCGCCCTGCGACTGATAGATGCGTCGCTGCATCGGGCCGGGATCGCTCGGTCCGTAGTAAGCCTGATCCTGCGGGAACGACGGATCGCGGTACATGCGATCGGGCGACACCTGACGCGCACGCGTGGCGGCGTTGAGGTCTTCGCTGAACGTATCCTGCGCCACGCCGCGCGGTGCGATTTGAACCGGCTGGCCATAGGCGTCGGTGCCGCGCGTCGTCGCGACGTTGGTGCGCGCCTTGGGATTTCGCGCGAGCGCCACCTGCGACGAACCCGTCAGCGTCACGGTGGTGTTGAGCAGGCCCTCGGTCTTGACGAGATCCCAGAGTTTCAACGCATTGGCGCGCGACAGCCGCACGCAACCGTGTGAGGCCGGGCTGCCGAGCCGGTTGACCGAATCCGTGCCGTGAATGGCGTGGCCCTGCTTGGTGAAGAAGATCGCGTTCGGCATCGGCGCATCATCGAATTCCTTCGAGTAATGATCCTCTTCCATGCGGAAGGTCTTGAAGCTGCCGTTCGGCGTTTCGTGCGAGGGATTGCCGCTGGACACCGGCCAAGTATAGCGCGGCACGCCGTCAACGGAGACGGTCATCTGCTGCGTGTTCTTGTCGACGAGGATGGAAACCGCAGCCTGTGCGCTGCCTGCAAGCAGCATCAAGCCGGTCACCGAAATCAAAATCGTACGCATAACTGTTGCCTCGTCTCGCCCAGCCCTTTCACTGCAATAAAGCATGGAACATGGCTTTTTTAACAGTGTCATGGTCTTAAGGTTGACGGCCGCAGCCAAACGGTTTCGTGAACGGCGCGTCTTTAAGGCGTGTTTTCGCCAAAGTTGACGCAACTTTCCAGGTTCCAGCGCGTTTGCAACGTGGGTCAAAGTTCGGCTCTCCACGGAGATTTAAAGATGAAGACTGAAGCCTTGTTCATGATCACATCGGCGCATCGGCGCTTCACGTTTGTGGCGGCCGCGCTGGCGCTGCTGGCTTTGCCGGTCGCGGCGCACGCCCAGGGCGTCTTTCGCGGCATGGAAGGCGGCGCGAACGAAGGCGTTTACAGGGGCAACCGCGCCGCGGGTCCGGTCGGCGGCGTCGTCGGAGGCGCGGTAGGCGCGGGTGTCGGTGGTGTGGTCGGCGGCGTGAATGGCGTGCTCGGCATCGACAATCGCCGCAGCTATAAGCATCGCCATTATCGCCACCACAGGCGTCACCGCTGATCGAGAGCGGCAGAACACTGGAATTCCGGCGGCGCTTCTGCAACAGGTGCGCCGCTTTTTCGTGGGCGTTGCCGGGCGGGGCCTCCCGCAAATTGAGGCAATGCCGGTCATTGCGTCAAACCACCGCGCATTGCGTTTCCGTCCCGCCTGACGCAACCTCCTGTCTCGTGATTTGCTTGAACTGGGCCGGGATTCGGCCGGGCAGGGAGGTTTTCTGAAATGAAAATCCAGACTTCGATTTCAGGTTTCGCGCGGGCGGCCACGGCGTTGGCTTTTCTGGCACTTCCGGCAATGTCGCAGGCGCAGCAGGGACCGATCAACGGGGCCGTCAGCGGCGCAGCCCAGGGCACTTACCAGGGCAAGACTGCGGCAGGTCCCGTCGGCGGTCTGGTCGGCGGCGCGGTCGGCGCGGGTGTGGGCGCTGTTGCCGGTACGCTGGGAGCCATCGGGGATGGTGCTTCGCGCGCCGTGCAGCCGGCAGACGTGCCGCCACCGCCGAATGATGCGCCTCGCGGCCGGTAGATAAACAGCCGGTTTATTGAGCTTGGGCTGTAGGGCTCAGGTCTTGAGCCGATAGCCCGTGCGGAAAATCCACCACACGGCGATCATGCACAGCGCGAGAAATCCGAGCGTCATGCCGAGGCTCAGGCCGACGCTGACATCGGCGATCTCGAAGAAGCTCCAGCGGAAGCCGCTGACCAGATACACCACCGGATTGAACAGCGTCACGGTCTGCCAGACCGGCGGCAGCATGTGGATCGAATAGAAGCTGCCGCCGAGGAACGTCAGCGGCGTGATCACCAGCAGCGGGATCACCTGCAATTTCTCGAAGCCGTCGGCCCAGATGCCGATGATGAAGCCGAACAGGCTGAACGTTACCGCCGTAAGCACGAGGAATGTCAGCATCATGACTGGGTGCGCGATCTTCAGCGGCACGAACAACCCTGCTGTGGCAAGAATAATGAGGCCGAGGATGATCGACTTGGTCGCCGCCGCACCGACATAGCCCAGTACGGCTTCAAAGGAGGACACCGGCGCGGATAGCAATTCGTAAATCGTGCCGGCGAACTTCGGGAAGTAGATGCCGAACGAGGCATTGGCGATGCTCTGCGTCAGCAGCGACAGCATGATGAGGCCCGGCACGATGAAGGTGCCGTAGCTGATGCCGTCGATCTCGGTGATGCGCGAGCCGATCGCCGCGCCGAACACCACGAAATACAGCGATGTCGAGATCACCGGCGAAACGACGCTCTGCAGCAGCGTGCGGAAGGTCCGCGCCATCTCGAACTTGTAGATTGCAGCGACGGCGTGAAAATTCATGATTGATGCACCAGGCTGACGAAGATTTCTTCCAGCGAGCTTTGTGTGGTGTTGAGATCGTTGAACTTGATTCCGGCCACGCCGAGGTCGTTCAGCAGCGATGTGATGCCGGTGCGCTCACCCTTGGTGTCGTAGGTGTAGACCAGTTCCTCGCCGTCCGCTGAGAGGTCGAGATGATGTGCGGCGAGGGACGGCGGAATGACGGTGAGTTTCTCCTGCAGGTGCAGCTTGAGCTGCTTCTTGCCGAGCTTCTGCATCAGCTTGGCCTTTTCCTCGACCAGTACGATCTCGCCTTTGTTGATGACGCCGACGCGGTCGGCCATCTCCTCGGCTTCCTCGATGTAATGCGTGGTGAGAATAATGGTCACGCCGGCGTCGCGCAGTCCGCGCACCACTTCCCACATCGCCTTGCGCAGTTCGACGTCAACGCCCGCGGTCGGCTCGTCGAGAAACAGGATTTGCGGCTCGTGCGCCAGCGCCTTGGCGATCATGACGCGGCGCTTCATGCCGCCCGACAGCGTGATGATCTGGCTCTTGCGCTTGTCCCACAGCGACAGATCTTTCAGCACCTTTTCGATATGCGCAGGGTTTTTCGGCTTGCCGAACAGGCCGCGGCTGAACGAGGCGGTCGACCACGGCGACTCCCATGCGTCGGTATGCAGTTCCTGCGGCACCAGCCCGATCAGCGAGCGCGCGGCGCGATAGTCCTTGACGATGTCGTGGCCGTCCACCGTCACCGTGCCTGCGGTCTGCACCGCGAGGCCGCAGATCACGCTGATGAGCGTGGTCTTGCCGGCGCCGTTTGGTCCGAGCAGAGCGAAGATCTCGCCGCGGCGAATATCAAGGTTGATATTCTTCAGCGCGGTGAAGCCGGACGCATAGGTCTTCGAGACGTTGGAGATGGAGATGATAGGGGACATGGGTGCGATCTGTGGAGGCGGGAGCATGACATAGGCGTCCCGGCGTCCCCGCGCAATGCATAACGCCTATTCGGATGGCGCGGCGCGCATCAAAAATTCTTTCGTGGCATCCCGGATCCGCGCGTTATGCCCGCGTCACGAAGCTGTCGACCACCTTCTTTTCACCGGCCTTTTCGAACGCGATGGTGAGCTTGTTGCCGTCGACCTTGGCGACGCGGCCATAGCCGAATTTCTGATGGAATACCCGGTCGCCGGGCGAGAATTCCGAATTCGCGCCGGTGGATTTTGCGATCAGCTCGCCTTCGATCACGGTTGGCTTGCGGCTGAAGCCGCCGCGCGAACCGGAATCGTAACGCGCGCCGGTCTCGTCGAAGCCCTTGCCGCCGTTGCGTGCGCGGTTGGCCTGCGCGCGCTGCCAGCCCGGCGTCGTATAGCTCGAACCGAATGTCTCGACATTGTCGAAGCGTGACGTGCCGTAGCCGCCTGCGCCGCCCCAGCCCGAGCCGCCCTTGCTCTCGGTGATCTCCACATTGTCCGCGGGCAATTCATCGAGAAAACGCGACGGAATCGTCGTCGTCCATGAGCCGTGAATGCGCCGGTTGGTAGCGAAGTAAAGTTTGGCGCGTTTGCGCGCGCGCGTAATACCGACATGGGCAAGGCGGCGTTCTTCCTCCAGGCCCGCGCGGCCCTGTTCGTCGAGCGTGCGCTGACTGGGAAACAATCCTTCTTCCCAGCCGGGCAGGAACACATTGTTGAATTCCAGTCCCTTGGCGGAATGCAGCGTCATCAGCGACACCGCGTCGTCATCGGCGTTGCCTTCGCGGTCCATCACCAGCGAGATATGTTCGAGGAAACCTTGCAGGTTCTCGAACTCCTCCATCGAGCGCACGAGTTCTTTCAGGTTCTCCAGACGTCCGGCGGCGTCGGCGGAGCGGTCCTTCTGCCACATTTCGGTGTAACCGGATTCATCCAGCACGATTTCGGCCAACTGCGTGTGCGGAACGATGTCGCGCTGCGCGCGCCAGCGGTCGAAATTCATCATCACGTCACGGAGGCTGCCGCGCGCCTTCGGCTTCAACTCGTCGGTCTCGATCACGGCGCGCGCCGCTTCGGTGAGCGGAATGCGGCGCTTGCGCCCGATATCGTGCAGCATCTGCACGGTGGCGTCACCAAGTCCGCGTTTCGGCGTGTTGACGATGCGCTCGAAGGCGAGGTCGTCGGCGGGCGAATTGATCACGCGCAGATAGGCCAGTGCGTCGCGGATTTCCGCGCGCTCATAAAATCTTGGACCGCCGATCACGCGGTAATTCAGCCCGAGGGTGACAAAGCGGTCTTCAAACTCGCGCATCTGGAACGAGGCGCGTACCAGAATGGCGATCTCGTTGAGCTTGCTGCCCGCGCGCTGCAACTGCTCGATTTCCTCGCCGATGGCGCGGGCTTCTTCCTCGGAATCCCACGAGCCGGTGACGGTGACTTTTTCGCCGTCGATGTCCTCGGTGCGCAGTGTCTTGCCAAGGCGACCTTCGTTGTGCGCGATCAGGTGCGAGGCCGCGGCGAGGATATGTCCCGTCGAGCGATAATTGCGCTCGAGCCGGATCACTTTCGCGCCGGGAAAGTCGTGGTCGAAGCGCAGGATGTTGTCGACTTCCGCACCGCGCCAGCCGTAGATCGACTGGTCGTCGTCGCCGACACAACAGATGTTCTTCGGTGCGGCGAGGGGGGCGGGTGCGCTGTCGCCGGATGCGGGAAGCGCGATCGGAGACGACGGCGCCTGCGCCAGCAGCCGTAGCCAGAGATATTGCGCGACGTTGGTGTCCTGATATTCGTCGACCAGAATGTATTTGAAGCGGTTTTGATACTGCCGCAGCACGTCCGGATGCTCGCGGAACAGCCGGATGTTCTCCAGCAGGAGATCGCCGAAATCGGCGGCGTTGAGAATTTTCAGCCGCTCCTGATAGGTCGCGTAAAGTTTGCCGCCCTTGCCGTTGCCGAACACGGCGGCTTCGCCGGCAGGCACCTGCGACGGGGGCAGTCCGCGATTTTTCCAGCCGTCGATCAGTCCGGCCAGCATCCGAGCGGGCCAGCGCTTGTCGTCGATCCCTTCGGCCTGCAGCAACTGCTTGAGGAGCCGGACCTGGTCATCGACATCGAGCACGGTGAAGTTGGATTTCAACTGCACCAGTTCTGCGTGATAGCGCAGGATGCGTCCGCCGATGGAGTGAAACGTGCCGAGCCACGGCATGCCCTCGACCGCCTGGCCGAGCATCTGGCCGAGACGGTGCTTCATCTCGCGCGCCGCCTTGTTGGTGAAGGTGACGGAAAGAATTTCGTGGGGCCGTGCGCGGCCCATCGACAGGATATGCGCGATGCGCGAGGTCAGCACGCGCGTCTTGCCGGTGCCCGCGCCGGCCAGAACCAGCACCGGGCCGTCCAGCGTTTCCACCGCATCACGCTGCTCGGGATTGAGCGCCGAGAGATATTGCGGGGCCGCCGACGCGCGCGCCCGCGCGGCGATGCCGCCAGCGGCAGGCTGGTGGTTCGGCACGTCGCGGGAAATATCTTGCGGCGGCAGCTTGTTTGGCTCGGTCATGCGATTCGTCTTTAGGCCACGATGACATCGCGACACCGGGAAGGGGAGACTTCATATCAGGATTACGGAACATATAGGCATTCCGGCGTCGTTCCGACAGCGCCGTCTGTGGGGGCGTTATTTGCCGGGATTGAGCGGATTTCTTCCGTTTGGAGGCTGATTCTTCAGGGTTGGGGCCTCTTTGCGGGGATGGAACTTTCGATCCTGCACCGGATTGTTTTTACAGATGGAGCGCACGCCGCTCCCCCGAAACGAACGCAGGAGCGTGTCATGATGAGTTGGGTCGTCACATTCTTGATTATCGCGCTGGTCGCGGGCCTGTTGGGCTTCGGCGGCATCGCGGGTGCGTCGATCGAAATCGCCAAGATCGTGTTTTTCGTCGCGCTGATCCTGTTCCTGATTTCCGCCGTTGTCGGTCTGGCGCGGCGCGGTACTGGTCCGTAAAGGCGGCTTTGGCGTTATTTGACCGGCATTGCGATGCGTCGGCCTATGCCGTCCGGCTGCCCGACGGCGCCATGCGCCGCTACCACCTCACGTATACGCGTTGCGATGTCGGGCGGAAACGGCGCTGTCTTCCGTGTCGTCATATCGACGTGCAGCGTCATGTTTTCCGAGGTCGCTGAAATCCATCCCTCGGTCGCGTGGCGCAATTCCTCGAAGGTGTGAATCCGTTTTTCGTCCGCCGCGACGAGGTAAACCGACACTTGCACCGGATCGCCGAGATGGACTTCGCGCAGATAACGCACGTGGCATTCCGCCGTAAACGTCGATCCATTGCGCTCTTTCATGTAGTCGGGGCCGATGCCGAGTTCGAGCCACATCTGGTCGATGCCGCGGTCGAACAGCACGTTGTAGTAGGCCATGTTCAGGTGGCCGTTGTAATCGATCCATTGCGGTTCGATCTGCATCACGGTGGTGAGGAACGGTGCCGCGATTTGTTGCGGCGCATTGTTTTTCGGAAGCGTACTCGATGTCATCTCTATTCCCGGTTCGAGTCGGCACTCTCTCTTGACCCGCTATACATCCTTTGCCACGGTCAGCGCCACAACAGCTTCCCTAGAGATGAGCAACCGTGGCCTTTTCCAACGCAGCCCTGACACGTCCCGCGCCATCGGCGGTTTCGAGCGCGATTGAAGCGCTTGCCGCGCGGTTCGGCAACAATCTCATCACCTCGCAGGCGGTGCGCGATCAGCACGCCCATACCACCACATGGCTGCCGCCGCAGCCGCCGGACGCCGTCGTGCTGGCTCAGAACACGGCGGACATTCAGGACGTGGTGCGGATTTGCGCCGAGCGGCGCGTGCCAGTGATCGCGTTCGGCACGGGCACCTCGCTGGAAGGGCAGGTCAACGCGCCGGCGGGCGGCATTTGCATCGATCTGCGCGAGATGAATCGCATCATCGACGTCCACGCCGACGATCTCGATTGCGTGATCGAGCCCGGCGTGACGCGCAAGGCGCTCAACGAGCATCTGCGCGATCAGGGTTTGTTTTTTCCGATCGATCCCGGCGCGGACGCCTCCATCGGCGGCATGGCATCGACCCGCGCGTCAGGCACCAACGCCGTCCGTTACGGCACCATGCGCGACAACGTGCTGGCGCTGAAGGTGGTGCGCGCCGATGGCGAGATCATTACGACCGGTACGCGCGCGAAGAAATCCTCGGCGGGTTACGATCTCACGCATCTGTTCGTCGGCGCGGAAGGCACGCTCGGCATCATTTCCGAGTTGACCATCAAGCTGCGCGGCATTCCCCAAAGCATCGCGGCGGCGTCGTGTTCGTTCGTGACCGTGCAGGGTGCCTGCAATGCGACCATTCTCGCCATTCAAACCGGAATACCGCTGGCGCGCATCGAACTGCTGAACGCCGCGCAGGTGAAGGCCTGCAACGCTTATTCAAAGCTGTCTCTGCCGGAGACGCCGCTGCTGCTGCTGGAATTCCACGGCACCGAAGCGGACGTCGCCGAGCAGTCGCAGATGTTTGCCGAGATCGCCAGGGAATGTGGCGGCGGCGCATTCGAATGGACCACGCGGCAGGAAGACCGCACCCGGCTGTGGCAGGCGCGGCATGACGCCTATTGGGCGGTGCGCGGACTTCGCCCCGGCGCGCAGGCGGTAGCGACGGATGTCTGCGTGCCGATCTCGCGGCTGGCGGAATGCGTGGTCGCGACCGAGAAGGATCTGGAAACGGTCGGGCTCTTGTCTCCGATCGTGGGCCATGTGGGCGACGGTAATTTCCATTGCTCGATGCTAGTTGATGTCAACGATCCCGACGAGATGCAGCGCGCGGATGGTTTCCTGCACCGTCTGGTGGAGCGTGCGCAGGCCATGGGTGGTACTTGCACCGGTGAGCACGGTATCGGGCAGGGCAAGCAGCAGTATCTGGAGACAGAACTCGGGCCGGAAGCAGTGCAGGCGATGCGCGCTCTAAAAATGGCGCTTGATCCGCACAACATTCTGAACCCCGGAAAAATTCTCCCCGCGTGACAAGGTCGAGCAGCATGGACGCGCAGAGCATCGCTGCGGAGGCCCTGTCGGTTCTCGGTCAGGGCCGGCAGATTGCGCCGTTTTCGTCGCGCGATCCGGCGTTCGGTCTGGACGAGGCCTATATGGTGACGCCGGTCGTCCGTCAGATGCGCGAGGCGCGCGGCGAAAATGTGCTGGGCCGCAAGATCGGCTTCACCAACAGCACGATCTGGGCGCAATACAACGTCAACGGCCCGATTTGGGGCTATATGTACGATCGCACGGTCCACAATCTGGGCGAGACGAATGCGAAAGCGTCGCTGGCCGATCTGACCGATCCGCGAATTGAGCCGGAAATCGTTTTCGGTCTCGACGTCGCGCCTGATGCGGCGATGGACGAGCGCGCGCTGCTGTCCTGCGTCGGATGGGTGGCACTCGGGTACGAGATCGTACAATCGATTTATCCCGACTGGAAATTCGCCGCAGCCGATACGGTGGCGGCGTTCGGTCTGCACGGCGCGATGCTGATCGGTGAGCGGCATCCGGTGTCGGGCAATGCCGGACAATGGCTGAAGCAGCTTGCGAATTTCGACGTCGAACTCGCGTGCAACGGCGATGTCGTGGATCGCGGCCATGCGCGCAACGTTCTCGGCGGGCCGCTGTCGGCGTTGCGCCACTTTGTCGGCGTGCTGGCGCAGGACGATGTGAATCCGGGGCTCGCAGCGGGAGAGATCGTTACCACGGGCACACTGACCCGCGCGATGCCGATCAAGCCCGGCGAACGCTGGACGACGACGGTATCAGGAATTCCGCTCGGCCAGATCGACGTTACATTCACCTGACCGCGATCAGTGCTTCTTCACGAAGCTCATGCGCATCAGGCTGACCATGCCCATCCGGAAGCCCGTCGCCGATAGCCGGAGATAACGCCGGAATTCGTCGGCGCGTTCGTCGCCGACCAGCGCGACCGCTTCCTGGTAATGCGTGAGCAGGTTCTGCTCCCACATCCGCAGTGTCCGGTAATAGTGATCCGCATCGTTGCGCGCCGCGATCAGGCTGAAGGTGCCTTCGGCAGCGGCGATCGGCTCCCATTCCAGCGGGAGGTCGCTTTCAGGGAAGGTCTTTTCCAGCAGCGGCAGGACCTTGTGCCGTTCGGAATAGGCGATGGTTTGCAGCGACAGCCTGCCGCCGGTGACGAGCACGCTGTCGCACCAGGCGAAGAACTTGCGATAGGCGTCGAGCTTGATCTTGGGGTCGAGGCCCTTTTGCACGAAATGCTCGAACGCGCCGACCGAGATGATGGCGTCGTAGCGGCGGTCCGGCTTGTGATCGCGCCAGTCCTGCTCGATGACTTCGATTTTCGGATTGCGGGTTTCACGAATCCAGCTTGCCTGCGATGGACTGAGCGTGAGCCCGACCGCATGTCCGGCGCCCGCGTGATCGACCAGCCGCCGCAGCATCGCGCCCCAGCCGCATCCGATGTCGAGAACCCGCGCTTTATTCGCCGCCGAAGCAGCGTCGATATGATGATCGAGCTTGCGGCGCTGGGCTGTGACGAGATCGTCGTCGTCCGCGAACAGCGCGCATGAGTAAATCATCTCTGGATCGAGCACGAGCCGGAAAAAATCGTTGCCCATGTCGTAATGCGACTTGATGGCGTCAGGCGACGCGCCTGTTCTGTCGGGTGGTCGTGAGGTCATTTCGGACATCGCGTCTGCCGGTTTGCAGGGTTGTGAAGGGAGCCTGTTAAACTTAGTATTCGAAGCAGCCGGTTGGTTCAATATTTGCGCTGTGCGTGGCACTTGACGGTCGCGGCTGAGCCCCGTCATGTCCTATGACGACCGGCGCAAGATCGGCCGATCCCTCGCTGAGGTAAAACCTTGCAGACAACGCTGCTTGGACTGGCCATTGCATTTATTCTGGCGCTGATCGCGGCGCTGGTCGGGCCGTATTTTATCGACTGGAACCAGTTTCGCCCGCAGTTCGAGGCGGAAGCCTCCCGTGTCCTCGGGATGCCGGTGCGCGTCAACGGCAAACTCGACGCGCTTTTGCTGCCGACGCCCACGTTGCGGCTGCGATCGGTCGCCGTCGGCAGCGAGAAAGATCCCGCCAGGGTCCGGGCGGAAAAACTGGACGTCGAATTCGAACTTGGCTCGCTGATGCGGGGCGAATGGCGCGCGAGCGAGTTGTCGCTGGATGGTTTCGTGCTCGATCTCGGTCTCGACCGTCAGGGTCGTTTTGAATGGCCGGCGACGACGGGCCGCTTCAATCTCGGATCGCTCGCCATCAACCGGATGAACATCGCGGGACGTGTCGCGTTCCACGATGCGTCGAGCGGAGCGACGCTGCGGATCGACGACCTCAACTTCAGCGGGGACATACGCGGGGCCGCGGGCAGCGCGCGGGGGGAGGGATCGTTCACGCTGCTCAGTGCGCGAACGCCGTTCCGTCTCTCGTCGGGCCAGAGCGCCGACGGCAAAGGCACGCGTGTGCGATTCATGACCGACCCGGGCGAGCGGCCGCTGCTGACCGATCTCGATGGCGTTCTGACGTTCGATAACGCCGTGCCGAAATTCGACGGCGGGCTGACGTTGGCGCGGCCGGCAGACGTCAAGACCGCAGACCCCGGCCAGCCGTGGAGGCTGACATCGCGGGTGAAGGCCACTCCGTCGTCCGCAACGTTCGAGCAGGTCGAAGCCGGATTCGGTCCGGAGGACAATGCGCTGCGCCTCATTGGCAGCGGCGATATCAGGTTCGGCGCGTCGCCGTTGTTGCATCTCGCCTTGTCGGCGCGGCAACTCGATGCGGACCGTTTGCTGGCTAGAAGCTCGGCCAACGCCGAACCGCTGCGGCTGTTGCCGGCGCTGCGCACGCTCGTGACCTCGCTGCCGTCGCTGCCGCTTCTAGCGCAGATCGAACTCAGCGCCGACCAGATCGCGCTTGGCGGCCGTCCGCTTCAGAACATCGCTGTCGAATTGCGTGGCGACGACAAGGCATGGACCATCGGCAAGTTCGAGATGCGCGCGCCGGGCGCAACGCGAATCTCGGCCAGCGGCGGGATTGCGCAGCCGTCCGCTCGTTTCACGGGTCCGGTCAATATCGAATCGGCCGATCCGGACGCGCTCGCGGCGTGGCTGCAAGGGCGCGGCGACGTGACGTACCGCAACCAGAAGCCGCTGCGCCTGAGCGGCGATGCGACGGTGGCGGCGGATCGTATCGTGCTTGAAAGTATGAAAGCCGACATCAACGGCGGCGCTATGGACGGGCGTCTCGCGCTTCTGACAGTCGCCGACGGCAAGACGCGGTTTGAAGCCGCGTTGAAAGCCGCGAGCCTTGATTTTGAGTCCGCCTCGTCGCTTGTTGCGATGCTGGCCGGACCGCAGTCGGCGTGGCCGGACGAGGCGCAAATCTCGCTCGACGCCGCAAGCGCCGTCATCGCGGGGCAGGAACTCCGGCCCGCCGGAATGAATTTCAGCTACGGCCCGAAAACCATCGCGCTCGACCGAATTCGGATCGGTGATGCCAGTGGTGGTCTTGCTATCGACGGCGAGGGCTCGTTCGATCGCATTGAGGGCAGCGGCAAGCTCGCGTTGACCGCAACCGCGCCATCGCTTGCAAGGATCGGCAGCTTCATCGCGCCGTTCGCACCCGCTGTCGCTGAGCGGCTGAACACGGCGTCGCAAGGCGGCGGCGCGGCGCGCGTGCAACTCTCCGCCGATCTCGGCAAGGCGAAGGATCGCTCCGGCCGCACCGATGCGCGCGCCGTTATCGACATCGACTCGCCGCGGATCAAGGGTGCGATGACGCTGACCGCGTCTCCGAGCATTGATCTTGCGCGCGGGTTTGACCTCGCGGTGCTGCGCGGCAGCGAGTTTAATCTTGAGACGAAGTTCGCCGCGGACCAGACCGCGTCGATGTTGTCATCGCTCGGTCTTGATCGTGTCGTTTCGGCGCAGGACGGTCCTGCGCAGTTCGAGTCGTCGGTCATGGGTGTTTGGGGCTCGCCGCTGCAACTGAAAGCGAAACTGACGGGGGCGGGCATCGATGGCGACATTCAAGGCGCCGGTAACCCCTGGGAGGATCAACCCACGGCGGCGCTGACAATGGCGGTGCGCCGTGCGGATCTGGCCGTACTGTTCGATCTGAAGCCGGGAAGCGTGCCATCGCTCGGAATCGCGCTGTCGTCGAAACTCGGTATGTCGGGTAACGCCTTCACCTTTGACGGTCTCGACGCCACCGTGGGCGGATCGCGCGTGCGCGGACGGTTGACGCTGACGCGCGGCGACGAGATCGGCGTCGATGGTGAAATCGGACTCGATACGCTCGATATTGCCGCAGTGACCGGGCTGGCGTTCGGCGCGGCGGGTCACGATGCATCGTCTCCGCTCAACAAAGGCTGGCTGCGCGGCTGGCGTGGGCGTCTGGCGTTTCAGGTATTGAGCGGGACGCTGCCGGGTGGCGGCGAGATGCGGCCCGTCAGCGGCGCGATCAAGGGCGACGGGCAATCGCTGGTGCTGGAAAATGTCAAAGCCGGTATCGGCGGCGGCGAGGCGATGCTCGACTTCGATGCGCGGCAGACCGCGCAGGGACCAAATCAAGGCGCGTCGTTTAACGCGCGTCTGCAATTGTCGGGCGTCGACGGCGCGTCGTTGCGCTATCGCAACCTCGCGATGCCGAGCGGCAAGGCAGCGCTGCAGATGACACTCGCGGGACAGGGCCGCAGCGCTGCGGGATTGACCGGCGCATTGTCAGGCGGCGGGACGCTGACGCTGACGGATGCGCAGATCACGGGGCTCGATACGCGCGCCTTCGAAGTCGCACTTCGCGCCAGCGATGGCGGGCAGGCGATCGACGATCTCAAGCTGAAAGAAATCGTCGAGCCGGTACTGGCCGCTGGCGCACTGAGCGTTCCATCGGCGCAGATTCCGTTCACCATCAAGGATGGCCGGCTGCGGGTCGAGGCGGCGACGTTTCAGTCTGCGCGGGCTCGTGTCGCCATCGCCGGCGGTTACGATCTGCTCGCCGATCAGGCGGACCTTCGCGCGATCATGTCGCCGATCAATACAAAGCCGATCAGCGGGCGTCCTGAAATTCGTGTCGATCTGAACGGGTCGCCGGATGGCTTGGCGCGCGCGGTCGACGTCGCAGCGTTGTCGTCGTGGCTCGGGATGCGCGCGATCGATCGTGAAACGCGCAGGCTCGATCAGCTTGAGCGCGGTGTCACGCCTGAAGCAGAATTCGAAAACCTGTGGGATGAAACGCTGCCCACGGCCGAGCCCCTTGCACCGTCGGAGGTGAAAATTCCAATCCGCGATCCCCGGCGGAAGAACTCCGGCGCGAAAACCGTGCAGCCGCGGGCCCCGGTTGCGCCGCCGGCTCGGCCGAGTGCGCCGCCCGAACCGTCGACTGGCAATGTGCAGGTGCAGCCGCTGCCGCCGCCGATCAACATCAAGCCCGCACCGGGAGTCTTGCAGACGCCGAGACCGCGTTCGGCGGCACCCCCGCCGGCGTCCCGGACGTTTTGATTTACGCGGCGGGGACGATCCCCGGTGACTGAACCCGCTCGCCTATGAACATCGTGGTGACGGCGCGCGCGCGGAAATGATCCAGCACGAATAGCCTGATCGCGGAGGACAGGTTGCTGGTCTTGCGGGTGCGATCGATGACGTCGATCTGAGTCGAGAGCGCTAGGCCGCGTCGTGTCGCTATGTCTTTCAGGCTGGTCCAGAAGGCATCTTCCAGGCTAACGCTGGTCTTGTGCCCACCGACCACGACGGACCGCTTGACCACTGCGAATTCCTTGACCCGCCGTGCCGAGTGGAGGTCCAGGTCGCCCATGTCCGCCGTGATTGTGTCGTCCTGCATCGAAGTATCCTCCATTTCGGCCAAGCGACCGCGCGCGGCGAGAGGATGTCTCGTCGAGAGGGAGGCTCATGCACGTTGGTACGAACTCGGATCGGCAGGCTGCGCGGATCAGAATACATATCGCTGGCGCAAAAGATGCGCGGCGCCCTCACAGCCGCTCCCGAAACGGTATGAGTTTCGAGATACGGGTACATAGTAACTGAAACCGGGTACCGGCGGTATTCGTGTGAAAACCTACGACGGAATCAGAATCGTAGGTGTCCGATGCGTGAAACTACGGATGCGGGTTTTCGGCGGGCATCCGGCTGGCGCCGTTCCCCGTTGAAGGCATCGCGCGTGACCGGAAATAATCCAGCACGAACAGCCGGATCGCCGAGGAGAGATTTCCCTGCTGCCGACCGCCGTCGATTTCTCCGACGAGTTCTGACAGCGTCAGGGTTCTCGCCGAGGCGATTTCCTTCATGCCGTTCCAGAAGGCTTCTTCGAGACTGACGCTGGTTTTGTGGCCGGCGACGACGATCGATCGTTTGACGACAGGCGACTTCATGCCGAAGTCCTGTCGTCGTTTGAAGTCTCGTCGTCGAGGCGGTGCTGATCCAGCACGTTGCCGGCGCGCTGCGCGTGAAGCTCGTCGCGCTGGCGCTCGACCTTGGTGCGGCCGAAGCGTGCGCGATTGGTTTCGGATTGCTTCGCCGCGCCGTCACGCGCGATGCGCTTTTTGACTTGCCTCAGATTGACCAGATCGCCCATGACGCCTCCATCATCCAGGACAGTTGTAACGAATGAACGGCTGAAGTGAGTGCCGGTTTCGTTGTGTCCTGTTCGGGTCTCATTGGAGCCAGCGTTCGAGCGGGCCCGTTGCTATCGTTCGTCCCCTGCGTGCGATTGCGATGCAGGAGATTCAAAATTAGCACGCGATGCGTCGCGTAGGGTAGCCGAACAAGCTAGGACTTTAGGCGGTGCGACGACATGTCCGCATTGGTTACGACAAGTTAATGTTGCGAAGCCGCGCTATCCTTTATCCGGGATGGGTCATTCTGGCTGGCTTCACGAGCCGATCGAATTCGGCTGCCGATACAAAGCCGAGACGCACAGCCTCTTCCTTCAGCGTCGTGCCACGGGCGTGAGCAGTCTTCGCGACCTTGGCTGCGCTGTCGTAGCCGATCTTCGGCGCCAGCGCCGTCACCAGCATCAGCGACCGCTGCATCAAATCGTCGATGCGCTTCTCGTCTGCGCGAATGCCGACCACACAATGTTCGGTGAACGAACGCGCCACATCGGCCATCAACTGGATGGATTGCAACATGCAGTGCGCCAGCACCGGCTTGTAGACGTTCAGTTCGAAGTGACCCTGGCTGCCTGCGACGGTGATCGTGGTGTGGTTGCCGAATATCTGGCAGCACACCATCGTCATGGCTTCGCACTGGGTCGGATTGACCTTGCCCGGCATGATCGACGAACCCGGCTCGTTTTCCGGCAGGATCAATTCGCCCAGACCCGAGCGCGGACCTGAACCGAGCAGCCGGATGTCGTTGGCGATCTTGAACAGGCCGGTGGCCATCGCGTTGATCGCGCCGTGCACGAACACATAGGCGTCATTCGAAGCTAGCGCCTCGAACTTGTTCGGCGCGCTGGTGAACGGCAGCTTGGTGAGAGTAGCAACCTGCCTGGCGAACAGCTTGGCGAATCGCGGCTTTGCGTTGAGGCCGGTGCCCACCGCCGTGCCGCCCTGCGCCAGCAGATAGAGAGTTTTTGCCGCCTCGCGTATTCGCGAGATGCCGCTTTCCACCTGCGCCGCGTAGCCGGAAAATTCCTGACCGAGCGTCAGTGGCGTCGCATCCTGCGTGTGGGTGCGGCCGATCTTGACGATTTTCGCGAACGCCTTTTCTTTCTGGCGCAATGCTTTCAGCAGTACGGTCAGCGCGGGTACGAGGTCGTGGGTGATGCGCTCTATCGCCGCGATATGCATCGCGGTCGGAAAGGAATCGTTGGAGGACTGGCTCATGTTGACGTGATCGTTCGGATGCACCGGCTTCTTGGTGCCGGGCTCGCCGCCGAGCAACTCGCTGGCGCGGTTGGCGATCACCTCGTTGAGGTTCATGTTGGATTGGGTGCCCGAGCCGGTCTGCCAGACCACCAGCGGAAAGTTGTCGTCGAGCTTGCCGTCGATGACTTCGCGGGCAGCGCGGACGATGGCGCGCGCACGGCGCTGGTCGAGCAGGCCGAGTTGGAGATTGGTCTGCGCGGAGGCGAGCTTGACGATAGCGAGCGCGCGAACGATCGGCATCGGCATTCGTTCATTGCCGATCTTGAAATTGTGCTTCGAGCGTTCGGTTTGCGCGCCCCAGTAGCGATCCGCCGGCACTTCGATCGGCCCGAACGTGTCGGTTTCGGTGCGCGTTGTTTTTTTCGGTACGGCCATGACGGTTTCCGGTGTTGTACGGGGACAGCGAAGTTTAGGACTTCACGCGCGACATGCGCAACCGCTGCGCGTCCGCACATCGCGAGAAACGCGCGCCTGACATTAGAAAGCTTCAAGACATTATGAAGCAGAGGAGGAAGGGAAGGAAGGAAGACAACGTGCGGTACGGCTCGCGAACGATGTCCGCGCCTGATTATTTCTTCCGGAAACGATCGAGGCGCACAACCTCGGCGCCTTCGCCCTGTTTGACGGGCTCGTCGCTAGCGTACGTGGGTGTTTCAGCGGCAGCCGCAACCGGTAGCGACTCGACCACCACGGGCGCGGCCTCGGCGGCTGGGTCATCGACGGGCTCGAATTGCAGGCCGAACTGCACCGACGGATCGAAGAAGCTCTTGATCGAACTGAAGGGAATGACGAGGCGCTCCGGAATTCCGTTGAAGGAGAGGCCAACCTCGAAGCGGTCGTCGGTCACGACCAGATCCCAGAACTGGTGCTGGAGAATGACGGTCATCTCCTGCGGGTACTGCGACAGCAGACGCGGGGAAATCTTCACCCCTTCGGCCTTGGACAGGAACGTGATGTAGAAATGATGTTCGCCCGGCAAGCCGTTCTCGGCGGCATCCGCAAGCACCTGCTTCAACACGCTGCGCAGTGCGTCGCGTGCAAGGACGTCGTAACGAATGTGATCGGTCGCCATCATACGGTCCTGTAGAAAAAGGTGGCTGGTCGAAGTCTGCAGAGTGCCGAACGCGAACGTCCGACTCGCGGTTTCGATCCATGCTATCGCGTCATAGCTCTCAGGTCAGCATCTGCGGCCTGCAGATCGCAGAAATTCTCGAGAACGGCAACGCTTCTGCCTGAAACAGTCCCCATCAAATTCAATGCGGGGTGGCAAAAGTGGCGGCATCCGTTGCCAGATGCCTCCGAACCTCGATCAGCCGGACGAACCGGCAGCCTTGATATAAGGGGTAAATTCCGCCGAAAAAGGCCGTGTTCCCGGGTGAGCGGGAGCTTCGGCTGTTTGAAGGCTGGGTTTATCCAAGATCCGCGCCTTTGATCCGAGGCCTGCACCCGGCAGCGCTGTGATTTGCATGTGTTGCATGAGGGAGGATCGGAATATCAGTTGGCCTCCACTCGGGCCCATTCTAAATCGGGCCATGTCTTTCGATTCCGCTCCCGTGATTCCCCGGTCTCCCGATGCGATAATGCGTCCCGGGTTGATCGAACTGTTCGTTGCCTTCGCCAAGATGTCGCTTGCGGGCTTCGGCGGCGTACTGGTGTGGGCGCGGCGCGCCATTGTCGACCAGCATCGCTGGATGACGCCTGACGAATTCAACGAAGCCTTCGCGCTCTGTCATTTTCTCCCGGGTCCCAACATCGTCAATCTGTCCGTGGTGTTCGGTGCGCGTTTTCGCGGCATTCCCGGGAGCATCGCCGCGTTTCTCGGTCTTATCGGTCCGCCGGTGGTGATCGTCACTGTGCTGGCCGCGATCTACGCGCGCTATGGCGAAATCCCCGCGTTGCAGCGGACGCTGGCCGGTGTGTCCTGCGCGGCGGTGGGACTTTTTCTCGCGGTGATCCTGCGCATGATGATGCCGCTGCTGAAGAAGCGTGATCCGGTAGCCCTGTCGTTGCTGGCTGCGGTTTTCGTCGCCATCGGGTTGCTGCGGCTGCCGCTGGTGCCCGTTCTGTTTACCGCCATCCCGCTCAGCCTCGCGATCACCTTTGCCATGCGAAGGAGGGCGGCGCCATGAACTCGCCCACGGGAACGCTGCTCACGATGGCATGGACCTTCGGTCTGATGTCGTTGCTCGCTATCGGCGGTGCAAACTCGACGATTCCGGAAATGCACCGTGTGGCCGTCGATGTGCGTCACTGGATGACGGATTCGCAATTCGCCGACATGTTCGCGATCTCGCAATTGTCGCCTGGCCCGAATGTCCTGATTGTGACACTGATCGGCTATCACGTGGCGGGCATCGCCGGTGCGCTGGTCGCGACATTCGCCATGTGCGGTCCATCCGCCGTGTTTGCCTACTTCGTCAGCAATATGCTGACGCGATCAAGTCAATCCGCCTGGCCGACGATTCTGCAAACCGCGCTGGTTCCCATTTCGATCGGGCTAATGTGCGCCAGCGGCCTTATTCTCGCAATTACATCCGGTGGAACATGGATTGCTGCACTGCTCACAACAGGATCTGCTGCGCTGGCGCTCGTGACCCGGCTCAATCCCCTGTGGATGCTGGTCGCTGGGGGCATCCTCGGTTTTGCTGGCGTCGTCTGATGAAAATCGATAAGCAGGGGGGCCTCGGGGAACTTTTCCGAGCGGCAAAAAATAGACCGGGCTGAAGCCCGTGACTTGAGGGGGATGACGATGAGTGAAGCGCCCAGCCGCGCTGCGGAGAAATCCGCGCCAAGGCTTGTCAAAGGACCACAGGATTTTTACGGCGGGCTCGCCCTGATGGGGATTGCGCTGTTTGCGTTGTGGGCATCGAGCGACCTGCAGGGGATGCGTGGGTTCTCTTTCGGCCCAGGCACCGCGCCGCGCATGTTCGCGTATCTTCTGCTCGCGCTCGGCGCGGGCGTCGCCATTACCGGATTTTTCGTCGAGGGGCCGCCGCTGCAGCGTTACGGCGTTCGCGGGCCTTTCTTCGTGACGCTGTCGATCCTGTCGTTCGCGGCGACCATCCGTCCGCTCGGCCTGATCATCTCCGCGTTTGCGAGCTTTATGATCGCGGTGCTGGGCAGCAATGAGACACAATGGAAAGAGGCCATCATTGTCGGGGCTTGCCTGACGCTCGGATGCGCACTCCTGTTCCCTTATGCGCTCGGGCTGCCGCTTGATCTCTTCCCACGCATTCTGCGCTGAGGGCGTCATGGATATTTTTGCAAATCTCGCGCTCGGCTTCGGCGTTGCGTTCTCACCCATCAATCTCGGTCTCTGTCTGATCGGCGCGCTGGTCGGCACGCTCGTCGGCGTGTTGCCCGGCATCGGTACTATTGCGACAGTGGCGATGCTGCTGCCGATCACGTTCGGATTGCCTCCGGTCGGCGCGCTCATCATGCTCGCGGGTATTTATTACGGCGCGCAGTATGGCGGCTCGACCACGTCGATCCTGGTCAACATTCCCGGCGAGGCCGGGTCGGTGGTCACGGCACTGGATGGCTTCCAGATGGCCAAGCAGGGCCGCGCCGGTCCTGCGCTCGCTATTGCCGCCATCGGCTCGTTCTTCGCAGGCTGTGTCGCGACCGTTCTGATCGCGCTGCTCGGCGCACCGTTGACCAAACTCGCGCTGGCGTTCGGGCCTGCCGAGTATTTCTCACTGATGGTGCTTGGTCTCATCTTCGCGGTGGTGCTGGCGAAGGGATCGGTTCTGAAAGCCATCGCAATGATCGCATTCGGCGTGCTGCTGTCGATGGTCGGATCGGACATTGAGACCGGCGCGTCGCGCATGTCGTTCAACATTCCGGAACTTGCCGACGGTCTTGGCTTCGCGACGGTGGCGATGGGCCTGTTCGGATTCGCCGAGATTATCCGCAATCTCGATCACGGCGCGTCGATGGACCGTGAACTGGTGCAGCAGAAGATTTCCGGACTAATGCCGACCAAGAAGGATCTGAAGGATTCAGCGCCGGCCATCATGCGCGGCACGGTGCTGGGATCGATCCTCGGCATCCTGCCCGGCGGTGGCGCGGTGATCGCGTCGTTCGCCGCCTACACCTTCGAGAAGAAGATATCGAGGCATCCCGAACGCTTCGGCCGCGGCGCCATCGAAGGCGTTGCGGCGCCCGAAAGCGCCAACAACGCGGCGGCGCAGACCTCGTTCATTCCGCTGCTCACGCTCGGCATCCCGCCCAACGCGGTGATGGCGCTGATGGTCGGCGCGATGACCATTCACGGCATCGTGCCCGGCCCGCAGGTGATGCAGAAGCAGCCGGAACTCGTCTGGGGCATGATCGCCTCGATGTGGATCGGCAACCTGATGCTGCTCGTCATCAATCTGCCGATGGTCGGCATCTGGGTGCGGTTGCTGCGAGTGCCTTACCGGCTCTTGTTCCCCTGCATCGTGATTTTCTGTGCCATCGGCATCTACTCGGTCAACAATGCGCCCATGGACGTCGTGTTGACCGCCGCCTTCGGGCTTGTCGGCTACTGGCTGGTGAAGCACGATTTCGAGCCGGCGCCGCTGCTTCTCGGCATGGTGCTCGGGCCGCTGATGGAAGAAAATCTGCGGCGCGCGCTGTTGATCTCGCGCGGCGACTGGATGGTATTTCTCACCCGTCCGTTGTCCGCGACCTTGATGGCGATCGCGGCATTCCTTCTGATTCTCGCGTTGCTGCCTGCGCTTCGCAAGAAGCGCGACGAGGTGTTCGTTGAATCCGAAAACTGAGATAACGAGGTGCGGCGTTGGGCCGCGCCTCTTTGCTCGTTCTTGATAGCAAGTTGAATGGACTCGTCACACCCGGTGATGTTGAGACTGCTGGGCACGGCTTTTCCGTCCGTAATCATAAAAGTATGTTTCGGGAGAATCTTATGAATTTGCTCAAGCGTATGCTCGCGACCTGCGGGCTCTCGGCACTTGCCGTTGCAGGTATCGCCACCGCGCCGGTTCAGGCGCAGGACTATCCGACGCGCAACATCACGATGATCGTTCCGTTCGCTGCCGGCGGCCCGACCGACGTCATCGCGCGTATCGTGACCGGCCATATGCAGCAGACGCTGGGCCAGACCATCATCATCGAAAACGTGGTCGGCGCAGGCGGCACCACGGCTTCCACGCGCGCCGCGCGTGCCGCGCCGGACGGCTACACCCTGATCACCGGCCACATGGGCACTCATGCTGCGTCCGTGCCACTGTATCCGAACCTTGCCTACCATCCCTCGAAGGATTTCGAGCCGATCGGACTGCTGGCCGGCACGCCGATCCTGATCCTCGCGCGCAAGGATTTTCCGCCGAAGGATCTCAAGGAATTCATCACCTACGTGAAGGCCAACACGGACAAGCTCAATGCCGCTCATGCGGGCGTCGGCTCGGTCTCCTATTCGTCCTGCCAGTTGCTGGACTCCGTGCTCAAGATCAAGCCGACCGGCGTTCCGTTCAACGGCACCGGTCCGGCCATGAACGCGCTGGTTGGCGGGCAGGTCGATTACATGTGCGACCAGATCGTGAATGCCGTTCCGCAGGTCAAGGGCGGCACCATCAAGGCTTATGCAGTGGCGACACCGGAGCGCAATCCGTCGCTGCCGGACGTTCCGACCACCGCCGAAGCTGGTCTGCCTGAGTACCAGGCGCAGGCCTGGAACGCGATCTTCGCGCCAAAGGGCACGCCCGCGCCGATCGTGGCCAAGCTGAACGCGGCTGTGGTCAAGGCGCTGGACGACGAAGGCGTCCGCAAGCGTCTGCTCGATCTCGGCAGCGTGATCCCGAAGACGGAAGAGCGCACGCCGGAATCGCTGAAGAAGCTGGTCGACAGCGAAATCGTCAAGTGGTCCGCAGTGCTGAAGCCGCTCTCGAACTGAGATTCTGCTGAAATAACGTGAGTTTGGCAGGGGCGGGACGCAAGTTCCGCCCCTTGCTGTTCGGGGCGGGCGTCCTCATTTTTCAGGGTATAATTGCCCAACCGAAATCGAATCGCCGCAGACGGCGGCGGTGGCCGGCGGCTAGATAGGCCCATGAATCAATATCACGACCTGCTCGAGCGAATTCTCAGCGACGGCGCGGAAAAGACCGACCGCACCGGCACCGGAACGCTGTCCGTGTTCGGCCACCAGATGCGGTTCAATCTGGCGTCGGGCTTCCCGATGCTGACGACCAAGAAACTGCCGCTGAAATCGATCATCTATGAGTTGCTTTGGTTCCTGAAGGGCGACACCAATGTGCGCTATCTTCAGGAGCACAAGGTCACGATCTGGGACGAGTGGGCGGACGCCAATGGTGATCTTGGCCCCGTTTATGGATCGCAGTGGCGCTCCTGGCCCGCGCCTGACGGCCGCAGCATCGACCAGATTTCCAACCTGATCGAGATGATCCGCAAGACTCCGGACTCCCGCCGCCTGATCGTGAGCGCGTGGAATCCCGCCGACGTCGACAAGATGGCGCTGCCGCCGTGCCACTGTCTGTTTCAGTTCTATGTCGCCAACGGAAAACTGTCGTGCCAACTCTATCAGCGCTCTGCGGACGTGTTTCTCGGCGTGCCCTTCAACATCGCGTCTTACGCGCTGCTCACGATGATGGTGGCGCAGGTGACGGGCCTCAAACCCGGCGACTTCGTGCATTCGCTGGGTGATGCGCACCTCTACTCGAACCATCTCGATCAGGCGCGGCTGCAACTTACGCGCCTGACGCGCCCGTTGCCGACGATGAAGATCAATCCCGATGTGAAGGACATCTTCTCGTTCCGCTTCGAGGACTTCACGCTCGAGAACTACGATCCGCACCCGCACATCAAGGCCGAGGTGGCGGTTTGAGCGCGTCTCCCTCCGCGACGTCATCACCGCAAATCGTTTTCGTCGTCGCCGTCGCGGAAAACGGCGTGATCGGCCGCGACAATGCGATGCCGTGGCATCTCAGGTCCGATCTCAAGCGTCTCAAGGCGATCACGCTCAACCATCCGGTTATCATGGGCCGCAAGACGTTCATTTCTATCGGCCGTCCGCTGCCGGGGCGCACCAACATCGTCGTGACGCGCGACAAGGCTTTTCAGGCGCGGGGCGTGGTGGTCGCAACTTCGCTGGACGCCGCGCATGACATCGCGCGCGGCGATGCGCTGCGGCGTTTCGTCACTGAGATCATGGTGATCGGCGGCGCCGACATTTTTGCGCAATGGCTGGAAAAGGCTGATCGTCTCGAGTTGACCGAAGTGCACGACAGGCCCGAAGGCGATACGTTTCTGGCGCCGGTTAATCCGAAAGAATGGCAAGAAGTCGCGCGAATCCGTCATTCAAAGGCGGATGGCGATACGGTCGATTTTTCCTATGTCACATATAAACGGCATGGTTGAGGCCGGCGTCTCATATAGCCGCAGGTGACGGCATTAACTGCGATCACGATGTTTGCATTGACAAATTCGCCCTGCGCCATAGCTCTCTGATGGCAGCGTCCTGCGTTGTAAGGACCGGGCGCGTCCCCTATAAGGCCTGCTGATATTGCGGAGCGTGAGCTTTCGCGCGGAGGAGATCGACGATGCCGTGGAAGAATCAAGGCGGAGGCCCATGGGGTTCTGGCCCGAAAGGCCCCTGGGGGTCAGGTCCGCAATCGACCGGCCCGAAGCCGCCCGATCTCGAGGATCTTCTGCGTCGCGGACAGGACAAACTCCAGACCTTGATTCCCGGCGGGAACCTCAGCGGCATGGGCATTGCGCTCGTGCTGGTCGCGGCGCTGGCGATCTGGGGACTGTCCGGCTTCTTCCGCGTTCAGTCCGAAGAACTCGGCGTGGTGCTGCGCTTCGGCAAGCACGTGCGCACGGTGCAGCCGGGCCTGAACTATCATCTGCCTTACCCGATCGAGACAGTGTTGCTGCCGAAGGCGTTGCGTGTTTCGACGCTCAGCATCGGTATGCGCGTGGTTGACGACTCGCGGCGCGGCGGTGGCACCACCATCCGCGACGTTCCCGAGGAAAGCCTGATGCTCACGGGCGACGAGAACATCGTCGATGTGGATTTCACGGTCCTCTGGCGCATCAAGCCCGATGGCGTGGGCAATTTCCTGTTCAACATCCAGAATCCTGAAGGCACCGTGAAGGCGGTCGCCGAAAGCGCGATGCGCGACGTGATCGGCCGTTCGAACATTCAGCCGATCCTCACCGGCGCGCGCACCACGACGGAAGCCGCGGTGCTCGAACTGATGCAGAAGACACTCGACACCTACGGCTCCGGCGTTCTGATCCAGCAGGTGCAGATGCAGAAGGTCGATCCGCCTCAGCAGGTCATCGACGCGTTCCGCGACGTGCAGGCGGCCCGCGCCGACCTTGAGCGTCTGCAGAACGAAGCGCAGACCTATGCCAATCGCGTCGTTCCGGATGCACGCGGACGTGGCGCGCAGATCCTGCAAGTCGCGGAAGGCTACAAGGAGCAGGCGGTCGCCGAAGCGAAGGGCCAAAGCGCGCGCTTCCTGAAAGTCTACGACGAGTACAAGAAAGCGCCTGACGTGACCCGGCAGCGCATTTATCTCGAAACGATGGAACGCATTCTCGGCGGGGCGGACAAGCTGGTCCTCGATCAGGGCGCGAACGGCTCGGCGCCTGGCGTGGTGCCGTATCTGCCGCTCAATGAAATCGGACGCCGAGCGGCGCCGGCTGCACAGCCGCAGGGCGGGAGCACACGATGAAAAACGGCATTGCAGGTATCGTCTCTCTGTTCATTCTGCTGGTCGCGATCGTCGTCGGCTATAGCTCGGTCTTCACCGTCAGCCAGACCGAACAGGTCCTGCTGGTGCGGCTCGGCGAGCCGGTGCGCGTCGTCACCGAACCAGGGTTGAACTTCAAGGTGCCGTTCATCGATGCCGTGATCAGCATCGACAAGCGCATTCTCGATCTCGAGAATCCGGCGCAGGAAGTCATTGCCTCGGATCAGAAGCGGCTCGTCGTCGACGCGTTCGCGCGCTATCGCATCAAGGACGCGTTGCGGTTCTATCAGAGCATCGGTTCGATCCAGGCCGCCAACATCCAGCTCACCACGCTGCTCAACGCATCGCTGCGCCGTGTGCTTGGCGAGGTGACGTTCATCACCGTCGTGCGCGACGACCGCGATGCGCTGATGACCAAGATTCGCGAACAGCTCGATCGCGAAGCCGCCAACTACGGTATCTCGGTGGTGGACGTGCGCATTCGCCGCGCCGATCTGCCCGAGCAGAACAGCCAGGCGGTCTATCAGCGAATGCAGACGGAACGTCAGCGTGAAGCGGCCGAGTTCCGCGCGCAGGGCGGCCAGAAGGCTCAGGAAATTCGTTCCAAGGCCGACCGTGAAGCGACCGTCATTATCGCTGAAGCCAACTCGCAGTCCGAGCAGATCCGCGGTGAAGGCGACGGCGAGCGAAACCGGCTGTTCGCCGAGGCTTACGGCAAGGACGCGGAATTCTTCGCGTTCTACCGTTCGATGTCGGCTTACGACACCAGCCTGAAGGCCAACGACACGCGATTCCTGCTGCGGCCGGATTCCGAGTTCTTCCGGTTCTTCGCCAATCCGGCAGGCAAGCCTGCTGCCAGCGCCGCGCCTCAGCGTTGAGGCGGGTGCACGATCAGGCAGGAGTCCTTGAAGGATGAGGTCGATTGGATTCGGTGACCTCCTTGTCGGGGTCGGGATAATGCTGGTGCTGGAGGGGTTGCTGTTCACGGCACTCCCGAACTGGATGCGCTCCGCGATGAAAAGCGCGCTTTCCTCGCCGGATAATATCCTGCGCGGCGTCGGGCTCGCGTCGGCGGTGGTGGGCCTGATCCTGATCTGGCTGGTTCGCCATTAGTGTGCGGACCTGCGGAACACCACACCAGGTTGTTTTCCGCCGGAATACGTATCGGCCTGACGCTGTTGTGAGGCATAAAGCCGGGTTTTTGCCGCAATCGGTGCGTTGATCGAGGCTTGGCGGTGCTTGCGTATGCACGCTTTTCCGGCGCACATTAGAGCCAAATGACCCGACCCTTTTCAGGAGACTTTTCGACCATGTCCGATGCGTTTCAAGCATTGAGCCGCCGCGTATTGCCGCTTGCCGCGGCCGTTGCCTTTGCCGTCGTTGCGACGCCCGCGCTGGCCCGTGGACCGGAAGGCGTTGCCGACGTCGCCGAGAAGGTGATCGACGCGGTCGTCAACATTTCCACCTCGCAGACCGTCGACGCCAAGAAGAACGACGACAGCGACAAGGGCAGCGACGAGCGGGGCAACAGGCGAGGGGTCAACCCGCAGTTGCCGCCGGACTCGCCGTTCAGCGAGTTCTTCGACGAGTTCTTCAAGAATCGTCGCGGCGGCGCTCCGGACTCCAGAGGAAACCAGGCGCGCAAGGTCAACTCGCTCGGCTCCGGCTTCATCATTGATACCGATGGCACCGTGGTGACCAACAATCACGTCATCGCCGACGCTGACGAGATCAACGTCATTCTCAACGACGGCACCAAGATCAAGGCCGAGGTGATCGGCAAGGACAAGAAGAGCGATCTTGCGGTCCTGAAATTCACACCGCCGGAAAAGAAGATCACCGCGGTGAAGTTCGGCAATTCCGACACGCTTCGCCTTGGCGAATGGGTGATAGCCATCGGCAATCCGTTCAGCCTCGGCGGCACGGTCACGGCCGGCATCGTCTCGGCGCGCAACCGCGACATCAACTCCGGTCCTTACGACAACTACATCCAGACCGACGCTTCCATCAATCGCGGCAATTCCGGCGGCCCGCTGTTCAATCTCGACGGCGAAGTCATCGGCGTGAACACCGCGATCATCTCGCCGTCGGGCGGCTCGATCGGCATCGGCTTTGCTGTGCCGTCCAAGACGGTCGTCGCGGTGGTCGATCAGCTGCGCCAGTTCAAGGAAGTCCGCCGCGGCTGGCTTGGCGTCCGCATCCAGCAGGTCACGGATGAAATCGCCGAAAGTCTCAACATCAAGCCGGTGCGCGGCGCGCTGATCGCCGGCGTGGACGACAAGGGTCCGGCCAAGCCCGCTGGTATCGAGCCGGGCGACGTTGTCGTCAGGTTCGACGGCAAGGACATCAAGGAGATGAAGGATCTTCCGCGCGCCGTAGCTGACTCGCCGGTCGGCAAGGCGGTGGATGTGATCATCATCCGCAAGGGTAAGGAAGAAACCAAGAAGGTGACGCTCGGCCGCCTTGACGACGGCGAGAAGCCGGTCGAAGCCTCCGCCAAGACGACCGCTCCGGTCGAGGCCGAGAAGCCCGTGACGCAGAAGGCGCTGGGTCTCGATCTGGCAGGTCTCAGCAAGGATCTGCGCACGCGCTACAAGATCAAGGACAGCGTCAAGGGCGTGATCGTCACCGGCGTCGATAGCGGCTCAGACGCGGCTGAAAAGCGGCTCAGCGCTGGCGACGTGATCGTCGAGGTCGCGCAGGAGGCGGTGACCAACGCGGCCGACGTCAAGAAGCGCATCGACCAGTTGAAGAAGGACGGCAAGAAGTCCGTGCTGCTTCTGGTGTCGAACGGCGCGGGCGAGGTTCGGTTCGTCGCGCTGGCCGTGAAGTAACAACCGCTTTTATCATCATGCGTGATGGCCGGGCATTTGCCCGGCCATTTGCATGTGAGGGAGTAGTTAGCGCGCCGCCTTGTCCATCGCGGCCAGGATGGCTGTAAATCTTTGTTCAGCCTCAGCGCGCATTTCAGGATGTGTGAACACGTAAAGTTCGTCGTCGCGGACCGCAGCGAGGACTTGCGCCGCGACATCTGCCGGATCGAGGCCGGATTCCACAAGCTGCGCGATCTGGGCGACCAGCGCTGCCGCCGGACTTGCGGGATCCAGCGTCGGCGTCGGGCCATACTGTTCCGGCCGGTTGCGCCCGCTTTCGCCTATGCGGGTGCGGACGAACCCCGGACAGAGGACGGATACGCCGATGCCGTGCGGTTTGAGCTGCATCGCCAGCCCTTCCGACATGGTGACTACCGCGAACTTGCTCGCATGGTACGGACTGAATCCGAGTCCGCTCACCATTCCGGCCATGGAAGCGGTGTTGACGAAGTGACCGCCTTCACCGTGGGCCCGGATGTGCGGAAGGAAGGTGCGGATTCCGTGCAGGACTCCCATCAGGTTGACGTCGAGCACCCATTTCCAGCTGTCGAGCGAGATGCTGTCGATGCCGCCGCCCGCCGCGACACCGGCGTTGTTGCAGACCACATGGACATTCCCGAATGCGTCGAATGCAGCTTTGGCGGCGCGTTCGACGCTGAACGGGTCGGTCACGTCACAGGTAATGCCGCGCACGTTCGGCCCGAAATTGTGCAGGCCTTTGACCGCATTATTCAGCGCGTCCGTTTCGATATCGGCGAGCATCACTTTCATGCCCGCTTCCGCGAACGCCCGGCCGAGCGCCAGACCGATGCCGCTCGCGCCACCGGTCACGAATGCAGTCTTGCCAGCAAGGTTACGCATGGCTCAGTCTCTGATAGCTACTGAATGCTTAGTCCGCCGCAAACTCGCTGCGCTTGTAACCTTGTGCGTACAGCAAAGCCGTGAGATCGCCATGGTCGATCCGCGCGCCGGCGGCCGCGGCGACCGCGGGCTTGGCGTGATAGGCGACGCCAAGGCCAGCCTTTTCGATCATGCCGAGATCGTTGGCGCCGTCGCCCACCACCAGCGTGTCCAGATTGTCGAGGTCGAACGATTCACGAAGATCGTACAGCGTCGCGAGTTTCGTCTCGCGCCCTAAAATCGGGTCGGTGACTTCTCCCGTCAGCTTGCCGTCGTTCACGAGCAATTCGTTGGCGCGGTTTTCCTGAAACCCGATCATCTCGGCAACGGCTTTCGTAAACAGCGTGAAACCACCGGACACCAGACAGGTATAGGCGCCGTGCGCGCGCATGGTGCGGACCAGCGCGACCGCGCCCGGCGTCAGTGTGATGCGGGTCTTGAGAACCTCGTCGACCACCGTGACCGGCAACCCCTTCAGCAGCGCCACGCGTTCGCGCAATGCAGGCTCGAACTCGATCTCGCCGCGCATGGCGCGTTCGGTGATCGCGGACACGTGCGCCTTGAGACCGGCAAAATCGGCCAGTTCGTCGATGCACTCCTGGCCGATCATGGTGGAGTCCATGTCAGCCAGAAGCAGCTTCTTGCGCCGATCGATCTGCGGCTGCACCACCACATCGACGCGGACGCCGTTCATGGCTTCGCGCAGGCGATCAGAAATTGTGCGAATGTCATCGTTGCTGCTAAACCGGATGTCGGCGGCTATGCCTTCGGACAGCCAGTCGCCGTGCTCGGGCGAGGGCAGCGCGGAACGCGCAGCGTCGATCGCGGTCGAGTCGAGTTCGGATTCGGCGGGATTGCAGATCAGCGTGGCGACAAGAGACATGACGGCTCGATGTTGAAAGATGGCGTGAAGGACAACGGCGGCACCAAGGCCGTGCTTATCGCAGGGCCAACGGCCAGCGGCAAGTCGGCGTTGGCGCTCGCTCTTGCGGAAGTAACCGGCGGCGTCGTGATCAACACCGATTCCATGCAGGTTTATCGCGACCTGCGGGTGCTCACGGCGCGCCCCACACCCGACGAGGAAACACGCGTGCCACACCGGCTGTATGGATACTGCGACGCTGCCGTGAACTGCTCGGCTGGCTCGTGGATTGCCGATGCGGCGGCTGTTCTCGCGGAGACGCGGGCCGCGAACCGGCTGCCGATCTTCACCGGCGGCACGGGTCTCTATTTCAAGGCGCTGACACGCGGACTGTCGGCGGTGCCGCCGATTCCGCAAGCGGTGCGTGACGAGGTTCGTGCGCGTATGGACCGTGACGGTGTCGAGGCGCTGCATGCGGAACTGGCGCGGCGCGATCCGATCTCGGGTGCAAAGCTGAAACCGCGCGACAGCACACGCGTGGCGCGCGCATTGGAGGTGATCGAGGCGACGGGACGCGCGCTTCCGGACTGGCACAATGAGGGCCTGCCGCCGTTGCTCGCGCCCGAGGGCGTCAAGGCGCTGTTTCTCGCACCGGATCGCAAGGAGCTTTACGCGCGCATCGATGCGCGATTTTCAGCGATGCTGGAGCAAGGCGCGCTGGACGAGGTCGCCGCACTCGCGGCGCGCAAGCTCGATCCGATGCTGCCGGCGATGAAGGCCCACGGCGTGCCGGCGCTGACCCGGCATCTGGCCGGCGAGATCACGCTGGAGCAGGCCGCCGATATCGGCCGCGCCGACACCCGCCACTACGCCAAGCGGCAGTTCACCTGGTTCAGGCACCAGTTGCCGGAATTCGAGTGGATGCTGGTTGGGGCGGCCTGGTCGTGGCTCTCCCATGCACTTTCGCTCTCGCCGAACATCCCGGAACCGGCTAGTCTGAAACCCTCGGCGCGGGCTTGACTTTCGGCTGTCTGGCCGTATAACCCGCGCAACCTTTGGAAATCTGTAGACGATCATGCGCAATAAAGTTACCGACCTTCTTGTTATCGTCGTACCCTGGCGCACCGCCGGGGGTAGCTGACGGCTACCCACGACAAGGCGGTGTGCGAA
Source organism: Afipia sp. GW821-FHT04G03 (assembly GCF_059419985.1). Lineage (NCBI taxonomy): Bacteria > Pseudomonadati > Pseudomonadota > Alphaproteobacteria > Hyphomicrobiales > Nitrobacteraceae > Afipia > Afipia sp. GW821-FHT04G03. The sequence goes on along the minus strand of NZ_JBWKSV010000001.1, from coordinate 1,580,652 downwards.
GGGTCCCTCTCGGACCCTTTTTTGTTTCCGAACTCGACCAACACTTCGATTAGATCGCGCGCAAAAAAGCGCCCCGGAGCGAACCATGAGTGACAGCAAGAAACACGACCCCAACCAGATGACCGGCGCGGCGATGATCGTGCGCGCGCTTGCCGATCATGGGGTCAAGCACCTTTTCGGCTATCCGGGCGGTGCGGTGCTTCCGATCTATGACGAGATTTTCCAGCAGAGCGAAGTCGAGCACATCCTCGTGCGTCATGAGCAGGGCGCGGGTCATGCTGCAGAAGGCTATGCGCGCTCCACCGGCAAGCCGGGCGTCGTGCTGGTCACATCGGGACCGGGCGCGACCAACATGGTGACGCCGCTGACCGACGCGCTGATGGATTCGATTCCGCTGGTCTGCATCACCGGGCAGGTGCCGACGCACCTGATCGGCAACGACGCCTTCCAGGAATGCGACACCGTCGGCATCACACGGCCCTGCACCAAGCACAACTGGCTGGTGCGCGACGTCAACGATCTGGCGAAGGTGCTGCACGAGGCATTCTATGTCGCGACCACGGGCCGTCCCGGTCCTGTGGTGGTGGACGTGCCGAAAGATGTGCAGTTCGCGGTGGGCACCTATCATCCGCCGCGCAAATCGGACGTGCATATTTCCTACGCGCCGCGTGTGAAGGGCGACGCCGTCCAGATCCGCAAGGCGGTCGCGCTGCTCGCGTCGGCCAAGCGTCCGGTGATCTATTCCGGCGGCGGCGTGATCAACTCGGGTGCCGAGGCTTCCAAGCTGCTGCGCGAACTGGTCGAGGTCACGGGTTTCCCGATCACATCGACCTTGATGGGACTCGGCGCCTATCCCGCGTCGGGCAAAAGCTGGCTCGGCATGTTGGGCATGCACGGCACCTACGAAGCCAACATGGCCATGCATGATTGCGATGTGATGCTCTGTGTCGGCGCGCGCTTCGACGACCGCATCACCGGCCGCACCGATGCGTTCTCGCCGAACTCGAAGAAGATCCATATCGACATCGACCCGTCGTCGATCAACAAGAACATCCGCGTCGACGTGCCGATCATCGGCGACGTCGCCAACGTGCTGGGCGATATCCTCACGGTGTTCAAGGCGGAAGCGAAGAAGCCGAAGATCGATCCGTGGTGGTTCGAGATCGGTCGCTGGCGCGCGCGCAACTCGCTGGCCTTCAAGAAGAACAACGACGTCATCCTGCCGCAATACGCGATCCAGCGTCTGTTCGAACTGACGAAGAAGCACGACACCTACATCACGACCGAAGTCGGTCAGCATCAGATGTGGGCCGCGCAATTCTTCGGCTTCGAGCAGCCGCATCGCTGGATGACCTCCGGCGGCCTCGGCACGATGGGTTATGGCCTTCCGGCGGCGCTCGGCGTGCAGGTGGCGCATCCGGACAGCCTCGTCATCGACATCGCGGGCGACGCCTCGGTACAGATGACCATGCAGGAAATGTCGACGGCGGTTCAGTACGAATTGCCGATCAAGATCTTCATCCTGAACAACCAGTACATGGGCATGGTGCGCCAGTGGCAGCAACTGCTGCACGGCAATCGCTTGTCGCATTCCTACTCCGAGGCGCTGCCGGATTTCGTCAAGCTCGCTGAAGCCTATGGTGGCGTCGGGATTCAGGTGATGAAGCCGGGCGATCTCGACGGCGCGATCAACGAGATGATCAAGGTCAAGAAACCAGTGCTGTTCGATTGCCGCGTCGCCGCGCTCGAAAACTGCTTCCCGATGATTCCGTCGGGCAAGGCGCATAACGAGATGCTGTTGCCCGCGGAAGCCAATGACGAAACGACCGCCGCGGCCTTCGCCGGCGGCAAGGCGCTGGTGTGATCATGGACGCAAAAACAATGGAACAGCCTGCATCCGCCTACTTCATGGAAGATCGTCACGATCCGAACGAGACGCACACCTTGTCGGTTCTCGTGCAAAACGAGCCCGGCGTGCTCGCGCGCGTGATCGGGCTGTTTTCCGGCCGTGGCTACAATATCGACAGTCTCACGGTGTCCGAGACAGAACACGCCAAGCACATGTCGCGCATCACCATCGTCACCACCGGTACGCCGATGGTGATTCAACAGATCAAGCATCAGCTCGACCGCATGATCCCGGTCTATCGCGTGGTCGATATGACCACGATGGGCCGCTCGATCGAGCGCGAGCTTGCGATGGTCAAAGTGAAAAGAAGCAGCGACCCGCATGTCGAGGCATTGCGTCTTGCGGAGGCGTTTCGCGCCCGCGTGATCGACGCGACGACGGAAAGCTTCGTGTTCGAGATCACCGGTGGAACGGCCAAGATCGATCAGTTCATTGCGCTGATGGTGCCGCTCGGGCTCATCGAGGTGTCGCGCACCGGCGTTGCCGCCATCGGGCGCGGACCGGATGTCATGTAATTGCGTGCATCCTGATCCATGAAACCGATCGATATTGTGCTGGCCGTCGCGGTGGCCGTGATCTGGGGGATTGGCTTCGTGCTGACCCGGGTTGCGGTCGATGAGATGTCGTCGATATTGTTTACGACGCTGCGCTTTGCCATCACGGCGCTGCCGTGCCTTTTTCTTCCGCGCCCGAAATTGTCGTGGAGGCTTGTGGTAGCGATCAGCTGGATGCTGGTCGCGCAGTTCTTGACGCAGACTTACGCGATAGCTCATGGCGTGCCCGCCGGGTTAACTGCCGTGATCGTGCAAAGCCAAGCCCTGTTCACAGTCGCTTTCGCGGCTCTGTTTTTGCGTGAGTTGCCGACGCGCGCTCAGGTGCTGGGCATTGCGATTGCCACGTGCGGATTGCTGTTGATCTGTTTTACGGTCGGTTACGATTTCAGCGTCCTGGCCTTCGCAGTATTGATGGCTGCGCCGGTCTGCTTTGCCGTGTCCAACCTGCTGCTCCGCCGCGCGCAAGATGTATCGATGCTGAATCTGTTTGCATGGATCGGTCTTTTTGCGATGGTGCCGTTGTTGCCATTGTTGCTGACGATCGACGGTGCCAGCGTGACATGGCATTCGCTGACGCATCTCTCGTTCAAGGTTGTAGCCAGCGTATTGGCGTTAGCGCTGCTCGGAACCACGCTTGGCTACTGGATCTGGGGACGCTTGCTGGGGAACTACTCCGCCGCGCAGGTGGTGCCGTTCGCGCTGCTGGTGCCTTTTTTCGGCGCCGGTGCATCGAGTCTCGTATTTGGCGAGACCTTTGGCCCTTTGCGCTTGACCGGCATGATCGTCGTCGTGATGGGGATTGCCGTCATGCTGTTCTCGCGTCGTCCGCCCCCGCTTGTTGAAGTGGCCTGAACGCCATGATCTCCCAGCAACTCGCCATCGCGTTTATTGCCTTCGCCGCCGCGACGCTGTTCACGCCGGGGCCGAACAACGTCATGCTGATGGCGTCGGGGTTGAATTACGGGTTCCGTCGCACATTGCCGCATGTCGCGGGCGTCACCATCGGGTTTTCGTTTCTGGTCGCGGTGATCGGGCTCGGGCTCGGAGCCGTTTTCGCGGCTTATCCGATTTTGCACACCATCCTGAAATACGCCGGCGCGGCTTACCTAATCTACCTCGCCTTCGTGATTGCGATGTCTGGTCCTGAAAACACCGATGGCAGCGGCGAGGGGAGGCCGATGACGTTCCTCGGCGCGGCGTTGTTCCAGTGGGTCAACGTCAAGGGCTGGGTGATCGCCGTCGGCGCTGTAACGGCCTACGCCGCCATCGCCGCATATCCGCTGAACATCGCGACGCTCTCGATCCTGCTGTTCGTGATCGGGCTGGGCTCGTCGCTGACCTGGGTGCTGCTCGGCACCTCGCTGCAGTCGCTGGTGAAGTCGCCGCGCGCGGTCCGTATCTTCAACATCGTCATGGCCCTGCTTCTGCTGGCCTCGCTTTACCCCGTTCTGAAGGAGCCTTGACCTCATTGCACTGCAGAAATGGCCGTCCCGGACTTGTCTCGCAGCGCCAGCCGCCCTACACAACGGCGGCAATTCATCCGGGCCTTAGCGGCCTGATCCATCCGAAAAATGCATGAACATGGCCAATTGTGGCCGCCGAATAGGAGATAAAAGCCATGCGTGTTTACTACGATCGCGACGCCGACCTGAACCTGATCAAGGGCAAGAAGGTGGTCATCATCGGTTACGGCAGCCAGGGCCATGCCCACGCGCTGAACCTGAAGGACTCCGGCGTCAAGGACGTCGCGATCGCGCTCCGCAAGGGCTCCGCGACCGCCAAGAAGGCCGAAGCCGCCGGCTTTAACGTGATGGAAGTCGCCGAGGCCGCGAAGTGGGCCGACGTCATGATGATGCTGACGCCTGACGAATTGCAGGGCGACATCTACCGCGAGCACCTGCACGACAACATGAAGCAGGGCGCGGCGCTGCTGTTCGCGCACGGCCTCAACGTGCATTTCAACCTGATCGATCCGCGTGCCGATCTCGACGTTCTGATGGTCGCGCCGAAGGGTCCGGGCCACACCGTGCGCTCGGAATATCAGCGCGGCGGCGGCGTGCCCTGCCTGATCGCGATCAGCAAGGACTCGTCCGGCAATGCGCATGATCTCGGCCTGTCCTATGCCTCGGCCATCGGCGGCGGTCGTGCCGGCATCATCGAGACGACCTTCAAGGAAGAGTGCGAGACCGATCTGTTCGGCGAGCAGGCTGTTCTTTGCGGCGGCACCGTCGAACTGATCCGCGCCGGCTACGAGACGCTGGTCGAAGCCGGCTACGCGCCGGAGATGGCTTACTTCGAGTGCCTGCACGAACTGAAGCTGATCGTCGATCTGATCTATGAAGGCGGCATCGCCAACATGAATTACTCGATCTCCAACACCGCCGAATACGGCGAGTATGTCACCGGCCCTCGCATCATCACGGCAGAGACCAAGGCGGAGATGAAGCGCGTGCTGGCCGACATTCAGTCCGGCAAGTTCACCCGCGACTGGATGCTCGAGAACAAGGTCAACCAGGCTTCCTTCAAGGCCACCCGCGCGCGCGCCAATGCGCACGACATCGAGGAAGTGGGCGCCAAGCTCCGCGACATGATGCCGTGGATCAAGAAGGGCGCATTGGTCGACAAGACCAAGAACTGAGTTTGCTTCCTTCCTTGGCGGGAGGACGAGCATTCGTTAACGGGACCGCATCCGCGGTCCCGTTTTTCGTTGCAGCGCGCCAAACGGATCAGCCCTTCCAGTGCAGAACCCCGGCTTAACGCCCGCTGAACAGACGAAGCCAAACCCCTGCGGCTAAAGATCAAGTTGCGCGGGTATGACGGTTACATTACGATTTTGTGACACGTTGCGGTTTCCGGCCGCGCGTTTTGCCTCCTGGCCGCCGCCAGCCAAGGCGTCAGGACAGTGCCGGGTGTAGTTCGCGTCAAGGCAATGTTGCCCCCGCCGACATCAGTGCCGCCTACGCTGCCCCCCGCCAAGACGGTCGCGGGCGCTCTTGCACCTGTCAGATACTGGCAGCTTCTCGCGGTGGCTATGCCGCATCTCGCAGCTCTCGGTCTGCTGCTGCAAACCGAAACCGATTTCGGTTCGCGCCTCGTCTTCCTGCTGTGCTGGGCTGTGCTGAACTTTTCCTGGATCGCCGTGTTGCGGCGGCCTGCGCTGTCGGGCGCGCTGTCGCTGACGCTGATCGTCGTGCTCATTCTGCTGTCGCGTCTCAAACACGACATCGTGCAGATGACCGTGAACTTCGTCGATCTCATGATGATCGATCGCGACAGCGTCGCGTTCCTGTTCACGATTTTTCCGAACCTGCGCTGGTCGGCGGTGTTCAGCGCGCTGCTGATCGTTCCGCTGATGGTGGCGCTCTGGCGGCTCGACCCGTTTCGCATTCGCCGGCTTCCGGCCGCCGCCGCTGCGCTCGCATGTGTCGCCGGACTTGCCGGTTTCTCGCTGGCGTGGCCGCAGGAGGACTGGCGCGGATATTACGCCGACAATTACATCTCGAAGTTCGCGCGCTCGGGCGTGATCGCGATTTCTGATTTTGCCAATGACGGCTTCATGGAATCGGACGCGGCAACCGTCGAGCGCCTCAAGCTGCCGCTGGAGGAAGCCTGCCATCCGGCAGGGCGCCGTCCGCACATCATCATGATCCACGATGAGTCGAGCTACGACATCCGCTCGGCGTCGCAAATCAAAGTGCCTGCGGGCTACGGCAGCCAGTTCGTCTCCGGCGACGGCAAGGTGCGGAAGTTCCTCGCCGAAAGCAACGGCGGCTCAAGCTGGCTGACCGAATACAATGTTCTCACTGGTCTTTCGTCGCGCTCGTTCGGCAGGTTCTCCTATTTCGTCACGCGAATTGCAGCCGGCCGCGTCGAGCGGGGCTTGCCGCTTGCGCTGCGCCGCTGCGGCTACAGCACCGTTTCGCTCTATCCGGCCTATGGCGCGTTCATGAGCGCGCGGAGTTTCCAGACCACCACCGGCATTCAGAAATTCTACGATGCGCGCGATCTCGGTGCGAAGGGCCTCGAACCTGATGGCTTCTTCTATGACAACGCAGTCCGGCTTCTGTCGCAGGAAAAGCAGGGCACGCCGGTCTTCATGTATGTCTATCTCGGCGCCAATCACTTCCCGTGGGCGTCCACCTTCCGCCCGGAGCGGACGCCGGCGTGGCGCAGTCTCGGCAACGAACCGAAGATCGACGAATATCTGCGCCGCCAGACCATGAGCGCGCAGGATTACAATGCGTTCGTCGCCAAGCTGAAGAAACAATTTCCAACCGAGCCCTTCCTGATCGTGCGTTACGGCGATCATCAGCCCGAGTTCTCGTCCCTGATCATTGAACCGAACCTGACCGAGGCCGACATCGCCAAGCGGCTGATGGTCTACGATCCGCGCTACTACGCGACCTACTACGCTATCGACTCGGTCAATTTCAAACCGGTCGGCAGCCCGACGGCGATGGAGACCATCGACGCGGCCTATTTGCCGCTGGTCATTCAGGACGCGGCGGGTATTCCCCTCGATCCGTCGTTCGAGGAGCAGAAGAAGATCATGCTCCGCTGCAAGGGGTTGTTTTATTCGTGCAAGGACGGCGCGGAGGCAAGGCGGTTCAATCGCCTGCTGATTGACGCCGGGTTCGTCAAGAACCTCTAGCCAAGGCGGATTCAGCATCATGTCAGCCACCACGACATCGATCCGCAACCGGGGCAAGCTTCTGTTGAAGCGGCTTGGCGACGGCGGGTGGCTCCGGCGTGCGCGTGTTGCGCTGATCGCCGCCATACATCTTGCTGCGGTCGTGATTCTGGCGTCGGTCGAATATGGCCCGTTTGCGAACACGGTGGCGCTGCTGACATGGGTGCTGCTGAATTGCCTGTGGCTGGCCGTGTTGCGCCGGCCTGGCATCAGCGCGGCGCTGTCGTTGGCGCTGGTGGCGATTTTGATCGCGCTCTCGCAATTCAAGTACGGGATCATGCAGCTTACGCTGACGTTCCTCGATTTTCTGATCGTCGACCGTGATACGGTTTCGTTCCTGCATTCCATCTTCCCGCAACTCAAGACGCAATCCATCGTGCTTGCCGCGATCGCCGCGCCAGTAATGTGGCTGATCTGGCGGGCGGACCCGTTCCGGATTCGCCGTGCGGTGTCGCTTGCGGGTGCAGCCGTTTGCGTGTTGCTGATCACGGGACTTTCGGTGGCGAATCCCGAGCAGCCGTGGGAGCCGTTCCAGGGCGTCAACCACATCTCCAACCTCGCGCGGTCCGGCGTGGTGTCGGTGTCGCACCTGACATCGACCGGCTGGATCGAAGCCGATCCTCCGAATCTGATCGGGTCCGCGCAGGCTTCGCCGCTCGCGGAATGTGCGCCGGGCGCCAAGCGGCCGAACATTGTCATGGTGCTCGACGAGTCGAGCTTCGACATCAGTGCTGCGCCGGGCATCAAGGTGCCCGAGGGGTATCGCGATTTCTTCAAGTCGGCGGACGGGCAGCAGCGGTCGTTTATTACGGAATCCAGCGGCGGGCCGACCTGGTACACCGAGTTCAACGTCCTGACGGGGTTGTCGGCGCGGTCATTCGGCAAACTCAAGTTTTACGTGACGCGGATCGCGGCGGGAAAGATTTCGCGCGGACTGCCGCAGGCATTGGAGCGGTGCGGCTACCGGACGTTCTCGCTGTACCCGACCTATGGAAACTTTCTTAGCGCGCGTGATTTTCAGAAATCCGCAGGCGTCGGCAAATTCATCGACATGGCCGACATGGGCGTCGCTGAGGATATGCAGCCCGACAAATTCTATTTCGACAAGGCATTGCAGTTGATCGCAAAGGAGCGGAAGTCCGAACAGCCGATGTTCGTGTTCGTGTATCTGACGGCCAACCATTTTCCGTGGACGTCGAGCTACCGGACTGACCTTACGCCGGCCGGTTGGACTGCGCCGGGCAACACCGCCGAAGTCGACGAATATATCCGCCGTCAGGCGATGACCGCTTCGGACTATTCAGACTTTGTCGCGCGGCTGAAGGCCGATCATCCTGACGAGCCGTTCCTGCTGGTGCGGTTCGGCGATCATCAGCCGGCCATTTCGCAGAAACTGCTGGAGCCGAAATTGCCGCAGGCTCTGCTGGCGGACCGCCTGATGCGGCACGATCCGCGCTATTACAAAACCTACTATGCGATCGATGCGCTTAACTACAAGCCCGACATGTCGTCAGCGCTGGAGACGCTGGATGCCGCGTATCTGCCGCTTGCGATTCAGGAAGCCGCGCGAATTCCGCTCGACCCGACATTCATCGAGCAGAAGAAGATCATGCTGCGTTGCCGGGGCTTGTTCTATTCGTGCCGGGAGGGCGCGGAAGCGAAGCGGTTCAATCGCCTGCTGATCGATGCCGGGTTCGTAGAAAACCTCTAACGCTTTCCGATTTCGTCCCACAGCCATCGTGCGACCGCATCCGGTGAACTGGCGCTGTCGCCGCCGGCCGCGCGCAGGTTGGCCGCGCGCATCGCGGCAATGTCAATACGGCCGAGCAGCGGCTGCAACGCCTTGCGCAGCTTTGCGTCATCGGCTCGTTTGGGCGAGACGAGGACGATGGCGTCGTAAGGAGGGATCGCGGATTTTGGATCGCTCAGCACGATGAGGTCATATTTCGCGATCAAACCGTCGCTGGTGTAGCCCGCGATCACATCGACCTCGCCGGAAGCCACGGCCGCATACATGAAATCCGGCTGCATTTGCCGCTGCTGGCGAAACGTCAGATTGTAGCTTTGGCGCAGCGCCGCCCATTCCGGCCGGGAGAAAAACTCATAGTCGCCGGCAATCGAGAGTGACGATGCGCGCGGGGCAAGATCGGCAATGGTCTGGACGCCGAGTTCTTCGGCGCGCTTGCGCGGCATCACCAGCGCATAGGCGTTCTCGAACCCGAGTTCGCCGAGCAGCGCGATGCCGTATTTGTTGTTGAGGGTGGCGGTCAGGTCGTTCAGCAGTTTCTCGCGCGGCTTGACGTCGGTGCGTTTGAACTGGTTGGCCCACAGGGTTCCGGAATAGTCCACATAAACGTCGATGTCGCCGGAGGCGAGCGCCTCGAAGATCACGTTGGAGCCGAGCCCTTCGCGGGAACTGGCCGATAATCCTGCTGCTTGCAGTCGCTGGGCGATCAGCGACGAGAGGATGTATTGCTCGGTGAACGTCTTTGCGCCGACGACATAGCTTGTTTTCGCGCGGGCCAGCGACGGCATCAGCGTCACGCCGATCAGCGCGACAATGCCGAGGAATCCCAGCACGACGCGGATGCGGCTGTGCAGCCGCACGCCGGTTTCGATCAACGCCAGCAGTTGATCGACGGCCAGCGCCAGCGCCGCCGCCGCGGCGCAGCCGAACAGCACGAACACCCAGTTCTGCGTTTGCAATCCCGCGAAGATGTAATTGCCGAGACTGGTCTGGCCGATGGGGGTGGAGAGGGTGGCGGTGCCGATCACCCAGACTGCCGCCGTCCTGATACCAGCCATGATGACCGGCAGCGCCAGCGGCAGTTCGACCATTGTCAGTGACTGGCGTGGCGTCATGCCGACGCCTTCGGCTGCTTCCATGATTGCGGGATCGATGCCCTGCAAGCCGGTGATGGTGTTCCGCAGCACCGGCAACATGCTGTAGAGCGCGAGCGCCAGCACCGACGGCAGGAAGCCGAAGGCCGAGAAGCCATACCCGAACCACTGCAATGACACGGCAGCCAGCGCCAGCAGCAATGGATAGAACAGCGCCAGCAGCGCGAGACCCGGAACGGTCTGCACGACGCTGGCGATGCCGAGCACGATGTCGCGCGTTAAAGGTTGCCGTCGTACGATCAGCGCCAGCGGAAAACTGATGGCGAGGCCGAGCGCCAGCGCAGCGAGGCTGACGCGAACATGATTGCCGAGATAATCCGGCAGCCGTGTCAGCGCGTCGCTCCAGCGCGGGTCGGACAACAGCGTCATGGTCCACTCTTCGGCAACAGCTCCTGCAACCGTGCCGCCTGACGACGCGGCGTGTTGAGCAGTTCGCCGACATAGGCGTCGGCGCTCTTCGACAATTCTTGCGCGGTGCCTTGTGCGACAAGCCGCCCCTCACGCATCACCGCGACACGATCCGCGAGCAGCAATGCTTCCGCCATGTCGTGGGTGATCATGACGGTGGTCAGTTCAAGGTTGTGATGAAGCGCGCGATAGTCCTCGCCGAGCGCATCGCGGGTGAGGGGATCGAGTGCGCCGAACGGCTCGTCCATCAGGACGATTTTCGGTTTCGCCGCTAATGCGCGCGCCACGCCGACACGCTGGCGCTGACCGCCGGACAATTCATGCGGGAAACGATCGCGATGACTACGTTCCAGCCGCACCAGATCGATCAACTCGTCAACGCGCGCGGAAATCTCCTGCGCCGGCGTGCCCAACAGGCGAGGGGTGATGCCGATATTGCCGGCGACGGTCATGTGCGGAAACAGTCCGCCGCTCTGGAACACGTAGCCGATGCTCCGGCGCAACGCGATCGGGTCGACCCCGCTCACGTCGTCGCCCTGCACGCGCACCGCGCCGCTGTCGGGGACGATTAGATGGTTTGCCAATCTCAGCAGCGTGGTCTTGCCGGAGCCCGAGCCGCCGACCACCGCCAGGAATTCGCCCGCGGCGACCGTGAGCGACACACCGTCCAGCGCCCTGGGGCGGCCATGCTCGAAACTCTTGCCGACGTTCTCATAAGCAATGGCGGGGGCGGCATCATTCATGGCGTCATGATGGCCCATCGGCGGGAACCTGTCGACGGTTCGCCACTGGCGGACATGTTCGCTGCCGTGTAGCTTCCACGCGATCAATCGGAGTATCCTGCATCATGGCGAAGAACGACAAGGCCTCACAACCGCGCGCCAGGCAGTTGAAGTCCTATGTGGACCCCTTCCGTATCGATGGTTCGGGCGAGTTTCATCTCAAGTCGTACAAGCCTGCGGAGAAGGGCGATCTCGACAAGGACGCAGCTCACAAGATCATCGACGCCAATCGCGGGCGGATTCGGGAATTGCAGGAGAAGCTCTACGCCCACGACCGCTGGTCGGTGCTGCTGATCTTTCAGGGCATGGACGCATCCGGGAAGGACAGCGCTGTCGAACACGTGATGTCGGGCATCAATCCGCAGGGCTGTCAGGTCTTTTCGTTCAAGCAGCCGTCATCGAAGGAACTCGATCACGATTTCATGTGGCGCACATCGAAGTGTCTCCCCGAGCGCGGCCGCATCGGCATCTTCAACCGGTCCTATTATGAAGAATTGCTGGTGGTGCGCGTTCATCCGGAGATTTTAGCCAAGCAAAGGATTCCGCCCGAACTGGTCACCAAGAACATCTGGCGCGAACGCTTCGAGGATATTTCCGCATTCGAGAAGTATATCGCGCGCAATGGCACGCTGGTTCTGAAGTTCTTTCTCAACGTCTCGAAAGAAGAACAGCGCAAGCGGTTTCTCGATCGCCTCGAGGAGCCAGCGAAGAACTGGAAATTCTCGCTGGCCGATGTCGCCGAGCGCAAGCTGTGGGACAAGTACCAGGCGGCTTATCAGGATCTGATCCGCAACACTTCGGCAAAGCACGCGCCGTGGATTGTCGTGCCTGCGGACCACAAATGGTTTGCGCGCGTGGTGATCAGTTCAGCCATCGTGAGCGCGATGGAGAAGCTCGATCTGCACTTTCCAGAGGTGGACAAGAGCGCCGCCGGCGAATTGAAAAAGGTCCAGGCGGCGCTGGAGGGCGAGGGGCGACAAGCGGTCCCGGCGAGCAAGAAGGGTAGCAAGACGTGAGGGATACAGGGCCAAGCCGCTAAAAAGGACAGGTCTCCTGACCAATCTTTGGCGTTGCAGGGCTTCGTATTTCTCGTCTAGAACGGCCTGACGAGGCGCTTTCGGCAACCATCCGTCAACGGTTTGGGCCGATGATTCAGCTTCTCAGGGACTGAAATGATGATTCGCGGCGGCATTCAGGGACAGCAGGGAACGGCGGCGCAAGCTGCTGGCTTCATTGCGATTCCGGCTGCGCCGATTTCGTCCCTTCTTGGCGGGCTCCTGCTTCTTATCTGCCCCTGAGAGCCGTCTGGGCATTTGCGCCTGGGCACTCAGGGGTTCGAAGACAGCACCGAAACCCGAGCGCCTGACATGGCGCATTTGACCGAAGGATTATCCCGATGACCACCCAGCCCCAGTCCGCCAAGGACCGCGTCGTCATATTCGACACCACCTTGCGCGACGGCGAGCAATGCCCCGGCGCCACCATGACATTCGAGGAAAAGCTCGAAGTCGCAGCGTTGCTCGATACCATGGGCGTCGATATCATTGAGGCCGGCTTTCCGATCGCCTCCGACGGCGACTTCGAGGCGGTTCGCGAGATCGCCAAGCGCACCAAGAATGCGGTGGTTTGCGGCTTGTCGCGCGCGGCCCATAAAGACATCGACCGTTGCGCGGAGGCCATCCGGCCTGCGAAGCGCGGGCGCATTCATACGTTCCTGTCCACCTCGCCGGTGCACATGAAATACAAGCTCCAGATGGAGCCGGACGCAGTGCATGATCTGGTGATCTCGCAGGTCACCCGTGCGCGTAATCACACCGATGATGTTGAGTGGTCTTCGGAAGACGGCACCCGCACCGAGTTCGATTTCCTGTGCCGCTGCGTGGAATCGGCAATCAAGGCCGGCGCCACCACGATCAATATTCCCGACACCGTCGGCTACAGCGTGCCCGAGGAATATTACGACCTGTTCAAGCGCGTGCGCGAGAACGTGCCGAATGCCGACAAGGCCGTGTTCTCGGTGCATTGCCACAACGATCTCGGCATGGCCGTCGCCAATTCACTGGCCGGTGTGCGCGCGGGTGCGCGGCAGATCGAATGCACCATCAACGGCATCGGCGAGCGGGCGGGCAACGCCGCGCTCGAGGAAGTCGTGATGGCGATGAAGGTCCGTAACGACAAGTTGCCGTACTGGAACAACATCGACACTACGATGCTGACGCGCGCATCGAAGGCGGTTGCCGCGGCGACGTCGTTCCCTGTGCAGTACAACAAGGCCATCGTCGGGCGAAACGCCTTCGCGCATGAGAGCGGCATCCATCAGGACGGTATGCTCAAGAACGCACAGACCTACGAGATCATGCTGCCGGAAACTGTCGGCGTGAAGCAGACCTCGCTGGTGATGGGCAAGCATTCCGGCCGCCATGCCTTCATCCACAAGCTGGAGGAGATGGGCTACAAGCTGGCGCAGAACCAGCTGGAAGACGCATTCGTGCGCTTCAAGGCGCTCGCCGACCGCAAGAAGGACATCTATGACGAAGACATCGAGGCGCTGGTCGATCAGGAGATCGCCCACTCGCACGACCGGATTCATCTGGTGTCGCTGACGGTGATCGCCGGCACGCATGGTCCGCAGCGCGCGACCATGAAGCTCGACATCGACGGTCAGATCAAGATCGAGGAAGCTGAAGGCAACGGCCCGGTGGACGCCACGTTCAACTGTATCAAGTCGCTGGTGCCGAACGAGGCCAAGCTGGAGCTCTATCAGGTGCATGCTGTCACCGCGGGTACTGACGCGCAGGCCGAAGTTTCGGTGCGGCTGTCGCAGGATGGCCGCTCGGTCACGGCACGCGCAGCGGACCCGGATACCTTGGTGGCCTCCGCCAAGGCCTATCTCAGCGCGTTGAACAAGATCGTCATGAAGAAGCAGCGCGACATGCCGATCGCCGCTGCCGGGCACTGATAGCCTCTCAAATATCGCAATCCGATAAACGCGGTGCATTTTCGATGCACCGCGTTTTGCGTTGCAGCAACAGCGTGCAACACCCCTGCTAAGGGGCAATGGTCTTGACCGCGTCAGTCTGCGATGATCCGGTCTTGTCCGGACTTCGGAGCCGTTACACCAATGACGGTTCCCAACAATCCCTCGGGAGGTACCATGAAAAAAATCATTCTGGCCGCTGCGTCGATTGCGGCTCTCGCGCTGGTCGGGCCGGCTTCGGCCCAAGCCCCGATCATCATCAAGTTCAGCCACGTCGTTGCGCCCAATACCCCGAAGGGTCAGGGTGCCGAGAAGTTCAAGGAACTCGCCGAAAAATACACCAACGGCAAGGTGAAGGTTGAGGTCTATCCGAACTCGCAGCTCTACAAGGACAAGGAAGAAGTCGAAGCGCTTCAGCTCGGCGCGGTGCAGATGCTGGCGCCGTCGCTCGCCAAATTCGGCCCGCTCGGCGTCAAGGAATTCGAAGTCTTCGACTTGCCTTACATCCTGCCGGACAAGGCGGCGCTCGGTCGCATCACCAAGGGGCCGATCGGCAAAAGTCTTCTCGCCAAGCTCGAGCCCAAGGGCATCACCGGGCTCGCCTACTGGGACAACGGCTTCAAGATCATGACGGCCAACAAGCCGATGCATAAAGTCGCCGACTTCCAGGGCATGAAGATGCGCATTCAGTCATCCAAGGTGCTGGAAGCTGAGATGCGTGCACTGGGCGCTATTCCACAGGTGTTGGCGTTCTCCGAAGTCTATCAGGCGATGCAGACCGGCGTCGTTGACGGCAACGAGAACACGCCGTCGAACGTCTATACCCAGAAAATGCATGAAGTTCAGAAGCACGCCACGATCTCGAATCACGGCTACATCGGCTATGCGGTGATCGTGAACAAGAAGTTCTGGGATGGTTTGCCCGCAGATGTGAAGCCTCAGGTCGAAAAGGCCATGGCGGAGGCGACCGAGTTCTCCAACGACATCTCGCAGAAGGAAAACGATGACGCGCTGGCCGCGATGAAGAAGGCCGGCACGACCACGTTCTACGAGTTGACGCCTGCGGAACGTGCGGAATGGATGAAGGCCCTTGAGCCCGTGACGAATGACATGGCCTCACGCGTCGGCAAGGATCTGATCGCCGCGTTCCAGAAGGAGGCCAACGCCAAGACCAACTGACAAGATTGGTCAGCAGGCGTTAAAGAGTGGTCCGGATCGCCCGGGCCACTTTTGTCTGGTAGGGTAAAGCGGGGCATCAGTTGAATATCGAAACGCGCAAAGACGCGGCCGCTGCGGGTGGGGGGCTCACTTGAAGTTATTTTTTCGCGTCCTCGACCGCCTCGAGGAAACCCTGATTGCCACGCTGATCGCGGCGGCAACGGTGGTGATTTTCGCGGCTGTTGCGCATCGCTACACGACGGATTTCGTGGTCAATCATCGCACCTGGCCCGGAGCGCCGCAGATTTACGCGTTCCTTGCCAGCATTCACCTGTCCTGGGCGCAGGAGCTATGCATCTACATGTTCGTGTGGATGGCGAAGTTCGGCGCGGCCTATGGGGTGCGGACCGGCATTCACGTCGGCGTGGACGTTCTGGTGTTGGCGCTCAGCCCGAAATGGCGCAAGGGAACAATCCTGTTCGGTCTGCTGTGCGGCGCGCTGTTTACCGGAATCATCGGCACCATGGGCGCTAGCTTTGTCATTGGGCTTTCGGCCACCGATCAGACATCGCCTGACCTCGAGCTGCCGAGCTGGATCGTCTATCTCTGCATTCCGCTCGGGTCGTATCTGATGTGCTTCCGTTTTCTTCAAGTTGCCTACGCCTATTGGAAGAGCGGAGAGCTTCCGCATCATGATCATTCGCATGTCGAAGGCATCGATGTCAGCGAAGCGGTCGGGCCGACGCCGGAGGGCGTCCGATGACAACCGCAATTATCTTCGCTTTGCTCATTGCTCTTATGCTGACCGGCATGCCGATCTCGATCGCGCTCGGTCTTACGGTTCTGACGTTCCTCTTCTTTCTGACCAACGTGCCGATTGAAGCGGTGGCGTTGAAGCTGTTCACCGGCATCGAGAATTTCGAGATCATGGCGATCCCGTTCTTCATCCTTGCGGGAAATTTCCTGACCCATGGCGGCGTCGCCAAACGCATGATCAATTTTGCGACCTCGATGGTCGGGCATTGGTACGGCGGCCTTGGTCTGGCCGGTGTGATGGCTTGCGCGTTGTTCGCGGCAATCTCCGGGTCTTCTCCGGCAACGGTGATCGCAATTGGTTCGATTCTGATGCCTGCGATGGTCGCACAGGGGTTTCCCAAGCGTTTCGGTGCGGGCGTCATCACGACCTCGGGTGCGCTCGGCATCCTGATTCCACCGTCTATTGTGATGGTGATTTATTCCGTGGCGACGGGAGGCAGCGTCGCATTTGGGCCGGGTGGCGAGCGCGTGACATCGGCGTCCGTCGGTCAGTTGTTCATGGCAGGCGTGATTCCCGGCATCATGTTGGCCTCGCTGCTTGGTCTGACCACCGTCTATCGGGCGTGGAAATATGACTACCCGCGGTTACCCCGCGCGACATGGGCTCAGCGGATAAAGGCATTCCGCGAATGCATCTGGGGACTGCTGCTGATCGTGATCGTTCTTGGCGGCATTTACGCAGGCTTGTTCACGCCGACCGAAGCCGCCGCCATGAGCGCGGTCTATGCGTTCGTCATCGCAGTGTTCGTCTACAAGGACCTCACGTTCCGCGATGTGCCCCGCGTGCTGCTCGGCTCCGCCAACATGAGCGCGATGATCCTCTACATCATCACCAACGCGGTGTTGTTCTCGTTCCTGATGACCAGCGAGCAGATCCCGCAGCAGCTTACGGCCTGGATGCTGGATAAGGGGGTCAACTGGATCACGTTCCTGATCTTCGTCAACATCCTGCTTCTGGTTGCTGGAAACGTGATGGAAGCAAGCTCGATCGTGCTGATCACTGCGCCGATCCTGTTTCCGATCGCTGTGAAGCTTGGCATCCATCCGGTGCATCTCGGCATCCTGATGGTGGTTAACATGGAAGTCGGCATGTGCCATCCGCCGGTGGGGCTAAATCTCTACGTCGCCTCGGGCATTGCGAAGATGGGCATTACGGAACTCACCATCGCGGTGTGGCCATGGCTGCTGACCATGCTGGGATTCCTGGTCGTCGTGACATTCGTGCCGGAGATATCGCTGTGGCTGCCGCGGACGCTGGGGATGCTGCGTTAGCCGGCCTGCATTAATGGGCGTTCACCTAGGTGTCGAAAGCTTAAGTTGAAACCGCGGCACCGGCTGTCATCTTCGGGGAAGTTTCACCCCGGAGATGCTCCCATGAAGAAAGCCATTCTTGTCGGCGTTGCGGCAGTCGCGATCATCGGCTCCACTGCCGTCTACGCGCAGCATCGCCATCATCATCACCGCATGAGCACGGAAGACCGGGCGGCGTTCGTCGACGCGAAGATCGCTGCCGTGAAGGCCGGCCTGCAACTGACGCCAGATCAGGAAAAGATGTGGCCGCCGGTCGAGGCGGCGGTGCGCGATTTCGCCAAGCAGCGCATCGCGCTTGCCAATGCGCGCGCCAGCGCGCGGGATGCACGCCGCGCTGAAGGGGATCAGCGGGGCTCCCAGGATCGTGCGCCCGGCGAGCAAGGCGCGGCAGATCAGACGACCCGCGATCCGGTGACGCGCCTGCGCGACCGGGCGGATCGGATGGCGGCAACTGCCACCAGCCTGAAGCAGATCGCGGATGCGGCCGATCCGCTCTACAAGAGCCTCAACGATGGTCAGAAGCGGCGGCTGTCGGTGCTGACCCGGATGGGTGGGCGCCATGGCTGGCGCGAACACGGCTTTGAGCGGGGCTTTGACGGCGACCGATTCGAACGGGATCGCGGTCCGGGCCGTGAGCGCGGTGAGGGGCGCTCCGAGCGCCTTTAAAACGCGCCGCGAGGTCCTTCGAGATGCAGAAACCGCCGGATTTACGGCGGTTTTTCGCGCCCGGAACCGCTCCAGGCCGGTTCTGTTGGAGGCCGGGAAAACCCGCCAGCATTGCTGGACATGGCGGGTTCGCTTTGCTAAACGACGCCGTCCTCAACGGACATCCGGTTGGATCCGGGCGCATAGCTCAGTTGGTAGAGCAGCTGACTCTTAATCAGCGGGTCCCAGGTTCGAGCCCTGGTGCGCCCACCATTTAAATCAGACACCTCGCTGATTTGACAAACCGAAAGCCGCTGCGGTTTGCAGAACGGTTGGAAGCTTTGGCCGCAGTTCGAGTTTATGATCGCGGCTTCGACGTGCTTCCCGCAAACAGGTGCTCTCGCGCCTCAGCGCTCAGAGAGGCAGCCGTTTCCGATCTGAATTCGGCGAGAACGGCACGCTCGCGGGCAACCGCCGGGCGCTTGTTGATCGCATCCAGCCAGCGCGCGACGTTTGGAAATTCGCTGATCGCGATGCCCTGTATCTTCCAGGCCCGAATCCACGGCCAGGTTGCGATGTCCGCAATGCTGTAGTCGTCATGTCCAAGGTAGGGGCTCTCTGCGAGCCTGCGATCGAGGACGCCGTAAAGCCGTTTGGCCTCGCTCGCAAAGCGAGCCTGTGCATAGGGCACTTCTTCTTGAGCGTAGTGCAGGAAGTGTTGCGCCTGACCCAGCATCGGCCCGAGGCTTGAGATCTGAAATTGCAGCCATTGAATCGTGCGCCAGCGGTCGCCGGCGTGAGAAGGCAGCAATTTGCCCGTCTTCTCTGCGAGATAGAGAAGGATCGCGCCCGTCTCAAACAAGGTTATCGGGCCGCTATCCGGCCCATCGTGATCGACAATCGCTGGTATTTTGTTGTTCGGACTGATCGCCAGAAAACCGGGCGCGAACTGTTCGCCTTTTCCGATGTTGACCGGAATCGCACGGAAGGGCAGGCCGGTCTCCTCAAGCATCAAGGAAACCTTGCGCCCGTTCGGCGTCAGCCATGTGTAGAGGTCGATCATTTCAATGCCGCTGCGCGTTTTGCGAGTTCGCCCTTCATGATTTTCCGGGTCGGCGTCATCGGCATTTCGTCGATCAATTCGAGCCGCTCCGGCCATTTAAGCTTTGCGACATCGCGGCTTCCGAGCCAGCTGCAAAGCTCGTCGAGACGCAAACCGGTCTTTGCGTCCTTTAAAACCACAAAGCAGCAAGCCCGCTCGCCGAGTACCGCGTCCGGAGCTGGAACGATGGCGCAGACGGCGACGGCGGGATGAAGGGCAATCAATGCCTCCACATCCGCAGGGTTGAACTTCACGCCCCCACGATTAATCACATCCTTGGTGCGGCCGGTGATCTGCAGGTTCTTCGCTTCGTCCATGCGCGCGAGATCGCCCGTCCGGAACCAGCCGTCCTGTGTGAAAGCAGCCGAAGTGGCTTCAACGTTGTTGAGATAGCCCTCGAACACCGAACGTCCGCGCACCTGAAGTTCGCCTTCGGTGTTTGGCGGGAGGGGCACGTCATCAAGGGCGACGCGGAGATCAGTGCCCGGGCTTGGGCGGCCCGCACTGGTAAAACGAACCGCCGGATGATCGCCGGGACGCGTGAATGAACCGGCCTGAAGCTCGCTCATGCCCCACAGCTGAAGCACCTCGCCGTTTCGCATCAGGGTTTGAAGCGTTTGTGCGAGTTCGGGCGGGCAAAACGAGCCGGAGATCAGAACGAACCGGAGCGATGCAAGACGCTCCGCTGAAAGCAGGCCTTCATTGAGGCAAGCCGCCATATGCGCTGGTGCAACAAACAAGCCGGTCGGCCGATATTGATCGATAGCTTCCGCAAGCTGCGCCGGTGAATATGCCGGCAGCAACGCTGTGGTCGCGCCGGCGGCGAAGGCGAGATTGAGCGAGAACAGGCCGTAAAGGTGCGTGAAGGGTGCTGCGGACAACAGGACCGAATTTTCGCTGATGCCAAGTTCGATGGCTGAAAGCGCGGCGTTGGGCAGAAACTTGTTGTAAGCGACCGGCACGCCTTTGGGGGCCGACGTCGTGCCCGAGGTGTAGAGCAGCTGGAACAGATCGGTCGCGACAGGGCGTCCGAAGTCTTTAGCGTTTGGAAGCGTCGCCGCGTCAGGGAAGGCGTGCGTGTCAGCAATAGGTTCGTCGCCAACGACGATCACATGCTGAAGCGAGGGCAGTGTCGAGCGCCGCGACAGCACGAATCCCGCAGGCGAAAAATCCTTCACCCTGCCGAGGCAGACAATTGCCTTCGCTTTGCTGTGCAAGAGCAGCGGCTCGATTTCCCCCGCGCGATACGGCATGTGGACGGTCTGAAAGATCGCGCCGACGTAGCCGGCGGCGAGGAAGGTCAGGACAAACTCGACGTCATTTGGCAGCTGCGCTGCGATGACATCGCCACGCCTCAACCCGAGATTGTTGAAGATGTTCGCAAGGGTCATTGCTCGCTGATGGAGCGTTGTGAAGTCGATCGGGCCGGAGCGTGTCAGAAGCGCCGCCGCGTGCGGCGTGTCAGTCACTCTTCTTTCGACCCAGTCGCGCAATGTCGCTTCATCAAGCGCAGGTTGCGGTGCAGGGCCCGAAGCCATCATCGTCGTCCAGGTCCGGTGTCGGAAACACGAGCGCCTTCTGCTCTCGCGAGCCCGTCAAACAGGTCGAGCATCCGTTCGCGCCAGGCTGCGACGATATCGTCGGCCTCCAGTGGATCGAACGCGCTCACGATCCGTGCCCACTGAAAAACACTGAACAGAATGTAGTCGGCGTAGGCAGGCGCATGACCAGACAAAAAGGGCTGCGAACGAAGCGTGGTGCGAGCGGGATCCAGCAGGCGCCGGAACGCCACGATTTCGGTGTCGCGGTTCTCTGCAAGCTTCTCAAGGCTTCCGCGAAAGGCCTTTTCGATTTGACCGCGCAGGTGAATCCCGTCTGCCTCGTCGACGCACGTCATCACGTCGATCATCAGAAGCGGGACGATCCGTGGCACGATCTGCCGGTCGACCCACGAATTGATAAAACGGGCAAGTCCGTGGCCGACCTCTCCACCGAACAGCGAGGGCCGGTCGGGATAGGTGGCCTCCAGATATTCGGCAATCGACCACGAATCCGAAATCACGGTGTCGCCGGCCATAAGGATAGGCACTTTCCCCTGGCCGCTGAAGGCGATGGCAGCCTTGTCGCTGACGCGAACCGGACGGGCTTCGGTATCGAGACCCTTATGAGCCACGGCAAGGCGCGTACGCCAGGAAAACTGGCTGTATCGCCGGTCGTCGCGTCCCCCGAGTTCATACAGGACCAGAGACATTTGCTTTCCCCCTGCCGTCGGCTTGCACGCTGCTTCCGGATATATTATCTCTTAATCTACAATTGAATTTCAGGGATAAAACACGCAGTGAAATCCGATGTCAAGAATGTTGCCCGGACGCTGCCCGCCGCGTCCCCGCGCGCGAAGAAGGCGCCCGCGCATCTTGCGGCGACAGATCACGAGAAGACGGTCACGGAATTCGAGCAGGCGCTGATCTGCGCGGCTGAATCCTTTTACAGGTTCGCTGGCGCGCTGCTCGGACCGGAGGCGCGCGAGCACAATCTGTCGGGTCAGGACTGTGTTATTCTCCAGCAGCTTATCGTTACGGGGAGTCCGCGCCGTATCGGTGACTTGTTGCGTTTCGCCAACCGTGACGACGTGTCCAATGTGCAGTATTCGCTGCGCAAGCTGATCAAGGCTGGTCTGGTGAAGCAAATCAAGGGTGCGCGGCACCGCGACATGACCTACGCAGCCACGCCGCTTGGCGCGCGCGTTTCGGCGCGGTTGGTGTCGCAGCGCCGCGATCTTCTGATGAAGCCGACAAAGGATATTGCCGATCTCGACCGGCAGATGCGCGCGCTTACCCTTTCCCTCGGGTTGCTGACGGGCGTCTACGACCACGGAACGCGCGTGCTTGTGGGGCGTAATCCTACCGACGAAACCTGATCTTGCTTCGCTACAATGAGCCGCTCGGTCTCCGAGGCCCTTCGCGCTGAGGGCAAACTGGTGTTCCCGATGGAATCCGAGAGCTGTATGGCAGCCGGGCCTTGTCGTCAAAATATTTTAGGTTTAAAATAATAGTAGGATCGGTCGAAGGTTGGTCGGAGGTTCTATGAAAATCGCGATTATCGGCGGCGGCCCGGCGGGCCTTTACAGTGCGATCCTGCTGAAAAAACAGCGGCCTGCGGCAGAGATTACGGTCTATGAGCGCAACCGGGCCGACGACACGTTCGGCTTTGGCGTGGTGTTCTCCGATGCAACGCTCGATAACTTCGAGAAATACGATCCGCCAAGCTATCGCCGGATCACTCAGGAGTTCGCGTACTGGGACGATATCGCCGTTCACTTCAAGGGGACGGTTCGCCGGGTCGGTGGCAACGGATTTTGCGGTTGCTCCCGCCGCACGCTTCTTCTGATCCTGCAGGAGCGGGCGCGCGAACTCGGCGTCACCCTTCTGTTCGAAACCGAAATCGAGAGTGATGTGAATTTTTCCGGCGCCGATCTGATCGTCATCGCCGATGGCATCAACAGCCGGCTCCGCGAGAAATACAAGGATCACTTTGAGCCGGAAATCGATCTTCGCTCGAACAAGTTTACCTGGATGGGTTCGACAAAGCCGCTCGATGCTTTCACCTTCATTTTCCAGGAAACGGAATGGGGGCCGTTCATCGCTCATGCCTATCAGTATGAGGCCGGCCGCTCTGCGTGGATATTCGAGACAGATCCCGAAACGTTCGGGCGGGCAGGCCTCGAAGGTTTGAGCGAAGAACAGTCCGCAAAACGCATGGAGCAGATTTTCGGCTCCTTCCTCGACGGTCACCCCATTCTGATCAACCGTTCACAGTGGCGAAATTTTCCGATGATCCGCAGCAAGCGCTGGATCAAGGACAACATGGTGCTGCTCGGCGACGCCAAGGCGACGGCGCATTTCTCGATTGGGTCGGGAACCAAGCTGGCGATGGAAGACGCCATTGCCCTTGCCGACGCCATGAAAGGCGAGAAGACCGTGGCTGCTGCCTTGCAGCAGTATGAAGTCGGCCGTCGCGAAGAGGTGGAGCGAACCCAGCACGCCGCCGACGTCTCGCTGGTCTGGTTCGAGCATGTCGATCGCTTCTGGGATTTCGACCCGGTCCAGTTCGCATTCGGCGTCATGACGCGGTCGAAGGCAATCACTTACGATAACCTCGCGCTGCGCGCCCCTGAGTTCGTCGCGGAAGCGGACCGCGTTTTCGCGCAGCAGGTTCGCGCCAAGGGTTTCGATGTCAATGCCGAGAAGCCGGTCGCGCCGATGTTTCAGCCATTCCGTCTCCGCGAGATGGAGGTCGCGAACCGCCTCGTGCTGTCGCCGATGTGCATGTACTCGGCAAAGGAAGGCGTGCCGGGTGATTTTCATCTGGTTCACTATGGGTCGCGCGCGATAGGCGGCGCGGGTCTGCTGTTCACTGAAATGACGTGTGTCGGGCGTGATGCGCGGATCACGCACGGCTGCGCCGGGCTCTGGAACGATGAGCAGGAGACCGCCTGGCGGCGTATCGTCGATTTCGTTCACGGAAATTCGGCTGCAAAGATATGTCTGCAACTCGGTCACGCGGGCCGCAAGGGCGCGACGAAACTGATGTGGGAGGGAATCGACCGGCCGCTCGAGGACGGGGGCTGGGAGGTGTTTTCGGCGTCGCCCTTGCCGTATTTTCCGGACAGTCAGGTGCCCCGCGAACTGGACCGCGCGGCCATGACGCGTATCAAGGATGAGTTCGTGCAGGCCGTACAGCGCGGTGATCGCTGTGGTTTCGATATGGCCGAACTGCATTGCGCCCACGGGTATTTGCTCGCGAGTTTCATCTCGCCGTTGACCAACCGGCGCACCGACGAATATGGCGGGCCGCTTGCGAACCGGCTTCGTTTTCCGCTCGAGGTTTTTGAAGCGATGCGCGCGGCGTGGCCGGCTCATAAGCCGATGTCGGTGCGCATATCGGCGACCGACTGGGCCGAAGGCGGCATCACAGGCGACGACGCGGTGGCGATCGCGCGGGCGTTCGGCGAAGCCGGCGTCGATCTCGTTGACGTATCCACGGGACAGACTGTGCATGAAGCCCAGCCGGTCTACGGGCGAATGTTCCAGACTCCGTTCTCCGAGCAGGTTCGCAACGAAGCCAAGGTTGCGACCATGTGCGTCGGTAACATCACCACGGCGGATCAGGTGAACACCATTCTCGCCGCCGGGCGCGCCGACTTTGTCGCGCTGGGCAGGCCGCATCTCGTCGATCCCGGATTCTCGATGAAGGCTGCCGCCTGGTATGGCGCCGATATGTATTGTCCGCCGCAATACGAGCCCGGCAAGGAACAGATTTTCCGGAACTCGGTGCGCGATCGTCAGGACCTTGACGATCTCAAGATCAAGGCAAAGCCGAGAACGCGTGGAGAACTGAAAGCCGACAAGGATAAGTCGCTCGCGGCCGAATAGTGCGGATAGTTGGGCGCGCGGCTAGACGAGGAGGGGTTTCGCGGCCGCCGCCATATCCTTGAGGAGCGGAAGGAAACGGTCGATCATTTCACCGGTGGTGATGCGATCGACATGCGCGCCAATATTGGCCGCCGCCACAACCGCGCCGTCGTAACGATGGATAGGGACCGAGATCGAACGGAAACCCGGCTCGGCTTCGCGGTCCACCAGCGAATAGCCTTTGTTGCGGTCCGATATGATGGTCGCGATGACGATGGATTTGTCTGTCACGGTTTCGGGCGTCTGCGCTACGAGCGTCATCGACCCGATCGCCGCCGTCAGTTCGTCGTTCGACAGACGACCCAGCAAGACGCGGCCTACTGACGTGCAATAGGACGGAAGCCGATAGCCGATGTCGATGCCGGCGGAAAAAACCCGCGCTGGACTTGCCCTCGCGACGAAAACGGCTTCCTGCCCGTCCAGGATCGCCAGCGAGCAGACCTCCTTTGCCTTCGTGGAGATGTCGTCCATCAGCGGCTGCATGACGGAGACGATCTGATTGGACGCGAGATAGGCCGAGGCCAGCGCCAGCACGCGCGGCGTCAGCGAGAAAAGCCGCTCGTCGCCGGCGACGAAACCGGACTTCTGAAGGGTCATCAGGATTCTGCGCGCCGTGGCGCGGGGCAGGCTGGTCGCCTTCGCAATATCGCTCAGTGTCATCGGTCGGCGATCGATGCCAAACGACTGCAGCACACGAAGGCCGCGATCGAGGCTTTCGATAAATTCGCCTCCGTCGCGTCGGGCTTCTTCTTCCTCTGCCGTGCGGTTCATTCGGGGCATGCGGGGACGAACGTTCTTTCCGGTCATGAATCGATCCGGCAGACGAGACCACAATTTACCGGATTATGCACCACCGGCATTCGTTGCTTTCATCAGCGTTTTGAAATCGAACGAGAGGTCGGCGGCCTGTTCCGGCGAGGGGGAAGCGCCACTTCCTATCAGGCGCCGAGCGGCCATTTGATCGCCGGCACGGTTGACGCTGTCGACCGCGCACAGCTTGTCCTGTTTGTAGTAGAAGATCGAGAACTGCCCGTCTTCCAGCGATCCGCGGATGGCGTGCCGGTCGAAATTCCGGGAGATGCCCACCGTCTGGAGTTTCGCTTCATACTGGTCGGACCAGAAGCGCGGCACGCTGTCGTAGGGTCCGGTTTTACCCGCGATAGCGAGACCGGCGGACTTGGCCTGATCCTGGGCATTTTGGACAGATTCCAGACGAAGCCAATCCTGCGCATGGACATTGTAGTGATTGGCGCAGTCGCCAGCCGCGTAGATGCCGGAGTCGTCCGTCATGCCGTGTTCATCGACCACGATGCCGTTGGTGCAGTTCAGCTGCGCGCCGCGGGCGAGTTGATCGTTCGGCAAGCCGCCGATCCCGACGAGGACGAGATCCGCGCGCAAGCGTGCGCCGCCTTGCGTCCTTACGAACGCGGCGCGGCCACCCTGGCCTTCGATTTCAGCCAAGGCCTCGTTGAGGCGCACGTCGACGCCGTGCCTTTTGTGCAGATCGAGCAGGAATTGCGAGACGACCGGCGAGACCGCGCGTTCGAGCAGCCGCGATGCGCTCTCGATGACGGTTACTTTTTTCCCGAGCTTGCTGGCGGACGCCGCGACCTCGAGGCCGATGAAACCGCCGCCGATCACCACGATTTCCGCGGCATCCGCCAAACGTGCCTTGAGGTCGATCGCGTCCCGGATCGATCTCAGATAGCAGACGCCGTCGAGGTTTGCGCCGGGCAGCGTCAGGCGCCGTGCGTGCGATCCGGTGCCGATAAACAGTTTGTCGAAATCCAGTTTCGTGTCGCCGTCGAGCACGAGTTGACGGGCACGCCGGTCGATGGCGTTCACGCGTGTTTCGAGCATCAGTTCGATCTGCTTCAGCTTGAAGAACGCGTCGTCCCTGAGGATGAGATGTTCCTGCGTCGTCTTGTCGAGCAGGAAATCTTTGGACAGAGGCGGCCGCTGGTACGGCAGCAAATGTTCGTCGGCGACAACGGTGATGCGCTCCGCGTATCCGGCATCGCGCGCGGATAAAGCCGCCTGAATGCCGGCATACGACGCGCCGACGACAACGAGTCCGTTCACGACTGCGCCTCCGGAATGTGGACGGTGAGGGATGTCATCGAAGGAGGAAGCTTCAATTGGCAGCTCAGCCGGCTGTTTGGTTTGCGGATGGCTGCGACCGACCCGAGAAGCTCAAGTTCTTGCGGCTGCGGCGAGGCCAGAAGACCGGAATGGCTTTCTTCTACGTAGACGTGGCAGGTCGCGCAATCGAGGCAACCGCCGCATTCCGCATCGATGCCCGAAATGCCGTTGCGGATGGCGGCCAGCATCACGCTTGTCTCTTTGTCGACGATCTCCACGACATTCTCGGCACCGTCGGGCTGAACGAAAGTAAGGCGTGCCATCGGGACAAGTCCATTTCAGTTATTAAAACGAACATATGGTCGGTGATCGAACAAATCAATCAGAAACGACGGGACGCCTGTCTTGACATCAAGGTGCTCAACACGGCTTTTTCGCATTTGCAGCATAAATAGGCGATTGGAGCACTCAAATTGCGCTTGCGGGAATTTAAGTTTGGAGTCAGTCTAGCATAATTCGCACAAATGTTCGATCAACGAACAGTATGTATGGGGAAGCAGAAATGCGGGCAGCGGCGGGTTTCTCTTTGATTGGAATTCTCGGCAGTCTGGTTGCCGCTCAGATCGCGGTTGCGCAGCAGCCCGATCCGAACTCTCCTGAGCTTGTCTTGGTCAATGGAAAAGTCCTGACGATGGACGGCCGATCAACCGTGACTGAAGCGGTCGCTGTTCGTGACGGCAAGATTCTCGCTGTCGGCAACAACGCGACGATCAGGCCGCTGGCCGGGCCGCAAACGCGCGTGATGGATCTCGCTGGCAAGGCGGTCGTTCCTGGACTGATCGACACC
This sequence comes from Afipia sp. GW821-FHT04G03, assembly GCF_059419985.1. Taxonomy (NCBI): domain Bacteria; kingdom Pseudomonadati; phylum Pseudomonadota; class Alphaproteobacteria; order Hyphomicrobiales; family Nitrobacteraceae; genus Afipia; species Afipia sp. GW821-FHT04G03. Next base: position 1,552,999 of record NZ_JBWKSV010000001.1, on the reverse strand, counting down.
CACGCCCATTTCAAGGCCGCCGGCCTTGGAGACTATGTCGTCAATCTCGGCCGGGCAAAAAACGTCGCCGAGGCGCTTGAGGCGATCAAGACGTTCGTGGCGAAGAAAAAACCCGGCGAGTGGATCGTCACCGGTGGTTGGCATCCGCCGTCCCAGCTTGCGGAAAAAAGATATTTGACCCGGCAGGAAATCGACAGCGTGTCTCCGGACAACCCTGTCTACCTGCGCACCGTCGGCCACTTCTCAATGGCCAACAGCATCGCGTTGCAAAAGGCCGGAATAGACAAGACCACGCCAAATCCGAGCGGGGGATCGTTCGAGAAGGACGCGGCAGGTGAATTGACCGGCGTTCTCGTTGAGACTGCGATTCCGCTGGTCGAAGATCTTGTGCCTCCCTTTTCCGAGGACGACGAGATTCGCCAGTACACTCTGGCAGAGAAGGCCCTGAACAGTTTTGGAATCACGAGTGCTGTCGAAGGCGCGACCAGTCCGCGCGATCTGCGCACGCTTGAGAAGATCGTGCTTTCCGGAAACGCCACGCTGCGTGTCGGCGCCATGTTTCGTCCCGAGCCGCCGGCCGAAATGTCGGCGTGGGAAGCGATCATGAGCGGCAACGGAGCGGCGTCTGGCTTCGGGGACGATTGGCTGAGATTCGGCGGCATCAAGATTTTCTACGATGGCGGCATGACCCTCAAGACGGCGTTGACGCGCGACGTCTATCCTGAGTCCCATGACCACTATCATGGTATTGCCCAGCAGACGCCGGAGCGGCTCAAGCAACTGGTGTCGATCGCCAACAAGTTCAACTGGCGCGTTGGCGTCCATGTTGTCGGAGATCTGGGTATCGATCATGCGCTGGACGCGTTCGAAGCCGCCGACAAGGAAAAGTCGATCAAGGACCAGCGGTTTGTCCTGATCCACGCCAGCCTGATCCGGCCTGAACAGATGGAGCGTGCACGCAAGCTGGGCGTTCGCATCGACTTCCAGAACGTGTTCATGTGGGACAAGGCCGCAACCGTCGAGCGCTTCCTCGGAAAAGCGACCGCAGATCGTGCGTTGCCGACCAGGACGCTGATCGACAAGATGGGCATGGACAATCTCGGCGCGGGGACCGACTTCCCGGTCAATCCCATCAATCCGTTCCTCAATATGTATATCATGGTCACGCGGAAGGACCCGGCCGGCAAGGTGTATGGTGCGTCGGAAGCCATCAGCCGGGAGCAGGCGCTGCGGCTCTATACGAGTTCGGCGTCGCATTACATGTTCGATGAAGGGCGGAAGGGCACGCTTGAACCCGGAAAGCTCGCCGACCTTGCGGTTCTGTCGGCGGACCCGATGACCGTGCCGGACGAGCAGATCAAGGACATCAAGGCCGACATGACGATGGTTGGCGGCAAGATCGTGTTTCAGCGCTGAGTTGCGTAACGTCGGGCAACTCGTACCAGAATTAAAGGGAGACTCTCGCCATGATGAGCCAGGAGCAGAACGATCTGATCACCTGTACGGGCCCGGCCGCCCCCGCAGGAAAACTGATGCGGATGTATTGGCAGCCCGCGGCCCTGGTTGACGAACTCGAAGGCCCAAGGCCGATCAGGGCGGTCAAGTTGCTCGGGGAAAACTTCGTGCTGTTCCGCGACGAGCAGGGCCGTTACGGGCTGATGGATCGCGATTGCCCGCATCGTGGCGCCGACCTCGCGTTCGGCCGGCTCGAAAACGGCGGACTGCGTTGCGCTTTTCACGGCTGGCTGTTCGACGTTCAAGGCAACTGCCTCGAGACGCCGGCCGAACCGGTCGGGTCATCGCTGTGCAAGAACATCAAGCAGCGTGCTTATCCCGTGGTCGAGAAGGGCGGCATCCTGTGGGCCTATCTGGGCGAGGGCGAGCCGCCCGCATTCCCCGAAATCGACTGCTTTGTTGCACCCGATGCCTACACCTTCGCGTTCAAGGGTCTGATCGACTGCAACTGGCTTCAGGCGCTTGAAGTCGGCATCGATCCGGCGCACGCATCGTTCCTGCACCGGTTCTTCGAGGATGAAGATCTAGAGAAATCCTACGGCAAGCAATTCCGCGGCGCGTCTGCGGGCAGCGACATGCCGATGACAAAAATCCTGCGCGAATACGACCGTCCGATCATCAACGTCGAGAAGACCGAGTACGGCCTTCGTCTGGTCGCGTTGCGCCAGATCGACGACGAGTGCACCCATGTGCGCGTCACCAATCAATTGTTTCCGCAGGGTTTCGTTATTCCCATGAGCCAGGAAATGACGATCACCCAATGGCATGTCCCGGTCGACGACACCCATTGCTATTGGTATGCGATTTTCACCAGTTACTCGACGCCGGTCGACAAGAAGAAAATGCGCGAGCAACGTCTGGAATTGTACGAGTTGCCCGACTACAAGTCGCGGCGCAACAAGACCAACGATTACGGTTTCGATCCGCACGAGCAGGCCACCGAGACCTATACCGGCATGGGACTGGACATCAACGTGCACGACCAGTGGGCCGTGGAGTCGATGGGGCCGATCCAGAACCGCACCCGCGAACATCTCGGGCAGTCGGACAAGGCAATCATTCAGTATCGCCGGCTGTTGCGGCAGGAAATCGAAAAGGTCGCTGCAGGCGGCAAGCCGCTACTGTTTCTCGATGAGGCGCATGCGCGCAGTATTCAGGGGCCAGCGACGATGGACGGCATCGGCCCGACGCGCGGCTGGGAAACCTACTGGATGGAGGTCGACGTCAAGCGGCGGAGGGGCGCGCCGTGGGCCGCGCCCGTTCCGGCCGAAATCGCCGCAAAGGTGCCGCACCTGTCCGCGGCCGAGTAAGGTCTGGCCGCGCAAATGTCAGGGAAAGCAACGTCGTTGAGCTTTGTCGCACGACACCGCCTCTGGTCCGCAGAGCAGCAGGAGGCAGCTGTCCGCCTTCGGCGGATCGTCGAGGAAAAAGGTATTGAGACAATCCGGCTGTCGTTTCCGGACCAGCACGGAATCCTGCGCGGCAAGACGCTGATCGCAAGCGAGGCGTTGCGCACGCTTGAAAGCGGCTGCTCGATCACGACCACGATGCTCGCGAAAGATACGTCGCATCGCACCGTGTTCCCGGTGTTCACCGCCGGCGGCGGGTTCGGGATGACGGAAATGCAGGGCGCCGCCGACGTCCTGATGATCCCCGATCCGACAACCTTTCGCGTTCTGCCCTGGGCACCCGCGACGGGCTGGATCCTGTGTGACCTTCACTTTGCCGATGGCCGCCCGGTGCCGTTCGCGACGCGCGGTCTCTACAAGTCGGTGCTGAACACGCTGTCTCAGCGCGGCTATGATTTCGTGGCTGGTCTTGAAGTCGAATTTCACGTCTTCAAGGTGGATGATCCGCGAATGGCGCCGACGGATGCCGGGCAGCCGGGAGAGCCGCCTGCCGTGAGCCTGCTCTCGCACGGCTACCAGTACCTCACCGAGCAGCGTTACGATCAGATGGAGCCGGTGCTCGAACTGATCCGGCGCGATGTCGTGGCGCTAGGATTGCCGCTGCGGTCGATCGAGGTCGAATTCGGCCCCAGCCAGTGCGAATTTACCTTCGCGCCGACGGTCGGACTCGATCCAGCCGACACGATGGTTCTGTTTCGCAGCGCGGTGAAACAGATCTGCCACCGCCATGGCTATCACGCCACCTTCATGTGCCGCCCGCGCATTCCCAATGTCGTGTCGTCGGGCTGGCATTTGCATCAGTCGCTGGTCTCCCGCGCCGATGGCCGGAATGCTTTCATGTCCGACACCGACGGGGAATTCCTGTCGGATTTCGGCAAGGGCTATCTCGGCGGGCTGCTCGAACATGCGCGTGCGGCGACGGTGTTCACAACGCCGACGATCAACGGTTACAAGCGCTACCGGTCCTATTCGTTAGCACCCGACCGTGCGATCTGGGCGCGGGACAATCGTGGTGTCATGATACGCGTGCTGGGCGGCCCCAAAGACCCGGCCACCCGGCTCGAGAACCGCGTCGGCGAGCCTGCCGCCAACCCGTATCTTTATATGGCGTCGCAAATCCTGTCGGGGCTGGACGGTGTGGACCGCTCCATTGACCCGGGCCCCTCAGCCGATACACCTTATGAAACCAAGGCCAGCCTGCTGCCGAAATCGCTGCGAGAGGCTGTCTTTGCGTTGAATGATGATCCATTCTTCAGGACCGCAATGGGCGCGGAATTGGTAGACTATTACGTGCACATCAAGAATGCCGAGATCGAGCGCTTCCAGGCCGAAGTCACCGAGTGGGAGCAGCGAGAATATTTCGAGATGTTTTGATAAACAAAAGCAAAGAAACCGGAGCAGGGGACTAAACATGAAAAAGGCAGTGAAATACGCGTTTACGCTGGCGGTTGCTGGATTGATGTCAGGGGCGGCCTATGCCGACGTGATCAAGGTCGGCGTCATCGGCACCATGTCCGGGCCGTATGCGTTGTTCGGTCAGAACTTCAAGGCGGGCATCGATGCCTGGGTGGCGGAGCACGGCTCCAAGGTCGCGGGGCACGACGTCGAATTCATCTACCGCGATGAAGAATCGCCGAACCCGGCAAAGTCCAAGGCGCTTGCCCAGGAACTTCTGGTCAAGGACAAGGTGCAGTATATCGCCGGCCTCTATTTCACACCGAACGCCATGGCGGTCGCGCCCCTGCTTGAAGAAGCGAAGACGCCCATGATCGTCTTCAATGCTGCGACGTCGTCCATCGTGGAGAAGAGCCCGTATATCGTTCGCACGTCGTTTACGATGTGGCAGAACACCGTTCCCGCCGCCAAGGTTGCGAAAGCGAAGGGTGCGAAGAAGGTCGCCATCGCCGTCAGCGATTACGGTCCGGGCGTCGATGCGGAGGCGGCTTTCAAAAAGACCTTTGAGGCAGAAGGCGGCGCGATTGTCGAAGCGATCCGTATGCCCCTCAACACCACCGATTTCAGCCCGATCATGCAGCGTATCAAAAGCTCTGGCGCAGATACGATCTTCACGTTCTTGCCCGCCGGTCCGCCGACGCTTGGTTTTGTGAAAGGCTATATCGACAACGGTTTGAAGGCAGGTGGTGTCAAGCTGATCTCGCTCGGCGACGTGTTGACCGAACCCGATCTGCCGAATATCGGCGAGAACGGCCTCGGCCTGCTGTCCACCTACCACTATGCGGTGTCGCACGACTCGCCCGAGAACAAGGCGTTCCTCGCACTGCTCGCGAAGGTCGGCACCAAGCTCGATGACGTGACTATGACCTCGGTGGCTGCCTATGACGGCGCGCGCGTGATCTACAAGATGATCGAGGCCACCAAGGGTCAGCGCGATCCTGAGAAAGCCGTTGCCGCGGTCAAGGGGATGAAGTGGGTCAGCCCGCGTGGGCCTGTGTCCATCGATCCGACGACGCGTCACATCACACAGAACATTTATTTGCGTGAAGTTGCAAAGAAGGACGGAAAATTGATCAACAAGGAGCTTCAGACATTCGAAGCTCAGCCCGATTGGGCGCTGGTCAAGAACTGATTCAGGCCGTCACACAGGATTGGCGCGAGTCTCTCGCGTCAATCCTTCAAGCATGATCCCGAAAGCCGAGATCGGCTTTCGGCAATGATCGTGCCCAAACAAAAAACGAACACGAGTTGATTCAGGAGACCTGCATCGGCTCCAGCCAGAATGAGCGGATTGACCGAGCGATGTCACACGGCCTGGATTCTCTGCGAGTCGTCAACGCGCGGATCTATCGATCTGCCGACGATGTCTGGCCGGCGAACGCTCTTGTGACCCGTGGGGGCGTCATCCATTGGGTTGGCGATAAGGATGATGCGCCCGTTGCCGCGCGCACGATCGACATGCAGGGCGCCACGATCATTCCCGGCCTGACGGATGCCCATGTGCATCTGTTTGCGATCGCCCACGAACGGCAGCAGATTCATCTCGGTAATCAGGGCGTCCGCACCGTTTCGGATGTTTTACGCCAGTTGTCAGCGGCGGCATTGGCAACGCCACCAGGACAATGGATCAGAGCCGTCGGTTTTGACGAGAACAATCTCGCCGAGCACCGTTATCCGACGCGGGACGAAGTCGACGCCGTTGCGCCCGATCACCCCGTGATCATTCGCCGGTTTTGCGGGCACACAGCGATCCTCAACAGCGCGGCATTGCAACTACTGAGAGTCGGCGACGGTGTATCGGACCCGGCGGGCGGGTCGTTCGGCCGCGATGCGGCCGGCCGGCTGGATGGCAGCGCCAAGGAAAGCGCGGCGGAGGTCATATTCCGGGCGATCCCGCACATCGACCGCGTCGCGATGGTCAGGTCGTTGCGCGATACAATCGATGACAGCATCCGGATGGGCCTGACCGCCGCCGTCGAGGCCGCGGTTGGATTCACCAGCGGTTTCGACGAAGAATTTTCGGTATGGAATTTGCTACGTCAGGATTTGGCGTTTTCTCCGATGCGCCTCGGGTTCATGTATCAGCTCGATCCGAAAGACGCTGCGGTCCGCGGTCTCACCCCGGGCCGCGATCCTGACTGGCAGGCGATGACGTTGAAATTTTTTGCCGATGGCATTGTCGGTGCGCGCACGGCGGCGGTTACCGCGCCGTTTGCCGATACGAAATCGCAGGGCTTCTTCATGCGCGACGAGGACGACCTTGAGCGCGTGATCGTCGAGGCGCATCTCGGCGGCTGGCAGACTGCGACGCATTGCGTGGGCGACCGCGCGTCTGCACGCGTCATCGCGGCATTCGAAAAAGCGGAAAAGGCGTTGCCGGGACAAAAGCCGCGTCACCGCATTGAGCACTATTTCTGTCCGCCCGCCGGTGGCCTCGCGCGCATGAAGGCGCTCGACGCTCTCGTGGTCACGCAGCCGAGTTTTCTCACGCGAATGCGGCGATCGATTCTCGAGGCATTCGGCCCGGACGCCCATACAAAATATCCCGCGCGGTCCGTGATCGACGCCGGCGTGACTTATGTCGGAAGCTCCGACGCGCCGACCGGGCACGTCTCGCCATGGGTCGGGATGGCGAATGCGGTAGACCGCGGGGCGTCGCTGGGGACACCGATCGGTGCTAGCGAAGCGTTGACCCGCCGCCAGGCCGTCGGGAGTTACGTGCATGGCGGTGCTTTCGCGATGAAACAGGAGGACTGGCGCGGCACGCTTGCTCCCGGAATGGCCGCGGACTTTGTCGCTGTTGACCACGATCCCTTTGAGGAATCCACCGATCTCGCCGCGACGAAAGTCCTGATGACGGTGCTGCGGGGCGTCGTGCGTCATGATCTGCTCTCGGCAGGCCATGCCGTCGCGATGCAGGCGGAGGTTCACTGATGCTGACGGCGCTGAGCATTGTGGTGGACGCGTTTGCCTACGGCATGGTGCTGTTCACGATTTCCATCGGCCTGTCGATCATGATGGGATTGATGCGTGTCGTGAACCTCGCTCACGGCGCGTTCGCCATGATCGGCGGTTATCTCGCGTCCTATGCATTGAAGACGATGGGCGTCAGCTATCCGATTGCCATTGCGGTCGCTGTCATTGGTACGATTATCATCTCGATCCCGTTCGAGGTTCTTCTCTACCGGCGTATCTACCGAAAATCCGATCCTTTGCTTCAGGTGCTGCTCACCATCGGGATCACCTTCGTCATCATCGGGTTGTCGAACTTCGTCCTCGGGCCGACATCGAAGCCGATACCTCTGCCGGCGGCGCTGAGCGGTCCGTTCGATATCGGATTCCGCATGATCGCGACGCATCGGTTGCTGGTGATCGCGTGCGGACTTGTGACGGCGTTGCTGCTGTGGTTGCTGATCGACAAGACCGAATTCGGCGTGCGGATGCGCGCCGCGGTCGATAACGGCGACATGGCGGAGTCGCTCGGCATTCGCACGCAGTGGATCTACTCGGCGACCTTCGCGCTCGCGGTCGGTCTGGCGGCGTTCGGTGGCGTGCTCGGTGCGGAAATGCTGCCGATCGAGCCGTTCTATGCGCTTCGCTATATGGTGACATTTCTGGTCGTCGTGTCGGTGGGCGGCGCGGGATCGATTCTCGGTGCGCTTTCGGCGTCGCTGTTTCTGGGGCTAGCGGATACGACCGGAAAATATCTCGCGCCAGAGTATGGCGAGTTCTTTTTCTATCTCGCTGTGATCCTGACCGTGTTCCTGTTTCCACGCGGTCTTCTCGGGCGGGCGCACTGACATGACCGAACAGATCATCAAATCCGACGTCCCGCGGCAGGGAATTCCGTTCCAGGCGGAAGCCTATGGACTGTTGACGGTCGCGGTCGTGGGAGCGATTGGCTATTTCGCATTTCCTGACGATCTTGCGTTTCTGACGCGCCTCATCAGCATCACGTTCCTTGTTCTGTCGCTCGATCTGGTCACGGGCTATTGCGGCGTCGCCACGCTGGGCCACGCTGCACTCTTCGGCGTCAGCGCTTATGCCGTGGGAAATGCCTGCATCGCCGGGGTCACAAACCCGCTGATGCTGTTGGCGATCGGGGCTTTTACCGGCACCTGCATGGGTCTCATTTCCGGTGCGCTCATCACGCGCTTTCAGGGATTGCCACAACTCGTTCTTTCCATCGCCATCGGCCAACTCGTCAGTTCGCTCGCGAACAAGCTGGCGTCGTGGACCGGCGGCAGCGACGGCTTGTCCGGGATAACGCCCGCGCCGATATTCGGGGTGTTCTCGTTCGATATGTACAGCCGCACATCATACGTCTTTTCGCTGGTGACGCTCGCGATCGTCATGACGCTGTTGCTGCGTTTCGTTCGGTCGCCGTTCGGCTTGTTATGCCGCGGCATCAAGGACGACAGCCTGCGTGCGCTGATGATCGGCGCGTCGGCCTATCCAAGACTTGTGATCATGTACGGCGTGTCGGGTGTGGTCGCGGGGCTTGGTGGTGCGCTGATGGCGATCAATACGGGTGTGGTGGGACTGGATAGCGTGAGCTTTGAGCGATCCGCCGAAGTGCTGGTCATGCTGGTGCTGGGTGGCGCGGGAAATCTGTGGGGTGCATTGGCCGGCGCGGTGATTTTCCAGATCTTCGAGCACATCGTCTCGGCCGCAAATCCGTTCCACTGGATGACGCTGGTTGGCTTGCTTCTGATCGTCATTGTTATTTTTGCCCCGCGGGGCCTTGGACATGGCGTCGTCACGCTCTGGGATGCGCTCTCGCGGCGGAGGTCACGCCGATGAGCCCGCTGCTCGAGTTGCGGAATCTTTCCAGGTCTTTCGGCGGACTCCACGTCAATCGCGACGTGTCGTTCAGCCTCGGCAAAGGCGACCGCGTGGCGCTGATCGGTCCGAACGGTGCGGGCAAGACCACGCTTGTCAACGTTATCTCCGGCGATCTCGCTCCATCGGATGGCCAAATTCTGTTCGAGGGAGAAGATCTGACGGCGGTTTCGATCCCGGGACGTGTCCGCAAGGGACTGGCGCGGACGTTTCAGATCACGCGGCTGTTCACCAGTCTGACCGTGGCGGAGAATGTCGCGCTTGCGGTCATGCAGCGTAAAGGCATCACGCGCCGCTTCTTTTCACCGGGGACCTTCGTGCCCGAGGTGCGCGAAGAGTGGATGCATATCCTCGGCATGCTGGGGATTGCGCATCTCTATCATTTTCCCGTCTCGGAACTTGCCTATGGGCAGCAGCGCTTGCTCGATCTTGCGATCGGCCTCGCGCTGACGCCGAAAGTTCTGCTGCTCGACGAGCCGGCCGCCGGCGTTCCGCACGATGAAGCACCGAAGATTCTGGAGGCGATCAATCGCCTGCCGTCCGACATCGCAGTTCTCATGATCGATCACGACATGGACCTCGTTTTCAGGTTCGCCAAGCGCGTGCTCGTGCTGGCGAACGGTCGCCTGATCTTTGAGGGCAGTCCGGCGGACGTCACGAAAGACGATGAAGTGCGCCGCGCCTATCTGGGGAGTTACGCCGATGCCAGCCGCACGGCTTGAAGTGCAGCATTTGAGCGCGGGCTATGGCCCGACGCAGATCGTCTCGGAGATGTCGTTCGACGTTCCGGCTGGCGGGCGTCTCGCGATTCTCGGGCGCAACGGGGTCGGGAAAACGACACTTCTTGCGACGCTGATGGGGCTTTCGACGCAGCATCATGGATGCATTCTCGCCGATGGGGAGGACATCAGCGGATTACGGACATCGGTGCGCGCGTTGCGCGGGATGGGATACGTGCCGCAGACCCGCGATATTTTCCGGTCTTTGACTGTCGAAGAGAATCTCTCAACCGGTCTCAAGCAGCGGGAACGCAGCGCGATCTCAGAGATGTACGACATGTTTCCGCGGCTGGCGGAGCGGCGGCGTCATTTCGGGATGCAATTGTCGGGAGGCGAGCAGCAAATGCTTGCGATGGCGCGGACCCTCCTGGGCAAGCCGTCGATCCTGCTGTTGGATGAACCGCTTGAGGGCCTCGCACCGGTGATCTGCGACCAGTTGATGGAAACGATTTCCCTGCTTGCCACCAGCGGCGATATGACCATTGTTTTGGTCGAACAGCAGATCGAGCGCGCGCTGAATTTCGCGGACCGCGTTATGGTGGTTGAACGCGGGCGCGCGGTCTGGGAAGGGCTATCCGAGGAGTTGAAGTCCGACCGGCCTCTGGTAAACAAGCTGCTTGGTGTGGGAATCCACTGATCGAGCGCTGCGATGCGGGAGGACAACCGATGACTTTGATCTATCCGCGCGAGAGCAATCTCGCGCACGCGCCGCGGCTGTCGCCTGACTACAAGAGCACGGTCAAGCGTTCGCCGACCAAGCCGCTGGTGATCGTCCCGCATACGCTGTCGGAGTTGACCGGGCCGGTGTACGGCCATGAGACCGTGCGCGAGAACGACAACGATCTCACGATCCAGCACGCCGGAGAGCCGCTCGGCGAGCGCATCATCGTTCATGGTCATGTGCGCGATGAAGATGGCCGCGGCGTCCCCAACACGCTGCTGGAAGTCTGGCAGGCCAATGCCTGTGGGCGTTACATCCACGCTGTGGACCAGCATCCGGCGCCGATCGATCCGAACTTCACAGGCGCTGGCCGCGCGCAGACCGATGCAGAAGGTTACTACAGGTTCGTCACCATCAAGCCGGGCGCGTATCCGTGGGGCAATCATCATAACGCATGGCGACCGGCCCATATCCATTTCTCGGTGTTTGGCCATTCGTTCATCTCGCGCATCGTGACGCAGATGTATTTTCCCGGCGATCCGCTGTTCGCCTACGATCCGATTTTCAATTCGGTGACCGACGAGAACGCACGCATGCGGATGGTGTCGAGCTTCGACCTCGAAAACACCAAGCCCGACTGGGCGCTGTGCTATCGCTTCGACATCGTCTTGCGCGGACGCAACGCCACACCGCTGGATAACGACTGATGAGCAAGATTACTCCGTCGCAGACCGTCGGCCCGTATTTCAAGTATGGTCTGACACCGGGCGACGACTACCAATGGAATGACGCGTTCAGTAGCGATCTGGTGACCTCGGATGTATCTGGCGAGCGTATCCGGATTGACGGTCGGGTGCTGGATGGCGACGGCAAGGCGATGCCGGATGCCATGCTCGAGATCTGGCAGGCCGATGCGCAGGGACGCTTTGCCGATCCGCAGGATGCGCGGGCCGTGCCGAATACGGCGTTCAGAGGTTTCGGCCGTTGCGGCACGGACACCGACGGCGGCTTTACGTTTCAGACCATCCGGCCCGGCTCGGTGCCTGGACCCGGCGGGAAGCCGCAGGCGCCCCATGTTCTTCTGGCGGTGTTTGCGCGCGGCATGACCCAGCAGGCGCTCACGCGGATCTATTTCGGGGATCAGGATGCTGCCAATGCGGCGGATCCGATCCTGGCGCTGGTGCCGGCGGATCGCCGCGCCACACTGGTTGCGACGCGCGAGCCGGGCGAGCCTGTGACTTACCGCTTCGACGTCCATCTCCAGGGCGACAGGGAAACGGTGTTCTTCGACCTGTGAGGTTTTCGCCCGATCTTCGGCGAAAGGTAACACGCCGCTTTCGCTGATCGCGTTTGTGCGCCGGCGACGTGTGGGTGAGATTTAAGCATCGAAAAATACAGCATAAAAATTATGCAAATGCCTGTCTTTGTATGCAATGGACGCGCGAGCCACGCATGTCGGCATGCGTCTGAAATGCATCGGAAAGGCTCGAGACTTCAGGTAGTTATTCATATTTTTAATGATCCCTTAGGGTTTGGCACGATGCTTGCGATGCCTTCTCCAACGAAGTCTGAACGCGTTGGAGAGCATCATGAAGCGTCGCGATTTTTTGAAAACTGTCACCGGGGCCGCGGCAGGTGCGGCGATACCGGGGCCGGCGATCTGGTCGGCCGCCAAGGCTGACGCCCGTTCCGAAACGCTGCTGATCGTTTCGGAAAGCGGTCCGAACAATCTCGACATTCATGGCGTCGGCACCAACGTCCCGGGCTACGAGGTGTCGTGGAATTGTTACGACCGTCTCATTACCCATGAGATGAAAACCGGCGCCAACGGCGTGCCGTATTACGACCGCGACAAATTCAAACCCGAACTCGCCGAAGACATGAGCGTCGGTGACATGTCGACGACATTCAAGCTGAAGAGGAAGGCGACTTTCCACGACGGTACGCCGGTGACGGCGAAGGACGTGAAATGGTCGCTGGATCGCGCCGTCAGTGTCGGCGGCTTTCCCACCTTCCAGATGGCCGCCGGCTCGCTGACCAAGCCGGAACAGTTCGTCGTGGTCGATGACCACACCGTGCGTGTGGATTTCGCCAAGAAGGATCGCCTGACGATACCCGATCTCGGGGTGATCGTACCCTGCGTCGTCAACTCCGAGCTGGTCAAGAAAAGTGCCACCGAAAAGGATCCGTGGGGTCTCGAATATACCAAGCAGAACACGGCGGGCTCTGGCGCCTATCAGGTCAAGAGCTGGACCGCTGGCACTGAAGTCGTGATGGAGCGCAACGACAATTGGGTCGGCGGCCCGATGCCGAAGATCAAGCGCGTGATCTGGCGCATGGTGCCGCAATCCGGCAATCGGCGCGCGCTGCTGGAGCGGGGCGACGCCGACATCTCCTATGATCTGCCGAACAAGGACTTCGTTGAACTGAAGGACTCCGGCAAGCTTAACATTGTTTCGACGCCTTACTCCAACGGAGTCCAGTACATCGGAATGAACGTCAAGAATCCGCCGTTCGACAACCCCAAGGTGCGTCAGGCAGTGGCTTACGCGCTGCCGTACCAGAAGATCATGGATGCGGTGCTGTTCGGCCTCGCCAAGCCGATGTTCGGCGGTAACGGCGCGACCGAAGTAGCATGGCCGCAGCCGCACAAGTTCAACACCGACATTGCGAAAGCCAAGGCGCTGCTCGCCGAGGCCGGTTATCCCAACGGGTTCGAGACGACGCTGTCGTTCGATCTCGGCTTCGCCGGCGTCAACGAGCCTCTTTGCATTCTTGTGCAGGAGAGCCTCGGACAGATCGGCATCAAGACAACCATCAATAAAATCCCCGGGGCCAACTGGCGCACCGAACTGAACAAAAAGGTTCTGCCGCTTTACACCAACGTGTTTTCGGGCTGGCTCGACTATCCCGAATATTTCTTCATCTGGTGTTACAGCGGAAAGAATTCCGTCTTCAACACGATGAGCTATCAGTCTGCGGAGATGGATGGCTTCATCGACGGGTCAGTGACTGCCGCTGCGATAGGCGACAAGCCGACCTACGACAAGGACGTGAAGGGCTTCGTCGATCTCGCCTACGCCGACATTCCGCGCATTCCGCTGTTCCAGCCTTACGTCAACGTCGCGATGCAGAAAAACGTCTCGGGCTATCAGTACTGGTTCCACCGCCGTCTCGACTATCGCGCGCTTGTGAAAGCGTAACGGCAGGGGCGGGAGCGTTTCATGCTCGGCATGATCGGCAAAAGACTGGCGTTCGCGATCCCGAGTTTGATCGGGGTCGTGATCGTTACGTTTCTTCTGACGCGCGCGCTGCCGGGCGATCCGGCTGCATATTTCGCCGGGCCTGCGGCGACCAAGGATGCCGTCGAGCAGATCCGCAAGAAGCTCGGGTTAGACAAGCCACTGATCGAGCAATTCGTGCGCTACACCGTGGATCTGTCGAAAGGCGACTTCGGCAATTCGCTCACCACCGGGCAGCCGGTGGCGACTGAAATCCGCAATCGTCTGCCTGCGTCGGCGGAACTGACGCTGATCGGATTGCTGATCGCGGTGGCGATCGCGATACCGCTCGGCATCCTTGCCGCGACCCGGCCGGGCTCGTGGATCGATCATCTGTGTCGAGTGCTGACGACCGCCGGCGTCTCGCTGCCGGTGTTCTTTACCGGGCTGGTGCTCGTTTATGTGTTCTACTTCAAGCTCGGCTGGTCACCGGCCCCGCTCGGGCGGCTCGACGTGTTCGCCAGTGCGCCGCCGAGTGTCACGGGTTTCTATCTGATCGACAGCCTGATCGCGCGGAATTTTGAGACCTTCCGCTCGGCATTCAACCAGCTCATTCTGCCCGCACTGACGCTGGCGATCTTCTCGCTGGCGCCGATCGCGCGCATGACGCGAGCCTCGATGCTGGCGGTGCTGGCATCCGACTTCGTCCGCACCGCGCGCGCCAGTGGATTATCGCCGGGGAAGGTGATCGTCACCTATGCGTTCCGGAACGCAATGCTTCCCGTCATCACCACGCTCAGCATGGTATTCTCGTTCCTGCTCGGCGCGAACGTGCTGGTGGAAAAGGTATTCGCCTGGCCGGGCATCGGCTCCTACGCAGTCGAGGCGCTGATCTCTTCAGATTTCGCACCCGTGCAAGGCTTCGTGCTGACCATGGCGGTGATGTACGTACTGCTTAATCTGGTCATCGACATTCTTTATGGCGTTATCGACCCGCGCGTGAGGCTGGAAGGATGAGCACTATCGCACCTGTTGCCGAAGCTGTGCCGGTGCCTCAAGCCTCCGGATTTAAGGCGACGCTTCTGCATGCGCGCTACATTCTTGGCGAAAATCTCGTCACGGCGTTTGCATTTGGATTGCTGGTTCTCATCATTTTCCTGGCAATCTTTGGACCCTGGGTCGTTCCTTATGACCCGCTCGCCAGCAATACCGCGCAGGCGCTGAAGCCGCCGTCGGCGGCGCATTGGTTCGGCACGGACCAGCTCGGTCGCGATATTCTGAGTCGTGTCGTGGTCGCGACCCGGCTGGATTTCTTTATTGCCGCGGCGTCGGTGGTGCTGGTGTTCTTCATGGGCGGCATTGCCGGCATCGCGGCAGGTTATTTCGGCGGCTGGACCGACCGCATCGTCGGACGCATTGCCGACACCATCATGGCATTCCCGCTGTTCGTGCTGGCGATGGGCATCGTTGCGGCGCTCGGCAATACCGTGCAGAACATCATCATCGCCACAGCCATCGTGAATTTCCCGCTTTACGTGCGTGTCGCGCGCGCCGAGGCCAATGTCCGCCGCGATGCGGGCTTCGTGCAGGCCGCGCGCCTGTCCGGCAACGGGGAGTATCGCATTCTGCTCGGGCACATCCTGCCGAACATCATGCCGATCATGATCGTGCAGATGTCGCTGACCATGGGGTACGCCATCCTTAATGCCGCCGGACTGTCGTTCATCGGTCTCGGCGTGCGGCCGCCGACGGCAGAGTGGGGTATCATGGTCGCGGAAGGTGCGACCTTTATGGTGTCGGGTGAATGGTGGATCGCGTTCTTCCCGGGGCTGGCACTGATGATCGCGGTGTTTTGCTTTAATCTGCTCGGCGACGGTCTGCGCGACATTGTCGATCCGCAGCGGAGGACGTAACGATGACCGCAACTCCACTGCTGGACGTCAGAAATCTTACCGTAGAATTCGCCACCCGACGCGGCATCGTGCGCGCGATCCAGCATGTCAATGTCAGCGTGGCGAAAGGCGAAACGCTGGGTATCGTCGGCGAATCCGGTTCCGGGAAGTCCGTAACATCCTATGCGGTGATGCGGATTCTCGATCGCGCCGGCAAGATCGCCGACGGATCGATCATGTTCTCCGGTATCGATGTCCAAAACGCATCCGAGAACGCGATGCGCGACCTGCGAGGTCGTGAAATCTCGATGATCTTCCAGAATCCACGCGCCGCGCTCAACCCGATCCGTAAGGTTGGCGACCAGATCGAGGATGTGCTGCGCCAGCATGTACAATCGACATCGAACGACCGCGGCGAAAAGGCAATCGAGGCGCTGGAGCAGGTGAGGATCGCCCGCCCGCGTGAGCGCTATCATGCTTATCCTTTTGAGCTGTCCGGGGGCATGTGCCAGCGCGTCGTCATTGCGCTGGCGCTTGCGTGTAATCCGCAACTCTTGATTGCCGACGAGCCGACCACGGGTCTGGATGTCACCACGCAGAAGGCGGTGATGGACCTGATCGTGGAGCTGACCAAAAGCCGCGGCATGTCCACCATTCTCATCACCCACGATCTCGGCCTCGCGGCGGCTTATTGTGACCGCGTCGTGGTGATGGAGAAGGGAAATGTTGTCGAGACGGCGCTTTCAAAAGATATCTTCGCCAACCCCGAACATCCCTATACGCGTAAGCTGATGCGCGCGACGCCGAGACTCGGAGTCTCGTTGCGAGACCTGCTGTCGGACGAGGACAGGGCAGCTTTGCCTGCGTCCCTCTCCATCGCTCCGGCTGTACAGGCAGAGACGCCGCTTCTTGTCGTCGAAAAACTGATCAAGGAATATCCGCGCCAGGGTGCATCAAAAACGCTGGCGGCACTGTTCGGGCGCAAGCCTCCGGTGGAGCCTGAGCAGTTCCGCGCGGTCGATGGCATCAGCTTCTCGGTGGCGCGGGGGGAAAGTGTCGGGCTTGTCGGCGAGTCGGGGTGCGGGAAATCCACCACATCGATGATGGTGATGCGGTTGCTGGGGCAGACTTCGGGCCGCATCGTGTTCGACGGCGAGGACATTGGCGAGATCGCTCCGAACGCTTTCGCGCGGCTGCCGCTGCGCAAGCGAATCCAGATGGTGTTTCAGGACCCGACCGACAGCCTCAATCCCCGATTTACGGCAGCGCGCGCTGTCGCCGATCCGATCATGCAGCTTGGCGATATCAAGGGAAGTGCTGCGTTGCGCGCGCGATGCGAAGAACTGGCGAAGCAGGTCGGCTTGCCGTTGTCGCTGTTGGATCGTTTCCCGCATCAGATGTCCGGCGGCCAGAAAGCACGTGTGGGCATTGCGCGGGCGATTGCGCTGAAACCCGACCTCATCATTCTCGACGAGCCGACTGCGGCGCTCGATGTCTCGGTGCAGGCGGTGGTGCTGAATTTGCTGCAGGATCTCAAGCAGTCGATGGGAATGAGCTATCTGTTTGTGTCACACGATTTGAATGTGGTGCGGCTTTTGTGCGATCGCGTCATTGTGATGCGAAGCGGACGAATCGTCGAACAGGGCGAAACGAAAAAGGTGCTGGATGCGCCGCAGGATGCCTACACCCGCGAATTGTTGTCGGCGATCCCGCATCCACCGCTTACCGCGCATTGAGACCGAGTTATCGCCGCTACGCACACAGAGACGCGCATGCCGAACGATCCGCTGGATATCTATATCGATACTGTTGCCGAGGTTCTTGCGTTATCCATCGAGGGGGAATGGAAACCCGCGGTGCGTGTCAATCTCGACACGACCCTGAAGATGGCGCGTCTGGTGCAGGAATTCCCGCTGCCCGACGAAATCGAACCAGCGAGCATCTATGAAGCCTGATAGCATCATATCGTCCGGTATGGATTGGTCCTCGGCGTCGGCGATTGCCGATGCGGTATCCGCGCGCAAGATATCGGCGCTCGATGTCACGAACGGCGCGCTTGTGCGCATTGCTGCAAACGACGGCAAGTTGAACGCTTTCACCGACGTGGTTGCGGATCGCGCGCGTGCGCGTGCCGCAAAAATCGATGCCGCGATTGCGGGTGGCGGCAAGGTGGGACCACTGGCCGGTGTGCCGTTCGCGGTTAAGAATCTTTTCGACGTTGCAGGCTTGCCGACCCGGGCGGGCTCGAAAATCAACCGTCAGCGCGTTCCCTCAGAGCGAGACGCGACGTTGATCGAGCGATTGGAAGCCGCGGGGGCGGTGCTGGTCGGCGCGCTCAATATGGGCGAATACGCCTATGATTTCACTGGCGAGAATATCCACGATGGTCCATCGCGCAATCCACACGATTTGACGCGCATAACCGGCGGCTCGTCCGGAGGTTCGGGTGCCGCGGTCGGCGGCGGTCTCGTGCCGTTGACGCTGGGGTCAGACACCAACGGTTCGATTCGCGTGCCGTCGTCGTTCTGCGGCATTTTCGGGCTGAAGCCCACTTATGGCAGGCTGTCGCGAGCACGATCGTTTCCGTTCGTCACGAGCTTCGATCATGTTGGCCCTTTCGCACGAACGACGCGCGATCTCGCACTGGCTTACGACGTGATGCAGGGACCGGATGCGGACGATGCCGCATGTACCAATCGCCCCATCGAGCCGGCCACCTCGTCGCTTGAGCTTGGGATTGGTAATCTGCGCATCGGCGTCGCGGGCGGATACTTCAGGGAGAATGTCCTTCCCGAAGCCCAGGAGGCAATGGCGCGCGTCGCCGAGGCGCTGTCCGTAACGCGCGAGGTCGAAATTCCGGAAGCGGTGAGGGCGCGGGCGGCAGCCTATGTCATTTCGACCTGCGAAGGGGCTTCGCTGCATCTCGACCGGCTGCGCACGCGGCCGAACGATTTCGACCCGGCGGTGCGCGACAGGCTTTTGGCGGGAGCGATGATCCCGGCGCCGTTCGTGGATCGCGCGCAGAAGTTCCGCCGCTGGTATCGCGCGCAGGTGCTGGAGCTTTTCAAAACCGTCGATGTCGTTCTGGCACCCGCCACGCCATGTGTTGCGCCGAAACTCGGCCAGGCGACGTTCGTGCTGGGCGGCGTCGAACTGCCGGTTCGGGCGAACATTGGAATACACACCCAGCCGATTTCCTTCATCGGGCTTCCGGTGGTTGCCGTGCCGGTTCCGCTGAACTCGATGCCGATTGGTGTGCAGGTGATTGCAGCGCCGTGGCGTGAGGATATAGCCTTGCGTGTCGCTTATACGCTTGAACAGGCCGGCGTGGTTTACGCGCCGCGGCCAAAAGGATTTTGAAGATGCCGACCGAAATCGATCTGCCGGATGTCGTTGCCGAAGTCAGAACAGCCTTCGCGGCTTACGAAAAAGCGCTGACGTCAAATGATGTCGCAGCGCTCGATGCGCTGTTTCACAAGGATGCCAGAACGATCCGCTATGGTATCGGCGAAAATCTTTACGGTTACGATGCCATCGCGGCGTTTCGCGCCGCGCGCAGCCCTGCAGGATTGATGCGCGAATTGACGAAGACCGTCATCACGGCGTATGGCCGCGATACCGCTGTTGCCTCGACGTTGTTTCATCGGACATTATCGCCCGGCAGGGTCGGACGGCAGATGCAGATGTGGATTCGCGTGGCAGAGGGTTGGCGGATCGTCGCCGCCCATGTCAGCCTCATCGACGCGCCTGCGAACGAAAAGCCATGATCTTTGAGCCCGGATCATCGCGCGGATTGGCTGAGAATCCGGGCACAAATGAATCAGGCGCGACGTCAACGCTGGGGAGGGGCGTAGCTGGAAGGCGCACGCTTGCCGAGGAGTTGCGATTGCAGCTTGCCGACGACATCGTGCGTGGCGCGCTTGAGCCAGGCTCTTCGCTTGACGAATCCGACATCGCGCGGCGCTTCAATGTATCGCGCACGCCAGTGCGTGAGGCGCTCCGGCAACTTGTCGCCAGCGGCCTTGTCGATTCCCGCCCACATCGGGGCGCGGTTGTTGCGCGCCCAACCATCGAACAGCTTAATGCCATGTTCGAAGCCATGGCCGAACTTGAGGCTCTGTGTGCCGGGCTTGCCGCGGAACGCATGCCCGTCGGCCAGCGACACGAGCTTGAAGGTTTGCACGAGCGGCTGCGGCTGCTGAGTTATGAAGGCAATCCGCAGCTCTTTCACGAGGCGAATGAAGCTTTTCACAACGCGATATATGCCGGATCGCAAAACGGCTATGTCGCCGACATGACCCTGGCGACGCGGGTGCGCGTGCAGCCGTTCCGGCGCGCGCAATTCCGGAATCTCGGCCGTCTTGCGAAATCCTACGTGGAGCACGACAGGGTTGTGATCGCCATCATGCGCGGAGACAAGATGGGCGCTGCAAGCGCGATGCGGGATCACATTGAAACAGTTCGTGAGGAATACGAAGTCTACGCGGTGTCGTTGTAGATTTCGTCTTATTTCTTGGAAGTGTCGCTTCCGCCGGGCATTCCGAACATTTTGAACATATCAGCGAATTTTTCGGGATTGAACGACATCCAGTTCCGCAGGATCGCGTCGGGCGCCATGCCGGACACGGCGGAAAGCAGTGTGTCCTCCATCTGCTTCATGGCGCGCTCCTGCATCGGCTGAATGTTCGGAAGTCCGAGAAATTCGCGTGCCTCAAGCGGCGTGCAGTCGATATTGACAGTGATCTTCACGGTTTGTCCCCCTGGTGGCACGGCGTGTTGCCTCGTTGCGGCGTTGAACCAATCTACATGCGACGCTCTCAAAATGGAAATCGCCCGGCGCGACTATAGCGCTGGGTGCGACCGGTCATCGCATGAACCGCCGTATTCTCCGGAAAGGGTTATAATCGGGCTCAACCCTCTTTAATGTCGATCTCCATCGAGGTCCTAACCGCATTTCATGATGATCGTGCTGTTTCTCGCGGAAAGCCTGACTGCCTTCTGCGCGCTGGCGTTTGAGGTCGCGGTGACGCGGCTGGTCGCGCCGTATGCTGGAATGTCGATCGACACATGGACCGCCATTATTTCAGCCTTTCTGCTCGCCTTGGCGCTCGGCCACCAGATCGGCGGTTGGACCGCGACCGGTGCATCGCTGTCGCGCATGTTTGGACTGGCGTCGTCAGCCGCGATCGGCGCCGGCGTCTATGTGGCGTTTGCGCCGATGATTATCGCGTACTTCAACGGGGTCGTGTTGGCCCCTGCGCCCACCGCGTTATGGCGGATCGTGCTGTTAGCGGGACTGCCCTGTATTCCTGCCGGTCTGCTGTACGGAATCGTGACGCCGCTGCTGATGACGGGTGCCATTGCCATTGCGAGCAGGCGCGGTCTGGTTGTCGGATTGATCTATGCTGCGGGCGCGGCAGGAAGCGTGCTGGGCGTTCTTACAGTGTTGTGGCTGCTGCTCGACACGTTCGGCGTGCGCGGCACGATGTTGGCCGTTGGTGTTCTCTCGGTCGCGACCGGCGTGCTTCTCGCTATTCTGAGCGTGGTCATGCGCAAGCGTGAGGCGACAGTTCGATGAAGTATGCCTTGCCGGTCGGCGTTCTGTTGTCGGCTGCCGCGGCGCTCGCCGTCGAGATTATCATTGTCAGGATCGGCGCGCCTTATGTCGGGCAATCGTTGCTGCCGTGGTCGGCGGCGATTGCAAGCGTGTTGCTCGGAATGACGGCAGGACATTTTTGTGGCGGCCTGGTCGGGGGTGCTGCGGCCAGTATGCACCGCCTGCGTATCATGCTTGCCGTCGCGTGGCTGGCGGCTGGCCTTTGCGCACTGATTGCGCCGGCGTTCGCCGGCCCGATCGCATCGGCGCTTTTCAAGGACGGCGGATCGGACACCATGACCGTTCTGGCGATTTCCGCGCTGGTCTTGCCGGCGAGCTTCGCTGCGGGGTTCTGCGCACCGCTTGCGGTGCGCATTGCGCTTGTCATGCCCGATATTATCGTTCCGCGGATGGTCGGTGCGATTTACGCCGCTTCGGCGATCGGCAGCGTCGTTGGCAGCGCGGCCGCAGGTTTCTTTCTTCTGGAGACGGTGGGTGGGGTCGGGGGCATGAGGCTGGTCGGCTGTCTCTGGCTGCTGATTGCGCTGATGGTGATGCCGTCGTGCGGCCTGACCGTAACCCACCGAAGACTTGCGGCTGTTGCAGTGGTCGCAGCGATCGCCGCGCTGGCCGCCGTGCGTCCCTACAGTCCATGTCTCGTGGAGTCGCGGTACACCTGCATCCAGCTGATCGACAAGGCACTTCCCGACGGCGGATTGGTGCGACTGATGGAATTGGACGAGGGCATTCACAGCGCATCGGACCGGGACAATCCCGCCCGGCTGCACTTCGGTTATGCCGCGCTTTCGGATCGCCTTGCCAGGGCAGCTTTCGCAGCATCTGGCCAACCGCGCGCGTTGGTGATCGGCGGAGGCGGGGCGACCTTGCCCCGTGCGTGGGCGGCGGCGTCGCCGGCATCGCAGGTCACCGTCGCCGAACTCGATGCGACAGTCGCCGCCCTGGCCGTCGATGCGATGTGGGCTGGCGGTCTGCCAAACCTGCAAACCGTTCTCGGCGACGGCCGAGCGATTCTGCGAAGCTTGCCGCAGGCGGATTTTTACGACGTGATTCTGATGGATGCCTACCGGACCAAAAGCGTGCCGCCGCATCTCGTGACTGCCGAATTCAATGCGGAGGTTGCAGGCCGGCTGACGGCGCAAGGCGTATTCTTGTCGAACATCATCGACCGGACAGCGACGCCTCTGCTCGCGCTTAGCGTAGCAAGGACGTTGGCGCAGAGCTTTCCGGCGGTGGACATCTGGACTATGGTCGATGATCGCGAGGAGACGACCAACGTTGTGGTCGCGGCGTGGAAGAATCCGGCTCTCGCATTCCGTCCCGACGAGCTTTCCGTTGCCGCAACGGCATTGGGAGCAAACCAGCCGCCGGTTTCGCGCCAGATGGTCTGGCGACGCACCGACGTCCGGAATTATCGCGAAAGCTGGCCGCTGGCCTGTGCGGCGTTGCTGACAGACGACTGGACGCCGGTCGACCGGCTGCTTGCAGGCAGGCCGGTCTGCTCGGTTTCTTCGCGATAGCTCCAGCGAAACGTTCGCCGTCGTTCATGCCTTCGGCTGCGTCAGACATGAACCGCCGCGCGCACACGGCCTGCGTTTCCGAAGACGCGCAGATAACGCGCAATCTCGTCGGGCTGGCCCGTCGCCTTCTCGGGATTATCTGAAAGCTTCACGGCGGGCCGCCCGTTGACCGCCGTCACCTTGCAGACCAGCGAGATCGGATCGAGGTCGGCGGTGCCGTCCGGCGCGCATCCCACAAAGTCGTTCGTGAGATTCGTTCCCCAGCCGAAACTAGTCCTCACGCGCCCGGAAAAATGCCGATGTGCTTCCTCGATCGATCCCACGTCCATGCCGTCCGAGAAAACCAGAAGTTTTTCTTTTGGGTCGCGCCCCTTTTCCTTCCACCACTTGATAATTTCCTCGCCGGCGGCGATAGGCGGCGCGCTGTCGGGACGAAAACCGGTCCAGTCGGCGACCCATTCGGGTGCATCGCGCAGAAATGCCTTGGTGCCGAATGCGTCGGGCAGCGCAATCAAAAGATTTCCGTCGTAGGTGTGACGCCACTGATCGAGGATCAGGTAGGGCGCGCGCTGCAATTCCTGATCGCTGTTCGCCAGCGCGGCCGCCACCATCGGCAACTCGTGCGCGTTGGTGCCGATAGCTTCCAGGTCGTTGTCCATCGCCAGCAGAACGTTGGACGTTCCAGTGAACGCCGGGCCCAATCCTTCCTTGACGGCTTCGACGCACCAGCGCTGCCAGAGGAAGCCGTGCCGGCGCCGCGTCCCGAAATCCGACAGCCGCAGACCATCGAGTTTGCGCAGACGCTCGACCTTGGTCCACAGCTTCGCCTTGGCGCGGGCATAGAGAACGTCGAGCACGAATCGCCCCTGTCCCTTCATGGCTTGCCGCGAGCGCAATTCGTTGATGATGGCGAGCGCCGGGATTTCCCACATGGTGGTGTGCGTCCAGGGCCCGTGGAAATGCAACTCGTACTGGCCGTCGACCGTACGCAACTCATATTCCGGAAGCTGGAATGTCGCGAGCCAGCTGATGAAGTCCGGCGAAAACATCTGGGTCTTGCCGTAGAACGTGTTACCCGCAAGCCAGATCAGTTCCTTCTTTGAAAAGCGAACCGTGCGGGCGTGGTCGAGCTGGGCACGAAGCTCTGCCTCATCGATCACTTCGCCAAGGCGGACATGATGCGTCCGGTTGATCACCGAAAACGTCACATGCTCGTCCGGATAAAACTCCCGGATCATCTGAAGCATCAGTAGCTTGTAAAAATCGGTGTCGAGCAGGCTGCGCACGATCGGGTCGAGCCGCCAGCCGTGGTTGTATGTTCGCGAAGCGATGTCTGTAATGGCCATGGTGGGAGCATATCCGGCTCCTTCGCGGGCAACCAGTCACCATGCGCGATTTTGTTCGCCGCTCATGGCCGGCCTGCGCGGCGAATCCGGCCGATCGCGCTGGCCACATCGGTCCAAGGGGCCTTATCCGGTGCAAATTGTTGCCTGAGATATGACACCAATTCCGCGATCTGCCCATCGTTCAAGCTGTGCCTGAAGGCAGGCATGTAGCCGAGATCGCTCGAGACCGGAGCCTCGATGCCGTGCAGGATGACCTGAATGAGGTTGTCTGGCATGGCGCTGTGGAGGTTGCTGTTGAGGGCCAGCGACGGTCTGCTGCCGAACAGCACCGGGCCACCAACCTGGTGGCACACGGCGCAGGCGCCATCGTAGATTCGCGCGCCGATGGATGAGGCCGAAACCGCTTTGATGCTTGTTAACGTTTCGAGCTTTGCCGCCATGGCTTCCTGGGCTGCCGGGTCGATGGTCGTGTCGTTGAATGACGCGAGATAGACTGCCATGGCGCGGATGTCATTGTCGGGAACGGCCGCGAGGTTCTTGACGATCGGAGCCATCGGCCCGGCGGCGACGCCGTGGAAGCGCGAGATGCCGGTCCGCAGATAAGTGAACAATTCATCCTCACTCCAGGGGATCGGTGCATGTGACAACGAGCTGAGCGGCGGGGCTTCCCAGCCGTCCGCCGTTCCCCCCGCCAGATAGGCCTTGGCTTTCTCGGCGCCCAACGCATTGCGCGGCGTATGACACGCGCCGCAATGGCCGAGGCTTTCAACCAGATATGCACCGCGATTCCAGATCTCTGACTGCGCCGGATCGGCCTCGAAAACCGCGGGCTTGTGAAACAGCGCGTTCCAGCCGGCCATCAATGGGCGGAGGTTGAAGGGGAATGCGAGCGCGGTTTCGCGGTTGACGGCTTTCACCGCCGTCTGCGCCATCAGATAGGCGTAGAGCGCCTGCAAGTCCGCATCGGTTGTCTTGGCGAAATGATTGTACGGGAACGCCGGATAGAGTTGTCGCCCATCGCGGTGAATGCCTTCACGCATCGATCGCTCGAACGCGGGATACGACCACGCGCCGATTCCGGTTTCCAGGTCTGGCGTGATGTTGGTGCTATAGACAACGCCGAACGGTGTTTCGAGCGCGCGGCCACCGGCATTGACGATCCCGTTGATCTCGGTGTGGCATTCGGCGCAGTTGCCGAGGGCTGCGAGTTGCTGGCCGCGGGCAATGGTCGCGGCGGAATAAGCCGATGCATCGGGGCGTGCGATGGGTGCGATGGACCGCCATGGCAGCACTGCCGCGGCGATACCGACGGCTGCGGTGCACACCGCGGCAATACTTGCAAACGTGCTGCGGCGCTTGAAGAAAGGACTTCTTGTTTCCGGGAGCCGTTCCAATGGCTTGAATGTTTTTTCTGGCGGCGCCAACGGTGGCGCGGACTCACCGCCGCGCAATCCCGCAAGGATGCGCTCAGGCGTGAAGGGCAACTCCCGAAAACGCACGCCGGTCGCGTCGAAAATCGCGTTGGCAATGGCGGCGGCGCTCGGGACGGACGCGGATTCGCCCGCGCCGCGCGGTTCCTCGTTCTGGCGCGGCAGCAGCAGTACGTCGATCTTCGGCAGATCGGGAAACTTGATGATGGGGTAGGACCCCCATTCGCGATTGGTCACGCCCGTGCGATCGAACGTCACTTCCTCCATCAGCGCGCGGCTGGTGGATTGGATGACGTTGCCTGTCAATTGATGCCTTACGCCATCCGGATTGATCATCATGCCGGAATCCTGTCCGGCGACCACCCGCGTGACACTGACATCGCCGGTGGCCTTGTTGACCGCGACATCCGCGATCCAGGCTGACCATGCCGCCGGCTTGCCTGGAAACGGGCCGTGCACATACAGAGCGTAAGCGAAGCCGCGTCCGCGAACGACGTCTCCCTCAGCCTCCGGTTCTTTCCAGTTCGCGCGTGGTGTCCAGTCGGCGCGCCGGGCCACAGCTTTGACCAGATCGACCGCACGAGGGTCTTTCAGATAGCGCAGGCGATATTCGATCGGATCGACGCCGGCTTCGGTTGCGAGTTCGTCGATGTAGGATTCGTGCGCGAAGGTATTCGGCAATGCCGATACGCCGCGAAGCCATGACGCCCGCACGATCGGCGGCATGTCATGCGCGACGACGCGCATCGCGTCGTAGTCGTAGGGCGGAATCGCGGTGCGGTCGCCCATCTCAAAAATCGATGGTACCGGAGGAATGGTGCCGGTAAGCAGCAACGCCAGCGTCGGCGCGCCGTTCGATGGATAACGCGTCGCGAAGTCGTAACCTGCGACGCTGCCGTCGGCACGCAGGCCGCCGTTCACGTCCATCAATTGCGCGGTGCCCTTGGGCTCCCATGCATGTTCCTGTTCCCGCGTCAGTTGCACGCGCACGGGCCGGCCAACGGCACGCGACAACAGCACGGCGTCGGCGGACACGTCATCGGCGCAGTTGCGGCCATAACAGCCTGCGGCTTCCATCCGGACCACGTCGATCTGCGATTCCGGCAGGGCGAGAAGAAGTGCGAGGTCCGTGCGCAGGACGTGAGGGTTTTGCGTGCCGGACCACACCCGCGCGAAACCCTCCTGAACATCTGCAACCGAGCAGGACGGTCCGATCGATCCATGCATCTGATAGGGCCAGATGTAGGTTCGCTTCAGTTGCTTGTCGGCATTCGCAATAGCGCTATCCACCCCGCCCTTGTCGATCAGGGTGCGGGGCGTGCCGGGATTGGCGCGCAATGCGGTTTCGATGTCTTTCAGATCCGGCAGCGTTGGTGTCGGCTTCCATGTCACCTTGAGCTGCACCGCCGCCTTGACGGCATTTTCCTCGCGCTCGGCGACGACGCCGACGAAATCGCCGATCTGAACGACGGATACCAGGCCGGGAATGTCGCGGACCGACGATTCATCGACCGAGATCAGGCTGGTGCCGACGAAACTTCCGGCATCGACGCCTGCATAGGGCGGGCGAACCACGCGGCCATGCAACATGCCGGGTACACGCACGTCATGCACATAGACGAGCTCGCCGGTCGCCTTGGCCGGCAGGTCGATGCGCGGAACCGACTGTCCAACGATCTTGTAACTTTCCACCGCCTTGACCGCGACATCGTCGGCGAGGTCGAGCCGGATGCTGTCGCCTGCGATCAGCTCGCCGTAACTGACGCTGCGATTGTCATGCCCCCGGATCAAACCGTCTTCCACCGACAGTTCGCTGACCGGAAGTTCGAGTCTCTGCGAAGCGCGCGCCATCAGAAAGTGACGTGCCTGGGCGGCGGCCTTGCGAAGCGGCACGGCGGTAATCTGGATCGTCTCGCTGGCGATGGTTGCGCCCTGGTTGGGTACGCGGGAGGTGTCGCCCAACACCACGACCACGCGTGCAAACGAGACGTCGAGTTCTTCCGCGACGATTTGTCCGAGAGCAGTGCGGATGCCCGTTCCGAGATCGACGTGGCCGTTGAACGCCGTGACTGTGCCGTTCGCGGTGATCTTGATGAAGGTTTCAAAAACCCCTCTGCCTGCGTCGGAGGCAGCCGGGCGGACGACGGACAGCGATCCTGCTGCCGTTGCGTCATCGTCCATCGGGGAGTCCGGCGTCGTCATCAACCTCTGGCCTCAAGAGGATGACCGGCGGCCCGCATTACCGCGCGCAGGATTTCGATATGGGCACCGCACCGGCACAGATTGTAGCGCAACTCTTCCAGTACTTCGGCCTCGGACGGCTGTGGGTTGCGCATGAGCAGGGCTTTGGCCGTCATGATCATGCCGTTGAGGCAATAACCGCATTGCGCTCCCTGTTCCTCGATGAAGGCGGCCTGCACGGGATCGGTGTGGTCGCGTGAGCCGAGACCTTCGAGCGTGAGGATGTTTCGCTCCACGCAACCGCTGATGGGGATGACGCATGAGCGCGCCGCCACGCCGTCGATGATTACGGTACACGCGCCGCATTCGCCGAGACCGCAGCCGAATTTTGGACCGTTCAATTCAAGATCGTTGCGCAGCACATACAGTAACGCGGTTTCGGGAGCCGCGTCGACATCATGAACCCTGCCGTTGACGGTCAGGCGGATTGTCGTCTGCGTCATGCTCATCGTCACAGTCCGATCTGCTGCGCTGCAAAACACCTGCGACGCCAGACCTCAACGATACCGTTTGTATACAAACGTGCAAGCGCATGATGGTGCGGTGGCGTCGCATGTTCACACGGGATGATGCATTGCAAGATTTGTGAACACGTAAGGTAGGCAATTGAGTTTTTATTCGGCAGCGTCGGATTTCGCGCGCGTCGGCGCTTGACAGCTTTCCGGTCTGCGCGCAACATCGTTCGTATACGAACAAAATGCCGGTTGCGGGACAGACCGAACCTTACCCTCGCAGCCCAACTTGCGCATCGTGCGCCGCCGTCCATTACCCTTTCGACAGTTCGCGTTGGCTCGCAGGTGAGTTCGTCTATGTCGACTGAAACCACATCCATTGCCGCTGCGGGCAACGCAGACAAGATCCGCTGCGATGCGTGTCCGGTGATGTGCTATATCAAGCCGGGCACGGCGGGCGCGTGCGACCGTTATGCGAATAACAATGGCGAACTGGTGCGGGTCGACCCGCACGTCGTACTGGAACGCACCGTATCCCACGGCGGCCGGCTGGTGCCGTTCCAGGCAGGAGGCGAGTGGGACGGCAAAATCGTTCACGAGCCGGGCGTTTTCGTTACGGCCATCGGCGCCGGCACCACCTATCCCGACTACAAGCCTGCGCCGTTCATCGTTTCCTCGGAAGTCGATGGCGTCGATATGGTCACAGTGGTGACCGAAGGTATTTTCAGTTACTGCGGCGTCAAGGTGAAGATCGATACCGATCGCTATCTCGGCCCTGAAACCGCAACCGTGCGCGTACAAGGCGAGGCGGTGGGTCATGTCACCACCGGCGAGTATGGCTCGCAGATGCTATCACTTGGCGGCGTCCATCATTTGACCGGCGGCTCGAAAAAGGAGGGCCGGATCACCTGCGATGCGTTGATGGATTTGTCCAACGGCAAGCCCGTCGAGATGACAATCGATGGCGGTGCGACTGTTGTGGTGCAGGCCGGACATCCGCCGGTCGTCAACGGCGTGCTCGAGGAGAGGATGCGGGTCGGTTGCGGCTCGGCGACCATCGGCATGTTCGCCAAGCAATGGCACGGCAAGGTCGATGAGGTCGTCGTCGTGGACGATCACATTACCGGTGTGCTGTCCGAACATCAGGCAGGAAAATTGCTCGATATTCCCGACACCGGCATCAAGATGAAGGGGCGCCGCTCGACGCCCGGGCGCTATTTTCAGGTAGCCGAGCCCGGCACCGGATGGGGCGGCACCAACATCTCGGATCCGTTGTCGGTGCTGGGACCGTTCGATCCCAAGACCGCGAAGCCCGGTACGCGGATGATGATGGTCAGCACGACCGGCGAGCACGCGGCCTATTTCGAACTGGATGAGGCGTTGAAGCCGGTCGAAAAGGACATGCCCCTCGATCTCAAGCTGTCAGTTGAGCGCATTCAGGAAAATTGCGAGCCGGCCTTGTGCACCGTGCTGTTCATGGGTGGGGCAGGCGGCTCGCTCCGTTCGGGCGTCACCGAGAACCCGGTGCGGCTGACGCGCTCGGTCAAGGATGCGCTGACGTCTGTGACCTGCGGCGGCGCGCCGGTCTATGTATGGCCGGGCGGCGGCATTACCTTCATGGTCGATGTGACGCGTGTTCCGGAAGGCGCGTTCGGTTATGTACCGACGCCTGCGCTGGTCGCGCCGATTGAGTTCACGCTGAGGCTGTCGGATTACGCAGCGCTTGGCGGTCATATGGACCATGTGCGGCCGCTATCGTCGCTCAAGGACAATACCGAAGTTCGTCAATTGCCGCAGCAGGCCACCGATTCGAGGCGCGCATGACGCGCCTTCCGCAGACGAGATGGCTCGCGGACGGAAAGCGGCTGCATTTGCAGGACGGTCCGATCGATCTGATCGTCGAAGCAAGTGGAACCAACGCCAATGTCCACACCGCCTACGAGGCTGCTGTGCGGCGGTTTACAGGCCTGCTCGACACGCTGTGCGACGAGCTTCCGGAACTCCGCCGCGCCGCGCTTCCCCACACGTCTGTGCTGCAAGGCCGTGTTGCGCGCCGGATGCACGCGGCGGTCGCGCCGTTTGCAGCTGAGCATTTCATTACGCCGATGGCCGCCGTAGCAGGGGCTGTCGCAGAAGAAGTTCTTGGCGTGATGACCTCATCGGCGGACCTGTCCCGCGCCTACGTCAATAACGGCGGTGACATCGCGCTGCATCTGGCAGGCCATGAACGTTTTGCGGTCGGTCTGGTCGGTCATCCCGATATGCCGAACCTGATCGGAAAGACGGCGATCGCGGCAAGCGATCCGACGCGCGGTATCGCGACCAGCGGATGGCGCGGCCGCAGCTTCTCGTTGGGAATTGCCGATGCCGTGACCGTTCTGGCGCGGACTGCCGCACAGGCGGACGCGGCTGCCACCATCATTGCAAATGCGGTCGATCTGCCGGGACATCCCTTGATTATACGCAGTCCTGCGAACGACAGTCATCCTGATAGTGATCTTGGCGCGCGCGAAGTTACGCGCGACGTTGGGCGGCTTTTGCCTTATGAGATTGCGGCTGCTCTCGAATCCGGCGCGCATCGGGCGCGCGAACTTCTCACCGCCGGCTTGATCGATGGTGCGGTCCTTCATTTGCAGGGTGAAACCATTGTCGTGGCGCTGAATGCTGTCGACGATGGTGCGCCGCAGATGTTGCCGCGCGGAGCGTTTCGAGCCGGAATTGAAAGCTTGATGCATGCCTGAGATTGTGATCCGCAAACGCCACACGCTGATCGAGGAAATTTTCCACGAAGGCGGGAAACCCGTGGCGCTGCCGCTGCGCCGGGGTGCGGTGCTTTGTGTCATTCGCAATCCCTTCGCCGGGCGTTATGTGGAAGATATTGCAGGATTCATGGACGATCTGACGCCGTTGGGAGTTGCGATGGCCGGGTCTCTCCTGAAGGCGCTCGGCGGCGATGCGAAAGCGATCCAAGGTTATGGCAAAGGCGCGATCATCGGTTCCGCGGGCGAATTGGAACACGGCGCGTTGTGGCATGTGCCGGGTGGTTACGCGATGCGTGAAATTCTCGGAGAAGCCAAAGCGATCGTGCCGTCGGCCAAGAAAGTCGGAGGACCGGGTACGCGGCTCGATGTCCCGATCACCCATATCAATGCGTCTTATGTCCGTTCACACTTCGACGCGATGGAAGTCGGGATTACCGACGCGCCGCGCGCCGACGAATTGCTGCTCGCGCTGGTCATGACAACCGGCTCGCGCATTCACGCGCGCGTCGGTGGCCTGAAAGCGAGCGAGATCAAGGGAGAGGATGGATTGCGATGAGTGCAGTTATTCGTAAGATCGTCACCGTCGTCGAAGAAACGCTGATGGAGGCTGGACGTGACGTGACGCCGCCAACCCGCCGCGCGGCGGCGATCGCAGTGATCGAAAATCCGTTCGCCGGAAAATACGTCGATGATCTTGCCCCGCTGATAGCCATTGGCGAGGAACTGGGCGAACTGCTCGCCACGAAAGCGGTCGCTGCGCTCGGCATCGAAGGCGCCAGCGCGCAAAGCTACGGCAAGGCAGCCGCCGTGGGTGAAAATGGCGAGCTCGAGCACGCGGCAGCGATCTTGCATCCAAAAATGGGAGCGCCGGTACGTAAGGTGCTTGGCAAGGGTGCGGCGCTGATCCCGTCGTCCAAGAAGCGCGGCGGGCTAGGCGCAGTGCTCGATATTCCGCTCGGTCACAAGGATGCGGCGTTCGTGCGAAGTCATTTCGACGGAATGGAAGTGCAGATCAACGATGCGCCGCGTGCAAACGAAATTATGGTCGCTGTCGCGGTGACCGACAGCGGGCGGCCGCTGCCTCGGGTCGGCGGGCTGACGATTGGAGAGATCAAGGGTGAGGACGGCCTCCGGTAACGGGCAGTTCCACGAACGGGGCAAGGATGCGTGAGGAATAACCGGACTGTCCCCCAATGAGGGAAGGGATGGACGGACGTCACGGCGGAGCAGGCGCTCTCGCCAACATTGGAGGTCTGGGATGCAACGAAGCAAACGTCTCTTGAACGGTCTTTTGCGCGCGGGTCTTGTGAGCGCAAGTCTTGGTGTGATGTTCGGCAGCATGGCGACGCCCGCCCTGGCGCAGAGCGGCGAGATCAAGATCGGTGAAATCAACAGCTATTCGTTATTGCCCGCGTTTACCGAGCCGTATCGCAAGGGCTGGCAACTCGCAGTCGAGGAAGTTAATGCCGCGGGTGGAGTCAACGGCAAAAAGCTGGTTGTCATTTCCAAGGATGACAGCGGCAAACCTGCCGACGCGCAGACGGCGGCCAACGAACTGATCTCGAAAGAGGGCGTGGTGATGCTGACAGGCACGTTCCTGTCCAACATCGGCCTCGCGGTCAGCGATTTCGCCAAGCAGAAGAAAGTATTCTTCCTGGCGGCAGAGCCTTTGACTGACGCGATCACCTGGACGAGCGGAAACCGCTACACGTTCCGTCTGCGGCCTTCCAACTACATGCAAGCGGCGATGCTGGTGGAAGAAGCGGCCAAACTGCCCGCCAAGCGCTGGGCGACCATCGCGCCGAACTATGAGTACGGCCAGTCTGCGGTTGCCGTCTTCAAGAAACTTCTGTCTGCGAAGCGGCCGGACATCCAGTGGGTCGATGAACAGTGGCCACCACAGGGCAAGATCGATGCAGGTCCGGTGGTACAGGCCGTCGCGGCCGCCAATCCTGAAGCCATTCTCAATGTGACCTTCGGCGCCGACCTGGTGAAACTCGTTCGTGAAGGCAACACGCGCGGTCTGTTCAAGGGACGCTCGGTGGTGTCATTTCTCACCGGAGAGCCGGAATATCTCGATCCGCTGAAGGAAGAGACACCCGAAGGCTGGATCGTCACCGGTTATCCCTGGTACAGCATCAAGACGCCGGAGCATGACGCTTTCCTGAAGGCCTATCAGGGTAAGTACAACGACTATCCGCGGCTGGGCTCGATTGTCGGCTATCAGACGATCAAGGCAGCGGCTGCGATCCTCAACAAGGCGAAGTCTGACGATCCGGAAAAAATGATCGCGGCGGCGGAAGGTCTCTCGATGCCATCGCCGTTCGGTCAGATCACGTTCCGCAAGATCGATCATCAGTCGACGCTTGGGGCCTATGTGGGCAAGACGGCGCTTAAGGACGGCAAGGGTGTGATGGTCGACTCCGTTTATCGCAAGGGGGAGGATTTCTTGCCGAGCGACGCGGAAGTCGAGAAGCTGCGCGCCAAGGATTGAGACGAACGACCGCGGGCGCGCGATGCGCCCGCGGCCATTTCCAGCCGTGGATGACCTATGAGCTTCTACTTTGTTCAGTTCCTGACAGGTCTTGCGAGCGCGGCATCGCTGTTCCTCGTGGCTTCTGGTTTGTCGATCATTTTCGGCGTCACGCGCATCGTGAATTTCGCGCATGGCGCATTCTATATGCTGGGCGCCTATGTCGCGTTCACCTTGACGGAGCGGCTGTCCGGCACGCTCGGCTTCTGGGGCGGCATCGTCGTCGCAGCGCTCGCTGTCGCGGTTCTCGGCGTGCTGGTCGAGATGGTATTGCTGCGGCGGATTTATAAGTCGCCGGAATTGTTTCAACTGCTTGCCACCTTCGGCCTGACGCTGATGGTGGAAGATCTTGTGGTTCTGATCTGGGGCCCGGATGATCTGGTTGGCCGTCGCGCGCCCGGCTTTCGTGGCGCGGTGGATTTCTTCGGTCAGAACGTCCCGACCTATGACTTGTTTCTGATCGTACTCAGTCCGGTGGTGCTTGGTGCATTGTGGTTGCTGTTCCGCCGCACGCGCTGGGGCATTCTGGTTCGCGCGGCGACGCAGGACCGCGACATGGTGGCGGCGCTGGGCGTCAATCAGAAGTGGCTGTTCACCAGCGTGTTCGCCCTTGGCGTCTTTCTGGCGGCGCTAGGCGGCGCTTTGCAGATTCCGCGCGACGCCGTGCATCATGCGATGGACCTGCGCATCATTGTTGACGTTTTCGTGGTGGTGGTGATCGGTGGCCTTGGCAGCATCGCCGGCGCGTTCGTCGCGGCGGTACTTGTTTCCGAACTCAACGCGTTCGGCATTCTGATTTTTCCGAAGATTTCCATCATCCTTGTGTTTTTGGTGATGGCCGCTGTGCTGATCGTGCGGCCGTGGGGACTGTTCGGGAAGCCGGAAGCGCCTGCGCGCAAGACGCCGGGGCTGACGGTGCGTCCGTGGCGGCCACTGACGACGAGTGAGCGTTTTGCAATGCTGGCGGTGCTGATCGTCGCGGCATTGCTGCCGCTGTTCAGCGGCGACTACGCGCTGAACGTCGGCGCGGAAATTGCGATCTTCGTGATCTTCGCTGCGAGCCTGCATTTCCTGATGTCGGTCGGCGGGCTGGCCTCGTTCGGTCACGCGGCTTATTTCGGCCTTGGCGCATATGGCGTGGCGTTTCTCGCTAAGGCAGCTGGCCTGCCGATGATCGTGTGCCTGTTGCTCGGTCCGCTGCTCGGGTTGTCGGGCGCGGCGGTGTTTGGATTCTTCGCGGTTCAGCTGTCCGGTGTTTACTTTGCGATGCTGACGCTGGCTTTCGCGCAGATCGTATGGTCGATCGCGTTCCAGTGGGTTGCGGTGACAGGTGGCGATAACGGAATTCTCGGCGTCTGGCCCGCGGCATGGGCGGCGGGGCCGGCGAGCTTCTACTGGCTGTCGCTCAGCGTTGCGACGCTCGCAGTGGCGGCGCTTCGCATCATCGTGTTCTCCCCGTTCGGCTATGCCTTGCGTGCGACACGGGACTCCGTCTTGCGCAGTGAAGCCATCGGCATCGACGGTAAGCGGATTCAATGGACTGCCTTCGTCATTGCGGGCACGGTGGCGGGTATCGGCGGCGCGCTATTTGCTTATCTCAAGGGCAGCGTATTCCCCGATAGTCTCGGCATCTCGCTGTCGGTGGACGCCCTGGTGATGGTGCTGCTGGGCGGCGTCGAGACGATCTCGGGCGCGGTAGTCGGCGCGATCATTTTCAAGGCACTCAATATCTGGCTGGTGAGCCAGACCGATCTTTCCAAGCTTGTACTGGGCGCCGTGATCGTGCTGATCGTGGTCGCATTCCCGAAGGGCATTGTCGGAATGCTGGAAACTCTTCGTACACGGCGTCAGACGCCGTCGTCCAAACCGGCCGTTCTGGCATCACGGATCGAGTCCGCCGAATGAGTGTCGCACCCACGCTTCTTGCAGTCGAAGGCTTGACCAAATCCTATGGCGGCGTCCACGCCGTGCGCGGTGTGTCGTTCTCGCTGGTCGCCGGCGAAATTCTCGCGCTGATCGGCCCCAATGGCGCAGGCAAGAGCACCTGTTTCGACATGCTGAACGGCCAGAACATTCCCGACAGTGGCCGGGTCAATCTGCTCGGCGTGGACACTGTCGGCAAAAAGCCGCGCGCGATCTGGCGGCTTGGCGTCGGTCGCACGTTCCAGATTACCGCAACGTTCCCCACTATGACGGTGCGCGAGAACGTGCAGGTGCCTCTGGTGTCGTACAACTCGCAGCTCTTTAACATGTGGCGCTCGACGCCGGGCTTCGCCCGCGATGAGGCCGACCGGCTCCTCGATCTCGTCGGCATGAGTGGCTATGCCGAACGGCCTTGCGGTGAACTCGCCTATGGCGATCTCAAGCGGCTTGAGCTTGCCATCGCGCTCGCCAATCAGCCGAAACTCCTCCTGATGGATGAGCCGACGGCAGGCATGGCGCCGCGCGAACGTGTCGAACTGATGCGCCTGACCGCGAGCATCGCACGTGAAAAGTCCATCGGCGTTCTGTTCACCGAGCACGACATGGATGTGGTGTTCGAGCACGCCGACAGGATTCTCGTGCTCAATCGCGGAACGTTGATCGCCGAGGGGTCTCCCGAAGAGGTCCGGCGCAACCCGCAGGTTCGCGCGATCTATCTCGGCGAGGGCCTGGTTTATGACGCGCGTCATCGCGAGGGTGCATCGGCATGAAGCTCTCGGTTCAGGGTCTCAACAGCTACTACGGACCGGCGCACATCCTGTTCGATGTTGCAATGGAAGTTGGCGACGGCGAGGTGGTGGCGCTTCTCGGCCGCAATGGCGCGGGCAAGTCCACGACATTTCGCTCGATTGTCGGACTGGTGGAGCAGCGCGAGGGCCGGATTGTGTTCGAGGGCAACGATGTGTCGGATCAGCCGACCCATGCCATCGTTCGCAACGGGCTTGGTTATGTGCCGGAAGAGCGACGCATCTTCACGGATCTCACGGTCGAGGAGAACCTCGAGGTGGGCCGCCAGCCGCCGCGGCCGAATGCGCCGCAATGGACTCGCGAAAAACTATTCACGCTGTTTCCGAACCTCGGTGAAATGCGTGGCCGCATGGGCGGGCGTATGAGCGGCGGCGAACAGCAGATGCTGACCATCGCGCGGACGCTTATGGGCAATCCGTCACTGGTGTTGCTTGACGAGCCCTCCGAAGGTTTGTCGCCGAAGATCGTCGAACAGATGGTTGGCGCGATCCTGGCCATGAAGAAGGAAGGCGTCAGTATCGTCGTTTCGGAGCAAAATCTTCACTTCGCCAATTTGATTTCGGATCGCGCTTACATCATCGAGCGCGGCCGTATTTGCTACAGCGGGACTATGGCTGAACTCGCCACCCGCCCGGACATTCGCGACGCTCATCTGGCTGTGTAAGAAAAGACGGCGGCTGTTCGCGCAATGCCCGTAAGACAAAGAACAGGTTCTGGGGGAACGGGAATGGCCAAAGCTGCTCAGATCAAGGCCTCTCAGATCAAGGCTTCGGCCCTTAAACGGGGCGCGAAACCGACTAGGCAATCCTATGTGCTTGAGGATCAGATCGGGTTCATCCTTCGGCAGGTCTGGCAGCGCCACGCGACGATTTTTGCGAAGGAAATCGGAATCAATCTCACGCCGACCCAATGGGCGGCGTTGGCGAAGCTCACCGAGACAGGGCCGTGCTCGCAAAATCAGCTCGGGCGATTGACGGCGATGGACGTTGCGACCATCAAGGGCGTCATCGACCGGCTCACTGCGCGTGGCCTGACCGAAACAAGTTCCGATCCGCAGGACGGGCGTCGGCTTCTGGTCAGTCTCACGCGGGCGGGGCAGGCTCTGGCAGAGAAGGCTGCGCCCAACGCGTTGACCATCACGAGGGAAACACTCGCGCCGCTCGATGCGAAGGAGCGCGAGGTTTTTATCGCGCTCCTGAGCAAGCTGCGATAAAATCAGCGCGCTAGTGCGCCACGATCTCCGGCACCTTCGTCGCCGGCGGCGTGTTGCGGCTGCGCTGTGTGCGAACGATGCCGTCGATAATGGTCATGCCGATGCCGGGCAGGTCGCCGAGCTGAACGCTGTCGAGAATGTTCTTGCCGGCCGAGTGCTGTGCCTTGTCCATGATGACAAAGTCCGCCGCGCGGCCGATTTCGATAATGCCGCAATCGAGTGCACGCATTCGCGCGGTGTTGCCGGTTGCGAAGCAAAATGCGATTTCCGCCGGCACGTCGCCAAGCGCCGACAACAAGGACACCATGCGCAAAATACCGAGCGGCTGCACGCCTGACCCTGCGGGCGCGTCGGTGCCGAGAATGACGCGGTTCAACTCCTTCATCTCGCGTGCAATCCGCAGCGTATAGAGCGCGGCGCGTTCGTTGCCGTTGTGAACCAGTTCGAGCCCGCGTTTGCAGCCCTCGCAGATACAGCGGATTTGCCCGTCGGGCAGGGCGGTGTGGCCGCCGTTGATATGGCCGATGACGTCGGTGTCGGCTTCCAGCACCACGTCCGCGTCGATCAGGCCGGAGCCCGGAATCGAGGGGCCGCCGGTGTGAATCGTGCTTTGGATGCCGTACTTGCGCGCCCACGCCACCATCTTGCGTGCGGTGGGGCCGTCCTTGACGCCACCGAGACCGACTTCGCCGAGGAGCTTGACTCCAGCCGCTGCAAGTTCCTTGAAATCTTCCTCGGTCATGCCGGGCTCGATGACCGGCGCACCGGCATGAACCTTGACGCCGCCGGGTCGTAGATTGTCGAACGCGCGCTGGGCGAAGATTGCCATCGCCTTGACGCCGACCACGTCACGCGGGCGGCCCGGCATATGAACCTCGCCTGCTGAAATCATGGTGGTGACGCCGCCGTTCAGGAAGCTGTCGATCCAGCCGATCTGGTTCTGCCGCGGCGTCCAGTCGCCTGCGACCGGGTGAACATGGCTGTCGATCAGGCCGGGGGTTACGGTCGTGCCGTTGGCGTCGATGACGGTGGTCGCGCCTGCGGCGTCGATGTCCTTGGCCCGCCCAATGGCGGTGATCCTGCCATTCTCCGCAACGATGGTGTCGGCATCCAGGATCGGCTTTTCCATCATCCCGCTCAGGATCAGGCCGATATTCCGGATCACCAGCTTGGTCGGGCCGGTGGTGCCCTGGGGCGCATCGTGGGACATGATTTATTCCTTTTGTTCAAGGTCTTCTCGGCGGTTCGGCGCCAACTTGAGCGCGGCTTGACGGTTGGATCAAGTTGGATTATTCATTAGTACACAAATGAATTTGGCGGTGCAGTCCCCGCCACTGCCTATTCTGATTTTGACCCGTCGTTGGCCACCACCGGATCGAGCGAATGAGCAATTTCAATCAGGAAAGCGTCCTTAGCGTCCATCACTGGACCGACACACTATTCAGCTTCACCACGACCCGGGATCCGTCGTTTCGCTTCCGGAACGGTGAGTTCACTATGATCGGCCTGAAGGTCGGCGAAAAGCCGCTCCTGCGCGCCTACAGCGTGGCGAGCGCCAATTATGAGGATCGGCTGGAATTCTTCTCGATCAAGGTGCCGGATGGTCCGCTGACATCGCGCCTCCAGCATTTAAAGGAAGGCGATGAAATCATCGTCAGCCGCAAGGCCACTGGCACGCTGGTAATCGACAATCTGGTGGGCGGCCGTAATCTGTATCTGATCGGCACAGGCACCGGTCTTGCGCCGTTCCTGAGCGTCATCAAGGATCCTGAAACCTACGACCGCTTCGACAAGATCGTGCTGTTGCACGGCTGCCGCCATGTCGCCGAACTCGCCTATGGCGAGATGATCACCCAGACGCTGCCAAAGGACGACCTGATCGGCGAACTGGTGCGAACGAAACTGATTTATTATCCGACCGTGACCCGCGATCCGTTTCATAACCGCGGCCGGATCACCGATCTCATTGCGCAGGGTAAGCTCTACGACGATATCGGGCTTCCGCCGCTCGATGCTGAATTTGACCGCGCCATGATCTGCGGCAGCCCGGCCCTGATGGACGAGATGAAGGCGATGCTTCTGGGCAAGGGTTTCACCGAAGGCAACCACGGTGAGCCGGGACAGTTCGTGATCGAAAAGGCGTTCGCCGAACGCTAGCCCTGAAGCAACATGTCGAGAGTGTATTTATGCCATGCGGCTAGGCAGAAGGGCTCCGGTGCGCTCCAGCACCGGATATGCAGCTGCAGCAACGATATGCGAATTGATGAGCTTCATATCGCGCAGCAGGTCGAGATGAATCGAACTGGCCTGCGCTGTCTGAAGGTCGCTGTTTCTAAGCCTGTCGAAGTGCGAAGCGGTCGCTTTTGATTCCGCGTCCCTGAACACGGCTTTCTCGTCAACCAGCAGGCGCGCAGTTCGCGGATCTTCGGTGACGAAAAGCGATGCCGCCGTCTTGAGATTGGCGGCAAGCCGTTCGATCATCGCGCTGATGTCGTTTTGCTCGTCGTCGGAAAAAACCAGTCCGCGCTTCAATCGCTTGGAGGCGTGGGGCAGGAAATTCCGGTCGACGACGTCGCCGGCCTGTTCGATGTTCATTGTGAACGTCAAGATTTCATTCAGACGACGCTGATCCATCTCGTTGAGTTCATCGGGGTCGAGCGACGTCAGATATGACTTGATCGCGATGTTCAGCTTGTCGAGGACATCTTCGCGCCGGCGGGTTTCCACGAGCAGCCGCCGGTCCCCGGACGCGAGTCCGGCGTTGACGCCCAGCAGCATTTCTTCCAGCACATCTGCCAGTCGCAACGCCTCGCGCGACGCGGCGCCGAGAGCGACGATGGGCGTCTCCTTTGCCGCGAGGTCAAGATAGAGAGGCCGCGCGGGATCGGCCGGATCGGCGCGATCCGGAAGCAGGCGGCGCAGCAGCGATGCGAAGGGTGTCAGCAGCGGCAGTGAAATCAACGCGATGGCGAGATTGAACAGCGTGTGGAAATCGGCAACCGCGCGTGCTGTGGTAGGTTCTATCGCCATGATGAACTGACTGATCGGCCCCAGAAGTCCGATCGTTATGGCGACGCCCACAAGACGACCGATCAGGTTTCCGAGCGCCGGCCGTTTGGCTGCGGGATCGTCTCCTGCCGGACCCTCAATGAGCGGATTGATGGCCGTGCCAATATTCGCGCCGAGGACGAGCGCGAACGCAGCATCAGGAGGGACCACTCCCTTTGTCGCCAGTGACATGATGAGCAGAACGATGGCGACGCTTGAATGGGCGGCCCACGTCAATGCGGCTGCGATACAGACATCGAGCAGCCATGACGAGGAGATGAGCCCGAGCACGGCGGTCAGGGTCGGAGAACTCTCGTAACCGGTCATGAGGTCGAGCAGGTGGCGGAGCGCAAGCAGCATCAGCCCGAGACCGATGAAGACGCGGCCGAGATCGTGTGCCTGCGTCCGCGAGTCCCTCCGGAACATCAGCATGCCGATCAGCACGAGTGCTGGCGCAACCAGCGTGACGTCGAATGACAGAATTTGCACAATTAGTGTTGTACCGACGTTGGCGCCGAGCATCACAGCGAGCGCGGGCACCAGGCCCATGAACCCGCCTCCGGCGAAGCCAGCCGTCATCAGTCCGGTCGCCGTGCTGCTCTGGAGAACCGCGGTGACGCCCATGCCTGCGAGGAATGCGCGGAAACGGTTGCGCAAGGCGCGGCCAAGGATCGTGCGCAACTTCGAACCGAAGGCGCGCTGGATGCCGGTTTGCACCATATGAGTGCCCCACAGCAACAACGCGATGAAGCCGGCAAGATCGATCAGGTTGATAGCCAGGGTCATGATCTGATCCCCTTATAAGCTCTTGCGCGCCGGAGTGGTTTCAGGCGGCCTGTACGCGGCCGTCACCCACGACGCGAATTTTGTCGGTGTACTGCTCGGCGATCCGATGAAAATCCGCGGGAAGCGGCTTGTCGGTGAAAAGATGATGGCAATCGCTGATGTGTCCACCGCGCACCGTGGCGCTGCGGCCGAATTTGCTGGCGTCGGCGACGAGGAGGGCGGTCCGGCAATTTGCGACGATGGCTTGGCGCGCCTGAACTTCGCCGGAGTAAAAATCGAGCAGCGTTCCTTCCTCATCGATGCCGCCGACGCCGAAAATCCCGATATCGACTTTGAAACGCGAGAAGAAGCGCACTGCGGCGTCACCGATAATGTCGCGATCGAGCGGACGCAGCGTTCCGCCCGCAATCGTGATTTCCACATCGGGGTTACGCGCGAACGCCGACGCTACGTTGAGATTGTTGGTGATGACTCGCAGGTTCTGGCGGCCGGCGAGCGCCAGCGCGACATATTCAGGCGTCGTTCCGAGCCCGATCATGATGGAGGCGCCGTCGGGAATGAAATTGAAGACCGCTTGCGCGATCTGCCGCTTGGCCTCGAAGTTCAGGCCTTGCCGGCTTTCATAAGCAAGATTCTGGTTCGACACCGGAAGGCCGACGCCGCCGTGGATACGGCGCAGCAGACCCTGATCGCAAAGCTGGTTCACGATGCGGCGTGCCGTCTGCTGGGTCACATCGAAATGCGCAGCGAGATGCTCGATCGAGGCGAAACCCTTTTCGCGCACGATTTCGAGGACCAGTGTCTGTCGCTTGTTTGTCATCTTCAGCATGTATCTGAGTGAAATATTATCATTCGAACACAAAACGCGCAAATTCTTATTTCGTTTGATCAAAAAGTATGTTCGGATGAACATTCGGGAGGACTTTAATGTTGCCGGAAAGGCAGACGAGGCGTTCTTTTAACGGGCACGGCGGGGGGCATATCCCGGTCGAGGGAGCGGCCCGGCGCGCATCGTTGTGCATTTCGGAACGTTTTGCGCGCCGCGTTCTGGTGCGTCCCCCACGTACCAATTCAGCCGGACCGGGTAGTTCATGTCAGCCATTACCCTCGATCACGTCTCAAAGAACTGGGGCCCGATGCGCGCCGTTGATGACGTCAGTCTCACGGCGGACGCAGGCTCGCTGCTGGTACTGCTTGGCCCATCGGGTTGCGGCAAGTCCACGACTTTGCGGTTGATCGCAGGCCTCGAGCAACTCGACGGCGGCACAATCACGATTGGAGGCACGGACGTCACGCATCTCTCGCCGGCAGAGCGCAAGATATCCATGGTGTTCCAGTCCTACGCGCTGTTTCCGCATCTGAGCGTGGCAGAGAACATCGTTTTCGGCCTGCGCGTGCGCCGCGTATCCCGTGCCGAGCGAGACGACCGGCTGAAGCGCGTGGCCGACATCGTTGGTCTCGGTCACTTGCTTGAGCGCAAGCCATCTCAATTGTCAGGCGGCCAGCGTCAACGCGTGGCGCTTGGGCGTGCCATCATCGCGGAGGCGAAAGTTTGCCTGATGGACGAACCGCTCTCCAATCTCGATGCCAAGCTCCGCCACGAAATGCGCACGGAGATCCGTTCGTTACAGCAGCGTCTCGGGATGACGATGGTCTACGTGACCCACGATCAGACCGAGGCCATGACGATGGCGGATCGAGTCGTGCTGATGCGCGACGGACGCATCGAGCAGAACGGCACGCCGGAAGAACTTTACAATCGGCCTGCAACGGCTTTCACGGCGCGTTTCATCGGAACGCCGCCGATGAATTTGATTGCAGAGGGCAGCCAACTGATCGGTATCCGTCCGGAGCATATTCGTATCGTGTCGCAAGACGGTCATCCGGCGCGCGTAAAGGCGATTGAGCATCTCGGCGCCGACAGCATCGTTCTGTGCGAAATCGATGGGCAGCCTGTCTCAGTACGACAGGACGGTTTCAGCAAATCTCATCCGGGCGACGATGTCCGGCTCGCATGGGATGCAGGTTTCGAACATCGGTTCGAGAAGGAAACGGAACGGCGGCTGCAATCAGCCGCCGGCGAGATGAAGCGGGCTGTGGTTGTATGAGGCCCGCATCGGCGGGGCCGGCGCAGAGAAACGATAGCAAGGGGAGGATGACATGAAGCTCTTTAGACGAACGACGGTTGCGGCGGCAGCGCTTGCGGCCTTGGCTTTCGGCTCGCAGCCCGCGGTTGCAGTCGATCTGACCATGTATTACCCGGTCGCGGTGGGTGGTCCGGTGACCAAGATCATCGACGACATGGTGGCGCGCTTTGAAAAAGAGAACGCGGACATCA
The DNA here is from genome assembly GCF_059419985.1 of Afipia sp. GW821-FHT04G03. Classification (NCBI taxonomy): domain Bacteria; kingdom Pseudomonadati; phylum Pseudomonadota; class Alphaproteobacteria; order Hyphomicrobiales; family Nitrobacteraceae; genus Afipia; species Afipia sp. GW821-FHT04G03. The sequence continues at coordinate 1,509,212 of NZ_JBWKSV010000001.1, read as the reverse complement.
AGGTGACGGCGGTTTATGCCGGCAATTACACCGACACGATGACCAAGGCGATGACGGCGATGAAGGGCGGCCAGCCACCGCCGCTTTCGGTGCTGTTGTCGACCGACGTCTTCACGCTGATGGACGAGAACGCCATCGTGCCGATGGATGGTCTCGTTGCGGACAAGGCGTGGTTCAAGGAGTTCTATCCGGCCTTCATGGCGAACGGCCAGATCGACGGCAAGACGTGGAGCATTCCGTTCCAGCGTTCGACCATCGTGCTCTACTGGAACAAGGATGCTTTCAAGGAAGCCGGCCTCGATCCCGAAAAAGCGCCCGCAAGCTGGGACGAAATGACCGAGATGGGCAAGAAGCTCGTCAAGAAGGATGCATCCGGCAATACCACGCGCTGGGGTGTCGAGATTCCAACGACGGGCTATGGCTACTGGATGCTTCAGGCGCTGGCGATCGAGAACGGTCAGAAGCTGATGAACGAGCCGGGCAACGAGGTTTATCTCACCGCGCCGAAGACCGTCGGCGCTCTGGATTATTGGGTCGATCTGTCGCGCAAGCACGCGGTGATGCCTCCCGGCAGCATCGATTGGGCGACCCTGCGTACCGACTTCCTCGAAGGCAAGACCGCGATGATGTGGCACACCACGGGCAACCTGACCGCGGTGAAGGACGGCGCGAAGTTCAACTTCGGTGTCGCGATGTTGCCCGCCAAGGAGCGTCGCGGTTCGCCCACCGGCGGCGGCAGCTTCTATATCTTCAAGAGCGCCTCGCCCGAGCAGCAGAAGGCGGCCGTGAAGTTCATCCAGTGGATGACGACGCCCGAACGCGCTGCCGAGTGGAGCATTAAGACCGGCTATGCCGCTGTGTCGCCGGCTGCGTACAAGACTCCCGCGATGGAAGCCTACGCGAAGGGCTTCCCCGCGGCACTTGTCGCCCGTGACCAGCTTGAACATGCGGTGCCCGAACTGTCCGTTCACGAGAACGGCCGCATCTACAAGTTCGTCAATGATGCCGTGCAGGCCGCAGTGACCGGCACGCAGAAGCCCTCGGAAGCCCTCGCGGGCGCGCAGCAGCAGGCCGACCGCGTGCTGCGTGCGTACAAATAAAGTGAAACATCCGGGTGGCGGTTCGCCGCCATCCGGAGGGATGATCCGATGACCGATCAAGCCGTTCCAGCATCAGCCACCGCGCGCAAGCCGAAATCGCATGCGTGGTGGAACGCTGTGAATGCGTGGCTGCTGTTGCTGCCCGCCGCGGTGCTGTTGCTGGCATTCACGCACTATCCGATCCTGGCGACCATCCGGCATTCGTTTTTCATCACCCGCCGTAACGGCACGGAAGCGTTTGTCGGTCTGGACAGCTACCGGTCGATGTACGCCGATCCAATTTTCTGGAAGGCGCTGGTCAACAATTTCTGGTTTGCGCTCGGCACCATTCCGACGTCGATCGCGCTCGCGTTGTTGATGGCGATGTGGGTCAACCGCAACATGCGCGGCCGCGGTTTCCTGCGTCTGGCCTTTTTCACGCCGACCGTGCTGCCGATGATCGCTGTCGCGAACATCTGGCTGTTTTTCTACACGCCGGATTATGGACTGCTCGACCAGTTGCGCGGGGTCTTCGGCCTTGCGGGCTGGAACTGGCTTGGCGATCCCAGCACGGTGATGAGCTGTCTGATCGTCATGGTGATCTGGAAGGAAGCCGGCTTCTTCATGATCTTCTATCTCGCAGCGCTTCAGCAATTGTCGCCCGACCTCGAAGAAGCGGCCTCGGTTGAGGGCGCGAGCCGCTGGTACACTTTCCGGCGGATCACGTTTCCGCTGCTGATGCCGACGACATTGTTCGTGGCAATCAATGCTGTCATCAACTCGTTCAAGCTGGTGGACCACCTTGTCATCATGACCAAGGGCGGCCCCAACAATGCCAGCACGCTTTTGCTCTATTACATTTACGAAGTGGCGTTCACATTTCAGGACTCGGCCTATGCCGCCACCCTGACGGTTGTGCTCCTGGTCCTGCTGAGCACACTGGCGCTGATCAAGTTCGGCTATCTCGATCGCAGGATTCATTATCAATGAACGGCCGCACGCACCCTCTTGAAGCGGTTGCCGCGTGGCTGCTGGCGCTACTGTGGCTCGCGCCGCTGGCCTATGCGTTCTGGAGTGCGCTGCATCCGGCTGCCTATGCGACTTCGTTCAGCCTGTCCGCGCCGTGGACGCTGGAGAACTTCGCGCGCGCGTGGAATCAGGCACCGTTCGGCCGTTACTATTTCAACACAATGGTGCTGGTCGTGATCATCCTGATCGGCCAGCTTATTCTTTCGACGCTCGCAGCCTACGCATTCGCGCGATTTACATTCAAGGGCAGCGGAATCGCGTTCGCGCTGGTGCTGCTGCAATTGATGATCATGCCCGACGTTCTGATCGTTGAAAATTACCGCATGATCGGAAAGCTCGGCTTGCTCGATACCATTCCGGCAATCGCTCTGCCGTATCTGGCCAGCGCGTTCGGCATTTTCCTGTTGCGGCAGACCTTCAAGAGCGTTCCGCAGGAACTGGTCGAGGCCGCGCGCGTCGAAGGGGCGGGGCCGCTGCAAATTCTCTGGAAAGTTTACGTCCCGCTGGCACGGCCGACCTACGTGGCCTTCGGTCTCGTTTCGGTGAGCTATCACTGGAACAACTTCCTCTGGCCGCTGATCGTGACCAATTCGGTGGAGAGCCGGCCGCTTACCGTGGGGCTCGCGGTATTCGGCGCGCCCGAAACCGGCGTGGACTGGTCGATCATCACGGCTGCGACGGTGATGACGATGGCGCCACTGTTGATTGCGTTCCTGCTGTTCCAGAGACAGTTCGTGCAATCCTTCATGCGCGCGGGCATTCGCTGATGCGGCTTCTGACATGGAACATTCAGTGCGGCAAAGGCTGCGACGGTGTGACCGACCTCGGGCGTATCGTGTCCGTCGCACGGGAAATGTCTGACGCGGATGTCTACTGCTTTCAGGAAGTGTCTGATAATTTCAAGAAGCTCGATGGTGGCACGGACCAGAGCGCGCTGTTGGCGTCGCTGCTGCCCGGATACCGGCCAGTGTTTCGTCCGGCGATAGAAACCATCGGCGACGATGGACAGACGCATCGGTTCGGGAACATGACGCTGTCACGGCTTCCGGTGCTGCAAATCGCCAACCACCTCCTGCCATGGCCGGACGCCAGTGCAGTTCGCAGCATGCGGCGGCATGCGCTGGATGTGACGATCAAGGCGGCATCGGGTCCCTTGCGCATCGTCAACACGCATCTTGAGTATCATTCCGCCGCTCAGCGCGAAGCACAGATCGTGAGGTTGCTCGATCTGCAGGAAGAAGCTTCGACGGGTGCGAAGGCAGCCGGGCTCCATGGCGAACCCTACGCAAGTCAGACGCTGGCAGCGTCGAGCCTGCTGTGTGGTGATTTCAACTTCGACGTCTCCGACCCGCAGCATGCCTTGATTCAGCTTTCGTTACGTCCGGGGCTGAACTATCGCGACGCCTGGTCGGCCCATCATCCAGATCAACCTCACGCGCTGACCTGCGGTCTTTACGATCACGAGCAATGGTCGGACGGTCCCGATTGCCGCGACTTTATTTTCGTGACGGAGGATTTAACCGCTCGGCTTCGGCGGATCGAGGTGAACGGCGCGACGGATGCGTCGGATCATCAGCCGATCGTGGTTGAGCTTGCGGACTGAATCCGCTTCCACGTCTGTGATGCTGTTTTATGCCAAAAATGGCACCGACGGTCGCCATCCAGCCTGCGGCTGAGCCATTCAGCCGGCCGATTTTGTGCGACGGCCGGCAAAAGATGTCTCCCCAATGACCGTTACAGGAGGCTACACTGACCTGAATTGTATGGCGTGGAACAGTTGGGATGGCGATCTCCGATAACGACAGGCACGACGCATATCTGCGCCGTCTTCAACTGCCTGTTCCGGACCTGGAGGGCTTTGTAGAGATGTTGCGCCGCCGGGCCGCGTTCATCGTGATTGTGACGCTTGCCTGCGCTGCGATGAGCCTTGCCTACATTCTGGTCACGCCTCCCAGGTTTGTTGCGTCCGGCCAAGTCCTGCTCGATCCGTCTTTGCCCCAACCCGTCGGGTCCGACTCCGCCGCGCACGGGACGGCAGTTGACAGTACGGTTGAAGCCGAAAGCCCGATCAAGGTCATGACGTCGCGCAGTCTTCTCGAGAAGGTCATCGCGCGGGAAAAGCTTGAAACCGATCCTCTCTTTGGCGCGAAATCGAGAGGAATTCTCGCAGCACTTTTGACCGGTGTCGGTCTTGCACCCGACGCCGATCCGAATGAGAGCGCGCTGCGCCAGTTGAATCGTGCGATCAATGTCACGCACACCCCCGGCGCGTCTGTTGCCAACGTCGACGTTACGACGTCAGATCCGGAAACGTCGGCGCGCGTGGCGAACGCCGTGATGGATTTCTACATCGAGCAAGAGACGCGCGAACGCGCTGCAACGGCAGGGCGCGCTGTGCCGCCTTCCGACGCGAGGGTGGGCATGCTTCAGGCACGCCTGCGCGAGGCTGAACAGCGTTACGAGGCCTTTCGCAGGGAAAGCGAAACGGGTGTTGCGGTTGGTCAGGCGGCGATAGAAAAGCAGGCGAATGAATTACCCGGCCAGATTGCCGATGCCGAAACCAAGGTGACTGGTTTGCGCTCGGCGCTTGCCCAGATGCAGCGCGCCAGAGATCAAAGGGATTTCCGGGCAATCCCTGAATCGCTGCGAACCGAAACCTTGAATGCTCTCAAGAGCCGCTATTTGGCCGCGCAGCGTCTTGAATCCGATTTGTCGGAGGCGGCTGGGCGAAATGCAGAACTGAGATATGCCAGGCAGCAGATGGCCGAAGTCACGCGCCTGCTGGATCAGGCGATCGAGGATGGCGTCCAGTCCACCGCCGCCGAACTGGAGCGCGCGCGTTCCGAAGTGACCCAGCTCAAGAACCAGCTTGAAACGGCGAAGAAAGCTCCGACCGGTTTCAACGAAACATCCGCGCGCCTGAAAGAGCTTGAGCGCGATGTTGAAGCGAGCCGCGCGAACTATCAGGCCGTCCTGACGCAGTCTCGTGATTCGGGCGAACAGCGGCAATTGGACAGCGAGAACCCCAAAATAGTAACCCGCGCAACCCCGCCATTGCAGCGGAGCGGCGCATCTCCGACTCGTATTCTGTTCATCAATTTATTGCTCGGGTTGGGCTTCGCTATCAGCCTTGCCTGGCTGCTCGAATTGATGAATGAGCGAAAAGGGAAGGCTGCGCCTTGATAGGTGACGCGGCGGCCATCACCGTCCTTTGAAATTTCCGGCGCGGCGCTCTGCGGTAGCCTTGACTCCCTCTGCGAAATCTTCAGTTTCGCGCAGCCAGGTCTGCTCCGCGAGTTCATGGTCGGTCTGCGCCTTTACGCGTTCCGCCAGCCCCGCGCGGATGGTCGCGCGCGTCGACATCAATCCCAAGGGTGAATTCTCCGCGATTTCGCCCGCGAGCTTGAACGCCTCGGCGCGCACCTGATCCTGCGGCACCAGCACGTTGGCCAGCCCCATTTTGAAAGCCTCTTCACCGGTCACGCGGCGGCTGGTGTAGAACATCAGCGCAGCGTTGTTTTTTCCGATCAGTTCCGGGAGCGTGACGGTGAGGCCGAAGCCGGGATGAAAACCAAGTTTGGTGAAGTTCGCGGCAAAGCGCGTCTCGGGGCAGGCGACGCGAAAATCCGCCGATACCGCGAGCCCAAGCCCGCCGCCGATAGCGGCGCCCTGAACGGCGGCGACAATCGGCTTCTTGTTGCTGAAGATGCGTACGGCCTCGAGATAAAGATCACCTGTGGTTCCGTCGCCGGATGCCGCGTCGCCATCAAATCCGGCGGGTCGGTTGAAGTTCGCGCCAGCGCAGAACGCCTTCCCCTGGGATGCAAGGACGACCGCGCGAGCGTCGATGTCCTTGTCGATCAGGTTCAGCGCATCGGCGATCTGCCGGATCAGGGCGAGATCGAAAAAATTCAGCGGCGGCCGGCGAATCTCGATCAGCGTGACGTGCCCGTGTTTTTCGACGCCGATGTCGGTGAAGCCGCTCATGAGTGATCCCTTTAAAGTCAGATGTGATGTCAGCGCAGTCCAAGTCCACGCGCGATGATGCCGCGCAGCACTTCCGTCGTGCCGCCCTGGATCGTCAACTTGGGTGCGATCTTGATGGCGAATGCCAACTGCTCTTCCAGTGTGTGGTGATTGGAGGCGTCCATGTCGATGAAAGCGGCGAGATCGCGCACGCGATGCGGCAGCTGCTGCTCCCAGAGAGTGCCGATGTCCTTGACGATGGACGCTTCCACGACCGGTTCCTTGCCGGCCTGCAGCATGCCCGCAACCGACACTGACATGCGGCGCATGGTATGGAGCTGTGCGACCAGCCGGCCGATGCCTTCCGCGCCGCGGGTGTCCGGGTTCGGTCCCAGCGCGCGTACCAGTTCGGTCAGCACATAATAGGTTTCGAGAAAGCGTTCTGGCCCGCTGCGCTCATAGGCCAGTTCGCTGGTCGCCTGCTTCCATGCGCCGTCGATTTCACCCAGCACATGGTCGTCCGGCATGAGGGCGTCCTGAAACACGACTTCGTTGAATTCTTTCAGCCCGCTGATCTGCGCGATCGGATTGACGGTGATGCCCGGCGTCTTCATGTCGACAAGGAACTGCGTCAGACCGTGACGGCGGTTTTCCTTGGTCGGCGGCGAGGTGCGGAAAATCGCGAGCATGTAGTCGGCCATATGCGCCGACGTCGTCCAAATCTTGGTGCCGTTGATGAGCCAGCCGCCGTCGGTCTTGGTGGCTTTCGTCTTGGCCGCGAACAGATCCGAGCCGGAGTTCGGTTCGCTCATGCCGATCGCGAAGCAGACTTCGCCGCGGCAGATGCGCGGCACGATGTCCATCTTGATCCGCTCATTGGCGTATTTCAGCAGCACGGGTCCGCTCTGGCGGTCGGCCACGAAGAACCGGCGCGTCGGTGCATTGGCGACGCGCATCTCCTCGGTGACCACATAGCGCTCCAGAAAGGTGCGCTCGTGCCCGCCGTATTTCTTGGGCCACGTCATTCCGATCCAGCCTCGCTGACCCACGCGGTGGCTGAATTCGGGAATGTCGACGTCCTCGCGCTGAGGTTCGTGCGGGTTGAAAGTTCCAGCCGCGATTTCCTCAGCGAGAAATGCGCGCACCTCGCGCCGCAAGGTCTCGCATTCTTCGGGCAAGCGGATCTGATCGAAACGAAGCGCTGCGGTCATCGTGCTGTCCTGAACTCGTCTCGTGTTCTATCTTGAGGCAACCAGCGGCCACAACTCGTCTGCGCCGCGGGCGGCGACGAACTTGCCAAGCTCCGTTGCCCAATAGGTTTCGTGGCCGAAGTCGTCACGCCATCCCAGCGCGCGCAGCGTGTAGCGATGCAGGATATGCTCCATGGAAAAGCCGATGGCGCCATGCACCTGATGCGCGATAGCGGCGCCTTTCTCGGCTGCTTCCGCGCAACGGACCTTTCCGGAGGCGACTTCCAGAAACACCGCATCGTCGAACGATGCGCTGGTCGCAACGGCGTCGGCTGCCGATCCTGCGGCGGCGACTGCGGCGGCGACTTCGCCGGCCAATCTTGCGAGATTGTGCTGAACCGCCTGAAATTTTGAAATTTGCTTCTCGAAAGCAACGCGCTCGTTCGAGTAACGCACGGTGACGTCCAGCATGGTTTCCAGCGCACCTGCAATCTGCAGGCTGCGCAGGGTCGCGCCCATCAGCATCAGCGAAACCGGCGTTGTTCCGGACGGCGCGGGCTTTGCGGAAACAGCTCTGGTGTTGTTGAAGGTGACAGTGTCGGACGCATCGCTGCCGAGGTTTTCTCCAGTCTCAATACGGGACGCGGAGGCTTCGACCAGAGCAATCGTGAAACCCTGTGCGCCGGATGCGATCACCGCGATATGTTCGGCCTCGGATGCAAACGGAACGCCGCGCGCTCGTCCGCTGAGCGTACCGTCTGCATTGACCGTGATGCGGTCGTGCGGACGTGCCGGTGCAACGGTCATCTTGCCGGAAGGTGAGGGAAGTCCCGCTTGCGCCAGCAGCCAACCCGCAAGCATTGTTTCGACCAGCGGAATTGAAACCGCAAACCGTCCTGCTGAACTCGCGACACTGAACCCATCGGCAAGGCCCGCGCCGGAGCCGTCGCAGTCTTCCGGCACCCACGACAACGGCAAGCCCGCATCGGCAACTGCGGTCCAGAGCGGTGTTTTCCAACTGTCGTCGGTGGCGCTGTTGATGCGCTGCGCGTCTGCCAGATCGGTAAAGATACGCTCGGCCGTCTCCGCGACGATGTTATCGGTCAAGCTGCAATACCTTTGAATGACGTTGTTCGGAACGCTATCCCTTCGTTCCGAAGCATGTCAAATCAGATCAGGCTTCCGGAAATGGCGCAGCGAGGCGCGTTCAATTCAAATGCCCGGGAGCGTACGCTGAAGTTCCGCGACCTGACGCCTCAACGCGAGTTTCTCCTGAAAACTCCTGGTGACGTCGCGAAGGATGGCGGCGGTGCCGGCGGGCAGGCCGCGCTCGTCCCGCAGCATGACGATCGTGAATTCGACGGAGATGCGCTGACCGGTTTTTGTCAGGGCCGGTACCGAAAGCAGATCACCTTCGCCGTAGCGGCTTTGGCCGGTCGCCATCGCGTGCCTGTAACCCGCCCCGTGGCGGGCCCTTAGATTTTCCGGAATGATGAAGTCCAGAGACTGGCCGACGGCTTCGCCGGCGGAGAAACCGAATATCCGGACGGCTCCGGGATTCCAGAAGGTGACCACGCTGTCACGGTCGGTTGCGATGATGGCGTCCGACGCCGATGTCAGCAACGCATCTGCAAGACTGGCGGGACTTGTCATATCTTCTGGTCCCGTTCGTTATCGGGAACAGAACGGCGCGCCGTATTGTTGTCAGCCAGTCCGGTGCACGACGGCTCGGGGTCGCGCGGCCAACATGCAGAGGCGGTGTATTTCCGGATTTTCCCCGCGAGATCGGTCTCTTGTCCGGACGCTGTTCGATACATGGCGATTCCCTGTTTTTCGCGGCGGCGTGAAAGCTATCCTCCCGCGGACAGCTCGACTGACAAGCGATAAATACCGGCCGGTCATATCGAAAAACCGAATGGGTCGGATTGCGTCGCTTAACGCCTTGCCCGGGCCGTCCGCTTGACCGGCTTTGCTGCGGCGCTTTTTTTCGTGGCGGATGCCGCCAGACGATGCATCAGTACCACGGCGTCCCGGATCACATCGCGCCCGCTATCGACAGGATAGACGACATAGGCCGGCATTGAGAATTCGGGCGCGCCGGCAACGATATGCAATCGTTTCGTGGCGAGATGAGGAAGCACGATCCGCATCGGGAAATAGCCCGATCCACCGGCTTTTAGCAGGTACTGAAGCCCCAGCCATCCGACGTTTGCTGTTAGCGCCGGTCCGCCGAAACTCGGGAAGTAAGCGCTGTGGCGCGTATAGAACTCGGGGCCCCAGTCGACATAAATATATCCGGCCTGAGGTGCTGGCGCGCTTTTCGCGTTCGTCGACACCATCACGAGACGTTCCTCGAACAATTGCTCGACCTTCAGGCCCGGGCGGCTTTGCGGCGTATACATGACGCCGATGTCCATCCGGCCTTCAATGAGACCTTGCATGATGTCTGGTTCAAGACCGGTCTCGGCCAGAATGGAAATCGTGGGCGTGGCCTTCTGCATCAGCGGCAACCAATCCAGCAGAAACTCTTCCCACAATCCGACACGGCCGCCGACCACGAGCGTGCCGCTGAAGCCTTCCGGAATGCCGACATCGTGACGCGCCTGCGCCACGGTCCGAACCAGCGCTGTCGCGTGTTTCTGAAATTGGTAACCGGGGGCGGTGAGCGTTGTGCCGGCCTTGTTGCGGACGAACAAAATGCACCCGAGCAGATCTTCGAGCGTATGGATTCGCGTGCTGACGGTGGACTGGCTGACGTGAAGCCTCTCCGCGGCGCTGATGAAGTTTCCCGCCTCGACGACGGTGAGGAAAGTTCTCGCCAGTTCGGTGTCCATCGGCTGTCCGTTCATATTCGGAAAGTCGATATTAAGCGCCTATACTCCGTGATTGTCAAAAGGATTGGAGCGCGCCAAAATGCCTCCGGCGTGGCATGTCACGATCTGCCGGTCGTGCTTCGCACAATGCCGGAAAAGGTGCCCGCATATCTCTCATGCATTGCGCCCGGATGTGCGGATAAACCATCGAGGATGGGTCTTTCGCTCTCGCTGCAAGAGCGATACGATCACGGCATATCGGCGATGGCCGATACATCGAATTACCGATCGTATGATCGATTCATCCATATGTACGCAAGAAAGCGGCAGTTAAGGGAAACGCCATGACCAATCGTATGCAGTTCTACATCGACGGCGCCTGGGTTGACCCCGCGGTCAAGAAGTCCATTCCGGTTGTCAATCCGGCGACGGAAGAAGCGATTTACGAAATCGCGGTTGGATCGAAAGCCGACGTGGACAAGGCTGTTGCAGCCGCCCGCCGCGCCTTCGAGACGTTCTCGGTGACCACCCGCGAAGAGCGCGTTGCGCTGCTCGAAAAGATCATCGCCGTCTACAAGACCCGCATGAAGGACATCGGCGCTGCCGTTTCCGACGAGATGGGCGCGCCGCTGCCTATGGCAGAGAAGATGCAGGCCGGCGCCGGTCTCGGCCATCTCGCATCGACGCTCGACGTTCTCAAGAACTACGAATTCGAGGAAACCGTCGGGTCGGCGGTCGTCGTGCGCGAACCCGTAGGCGTTGTCGGCATGATCACGCCGTGGAACTGGCCGCTCAACCAGATCGCCTGCAAGGTCGCGCCTGCGATTGCGGCAGGCTGCACGATGATCCTGAAGCCGTCGGAATACACACCGTCGTCCGCCCTGATCTTCGCGGAAATTCTCCATGAAGCGGGCGTGCCGAAGGGCGTGTTCAATCTGATCAACGGCCTCGGCCCGGATGTCGGTGTCGCGATGAGCGAGCATCCCGGGATCGACATGATCTCGTTCACCGGTTCGACCCGCGCCGGCATCGACGTCGCCAAGCGCGCCGCGAACACAGTGAAGCGCGTCAGTCAGGAACTTGGCGGCAAGTCGCCCAACGTCATTCTCGACGACGCCGACTTTACCAAGGCGGTGACCGGCGGCGTGATGCACATGTTCAACAACTCCGGTCAGTCCTGCAACGCGCCCTCGCGCATGATCGTGCCGCAGGCGAAGATCAAGGAAATCGCGGCGATCGCCAAGGCCGTCGCCGACAAGACCAAGGCGGGCGATCCGCGGGCTGAAGGCACCACCATCGGTCCGGTTGTGAACCGCACGCAGTGGGACAAGATTCAAGGATTGATCCAGAAGGGCATCGACGAAGGCGCGACATTGGTCGCCGGCGGCGTTGGCCTTCCGGAGGGCGTCAACAAGGGCTTCTATGTTCGCCCGACGGTGTTCTCGGACGTGACTGACAAAATGACCATCGCCAACGAGGAAATCTTCGGACCGGTGCTGGTCATCATGGGAGCGAAGGACGAAGCGGATGCGGTGAAGATCGCCAACGACACGCCTTACGGTCTCGCGGGCTATGTTTCGGCCGGCACAGTTGAGCGTGCGCGCAAGGTTGGTCGCCAGATTCGCGCCGGCAACGTCAATCTCAACGGCGTTCCCAATGACCGCACGGCACCTTTCGGCGGCTACAAGCAGTCGGGCAACGGCCGCGAATGGGGCAAGTTCGGCCTTGAGGAATATCTCGAGGTGAAGGCCATCGCGGGCTTCAACGCCGCCTGAGACGAGCCGATTCAGCATTAATTTTGCCGGCGTGGGCTTTGCTCACGCCGGCATTTTTATGGGCATCGGCAAGGTGGACGCGCTGACGCGTTTAAGCCAATGCGCCCTGGACAGCACCAGCGATCACCGCGAGGCCCTTGGCGATATCCCCCTTGATGTGGAGCCGCAGGATACGCCGTCCGCGTTCCGCGAGAACGTCGAAATCGCCACGGGCCTGCGCCGCCTCGATCACACCGAAGCTGATGGGCTGGCCGGGGATATCAAGATCGGCGGCGTTGTCCGACGTGATCTGGAGAAATACACCGGTGTTCGGCCCGCCCTTGTAGGCTTGGCCGGTGGAATGCAGAAAACGCGGGCCAAACCCGACACAGGTCGCGACCCGTCTGCCGTCCCGGATCGCCATGCGGATGGTCTGCATGGCCGCGATGTTGGTCTCGTCCCGGTCGAGGTAGGCGAGTGCGGCGACATAATCGCCGGGTGCGATGCGGGCGAGATGCGCCTTCAGCCATGACGCAAGGTCGCTTCCAGCGCCTGCCTTGCGCAGTGCATCGGCGTTCGCCTTGTCCGTAAAGATCGCAATTGCCCCGTCCGTCGCAACGGCGGTCTCGTCGGGCAACGTGCCGGATTTCTCGAACGCGGACGTCAACTCGCGGGTCTTGATCTTCGCGGCCTCGACGTCGGGCTGGTCGAACGGATTGATCCCCATGACGGCGCCCGTCACCGCCGTTGCAATTTCGAAGCGGAAAAATTCCTGCCCGATATGCGCCGGGCTTGTCACCGCGATGCGGATGACGGGATGGCCGGCAGCCTCCAATGCTGCGAGTACTGTCTCGCGTACGTTGTCGGTATCGTCTGTCAGACGCAGGTCGATGAACACGCGATCCTTGCCATAGACGTCGGGTTTGCCGAGGGCTTCGCCTTCGAGCGGAATGAGCGCCTTGCCGTTCTTGCCGGTGGATTCCGCGATGAGCTGCTCGGCCCACGCGCCGAAGTCCGCGATGCGTTTCGATCCGGTCAGTGTGAGTTTGTCGCGGCCATGCTTCGCGGCGGCGGCAAGCGCCAGCCCGAGCTGCACGCCGGGATTTTCCGCCGGCGGAACATCGGGACCGCAGGAGCGAACCATCGCCGCCGTGTGGCCGAGAAACTCAGCGACGTCGATTCCGGCTGCTGCCGCAGGCACGAGGCCGAACGGAGAGAGGACCGAATACCGGCCGCCGATGGTTGGCTCGCCATGGAAAATCTGCGCAAAGCCGCGCGTGGTTGCGATTTTTTCCAGCGATGAACCGGGATCTGTCACAGCGACGAAGCGTTCGTTTGCCTTTGCGCCGGCGCGAACGAAGAAATACTCCATCAGCGCGTTGGGCTCGGTGGTGCCGCCGGATTTGCTCGACACGATGAACAGCGTCTTGTCGAGCTTGATGTCAGCTTCGGTTCGGCGCACCTGTGCGGGATCGGTTGAGTCCACGATGCGCAGCTTCGGAAAGCCTGCGGTCTGACCGTAGGTTTCCGCGAGCACTTCCGGGCCGAGGCTTGAGCCGCCCATGCCGAGCACGACGACATCGGTGAAGTTCTTGCTCTTCACCCATCCGGAAAACGCGACATAACGCGCAATCTCGTTCTGCTCGCGGGCGACCACATCCAGCCACCCGAGCCACTTGCTTTCGTCTTTGCCGGTCCAGATCGACGCATCGCGATTCCATAAGGCGCGGATGGTGCCCTTCGCCCGCCAGCTCTCCGCGAGCGCCTTGGCGTCTTTTTCGATCTCCGCGCCGAGCTTGATGGCCTGCGCATCGATACGTGTGCCGAGAATGGTTGCGCGCTTGTGCGCAACAGCGCCGAGCAGCTTGTCGGCAGCCTCGGCGAACAATTGCACGCCGTCATCGACCAGCGCTTCGGTGATTGCATCCAGCGAGATACCGGTTTTCGCAAGTTCGGCGAGGACACGCTCGGCGTCCGCAACATTTTGCTCGAGGCTGTCGCGCGGCTTGCCGTGATCGCGAAACGCATCGAGCGTCGCGGGCGGCACGGTGTTGACCGTGTCGCGGCCGATCAGTTCCTCGACGTAAAGAACATCGCTGTAGGCCTTGTTTTTGGTGCCCGTGCTGGCCCACAGCAGCCGCTGCACCTGCGCGCCCTTGGCCGCCAGCTTTTTCCAGCGCTCGCTGACGATGACTTTCTTGTAGTGCTGGTAGGCGAGCTTCGCATTGGCGATCGCCACCTTGCCCTTCAACGCTTCGAGCTGCACTTTCTCGTCGCCACTGGCGGCCGCAATCTTGCCGTCCAGTTGATTGTCGACCGCAACATCGATCCGGCTGACGAAGAAGCTTGCGACGCTGGCGACGCGCTTCGGGTCGCCGCCGCCCGCGACGAAAGCCTCGAGGCCGGCGATGTAGGCTTCGAGCACTTCCGCGTACATCTTCTGCGAGAACAGCAGCGTGACGTTGATGCTGATGCCCTGCGCAATGAGTTCGCGGATCGCCGGCACACCCTCGCGGGTACCTGGAACCTTCACCATCAGGTTATCGCGGGCGACGTCTTTCCACAGCCGCTGCGCTTCGGCGACGGTGCCCGCCGTGTCGCGCGCCAGATAGGGGGAGACCTCGAGGCTGACATAGCCGTCCGTGCCCTGAAGTTCATCGTAGACGGAGCGCAGCGCATCCGCCGCGCGCTGGATGTCTTCCACGGCAAGGGCTTCATAAAGGTCGCCCACTGGCCGGTCGCGTTCTTTCAGCAGCGCCGACACAGCGCCGTCGTATTCGTCGCTGCCGCCGATGGCCTTCTCGAAAATCGAGGGATTGGAGGTGACGCCGCGCACGCCGTCCTGATCGACCAGCGCCCTCAAATCGCCATTGGCGATGAACCCGCGTGCGAGGAAATCGAGCCAGATCGCCTGACCGTGATTCGTAAGAGTTTTGACTGGGTTCATGAGTTCTCTGGTGGATTTGGCGAGGCGGGAAAGTGAGACGTTGTCAGACGTAAAGCCAAACCTTGTCAAAAGGTTCTTTTGAGGCCGGTGGCAGCTCAAAACGAACTGAATGGAGCATCTCGACCTGCGCTGTGGAACGGCCTCCGGAGGTAATTATAGAGAGTGCCTCCAGCAGCCCGATTTTTCGTGGGAACCGTGGAGAAGGATTTCCGCCTGCGGCCTCCCAGAATAGGAGGACTCTCTCCATTTCGGGTCGGCCGGGCAACATTATCCTTAGTTTTTCAACGATATAGACCCCCGGCATACGGGCGAATAGATGTTGGTGGATTTCAAGACGTTATCGACAAAGCTCAAGGAACCTTCGCCATGCCCGGCATCCCCGTTTCCGCTGGCTTCCTGATCGGCCTCGCCTTTGGCGTGGTCGGTCTGCTCAGTGGCTTTTGCCTGATGAGCAGCCTGCGGGACTGGTGGACGGCCAATGACGGCCGCAAGGTCCGCAGCTACGCAGTCGCACTGGCTGTCGCGATTCTCGGCACGCAATTCATTGCGGGCGCTGGCATCGTGGACATCGCCAAGTCGCTCTATTTGCAGCCTTCGTTCTCCGCGCCGCTGATTTTTGCTGGCGGCTTGCTGTTCGGCTTCGGCATGGTGCTGTCCAACGGCTGCGCCTCGCGCGCGCTGGTTCTTCTCGGAAAAGGCAATCTCCGTTCGCTGGTCGTGATCGCGATCATCGGCATCGCCGCGCAGATGACCCTGAAGGGTCTGATCGCGCCGGCTCGTTTGGCATTCCTTCAGGCGACGCAAACGACGCCGGCCGCTGTCTCTGCGCCCGCGCTGCTGGCCACCATGGGCATCGATGAATTCGCAGCCCGTATAGCCGTCACGCTGCTTGCCAGCGGCGCGCTGTTGATCTTTGCGTTCTCCGATCGGCAGTTCCGCCGTTCGTATGGTCAGATCGCAGCCGGGTTCGCAGTCGGTGGTCTGATCGTGGCCGGCTGGCTCACGACGGGCTGGATCGGCGCCGACGAATTCAATCCGATTCCTGTGACGTCGCTCAGCTTCGTCTCGCCGATCGCCGATGCGCTGCAATACACGATGCTCTCGACCGGGCTGACTCTGAATTTCGGTATCGCGCTGGTTGCCGGCGTGCTCACCGGCAGTCTGCTGACGGCCGTTCTCACGGGGCGTTTCAAGCTCGAAGGCTACACGTCGCCGAACCACATGGTGCGTTCGATTTCCGGCGCGTTGCTGATGGGCGCCGGCGGCGCAATGGCCTATGGCTGCTCCATTGGCCAGGGTTTGACCGGTCTTTCCACGCTGGGAATGCCCTCGTTTATCGCAGCCGCCGGAATTCTGTCGGGCGCGGCGCTCGGCATTCGCGGCGCCGTCGTTATCCCGGCGCTCGCGACGCGCGCTCACTAGAACGTTTGCAGTAAACATCTTGTCGTTCTGAGGACGCTGCGGCATCCTCCCGCCGCGTTGTCGGCCGGGAGAACACGCCATATGAATCGCCGCGAATTGTTTCGCTCCATTGCGCTTGTCGCGGTCGCATCTGCTGCCGCCCGTCCGGCGCGCGCGCAAACCAAGGCCGCGGAACGCAAGCCAACCAGCGACAAGCCCTTCGCCGAGCATTTCATTGCACTGCAACTCTCTGACGCCGATCCGAAAAAGCAGCGGCTGGTGCTCAGCGTCGCCAGCAACCTTCAGAAAGCCTACGGTCAGGACAAGGTCGCCATCGAAGTGGTGACGTTCGGGCCGGGTATCGATCTGCTGCGCGACACCAATGAAAACCGGCAACTGGTCGACAGCCTTGTCACGCAGGGCGTGCGCTTCGACGTCTGCGGCAACACGCTGGATACAATCGAGCGCGAAACCGGACAGCGGCCGAAAATCAATCCGCATGCCATCGAGGTTCAGGTTGGCGTCGGCCAATTGCTGACTTTGAGTGAAAGCGGGTATACCGTCGTTCGTCCTTGATATGGAGATTTGAGATGAGATTATTTTGTGGTGCGATTGCCGCCGCGCTGATGCTGGCTTTGACCGCCTCTGCCGGCTTTGCCGCCGACAAGAAGGAACACCGCGTCTCCATTCAGGTCGATCAGAACGATCCGGCGGTGATGAACCTCGCTCTCAACAACGTCAACAACATCATCGAGCAGTACAAGTCCAAGGGCGAGACGGTCCAGATCGAACTGGTCACTTACGGCCCGGGTTTGCACATGCTGCGCTCGGACACCTCGCCGGTGCAGGACCGTATCAAGCAAGCCGTGGACGCGAGCTTTCCTTCAAGCGTCAAGTTCATCGCCTGCGGCAATACCAAGGACGGCATGGAAAAGCGCGAAGGCAAGCCCGTCAGCCTTATTTCTCAGGCGGAGCTTACGCCGTCGGGCGCGGTGCGCCTGATCGAATTGCAGGAGCAGGGCTGGAGCTACCTGCGGCCCTGATTCACTCCGCAGGTCCGCTTCTGCCGAGCAGGTTCGCCCAGCGGCGCTGAAGGATGTCGCGTGGTGAGCCATCGACCAGAATGGCAATGCCGAGCCGTGCGCCGAGAATCATGCCGCCGACCGCGAGCGGCGCCGACAGCGCCAGCATCGATCCCGCCGTCAGTCCCTGACCGATGGTGCAGCCGCCGGTGAGAATGCCGCCGACGCCCATCAACGCCGCGCCGGAGAGATGACGGCGCATCTCGTGATCGTCGTCGAAGGCTTCCCAGCGCAATTCGGCGGCGCGCCATGCGGCCAAACCAGATCCGGCGATGACGCCGAACACGCTGCCGACGCCGAAGTCAGCGAAGTTGGTCACATTCAAAAGGCCCGCATAAAGCGCCTTGCCCACTGTCGAAACGAACGTCAGGCTTTGCGGACGCTGCGGCCCGGCGAAGTCGTCGGTCAATGCGACGGTGGCAATCCATCCCGCGACGATCATGAGGCCGAGTACGATCCCCGCCGAAACCATCCGCGGCGCGCGCCTCAACCGGATGTCGCTGAGCGCCAGCCAGCACAGCACGGCTCCTGCGATGATTGCGATGACAATCCGCGTATCGAGGCCCAGCATCAGCGACGACAGCGACGCGATGTCGGAACGCGCCCCGTCCGGCATCGGAAGCGACAGCGATTCCATGAAGTCGATCCGGAAGCCGGCAAGTATGCCGCGCAACGTGGCGAAGGCCGCGGCGCCCAGAACCAGAACGACGACGAGGCCGCGCAGGTCGCCGGCGCCGAGCCGCACCAGCGAACCGAAGCCGCAGGTGCCGACCATCGCCATGCCGATGCCGAACATGACGCTGCCGATCGCGATCGCGACTAGCGGCAGCGCGGACGGCGTGTAGGTGACGAGCGCAGGATCGAGAAAGCCGCCGGCGATCAGCGCCTGCGTTCCGAGAATGGCAATGCCGAGCGCAAGCCCGAACACGCGCAGCCGCCGGCTGTCGCCGCCCATCAGCGCATCCTCGATCGCGCCGAATGTGCACAGCCGCGCATGGCGCACGGCAAAGCCCGCGGCTGCTCCAATGGCGAAGCCAGCGAGTGCTTGCATCCAGGCAGACATATTCTGCATGGCGTTTCTCCCAATCGGCATGGAGTTTGGCCTTGCGGGCCGCTCCGCGTCCGCCTGCCGCTACGGCAGGATTATTTCTTTGCCGTCGTCTCCACGGGCGAGCAGAAGATATCGTAGACCACCGAGATCACCCGGCGCACGTCGTCATTGGCGATGCTGTAGTAGATCGTCTTGCCGTCGCGCCGCGTATCCACCATGCCGTCGTAACGCAGCCGCGCGAGCTGCTGCGACACCGCGGACTGCCGCAGCGACAGGATGTTCTCAAGCTCCGTGACCGAACGCTCGCGCTCGGCCAGCAGGCACAGCAGCAGCAGCCGGTTTTCATGCGAGAGCGCTTTGAGAAAATTGCTGGCCTTGCGCGCCTTGCGCATCAGCTGATCGAGTTCGGGCGAGTACTCCGCGCCGTCGCGAAGCTCGGTTTCCAGTTCGGATGGAAGGATCGATGTCATGGCTGCGGCTTGTCTTTCAAACGGTGAACTCACAATCGGTCAGATTCGATTCGGCTCCGATGGCCGTGCAAGTTTGGCGGCAAGAGAATCCAGCAAACCCCAGAATGCGTCGTCGCTGCTGTAGCCGGTGATGCGTCCGATTTCGCGGCCGTTGTCCACCACCACGAACGTCGGCGTGTAACGCACAGGCGAGGCGAGGGTGACGCCGCTCATTTTCTGGTTCTGGATGTCGACGCGCCGCAGCGGAAGCGCCTTGGCTTCCTCGGTCTTGCCATAGAGCGCGCCGACATCGCGGTCCCATCGCTGGCAAAAGACGCAACCGGCCTGCTCGAACATTAGCAGTTCGGACGCGGAGGCCAGCGCGGGCCAAAGGTTGCTCGCCGCGACCGCGATGGCTGCCAGAACGAAGGTTTTTGTACGCGATCCAAGGAACATGTGATACATATACACGAATTCGCATATATCTGCTAGAGCCGGAAATCTCGTGGTTTCTTCCATTTCTTTCATCGGGGCATTGGGGGCGGGGCTGCTGTCGTTCCTGTCGCCCTGCGTCTTGCCGCTGGTGCCGCCGTATCTCTGTTTTCTGGCCGGCATCAGTCTCGACGACCTGACAAAGGATGACGCCGCGCGCGGCTGGCGGCCGAACTGGCGCGTGGTCGCGCTGTCTTTCGCCTTCGTGCTCGGCTTCGCCACGGTGTTCATCGCGCTCGGCGCGTCGGCGTCGGCGATCGGCAAGACCATCACCGCCTGGTTCGAAACGCTCGCCATCGTCGCCGGCGTTGTCATCATCATCCTCGGCCTGCATTTCCTCGGGTTGTTCAGGATCGGGCTGTTGTTTCGCGAAGCGCGATTTCAGACCGCGTCGAAACCGGCGGGATTTCTCGGCGCCTATGTCGTCGGCCTCGCTTTCGCGTTTGGCTGGACACCCTGCGTCGGGCCGGTGCTGGCCGCCATTCTCGTGGTCGCGGGTGTCGAGGGATCGGCGGCGCGGGGCGCGTTGCTGCTCGGAGCCTATGCGCTCGGGATCGGCATTCCCTTCATGCTGGCCTCGCTTTTTTCCGGCCCGTTCGTGAGGCTGATGGCGCGGCTGCGCGGCCATATGGGGACTATCGAAAAGGTGATCGGCGGCGCTCTTGTGCTGACGGGTGTGCTGTTTTTGACTGGCGGAATGCCGCGCATCGCCGGTTGGCTGCTGGAAACGTTTCCGGTGTTCGGATCGATCGGTTGAACGGGAGGTTCTTTTGCAAAAGCAATTGCTGACAAGACGGCAAGCGATGACCGCGCTTGGTGCCGGCGTTCTCGCTCTGCGTGTTGCGCCGGCGTCGGCAAGCAAGCCGATCCTCGGTGACGACGGCATCTACCATATGGACTGGTATCTGGAGAGCTTCCTCGATCTCTCCGAAGATCTCGCGGGGGCGACCGCGAAGGGCAAGCGCTTTGCGATCATGTGGGGCCTGAAGGGCTGCCCGGCCTGCAAGCGGATGCACGAAGTGCATATGATCGACCCGAAGATCGAGGGATACATCCGCGACAACTTCGAGATTCTCCATCTCAATCATATCGGCGCGCGCGAGGTCACCGACTTCGACGGACGCAAGCGCGGCGAGAAGGCGCTGGGCGAGGCTTACGGCGTTCGCTTCACGCCGACGATCCAGTTTTTTCCGGAGTCCACGGCCGGTCTTGCGGCGAAGCAAGGTCAGGCGCGGGAAGTCGTACGCATGCCGGGACTGCTTGAGCCGACCGAATTTCTCGCGATGTTCCGCTATGTCCGCGAGAAGGGCTACGAGTCTGTGCCGTTTCCGGAATGGCTGAAGCGGCAGGCTTAATTCTCGATTCAATTTTCAAACAGCCACGTCAGTTTGTTCTCGCGCCATGCGCGAGTTAGGCTTTTGGTTCTGCCTCTCAAAACCAACGAGGGGCATGGAGCGCCGCGAGGCGCACGTTGTCTTGTTTCGCTTCCGGCATCGCTTGCGACACGATGTGGTCCGGAAGCGCATCGCCTCACGGCGCTCCATTGCGGCGATTTTGGGCGAGAGGACCGTACTTCCGGGACAGGACGGACGCGGTGCGTCTTATCCGGCGGGATTTCCCCGCCTTCATCCTGTCCGCGTCCAGCCGCGAACGGCAGAGCCACGTAGTTGGCCCGGACGGTGACCCCAGCCTCCCGAGCGTGTGTTTGCGAAACACACGTGCAGGCGCCGCATCCTGCTCCGCTCTCAAGACGCCTCTAGAAAGCGCCCCTCACGAACAGGACGTGCTGAACATAAGCGGGGTTCAGAGCGCGGGGATTTGTGTCCCCATCACGAAATGTTTCGAGGGTGCGATCGCTCAATATTTTCGTCGTCATTCCGTGGCGCGCATCTTCGCGCGAACCCGGAATCCAGAACTATTTCTAAGTTTCTTGAAGGATGGATTCCGGGCCTGCGCCAAGAGGCACATCCCGGAATGACAGGGTGGGAAATCGCTGCGCTCCAACCGACTGCCGGGACGACATCGAATGTTTGGCGAGCGCTGCGCCACACACTCTCAGAAATCCAGCTTGTCCTTGATCGCGGCGATGCCTGCCTTGGCGCAGGCTTCGTCCGCGTCGCCGCCGGGCGCGCCGGAGACGCCGATGCCGCCGAGCAGCGCGCCGCCCGCTTCAATCATCAAGCCGCCGCCGATGACCACGACGTTGGGCAGATTGCGCAGACCCTGCATCGCAGGAGACTGGGTTGCGGCGTTCAGTTCGGTGGTGCTGCTGCGAAAACTCACGGCAGTCCATGCCTTGCCCGTTGCGGTGGGCGGCGTATGCGCGCCCGCAAAGCGATCCCGCAGCATCACCTGCGGTGCGCCGAAGCGATCGACGACCGCGACAGCCACCTGAAACCCGCGCTTCTGGCAATCGGCGAGCGCACCCCGCGCGGCTTCCAGCGCGAGGTCCGGTGTCAGCGACTTGTAGGTCACGGTGGTTTCCTGCGCGAACACCGGCGATGACGCGAGGGCGCACATCGCCGATGCAGTCAGCAAACTTTTCAAAGTCATGTCTAGCTCCGCTTGATCGAAGGCCGAGCTTACTTGTTGATCGGCGATTCCGGATCGAACAGGAACGCAACGAGATCCTTGATCTGCTGTTCGTCGAGCACCTTGTTTGCGCCGAAGCGCGGCATGTTGGAGCACGCAAACACCGCCTGCGAATCGAAGATCTTGGTGAAGGCGGCCTTGGCTTCGTCGGGCGCGAACTTGCGGTCCTTGCCGTAGTTGGTGAGGCTCGGGCCGAGCGTGCCGAAAGAGACTTCCTTCTGCTCCATCTGGTGGCAGGCGTAGCAGTTGCCGCCCGCGACGGTGCCCGGTGGATCGGAGAATTGTCCGCCGCGTCCGTTGTTGGCGATCTTCGCGCCGGACTTCCAGTCGCCGAGGAGTTTTCCGTCAGCGGGATAGACGACGCGGGCGAGTTCACGCTTCGTGATCGCATCGGCTTCGGCCGGCGGCACGTTGTTGTGATACTTGTTGCAGGTCTTCAGCGTCTCGTCCGGGACGATACGTTCCTGCCATTCCGGCGGCGCCTTGCCGAAGGTCGACTTCACATAGGCGTCTACGATGGCAGGGTCGGCGGCCTTCGGTGCGGTCTGCGCCGACGCCGAAAAGGGAAGGGCAACGAGGCCAGCGGCGAGAGCCAGCGCGGCGATTTTCAATGATGATGTCATGATGCGCTCCTCTCTCAACGCTTGATCGACGGGACGTTGATTTCGCCGCCCGCTGCCTGCTTCTGAAGGAAGACGGTCAGCGCGGTCAGCGCATCGGTGCCGTATTCCGGAACAGGCCAGCGCTGCTGGCGGTAACAATCCCACAAACGATGCTGCATGGTTCGCAGCGCGCCCTGCGACACGCGGTAGGTCGGCCAGCCGCCCATGGTTTCCTGAGCCTGCTTGCCGGGCTTCGACAGATCCGGCAATCCCTGCAACCTGATGCGCTTGCCTTCCTCGGCATGACACGTCGCGCAGGAGAAATCGTTCACGCCGCCGCGCCGATAGAACAGCGCTTCGCCGACCGCGGCCATTTCCTGCTCTTTCGGATGGGCGAGTGGAATATCGATCTTCATGCCGCTGGATTTGTTGGCGATGTAGGCGACAAGGTCTTCCATGTCGGACGCGCGGCCGGGGCCGGAGAACCGGCGCGCGACCACGTCCTTGGTGTCGAGACCCTGAATGTTCGTCATGCACCACAGCAGGCGCTGCTCCAGGTCCATGACCTTGTCTGAATCCTTGAAATAGCGCGGCAGCTTGGCGAACGCGCCTTCCAGCTTGCCCGGACCCTGGCCGAGATCGCAGGTCTCAAGGGAGGCGTTCTTGTCGCCGCGCTTTTGGGCCCAGAGAACTTCGCCGCGATCAACGGCGAGAAAACCCGGATTGGACATGGGATCGGAAATCATCGCGCGGTAACGCTCGATTTCCTTCTCGCTCGCGTCTTGCGCGCGAACGGCGGCGCTCGAGGCGCACAGAAGAATGGCAGCAGCGATTGCCGACCGGATTGCGGTCTGTCTCATCTTGTCCTCCCTCCGTCAGGCCGTCTTTGCGGCCTTTTCGGTTCCCAGCCTAGATTATCTTTACATTCACAAAAAAGAATATAATGATGTGAGCGGATCATGATAGATCAAACTTGGCGTCGTCAAGCGATACTATCGTCAAGGGATGCAAAAGACTCCCGCAGGAGGAATTGTCGATGAATTTGAAGCCGGTTGAAACAACCCGTCGCGAAACGCTGACGCTTGCAGCCATCGCGGGGCTTGCGGCGTTGCTCGCACCGAAAATGTCGTTCGCTGACGAGAACGCGGTCGCAGCAGAGATCAAGAAGCTGTACGGCGACAAGAAACTCGAGAGCGGCAAGATCAAGCTCGACGTGCCCGAGATCGCGGAGAACGGCCTTGTCGTTCCGATCAATGTGGAAGTCGAAAGCCCGATGACCGACGCCGATTACGTCAAGGCCGTGCATGTGTTCGCCGACGGCAATCCGCTTCCGGGGGTCGTCACCTACAAGTTCACGCCGGCTTGCGGCAAGGCTTCCGCATCGACCCGCATGCGCCTCGCGCAGACGCAGAACATCGTCTGCGTCGCGGAGATGTCGAACGGCAACCTGCACATGGCGAAAGCGAACATCAAGGTCACGATCGGCGGCTGCGGCGGCTGATCGGAACGGTTTCGGTAAAAAAAACAATTCAGGCGAGGACTTCTCCCATGGCCACAGCACCCACACCACGCGTTCGCGTTCCGGCGACCGCCAAGCCCGGCGAAATGATCGAGATCAAGACGCTGATCTCGCACGAGATGGAATCCGGTCAGCGCAAGGATTCGTCCGGCAAGGTCGTGCCGCGCAAGATCATCAACAAGTTCTCGGCGACGTTCAACGGCAAGCAGGTGTTCGAGGCCGACTGGAATCCGGCGATCTCCGCCAATCCCTATCAGTCGTTCTTCTACAAGGCCGCCGAGACCGGCGAGTTCACCTTCACGTGGAAGGATGACGACGGTTCGGAATACACCGCGAAGAACAAGATCACCGTCGGCTGATTCTTCGCGCGGGCCGCGATGCCCGCGCGCGCAAAACTTCTGAACATTTCCCTTCGCGTGAGGGGATCGAGGATGGTTCGATGATATCGAGGCGGGATTTCCTGCAGGCGACTGCGGCTGCGTCGGCGCTGACGATCGGGAGCGGGCTTGGTCCCCTCGGCCGGGTCGCGGCCCAGCAGCGGCTCACGCAAGCCGACATCACGCGCTTCGATCCGCTCGGCACGGTGACGATTCTCTACGTCGCGGATATTCATGCGCAGTTGATGCCGCTGTATTTCCGCGAGCCGTCGGTCAACCTCGGCGTCGGCGCGGATCGCGGACTTCCGCCGCATCTCACCGATGCGGAGTTTCGCAAGTATTTCAACGTCGCGACCGGATCGGCCGATGCCTATGCGCTGACGGCGGATGATTTCGTCTCGCTCGCGCGCAACTACGGCCGCATGGGCGGCATGGACCGCATCGCTGCGCTGATCGGCGCGGTGCGCGCGGAGCGCGGCGAGGACAAGGTGCTGCTGCTCGACGGCGGCGATACCTGGCAGGGAAGCTGGACCTCGTTGCAGACCAAGGCGCAGGACATGGTCGATGTCATGTCGGCGCTGAAGGTCGACGCCATGGTCGGGCACTGGGAGTTCACCTACGGCGCCGAGCGCGTCAAGGAAATCGCGGACAAGGCGCCGTTCGCATTTCTCGCGCAGAACATTCGCGACAACGAATGGCAGGAGCCGGTGTTCGAGGCGCGCAAGATGTTCGAGCGGGGCGGCGCGAAGATCGCCGTGATCGGGCAAGCGCTGCCACGCACCGCGGTGGCCAATCCGCGCTGGATGTTCCCGAAATGGGAATTCGGCATTCGCGAAGAGGACATGCAGAAGCAGGTCGACGAGGCGCGCGCCGAGGGCGCGCAGATCGTCGTCCTTCTTTCGCATGACGGCTTCGACGTCGACCGCAAGCTCGCGGGCCGCGTCAAGGGCCTCGATGTGATCCTGACCGCGCACACCCACGATGCGATGCCGGGTCTGGTGCGGGTCGGCGATACGGTGCTGGTCGCGACCGGATCGCACGGCAAGTTCGTGTCGCGCCTCGATATCGAGGTGAAGGACAAGAAGGTCGCCGGCGTTCGCTTCAAGCTGATGCCGGTGTTCTCCGATGCCATCAAGCCAGACGCATCGATGACGGCGCTGGTCGAGAAGGTGAGGGCGCCGTTCGCCAAGGATCTGGCGCGCGTCATCGGCAAGACCGACTCGCTGCTGTACCGCCGCGGCAACTTCAACGGCACCTTCGACGATCTGATCTGCGACGCCATGCTCGCGGAGCGCGACGTCGAGATCGCGCTGTCGCCGGGCTTCCGCTGGGGCGGCACGCTGATCCCCGGCGATTCGATCACATGGGAAGACGTGACCAACGCCACCGCGATCACCTATCCGAACTGCTATCGCAGCCAGATGACCGGCGCTCAGATGAAGGAAGTTCTGGAAGATGTTGCCGACAACATTTTCCATCCCGATCCTTATTTCCAGGGCGGCGGCGACATGGTCCGCATCGGCGGCATGGGCTACAGCATCGACGTTTCAAAACCGATGGGATCGCGCATTTCCGAATTGACGCATCTCAAGTCCGGCAAGCCGATCGAGGCGGCGAAGAGCTACACCGTCGCCGGCTGGGCCAGCATCAACGAGAACACGCAAGGTCCGCCGATCTGGGATGTGGTCGCAGCACATGTAGGCAAGCGCGGCACCGTGAAGGTCGAACCGAACACCGCTGTTAAAGTCTCCGGCGTCTGACGAGGCATATTCATGCGCGCCGTCATGATCAACATATTCACGTATCAGGATAAGTAGAGAGAAAAAAGGTGCCGCATGAGTGACAAGCCATCTGCGGAATTTCTCAACCGCCGAAAGTTTCTCGGCGCAGCAGGTCTGGCAGGCGCGGGCGCCGCGCTGTCAGCGCTGCCCGCCGTTGCGGAAAGCGCCAAGCCCGATCCGCTGATTACCGAAGTTCAGGACTGGCAACGCTATCTCGGCGACGGCGTCGACAAAAAGCCTTACGGCGTGCCGTCGAAGTTCGAGAAGAACGTGATCCGCCGCGACGTGTCGTGGCTGACGGCGTCGCCGGAATCGTCGGTGAATTTCACGCCGCTGCACGAGCTGGAAGGCATCATCACGCCGTCCGGGCTTTGCTTCGAGCGTCACCACAGCGGCGTGGCCGAGATCAATCCCGCCGACCATCGGCTGATGATCAACGGCCTGGTCGACAAGCCGCTGGTGTTCACGATGGACGACATCAAGCGGATGCCGCGCGTGAACAAGGTCTACTTCCTCGAATGCGCGGCGAATTCCGGCATGGAGTGGCGCGGTGCGCAGCTCAACGGCTGCCAGTTCACCCATGGCATGGTGCACAACGTGATGTACACCGGCGTGTCGTTGAAGACGCTGCTGGATGAAGCGGGCCTCAAGCCGAACGCGAAATGGCTGATGCTGGAGGGCGCGGATGCCGCCGGCATGAACCGTTCGCTGCCGGTGCAGAAAGCGCTAGACGATTGCCTGCTCGCGTTCGCGATGAACGGCGAAGCGTTGCGGCCCGAGCAGGGTTATCCGCTGCGCGCGGTGATCCCGGGATGGGAAGGCAATCTCTGGGTGAAATGGATCCGGCGCATCGAGGCCGGCGATCAGCCATGGCAGACCCGCGAGGAGACCTCGAAATACACCGACCTTCTGGCCGACGGCCGTTCGCGCAAGCACACCTTCGTCATGGATGCGAAATCCGTGGTGACCAATCCGTCGCCGCAGGCCCCGCTCAAGCACAAGGGCCGTAACGTGCTCAGCGGCGTCGCATGGTCCGGCCGCGGCACCATCAAGCGTGTCGATGTGACGATGGACGGCGGACGCAACTGGCAGACGGCGCGTATCGACGGGCCGGTGCTGGATAAATCGCTGGTGCGTTTTTATGTCGATTTCGACTGGAACGGTCAGGAGTTGATGATCCAGTCCCGTGCGATGGATTCGACCGGCTACGTTCAGCCGACCAAGGACGAACTGCGCAAGGTGCGCGGCGTCAACTCGATCTACCACAACAACGGCATTCAGACCTGGCTGGTGCGTTCAGGCGGGGAGACTGAAAATGTCGAGATCGGCTAAAATTCTTGGCGCTGTTCTGGTTTGCGGCGCGGCGCTCGCAGTTGCAAACCTGCAAGCCCCGGCGCAACAAATTGCCGCACAGGGAATGGCGAAGACCTCGCCTAAGCTCGGCCTTGGGCGCGTCGCGCTGCCCGAGGAAATCACCGCATGGGACACCGATGTGCGGCCGGACGGCAAAGGTCTTCCGGCCGGAAAAGGGACGGTGAAGCAGGGAGATGTGATCTTCCAGGCGCAATGCGCGTCCTGTCACGGCGAATTCGGCGAGGGCGCCGGCCGCTGGCCGGTGCTGTCCGGCGGCGCGGGAACGCTGAAGGCCGACCGGCCCGACAAGACCGTCGGCTCATTCTGGCCGGATCTGTCGACGGCGTTCGACTATATCAAGCGCGCGATGCCCTACGGCAATGCGCGGTCGCTGTCCGACGACGACACTTACGCGCTGATCGCCTATATTCTGTCGATGAACGATGTCATCAAGGACGAGAATTTCGAACTGAACGAGAAGAACTTCACATCCATCAAGATGCCGAATGCGGGCGCTTTCTACGACGACGACCGCGAGACCGCAGAGAAGCAGTTCTGGAAAAAAGACCCGTGCATGAAGGATTGCCGCAGCGCCCCGAAAGTCATCGGCCGGGCGATTTCGGTGGACGTGACGCCCGACGGCAAGTCCGGGCCGAAGGTCGATTGATGAGATCGCCGCCGAGAGCGACGGCGGCGTTTCTGATCCTGACAGCGGGTCTGGTTTCCGATGCCGTCGCGGGCGACCGTGAACTCGGGCAGTATCTGTCAGCCGAATGCGTGACCTGTCATCGCGCATCGGGTCCCATTGCGCAGGGCATCCCGAAAATTACCGGATGGCCCGAGGACCAGTTCATCGCCGTGATGAACGCCTACAAGGAGAAGCAGCGGGACAACCCGGTGATGCAAACCATCGCCGGACGGCTTTCGGGAGATGAAATTGCTGCGTTGGCGACATTCTTTGGGAATCTGTCACCGCCAAAATAATTCAACGACGTGTATGTTGCCGACCATCAACAGCGGGAGGGGACTATGAATTTCAATCGACGACAATTTCTCACCGGTACTGCGGTGCTGACCGGCGCGACGGTGTTCGGCGCGCCTGCGGTCTTCGGACAGGCCAAGCCGCGCGTCGTGGTAATCGGCGGCGGAGCGGGCGGCGCGACGGCCGCGAAGTACATCGCCAAGGACAGCGCGGGCGCGATTGCCGTGACCCTGATCGAGCCGAACGCCAAATATCAGACCTGCTTCCACAGCAATCTCTATCTCGGCGGCGTCAGGGACTACGCCTCGATCACGCACGGTTATGCCGGACTTAAAAAGCACGGTGTCAGTCTGGTGGCGGACCGCGCCGCGAAGATCGACCGCGACAAGAAGGAAGTCATTCTCGCCGGCGGCAAGAAAATTCCTTACGATCGTCTGGTCGTTTCGCCGGGCATCGACCTGAAATACGATTCGGTTCCGGGCTGGTCGCAGGCGGCGGAAGAAAAGATGCCGCACGCCTGGAAGCCGGGCGCGCAGACGCTGCTGCTGAAGAAGCGGCTCGATGCCGTGCCGAACGGCGGCGTCATCGTGATGATCGCGCCACCGAATCCCTATCGCTGCCCGCCCGGTCCTTATGAGCGCGTGTCGATGATGGCGCACGCCTTGAAGAAAGCGAAGAAGGATCGCTGCAAGATTTTCGTGATTGATCCGAAGGAGAATTTCTCCAAGCAGGCATTGTTTCAGGAAGGCTGGGAGAAGCACTACAAGGGCATGGTGGAATGGCTCGGCCCCAAGGTGCATGACGGCCTGAAGTCGGTCGATCCGAAAACCAACACCGTGGTGACCGGCTTCGAGACCTACAAGAATGCGGCGCTGGTCAACGTCATTCCGGCGCAGATGGCGGGTGCCATCGCGCGGGATGCGGGCCTCGCCAATGCCACCGGCTATTGCGCCATCGATCCGGCAAACATGAAGTCCGCGATCGATTCCAACATCTACATTCTCGGCGATGCCTCTATCGCGGGCGAAATGCCGAAATCGGCCTTCTCGGCCAACAGCCAGGCCAAGGTCGCCGCCATGATGATCCGTGGGGAGCTTGCATCCGCCAAGACGTTCCCGGCGCGTTACACCAACACCTGCTGGAGCATGATCGACACCGACGATTGCGTGAAGGTCGGCGGCGCTTATGAGCCCAAGGACGGCAAGATCGGCGCATCCTCGACTTTCGTTTCCAAGACAGGCGAGACCGCGGAACTCCGCAAGGAGACGCAGCGGGAAAATATGGGCTGGTACGCCGGGATCACCGCCGACATATTTGCCTGAGACACCTGAAATAGTACTTAAATAGAGATACCCGCTGCTTCGGCAGCGGGTAAGATCGTCCCGCGTTATGCCCGCCTGCTTGCCAGCCTCCTATCCGTTCAAAGGTCCAGACAGATGATAACTCGTCCATTGTTCGCCGCCGTTTCTCTCGCTGCCATGATCTGCGCCACGATCCCTTCCGCCAACGCGCAGGACGTCGCCGCCGGCGAAAAGTCCTTCAACAAATGCCGCGCCTGTCATCAGGTCGGCGAAACCGCCAAGAACACCGTCGGCCCGGTGCTGAACGGATTGTTCGGGCGCAAGTCCGGAACGGTCGAAGGCTACAATTACTCCGACGCCAACAAGAATTCAGGCATCACGTGGGACGATGCGGTGTTCGCCGAGTACATCAAGGACCCGAAGGCCAAGATTCCCGGCACCAAGATGGCGTTCGCCGGCATCAAGAAGGACGATGAGATCAAGGATCTGACCGCGTTCCTCAAGCAGTTCGGTGCGGACGGCAAGAAAAAGTAAGCTGATTTTCAGCCGACTTGCCTCTCAACACATTCAATCCGTCATCACCGGGCTTGACCCGGTGATCCAGGCCTTGTTTGCCATCGAAGCGAAGTCGTGGATGGCCGGGTCAAGCCCGGCCATGACGATTTGCGATAACGTCGTCCGCTAACCGTTCCGCGCCTGTCGCGCCGCTTCGACCATGTTGGTCAGCGCCGACCTCACCTCGGGCCAGCCGCGCGTCTTGAGGCCGCAATCCGGATTGATCCAGATCTGCTCGGGCGACAGATTGCGGCGGGCTTTGCCGATCAGCTCCATCATCTCCGGCACCTCGGGCACGCGCGGCGAGTGGATGTCGTAGACGCCGGGTCCGATCTCGTTCGGATATTTGTAGGTCACGAATGCATCGAGTAGTTCCATCTTCGAGCGTGACGTCTCGATGGAAATGACATCCGCGTCCATCGCGCCGATGGCGTCGATAATGTCGTTGAACTCGGCGTAGCACATGTGGGTGTGGATCTGCGTTTCATCCTTCACGCCCGCTTGCGAAATCCGGAAGCACTCCACCGCCCAGTCGAGATAGGCCTTCCAGTCGCCCTTGCGCAACGGGAGACCCTCGCGCAGCGCAGGCTCGTCGATCTGGATCACGCCGATGCCGGCGCGCTCGAGATCGGTCACCTCGTCGCGCAGCGCGAATGCGATCTGGCGGCAAACCTGATCGCGGCCGAGGTCGTCGCGCACGAACGACCATTGCAGCATGGTGACGGGGCCGGTCAGCATCCCCTTCATCGGCAGCGGTGTGAGCGATTGCGCGTATGACGACCAGCCGACCGTCATCGGCTTCGGGCGCGACACATCGCCGAAGATGATTGGCGGACGGACATAGCGCGAGCCGTAGCTCTGCACCCAGCCGTGTCTGGTGAAGGCGTATCCGGACAGTTGTTCGCCGAAATACTGCACCATGTCGTTGCGCTCGAACTCGCCATGCACGAGAACGTCGATGCCGATGTCCTCCTGCCAGCGCACCGCCTTCTCGGTTTCCTTGCGCAGGAACGCATCGTACTCGGCGTCGCTGAGTTGGCCCTTGGCATGAGCGGCACGGGCCTTGCGCACCTCTTCGGTCTGCGGAAACGAGCCGATGGTCGTGGTCGGGAACGAGGGTAGGCCGAGCACCTTGCTCTGGAGGTTCTGCCGTGTGCCGAACGGGCTCTTGCGTTCGGACAGATCGCGCGCGGTATTCGCGGCCCGCAAAATCACCGCCGGGTCGTGGATCTTCGGGGATGAGGCGCGCTTTTCCGAAGCGTCGTCCGAGGCCGCGAACACATCCTTGGCGGCATCGTGTCCCGATGACAGCGTGCGGCTGAGCGCCGCCAATTCGCCCATCTTTTGCACCGAGAAGGCGAGCCATGTCTTCAGGTCGGAATCCAAGTCCGTTTCCTGATCGAGGTCGATCGGCACGTGCAGCATCGAACACGATGGCGCGATCTGGATGCGATCCGCGCCGCGCTTTGCAACGATGCTCTCCAGTTGGCCGAGAATTTTCGACAGATCGCTGCGCCAGATATTGCGGCCATCGATCACGCCGAGCGACAGCACGAGGTCGGCGGGAGCCTGCTTCAGGGCCTGATCGATCTGCTTTGCGCCACGCACGAGATCGAGATGCAATCCCGACACCGGCAAGCTTAATGCCAGCGCTTCGTTGTCGCCGAGTTCACCGAAGTAGGCGGCCAGCATGATCTTGAGGCCCGGCACCTTCAGCGCGATTTCGCTGTACGCGGTCTTGAGCGCCGCTTTCTCTGCGGCATCGAGATCGAGTACGAGACACGGCTCGTCGATCTGCACCCAGTCCGCGCCTTCATTCGCGAGCCTGTTGAGCACATCGATGTAGACCGGCAGCAGCTTTGGCAGCAGCGACAGCCGGTTCTCACCCTTGCCGAGCTTGAGGAACGTAACCGGGCCGACCAGCACCGGCCGGGTCTGGATGCCGAGCGCTTTCGCTTCGCGGTATTCGTCGATCGCCTTGGTCGAGGCGAGGGCGAAGGTCTGATCCTTCGCGAACTCCGGCACCATGTAATGATAGTTGGTGTCGAACCATTTGGTCATTTCCTGCGCCGGAACGCCGTGACCATGGCCATGATCGTGACCGTGCGCGCAGCCGTCGTAGTCTCTCACATCGTTCTGGCTGCCGCGCGCCATCGCGAAATACGTCGCCAGCGATACCGGGCCGCCGGTCCAGCCGTAGATCTTTGGAATCGCGCCGACCATCGCGCTGGTGTCGAGCACCTGATCGTAAAGCGAGAAATCGTTGGACGGGATGACGGTGACGCCGAGATCGCGCTGGCGCGTCCAGTTGTCGGCGCGAATTCTCGCCGCCGCCTCTCGCAATGCGGCCTCATCGATCTTGCCGGCCCAGAATTTTTCCAGCGCGATTTTCAGTTCGCGCCGTGGACCGATGCGCGGAACGCCCAGCGTGGCGACAGGAATAGACGATACGTAAGACAAACTCGACATCGGAAACCCCGTGATGTTGGAGCAGGGCCGGACATGCGCGAACAACAGAGACGGCGGGGCCGTCCTCTCGCAAGCGACACACCGGGGCACCCCGCCCGTGGACGTAATGTGATCGTGGCAGGTCTCCTGGCTCACGGGTCGCCGCTTTAAGTCCTGCCTTCCCGAAGCTTTCGCCTCAGTGGCATGGATGGACAAAGCTCACCGTTTACAGTTGCGGGGGCAGCTTCGGAATTGCGGGACCGTCAGGCCCCGCGCACCGCATTCCCTCTTGGCTCCGGATCACCGATCCGCAGAACCGCGATGCTCTCGTTATGAGAAGCGGGCGGCGTCAGGTCAAAAGGAAAGCTTCCCACTGGACCGCTCCCGGACGTCGCCCCAACTAGAGTGGGCAGAATCATCCTGAGAGAGTTCTCTAGTAATTCGCCGGAGAGCAGTCGGCCGCACGGCGTATCGACGACTGGTCAAAATTTTTTTCGAGAGTTTTCCCGTTTGTTTGATGTTGTTTCTCGTCCTGTCCCCGTTTTCCACGATCACTGCCGCTTGACAGTGCAGCCTGGCGGATACCAGATGTAGACGTCGAGGTTCCGCAAAGCCGCAAGGCCTAGCGGTGAAAATGGGAAGCCGGTGAGCTGCATCCAGTGCAGCAATTCCGGCGCTGCCCCCGCAACTGTAAGCAGTGAGTTGAGTCCGACCTAAGTCACTGATGCCTGATCCGCATCGGGAAGACCGGACTCAGCGCCGACCTGCGAGCCAGGAGACCTGCCGCGACACCAAAAGAACGTCCACGGGCGGGGTGTCCGGCGGTCGCGTGCTTCGGTGCGTTCGCGCGCCGCGACGACGCGCCTTTCGGCCCCAGCCCCCAGAAAATTGCAACATGCACGGGGTCTGCCGATGTCACTCTCGATCGAACGCGAAGCCGCCAAATCCGCTCCTCTCATTCAGTTGCGTTCCGAGTCGCTGGCCATCCCTGCAAATGAGCCGCCGTTGCAGGTCATCCGCCGCAACGGCACCGTGTCGCCGTTCGACGCGGGCAAGATTTCCATTGCGATGACCAAGGCGTTCCTCGCGGTGGAAGGAAACACGGCCGCTGCTTCGCGCCGCGTCCATGAAATCATCGAGCAACTGACGAACGAGGTGGTGAGCGCGCTGACCCGCCGGATCGGCGAGGGGCGCACCTTCCACATCGAAGACGTGCAGGATCAGGTCGAACTCGCGCTGATGCGCAGCGAACACCACAAGGTCGCGCGGGCCTATGTGCTCTACCGCGATGAACGCCAGCGCCAGCGCGCCGAAGAGGCCGCCGCCAAGCCGGTCAAGACATCGTCCGAGCCGCAGCTGCATGTGACGCTGGGCAACGGCACGCGCGTGCCGCTCGATGTCGATCGCCTCACGCTGATCATTCAGGAGGCCTGCGGCAATCTCGACGGTGTCGATTTCGGCCCCGTTCTCACCGAGACCCGCCGCAATCTCTACGACGGCATCAGCCAGGACGAACTCGCGCTCGCAGGCATCATGGCCGCGCGCACGCTGGTGGAGCAGGAGCCGAATTACGCCTATGTCAGCGCGCGGCTGCTGCTCGACAAGCTGCGCACCGAGGTGCTGTCGTTTGTCCACGCCGCGCAGATCAACGCCACGCAGGCCGACATGACCGCGCGCTACCCGGAGTATTTTCCGGCTTACATCAAAGCAGGGATCGAAGCCGAATTGCTCGATCCGGAACTGGCGCGCTATGACCTGAAGCGGATCGCGGCGGCTTTGAAGCCGGAGCGCGATCTCGCGTTTCAGTTCCTCGGCTTGCAGACGCTCTACGACCGCTACTTCCTGCATACCGACGGCAACCGCATAGAACTGCCGCAGGCGTTCTTCATGCGCGTCGCGATGGGTCTCGCCATTCGCGAGATCGATCGCGAGGCCCGCGCCATCGAGTTCTACAATCTGCTGTCGTCGTTCGATTTCATGGCCTCGACGCCGACGTTGTTCAATTCCGGCACGCTGCGGCCGCAATTGTCGTCCTGCTTCCTCACCACGGTGGCGGACGACCTCGATGGCATCTTCAAGTCGGTGAAGGACAATGCGCTGCTGGCGAAATATTCCGGCGGTCTCGGCAACGACTGGACCCGCGTGCGCGGCCTCGGCGCGCACATCAAGGGCACCAACGGCGAAAGCCAGGGCGTGGTGCCATTCCTCAAGGTCGCTAACGACACTGCGATTGCGGTCAATCAGGGTGGCAAACGCAAGGGCGCGGTCTGCGCCTATCTCGAAACGTGGCATGTCGATATCGAGGAGTTTCTCGACCTGCGCAAGAATACCGGCGACGACCGCCGCCGCACCCATGACATGAACACCGCGAACTGGGTGCCGGACCTGTTCATGCAGCGCGTCGAAGCCGACGGCGAATGGACGCTGTTCTCGCCGGACGAGACGCCGGATCTGCACGACCTTTATGGCAAGGCCTTTGCCGAGCGTTATGCGTTCTATGAAGCGAAGGCCGCGCGCGGCGAAATGCGCGTGTTCAAGACGCTGCGCGCCACCGACCTGTGGCGGCGTATGCTGACCATGCTGTTCGAGACCGGACATCCGTGGATTACGTTCAAGGACCCATGCAACCTGCGCTCGCCGCAGCAGCATGTCGGCGTCATCCATTCGTCGAACCTCTGCACCGAGATCACGCTCAATACGTCGGACGACGAAGTCGCCGTGTGCAATCTCGGCTCGGTGAACCTGCTCAACCATGTGGGTGAGGGCGGCATCGATCATGCGCGGCTGAAGCGGACGATTTCGACCGCGATGCGGATGCTCGATAACGTCATCGACATCAATTTCTACACCATTCCGGAAGCGCGCCGCTCGAACCTCAAGCATCGCCCGGTCGGCCTCGGCCTGATGGGCTTTCAGGATGCGCTTCATGCGTTGCGAATCCCGATGGCGTCGGACGCCGCCGTCGCCTTCGCCGACCAGAGCATGGAAGCGATCTCCTTTCACGCCATCTCGGCGTCGGTCGATCTGGCCGCGGAGCGCGGAAGCTACCCGTCGTTCAGCGGCTCGTTGTGGAGCAAAGGCATCCTGCCGCTCGACTCGATTGAGATTCTGGCGGATGCGCGAGGTGGTCTGGAGATGGATCGCGGCTCAACGATGGATTGGGCTGCATTGCGCGAGCGGGTGCAATCCACCGGTATGCGCAACTCAAACGTGATGGCGATCGCGCCGACGGCGACGATTTCCAACATCTGCGGCGTGGCGCAGTCGATCGAGCCCGCCTACCAGAACCTCTACGTCAAATCGAACATGTCGGGCGACTTCACCGAGGTGAACGAATTTCTGGTCCGCGACCTGAAGACGCGCGGGTTGTGGGACGAGGTAATGGTGTCCGACCTGAAGTACTTCGACGGCAGCGTCGGCTCCATCGATCGCGTGCCCGACGATCTCAAGTTGCTCTATGCAACGGCGTTCGAGATCGACAGCGCATGGCTCATCGAAGCTGCGGCACGTCGGCAGAAGTGGATCGATCAGGCGCAGTCGCTCAACCTCTACATCGCCAATCCGTCGGGCAAGAAGCTCGATCAGCTGTATCGGCTGGCATGGGCTCGCGGCCTGAAGACGACCTATTACCTGCGTTCGCGTAGCGCGACCCATGTGGAGAAATCCACGCTGAAGGGGACCGACGGCAAGCTCAATTCGGTTTCGTCGTCGTCGTCGCTTGCTGCCATGCCGGTGAACAAGCCCATCGTGGTGCCGCAAGCATCGACCGCGCCGGATCTGTCCGATGCAGTGGCGTGCTCGATCGACAATCCGGACTGCGAGGCGTGCCAGTAGTACTGCGTCGTCCCCGCGAAAGCGGGGACCCATACTTCAGGCACAGGTCTGAGTTCGCGAGCCACGCCGCCACCACACTCAACTTCAAGTCGATGTCTGCAAAGCACTGGGTCCCCGCTTTCGCGGGGACGACATCGAGATAACAGGAATATCGTCATGCTCGACTGGTCCGAAACCACACCGAACAAAGCCGTCAATTCGCTTCCACCCATCCTGACCGGCCAATCAGCCCCGACCGACCAAACCGGGCTCGGCACCATCGACCGCAAGGGCGGCCGTGTGTCGGTGGACGACAAGGCGATGATCAACTGCCGCGCCGACGTCAACCAGCTTCTGCCTTTGAAATACAAATGGGCCTGGGAGAAGTATCTCGCCGGCTGCAACAATCACTGGATGCCGACCGAAGTCTCGATGCAGGCCGACATCGCGCTGTGGAAGTCGCGCGACGGCCTCACCGAGGACGAGCGCCGCGCCATCAAGCGCAACCTCGGCTTCTTCGCGGCGTCCGAAAGCCTCGTCGCCAACAACATTGTGCTCGCGATCTATCGCCACCTGACAAACCCCGAATGCCGCCAGTACCTGCTGCGGCAGGCGTTCGAGGAGGCGGTGCATACGCACACCTTCCAGTACATCGTCGAAAGCCTCGGGCTGGACGAGGGGGAGCTATTCAACATGTACCGCGAGGTGCCGTCGATCACCGACAAGGCGGCTTGGGCGCTGAGGCATACGCAGAATCTGGAGAACCCGGACTTCAAGACCGGCACGCCTGAGGCGGATCAGTCGTTCCTGCGCGATCTCGTGGCGTTCTATGTGATCTTCGAGGGCATGTGGTTCTATACGGGCTTTGCGCAGATCCTGTCGCTCGGCCGCCGCAACAAGATGGTCGGCATCGCCGAGCAGTACCAGTACATCCTGCGCGACGAATCCATTCACCTGAATTTCGGCATCGATGTCATCAACCAGATCAAGATGGAAAATCCGCATCTGTGGACGCGTGAATTCCAGGACGAGGTGCGTGGCATGATCCGGGACGCCGCAGAGCTCGAGGCGGCTTACAGCAGGGACACCATGCCGCGCGGCTTTCTGGGTTTGAACGCGGCGCTCTGCGAGCAGTACATGCACTTCATCGCCAACCGGCGCTGTGCGCAGCTCGGGCTCACCCGCGTGTTCAATGAGACGGAAAATCCGTTCCCGTGGATGTCTGAAGCCATGGACCTGAAGAAGGAGAAGAACTTCTTCGAGACCCGCGTGATCGAGTACCAGAACGGCGGCGCGCTGAGCTGGGAATAATTCGTTAACTTCTGCCGCGGGCGGACGCCAGCGCCAGACTCAAATACCGCCGAACTGCTGACATTCGCGACAAATGCCTGCTTTGCAGGCGCTTTTCGCGGCGGCAGGGTATGAATTTACGGCGCGTTATCCAATTTCTTTTACCTTGAAGCTTCTGCGGGCGGGCTGCCCGCTGGTTTTGCGTGCAATGGCTGGGGGTGGGAATGGCTTGGTTCAGGGGCGCGGCGAAGCAGAAGGCAAAGTCCAGCTTCTTTTCAAATCTACGATTCCGAACCAAGATCATGCTTGGCTTCGTGACCGTGCTGAGCGTTTCGGCGATCAACATGGGCGTTGCCTATTTCGGGTTCGAGCGCATTGCCGCCGGCGTGCTGTCGTATCAGGGAATCGTGGCCGAAACCGACAGCGCGCGTGACATCGATCGCGAGCTTGCGGCCTATCAGCTCCTCGCCCGCTATTACGTGATGAGCGGTAATGAGGCCGATGAAGCGGCGGCAAAAGCCGCGGAGACGGCCCTCGGCAGCGCCATCGAGCGCGCCACGCGCGTCGCCACCTCCGGAAGCCGCAAGAGCGTTCTCAGCCTTTCGGTCAGCTATAACGAGTTTGCATCTGTCTTCGCGGAAACCGTTGCGCTCAAGACGGAAAACGCGAGCATCGCCGCGAACCAGTTGCTCCGGATAGGCAACGTCATCCGTTACAAGTTCGAGGACCTTGCCGACACCGCGATTCTGGCCGGGTTTGCTTCGTTTCAGAACGCCGCGAAAGAACTCGCGCCGCAGGCCGCCGCCATCACGGCGAACATCAGCAACTATGTCGTCAGGCCGGAGAAGTCCGTTGCCGGGAGCGTGAAGGCCCGCATGCAGCTTCTCAAGAACGGCATGTCGTCGCTCCAGTCGGATGATCCGAAACTGCTGCTGAAGATCAAGGAACTCACTCAGGAACTTGAGAACTATCAGGCTTCATTTGCGAAGTTCGTCGAGAACACGGGGCAAATCGATGCGCTGTCCGCCAAGATGAACGATGCGGCCGGGGCAGTGACGGGCGAAGCGAAAACCATCAAGGATGGCTTGCTGGTTCGGCAGAACCGCATGGCAAAGGAATCCGCCGCAGAGGCGCACAAGACAGGGACCTTCGTGACGATTCTCGGCGCCGGCGGCATTGCGTTCGGCGTCATTCTGGCATGGCTGCTGGGGCGCGGTATTTCCAGGCCGATGGTCGGCATGTGCAAGGCGATGCGTGAACTCGCCGGCGGCAACTTCGATGTCGTTCTGCCTGGCCTCGGTCAGAAGGACGAGATCGGCGAGATGGCCAGCGCGGTCGAGGAGTTCAAGATGCGGGCCGTTGTCAAGGCGCAGGAAGATGCCGCCGAACGCGAGACGCAGAGCAAATCGGCGAGCGAAGCGCGCAGCGCGGAACTGCATCGTTTTGCCGACAATTTTGAAACCGCCGTCGGGGTCATCGTCTCGAGCGTGTCGGCCTCGGCCAGTCAGCTTGAATCCTCCGCCACCACGCTGAGCCGAACGGTCGGCGCGGCGCAGGAGCTTTCGGGCAAGGTCGCCAGCGCCTCCGAAGAGGCATCGTCCAACGTCCAGTCCGTTGCCGCCGCGACCGAAGAACTCTCGGCGTCCGTCAACGAAATCGGCCGGCAGGTTCAGGAGTCGAGCCGCATCGCAGCCGCCGCAGTCTCGCAGGCCGAGGCGACCGATGCGCGCATCAACAAGCTGTCGATGGCCGCGCAGCAGATCGGCGACGTGGTCAAGCTGATTACCGCTATCGCCGAGCAGACCAACCTGCTGGCGCTGAACGCCACCATCGAAGCGGCGCGGGCCGGAGAAGCGGGGCGCGGCTTTGCCGTGGTCGCATCCGAGGTGAAATCGCTGGCCAGCCAGACGGCGAAGGCGACCGACGAGATTTCGTCGCACATTGCCGGAATGCAGGAAGCGACGCAGGAATCGGTTTTCGCGATCAAGGAAATCGGCCAGACCATCGGCCAGATCTCGCGGATCGCCGGCAACATCGCGGCCGCGATCGAGCAGCAGAGCACGGCGACGACCGAGATCGCCCGCAACGTGCAGAGCGCGGCCAGCGGCACCCATGAGATCGCGGAGAGCATTTCCGAGGTCAACCGGGGCGCCAGCGAATCCGGCATTGCGTCCGGCGAGGTTCTGAATTCGGCGCAGACGCTTGCGGTCGAAAGCACCCGGCTTCGTCAGGAACTCGACCGCTTCATGGAGAACATCCGGGCGGCGTGATTTTTTGCTTTACCTCTCCCCGTTCTTACGGGGAGAGGTCGGATTGCATTGCAATCCGGGTGAGGGGCCTGTCCGGTCAGCTATTAGTGAAGTGCGCCCCTCACCCCGACCCTCTCCCCGTAAGAACGGGGCGAGGGAGCAGATCGTGTCAATCACGTCATTCACGTCGGCGACAGAAAGTCTAATACGCATCCTTCTTCGCGCGCGCGTCTGTGGTGCTCTGAATCAGATCGAGCCGCTTTTCGATCTTGCCGAGCACCTGCGCGAATTCCTTGCGCTCCGTGGCCGTGAGGCATGACAGGATGTCCTGTTCCTTGTCGAGCAGGCGCGGGATCAGCTCTTCATAAAGCGCGCGGCCCTTGCGCGTGAGCTGCAACGCCAGCTCGCGCCTGTCGTCCTCGTTCTCCACCCGTTCGATCACCTGCTGTTTCAGCAAATGCGCGACCGCCCGGCTGATGGTCGATTTGTGCGTTCGCGTGCAGTAGGCGATGTATTGCGCGGTGCAGGCGTCGTCACGGAAGCCGAGCGTGGCCAGAACCCGCCATTCCGGAATATCGAGGCCATATCGCTCCCGGTACTCGCTGGCGAGTTCCGCGCTGACTTCCGCCGCCAGCCGGTTCAGCCGGAACGGCATGAATTTGAAGAGATCGAGCTTGGTCAAGGCAGATGTCCGATTGGGGCGGGATGGCTCATTGGTTGCAGTTGCAACGATCATAGCGATGGTCTATCCTCTTGGCCAGAGCTTCGTTTCAAGAAGCCGGTCAGAACAGGGTTTGAGATGTGCCGCAACCTCCCGTCACACAATTCGGCTATCGCCGCCATTCCGATCAGGACCGGGCGGCCGGGAATGCCGCGCGCCATCCGGTGGTGGTGGTCGGCGCCGGCCCGGTCGGGCTGACGCTGGCGATCGATCTGGCGCAGCGCGGACATCCGGTTGTCGTGCTGGACGATGCCGACCGGATCGGCGACGGCTCGCGCGCGATCTGTTTCTCGAAGCGCTCGCTCGAATTGTGGGACCGGCTCGGAGTCGGCGAGCGGATGGTGGAGAAGGGCGTCGTCTGGAAGGTCGGCAAGATATTTCTCCAGGACGATCTGGTCTACCAGTTCGACCTGCTGCCCGAGGACGGCCACAAGATGCCGGCCTTCATCAATCTCCAGCAGTATTACGCGGAAGCCTTTCTGGTCGATCGCATCCAGGACTTGCCGCAGGTCGATCTGCGCTGGCGCAACAAGGTTGTCGGGCTGGAACAACGCAACGATCACGTCGTTCTCGCCATCGATACGCCGGACGGCCGCTATCACCTGAAAGCCGATTTCGTGGTCGCGTGCGATGGCGCGCGCTCGGCGCTGCGCGGCTTTGTCGGCGCGGAATTCTCCGGAGAGGTGTTCGAGGACCAGTTCCTGATCGCGGACGTCAAGATGACCGCCGAATTTCCCACCGAGCGCTGGTTCTGGTTCGATCCGCCGTTTCACGCGGGCCAGTCCGCGCTGCTGCATCGCCAGCCCGACGATGTCTGGCGCATTGATCTGCAACTCGGACCCGATGCCGATCCCGCCATCGAGCGGCTGCCGCAGAACGTGCGGCCGCGGATCGAACGAATGCTGGGTCATGCCAAGTTCGATTTTGAATGGATTTCGGTTTACAAGTTCCAGTGCCGCCGCATGGAT
The DNA here is from genome assembly GCF_059419985.1 of Afipia sp. GW821-FHT04G03. NCBI lineage: Bacteria > Pseudomonadati > Pseudomonadota > Alphaproteobacteria > Hyphomicrobiales > Nitrobacteraceae > Afipia > Afipia sp. GW821-FHT04G03. Next base: position 1,467,408 of record NZ_JBWKSV010000001.1, on the reverse strand, counting down.
CGCTTTGTGCATGAGCGCGTGATTTTCGCGGGCGACTCCGCGCATCAGGTCTCGCCGTTCGGCGCGCGCGGCGCGAACTCGGGGTTAGAGGACGCGGAAAACGTCGCCTGGAAGCTCTCCATGATCCTGCGCGGCGACGCGCCGGTCGCGCTGCTCGACAGCTACGAGATCGAACGCAGCGCTGCTGCCGACGAGAACATCCGCGCCTCGACCCGCTCGACCGACTTCATCGCGCCGCATTCCAGACAGGAACGCCGGATGCGTCAGGCGGTGCTGAGGCTGGCGAAGGACACAGAATTTGCCAAGCGCATGGTCAATGGCGGGCGGCTCTCGACGCCGTCGGTTTATGACTCGCCGCTGTCGACGCCCGATGCGGATGTCTGGGCCGCGGGGCCGCGTCCGGGCGCGCAGATGATCGACGCGCCATTGGCAAGGGCGACCGGAGAACCGATCCATCTAACCGAGGCGAGAAAATCGTTCGACGGCTTTGTGCTGCTGCGATCGGGCGATGGTGCCGATGTCGGGATTCCAGTCTGTCAATCCATCTGGATCGGCGATAGCGCACCGCTGCGCGACCCATCGGGATTGTTCGCGAAACGCTATGATGCATCGGACGGTGCGGCCTATTTGCTGCGCCCCGATGGATATGTCGCGGCGCGCTTCAAGCGTCCGACGCGCGGTGCCGTACAGGCCGCCATCACTCGCGCCAGCGCTAGGATGGAAACAATACCGGGAGCGACGTCATGACGCTTTCGACGCAATCGAATTTTGCCGATCCGGATGCCGCCTATCGTCTGATGGTCGAGGCGCATCGCGGTCTTAGCGACGAGGACAGTGTATCGCTGGATACGGCGCTGGTTCTGATTCTCGCCAATCATATCGGGGATGCCGAGGTGTTGCGCGAAGCCATCGCGCTGGCGAAGCGGCAGCTCGGTAACCCCGCAGACAAGAAGACGACGACAAAGGACAGCACATGACCGCCAAGGGTTTCGCATCGACCGGGGATATGGCCGAGAAGAAGATCACCTTCTCCGAGATCGGACCGGACATTTATGCATTCACCGCGGAAGGCGATCCCAACACAGCGGTGATCGTGGGCGATGACGGCTGCATTGTGTTCGACGCGCAGGCGACCCCGGCGATGGCGAACAGTGTGATCGAGCGGGTCAGGACCGTGACCGACAAGCCGATCAAGTATGTGGTTCTGTCGCATTATCACGCCGTCCGCGTGCTCGGGGCCTCGGCCTACAGGGCGCAGGACATCGTTGCGTCGCAGGAAACCCACCGCCTGATCGCGGAGCGCGGGCAGCAGGACTGGGACTCCGAATTCGGACGGTTTCCGCGGTTGTTTCGCGACGCCGAGAGCATTCCCGGCCTGACCTGGCCGACGCTGACCTTCGAGACCGACATGACCATTTATCTCGGCAAGCGCGAGGTGAAGCTGATGCATCTCGGCGCGGGGCATACCTCCGGCGATATCGTGGCCTGGGTGCCGGATGCGCAGGTGATGTGTTCTGGCGACCTGATCGAATTTCATTCGGCGTGCTATTGCGGCGACGCGCTGTTGCGCGAATGGCCGATGACGCTGAATGAAATCCGCGAATTCAATCCGAAGGCGGTCGCACCGGGCCGTGGCGATGCGCTGAAGGGTACGGCGACCGTGAACGAGGCGATTGCCATGACGCGCGATTTCGTCGGTTCGCTGTATGGCGCGGCGGAATTGTCGGTGGCGAAGGGGCGCACGCTGAAGGAAACCATGACGGCGACCCGCGAGGTGATGGACCCGAAGTTTTCCAGCTTCGCCATTTATGAGCATTGCCTGCCGTTCAATGTCTCGCGCGCCTTCGACGAGGCGTCGGGGATCGACGATCCCGTGATCTGGACAGACAAGCGCGATCGCGACATGTGGGCTGCTCTGCAAGGAGGATAGGACCATGAACGTCAACACCGCTCCTGGCGTCGTTAACCGCAACAGCGTCAACGTGACGCCGGGCTACATGTCCGGCTTCGGCAACAGCTTCGAGACCGAGGCCTTGCCCGGCGCGCTGCCCATCGGGCGCAACTCGCCGCAGCGCTGCGCTTACGGGCTTTATGCCGAGCAATTATCGGGTTCGCCGTTCACCGCGCCGCGCGGCAGCAACGAGCGTTCGTGGCTGTATCGCATCCGTCCGTCGGTGAAACATTCCGGCCGTTTCGCGAAGGCCGATGCGAAATACTGGCGCACCGCGCCGTGCGCCGAACACGACATGCCCATCGCGCAACTGCGCTGGGACCCATTGCCGATGCCGAAGGGCGACCAGACCTTCCTGCAAGGCGTCATCACCATGACAACGGCAGGCGACGCGAACACGCAGGCCGGGATGGCGGCACACATCTATCTCATCACCAAGTCGATGGTGGATCAGCATTTCTACAATGCCGACGGTGAACTGATGTTTGTTCCGCAGGAGGGCAATCTGCGCCTCGTCACAGAATTCGGCCTCATCGATATCGAGCCCGGCGAGATCGCTGTGATTCCGCGCGGCGTGAAATTCCGGGTGGAGATTCCGAGAGGTCCGGCGCGGGGCTATCTTTGCGAGAATTACGGCGGCGCGTTCACTCTGCCGGAGCGCGGACCGATCGGCGCAAACTGCCTCGCCAACTCGCGCGATTTCCTGACGCCCGTGGCGTCCTATGAGGACAAGGAAACGCCGACAGAGCTTTATGTGAAGTGGGGCGGTTCGCTGTTCGTGACCAAACTGCCGCATTCGCCCATCGACGTGGTGGCGTGGCACGGCAACTACGCGCCGTATAAATATGACCTGCGGACATTCTCGCCCATCGGCGCCATCGGCTTCGATCATCCCGACCCGTCGATCTTCACGGTGCTGACGTCGCCATCGGAAACCGCTGGCACCGCGAACATCGATTTCGTGATTTTCCCCGAGCGCTGGGCGGTGGCGGAAAACACCTTCCGCCCGCCATGGTATCACATGAACATCATGTCGGAGTTCATGGGGCTGATTTACGGCGTGTACGACGCCAAGCCGCAGGGCTTCGTGCCGGGCGGCATCAGCCTGCACAACATGATGCTGCCGCACGGGCCGGACCGCGAAGCGTTCGATCACGCCAGCAACGGCGAACTGAAGCCCGTCAAGCTGACCGGCACCATGGCCTTCATGTTCGAGACCCGCTATCCACAGCGCGTGACCGAATATGCGGCGAAGACCAGCGCGTTGCAGGACGACTATGCCGAGTGCTGGCAAGGGTTGGAGCGCCGCTTCGATCCCTCCAAGCCGTAAGCGCGCCGCATGAGTGACGCAGTTCTTTACGGGTACTTCCGCTCCACAGCGGCTTATCGCGTGCGCATCGCGGTTAATCTCAAGGGGCTGAGCGCGGACCATCATTTCGTGCATTTGCGCAAGGGCGAGCAGACGCAGCCGGCTTACCGCAAGATCAATCCGGCGGGGCTGGTGCCGTACTGGATCGACGACGATCTCGAACTCGCACAATCGCTGGCGATCATCGAGTATCTCGACGAGACGCATCCCGAGCCGCCGTTGCTGCCGCCGGACGCGAAGGGGCGGGCGATTGCGCGCGAGATCGCGCTGGTCGCGGTCAGCGACATTCATCCGATTGGAAATCTGCGCGTGCTGAATAAACTGATCGAAATGGGCGTCGATGAGCCGACGCGTGCGGCGTGGTCGAAGCACTGGATCGAAGCCGGCTTTGACGCAATCGAGGCGCGGCTGGCCCATCTGCCGGGCCCGTTTGCACTCGGTGACAAACCGACGCTGGCGGATATCTGCATTGTCCCGCAGGTGTTCAACGCGCGGCGTTTCGGGGTCGATCTCACGCCGTACAAGCGTATCGCGGCCCTCGATGCTGCCGCAGCAAAAATCGAAGCTTTCGCCGCCGCCGAGCCCGGCCGCCAGCCCGACGCCGAATAACCAACGGATGGACACGATGCACCCGAACGATCCGAGGCTGCGCTCTTTCATCGACGTCGATGCGTCGTCGGATTTTCCGATCCAGAATTTGCCTTATGGCGTGTTCTTCACCCCCGAGCAGCCGGACCTGCGCGTGGGTGTGGCCATCGGCGATTTCGTTCTCGATCTGGCGGCGCTGGAAGCGGCGGGATTAATCCGTTTCGAGGATGCCACAGCTGTCTTCGCGAAGCCCTCGCTGAATACCTTCATGGCTCTGGGACCGAAGGTGTGGACGAAGACCCGCGCACGCATCAGTGAGTTGTTGCGGCACGATCATCCTGAGCTACGCGACAACGCTGAACTAAGGAGGCGTGTCCTGATTCCGCGGAACTTCGCGGATATGCACATGCCGATTGAGGTCCAAGGCTTCACCGATTTCTATTCGTCGAAGGAACACGCGACCAATGTCGGCATCATGTTCCGCGGCAAGGACAACGCCTTGATGCCGAACTGGCTGTCGATTCCCATCGGCTACAATGGCCGTGCATCGACCGTCGTGGTCAGCGGCACGCCGATCCGCCGTCCGCGCGGACAACTCAAGCCGCCGACTGCGGATCTGCCGACATTCGGTCCGTGCAAGCGGCTGGATTTCGAACTGGAGATGGGCGTCGTGATTGGGCAGGCGTCCGCGATGGGCGAGATGCTGACCGAGCAGCAGGCCGAGGAGATGATCTTCGGCTTCACGCTCCTGAACGACTGGAGCGCGCGCGACATTCAGGCGTGGGAGTACGTGCCACTCGGGCCGTTTCAGGCGAAAGCGTTTGGCACTTCAATCAGCCCGTGGATCGTGACGCGCGAGGCGCTGGAGCCGTTTCTGGTCAGCGGTCCGGCGCAGGACCCGAAGCCGCTGTCCTATCTGCAGCAGGCCAAGCCGCAGAACTACGATGTTCAGCTCGCGGTCGATCTGCGCACGGAGAAAATGAACAAGCCGGCCGGCATCAGCCGCACGAATTTCAAGTACATGTACTGGTCGTCGGTGCAGCAGCTTGTGCATCATGCATCCAGCGGCTGCGCGATGAATGTCGGCGATCTGCTTGGCTCCGGCACCATCAGCGGTCCCGAGAAGGGCGAGCGCGGCAGCATGCTGGAGTTGAGTTGGGGCGGCGCCGAGCCGATGACGCTCGAGAGCGGCGAGCAGCGCGCATTTCTCGAGGACGGCGACTCGCTCACCATGCGCGGCTGGTGCCAGGGCGATGGCTACCGCATCGGCTTCGGCGAGGTCGAAGGCACTATCCTGCCGTCGGTCTAACTCGCGAGCCTCCGCAGCGGCAGCTTGCGTGTCGTTTTCAACCGGTCGAGCACGATGGACGAGCGCACGTGCGCCACGCTGTCATGCGGCATCAGGACATTGTTGACGATGTCCGACAGACTCTTGAGATCGCTCAGCACCACCTTCAGCAGATAATCCGCATCGCCGGTCAGCGAATATGCTTCCTGGATGTCGTCGACCCGCCGCATCAGGTCGCGAAAGCGTTTGGCGTTGTTGGGGGAGTGCGTCGCCAGCGTGATCTGGATGAACGCCAGCACGTTGAACCCAAGCGCCTCGCTGGCGAGGTCGGCGTGATAGCCTGCGATGATCTTCTCGTCTTCCAGCCGCGTGCGGCGGCGCGAGCATTGCGAGGCCGAGAGACCGGCGAGATCGGCCAGTTGCTGGTTGGTCAGGCGGCCATCGTCCTGGAGCGCGGCAAGGATTTTGAGGTCAAAACCGTCGAGCGAAATCATGCGTAAAATCTCTCTTTCATGCACAAAGTATGCGTCATTATGGCATTTCTAGCCTGATTTTGCACGTACATTGCGTCAAAAGCGGCGCACGATGCTGGAAGTAGACAGCCGTCAGCCAGGCTTTTCAAGGGAGACCGTCATGGGTCCGTTTCCGCACGATGCACCGGCCGCCGTTATTTCCGCACAGAACCCCATGGGGACCGATGGCTTCGAGTTCGTCGAATATGCCCATCCCGAGCCCGAGCAGCTTCATGCCCTGTTTCGCCTGATGGGGTTTACCGCCGTCGCCAAGCACAAGACCAAGGCGATCACCGTCTATCGTCAGGGCGAGGTGAATTATCTCGTCAACGAGCAGCCCGGCACCCACGGTTTCGAGTTTGTCGCTGCGCATGGACCCTGCGCGCCGTCGATGGCGTTCCGCGTGGTCGATGCGAAGCAGGCCTATGAGCGGGCGCTGTCGCTCGGCGCGGAGCCGGCGGATGAGGTGTCCGCTCGCAAGACGATCGATGTTCCGGCGATCAAGGGCATTGGCGGCAGTCTTTTGTACTTCGTCGATCGCTATGGCGCGAAGGGGTCTGCCTATGACGCCGAGTTTGAATGGCTCGGTGCGAGGGATGCACGTCCGGACGGCGCGGGACTGTTCTATCTCGACCACCTCACTCACAACGTGCATCGCGGACGGATGGACGTCTGGACCGGCTTCTACGAGCGGCTGTTCAACTTCAAGCAGATCCGCTTCTTCGATATCGAGGGCCGGGCCTCTGGATTGTTCTCGCGCGCGCTGACCAGTCCCGACGGCAAGATCAGAATTCCGATCAACGAGGATGCGGGCGATTCCGGGCAGATCGAGGAATATCTCAATATCTACCGCGGCGAGGGCATTCAGCACATCGCCTGTGGTGTGAAGGACATCTATCGCACCATCGAAAAGCTGCGGGCAGACGGGCTGCCGTTCATGCCGCCGCCGCCGGAAACCTACTTCGAGAAAATCGACGCGCGGCTGCCGAAGCACGGCGAGGATGTCGCGCGGTTGCAGAAGAACGGCATCCTGATCGATGGCGAGGGCGTGGTGGATGGCGGCCACACCAAGGTGCTGTTGCAGATCTTCTCTGCCAACGCCATCGGGCCGATCTTCTTCGAGTTCATCCAGCGCAAGGGTGACGACGGATTCGGCGAAGGCAACTTCAAGGCGCTGTTCGAATCCATCGAGGAAGATCAGATCCGGCGCGGCGTGCTATCGGTCGACAACAAGAGCGCGGCCTGACGGACCTTACGTTGTTGCCGTGCGCGCCGAGGCCGAGCGTTTCAGGTTGAGCAGGTTTCCGGTCAGGATCAGCGCCGCGCCGATCACGGTCGCGGCGTCAAGCCGCTCGGAATAGACCAGCCAGCCGGCGGCGGCGCTCAGCGGCACCCGGAGAAAATCCATAGGCACGACGACCGTGGCATCGGCATAACGCATCGCCTGCGTCATGCAGTAGTGCGAATAGGTGCCGCAGAATGCGATCACGATGATCCACGGCCAGACGTGCGCGGACGGCCATTTCCAGGTGTAGATGGCCGGAATCAATCCGATCACGGACTGGATGACGATCATCCAGAACACAATCACCACAACCGAATCGGTGCGGGTGAGCGATTTCATCATGACGACCGAAATGCCGAAGCCGATGGCGGCCATGACCATGATGAGCTGACCGGGGCTGATCTCGGCGGCTCCGGGCTGCACGATGATGACGACGCCGACGAGTCCCAGCACGATGGCCAGGATTTTCCAGACATTCAGGCGCTCGCCGAGAAAGCTGACCGCGAGCAGGGCGGTCCAGATCGGCATCGTGAATTCGATGGCCACCACCTGCGCCAGCGGAATCAGCGTCAGCGCCAGAAACCAGCCGTACTGCGCTCCGTAATGAATGATGTTGCGGCCGATGTACTGCATCGGGCGCGCCGTCTTCATGCCGGCAAGGCCGCCGCTCATGTGAACCAGCGGATAAAGCATCAGGAGGCCGATGACCGAACGCATTTCCAGGATCTGGAAAACGTTGACCTCGCGGGCAGCCTCGCGGCCCGCGACCAGCATGATCAGCATCAGGGTAAGCCAGCCGGCCATCCAACTCGCGGCTTTCGCATTGGAGGGTGGCATCGCGACGATGGATTGCTTCACAAACGCACCTTTGCTGCAGCGCAAATCAACATCGTAAACCCCTATATTGGCGCGATCTGCTTACGCAATCTCATTTGCGCGCGCAACATCGCCAAACTCGCAGCAGGTCCCTCAAGTTTGCATTTGAATTGGCGGCTGAACCTGCAACGATCCCAGCGCGGGGCGTCTGCTTCCTCCGCTAAAAGCAAAACAAGAGGACACGCCGTGATCGATCCCGCCTCGCTGCCGTTCGATGTCGATACGATGCTGACGGGCCTGCGCCCATGGGTGGAGTGCGAGAGCCCGACATGGGATGCCGCCGCCGTCAACAGGATGCTTGCGCTCGCGGCGCGCGACATGGCGATTGCCGGTGCGTCGATCGAAACCATTGTGGGACGTCAAGGCTTTGGCGGATGCATCCGCGCGCGGTTTCCCCATCCCCGGCAGGGAGAGCCGGGCATCCTGATCGCCGGGCACATGGACACCGTTCATCCCGTCGGCACGCTGGAGAAGCTGCCGTGGCGGCGTGAAGGCAGCAAATGCTATGGCCCCGGTATTCTCGACATGAAGGGCGGCAATTACGCGTCGCTCGAGGCGATCCGGCAATTGCAGAAGGCGGCCATCGCAACGCCGCTTCCCGTGACTGTTCTCTTCACGCCCGACGAGGAGGTCGGCACACCCAGCACGCGCGATATCATCGAAGCCGAAGCCTCCCGCAATAAATATGTGCTGGTGCCGGAACCCGCGTTCAAGAATTCAGGCGTCATCACCGGGCGCTACGCGATCGCGCGGTTCAATCTGGAAGCTGCGGGAAAACCAAGCCATGCCGGCGCGACGCTCGCGGCCGGGCGTTCCGCGATCCGTGAAATGGCGCGGCAGATCATCGCCATCGACGGCATGACGGGCGAGGACTGCACGTTCAGCGTCGGCGTGGTTCATGGCGGGCAGTGGGTGAATTGCGTGGCGTCGAGTTGCCGCGGCGAAGCGCTCAGCATGGCGAAACGTCAATCCGATCTGGACCACGGCGTCGAGCGGATGCTGGCGCTGTCCGGCACGAGCAACGATGTGAGCTTTACGGTCACGCGCGGTGTGACCCGGCCGGTTTGGGAACCGGATGCCGGAACCATTGCGCTGTATGAGCAGGCGCGCGCCGTCGCGCAGAAGCTCGGTCTCAATTTGATACACGGCAGTTCGGGTGGCGGTTCCGATGGCAACTTCACGGGCGCGATGGGATTGCCGACGCTGGACGGTCTGGGTCTTCGCGGCGCCGACTATCACACGCTGAACGAGCATATCGAAGTCGATAGCCTCGTTGAGCGCGGCCGTCTGATGGCAGGGCTCTTGGCCAGTCTCGCATGAGATGCAAGGATGGGCCTCCGGTCGCGCCACGCGGCCGGGAGTGAGACGCAAGGCCGGATCAAAAATCATCAAAGCGGGATAGCAACCCATGCCGAATATCGATCGTATCGAAGGTTACGCCGACGAACTCATCGCCATCCGCCGTGACCTTCACGCGCATCCGGAAATCGGCTTCGAGGAACATCGCACATCGGGCATCGTCGCCGAGAAGCTCGCGCAGTGGGGGATCGAGGTGCATCGCGGCCTCGGCGGCACCGGCGTGATCGGCCTGTTGAAAGGCAAGGGCGGCGGCAAGAAGCGCATCGGTCTGCGCGCCGACATGGACGCATTGCCGATGGAGGAAAAGACCAATCTGCCATGGCGCTCGACGATTCCCGATCGCTTCCACGGCTGCGGTCATGACGGTCACACCACCATCCTCCTGGGCACCGCGCGCTATCTGGCCGAAACGCGCAACTTCGACGGCACGGTTGCATTCATCTTTCAACCGGCTGAGGAAGGTCTCGGCGGCGCGCGGGCCATGATCAAGGACGGCCTGTTCGAGAAGTTTCCGGTCGACGAGGTCTACGGGTTGCATAACGCGCCGCAACTGGGACCGGGGCAGGTCGCCATCGCTCCGGGTGCCTGCATGGCGAGCGCCGACTTCTTCGACATCACCATCACCGGCTATGGCAGTCACGGGGCGATGCCGGAAATGTCGCGAGATCCTGTGGTGATCGCGATGACACTTGGGCAGGCCTTGCAGACAATCGTCAGCCGCAACGTCGAGCCGACTGAAGCCGCGGTTCTTTCGATCACGCAGATTCATGCGGGCTCGGCCTACAACGTCATTCCGGGCGAGGCGAAGCTGTCCGGCACGGTGCGCACCTTCTCGGACAAGGTTCGCAAACAGATCAGCGAACGCATGCGGACCATTGCGGCCGGGATCGCCGCAGCCTATCAGGTCGAGATTGACGTGGACATTCGCGACATCTTTTCCGTGCTGATCAATCACGAGCAGCAGGCGGGATTCGTTGCGGATGTCGCGCGCGAAGTCGTCGGCGGCGACAATGTGTTGACCGTGTCCAAGCCGAAGATGGGGAGCGAGGATTTTGCCGACATGCTGCTCAAGGTGCCGGGAGCGTACTTCTGGCTGGGGCACGAAGGATCGGTGCCGCTGCACAATCCCGGGTTTGTTCTCGACGATGGAATCCTGCCGGTCGGAGCCAGTCTGTTTTCGCGGATCATCGAGACGCGGATGCCGCTCGCGGCGGGATAGCCCGGCTTTCAAAAGAGCCGGCGGACCAGCGTCGTCAGGCGGCCCGTTGGCGACGCCAGTTCATCCATCATGGTGAAGTGGTTCGCCCGGGGGATTTCCTCGTACACGACAGGCAGCCCGTGGGTTGCGCGGTGAGCTGCAAACTCGGCGGACTGCTGGCGCAGCAGCGGCAGTTCGCCGCTTCCGGCCACGACGACGAGGGGCTTGTTGACGCCGCCCGGTTGCAACATCGGCGAGTTGCGGCGGCTCATGGCTTCGTCGAGCCCGAGCTTGGCGTTGAGATAGCTGTGGCGGATCGGTTCGAGATCGTAGATGCCGCTGATCAGAAGCCCGGCCTTGATGCGCGGATGCCCGAGCACCATGGACGACAGATGACCGCCGGCCGACCAGCCCGACACCACGATCTGCTCGGGATCGCCGCCCAGCGCAGGCAATTCTCCGGCAAGATAGTCGATGCCGGTGCGGACCTCATCCACGATCTGGTCCAGCGTGGCATCGGGCGCAAGCGTGTAGCCCATAAAGGCGACGTTGATGCCGTGCTTCATGGGACCCGCGGCACAGAACGTGAAGTTCTCCTTCGCGCGCGTCTGCCAGTAGCCGCCATGAATGAAAACCAGCGTCGGGCCGCCCGTGTTCGCTTTCAGGAGGTCGATGCGGTTGCGCTCGCGCGGGCCGTAGCGAAGATCGAGCGACTGCGGATAGCGGGCGCGCATCTCGGCGGAGGCCTTTTCCCATCCGCCGACGATGGTGGCTGTTTCAGGCACGTGAAGCGTGTTGTTCAGGCCGAGATCAAGCTGCTCTTGTGTCAGCTTGCGCCAATCCGGTGCGTCGCGCGGGGTACTCATGACGAAACCTCTCGGATGGGCGTCTTGTTGTCCGGGCAATGATCGCAACTGCATGTCGCGAACGCAACCTGCATGATGGCAGAGATTACTGCCGCAGCGCGGGGACAACAAGAAACGGGATCATGCCGAGAACGACACTCACCAGCGAGAACACCAGCAGGACATCGTAGTTTCCGGTGAAATCGTGAATCAGGCCGCCGGCCCATGAGCCCAGCGCCGCGCCCAGTCCGCTGCCGATGGAGATTGTGCCGTAGATGGTGCCGACGCGCTCGCCGCGAAATATCTTCAGCGCGGTTGCGGAAATGAGCGGCCCGCGCGAACCGATCATGCTGCCGAAGCAAACCACGAAGGCGGTCAGCATCCAGACGTTCGGGTAGAAGCGCAGCAGCCAGAGCAGGCCGATGCCGATGATCGATAGCGCGTAGCTGAACAGCACGGAGCGCCGGCGGCCGATGATTCCGTCAAGCCAGGTCACCCCCAGCATGCCAAACAGCAGCACGACCCCGCTGAAGCCCCACGCGGTCGCGGCCTGCAAAGGCGGGAAACCGGCATCGACAAGATAGGCGACGATTTGTACCGCAATGGAAAACATGCCCACGGCGGTAAAAAAGAACGTGAAGAACAGCGACCAGAAAGCATGGTGACGCATGGCGCTGACGAGCGTCCAGTCGACATAGTTGGCGTCGGCCGATGTGGATTTTGCCAGTGTCGTGGATCCCGTTGCGAAAGTCTTCCAGGGCAGCAACAGCAAAGGCACGAGCAGGACGAGCACCGTGCCGCCCAGAATCTGATACGCGCCGCGCCAGCCGAAATGGTCGATGAGAACCTGCGACAGCGGCAGCAAGATCAGGACACCGGCGCCGGCCGCCGAATAGACCACGGACATGGCGGTCGGCAGCCTCGGTCCGAACCATCGCCCGAGCAGGATGGAATTCGGCACATTGCCGATGCAGGACGCGCCGAACCCGACACACAGACCGAGGGTGAGCTGAAATTGCCAGAGATGCTGGGCGAAGGCTGAGGTGAAAAATGCGCCGCCCAGCAGCAACAGTCCAACGGCGTAAACTGTCCGGGGGCCTGAGTGGTCGAACAGGCGCCCTACGGCCGGATTGGCGAGGCCGGTCGCCAATGCCGCCACGGAGTAAATCGAGATGACTTCGGCGCGATCCCATCCGAAACCCTGCGAGATCGGCAGCAGGAAGACTGTGAAAGTCTCACTCAGCCCGCGCCCGATGATTGATAACGCAAAGCACAGCGCAAGCACACCGAGCGCCGTGTTCATCGGTTTCAACGGTGGCGTCATCGGGCGTGCCGGCAGCGTGAGTCGCGATCCATACCGGATATGAACCGCAATTCCGCGGTCAGGAGCAGGTGCAGTTTTCGAATGCGCCCATGCAATCGTGGGGCTGTTTCGCGACAGCGAAGCTGTTAACGGCCATCCGGCTCAGAGATGCTTCATTCCGAATTGATCCAGCAGCGGAAGAAGCTCGTCGCGGGCGCGCCGCCGATGGCTTTGGGCGTGGCCACACGCCAGTGCCGGATCGCCGCTCTTGATGGCGGCGGCAAGGGCCTGATGCTCCTTGATGGATTTCAGCGGCTTGGCGCGCAGCCGCAGGGTCATCATGCGTGCCCGGTGCGATTGATCCATGATGCTGCGGAACAGCCGGGCGAGACGGGCATTGCCGCTGCGATCGATCAGCGTGCGGTGAAACCGGTCATCCGCGCGCGCCCAAGCGTCGAGATCGTCGTGTTGCAGGGCGGCTTTCATCTCGGCATTGATGGTGTCGAGTTCGACAACGATCGGGCGGCGGGCGGCGGGGCTCATGGCGGCGATCAGCTCCGCGGCCATTCCCTCAAGCGCGATGATAACATCGTAGACTTCGCGCATGTCGCCGGGCGACAGCGCCAGCACGGTGACGCCGCGCTTCGGCAGCACGCGAACGAGGCCTTCTTCCTGAAGGCGGATCAGGGCTTCATGAACGGGCGTCCGGCTCATGCCGAGCCGCAGCGCGATCTCCTGTTCCGAACCCTGATAGCCGGGCGGGAAAACGTTGTCGCGAATGGCGGCCTTCATCATCCCATAGGCATCGGCCACCAACGACTGGGTTTTCGCGGGCGGCGGGGCGCCGGGAGCATTCAAGCGATTCATCTGCCGATTCCTAACGAAACAGCCGCAAAGCGCAATCTCGCCGGGATCGCGGATCGTCACCTTGACATGCGTACCATCTTCCATGGAAGATGGCACCTCAAATTGGCAGCCGGAGGGCGGCGGGGGTGCAAAATGCCCGGTCGCTGGCGGCTACCCATCCCGCGTTCTTCTCGGCTATCGGACGGTCATCGTGAAAACTTATCGAATTGCTGCCATCCCCGGAGACGGTATCGGCTCCGAGGTTATTTCCGCCGGTGTGGAAGCGCTCACCGCATGCGCGAAGCGCGATGGCGGGTTCACGTTCGCGTTCGATCATTTCGACTGGGGGTCGGACCGCTACAAGAAAACCGGCGCGTTCATGCCGGACAATGGCCGCGACCTGATCAAGAACCACGATGCGATCCTGTTCGGGTCCGCAGGCGCGCCCGACGTGCCCGATCACGTCACGCTGTGGGGCCTGCGGCTCGCGATCTGCCAGCCGTTCGATCAATACGCCAATGTGCGGCCGACGCGCATCCTGCCCGGTATCGTCAGTCCGTTGCGCAATGTCTCCGGTCCCGAACTGGACTGGGTGATCGTCCGGGAGAATTCCGAAGGAGAGTATGCCGGAGTGGGCGGCCGCGTGCATCGTGGCCTGCCGGAGGAAGTTGCCACCGACGTGTCGATGTTCACGCGGGCAGGGGTCGCGCGCATCATGCGTTTCGCTTTTGCGCTGGCCCGTTCGCGTCCACGCAAGTTCCTGACCGTGGTGACGAAGTCCAACGCGCAGCGCCATGCGATGGTGATGTGGGATGAAATCGCAGCGGAAGTGGCTGCCGAGTTTCCCGATGTCACATGGGACAAGATGCTGGTCGACGCCATGACCATGCGTATGACGCTCAAGCCCGAGACGCTGGACACCATCGTCGCGACCAATCTTCATGCCGATATTCTGTCCGATCTGGCGGCGGCGCTGGCCGGCTCGCTCGGCATTGCACCGACCGCCAACCTTAATCCCGAGCGCCAGTTTCCGTCGATGTTCGAGCCAATTCATGGCTCGGCCTTCGACATCACCGGCAAGGGCATCGCCAATCCGGTCGGCACGTTCTGGTCCAGTGTCATGATGCTGGAACATCTCGGCGAGCCATCCGCGGCGGCGCGCCTGATGCGGGCGATCGAGAAGGTCACGGCGGACAAATCGCTGCACACGCCGGATCTGGGCGGAAAAGCCCGAACGGCCGACGTCACGAAGGCCGTGTGCGACGCGCTCATCGGAGACAATCAAGCGGACTGAAATCCAGCCAGCGGTAAAGGTCAAAAGAACAAAAACAAGAACACGGCAAGGAAACAAAAGCACAGGGAGAAGGACGTCATGCGGAAGCTATTCGTTGGACTTGTATTCTCGATAACGGCGCTGTTGCCGGTCGGCATCGAACGCGCCACGGCACAGGACTTTCCGTCTCGTCCGGTCACCCTGATCGTTCCGGCCGCTGCGGGCGGGCCAACGGATGCGGTCTCCCGCCTGGTCGCGGAATCGATGGGGCAAACGCTGGGTCAGCGAATTATTGTCGAGAATGTCGGCGGCGCGGGCGGCACCATTGGCATGACGCGTGTCGCGAACTCTCCCGCCGACGGATACATGGTGACGGTCTGGCATATCGCGCAGGCGACCGCGCCGACTCTTTATGACAACCTGCGCTACAACGTGATCGACGATTTCGATTCCATCGGCCGCATCGCTGACGTTCCGATGACGGTCGTCGGCAAGGCCGGCCTTGAGCCGAAGACGGCCAAGGAACTGATCGACTGGATCAAGCAGAAGAAGAGCGCGGTCACCTATGCCCATGCAGGCATCGGTTCGGCGTCGCATCTGTGCGCGATCATGTTGATGAGCGCCATCGATACGCAGATGACCGCCTTGTCGTATCGCGGGACCGGGCCGGCGATGACCGATCTTCTCGGCGGCCAGTTCGACGTGATGTGCGACCAGACCACGACCACCACGATGCAGATCAAGGAAAACAAGATCAAGGGCTACGCCGCGACGACCAGGGAGCGGCTGAAGGTTTTGCCCGATCTGCCGACCCTCGATGAGGTCGGCCTCAAGGGCTTCGAGGTGGCTGCGTGGCACGCGATGTGGGCGCCCAAGGGACTGCCTGCCGATGTCCAGAAGAAACTGAGCGACGCCTTGCAGACCGCATTGAAGGACCCGAAAGTCATCGAGCGTCTGGCCGCACTGGGCACGGAGCCTGTGAAACCTGCGCAGGCAGGTCCGCAAGCACTGTCCGCCCATCTCAAGGCCGAAGTCGCAAAATGGTCGCCTGTCATCAAGGCCTCGGGCGCGAAGGCGAACTAGGCGAACCTGATACGATGATCGTCCGGCGGCGCAACGCCGCCGGACGATCATGGCGGCAACGCGCAAACAGGCGATTGTCGGATCAACGAAGAGCCGCTAAGGCTGATAAATCATCATTGGTTGAAGTGTCTGGAGGACGTCATGAGCGGCGAAAGCGAACAATTCAAAAAAGGTCTGGCCGTCCGTCGTGACGTTCTGGGCAAGGACTATGTCGACAACAGCATCGCCAAGGCCGACGATTTCATGATGGCGTTCCAGGGCATCACCACCGAATGGTGCTGGGGCTATGCATGGACGCGGCCCGGCCTCGATCGCAAGACGCGCAGCATGCTCAATCTCGCCATGCTGACGGCGCTGAAAGCGCCCAATGAGCTCAAGCTCCATGTCAAAGGCGCACTGGTCAACGGCGTCACCGTGGATGAGATCAAGGAAATCCTGCTGCACGCCACGGTCTACAGCGGCATTCCTGCAGGCCTCGAGGCCTTCAAGGCCGCGCACGAGGTGCTGAAAGCCGAAGGTGCGCTCGACAAGAAGTAACGCGGCATATCTGAGGTTACAATTTTTCTACGGCGTCATGCCCGGCCTTGTGCCGGGCCATCTACGTCTTAAGAGCATAGCGACAAACAGGCGTAGATGGCGGGAGGAGCCCGGCCATGACAATATGCTGATCTCTGTCGTCAAACTCCCAGATACACCTGACGAATATACTCGTCACCCGCGAGGTCCTTTGCCGTGCCTTCGCGGATGGTGTGACCGTGTTCGAGCACATAGACGCGATCGGTGATCTTCAGGGTAGAGGTTGCGTCCTGCTCGACGATCAGGATGGCGGTGCCATCCTTCCGGATCTGCTGGATTGCGTCGAAGATCAGACCCTTCAGCCGCGGGGCGATGCCGACCGACGGCTCGTCGAGCAACAGCAGTTCGGGGCGGCCCATCAGCGCGCGGCTGATGGCAACCATCTGCTGTTCGCCGCCGGAGAGCGTGCTGGATTGCTGCCACTGCCGTTCGCGCAGCACGGGAAACAGCGTGAACACGCGCTCCAGATCGGCGCTGATCTCGGCGGTGTTCTTGCGCAGATACGCGCCGAGTTGCAGGTTCTTCAGCACCGACAGTTCGGAGAACAGCTTGCGGCCTTCGGGGCAGTGACAGATGCCGCGCGCAACCACATCGTAAGGCGCGACGCCCTCAAGCGATTGATCCTTGAACTTCAGTGTGCCCTGCGACGGAATCGAGCGTGAGATGGCTTTGAGCAGCGTGGTCTTGCCGGCCCCATTGGGGCCGAGCACGCCGACCAGTTCGCCTTTTTCGACCTTGATTGAGACGGATTCGATGGCGAGCGCCTTGCCGTAGCTGACGCGCAGGTTGGAGACTTCAAGCAGAGGCATGGGTGTCCTCCGTCTTGCCGATGTACGCTTCGACCACCTTCGGATTTTTCACGATCTCATCCGGGGGGCCGACCGCGATGATCTCGCCGAAATTCATCACGATCACCCGAGAGACCAGCGCCATGAACTCGCGCAGCTTGTGTTCGATCAGAAGGATGGTCAGGTTTTCCTCGCGATGCAGGCGTTTGATCAGTTGCGCCAGCGGTTCGATTTCGCTGCTGCCCAATCCAGCGAAGGGTTCATCGAGCAGCAGCAGGTCGGGCCGGGTCGCCAGCGCGCGGGCGATTTCGAGCCGCCGCAGGTCGCCGTAGGGCAGCGTTTCAACCGGCTCCAGCCCGCGTCCTCCGAGACCGACCTGTTCGAGCAGGTGGCGCGCGCGGTCTTCCTTGTCTTTGTCCTGATGTGCGCGGGGCGACATGCAGGCGACGAGCACGTTTTCAAGCAGGTTCATGCCGACGAACGGCCGCGTGAGCTGGAAGGTACGCGCCATGCCGCGATTGACGATCTTGTACGGCGCGAGGCCCTGCAGCGCCTCGTTGTTGAACTTGATGGTGCCGGACGTCGGCGCCATGAAGCCGGTGAGCAAATTGAACAGCGTCGTCTTGCCGGCGCCGTTCGGCCCGAGGATTCCGGTGAATTCGCCTTTCTGCAGCGTGAAGGTCGCGTTCTTCACGGCTGTGAGGCCGCCGAAGCGCTTGGTGACGTCGTGGACTTCGAGCAACGCCGTCATCGGAAACGCTCCGTCAACCGGCGCCAGAGCGGCGCGACCAGGCCGTTCGGCAGGAAGAACAGGATCAGCATCAGGGTGAGCGTGTAGATCCAGAGCCGGTACTCGCCGAAGCCGCGCAGCATCTCGGTGAGCAGGGTGAGAAGGATCGCTGCGATGGCCGCGCCATAGATCGAGCCGATGCCGCCGACGTAGCACATGATGATGATGGTGATCGACACGATGACCGAGAACAGCGGCGGGCTGACCTGAAGCTGGTAATGCGCATAAAGCGCGCCGCCGAGCCCCGCGAACGCCGCGCTGATGGCCAGCGATGCGATCTTGTAGAAGGTGACGTTGATGCCGGCGGCCTGACAGGTTGCCTCGTCGCCGCGAATGGCGCGCAGCAGCAGGCCCCAATGCGATTGCGCGAGAAGCGTCAGCGCGATCACGGTGACGACGAGGACCGCCAGCACGAACCAGTAGTAGTGCATGGGATTACGAATTAGCGGTTCGAGGCCATAGAGGCCTTCTTCGCCACCGGTCTGCTCCCAGAAGATCAGGCAGAGGCGTTGCAGGATTGCGGACGCCGACAGCATCGCCAGCGCGAAGTAGGGCCCGCGCAGGCGTAATGTCGGAAAGCCGACGATGAGACTGAATGCCACCGCAATAACGACGGCGGCGGGCAGGCTGTACCACGGATTGGCAAACCAGATCGTCGCAAGAAAGCCCGCGGTGTAAGCACCTGCGCCGATGAACAGCGAGTGGCCGAAATTTTCGCGGCCGGTCAGGCCGGACATGAAATCCCAGCTCGACGCCCAGATGCCGTAGATGGCGCAGACCGTCAGCACGCCGGTGAGGTAGTTGCTCGCCACGAACACCGGAGCCAGCGCCAGGATGGCGACGACCGCGATTCCACCGGCGATATCGATCGTTGAGACCTGCCGCATGTCAGAAAGCCGCCCGCCGGCCGAGAATTCCGGACGGTCTGATCATGAGTGTGATGACGACCGCGACCAGCGACACCAGTTCGGTCCATGACGTCGAAACCAGATAGGCCACGATGGTTTCGGAATAGCCGAGGATCAGCGAGGCAATGATGCTGCCCGGGATCGATCCCAATCCGCCGACAATGACGATGGCGAAGGCTTTCACCATCGGCAGCAGCCCCATGGTCGGCTGTACGGTAAGAAATGGCGACACCAGCACGCCGGCTAGCGCCGCGGTGCCGGCCGAAATCGCCATGACAATGGAGAAAATGCGGTTGGTCGGAATGCCCATGTATTGCGCGGCCTCCGGGTCCTGCGACACAGCGAGAATGGCCGCGCCGAGCCGCGTGCGCTGGATGAACAGCCACAGCATGAGCAGCACCAGGACGCCGGCGACAAGCGCGAGCAATCTCTGGCCGCCGATGTCGACGCCGCCGATCGAAACCTTGTCCGCTACGAAGGAGGGGACGTTGCGGTATTCGGAGCCGAAGGTGATGAACAGCGCCTGCTCGACGGCAAGTGAAACGGCCAGCGTAATCATCAGCACCGCGAGCTGCGACGCGCGCAGCGGCCGCACCAGATAGCGCTCCATAAGAACGCCAAATCCCGCGACCAGCAGGACGGCCAGCGGTGCCGCGATGAACAGTGGGAAATTCAGCAAGGAGGTGAAGACGTAGGCGGCATACGCGCCCAAAGCGTAGAATGCGCCGTGCGCGAGATTGAGGATGCGGGCGACACCGAAGATGAGCGTGAAGCCCACCGCGAGCATCGCGTAAATTGCGCTGGAGACCGCGCCGTAAATCAGGATTTCGAGCATGGATCCCTGCTGTTCCTAGTGTCCCGTATCCGACGTTCGCTTCACCCTTCCAGAGCGAAGGGATGCGGCCGGTAAGTTCATTACCGGCCGCGTCTCACGACAAGTACAGATCAGTTCATCCAGGGCGGCGGGATCATCTTCCCCGTTTCGGAAGCCTTCGGCCACACGACGATGCGTGCGCCGTCCTTCTGCCATTGCGCGAACAACAGGTTCTGCAGGCCGGGTCCGGTCTTCACATCGTGGACTTCGTCGAACTGGATCTTGCCGGCGATGCCGACATAATCCGTCTTCTCGAGTTCCTTGATGACCGCACTCGGCTCGACCGAGTTGGCGCGCTTCACGGCCTCCGCGTAGACGTAGATCGCGTCGTAGGCGCCGACGCCGGTGTAGACAGGCGCCGTTCCGAAGCGTTTGACGAACTCGTCCCAGAAAGGGATCGTCTTGGGCGTCAGTTCGGCGCGGGTCGCGAACAGGCCGACGGTCTCGGACAGCGCCTTGCCGCTCACGCGGGTGAAGAAGTCCGCGTCCTGGCTTTTCACATCGATGCCGCCGATCGGAATCGGCACCTGCGCGTCATGCCACTGCTTGACGAAGATGTCCGAGGAGGCGTGCGACAGGATCACGATCAGATACTGCGCGCCGCTGGATTTCACCTTGGCAAACAGCGGCGAGAAGTCCGAGGTCGATGTGTCGAAGAATTCGGCCAGCGGCACTTCGGTGCCGCCCTCGACCGCGCCCTTCTTCAGGATCGGAACGAGATCCTGCACCCACTTGGCGTTCTCGCCGACAATGGCGATCTTCTTCAAGCCCATCTCGCCCTTGAGCTTGCCGTTGATGAAGTCGACCAGTGCGCGGGCCTGATGGCCGGCATGGATCGGGGAAACCCGGAAGATATACTTGTAGTTCTCGTAGTCGGCCTTCACCTTCGCGGTGATCGCTGGAGAGGCCGCGCCGACGCCGAGGTAGATCGTCTTCGCATTGGAAATGTGCGGCAACTGGGCCAGCGTCACGCCGCTGGTGTAACCGCCGATCAGCACATCGACCTTGTCGTCGGCTGTGAGCTTCTTGATCGCCGCGATGCCCTGTTCGGGGTTTTCGGTTTCATCCGCAGCCACCATTTCAAGTTTGCGACCGACGAGGCCGCCTTTGCTGTTGATGTCCTCGATCGCCATTTTAATGGCATTCTGCGTATCGCGTCCGACCTGAAGCTGGACCGAGGTGGGAACGCCGATCTTGATGGGGCCTTGCTGCGCTGACGCCGGGGTTGTGGAGAGAAGCGCTCCGGCGCTTAAGATGCTCGCAGTTGCGAGCAGGTTGAGAAATGACTTCATGACGTTTCTCCCTGATGCATCCGAATTCGTGTCCGGTGCTTTTTATTTGCATCGACAGACTGCCCGCCGGGACAAGATCAAGTCAAGCAAAGATCGGATGATTGCAGCGACAGTTCATGTAGCGGTTCATGGAAGAGGTGATCCGGTAACAGCGAGATCAGAAACGTCGCTCGCCTGACGTAATGTTGCAGCGCCAAAAGCTGGGAACCGTCACGTTGAAGTGTTTGAAACGGATCGTGCATGACGGCAGCTCCGTCGTGAGGATGTAAAATAATCCCGCGGCCACTGCGTTTTGTGGGCGCGGATGATTTGACATTTTGTCGCAACATGGATGATCTGCCGCGGTCGGCTTCCGATCAAGAAGCAACAAAAACAACACCCTTAGGGAGAAGACCAATGAACGTCTCACGCCGCGCTTTGCTCAAATCGTCAGCAGCCGCCACCGTCATGGCCGGCGTCGGCGCGCCGCTCGTGGCCCGGGCGCAGCAGGCCGAATTTGTCTATAAATTCGCCAACAACTTACCGGATACGCACCCCATTAATGTGCGATCCCGCGAAATGTCCGCGGCCATCAAGCAGGAGACCAACGGCCGCGTCGATATCCAGATTTTCCCGAGCAGCCAGCTTGGGTCCGACACCGATACGCTGAGCCAGCTTCGTTCGGGTGGCGTGGAGTTCTTCACGCTGTCTGGTCTCATTCTGGCGACGCTAGTCCCGGCGGCGTCCATCAACGGCATCGGCTTTGCCTTCCCGGATTACCCGGCGGTCTGGAAAGCCATGGACGGCGATCTCGGCGAATACATTCGCGGGCAGATCACCAAGGCCAACCTCGTGGTGCTGGACAAGATCTGGGACAACGGATTCCGGCAGACCACGTCATCCACCAAGCCGATCAAGACTCCCGAGGACTACAAGGGCTTCAAGATCAGGGTGCCGGTCTCGCCGCTGTGGACCTCGATGTTCAAGGCGTTCGATGCATCGCCTGCGTCGATCAATTTCAACGAAGTCTATTCAGCGTTGCAGACTAAGATCGTCGAAGGTCAGGAAAATCCGCTCGCGCTGATTTCGACCGCGAAACTTTACGAAGTGCAGAAGTATTGCTCGCTGACCAACCACATGTGGGACGGCTACTGGTTCCTCGCCAACCGCCGTGCGTGGGAGCGGTTGCCGCCCGACGTGCGCACCATCGTCGCCAAGAACGTCAACGGCGCCGCACTGAAGGCGCGTGAGGACACCGAAAAGCTGAACGCCAATCTGCAGGCGGAATTGGCGGGGAAGGGATTCCTGTTCAACCAGCCCGATCTCGCGCCGTTCCGCGAGAAGCTCAAGCAGGCTGGATTCTACGCGGAGTGGAAGGCCAAGTATGGCGACGAGGCCTGGGCGATTCTGGAAAAGAACGCCGGCAAGCTGACGTAACCGACGGTCATGAACGAGCCAGTATCCTTGACCCCGGTTGGCACTGCGGGTGCGGCAGCCATTGCCGCGCCCGGGCGCAGTGCGCTCTCGTCGATCGAAGTCATGCTCGGGCGGCTGGTTGAAATTCCTGCCGCGCTGCTGGCCATCGCGGAAATCGTCATCCTGTTCGCGGGCGTGGTATCGCGTTACGTTTTCCATAGTCCGTTGATATGGTCCGACGAGCTGGCCTCCATTCTCTTTCTGTGGCTGGCCATGTTCGGCGCGGTGGTGGCTTTCCGCCGCTCCGAACACATGCGCATGACGGCGGTGGTGGCAAAATGCCAGCCGTCGATGCGCGTGTTCCTCGACATATGCGGCACCTGTGCGGCGCTGGCCTTTCTGCTGATGATTGCGCTGCCGTCTTATGAATATGCCTACGAGGAAAGTTTCATCACGACACCCGCGCTTCAGATTTCCAATTCGTGGCGCGCTGCCGCGCTGCCCATCGGCGTGTGTTTGATGGTGGTGTTCGCGCTGTTGCGGCTGGCGCGGCACACGGACAAAAAGCAACTCCTCGTGGCGGTGCTGTCCGTGAGCGCGATCGTCGCCGCATTCTGGTTCGCGCAGCCGGTGCTGCGGCCGCTCGGCAATCTCAACCTCGTCATTTTCTTCATTGGTGTCGTGGCGCTCTGCGTCTTCGCTGGCGTGCCGATCGCTTTTGCATTCGGCCTCTCGATCTTCGGCTATCTCGTGCTGACGACGCATACGCCGCCGATGGTGCTGGTCGGGCGGATGGACGAGGGCATGAGCCATCTCATCCTGCTTGCCGTGCCGCTGTTCGTGTTTCTGGGACTGCTGATCGAAATGACAGGCATGGCGCGCGCCATGGTCGCGTTCCTTGCGAGCCTGCTCGGTCACGTCCGCGGTGGTCTGCATTACGTGCTGATCGGCGCGATGTATCTGGTGTCCGGTATCTCCGGCGCGAAAGCAGCGGACATGGCGGCCGTCGCGCCTGTGCTGTTTCCGGAAATGAAAGCGCGGGGCGCGAAGCCGGGGGATCTGGTCGCGTTACTTGCGGCGACCGGCGCGCAGACCGAAACCATTCCGCCGAGTCTCGTCCTCATTACCATCGGCTCCGTGACCGGCGTGTCCATCGCCGCACTCTTCACCGGCGGTCTGCTGCCGGGCCTGGTGCTGGCGCTCACGCTGTCGGGACTGGTGTGGTGGCGCTATCGCGGCGAAGACTTGAGCCATGTCGAGCGTGCGACCGGAAAGCACATCTTGCGCACATTCATCATTGCACTCCCCGCACTGGCATTGCCGTTCGTGATCCGCGCCGCGGTGGTCGAGGGCGTTGCGACCGCGACAGAGGTCTCGACCATCGGCATCGTCTTTACGATCTTCGCGGGTCTGGCGATCTATCGTCAGTTCGACTGGTCGCGCCTGATGCCGATGCTGATCGAAACGGCGTCATTGTCAGGCGCCATTCTCCTGATCATTGGGACCGCGACCGGAATGGCGTGGGGCCTGACCCAGTCCGGATTTTCCCGCTCGCTCGCGGCGGCCATGACCGGGCTCCCCGGTGGCCCGACCATTTTCATCGCGGTGTCCATCGTGGCTTTCATGATCCTGGGCAGCGTGCTGGAAGGCATTCCCGCCATCGTCCTGTTCGGGCCGCTGCTGTTTCCCATCGCCCACGCTGTCGGCGTTCACGAAGTCCACTATGCGATGATCGTCATTCTCGCGATGGGCATCGGACTGTTCGCGCCGCCGTTCGGCGTCGGATATTATGCCGCCTGCGCGATCGGCAAGGTCGATCCGGCGGAAGGCATCCGGCCGATCTGGGGTTATCTGCTGTCGCTGCTGATCGGGCTCATCATCGTCGCTGCGTTTCCGTGGATTTCCATCGGATTTCTCGCGAAGTAGGAGTTGAATGTTACGGCGCGCGATGCGAGGGCAATTGCCCGATGGTGAAGAAGTAGGAATCGCTGTCAGGGTCGGGGCAGTTCCCGCGACGGCCCGGATCTGGATAGAGTGTAATTTCCTCCCGGCAGGCTCCGTGCGGGAGGAAATTTCTCCTGTGGAACAGGATCTTAGAATGCAACGCCGGTCTGCCTTCAGGGCATGACGCAGGCGCGGTATGTAATTGACGGAAAACGAGAATTCGGCTATTTCACCCCCGTCGTGAATGCTGCCGCCGTCTTCGCCTGCGATGCAGGCCATTCAGCAAAATTCATTGGCGAATGAAGTTCTGCGTGAGGCGTGATCGCCCGCAAGTCCGGCGATTGTGCGCTCACCAATTGCAAGAGCGTGGGTCTGGTTATGAGCAACTTCAATCAGGAAACGGTGCTGAGTGTCCATCACTGGACCGACAATCTGTTCAGCTTCACGACGACACGCGATTCATCGTTCCGGTTCCGGAATGGCGAGTTCACCATGATTGGTCTCAAGGTGAACGAGAAGCCGCTGCTGCGCGCCTACAGCGTCGCGAGCGCGAACTATGAAGAGAACCTCGAATTCTTCTCGATCAAGGTTGCTGACGGTCCGCTGACCTCGCGCCTCCAGCACCTGAAGGAAGGCGACGAGATCATCGTCAGCCGCAAGGCCACCGGCACGCTGGTAATCGACAATCTGACCGACGGCCGCAATCTTTACCTGATCGGCACGGGTACCGGCCTCGCGCCGTTCCTCAGTGTCATCAAGGATCCCGAAACTTACGAGCGTTTCGAGAAGGTCGTGCTTTTGCACGGCTGCCGCCATGTCAAGGAACTGGCTTACGGCGAACTGATCACCGAGAAGCTGCCGCAGGACGATCTGATCGGCGACATGGTGCGCGCCCAGCTGATCTACTATCCGACCGTGACGCGCGACCCGTTCCGCAACCGCGGCCGCATTACCGACCTCATTACGTCGGGCAAGCTGTTCGATGACATTGCATTGCCTCAACTCGACGCCAGCCAGGACCGCGTCATGATGTGCGGCAGCCCGGCGCTGCTTGCGGACACCAAGACGCTGTTGCTCGATCGCGGCTTCGTCGAAGGCAATCACGGCGAACCGGCGGACTTCGTCGTCGAGAAGGCGTTCGCGGAACGCTGATCACATGCGCTGGCGGCTCGCGTTGCTCGCGACGGCCGCCGCGGCGGTCCGGTTTTCCACACCGAGCTTCGCATAGATCTGCTCAAGATGCTTGTCGACGGTGCGCGGGCTGAGGCCGAGAATCTGCGCGATGTCGCGGTTCGTCTTGCCCTTGCTGAGCCATGACAGCACTTCTCCCTCCCGGCTGGTGAGTCCGAGTTCCTTGCTGAACTCCGCCGGTGAATCCGAACTGGTGTCCCGCGCCAGCCGCAGCAAAAACTCGTTCGCACCCAGTCTGCCCATGTATTGCAGGCGCAGCTTCTCGTCGCGAAACGACATCGCAGGCGGCGATTTGGATTCAGCCATCCCCTGGTGCATCTGGCCGAGCCAGTCGAGCCATGGCTCGGGGAGTTCGAGTTTTTCGCTTGTCGCGCGATCGCGCGCGAGCTTCTCCGCCTGCGGCGTGGCCCAGATGATGCGCCCGCGGTGATCGACGGCGAACAGGTAGCGCCCCGACACGTCGAGCGCGGCCCGTGCGCTCTGTGTGAGCCGTGCATTTGCCAAGTGAACCTTGATGCGGGCCAGCATTTCCTTGATCACAATTGGCTTGGCCACGTAATCGACGCCGCCGGCTTCCAGACCCCGCACGATATGCTCGGTTTCGGCCAGTCCCGTCATGAAGATCACCGGCACCCCGGCGAGTGTGGCCTCGCGCTTCAGGCGGCGGCAGGTCTCGAAGCCGTCCATTCCCGGCATCACGGCGTCGAGCAGAATAACATCCGGAACGATCTGCTCGCCGATACGCAGCGCCGATGTCCCGTCGAGCGCGACCATCACGGTCATGCCTGCGCCATCCAGTGCGTCGGTGAGCATACGCAGTGTTTCCGGCGAATCGTCGACGATGAGGACCGTATCGCGTGATTTGGCTTCAGTGATCATGGCGCTGCACAGACTTGAGAGTTGCCATGTATTGCCCAAGATCGAACCGTTCCACCAGCGATCTCATCTGCGACACGAACCCGGCGTGTTCCGGATGATCCTTGTCGATCTGATCGAGTTTCAGATGGATCGCGGTGACATAGCCGATCTGTCCCAGATCGATCAATTCGTCGACGTACTGAACGGGCGGGCGCGGATCGTCGTTCAAATTCCATGTCGGGGCAGGAGCTTCGTCGGGTTGAATGGCGCCCGGTTCATACGACCATTCGATCTTGAGCAATTGGCCGACCAGTTCCACCAGACGCGGCACGTCGATCGGCTTCATCAGATAGCCGTCATGGAACGGCTGCGCCAGCGGCGCGCCGTGGGCTTCGAGCGCGCTCGCTGAAATCATCAGGATGCGGGCGTGATGGTGGCCGTTGGCGCGAAGGGTTTCCGCGACCGACCAGCCGTCGATGCCTGCCATGGAGATGTCGAGCAGGAACATGTCCGGCTGACAGTGCTGCGCCAGATTGAGGCATGTCGCGCCGTCAGGCGCGCTCAGGATGATAAAGCCGAGCGGGGCGAGGACCTCGCGCAGCAGATCGCGGTGGGTAGGATCATCGTCGGTGATCAGGATCGTCCGGCGCGGACCGTGATAGCCGTAGATCGGCGCATTGATCGCCTTGATGCGCGTGGGATTGGTCACCTCGGACAGCAGCATCTTCACCTGAAACGTGCTGCCATGGCCGACGGTGCTGGTGACCCGAATGTCGCCGCCCATCACGCCCGCGAGCAATTTGGAAATGGTGAGACCCAGACCCGTGCCGGTCTGCGGTTGCGAGATGCCGAGCGCGCCCCGCTCGAACGGCGCGAAGATGCGCTCCAGATCCTCGGCCTGGATGCCGGGGCCGGTGTCGCGCACTTCGAATTCGGCGACGGGACTGCGATAATGCACGATGAAATGGACGCTCCCGCTTTGGGTGAACTTGATGGCGTTCGACAACAGGTTGATCAGGATCTGCCGCAGCCGCTTCTCGTCTGCGTAGACGACAGGAGGCAGCGTTTCCGGGCGCTGAAACACGAACTCGACGTTCTTCGCGGCGGCTTGCAGCCGGAACATGCCGACAAGCTGATCGAGGAAGGCGTGAAGGCGAACCTCGTCGCGCGACAGGTGAAGCCGTCCGGCCTCGATCTTGGAAATATCCAATAGGCCGTCGATCAACCCCGACAGATGGTCGGCGCTGCGGCGAACGACACGGACCTGATCGCGCGGCTTCGGCAGGATGGTCGCATCCTGTTCGAGCAATTGCGCGTAGCCGCTGATGGCATTGAGCGGCGAGCGCAATTCGTGGCTCAGTCCCACCACATACCGGCTCTTGGCGAGGTTGGCCGATTCGGCCACTTCCTTCGCACGCTGAAGCTCCATGTCGGTTTGCCGGTGGGCGTCGATTTCCTGCATCAGCAGCGCGGTCTGCCGTTTCGTCTCCGCTTCAGCGGCCTGACGGCTTTGCCGCGCCAGCACGAACAGCCACGCCACCACGCCGATGATGATCGAGAGCGCGAAGAAGACTTTCCACAGCACGTCGGACAGCTGAATCTGATCGAAACGGATCGCGGTCGCCGTTTGCAGATAGATCAAGCCAAGCGTCAGTCCGACCAGGCCGGCCGACAACGCGAAGACGCCGAGATAGTGTCCCAGTTGCGAATTGATGCGGGCATAGATGAATTGCGGGAGAACCTTGCCGAGGACGTCCGAGAACTGCGCCTGCACCCGTGCATGCGGTTTGCACAGATCGTGACAGCGCGCGTCCAGCGAGCAGCATAGCGAACAGATCGGGCCGGCATAGGCGGGGCAGGAGGCCATGTCTTCCGGCTCGAACGCATGTTCACAGATGCAGCACTTGATGGTTTCGAGATTCTGCCAGCTTCGCTTCGGCTTGCGCGCGATATAGTACTTTCCGCCGGTGGCCCACGCGATGACGGGCGCCGTAACGAAGGCCACCGCGAGCGCGACAAACGGCGCGAGCGCTTTTGCGGTTGTTCCGAAAAAGCCATAGAACGCCGTGATCGATACAATCGTGGCAATCGTCATTGCGCCGACGCCGACCGGATTGATATCGTAGAGATGCGCGCGCTTGAATTCCATATGCGGAGGCCGCAAGCCGAGCGGTTTGTTGATGATGAGGTCGGCGACCAGCGCACCGACCCAGGCGATCGCCACGTTGGAATAGAGCGCGAGCGTCTGCTCCAGCGCCTTGTAAACTCCGATTTCCATCAGCAGCAACGCGACTAGCACGTTGAACACGAGCCATACCACCCGGCCCGGATGACTGTGCGTCAATCGCGAGAAGAAATTCGACCATGCGATCGAGCCGGCATAGGCGTTGGTGACGTTGATCTTGAGCTGCGAGAGGATGACGAAGGTACCCGTCAGCGCCAGTGCGAGATCCGGTTGCGAGAGCACATAGCGAAACGCTTCGAGATACATGTGCGAAGGTTCGGCGGCGTATTCAGCCACCACGCCATGTTTGATCGCGAAGAATGCGAGGAACGAGCCGGCCAGCATCTTGACGGCGCCGGGGACGATCCAGCCGGGGCCGGCGCTGACCATGGCGATCCACCACGCGCGCTTCGAGGTGCGCCGGTCGCGCGGGAGAAATCGCAGGAAGTCGACCTGTTCGCCGATCTGGGCCACCAGCGCAAACACAACGGATGCTGCGGTTCCAAACAGCAGCAGATCGAGATGCCCGTCGGGATTTCCATGATCTCCCGGAAAGGCCCGCCACTCGGCAAACGAGCCGGGGCTTTTGATCGCGATGGCCGCGAACGGGAGGATGTGAAGCAAGATCCAGAACGGCTGCGTCCATAACTGGAAGCGGCTGATCAGCGTGATGCCGTGGGTGACGAGTGGAATGATGACGATCGCGCTGATGAGATAGCCGATCGGGCGGGGTATGCCGAAGCACAGTTCCAGGGCCATCGCGAGAATCACGGCTTCGATGGCGAAGAAGATAAAGGTGAAGGAGGCGTAGATCAGCGACGTGATCGTCGAGCCGATGTAGCCGAAGCCCGCGCCCCGGGTGAGAAGGTCGATATCGACGCCATATCTCGCTGCGTAATAGGCAATCGGCAGCCCGCAGCAGAAAATAATGACGCTCACGATCAGGATGGCGGCGGTGGCGTTGGTCACGCCGTAGTTCAGGGTGATGGTGCCGCCGATGGCCTCCAGCGCGAGGAAGGAAATCGCGCCCAAAGCGGTATTGGCTACCCGCGCGGCCGACCAGCGGCGCGCACTCTTGGCCGTGAAGCGAAGTGCGTAGTCTTCCAGCGTTTGGTTCGCAACCCATTGATTGTACTGGCGTCTGACGCGGTCTATCCGCTGACGTCCGGCCACTTTGATCTCCATCGTCACGCGTTACGCGTCCTGATCCCGGTCCCGCAAAAATCTACGTCGCGCTTTTGCGGTGAAGTATGCGCGATTTCGCGTATCTGTGCGTAGCACAAACCGGGCCATGTTTTCCCCCATCAGGGCGTTATTCAAAAAAGGGGAAGGCCATGTCAGACGAGAAAAAACAGGGTTTGCAGTCCGCTTTCCGGCGCAAATTGTTGATGGGAATGGCGGCGTTGCCTGCCATGTCGCTGCTTCCGGGGCCGTCATTCGGTGCAGGGCCTGCCACATCCGTGGTCAACACCACGGGACTGGCGGTGACCGATACCGAAGTCACAGTCGGAATCCTGCACTCGGTTACCGGCACCATGGCGATCTCCGAAACGGGATCGGTGCAGGCCGAAAAGCTGGCCATCGAGCAGATCAACGCCTCGGGCGGCGTGCTCGGCCGCAAGATCAAGTTCATTCAGGAAGACGGCGCATCTGACTGGCCGACCTTCGCTGAAAAAGCCAAGAAGCTGCTCGTCAACGACAAGTGCGCGTCGGTCATGGGCTGCTGGACGTCGGCCTCGCGCAAGGCAGTGCTGCCGGTGTTCGAACAATACAACGGCATGCTCTATTATCCGACCTTCTACGAAGGCCTCGAGCAATCGAAGAATGTCATCTATACCGGCCAGGAAGCGACCCAGCAGATCATCGCCGGTCTCGACTGGGTCAACAAGACCAAGGGTGCGAAGTCCTTCTATCTGCTCGGTTCGGATTACATCTGGCCGCGTACCTCAAACAAGATCGCGCGCAAGCACATCGAAGGCCACCTGCAGGGCGCGAAGGTTGTCGGCGAGGAATACTTCCCGCTCGGCCACACGCAGTTCAACTCGGTCATCAACAAGATCAAGCTGACCAAGCCGGACGTGATCTACGCCATCATCGTCGGCGGTTCGAACGTCGCGTTCTACAAGCAGCTCAAGGCGGCCGGCATCGACCTGTCGAAGCAGACGCTGCTGACCATCTCCGTGACAGAGGACGAGATCGACGGCATCGGCGGCGAGAACATTGCGGGAGCATTCGCCTGCATGAAGTATTTCCAGTCGCTCGACAATCCGAACAACAAGGAATTCGTCGCCGCCTTCAAGAAGATGTGGGGCGAGAAGACCGTGATCGGAGACGTTACACAGGCTGCCTATCTTGGCCCATGGCTGTGGAAGATGACGGTCGAGAAGGCGGGCAGCTTCGACGTCGACAAGATCGCCGAAGCCTCCACCGACATCGAGTTCACCAAGGCGCCGGAAGGCTACGTCAAGATCCACAAGAACCACCATCTCTGGTCCAAGACCCGCGTCGGTCTCGCCGGTCTCGATGGTCAGTTCAAGGTGGTTTACGAGACGCCGAATCTGATCGAGCCCGATCCGTTCCCCAAGGGCTACCAGTAAAAGCGCCGCCGGTAAGCGTCCTTCCGAAAGCTGAGCTCCCTGGCGTGGATTTTTCGGTCCACGTCCGCAGCCCTCGCGCCGCGAATTCGTTCGCGGCGCGAGACTTACTCTCCGCGGAGAATTGAAATGTTCGGCGACTATTCGATTGGCGACCTCGGCGCGATCTTTGCGATGCAGGGCTTCGCGGGTCTCATCCTCTTCTCCGTTTACGTTCTGATGGCGCTCGGGCTTGCGATCATCTTCGGCCAGATGGGCGTCATCAACATGGCGCACGGCGAATTCATGATCCTCGGTGCCTACGTCACGTGGATGACGTCGAATTTCTTTCAGGCCTATCTTCCCTCACTGTTCAGCGGCTACTTCTTTCTCGCGATGGCGTTGGCTTTCATAGCGTCCGGATCACTCGGAATGCTGGTGGAATGGGCGCTGATACGGCACCTCTACAAGCGGCCGCTGGATACGCTGCTTGCGACATGGGGCTTGAGCCTGATCTTGCAGCAAGCCTATCGCTCGATCTTCGGTGCGCGCGAAGTCGGCGTCGAGCTCCCGCAGTGGATGCTGGGATCGAAGCAGATCACCGACACCATCGAAGTGCCCATCAACGGCATCTTCGTGATGTGCCTGACCGTGCTGATCACCATCGCTGTGGCCTACATCATGTATAAATCCCGCTGGGGTCGTCAGGTCCGCGCCGTGGTGCAGAACCGCGTGATGGCCGGCGCGGTCGGCATCAATACCGAGAAGGTCGATCGTTACACCTTCGGCCTCGGCTGCGGCATCGCGGGCATCGCAGGCTCGGCTTTCACCATGATCGGCTCGACCAGCCCGACCTCCGGCCAGCTCTACATCGTCGATACATTTCTTGTGGTCGTGTTCGGGGGCGCGGCCAGCCTGCTTGGCACCATCGCATCGGCATTCACCATCTCCCAGGCGCAGTCCACCATGGAGTTTTTCCTGTCCGGATCGATGGCCAAGGTTCTCACGCTGCTTGCGGTTGTCGGCATCCTCATGCTGCGGCCGCAGGGACTGTTCGCTCTCAAGGTCCGGAAGTGAAAAGGCCAGGAAATGTCCAAGAAAGTCGCCGAGCAAACTGTCGCCAAAGCCGTCAACGACAACCCACGCTTCGCAAATCGCTCCGAACTTTTCGGCATTCTGGTGTTGGCGGTACTGCTGGTCGTCATCCTGCCGCTGACCCTCGACAACTTCCGGCTTAACCTGGTCGCGAAGTATCTGACCTACGCCTTCGTGGCAATCGGACTGGTGATTTGCTGGGGGTACGGCGGAATTCTCAGTCTCGGACAGGGTGTATTCTTCGGCCTCGGTGGCTACTGCATGGCGATGTTTCTCAAGCTGGAAGCATCCAGTGTCGCGAACACCAAGATTCAGTCGACGCCCGGCATTCCGGATTTCATGGACTGGAATCAGATCACACAGCTGCCGTTATTCTGGAAGCCGTTTCACAGTCTGACATTAACAATTATTGCAATCGTTGTGGTGCCGGCGATCTTCGCCTTCATCATCGGCGCTGCCATGTTCAAGCGCCGCGTCGGCGGCACGTACTTTGCCATCATCACCCAGGCAATCGCGGCGATCCTGACCATCCTTATTATCGGCCAGCAGGGTTACACCGGGGGCGTTAACGGCATCACCGATCTGCGCACGCTGAAGGGCTGGGATATCCGCACCGACAACGCCAAGTTTATTCTCTACTTCGTGGAAGTGGCCTGCCTGTTCGGATGCATCGGCGTCGCGCAGTTCATCCGTCATTCGAAGCTTGGACGAATTCTGGTTGCGATGCGCGAGAAGGAGGACCGCGTTCGGTTCTCAGGCTACAGCGTCGCCAACTTCAAGATCTTTGCTTTCTGCGCGGCGGCGGTGTTTGCAGCCATCGGGGGTGCGATGTTCGCTCTCCAGGTCGGTTTCATGTCGCCGTCCTTCGTCGGCATCGTTCCGTCGATCGAAATGGTGATCTATGCGGCGGTGGGCGGCCGGCTATCCATCCTGGGCGCGGTCTACGGCACGCTGCTGGTCAATTTCGCCAAGACCGGCCTGTCGGAATCATTTCCTGAATTGTGGCTGTTCGGTCTCGGTGCGTTGTTCATCGCAGTGGTGCTGGCTTTCCCGAACGGTCTTGCCGGGATCTGGCGCGATCACATCCAGAGCCGCATCGACCGCCTGATTTCATCACGCAAGCCGAAGGCGGGCGGGAAGAGCGGCTGGACCAGCGGTTCTGTCGCTGACGGCGCACCTGCGGAGTAGGGAGAACATCATGCTTGTCGGTCATCAACCCAAGGAATTCCTGCTCGCGGTCGAGGCCTTGACGGTGTCGTTCGATGGCTTCAAGGCCGTCAACGACCTGTCGTTCTACGTCGACGAGAACGAAATCCGCGTCATCATCGGCCCGAACGGCGCGGGCAAAACCACAGTGCTCGATCTGATCTGCGGGAAGACCAAGGCCACATCCGGCTCGATTCAGTTCCGCAATCAGGAACTGACCAAAATGAAGGAAAATCAGATCGTCCAGGCCGGCGTCGGCCGCAAGTTCCAGACGCCGTCGATCTACGACGATCTGACCGTTTTCGAAAATCTCGAAATCTCCTATCCGCGCGGGCGAACGGTGTTCGGCGCGCTGACGTTCCAACGCGATGCGACGGTGCGCGATCGCGTCGAGGAGGTCGCTGAGATGATCTTTCTCAAGGATCGTCTCGCCATGAGTGCGGAATTGCTGAGCCACGGCCAGAAGCAATGGCTCGAGATCGGCATGTTGCTGATCCAGGACCCGGACCTGCTGATGCTCGACGAGCCGGTGGCAGGAATGAGTGTCAGCGAGCGGATCAAGACCGCCGAATTGCTCAACCGCATCATCAAGGATCGTTCGGTGCTGGTGATCGAGCACGACATGAAATTCGTCGAGGACATCGCGCACAAGGTGACCGTGCTGCATCAGGGGAAAATCCTGTCGGAAGGCTCGATGGAGGCGGTCCAGAACGACCCGAAAGTTATCGAAGTCTATCTGGGCCATTAAGGAAGATACCATGCTCGCGATCTCGGATCTCCACGTTGCATACGGACAGAGCGAAGTCCTGCACGGCCTCAATGTCTCTGTTGCGCCCAACGAGATCGTCGCGATCATGGGCCGCAACGGCATGGGCAAGACCACGCTGATGAAGTCGCTGATGGGCATCGTTCCGACCAAGAGCGGCTCCGTCACCATGGAGGGCAGCGAACTCAGCGCGCTCAAAAGTTATGAACGCGTCGCAAAGGGCCTCGCTTATGTCCCGCAGGGCCGGATGATCTTCTCGACCATGACGGTGAAGGAAAACATCGAAACCGGGCTGGTCGCGTCGGGCGAAAGGGACGTCCCTGGCGACATTTATGAATTGTTCCCGGTGTT
The DNA here is from genome assembly GCF_059419985.1 of Afipia sp. GW821-FHT04G03. Taxonomy (NCBI): domain Bacteria; kingdom Pseudomonadati; phylum Pseudomonadota; class Alphaproteobacteria; order Hyphomicrobiales; family Nitrobacteraceae; genus Afipia; species Afipia sp. GW821-FHT04G03. Next base: position 1,432,801 of record NZ_JBWKSV010000001.1, on the reverse strand, counting down.
GCTTGAGATGAAGGGCCGGCGCGGAGGCAATCTTTCGGGCGGCCAGCAGCAGCAGTTAGCCATCGCGCGCGCGCTTGCGACCAAGCCGAAGGTTCTTTTGCTCGATGAACCCACCGAAGGCATTCAGCCGTCGATTATCCGTGAAATGGCGCGCACGCTGAAGCGCATCCGCGACGAGCGCGGGCTTTCAATCATCGTGTCCGAGCAGGTTCTCAGCTTCGCGCTGGATGTCGCCGACCGTGTTCTCGTCATCGAAAACGGCGAGATCGTCCGCGACGAGAAGCGCGACGGCATCGATGCTGCGCAGGTCGCGAAATATCTTTCAGTTTAACGAAGCCGATGTAACCAGGGGAGCATCTCAAATGCCAGATACACTGATTAAGGTCGATCTCAACCAGTCGGCCTACGACAACGACAAGGTTCACAACCGCTGGCATCCAGAGATCCCGATGGTGGAGTGGGTCAGTCCGGGCGACGATTTCATCATCGAGACCTACGACTGGACCGGCGGCTTCATCAAGAACAACGATTCGGCCGACGACGTTCGCGATATCGATCTGTCGATCGTGCATTTCCTGTCGGGGCCGATCGGCGTCAAGGGTGCGGAGCCGGGCGATCTTCTGGTGGTCGATCTGCTCGATGTCGGGCCGATGAAGGAGAGCCTGTGGGGCTTCAACGGCTTCTTCTCCAAGCAGAACGGCGGCGGCTTTCTGACCGACCACTTCCCGCTGGCGCAGAAGTCAATCTGGGACTTCAAGGGCATGTACACGTCGTCGCGGCATATTCCCGGCGTCAACTTCGCGGGGCTGATTCATCCCGGCCTGATCGGCTGTCTGCCCGATCCGAAGATGCTGTCGATGTGGAACGAACGCGAGACCGCGCTGATCGCGACAGATCCAACCCGCGTCCCGGGTCTCGCCAATCCGCCGTTCGGTCCGACCGCGCATATGGGCCGCCTGAAGGGTGACGCCAAGGCAAAGGCCGCGGCCGAAGGCGCGCGCACCGTTCCGCCGCGCGAACATGGCGGCAACTGCGACATCAAGGATCTGTCGCGCGGCTCGAAGATTTACTTCCCGGTCTACGTTTCGGGCGCAGGTCTCTCGATGGGCGATCTGCATTTCAGTCAGGGCGATGGCGAAATCACCTTCTGCGGCGCCATCGAGATGGCGGGCTGGCTGCATATCAAGGTCGATGTCATCAAGGACGGCATGGCGAAGTACGGGATCAAGAATCCCGTGTTCAAGCCATCGCCGATGACGCCGAACTACAAGGATTACCTGATCTTCGAAGGCATCTCGGTCGACGAGGCCGGCAAGCAGCATTACCTCGATGTGACGGTTGCCTATCGTCAGGCCTGTCTCAACGCCATCGAGTATCTGAAGAAATTCGGATACTCCGGCGCACAGGCCTATTCCATTCTCGGAACGGCGCCGGTGCAGGGGCACATCTCGGGTGTCGTGGACGTTCCGAACGCCTGCGCCACGCTGTGGCTGCCGACGGAAATCTTCGACTTCGACATCATGCCGTCGTCGGCGGGACCGATCAAACACATCAAGGGCGGCATCGATATGCCGCTGTCTCAGGACAAATAGTCCCGCGAAGGAGCGCGGAGGCGGCGCGTACTCTGCCGCCTCTGCCTTCCCGCGGCGATCCCAGGACAACAGGACCAACCGAGGGAGACGGGCTGTGCCGGTTTACGAATATCTTTGCAACGACTGCGGTCCATTCACGGACATGAAGCCGATGGCCGAGTGCGATGAGCCGCAGGACTGCCCGCATTGTGCGGTGGAAGCACCGCGGGTCATTCTCACCGCGCCGCATTTTTCCTGCATGCCGGCGGACAAGAGGAAGTCGCACGCGATCAATGAGCGCAGCGCCAACGCCCCGAAGACGCTTGGCGAGTACAAGGCGTCACACAAGCCGGGCTGCGGATGCTGTTCGACGAAACCGTCCCGGCTGGTCACCAAAACCCGCAGCGGTGCGAAAAGCTTTCCGACCGCTCGGCCCTGGATGATCAGCCATTAAAGCTGGAGAGCACGCTATTCGGCGGCTTCCGAAACCTTGTTCGTCGGTCTCACGGATGGAGTCTTCCTGTTCGATCGGCCGACGCGCGAGAACATGTTCGACAGCTTGTCGAGGTACAGGTAGACCACCGGCGTCGTGAACAGCGTCAGCGCCTGACTGACCACAAGGCCGCCCACCATCGCGTAGCCCAGCGGCTGCCGTATCTCGGAGCCGGTTCCCGTTCCCAGCATCAGCGGGACGCCGCCAAGCAGCGCCGCCATGGTCGTCATCATGATCGGGCGGAAGCGGATCAGCGCAGCCTTGCGGATCGCCTCTTCAGGAGCGAGGCCTTCGTCGCGCTCGGCAGCGATGGCGAAGTCCACCAGCATGATGCCGTTCTTTTTCACGATGCCGATCAGAAGCACGATGCCGATCAGTGCAATCAAGCTGAAATCGAACCCGAACATCATCAAGATCGCCAGCGCACCGACACCGGCCGAGGGCAGGGTGGAAATGATCGTGAGCGGGTGGATGTAACTCTCGTACAGGATACCGAGGATCAGGTAGACAACGATAAGCGCGGCCAGAATCAGCAGCGGAACCGTGCCGAGCGATTGCTGAAACGCTTGCGCGGTGCCCTGGAAGCTGCCGTTGACCGTGGGCGGGACATTGAGCTGCGCCACCGCGTTCTGGATGGCATCCGTCGCCTGACCCAGCGCCGTTCCCTGTGCGAGGTTGAAGCTGATTGTGGTCGCGGGGAATTGGCCCTGATGGCTGATCGACAGCGGACGCACCGGCACGGTCGTCCAGCGCGCGAACGCGGACAGCGGCACCTGATCTCCGGTCGTGGGCGACTTGATGTAAATCTTGCTCAGCGTATCCACCGAGCCCTGCAGCTCGGGCAGAATTTCCAGAATGACGTGGTAGCTGTTGACCTGCGTGAAATACTGGGCGACCTGCCGTTGCCCGAACGCATCCGACAGCGTGTCGTCGATCAGCTGCGGCTGGATGCCGAAGCGCGAGGCCGTGTCACGGTCGATGGTCAGGGTCAGTGTCGTGCCGGCGGTTTGCTGGTCGGTGGCGACGTCGCGCAATTCCGGCAGGGTTTTCAGTTTTTCGAGAATCTTCGGAGCCCAACTGTTCAACTCGTCGAGGTTCGCATCCTGCAATGTATATTCAAACTGCGTTCGTGTGGCGCGTCCTCCGAGACGGACGTCCTGCGAAGCCTGGAGGTACACGCGCGCGCCTTCGAGCTTGTCGAATTGCGGTCGCAGCCGCGCAATGATCTGCTGCGCGCTGACGTCCCGCTCATCGCGCGGCTTCAGCGTGATGTACATGCGCCCGTTGTTCAGCGCGCTGCCGCCGCCACCGATCGACATGGCGATATTTGCGACCGCGGGATCTTTTTGAATGATTCCGCCGATCTGCGACTGAAGGCGCGACATTTCAGCAAATGAGATGTCCTGTCCGCCCTCGGTGATTCCCGTAATGAGGCCGATGTCCTGTTGCGGAAAGAAGCCCTTGGGGATGACGACAAACAGGTAACCCGACAGGAAAACGGTAACGAAGAAGACGCACAGTGTGGTCAAACGCCAGCGAAGGACGAGGTTCAGCCCCCATTCATATCCGCGCAGCATCCCGTCGAAGAAGCGTTCACTGAGTTGATAGAGCTTGCCGTGCTGGGTTTCGGCGCTGTGCGCCTTCAGGAAGCGCGACGCCATCATCGGTGTCAGGGTCAGAGAGACCACAAGCGAGACGAAAATCGTCATCGCAAGCGTGATGGCGAACTCGCGGAACAGGCGGCCGATGATGCCGCCCATCAGCAGGAGGGGAATCAGAACGGCGACCAGCGAGATGCTGATCGAGACAATGGTAAAGCCGATTTCGCTGGCGCCCTTCAGCGCGGCTGCGAATGGTTGTTCGCCTTCCTCGATATACCGGCTGATGTTCTCCAGCATGACGATGGCGTCGTCGACCACGAACCCGACCGAGATGGTCAGCGCCATCAGCGACAGGTTGTCCAGTGTGTAGCCGAATGCCCACATCAGCGCACATGCGCCGAGCAACGCGAGCGGGACGGTGACGCTGGGAATGATCGTGGCCCAAAGGCTTCGCAGGAAGATGAAAATCACCATGACCACGAGGGCGATAGTGAGCAGCAACGTGAACTGGACGTCTTCCACCGCCGCACGGATGGTTTGCGTGCGATCGCTCAGCACCGACACATTGATCGATGGCGGGATGGCCGCGACCAGGCGCGGCAACTGCGCCTTGATCTTGTCGACGGTGTCGATGACGTTGGCGCCGGGTTGCTTGAAGACGACAAGGAATACACCGCGCTTGCCGTTGGCCCATGCGGCCTGCTTGGCATCCTCCGGCCCGGACACCGCCTGACCGATGTCGCGAATCCGCAGCGGCCCGCCGTTGCGGTAGGCGACGATCACGTCGTTCCAGTCTTTCGATTTCGGCAACTGGTCGTTGGCGTAGATCGTGAAACTGCGCGTTTTGCCGTCGATATTGCCTTTGGGGCTGTCGACGGTGGTGATGGCGATCTGGCTGCGCACGTCCTCGAGTTGCAGGCCTTTGGCCACGAGTTTTGCCGGATCGATCTGAATGCGGATCGCCGGTTTCTGCTGGCCGCCGATGGTCACTTGCGCGACGCCGGAAATCTGGCTGATCTGCTGCGCCATCTGCGTATCGGCGTAGTCGTTGACGTCGATCAGCGGCAGCGTGTCGGATGTGACCGAGAGCAGCAGGATCGGCGAATCCGCCGGATTGACCTTGCGATAGGTCGGCGGACTCGGGAGGGTTTTCGGAAGCTGGCCGCCGGCTGCGTTGATCGCGCCCTGGATATCGTTAGCCGCGCCGTCGATGCTGCGGTTGAGGTCGAACTGGATCGTGATCGACGTTGACCCCAGCGAACTCGTCGAGGTCATTTGCGCCACGCCGGGAACCTGCGCGAACTGCCGTTCGAGCGGCTGCGCGACCGATGACGCCATGGTTTCGGGACTTGCGCCGGGAAGACTTGCGGAAACCTGAATGGTCGGGAAATCCACCTGCGGTAGCGGCGCGACCGGCAATAGCGGATAGGCAACGAGGCCCACAAAAAGAATGCCGGCCATCAGCAACGACGTCGCGATGGGATAGCGAATGAACGGACCGGAGATGCCCTCGCTCATGTCAGTCAGCCTTCGCCGAGGGTGATTGTCCTGAGCTTGCCACATTGACCGTCAGCAGCGAGCCGGGCTGGACGCGGTATTGCCCGCGGGTCACGACTCGTTCGCCCGCGACCAAACCGCTTTCAATCAGCGTCTTGCCGTCGGTGGAGGGGCCGACCATGATCTTGCGCAGTTCGGCTTTGTCGCCAGTGGTCACGGCGAAAGCATAAAGTCCGTCGGCGCCATGCTGGATGGCGTCGTCGGGCATCACGGTCGCATCCTTCGTTGTATCGACAAGAAGGCGCGTGGCCACCGACAAGCCCGGCCACAGCGCATGATCCTTGTTGTCGAACGTCGCCTTGAGGCGGATGGTTCCGCTCGTGGTATCGACCTGATTGTTCATCAGCGAAAGGACGCCTTCGGACAGCACCTTGCGCCCGTCGGATGTGAGGGCGGTAACTGTCGTCTCATGCTGGCGAAGTGCATTGGCGATCGCTGGAAGCTGTTGTTCGGGCGCGGTGAAGATCACCGAAATCGGCTCGATCTGCGCGATGGTGACGATGCCGGTTTGCGTCGCTGAGTTGACGATATTGCCGACATCGACCTGCCGGATGCCGGCGACACCGGAAATGGGCGCGCGGATGCTGGCGTAGTCGAGTTGCGTCTGTGCGTTGAAAATCGCGGCCTGATCGGCGGCAATCTGCGCGGTCAGTTGCTGAACATTCGCGGTTTGCGTGTCGACGGTTTGCTTGGTGGCGAAATCGCCGAGCTTGGTGGAACGCTGAAGATCCCGCTGGGCGTTGGCCAGACCCGCTTCATCCTGGCTTTTCTTTGCGTTGGCCTGATCGAGCGCGGCCTGAAAAGGACGCGGATCGATTTGCGCGATCAGGTCGCCTTCCTTGACCATCTGGCCTTCCTTGAAGGCGATCTGGTTGATCTGGCCGTCGACGCGCGTACGCACCGTGACGGTGTTGAAACCCTGAACCGTTCCAAGCCCGGTCAGATAGATCGGGAAATCCTCTTTCGTGACCGCAGCCACGGTGACCGGAACGGCTGCGGCGGATTTGCTGTCCGAGACCTTCGGCAGCTGATGCCGTGGCCATCCGAAATACCCGCCTCCGATCAGGAGCAGTGCGGCGATGAAACAAGCCCAGCCAGGAATGCGACGCTTTGTCATACCGATCTCAATTGCTTCAGGGTGGCGATCCCGTATAGCTTATAACTAATGAGCCAGCACTTAGTATGCAGGCGCATTATTAATTCTTGGAAAGGTTCGGACCTAATCCGCATGTCGCTTGATCTGAAACGCCAGGTGATCGCGCAACTCGTTGAGACGTCTCGTCTCCTGCGCAATCACATCGATCAGCGGGCGAAGGGTCGCGGGACCACGCGCGCGCAGTGGATTGTGCTGTTTCGATTACGGCAGCAGGAAGGGCTGTCGCAGGTCGATCTCGCAGATGTGCTCGAACTTCAGCCGATTTCTCTGGTGCGGCTGCTTGACCGGCTGGTCGAGGCCAAATTGCTTGAACGAAAGCCCGATCCGACCGACCGCCGGGCCAACCGGCTGTTCCTGACCGGCAAGGGGCGGCAACTGGTCGACGATCTCGACAGCTTGCGGGACGCGATTGCGACCGATGTGCTGCGCGATATTTCTAAAACCGCAATCGAATCAACGTTTGAGACCCTCGTTGAGATAAAGGCGCGGATCAAGACCATGGCCGAGGACCCGCCGGAGGCGGATGAGCCCAAAGATCAAACCAAGGATCAGATCAAGGACCAGCTAAAGGCGCGGCGGGCGCGCGCGCGGTCCTAAACTCGCGCTTTTCAAAAGGCGAAATGGCGGCGGACCTGGATACAAAGGGCGAAATGGTGTCCGGGCGCATCACGCAAGAATGAAGGCGGATCACGCAGGAATCACGGCGTCTCGCTCAGGAATCCACCAGCGTTTCGCGCAGGTTTTTCTTCATGACCTTGCCATTGGCGTTGCGCGGCAGCGGATCGGTGCCGACGGTCATCGTCTCGGGCACTTTATAATCCGACAGCCGCTCGGCACACCATGAGCGCAGCGCGGGTGAGTCGATCTCGCTGCGGACAACGACGACGGCGTGAACGCGCTCGCCCAGCACCGGACACGGCCGTGCGACGACAGCGCTCTCGATGACAGCGGGATGACTGGCCAGAACCGACTCGACCTCCGCGGAATAAATCTTGAGGCCGCCGCGATTGATCATGTCCTTCTGGCGGTCGAGCACGCGGACGAAATTCTCCTGATCGATCGACCCGAGATCGCCGGAATGCCAGTAGCCGCCGGTGAAACCTTCCGAGGTCGCAAGGGGATTATTCCAGTAGCCCTTGATGACCGATCCGCCGTGAATCCAGAGTTCGCCGATCTCGCCGCGCGGCAGTTCGTGTCCGTTCGAGTCCACGACAATGATATGTGCGCCCGGACATGGCAGTCCGACGCTGTCGCTGTGAGTCTTGGTGAACTGCGGCGGCATGATCGTCGAGGGCGACGATGTTTCCGTCGATCCATAGGCGTTGACGAGTTTCAGCCCGGGAAGTTTCTCGGCGAGCCGTTCGATGGTCGCGACCGGCATCGGCGCGCCGCCGTATCCGCCGATGCGCCAGGCCGAAAGATCGTAGGACTCAAAATCGGCTTGCAGCAGGCAAAGGTTGTACATCGCCGGCACCATCACGGTCTGGGTGATGCGTTCGCGCGCGGCGAGCTTGAGGTAGTCCGTCGCCTTGAATTCCGGGACGATGATGAGCGTCCCGGCGCAGCGCGCGATGGTCATGATATTGGCGGCGATGCCGGTGACATGCGCGAGCGGCACGGCGGCAACCGAACGGTCGTCGCGCGTCATCTCGAGACAGATTTCGTAGATCATCGCCGAATGGATCAGATTGCAATGCGCCAGCATCGCGCCCTTGGGCTTGCCCGTGGTGCCTGAGGTGTAGAGGATCATGGCGATGTCTTGCTCGGCGACCGCCATGGGCGTCTGCGTGGTCTCTGTCGCAATCAAGTCGGCGAACGCCAGCGATCCATCGATCGCACCGATCGAGACGCGTTGAAGCAGAGTGGGGATCTCGACGGAGTCGGGGATACGTTCGGCCAGCGCATCTTCGTGAATGATGAGCTTCGCGCCGGAGTCCGCCAGCATGTAAGCGATCTCGGGTTTCTGCTGCCGGGTGCTGAACATCACACTGACAACACCGAGATGCGCTGCGCCAAACAGCGCGAGCACGAACTCGATGCGATTGCCGAGCAGCAGCGCGATGCGGTCGCCGGGCAGCAATCCGATTTCCTTGAATCCGGCGGCGATCTGCGCGGATTTTTGCGCGACCTCGCGCCATGTCATTCGTTCGTCGCCGCAGACCAGCGCCTCGCCGTCAGGGTTGGTCGAGGCGGCATCGGCGACCATGGCCCAGATGCTGGCGGGGCGGTTCTCGAATGCCGGGACGATGCGATCGCCGAAGCGGGTTTCCATCCGCATCGGCGGAATCGGATATTGCGACCAGTCCATAAATAGCCCTGTCCTGATATCTGGTATCAGGTTGAAAGATTGGCGCCGCGCTCGATCACGAATTCGGCGTCGAACAAAGTATGAGAATGATTCAAATCCGATTGCGACATCAATACAGTTAAACCCTTGCCCTTGAGCGATGCAAGAACATCTGAAATCCGCTCCGACAGGGCAGGTGCGATCCCTTCGAATGGCTCATCGAGCAGCAGGCATCTGGTGCCGATACCGAGCGCGCGCCCCAGCGCCACCAGCTTTTGCTGCCCGCCGCTCAATAATAAGGCCTTGCGGTCGCGCATGGTGGCGAGTTCGCCGATCACGTCATAAACGAAGGCGAGTCGCGCCTTCTGGTCGACGTTCCTTGCCACCCACAGCGGTAGCAGGATATTTTCCTCAACGGTCAGTTGCGGCACCAGCCCGCGGTCTTCCGGCATGTAGCCGATGCCGAGACCGGCACGGGCGTGGCGCGGCAGCGCCGCCAGATCGTCGCCGGCAAAACGCATGGTGCCCCGTTTGGGTGCAAGATGCCCCATGATCGAGCGCATCAGCGTGGTCTTGCCGGCGCCGTTGCGGCCCACCAGACTGACCATGGCGCCTTCGGTCAGTTGCATGGTGAAGCCGCGCAGCGCGGGCATCGACTGGATTTCAACCGCAAGATTTTCGATGTCGAGCAGCGGACGAGCGGCGGTCATCGTGCGCCTCCCGTCACGTAACGGCGGACTTGGGCGTCTTTCAGCACATGCGCGGGCTCGCCGTCGGCGAGAATCCGGCCATTGTAGAACGCGACGACGCGGTCGGCGTATTTACTGACGATGTCCATATCGTGCTCGACAAAGACGATGGTCGCGGCCTCGGCGGAGACGGCGTGAATGACGCGGTCCATGGTGGTAAATTTCTCTTCCGCCGACACGCCGGAGGTGGGCTCATCGAGCAGCAGCAGCTTGGGCCGCCGTGCCAGCGCCATGGCGATGTCGACAAGCTTGCGCACGCCGCCGGCGAGCTCGGCAATGGGCCGTTCCGCTTGGTGGGCGAGACCGAAGCGGTCGAGCAGGGCGAGCGCCTTGTCGCGGCGGTCGCCGGCTTCCGCAGGCTGCGTCGGAGACAACGGCCCGCCCGTCGCGCTGGAGACGGCGACGGTGAGATTCTCGACGGCGGTGAGTTCGATGAACAACTGTGGAATCTGGAACGAGCGCGAGATTCCCAGTTTTGCGACATCGCGGGGAGAGCGCCGCCCGATCGGCGAACCGTCGAGGTCGATTTCGCCGCTGTCGGGCTTCATGTAGCCCGTCACCATGTTGACGAAGGTGGTCTTGCCCGCGCCGTTGGCGCCGATCAGGCTGATCTTCTGGCCCGCCGGAATATCGATGCTGATGTTGTCGGCGGCGACGACGGCGCCGAAGCGCTTTTGCAGTCCGCGCACGGAAAGGACGGGCGTCATGATGCCGATCCTTTCTCGGCGACAGCCGGTTCCGGCGGCGGCTCGGAAGTCTTCCGCCTTCTTCCGCTCCAGAGCGAGCCGATGCCGCGCGGCAGGAACAGGATGACCGCCAGCAGGAACAGTCCGAGCACGAGTTGCCATGTGTTCGGAAGGTAGAGATTGGAGAACGAGCGCACGAGTTCGAGCACCAGCGCTGAAATGAACACGGCTCCGACGCTTTGCGTGCCCGCGAGCACTGCGATGAAGACGAACTCGCCGGAGGTCGTCCAGTAGGCGAATTCCGGATCGATATGCCGCTGCGCCATCAGCGCGAGCGCGCCGCTGGCCCCGGCGAAGATCGCGGCGATCACGAAGTTGATGGTGACGACGCGGTTCGCGGAGGTGCCGAGATATTCGACGCGCAGATTGTTCTCGCGCACGGCGAGACTTGTCAGGCCGAATTCGGAGCGGAACAGGATGGTCGCAACGATGCCCGCGATGCCGGTGGCGACCACGGACACCGCATACAGCATGAAGTCCGCCTCGCGCGGATCGTTGAACACCGCGCCGAACAGGGTCGGGCGGCCGACGTTGAAACCGTCGGAGCCGCCGAGAATGGTGGTCTTGACCAGCGCGCCGTAGAGCACCATCGACAGCGCCAGCGTCAGCATGCCGAAGAAGATGCCGCTGTAGCGGGCGATCAGTGGACCGATGACAAGGCCGAGCAGGCCGCCGAACACCGCGCCGATCAGCACCTGCGCGACGGCGTCGGTCAGGCCCCAGTTGTGCGCGATCAGCGCCACGCCATAGCCGCCGCCGGCATAGAACAGGCCCTGTCCGAACGAGACGTTGCCGGTGCGCGCCAGCACGACGATGCCGAGCGCGACCAGCGCCTTGGATGCCGCGACCGTCGCCAGCGACAAGGTCCATGCCGGAATGATGCGGCCGAACAGCACGGCCAGCACGACGAGGCCGAGAAGAACGAAGGGATTGGTTGCGTGCTTCATCAGATCCGCCTCGCGGTTTCGCGGCGGAACAGGCCTTCAGGCTTGAACATCAGCACGGCGGCCATGATGAGATAGATCATGAACAGTTCGGCCTGCGGCAGCAGGTGCACCGATGCCGCGCGCGCCATGCCGACCAGAATCGCGCCGATGGCCGCGCCTTCGACGCTGCCGAGCCCGCCGATCACCACGATGGCAAAACTCAGGATGATGATTTCGGAACTCAATCCCGGCTGCACCGATATTTTCGGCGCGGTGAGGCCGCCGGCAATCGCGGCCAGCATGACGCCGAAGGCGAACGCCAGCGCATAGACGCGGTTGATCTTCACGCCCATGCTCGCGCTCATTTCGGCGTTGTGGATCACGGCGGAGACGATCTTGCCGGACGTCGTGCGGTTGAGTCCGAACCAGACCGCAAACCCGATCGCCGCCGAGAGCGGGATCAGCATCAGGTCGTAGCCGACATAGAACAGCCCGGCGAACTCGACATTGCCGAACAGTTCGTAGGGCTGGTTGGCGTAGATTGGATTGACGCCCCAGATCAGCTTGGTGGCGTCCTCGAGGATGAGAAACACCGCGTAGGTCACCAGCAGCAGCACGACTTCATCGCGGCCGTAAAACAGCTTGATCAGCCCGCGCTCCATCAGGAGGCCGATCACCGCGGCGATCAAGGCGACCGCCAGCAGCATCAGGATGAAGCCAAGTGCGGGGGGAACCTTATGCGCCGCCGCCAGCGTGACGGCCGTCGCCGCGAGATAGGCGCCGAGCGCGTAGAAGCCGCCGTGGGCGATGTTGAGAATCTTGAGCACGCCGAAAACGAGCGTCAGGCCCAGCGCCACAATGAAAAGCCACGACGCCTGAATCAGGCCGTCGAGTATGACCGTGAGAAACGTGTTCATGAACGGATTCAGGCCGGAGTTGTCGCGAAGAGATAGGCGGCGCAAGATTCACATCGTCGCGCCGCCCGGTGGCCGTCAAGCGCAGAAGATTACTTGCACTTGTCGTTCTTCATTCCGCCCTTGATCCAGTCGATTGCCTTCACTCCCGGAGGAGGGTTCACGCATTCGGCTTCGAAGTTGACGATGTCGACCAGATCGACGCGCTTCTTTTCCGCGTTGTACTTGGTGCGGCTAAACGCGATCGGCTGGATGGCCTGATGGCCGTCGCCGTTCTTCATCTGGATCAGTCCGCCGGGGCTCTCCCACTCGGAGCCGGTCATGGCCGCGACCAGTTCGTCGGTGGTCGGCTTCTTGCCGCCGTTCTTGGCCATGGCCTTTTCGACCGCGTTCTTCACGCCGAGGATCGACTGCGTGACACGGTAGGCGGCCTGCACGGGATAAACACCGTTGGCCTTCTCGTAGCCGGTGAAGAACCACTCGTTGAGCGGGGTCTTCGGCGACATCAGGCCGTAAGCGCCGCGCGCGCCGATGATGACGCCGTCGGGCATCTTGTCGCCGAGCGGCGGCAGCACGTGGTCGGCGGCGCTGAGCACAAGCTGGCTGCGCTTGGCAAGGCCGCGTGGCACCGATTGCAGGATGAAGGCCTGCAGGTCGCCGCCCCAGAGGCTCGAGTAAACGACGTCCGAACCCGCCGAGACCAGCGCCGAGACTTCGGTGCCGTACTGGCCCGCGCCGAACTTCGGCAACAGATCCGCGCCGAGCTTGGCGTTCGGATACAACTGGCCGGCCGCTGCGACGAAGTCCGCCCGGCTGTCCTGGCCCCAGGCGTAATCCTGGTTGATGGCCGAGAACGTATCCATCTTGATGTTCTTTAGCTTCATGTAGCGGATCAGCCCGACGTTATCCTGGGTGGCGTGGGCCGAGGTGCGGAAGACGTAATTGTATTTGGCTTCCTCGAAGATGCGCGGCGTGCCGCAGTCGAACAGGAACAGCGGCTTCTTTAATTCTTCCGCGATGGGCGCAACCGCGAGGCAGTCGCCGGAGCCGATATAGCCGATGACCGCGTCGACATTGTCGCGCTGATAGAGGTTGCGCAGTTCCTGTACCTGCTTGGTCGCGCCGCCGTTCTCGTCGATGATGATGGGCTCGATCTTCATGCCGCCGAAGCCGACCTTATTATAGGGCGCGGGGCCGGCGCCCTTGTTCAATTCGCCGATGACGAATTCCGCGGCCTTGCCGGCGGGAACGCCGAAGCTCTCCGCTGCCGGACCTGACAGGAAGGTGACGATTCCAACCTTGAACGAGTCCTGGGCCGATGACGGGCCGGTCAGCGCCAGAACAGCGGCGGAGCAGGCCGTCAGCATCCCAAATGATCGCGTAAAGCGCTTGAAGCTCTTCATGTATTCCCTCCCGAGTATCCGGTCGAAGCCGGCTTGTGTCCGCACCCGTTTGCCGGGCATCGGTGAAACTCTTCGCAGCTTACGGGCGCTTTTCGGCCTCGTCCATGACGCGCTTGCGAAACGGTAGCGAAGGCGAAAAGCCCCACGTATCCAGTTGGCTGCCGGTCCGAAAAGCCTTACGCGGCGCGGCGTTTGCGCTTCGGCTTTTGTTCGCCAGACGACGCCTTCGCGGCGCGCCCATATTTCTTTTTCGACAGCTTGAACTGGGTATAGCCGAGCACCTGCTGCATCGCGGCGCGAGCCTTCTCGGCGTTGCCTTCGGTGATGGCGTGCGCGGCGAGCGCGTGGTTCGGCAGGTTCTCGTTGAACCAGCCGGGGCTGCCGGTGGCCACCATGAAAACCGCGCTTAGAATGGTGTCGATGGCGCCGCGAAAGCCTTGCAGCACCGGATTGTGAGTGGCGTCGATGATCGCCAGATGAAACGCCTTGTCGGCGACGATGGCGGTCGGCACGTCGTGCGAGGCTTCCATCGCGGCGAGCGCGGTGTTGATGCGCTTGCGGTCCTTCGCGGTGGCGCGCTCTGCGGCAAGGGCTGCGGCGGCGGGCTCGATGATGAGGCGCACTTCCTGAAGCGCGAGCAGCAGCGCGCGATTGGGCTCATCCGTTTCCACCAGCCAGCTCAGCACGTCGCGGTCGAGCAGGCTCCAGTCGCCGCGCGGGCGGACATGGGTGCCGTGGCGGGGCCGCACGGTGACGAGGCCTTTCGCCGCAAGCGTCTTGATCGCCTCGCGCACCACGCCGCGGCCGACGCCGAATCGGCTTTCAAGATCGTGCTCGGGCGGCAGCGTCGCGCCGACCGGAATGAGGTCCTGCGCGATCTCGCTGCCGAGTGTTCGGAGCACGGACTGAATGCGTCCTGGCTTGACGAGCTTGCCGTTGGTTTTGAGGCGGGAGCGGGCGGGAGATTTCATTTCAATTCGATTGAGTTTGAGCGACTGACTGCCAAGCTAGCACGCGCATGTGCGGGCCGCCACAAAACATCCGATGTTAAACATCGGATGTTCTTCTGGTGCATTGCAGGAAGAAACTCAATCTCGCATCCGCGAGCAGGGGAAGCAACTGAAAAACAGCGCGGCGCAGCATCGGTGTCTGGCATACAAGCGGCCCAGCAATCGCCCGCGTTACTGCATCCGCTGCAACAGAACATAAGGCTGCCCGTCCTCGGAGCCGATGCTGGTGGCGACGTCGAACACGTCGCTGATCATGCGGTCGGTGATGGTCTCGCTGGGCGAGCCGTCGGCGGCGACCGAGCCCTTGCGCAGCACGATGATGCGGTCGGCGAAACGGACGGCGAGGTTGAGATCGTGCAGCACCGCGACCACAGTTGTGCCGGCGCGGGCGCGGCGCTTGGCGATTTCCACGAGATTGATCTGGTAGCGCAGGTCGAGGCTCGATGTCGGCTCGTCGAGCAGCAGTACGCCGGGACCGTGATCGGCTTCGCCGCACGCCAGTTGAACGAGAACACGGGCGAAATGCGCGCGCTGCTGTTCGCCGCCGGACAATGTCGGCAATTCGCGGTGTCGGAACGGCTCCAGTTGGAGTTCGGCGATGGCGGCGTCGACCAGCGGTTTCGCGGCCATGCGCGGACGATCTCCGGCGCCCATCGCGACGATCTCCTCGACAGTGAACGGAAAGCTGACGCTGACGTGCTGCGATAACATGACGCGATGTTTTGCAAGGTCGCGCGACGCGTATGATCCGAGGTCGCGGCCTTTCAGCCGGACGCCGCCGCCGCTGCAACGCAGATCGCCGGACAGCAATCGCAACAGCGTGGACTTGCCCGCGCCGTTCGGTCCGACAATGGCGACGGTCTCGCCGCCATGAAGCCGCACGCTGACATTGTCGAGCAGCGTCGCGTGCCGCACTTTCATGCAGACCGCATCGGCTTCGATCAGTGCGGGGCGAGGCGATGTCACGACGCGATCAGCTTTCGTTGCCGCAACAGGATGAACAGGAAGAACGGCGCGCCGAGCGCCGCGGTCAGAATTCCGATCGGCACTTCGGCGGGCGCAGCCAGCACCCGCGCAATGGTATCGGCGAGAATGAGCAGGATCGCGCCGAGACACACCGAGGCGGGCAGCAGCATGCGATGGCCGGGGCCGATCACCATGCGCAGCAGGTGAGGGACCACGATGCCGACGAAACCGACCACACCGCAGATCGACACCGCGACGCCGGTCATCGCCGAAATCAGCACGATCGAGATTTTCTTCAGGCGCTCGACATCGACGCCGGTATGAAAGGCTTCCGCTTCTCCCAGCACCAGTACATCGAGCCCGCGCGCGATCAGCGGTATCGCCAGCAGAGCCAGTAGTGCCACCGGCGCAACGATCCCGGCTTTCGGCCAGGTCGCGCCGCTGAGCGAGCCCAGCAGCCAGAACGTAATGTCGCGCAACTGCCGGTCATCCGCGACGAACACCAGAAGCCCGATGCCCGCATTGGCGATGGCGGCGATGGCAAGACCCGCGAGCAGGAAGATCGCCACTGAGGTGCGGCCCTCGCGGCTCGCGATCTTGTAAAGCAGCGTTGTGGTCAGCAGCGAACCGGCAAAGGCGGCAATCGACAGCAACTCGAATTGCAGGAAGCGAAAGCTCGCGCCCCATGCGCTGTCGGAAATCACGATGGCCGAGGCCGCTGCGAACGCGCCGCCGCTGGAGACGCCGACCAGCGCGGGATCGGCGAGGGGATTGCGGAACAGCCCCTGCATGATCGCGCCCGACAATGCGAGTAGCCCGCCGATCATGCCCGCGATGGCGATGCGCGGAATCCGGATCGACCACAGCACGAGTTCGTCCCGCGCCAGCATGGCGGGATCGGCATTTGCGATGTTCAACCCCAGTGCTGCGGCCAGACGCGGCAGCGGAATGCCGGCGGCGCCGACGGTGGTTGCGAGCAACGCGACGGCGAACACGCCCGCGATCAGCACGGCGTAAACGACAATCGCGGACGGCCTCATGGACGACACGCGGGGGTGAGCCGCGTGAGAAGTTGCTGCATCGGCCGGTGTCATTGATGGCAGTCGACGGACAGCGTGGCCGGTTTCCAGGCTGCGGCCTTTTCGTTGAGATCGGGATAGAGCGACACGGCGAGATCGCGCGCGGCGGCGGCGGTGCGCGGCCCGAAGCCCAGCAGGTACAGCCCGTCCATCGCGACGAAGGATTTTTTCGCAGCTGCGGGCGTCAGCGCGAAGGACGGATTGGCGAATACGGTCGCCGCGTCCAGTTGCTCGTGTCCGCGCGCCATGGTCAGCACAACGTCGGGTTTGGCCGCGACGATCGCCTCGTCGTTGACGGGCTTGTAGCCCTCGAATCCGTCGATGGCGTTGACGCCGCCGGCCAGCTTGATGATTTCGTTCGCCGCGGTCTTCTGCCCGGCCACCATCGCCCGGCCGTTGAGGAACGACATCACGAACATCACGCGCGCCGGCTGCTTGACGCTGTCGCGCAGCTTCTTGAGTTCGGCGAGATCCCTGTCGACAGCTTCGGTGAGGCACGCGCCGCGCGAATCGGCGCCCATCGCGTGGGCGACGAGCTTGATCTTATCGCGCAGGCCCTGCTCGGAATATGTTTCGGGAAACGACACGAACGGAATCTTCGCCGCGTCGAGCACGTCGAGCGTTTCCTTTGGGCCGGACCCTTCGACGGCCAGGATCAATTGCGGATTGAGGCCGAGAACGCCCTCGGCGGACAGTTGGCGCATGTAGCCGACGTTGGGCTTCTCGCCGAGCGCCTGTGGCGGATAAAGGCTCGTGGTATCGACGCCGACGATCCTGTCGCCGAGACCGAGCGCGTACAGGATCTCGGTGACAGCGCCGCCGATCGAGACGATGCGGTCGGTATTGCCGATGGCGACATCGCGGCCGCGCGCGTCATGGATCACGGTACCTTCGGCACGGGCGGCCGCCAGCGGGATCGCACTAATATAAAGGCTTGCGGCAAGGCCGAGCGTGACACCAAGGGTGACGCCGAATGTCCGGCGGAAGGTCATCTGCATTGTCATTTCGTCAGGATCAGCTTGTTCTGCGCGGTCAGCCGCAGGCGATAGGTCTCGTCGCCATGAGCGATCAGGATTTCCCGCGTGGCGGCAAACAGGTCGCGGCTGTTGATGCGGTTATCCATCAACGGAACGGAGCGCTCAATTAGAGTCGTTCCAGACTGCTTCTCCGGATTGTTGGCAGGTTCACGTTGGTCAGTGCTCATCCGTCTTGCGCGTTCAATTCGAGAAAGTGTTGCTCTTCTTTAATTTTGCTGTTGCGCAAACGCCAATGCTCAAATTTACAATAGATGTAAACTCGCTGATCCACGATTGACCCGGCGGCGCGTTTTTACGAAAAGTGTCAGCACGTTGGTAAAAGACCGGCGTAATTCACAACTAGCCAGCCAGCCGCCTTCTCAAGGCGATGCCCGCCAGCCGCATCAAAGCATAATAAAGAGTTGGGGCTGTCATGTTGGGGCTGAACGCGCGCGCGTGCGCGCTTCTCGTATCTGTGTCTGTTGTTGCGCTGGGGGCTGCCGGCGTGTCGCATGCTCAAACCGCCGATCCGGCGGCTCCGATCGCAAAGCCCAAACAGGCCAAGAAAAAGCGCGCGGCCGCGCCGCCTCAGGCACCTTCTGCACAAGCGCTTGATGCCCGCGCGCAGGTTGCGCAGGGCACCACTCTCGACGAGATCAGCGTCGCCGCGACGAAGACCGAAGGGCGGACCATCGATGCGCTGGCCGGGGTCAGCAGAATCAATCAGGCCGAGATCGATCAGGTCGGGCCGAAGCGAACGTCCGACATTTTCATCAACACGCCGGGCGTCTCGTTCCAGGAGCGCGGCGACGAGCCGGGCAGCGCCATCGCTGTGCGCGGCTTGCAGGATTTCGGACGTGTCGCGGTGGTCATCGACGGTGCGCGCCAGAATTTTCAGCGCACCGGCCACAACGCCAACGGCTACTTCTACATCGATCCGGCGATGATCGGCGACGTGGATGTCGTGCGTGGTCCGGTGGCCAATATCTACGGCTCCGGCGCCATCGGCGGCGTGGTGTCGTTCCGCACCAAGGATGTCGAGGACATCGTGCGTATCGGCGAACGCTGGGGCGTTCTCAGCGAAATGGGCGTCGGGTCCAACAACTGGCGGACGAATTTCTCGACATTCGCGGCTGGCAAGAACCAGAACGGAACCGTCGAGGCCATTGTCGGCGGATCCTATCGCGCGCAATCCGACTACAAGAACGGTAACGGCGTTACGGTCCCGAATACCGCGTCGGACACCCAGTCCGGACTCGCCAAGCTGACGTTCCGGCCCGCGGATGGTCACGAGGTCAAGCTCGGCTTCGTCGGCTACGATGCGCGTTACAACACCGGCCAGCCGTCGATTCCGAATACGTCGGGTTACGCCACCAATACCAGCAACCAGACGGCGACACTGAGCTGGAAGTATCAGAGGCCGGAAGATCGCCTGTTCGACTACAAGGCGAGCGTCTATTTCAACGGCACCGATACCGATCAGATCAAGAATGCCGGCGCGGGAAATCCGATTACCGGCAAGATCGGCGACAAGCGCTCGTTCACGGTCGATACCGTCGGCTTCGACATCTACAACACATCGCGCATTGATACGGGTCCGGTCGCGCACGCCATCACCTACGGCGGCGATTATTTCTCGGACAAGGTCAAGGTAAGCGATCCCGGTGGCGCGTCCGCCTACACCACGCCAAACGGCGACCGGCGGGTGGACGGTGCATTCGTCCAGGTGAAGAGCAACTACGCGATGCTCGAATTCATCAATGCCGTGCGGTTCGACGAATACGCGCTGAACAGCGGCAGCTTCGAGACCAGCGGTAATCGCTTTTCGCCGAAGTCGACCATCGGCATCACGCCTGCGCCATGGGTGACCGGGTATGCGACTTATGCCGAAGGCTACCGTGCGCCATCGGTGACCGAAACGCTCGTCTCCGGTATTCACCCGGGTGTCGGAGTCAGCACGGGCTCAACCCTGTATGGATCGCTGTTTACGCTTCTGCCCAATCTTGCTCTGAAACCAGAGGTCGGAAAGACCAAGGAAGCCGGTTTGAACCTGCGGTTCAACGACGTGTTCTCGGCGGGCGACAAGATCCGTGCGAAGATCAACGTGTTCCGCAACGACGTTGATGACTATATCGACCTCGTCTCGTTCGGTCCGCCGCAAGCGATGGTTTCGATCTGTCCCGGACCTCCCGGATTTTGCCCCTTTCCGATTCCGTGGCTTCCGGTCGCGTTCACGACAACCTCGCTGGTCCAGTACCAGAACATCGCGAATGCCCGCATCGATGGTCTCGAACTGGAATCGACCTACGATTCAGGCCTCTGGTTCGCGGGTGTGGCCGGGTCGTGGATGGAGGGCATCAACGTGTCGACCGGCGAGCATTTGCAGAGCGTTCCGGGCCAGAAGATCGTCACGACGCTCGGTGCGCGCTTCTTCGATCAGAAACTGACGGCCTCGGTGCGCTGGGCCTCGGTGACTTCGCAGTCCGGCCTGAGCACGCTCTACAATCCGGCGACGAATTACGATCTGGTCAATCTCTACTTCGCCTACCAGCCGACGCCTGACATCGTCGCAAGCTTCGGAATCGATAACCTGCTGGACCGGTACTACATCCCGTTCGCGACGCTTCGCGGAACGGACGGCACCGATACCGCGCTGGCGGGATCTGCGCCGGGGCGGGTTTACAAGGCAAGTCTCAAGGTCCGATTTGGAGGAGTCTGACAGGCACGACGACAAACAGTTTTCGCTTTCAATCGCCGCGCAGAGCTTTTCTGCGCGGCTCGATGTGCTTGCTGACGCAGCGCAGATACAGCGGCCCTTTAACAAGCGGCCATGTCGGCCTACAATGAAACAAACAGGAGAAGACCAATGTTTATCGCAATGAACAGATTTCAGGTGAAGACCGGCTCGGAACAGGCGTTCGAAACGGTGTGGGCGACGCGCGAATCGTATCTCGGCGAACTCGCGGGCTTCGTGGAGTTTCACCTGCTGCGCGGCCCTAAGGCCGACGACCACACGCTGTATTCGACGCACACGACATGGGTCGACAAGGCCGCGTTCGAGGCATGGACCAAGTCGGAGCAATTCCGCAAGGCGCATGCGCGTGCCGACAACCAGACCGGCGAGAGCCTCTATCTCGGCCACCCGAAGTTCGAGGGCTTCGAGGTGATCCAGACCGAGCGCAAGACCAGCGCAGCCGCCTGAGAAGGATTAGTTATGCTGAGCACCGATCTCGCCGATCTCAAGAAGCACATGGCGGAGAATCCGGGCGGCGTCATCGAGGACGTCGCGCGCGAGAAGAACGTCACGGCGCGGGCCGTGATCGAGGCGTTGCCGGACGAGATGCGTTCCTTCGCGCCAGGATCGGCGTTCGTGGCCGCGATGCAGGACATCGCGACATGGGACGAGGTGACGCTGATCATCCATACCGAGGACGGCATCTTCGAGATTACCGAGCCGGTCGGCGGCGGCGAAATCGGCCGCGGCTATTACAACATCATGAAGCCGAAGGGGATGCACGGTCATCTGCGCCATGAGCGCTGCGGCGGCATCGCCTTCGTCGAGCGGCCGTTCATGGGCAAGTCGTCGGCGTTCGCGGCGTTTCTCAATGTCGATGGCGGCGTGATGTTCAAGGTGTTCGTCGGGCGCGACGAGGCCCGCGCGCTCAAGGCCGATCAGCTTGAGAAATTCCGCGCGCTGGCGAAGTCGCTGGGGTGAATTCTGCGTCATCTGAATCAAAAATGGCCGGGAAAATCCCGGCCATTTTCTTTTGCATTTGAAAGTTGCGAGCGAAGCAACCCGGCTCTTGGAGGGGCAATGACCGGGTTGCTTCGTCGCGGGCGCGTCGCGTCACGGGCATTCAGCGCTGCGCCATTCCTGCGGCCGGTTACTCGGCGGCCGCCTTGAAGTGCTGTTCGGCGGGGACGGGATGAGCCTCGACGATCGAACTCTCGCCGTGCTGGATCAGCGGCCGGTTGCCGGTGAGGGCGCGCAGCAGCACGTAGAACACGGGCGTGAAGAAGATGCCGAACGCCGTGACGCCGATCATGCCGGAGAACACCGCGACGCCCATGGCATGACGCATTTCCGCGCCCGCGCCGGTGGATGTCACCAGCGGCACCACGCCCATGATGAAGGCGAGCGACGTCATCAGGATCGGCCGCAGCCGCAACCGGCTGGCTTCGATGGCCGCCGCGATCGGCGTACGGCCCGCGAACTCAAGTTCGCGCGCGAACTCCACGATCAGAATGGCGTTCTTCGCCGATAGTCCCACCAGCACGAACAGGCCTATCTGCGTGAACACGTTGTTGTCGCTGCCGGTGATCCAGACGCCGAACATGGCGGCCAGCAAGCTCATCGGCACGATCATGATGATGGCCAGCGGCAGCGTCAGGCTTTCGTATTGCGCCGCGAGCACAAGGAACACCAGCAGGATCACGATCGGGAACACGTAAAGCGAGGTGTTGCCCGCGATGATCTCCTGATAGGTGAGGTCGGTCCATTCGTAGTCGATGCCTTTCGGCAGCGTCTCCTTGGCGATACGCGCGACTGCGGCCTGCGATTGCCCGGTCGAGAATCCCGGCTTGGTATTGCCGTTGATGTCGGCGGCGAGGAACCCGTTGTAGCGCATCGCGCTTTCCGGCCCCGCGCTGGTTTTCACCTTGAGCAGCACCGACAGCGGAATCATCTCGCCCGAGTTGGAGCGCACCTTCAACTGGCCGATATCGTCCGAGCGCGCGCGATATTTCGCGTCCGCCTGCACGCGCACCGAGTAGGTGCGGCCGAACTTGTTGAAGTCGTTGACATAGAGCGAGCCGAGATAGACCTGCATCGTCTCGAAGATGCTGGTGATCGGTACGTCGAGTTGCCGCGCGCGCGTGCGGTCGATGTCGGCGTAAAGCTGCGGCACGTTGATCTGATAACTCGAGAACAGACCCATGATCTCGGGCGCCTCGGCGGCCTTTGCCATGAACGCCTTCTTGGCGTCGTCCAACGCCTCGTAGCCGAGGCCCGCACGATCTTCGAGTTCGAGCTTGAAGCCGCCTGTGGTGCCGAGGCCGTTGACCGGCGGCGGCGGCAGCATGGCCACGAAGGCATCCTGGATCTCGGCGGAATATTTCTTGTTCAACTCGGCCGCGATAGCGACCGCGCTGAGTGAAGGGTCCTTGCGCTCCTCGAACGGCTTGAGCACCGAGAACACGATGCCCGCGCTCGACGAGTTGGTGAAGCCGTTGATCGACAGGCCCGGGAACGCCACGGCGTTTTCGACGCCGGGTGTTTTCTTCGCGATCTCCGACATGCGCCGGATCACGTCTTCGGTGCGGTCCAGCGTTGCGCCGTCCTGAAGCTGAGCGAAGCCGATCAGATATTGCTTGTCCTGACCGGGCACGAAGCCGCCGGGCACGGTCTTGAACAAACCGAATGTCGTCGCCAGCAGCGCGACATAGACACCCATGACAATGGCCTTGCGCGAGATCACGCGCTTGACGCCACCGCTATAGGCATCCGATCCGCGGTTGAACACCTTGTTGAAGCGCCGGAAGAACCAGCCGAACGCCTTGTCCATCCAGCGGCTGAGCGCGTCCTTCGGCTGATCGTGGCCCTTCAGCAGCAGCGCGGCGAGCGCGGGCGACAGCGTCAGCGAGTTGATGGCGGAGATCACCGTCGAGATCGCGATGGTCATCGCGAACTGCTTGTAGAACTGGCCGGTGAGACCGCTGATGAAGGCCAGCGGTACGAACACCGCCAGCAGCACCAGCGCGATCGCAACGATGGGTCCTGACACTTCACGCATGGCGCGATAGGTCGCCTCGCGCGGCGTCAGTCCCTGTTCGATGTTGCGCTCGACGTTCTCGACCACGACGATGGCGTCGTCCACCACGATACCGATGGCCAGCACGAGTCCGAACAGGCTGAGCGCGTTGATCGAGGAGCCGAGCAGGAACATCACCGCGAAGGTGCCGACCACGGAGACCGGCACCGCCACCAGCGGGATGATTGACGCCCGCCATGTCTGCAGGAACAGGATGACCACGAGCACCACCAGCGCGATGGCTTCCAGCAGCGTATGCACCACGGCCTCGATCGAGGCGCGGACGAACCGCGTCGGATCATAGGCGATGCGGTAGTCCACGCCGTCCGGCATGTTCTGTTTGATCTCCGCCATCGCCGCATGCACGTCACGTGCGATGTTCAGCGCGTTGGAGCCGGGAGACTGGAAGATGCCGATGCCGACCGCGGATTTGTTGTCGAGCAACGCGCGCAGCGCGTATTCCGACGAACCGAGTTCGATGCGGGCGATGTCACGCAGACGGGTGATTTCGCCGTTCTGGCCCGTTTTTACGACGATGTCGCCGAATTGCTCCTCGGTGTTGAGGCGGCCCTGCGCATTCACCGGAATCTGCAATTCGACGTCGGGCAGGCTCGGCGACGCGCCGACGGTGCCGGTCGCGGCCTCGACGTTCTGCGCCTGGATTTCCCGCACCACGTCCCCCGGCGACAGGCCGCGTTCGGCAACCTTCTGCGGATCGAGCCAGATGCGCATCGAATAATCGCCCGCGCCCCACATCTGCACCTGACCAACACCCTGGATGCGCGCGAGGCGATCCTTGACGTTGATCAGGGCGTAGTTGCGCAAGTACGTCATGTCATAGCGGTCGTTCGGCGAGAGCAGATGCACGACCAGCGTGATGTCAGGCGAGCTCTTCACCGTGGTGATACCGAGCTGGCGCGTCACCGCGGGCAGACGCGGCTCGGCCTGCGAGACGCGGTTCTGCACCATCTGCTGTGCGAGGTCGGGATTGGTGCCGAGGCGGAATGTGACGTTCAGCGTCAACTGGCCGTCAGAAGTCGCCTGGCTGCTCATGTAGAGCATGTTCTCGACGCCATTGATCTGCTCTTCGATCGGGGTAGCGACCGACTCGGCGATCACCTTCGGATTGGCGCCGGGATACAGCGCCCGCACCGTGACCACCGGCGGGGCGACTTCCGGATATTCGGAGATCGGAAGTGCTGGAAGCGAGAGCAGGCCCGCGAGGAAAATCAGGGCGGACAGCACGCCGGCGAAAATCGGCCGGTCGATGAAAAATCTCGAGATATTCATGACGTCATCTCATTATTGGTCTTGTTGCAGTCGTCTGTCCGATGTCGTCATTGCGAGGAGGGTAGCGACGAAGCAATCCATCTTTTCTTTTCAGCGATGGATTGCTTCGCTTGCGCTCGCAATGACGTTGCTTGAGGAAGGCGAGGGGCGTCAGTTCGCGTCCATCGCCACGACTTCCGGCGCAACGGACGCACCGGGCCGAATGCGTTGCAGTCCCTTGACCACGACCTGTTCGCCGTCCTTCAGGCCAGCGGTCACGATGCGCAGGCCATCGACAGAGACGCCGAGCGAAACCTCGCGGTACTCGGCCTTGTTGTCCTTGTTGATGACCATCACGTATTTCTTGTTCTGGTCGGTGCCGACGGCGCGCTCATTGATCATCATGGCGCGCTCGGTCTTGGGCTGGCCCATCGCGAGGCGGACGAACTGTCCGGGAAGCAGGCGGCCGTCCTTGTTGTCGAAGATGGCGCGGACCCGCACCGTACCGCTGCGCGGATCGACCTGATTGTCGATCAACTGCATGTGGCCTTCGAACGGCAGGCCGTTGCTGGTCGCGGTGCCCATCTTCACGGGAATGCGGCCGGTCTTCGATGCGGCGGCGTCGTCTCCGAGGGAGTTGAGCGCGCGCAGCACCACCTGCTCGTCGGCGTTGAAGCTGGCGTAGATCGGCGTCGTCGAGACGATGGTCGTCAGCAACGGCGAGCCGGGACCCGCAGCGATCAGGTTTCCGACCGTGATCTCGCGCTTGCCGACGCGGCCCGTTACCGGCGCGCGGACTTCGGTGTAGCTGAGATTGAGTTGCGCGGTTTGCAGCGCGGCCTGAGCGGCCTTCAGATTGGCTTCCGCTTCACGATAGGCGTTGATGCGGTTGTCCTGATCGCGCTGCGAGATCGTCTGCGATCCGCTCAGTTGCTGGCCGCGCTCGTAGTCGCTTTTGGTGAAGACGAGTTTTGCCTGCGCGGCGGACACCTGGGCTTCGGCGCGGGCGACATCGGCGGCGTAAAGCGCGGGGTCGATCACGACAAGCACGTCGTTTTTCTGAACCAGCGCGCCTTCGCGAAACCGGATGTCCTGAATGGCGCCTGCGACACGCGAGCGGACTTCCACCTGCTCGACGGCTTCAAGGCGGCCCGAAAATTCGTCCCAGATCGCGGTTTCCCGCTCATTGACGCTGGCCACCGAGACCGGCGTGGCCGGGGGAGGCGCTGCTGCGGCATCGGCCTTGGCGCGGTTATTCGAGGTCGTGAAGACCAGGGTGCCCGCGGCAGCCAGCAGCGCCACGCCGACACCGGCTCCGATCAGGCTTGTTCTTTTGGAAAGATTTCTCATCGCAAGGCCCCGTTTTTGCATTTTGCGCTCAGGCACTAAACGCAGTTATTTCAATACGTTGCTGGGGATGGTCTCGAGACGAGAGAATAAAAGTTCCAAACTTCCCCGCGTCGCAGTGTTTTATTGCTGCACCGCAACTGTAACGTTCGGTATAAATGGGACTTGGACTTTCACCGTCAAGGGCCATATCTACCGAAAGGTACAAATTCAGAAAGGTTCTGACTGTGGCTATCGGGCGACCCCGGGAATTCGATCTTGATCAGGCTCTGGAAAACGCGCTCCACGTTTTCTGGGAGAAGGGATACGAGGGCGCGTCGATGGCCGACCTGACGGAGGCGATGGGCATCACCAAGCCGTCGCTCTATGCCGCGTTCGGCAACAAGGAAGAACTTTTCCGCAAGGCGTTCGACTCTTATGTCGATGGTCCTGCCGGCTACGCCAAGCTCGCGCTCCAGCAGCCCACAGCGCGCAGCGTTGTGGAAAAACTTCTTTATGGCGAAGTCGATGCGGTGACCGACCCGGAATGTCCGGCGGGATGTCTCTCCATCAACGGCGCGCTGACGGGCGGTGTCACCGCTGAATCCATCAAGCAGGAACTGATGGCGCGCCGCGCGACATGGGAAGAGAACCTGCGCCAGCGTCTGGAGCGGGCAAAGGCGGAAGGTGATTTACCCGACGGCGCGGATGCCACGGTGCTGGCGCGCTATCTCGCCACCATGATGCAGGGGATCGCGGTGCAGGCCGTGGGCGGCACCACGCGGGCGGATCTCAAGAAAATCGTCGAGATGGTTTTGACGACCTGGCCGCCGGTCGCCGCGGGTTAACCGCCCGCCGCGTCGCTGGCTTTAGCTGCCGCGAGAATACGCTGCGCGCGCAGCCGCACCGGCGCATCGACCATGATCCCATCAAGGGCAACCGCGCCGTCGCCGGAATTTGCGATCTTGGTCGCCCATTCGATGTCGGCCTGCGCGGGGCGGAAGCCCTTCAATGTCGGGGCGATCTGTTTCGGATGAATGCAGAGCTTGCCGCTGAAGCCCATCGACGCGGCATAGCGCGCATCGTCTTCCACCAAAGCCGCGTCGTCGAACGAGGGCGTTACGCCTTCAAGGGCCGGGAGAATTTGCGCGAGCCGTGACGCCAGCACGATTTCCGCGCGCGCCGTCAACAA
This sequence comes from Afipia sp. GW821-FHT04G03, assembly GCF_059419985.1. NCBI lineage: Bacteria > Pseudomonadati > Pseudomonadota > Alphaproteobacteria > Hyphomicrobiales > Nitrobacteraceae > Afipia > Afipia sp. GW821-FHT04G03. The sequence continues at coordinate 1,405,730 of NZ_JBWKSV010000001.1, read as the reverse complement.
TGCGTCGCGCTCCATGCTGCAACCGAGATCCGCGCTGAAGTCGATATAGCCGAACGCGAGCCGGTCGGCGTGGTGAGCGATTGCGCGCACGTTCGCAATGCCTTGCGCGGACTCGATCAGGGCGATGAGGGGACGATCGCCGAGCGTTTCGCGCAGGCTTTTCATTTGGTCCGCGGATTCCGCTTTCGGCAGCATGACGCCGACGGCGAGCTTCTTCGCAGCCTGCACATCGTCGTCGTACCAGCGCGTGCCCGCCGCGTTGATGCGGACGATGGAATTGACCGGAATGGAGGCTCCGAGCAGCGTTGCGCGCGCGGCATCCTTGTCGCCCGGCGCAACGGCATCCTCGAGATCGATGATGACGCCATCCGCGCCGGAATTGGCGGCCTTGTGATAGCGCTCGGGACGGTTGGCGGGAACGAACAGGGGCGCAAGGAAACTGATGCGCGCGAGGGCGGGCGTCATTGACGGCTTCTCCGGCTGTCTGATGGGCGGCCGCGATGGCCGGCATGTTGACGTGTTTTAGGCCGGGACGGGACGCGGAGGCAACCGTGACGCGCGGATATGTTCGCGCGCAATGGTTTCCGCGATATTGCGCGCGTGCCGGGCCAGATCGGGCGCGCCCATCAATTCGCCGAAGGTGCCGCGCGCCAATGGACCCGCCACGAACAACGCCTGCGCGGCTGCGCCGTCGCGGTCGATGGCGCGGCCCTGCAGGTCGACGTCGATGCCGAGACCCAGCGGATCGGGGCGGGCGAGACCCGCGCCGCCGATCTGTCCGAGCAGCGCGTTGCTTGCGAACACCGTGCCGTGCGCGGGACCGGTCGCGATCACCACGGCGTCGAACCCATGGCGCTCCCACGCAAGGCTGCGTCGCGGACGCAGATCGACAGCAAGGTCACGATCCTGCGTCGCGCTGGCGCGGATTGACCCGGCTTTGATTGCAAACGTGCCGTCCGCGATCCGGCGTTTGATCACGTCATCGACCTGCGGCGCGATGCGAAAGCGATAGGTGTCCCAGAACGGGCGCAGATGATGAACGAGTCGCGCGCGTTCGTGCAGCGGCAGCGCGCGCCATATCTCGACGCCTTGCAGGCGCAACTGATCGAGCACCGGATGCCACGACAGCCCTTCGCGCGCGGCCTCCGCGATGACGCGGCGGACGCGGCGCAGCAGCGACAACGTGGTGCGTTCGGGATTTTCCGCGAACTCTCCGAACGGCTCCATCTGTTCGGTGGCGTGCGGCTGCGAGCGCCGTCCGCGCCGCGACACCGCGAGGATGTTGCCGCGATGGCCCTGCCGGTCGAGCGAGGCGACGACGTCCGCCATGGTGAGGCCGGTACCGACGATCAGCACGCGATGGTCCGGCGCGATGTCGCGCAACACATCGCGCTGCCATGGATTGGCGATGAATCGCGGATCGTCCTGAAGCGGCGCGAGAGACGATGGCACCTGCGGCGGCGTGTGGCAGACCGCCAGCACCACGGCGTCGGCGTCGATCTCGCCGCCATCATCGGTAATGACGCGGTAGCCGCCCGGTTGCGGAGCAATGGCGCGCGCGGTCGTCTTCAGGTGCGTGACGGCGCTGCCAAGTTGCCTGACGTGCGCGTTGACATAATCGCCGAATGCCGCACGGGTCGGAAACAGCGCGCCGGGCAACTGCGCCGCAGGATCGCGCGCCGGGTATCCCGACGCGACCAGCCATTGCTCGAAATGGCCTTCCTCGTCGTAATCGAGATTCATCTTCAGCGCGGGCACGTTGATGCGGTGCGCCGGATCAACGCTGTCATAGGCGAGGCCGCGCCCGATCTCGTCGCGCGGCTCGACAATGACGATGTTGTGTCTGCCGGGCGCTGCGCGATGCAGATGCCACGCCAGCACCGCGCCCGAGAACCCGCCGCCGACAATGACAATTGTCGGAAGATCGCCGGCAGCGGAGCGGTCCGTCTGGATCATGAACCCATCAAGACCTTATGGCGCGTTCGGCGTCCAGATCTTGACAGAGGCGGTGTCCAGTTTTTTCGGGATCAGGCCTTCGCCGAGAAACGCATCGGCGATCTTCTGCTGTTCGGTGAGACCCGCGGGCGTGACCGCGCCGACGCCATAGCTGCGGTGGCTGTTGGCCTCCTCGACGGTTGCGGCGTCGATGCCCCAGAGGCCGGCGAGCAACGTGGCCGCGTCCTTCGGATTGGCTTTCACCCACTTTCCGGTCTCGCGCAATTTGGCGAACACGATGTTCAGCACGTCGCTGCGGCGTTCGGTAAAGGTTTCGGAGGCGAGATAGTAGCGCTTGTAGCTTGCGAGCCCGCCGCTGCCGTCGCTCAGAATCTTCGCGCCGGACTGGCGCTGCGCGCTGGTGAGGAACGGGTCCCACGCCACCCAGGCGTCGACATTGTTGCTGACGAACGCGGCGCGGCCATCGGCGGGCGCGAGGTAGGCCGGCGAAATCTCCTTGAAGTTCAGCCCGGACTTGCCGAGGGCTGCGAGCAACAAGTAATGACTGCCCGCGCCCTTGGTCACCGCGACCTTCTTGCCCTTGAGATCGGCCAGCGTCTTGATCGGCGAGTTTGTCGGAACGAGAATGGCTTGCGCTGCGGGCGAGGCGCTTTCTTCCGCGACATAGGCGAGTTTGGAACCGGCGGCCTGCGCGAAGATCGGCACGGTGTCGGCGACGTCCGCGCCGAAATCGAGATTGCCGACGCCAAGCGATTCCAGCAGCGGAAGCCCGCTGGAGAATTCATGCCACGACACTTTCACGCCGAGCGGGGCGAGGGCCTTGTCCAGTTCGCCATTGGCGCGCAGCACGGCGATCAGCGTCGAAGATTTCTGCAATCCGATGCGGATCTGATCGGCCGGCTTGTCACTTTGTGCGAACGATGCCGTCGCCGCAAGCAGCAGTGATGCGGCGGCGAACAGTCCGGCGATGGGTCTGGCGTGTCGAGTCATGTGTCGTTGTCCTTTGGCGGCGGTTCGGCGCGGACTCTATGAAACAAGCCGGATAATGAGTTGCCAAAGTTCCGATAGCCCGCGCGTACTTTGTTCTCATTTCAGGACACAACGCGAAATGAATGCGTGATGGTGAGTCTTTGCGCTTCACGCGCCCGTGAGCGAACGAGAATCCAAGATCGATATTCTTGATCGTTGACGTCGGTGTGATCAAAACGTGTGCAGAAAATCGACCTGCAATCGGCGCGCTTTCTGAAACATTCCTGTTGAGCGTATGCATCGTGACAGTGCGGGCATCGCTATTTTTGCGGAGCACTCGACACTCAGGAAGAGCGTGGCCATCATTCCAATCACCAACGCAATCAGTTTGCGTGATCGATTTGCAGGAGAATGGCATGAAGCGCCGGGAATTTCTGAAACTGTCCACGGCGGCCATCGCTGTCGCGGCGTCGTCGGGCGCGTCGCGCGCGCAGGCGGTCGCGAAGGAAGTCCGCATCGGTTATCAGAAGACCGGCGTGCTTGTGATCGCGCGCCAGCAGGGCACCATCGAAAAGCGGTTCGCGGCGAGCGGCACGTCGGTGAAGTGGTTGGAGTTCACGTCCGGCCCGCCGCTGCTGGAAGCCATCAGCACTGGCGCCGCGGATTTCGGCGCGGTTGGGGATTCGCCGCCGATCTTCGCGCAGGCCGCGAATGCCAATATCGTTTATGCGGCGGCATCGCCGATCAGCAACGGGCAGGGCATTCTCGTGCCGCCCGGTTCATCCATCAAGAGCATCGCAGACTTGAAGGGCAAGCGCGTCGGCTTCACCAAGGGATCGAGCGCGCACAACATTGTCGTGCAGACGCTGGAGAAAGCCGGGCTCACTTATAATGACATCACGCCGGTCTATCTGACGCCGCCGGACGCAGGCCCTGCTTTCGCCAACGGCAGCATCGACGCCTGGGCAGTGTGGGACCCGTATTTCGCCATCGGCGAGAAGAAGCAGAACGCGCGCATTCTCATCAATGCCCATGAGGTTGCGAAGACCAACGCCTTCTTCATCGCCAATCGCGATTTCGCCGCCCAGAAGCCGGGGCCGCTGCGCGAAGTGATCGCGGGCCTCGCCACCGCAGCGGCGTGGGCGGAAGCCAACCGCGACGCGGTTGCGAAGTCGCTGCATGAGATCACCGGCGTGCCGCTCGACATTCAGACGCTGGCCGCGAGCCGCGCCTCGTTCGCAATCGGTCCCGTGACCGACGGGATCATCGAGACCCAGCAGGGCGTCGCCGACCGCTTCCACAAGCTTGGGCTGATCCCGAGACAGATCGTGGTCCGCGACATCGTCTGGAAGTCCGCGCAGTCCTGATGCCTTCATCATTCTCATTATTCCGTTTCATCAAAAGGTACGTTCATGCACACACGTCGCACATTGACCACGTTCGCGATCACCGCCGTAGCGGCGCTGACGCTTTCATCGATCATTCCAGCGCAGGCGCAGGAGAAAGTGGTCCGCATCGGCTTCCAGAAATACGGCAAGCTGGTGCTGCTCAAGAGCAAGGGCTCGCTGGAGCCGAAACTAAAAGCGCTGGGTTACAGCGTGGTCTGGACCGAATTTCCGTCGGGGCCGCCGCTGCTCGAAGCGCTCAACGTCGGCGCGATCGACTTCGGCAACACGGGCGAAGCCCCGCCGATCTTCGCGCAGGCCGCCGGTGCGCCGATTCAATATGTCGCCTACGAGCCGCCCGCGCCGAAAGGTGAGGCGATCCTTGTCCCGAAAGACAGCAAACTCGGGACCGTCGCCGACCTGAAAGGCAAGAAGGTCGCGCTGAACAAAGGCTCCAACGTTCACTATCTTTTGGTGAAGGCGCTGGAGAAGGCGGGTGTCAAATATTCCGAGATCACGCCGGTGTTTCTTGCGCCCGCCGATGCGCGCGCGGCGTTTGAGAAAGGCGCGGTCGATGCTTGGGTGATCTGGGATCCGTTCCAGGCGGCGGCCGAAGTGGCGACAGAGGCGCGCACGCTGGCGGACGGCACCGGCATCGTGTCGAACTATCAGTTCTATTTCTCGTCGCAGAAGTTTCTGGGTGCCGATCCGAAGGTCGTCGATCTGGTGCTGGCGCAGCTGAGCGAGGTTGACGACTGGGCGAAGGGCGACATCAAGGCCGTCGCCGAACAGCTCAGCCCGTCGGTCGGATTGCCGGTGCCGGTGCTTGAACTGGCGCTGAAGCGGCAGTCTTACGGCATCAAGCCGATCAACGACACGGTGATCGCTGAACAGCAGCAGGTTGCGGACACGTTCTTCGCGCTCGGTCTGATCCCGAAGGCGATCAAGATTTCCGACGTTGCAAGAAAGTCCGGATCATGAGCGCGAATACTCCAGCCAACGTTCTCTGGTTTTTGCCGACACACGGTGACAGCCGCTATCTCGGCACCACCACCGGCGGACGCGAGGTGAACTTCAACTACCTGCGCCAGATCGCGCAGGCTGCGGACCAGCTCGGCTATTTCGGTGTGCTGCTGCCGACCGGGCGAAGCTGCGAGGATTCATGGGTGGTCGCCTCTGCCGTGGCGCCATGGACCGAACGGCTGCGCTATCTCGTGGCGGTGCGTCCCGGTCTGCAATCGCCAAGCGTGGCCGCGCGCATGACTGCGACGCTGGATCGTGTGTCCAACGGACGCCTGCTGATCAACGTCGTGACCGGCGGCGATCCTGTCGAGAACAAGGGCGACGGCATTTTTCTCGATCATGACGAACGCTATGCCGTGACGCGCGAGTTTCTGAACGTCTACAGCGATCTGCTCTCGGGCAAGACCGTGAACGTGCAGGGCAAGCACATCTCGATCGAGGACGGCCGCCTGCTGTTTCCGCCGGTGCAATCGCCGCGCCCGCCGCTGTATTTCGGCGGTTCGTCGGATGCCGGCATCGATGTCGCAGTCGACACGGTCGACAAGTATCTGACATGGGGCGAGCCCCCGGCGCAGGTGGCCGAGAAGGTCGCGCGCGTGAAGGCCGCGGCCGCCAAGAAGGGCCGCAAGCTCTCCTTCGGCATCCGTCTGCATGTGATCGTGCGCGAAACCAATGAAGCGGCGTGGCGCGCGGCGGACGAACTGATTCAATACGTCACCGACGACACCATCGCGCAGGCGCAGAAGATATTCTCCCGGATGGATTCGGTCGGCCAGCAGCGCATGGCGCAACTGCACGGCGGACGGCGCGACAAGCTCGAGATCAGCCCGAACCTCTGGGCCGGCGTCGGCCTCGTGCGCGGCGGCGCGGGCACGGCATTGGTCGGCGATCCGCAAACGGTGGCGGCGCGCATCAAGGAATATCAGGACGTCGGCGTCGATACCTTCATCATGTCCGGCTATCCGCATCTTGAGGAAGCATATCGCTTCGCCGAACTGGTGTTCCCGCTGCTCAACCTCAATCAGTCCAACGTCGCGCCGCTGCGCGTCAACACCGGACCGTTCGGGGAGACCATCGGCAACGATTATCGTCCCCAGAAGCAGGCATCGTCGTCATGAGTCTCGCTGACACCGTATCGCAGCCCCGCGCGCGCGGGTTTCGCATTCCGCGCGCAGACGGCCTGACCCAGTGGATCGTGCCGCTGGCCATTCTTCTGGTCTGGCAGATCGCATGTGTCACCGGCTTTGTGTCGGCGCGGGTGTTGCCTGCGCCGAGCGACGTCGCGGTGGCGGGCTGGAAGCTGGCGCTGTCCGGCGAGCTTGCGAAGAATATCTGGGTCAGCTTCTGGCGCGCGAGCGTCGGCTTTCTGATCGGCGGCGCGATCGGTTTCGCGTTCGGTCTGGCCAACGGGTTGTCGCAGATCAGCAATAAGCTCACCGATACGACCTTGCAGATGGTGCGCAACGTGCCGCATCTGGCGCTGATCCCGCTGGTGATCCTGTGGTTCGGCATCGACGAGTCGGCCAAGCTGTTCCTGGTGGCGCTCGGCGTGTTCTTCCCGATCTATCTCAACACGCTGCACGGAATCAAAACCGTGGACCCGCAGCTGATCGAAATGGGCCGTATCTACGGCATGAGCAACAGCGAGTTGTTTCGCCGCGTGATCTTCCCCGGCGCGCTGCCGTCGATCTTCGTGGGACTTCGCTTCGCGCTCGGCATCATGTGGCTGACGCTGATCGTGGCGGAAACCATCGCGGCGTCATCGGGCCTCGGCTACATGGCGATGCAGGCGCGCGAATTCATGCTGATCGATGTCGTCGTGCTCAGCATCCTGATCTATGCGCTGCTCGGCAAGCTCGCCGATAGCACCGCGCGCGTGCTGGAGCGGTTCACGCTGTCCTGGCATCCGGCCTTCCAGAAATAACGGGAATGAACATGACGCAGGCATTTCGATTCGCTCCGGACGACGCAAAAGCGCTGGACGCCGCCACCGACCTGATCCGTGAGGCGAAGGTGGCGCGGGACGGAATGCGCGATTCCTCGCGCGCGCTGTCGCTGACCATTCGCGGCCTTCGCAAATCGTTCGGAGATAATGAAGTACTGCGCGGCATCGAACTTCATATTCCGGGGGGACAGTCCGTCGCCATCGTCGGCAAATCGGGCTGCGGCAAGAGCACGCTGCTGCGCCTGATCGGCGGGCTGGACGAGCCGAGCGCGGGGACCATCGAATTCGGCGACCATGAGGGCCGCCCGAGCGACCACGTCCGCGTGATGTTTCAGGAGCCGCGGCTGCTGCCGTGGGCGCGGGTGCTGTCGAATGTCGAAGTCGGTCTCGGCCGCGACCGCAATTCGCCGGATGCGAAAATTCGCGCCGACGATGCGTTGAAGGAGGTCGGCCTTGACGAAAAGCGGGACGAGTGGCCCGCGGTATTGTCGGGCGGACAGAAGCAGCGTGTCGCGCTGGCGCGCGCGCTGGTCAGCCATCCGCGCGTGCTGGCGTTTGACGAGCCGCTTGGTGCGCTCGATGCGCTGACGCGCATTTCGATGCAGCGTCTGCTGGAAAGCGTCTGGCACGATCAGGGCTTTACCGCGATTCTGGTGACGCACGACGTGGCTGAAGCGGTCGCCCTCGCGGATCGCGTGCTGGTCATTGAAGATGGCCGCATCGCCCACGATATCAATGTCGATCTGGCGCGCCCGCGCCAGCGTGGCTCCGCGGATCTCGCGGCGCTGGAAGGCACCATTTTGCGCGAACTGCTGAAAGAGACCGGCGAAGCCGCTGGCGCGTGAGGCTGACATGAATTCGCTGGTCCGGAACATCCGCGAGACCAAGATCGATGCTTCGGCGTCGGCCGACAGTTTTCGCAATGCCATGCGCTCGCTTGCGGGCGGTGTGAGCGTCATCACGGTCGGGCGGGGCAACGATCTGTCCGGCATGACCGTGACGTCGGTGTCGTCGCTGTCGGTGGAGCCGGCGACGCTGATCGTCAGCGTCAACCGCCAGTCGTCGTCGTGGCCGCTGCTTCAGAAGCATGGCGTATTCGGCGTCAACATTCTCGGCGCTGACCAAGTGGACGTCGCCGAACGGTTTTCCGGCATCGGCGGCCTGAAGGGCGCTGCGCGATTCGCCGGCGCCGAGTGGATCAGTCTCGCATCCGGCGTGCCGCTGCTGGCCGGTGCGCTGGCGGCGTTCGACTGCGAGGTCGAGCATGTTCTCGAGCGCCATTCCCATGCCATCGTGATCGGGCGGGTGCTCGATCTGCGGGTGTCATCGGGCAAGGGTGCGCTGACCTATTGGCAGGGGGAGTATGTTGCCCTCGACCAGAACGAGGACGCGGCGCGTCTGGCCGAGGTCAGCCTGCCGACGGCGCGGGCGCTCTGACAGATTTGAGCTGATTTTCCCTGATTTTCCGTCGTTTCCAATGCGTTTGCATTCCGGGGACCGCTCGCCGTATGGTGCCGCCGAATGGCGGTCAACGGAGCGGACGTGGCAAAAACTTCAATGCGGATCGGCACGCGCAAAAGCACGATGGCGCTGGTGCAGACCGGGGAAATCGCGCGCCAGCTGTCCGCCGCCGTTTCCGATCTGGACGTCGAGATCGTCAAGTTCGAGACGCGCGGCGACTCGGACCAGACCGGTCTTTTGCTGACGCACGGCGGCAAGGGCGGGGCGTTCGTCGATCAGATTCGCAGCGCTATAACCGCAGGCGATCTGCAAGCGGCGATGCATTCGCTGAAGGATATGCCGGGGAATGAGGACACGCCGGGTCTTGTGATCGGCGCGACGCTGAAACGCGACCCGCCGACCGATGCGCTGGTGTTGCGCGCGGGCGTGACGTTCGAGGATCTGAAGCGGACCAAGGGCAAAGGCTTCAAGATCGGCACCAATGCGGTGCGGCGTGCGGCTTATGTGCGCAGGTTGTTTCCCGAGATCGAGGTGATTCATTTTCGCGGCGCAGCCGACACGCGGGTGCGCAAACTCGACAATGGCGAGTTGCAGCGGCTGCCGGATGGCGGTGCGGCCGGTCCGGCGGATGCGCTGATCATGGCGCGGACGGGTTTGGAGCGCGTCGGGCTCGGCGCGCGCGTCGCCCATGAGTTCACAACGCGCGAGATGTTGCCGGCGGCAGGACAGGGCATCGTGGCGGTGGAATGCGCCGCGAACGACTGGCAGACGCGGCGTTATCTGTCGCTGATCGATGATCCCGCCGCGCATCTGTCCGCCGATGCGGAGCGCGAGGTGTTGTGGGTGCTCAACGGCCATTGCAATTCGCCGATCGCGGGCTTCTCGACGATCGACGGTCGCGATATGACGCTGACCGCGTCGGTGCTCGATCTCGAAGGCGATCAGTTGCTGGAAGCCACGCGCAGCGGCCCGGCGGACAAACCGCGCGAGCTTGGCCGCGCCGTGGCGTTCGATCTTCTGGCAAAGGGCGCTGCGGCGATCATCGAGCGGTCGCGGCCGGTCTAGCCTTTATACGCCCGCACGCGCTTGAGCATCTGCTCGACATGGGCGATCGGCGTTTCCGGCTGGATGCCATGGCCGAGATTGAAGATGAACCGGCCGCTCGCGTAATTCGCCAGCACATCATCCACCGCACGGTCGAGCGCCGCGCCGCCCGCGATCAGCGCCAGTGGATCGAGATTGCCCTGCACGGCGACATGGCTTTGCACGCGCTCGCGGATCAGCGTCGGCTCAGCCGCCCAGTCGATGCTGACGCCATCCACGCCGGTGCGTCCGACATACAGCGGAAGTTGCGCGCCCGCGCCGCGCGGGAATCCGATGATCTTCGCACCGGGCGCTTTCGCGCGCACGCCCTCGACAATGCGTCGCGTCGGCTCGACGGACCAGCGCTGGAATTCGCGCGGCGGCAATACGCCCGCCCAGGTGTCGAAAATCTGCAGGACGTCCGCGCCGGCTTTCAGCTGGCCGAGCAGATATTCAATCGAGTTCTCCACCAGCACGTCGATGATTTTCGCGAATGCGTCCGGCTCCCGATAGGCAAGCATCCGCGCAGGCGCTTGATCCGGCGTCCCTTGGCCCGCGACCATGTAGGTCGCCACCGTCCACGGCGCGCCGCAGAAGCCGATCAGCGTCACCTTCGGATCGAGCGCGCTGCGGACCCGGCGCAGCGCTTCATAGACAGGCTCGAGCTTTGAAAAGTCGGCGGCCGCCGCCAGCGTCTTGATCTTCTCAGGCGTGTCGAGCGGATCGAGGCGGGGGCCTTCACCCACCTCGAAACGCACGGAACGTCCGAGCGCGTGCGGGATCACCAGAATGTCCGAAAAGATGATCGCGGCATCGAAGCCGAAACGCCGGATCGGCTGCAACGTCACCTCGGCGGCCCATTCCGGATTGAAGCAAAGATCGAGAAATCCGCCGGCCTTCGCGCGCAAGTCGCGATATTCCGGCAGGTAGCGCCCGGCCTGCCGCATCATCCAGACCGGCGGCACGGGCTGGCGGCTTCCCGCGAGAACTTCAAGAAACGGTTTAACTGGCTGCGGCTGGCTCAAGCGAAATTCCGTTGTGAGACAATGGAGTTATCGCCGCTCTGATACACGGTGCCTCCGCATTTGGCCACCGGTTGACGGTTTGAATCAACCTGATACGTTCTATTTTAGAACTTATAGCATGGCAGCGATGACTTGCTCGGCCATTGTCGGGCGTCGCCAGCCTGCGGTAACGGTGTGACAGAACACAGGAGAGGGAACACATGAAAACGGCGATTACGGAACTGTTCGGCATCCAGCACCCGATCATCCAGGGCGGCATGCACTTTGTTGGCTTCGCGGAACTTGCGTCCGCCGTTTCCAACGCGGGCGGCCTCGGTATCATCACGGGTCTCACGCAGAAGACGCCCGAACTGCTGGCGAAGGAAATCAAGAAGTGCCAGGACATGACCGACAAGCCGTTCGGCGTGAACCTCACGTTCCTGCCGACCTTCGCGGCGCCTCCGTATCCCGAATATATCGCGGCCATCAAGGAAGCTGGCATCAAGGCGGTGGAAACCGCTGGCCGCAGCCCCGAGCAATATATGCCTGCGCTCAAGGCAGCGGGCATCAAGGTCATTCACAAGTGCACCTCGGTGCGCCATTCGCTGAAGGCCGAGGCGATCGGCTGTGATGCGGTCAGCGTCGACGGCTTCGAATGCGGCGGTCATCCCGGCGAAGACGACATGCCGAACATGATCCTGCTGCCGCGCGCGGAAGAGGAATTGAGAATTCCGTTCGTGGCGTCGGGCGGCATGGCCGACGCACGCAGTCTCGTTGCAGCGCTCGCTATGGGGGCGCAGGGCATGAATATGGGCACGCGCTTCATCGCCACCAAGGAAGCGCCGGTGCATGACAACGTAAAGCAGGCGCTGCTCAAGGCGACCGAACTCGACACCCGCCTCGTGATGCGCGCGCTGCGCAACACCGAGCGCGTTCTCAACAACAAGAACGTCGAGAAGCTGATCGAGATCGAGAACGAAAAGGGCAAGGACCTGAAGATTCAGGACATCATGGATCAGGTCGCGGGCGTCTACCCGAAGGTGATGCTTGAAGGCGACATGGACGCGGGCGCCTGGAGCTGCGGCATGATGGTCGGCCTGATCAACGATATCCCGACCTGCAAGGAGCTGATCGACCGCATCATGGCGGATGCGGAGTTCATTATCCGCAAGCGCCTGGCGGGATTCCTCGACGGCACCTATACGGTGACCGAGCCGCGCAAGAAGGTGGCGTAAGACTGCCGGTCATTCCGGGGCGCGAGCACTCGCGAGCGAACCCGGAATCCCGGAATTGTTTTCGATGAACTCGTCTGGATTCCGGATCAGCCCGCTGCGCGGGCTGTCCGGAATGACGTGTGGGATGTCCTCACGCCAGCCCATACGCCTCGCGCATCGCGTCAATGGCGTCGAGCTTGGCCTGAAACACCGACCAGTCGTCATTTTCCGCGATCGGTTTCCAGATCGCCTCGACCTCTTCCATCAGCATGGTGCAGGCCACGGTGTTCTGAAAGAACGGCCGATTGAGATCGACGTGGGGCAAAGCCGCGAAGTCCTTCAGCGCCTGCCGCACGGGATTGAACGCCTCGCTTGCGTAATGATCTTTTGACGGGCTTCTGGCGGCGCGCTCCGCGCTGGCCAGCCCGCCGAACCAGTCGAAGAAGGTTTGCTCGAACGGCGCCTTGCTATCCGACAGGAAGACCCACAGCGCGCGCGTCAACTCGGCATCGCGCTCGACGCCCTGCGATGCGACGCCGAGACGCCTCAGCATCGCGCTTGTGAATTCCGCGCGCAGCGCCGGCTCGAATGCGCCGAGCGCCTTTTCGAGTGACGGCTGGTCGGCAATCGGCAACAGGCATTCCGCCAGCCGCGTGACATTCCAGAATAGCGCGTCGGGCTGCCGTCCGAAGGCGTAGAGACCGGTCTCGTCGAAGTAGGCGGCAGTGAACGACTGATCGAGCACCGGCAGGAAGCGCCACGGGCCGTAATCGAAACTTTCGCCGGTGACGTTGATGTTGTCGGTGTTCAGCACGCCGTGGACGAATCCCGCGGCCATCCATTGCGCGCCGACCCGCGCGACGCGGCGGCAGACCTCTTCAAGGAACGCCACAGCGCGGGCAGGGGCGTCGTCGTGCCAAACGTCAGGCATGTAGGTCTTGATGGTGTAGTCGAGCAGCTTCTGGATGTTTTCGGTGTTGCGATGAAACGCCTGACGCTGGAAGGAGCCGATGCGGATATGCGAATGGCTGAGCCGCACCATCACCGACGACCGCGTCGGCGACGGCTCGTCGCCGCGCTCCAGCGCTTCGCCGGTCTCGATCAGGCTGAACGTCTTGGACGTATCGACGCCCAACGCTTCCAGCATCGATGTGGCGAGAACCTCGCGTACGCCGCCCTTGAGCGTGAGCCGTCCATCGGCAGTGCGCGACCAAGGCGTCTTGCCGCTGCCTTTGGTGGCGAGGTCGAGCAGGCGGCCTTTGTCATCGTAGAGTTGCGCGAACAGGAAACCGCGTCCGTCGCCAAGCTCCGGATTGTAGGTGCGGAACTGGTGGCCGTGATAACGCAGCGCCAGCGGCTCAGTGAAACTCTCCGCCAGCGGCGCGAAGCGTCCGAAATGCGCGATCCATTCCTCGTCGGTGAGCGTATCGAGTCCCACCGTCTTCGCCGCGCGCCGGTTGCGGTAGCGCAGGATGTGATCGGGAAACGCCGCTGCCGCGACGACGTCGAAGAACTCCGGACCCAGCGCTGCATGGCTGGTGGAGGCGCGATAGCGGGGAGAGACAGGCATCAGGAGTCCGAATCGCCTTGCAAAACCATCAGAACGGCAGATGGCCGGTCTTGAAGTATGTCATGGCGAGGAAGCCGATTACCACGCCGACGATGATACCGAGAACGACTTTCATGCGGCGAACCTTTCGTTGTGAATCGACGGCACCGGCTTACGCCTTTTGCGCGCGTTAGTGAATCTCCGCGGACTTGGCCAATGCCTCTTTCAGCTTGTCCAGCGTGAACGAGGGGCTGCGCGCGATGCCGAGGATAGGCTCCTCGCGGCGTTCGCAGAGCTTTGCTGCATCGGGCAGTTTCGCGGCAACATTGGCCGGAATCACGACCGCGCCGTGGCGGTCCGCATGGATGAGATCATCCGAACGCACCGTCATGCCGGCCACGCACACGTCGTCGCCAAAGCCGTCGAGATGAACGTAGGCGTGCGAAGGCCCGACGCTTCCGGCCAGCGCCTGAAAGCCCGGCGCCCACGCCGGGATGTCGCGGATCGATCCGTCAGTGACCACACCGAGGCAGCCGAGCGCCTTGTGGACCGAACTGTTGACCTCGCCCCAGAACGCGCCGAAGCCGATGTTCGCGCCGTCGAGATCCTGAATAACGCTGATGCGCGGGCCGTGTCCGGTGCCGCAATATTCGTAATACGCCACGCGTTGCGCGCGCGCATCCGCCGCCGACAGGCTGGAGGCCGACGTGGCGCGGATTGTTGCGGTGCGGGCGTAACCCACCATCGGAGGCAGGTCCGGAAACGGGCAGACCAGCGGTTTTGTGGTGAAGCCGGTAAGGCGCCGCTCGGGCGCCACGACTTCCAGCGCGTTGCAGATGGTCGGCGTGTCCCAGCGGGCCAGCGCCTCGAGCAGCGATGCGGGATGGGGCGCGGAAACGGGATTTGTCACGGGTTGATCTCCAGTTGTTCTGTTGGCCGTTCGAGCCGGACCGGCTGCGTCTGGCGAGTTTGCCTGCGCATTGCGACGGCGGCAAGTATCAGGACGTATGCCTCATGTATGCTTGGCCCCGCTTGCGGTGCGGGCTGAATCAAGGCGATGATGGGCGCGCTTCAAGACCAACAAAACGTCAGGGGATGATATGGCGACCAACAAGAAGAAACTGCTGATCGTGGAAACCCTGTCGCCCGGCGGCTGGGCGCTGCTTCGGGAGCGCAGCGACATCGAGGCCATCGAATTCCCCAATACGATTTCCGCCCCCGATTTCAACGAGATGTTGCGTCAACATGCGCCGGTCAACGGCGTGGCGCTGGGCGGCACCGCGTTCGGCGCGAACGAGATCGTCTCGTCGGGCGAAATGATGGTCGTCACGCGTATCGGCGTCGGTTACGACGCGGTCGATGTGAAGGCGCTGAGCGCCAACAAGATTCCGCTGATGACGACGGGCATCGCGAACTCGCCCTCGGTCGCCGAATGCGCGCTGTTCATGATGCTGGCGCTGGCGAAGCGCGCCGCCGAACTCGACAAGCTGGTCAAGAGCGGCAACTGGACCAAGCGTCTTGGTGCGATCCCGTTCGACCTGCTGGGTAAGACCGCGCTGGTGGTCGGCATGGGCCGCATCGGGGTGCGGCTGGTGAAGCGGCTGGTGGCGATGGAAATGAACGTGCTGGTCTATGATCCGTTCAAGACCGCGGCCGAGATCGAGGCCGTCGGCGCGGAACGCGTGACCGATCTCGCAACCGCGCTGCCGCGCGCGGATTTTGTTTCGATCCATTGCCCCAAGGCGCCGGAAACCGTCAACATGTTCAGCACGGCGCAATTGCAGCTGATGAAGCCGACGGCGTATCTCATCAACACCGCGCGCGGCGGCATCGTCGATGAGGCCGCGCTTTATGCCGCGCTGACCTCGGGCAAGATCGCGGGCGCGGGCATCGACGTGTTCGCGCAGGAGCCGCCGCGTCCGGATCATCCGCTGTTCGCGCTGGACAACGTCATCATGGCGCCGCATGTGGCGGGCGTGACGCGCGAGGCGCTGGACCGCATGAGCCTTCAGACCGCGAAGAACATGCTGAGTGCGCTCGACGGCAAGCCGATCCGCGAGAACGTTATCAATCAGGATGTGCTGAACTAACTCATGCCCCTGCAAAACCGCGTGTCGCCGTTCGGCGAGATTGTCGCGACCGCGCATCGCGGGCGCTTCACCGGCAATCGCGGCATCATCCACGATCCGGCGACGCGGACGCTGCTGAACCGGCGATGGTCCTCGAAGGCCTGGATCACCTGCGTCTGCGAATTTCGCGGGCGCAAGCGCAAGGTGATGAGCCGGCGAAGCTGGACCGAATTGTTCTTTCTCGACGAAGCGACATCCTTCGCGGCGGGGCATCGGCCTTGCTTCTATTGCCGCCGCGAGGATGCAACGGCGTTCCGCGATGCGTGGGCCAAAGGCAACCGGCGCGACAAGCCGTATGCGACAGAAATGGACGCCGTGTTGCACGGTGAGCGTCTCGATGGCCGTGTGAAAAGGCTGCATGCGTTACACGCGCCGCCGCTGAAATTGCCCGATGGCGCGATGATCACGTCCGGCGGCGAGAGTTATCTGATTGCGAGGGGCGAGGTGTGGCTGTGGTCGTTCGCGGGTTACACCCGTGCCTCCGCCAGTCTTGCCGATGCAAAGCTGCTGACGCCGCCGTCGATCGTCAACGCGCTGCGCGACGGTTATCCGGTGCAGATCGGGCTTACCTGATGACGGAAGAATGCGCTCACGCCGGCTTCGGAATCCGGTGCATCTGCCCGGCGACGGCGCGGACATTGCGGGGCGCCGCAAGCCAGATCCCTGCCGCTGACAGCGCGCTGACGGCGATGCCGATGACGAAGGCGATGGTGTAGTCGCCGTAGATGTCATGCAGGATGCCCGTCACCCACGGACCGGCAGCGCCGCCGGCCAGTGCCGTAAATCCGATCGTGCCGAAGATCGTGCCGAAATGCTTGCCCTGAAAGATCTCGGCCACCACGGCGCCCATGATCGAGGTGAAGCCGTAGCCGAGAAATCCCTGCACCACGACCATGACATAGACCAGCGCCAGCGACGGGGCATACTGGAGCGCGATCAGCGCCGCGAAGCAGATCGCAAATCCCAATGATGAAATCGTCCAGATCCATTCGCGGCCGATCCGGTCGGACAGATAGCCGAGCACGATCTGCCCGGGAATGCCGATCAGGCTGACAAAGCCGAGCGCCCATGCTGCCGAGGTCGAGCTGAATCCGATCTCGACGAGATACTTGGTCTGATGCACCTGCACCGCGTACCAGACATAAAGTCCGCAGAAATAGCCGAGCGAGATCCACCAGAACCGCGCGGTGCGCACCGCGCGTTCAAGCGTCCAGTCCACGGACGCCCAGGCCGGATCGACGATGTTCGACGGTGGCGCGACGGTCGCGGCTGTCGGCGCGGCGTCGCCGTCCGGCAGCAGGCCGATATCTTCGGGGCGTTTGCGCAGCAGAAGATTGAGCGGCACCAGCACGACGAGCACGAGAATGCCCATCGCCCAGCTCGCCGCGCGCCAGCCGCTTTTGTCGATCAGCAATTGCACCCAGGGCAGGATGATGATGGAGCCGATACCGACGCCGGCGAAGGCGAGACCGACCGCGAGCCCGCGGCGTCTGACGAACCAGTTCGGCAGGAACAGCGACTGGCCGGAATAGCCCAGACAAATGCTACCCGCGCCGACCAGACAGCCGATGGTCGCGTAAAGATGCCACGGCTGCGTTGTCAGCGGCGCGAGCAGGAGGCCGACTGCCATCAGCCCGACGCCAAGCTCCATCAACGTGCGCGGCCCGCTGCGGTCCATCAGCCGTCCCATCAACGGACTGAGCAGCGCCGAGACCATAAACCCGAACGAGAACGCGCCTGCGGTGACGCCGCGATCCCAGCCGAATTCATCGACGATCGGCGCGAAGAACAGCGAGAACGACGTGCGGGCGTTCACGCCGATGCCCATGGTAATGAAGGTGACCCCGACGATGATCCAGCCGTAATAGAAGGGCAGGCGGCGCATTCGGAAGTTCCGGCAAGGACGTGGTCAGGACGGGAGTATGGGCGGAGAAACGCAGCGCGTCATGACGCGCTGCAACGGAAGCGAATCACATGATGCGCGGCCGGTGGCTGTGATTAAATTACCTGAGAGGTAACCGACGCAAGATGTCTCGTGGTCCCGGCGTTGGCCGGCACGACGATGAATTGTTATCTCGCATCAGCTTTCGTCGCCGGCCAGCCCGACCGCCCACAGCGCGAACGCATAGGCGATGGCGATTTCATCCAGCCTGTTGAACCGGCCCGACGCGCCGCCATGGCCAGCGCCCATGTTGGTGCGCAGCAGAACCGGACCGCCGCCCGTCATGACCGGGCGCAGCCGCGCGATCCATTTCGCCGGCTCCCAATAGGTGACGCGCGGATCGGCGAGGCCGCCCATCGCAAGAATGGCGGGATACTCCTTTGCCGCCACATTCTCATAGGGTGAGTACGAGAGGATGGTTTTGAAGTCGCTGGCGCTCTCGATGGGGTTGCCCCATTCGGGCCATTCCGGCGGCGTCAGCGGCAGGGACTCGTCGAGCATGGTGTTGAGCACATCGACGAACGGCACTTCCGCAACGATGCCCGCGAACAATTCGCCGGAGCGGTTCGCCACCGCGCCCATAAGCATGCCGCCCGCGCTGCCGCCGTGTCCGACGATCTTTTTCGCCGAAGTATATTTCGCCTCGATCAGCGCGCGGCCGGCGGAGGCGAAGTCATCGAACGAGTTGGTCTTCTTCTCGCGCTTGCCGTCGAGATACCAGCCCCATCCCTTGTCCGCACCGCCGCGGATATGCGCGATGGCATAGACGAAGCCGCGATCCACCAGAGACAGCCGGTTGGCGGAGAAGGAAGCGGGCATCGCCATGCCGTAGGAGCCGTAGCCATACAGCAGCAGCGGCGCGCTGCCGTCGCGCTTCAGGTCCTTGCGATGCAGGATCGACACCGGCACCTGCGCGCCGTCGTGCGAGGTAGCCATGATCCGCGTGGTGACATAGTCGGCGGGGTTGTGGCCGGAGGGAATTTCCTGGCGCTTGCGCAGCGTGCGCTCGCGGCTGACCATGTCGTAGTCGAACACCTCGGACGGCGTGGTCATCGACGAATAGGAAAACCGGATCTGCGTGGTGTCGAATTCGTAGCCGCCGATGGTGCCGAGCGAATAGGCGGCCTCGTCGAAGGCGATGGCGTGTTCCTGCAAGGTCGCAAGATCGCGGATCACGATGGAGGGCAGCGCATTGGCGCGCTCGAGCCGGACCAGATGGCCGGAATAAAGCTCGATGTCGATGATGTAGATGCCGGGGCGATGCGGGATGAGGTCGCGCCAGTTCTTGCGCGCGGGCGAGGCCAGCGGCGCGGTGACGATCTTGAAGTCGATGGCGTCATCGGCATTGGTGAGAATGAAGAGCTGATCGCCGCGATCGCCGATGGAGTACTGCACCCCTTCCTCGCGTTTCGCCACAAGGCGCGGTTTGGCGTCTGGCGTTTGCAGGTCGATCAGCCGCTGCTCGGAGGTTTCATGATCGCCGCCAGCGATCACGCAGAAACGCCCGCTGGTGCTTTCGTGAATATGCGTGAACCAGCCGGAGTCTTTTTCCTCGTAGACGAGCGCATCGCTCGCCTGCGGCGTGCCGAGCGTATGACGATACACCTGCATCGGGCGGTGATTGTCGTCGAGCTTCACATAGAAGAACGATTTGGAATCCGCGGCCCACACCACGCCGCCGTCGGTTTCCTCGATGATGTCGGCGCTGTCGATGCCGGTGTCCCAGTCGCGGACGCGGATGGTGAAATATTCCGAGCCGCGAATGTCCGCGCTCCATGCCTCCAGCTTGTGATCGGGCGAATGGCGCGCGCCGCCGAACTTGAAGTACTCGCTTTGCTTGGCGAGTTCATCGCCGTCGATAATGAAGCGGGCTGCGCTGGCTGTATTGTCGATGTCTTTCCGGGGCACGCGGCCGATTTGCTCGTGCTGGCCGCCCTCGCGGTATTTCTGGAAATACGCGAACGGGCCATCGGGCGAGGGCACGCTGGAATCGTCTTCCTTGATGCGGCCGCGCATTTCCGCGATCAGCTCTTTCTGCAACGGCGCGGTGTGACCTAGCACCGCGTCGGCATAAGTGTTCTCGGCTTCGAGATAGGCGCGGATGTCGGGCTTGAGGATCGACGGTTTGCGCAGCACCTCCTGCCAGTTCTCGTCCTTCAGCCAGGCATAATCGTCGGTCACCGTGATGCCGTGATGGGTGAAGCTGTGTGGACGGCGCGGCGCGACGGGAGGAGTTGTTTTCGAAGTCATGCTGAGCGGGCTTTCAAGTGGCGGGAGGCAAGGAATTTTCGTGTGTCGTCCCCGCGAAAGCGGGGACCCATACTCCCTGACTTTGAATGTTAGCAGGATGTATGTTGTGCCTTGCCGACAGACTAGGGGTTATGGGTCCCCGCTTTCGCGGGGACGACGATAAATTTGCATTTTGACGAGGCGATGCTAACCGTCCGTCCTCGCCGCCGATGCAATGCCTGCGAGCGCGAGAACCGTATGCAGCAGCACATTCGCGCCTGCCGTGCAGTCGGCCTGGGTGGCGTCTTCCAGCTCGTTGTGGCTGATGCCGTCCTTGCATGGCACGAAGATCATCGCCGCCGGCATGACGCCGGCGAGATTGCAGGCGTCGTGTCCCGCGCCGGACGTGATGCGGCGGTGGGCGTAGCCAAGCTCCTTGGTGGCGGCCTCGACGGCATCGACCAGCGCCGTGTTGAAAACCGTCGGCTCCTTGCGCCAGATTTTCTTCACATCGACCTTGACCTTGCGGCGGGCCGCAATCTCCGCTGCCGCCGCCATGATCCCGTCATGCAGCTTGTCGAGGGTTTTAGAGTCCGCGCTGCGCACGTCGATGGTGAAGGCGAGATCGCCGGGAATGACGTTGCGGGACGGATTGTCGATCTTCATCTCGCCGATGGTGCCCACCGCATTCGGGCCGAAATCGCGCGCGATCTTTTCCACCGCCAGCACGACTTCCGAAAATGCGACGAGCGCATCCTTGCGCAGCGGCATCGGTGTGGTGCCCGCGTGGCTTGCAAATCCTGAAATCGCGCCGTCGTACCAGATGATGCCCTGGCCGCGATCGACAACGCCGATGGTCTTGTGCTCGGCCTCCAGCAGCGGGCCCTGTTCGATGTGCAATTCGACGAACGCTGAAAACTTCTGTTTTCCGACCGCGTCCGCGCCGCGATAGCCGATGGTGTCGAGCGCCTCGGCCACGGTGAAGCCGTCGGCGTCCTTGCGCCCGAGAATGTCCTCGGTGGTGTATTCGCCGGAGTAGGCGGCCGAGGCCATCATCGCCGGCGCGTAGCGCGAACCTTCTTCATTGGTCCAGTTACAGACACAGATGGGAACGTCGGTCTCGATCCCCGCATCGTTCAGCACGCGCACTACTTCGAGCGCGGCGAGCGTGCCGAGAATGCCGTCGTATTTTCCGCCGGTGGGCTGGGTGTCGAGATGCGAGCCGATGCCAATCGGCGGCTTGGACATGTCGCGGCCCGGCCGGATCGCGAACATGGTGCCCAGCGCATCGACACGGACTTCACAGCCGGCAGCCTCGCAGGCGGCGCGGAACCAGTCGCGCACCTGCTTGTCCTCAGGCCCGAGGGTGAGGCGTCTGACGCCGCCTTTGGGCGTGGCGCCGAACTTCGCGGTTTCGTGGATGTCGCCCCAGAGGCGCGCGGAATCGATCTGAAGATTGGATTTTGCTTTTGTCATGAGTGATCGTTACCGCAGGTTGTTGTCAGGGGCATCCCCGAAAATGGCGTGTCAGGTGTGCTTATGGACGTGCTTTTTGCGCGCGCCCGCAGGCTTGGCGCTCGCCTCGGTCGGGATCATCACCACGCGGCCGTAACGGACGCCGCGCTCGGCGATGACATGATCGGCGAGATGCTTCACGTCCGCGGCGCTGCCTTTCAGGGCAGTGATCTCCATGCAGTTGTCGTTGTCGAGATGGACATGCAGCGTCGCCAGCGACAGGTCATGATGATCGTGGAAATTGTTGACGAGACGGCTGGAGAGATCGCGCGCCGCGTGGTCGTAGACATAAACCAGCGCCGCGACACACTCGCCGTTCTTGCCTGCGTCCTGCGCCGCCTGCTGCATTCCGGCGCGGGCGAAATCGCGAATCGCCTCGGAGCGGTTCTGATAGCCGTGTTCCTCGATCATGCGATCCAACTCGGCCATGAGATCGTCATCGAGGGTGATGGTAACGCGCTGCATTGGTGGGCTCCGTACCGGCGGACGCCGGATCATGGTGGGTCACCGCGAGCATAGCCGATCCGTGGTTCCGGTGCGCCTGATTTCGCTGAGCGAACACAGCAGCGGCCTCGAGACTGATTTTCTTGAGGCGTAATGACGCATCGGCCTGATGCGCCGCAATAAGTGCGCGCTGACCAGTCTCATTGCTTTTCTTTCCCGCCGATTTCGGGGATCATCGATCCACAAACAACGGCAGGTTCGGATTTCACGAACCGCAGAGGGAGGAATTCTGGATGATCTATCGCACGGGCTTGAAAACCATGCTGGCCGCCGCTGCGCTCGCGGTCCTGTCTAGCGTTGCATCGGCGCAAGACTATCCCACCAAGCCGATCACACTGATCGTGCCGTGGCCCGCCGGCGGCTCGACCGATATTTCGATGCGCGCGATCGCCGACAGCGCGTCGAAAATCCTCGGCCAGCCCATCGTCGTGGACAACAAGGCGGGCGGCGGCGGCACCGTCGGCCCGGCGACCATGGCGGCGGCGGCCAAGCCGGACGGCTATACGATCTCGCAGATTCCGATCACGGTGTTCCGTCTGCCGCTCATGCAGCAGGTGTCGTGGGATCCCGCCAAGGATTTCACCTACATCGTGCATCTGACCGGCTACACCTTCGGCGTCACCACCAATGCTGAGTCCCAGTTCAAGACCTGGAAGGACGTGGTGGATTTCGCCAAGGCCAATCCGGGCAAGGTGACTTACGCAACGCCTGGCGCTGGAACGTCGCTCCATGTGGGCATGGAGCAGATCGCAACGCGCGCCGGCATCAAGCTGACGCAGGTGCCGTTCAAGGGCGGCGCAGAAACCAATGCCGCAGTGCTTGGCAATCACACCATGCTTCAGGCGGATTCGACCGGATGGCGGCCGCTGGTTGATGCCGGCAAGCTTCGCCTGCTGATGGTGTGGACGTCCAAGCGTTCGCCGAACTTCCCGGATGTGCCGACGCTCAACGAACTCGGCTACGACATGGTCTACGATTCGCCGTTCGGCATCGCGGGACCGAAGGGCATGGACCCGAAGATCGTCGCCAAGCTCCACGATGCGTTCAAGAAAGCCATCGAGGACCCGGCGGTGATTGCGACGCTTGCGAAGTTCGACATGGTGGCGAACTACAAGAACACGCCGGACTATGTGAAGTTCGTCGCCGACGTCACCGACTCCGAGCGCAAGGTGATCGACTCCCTGGGACTTGCGAAGAAGACGAACTGACGATCGCTGCACGCGATGACGGGCCTGCGAGCGATCCCGCAGGCCCGGCGTCGGAATTTCTGCACCTGACACTTACGGGGGAGGCGGTGCACGATGGCTGGTTCGAGCGACACGAAATTCAGGCTCAATAACTCCGAATTGTGGGGCGGTCTGGTCGGGCTCGCGCTCGCCATTTTCGTGGTCTGGTCGGGACTCAAGCTCAATATCGGAACGATCAACGATCCGGGCTCCGGCTTCGCCGTGTTCTACGCCGGTCTGCTGATGTGCGTATTCGCGGTGACGATCATCGTCTCGGCCATCACCGAGGGCGGGCCGACCGTTGAGTCATTGTGGGCCGGAACGCGATGGACCAAGCCTCTGGTCGTCGTCGCGTGCCTGACGGCGTTTGCGTTCCTGTTCGCGCCGCTCGGCTTCCTGCTGGCGTCGATTCCACTGTTGCTGCTGCTGTTGCGCGTCATCGATCCGGTCCGCTGGACGCTGACGATACCGCTCGCCGTCCTTGTCCCGATCGGCGTCTGGTGGGTTCTGAAGCGCGCGCTTCTCATTCAATTGCCTTCGGGCATTTTCGGCATCGGCTGACCGCTCATGGATGTTCTTCTCAACGTCGCGCATGGATTCGGCATCGCTCTTCAGCCGGTGAACCTGCTTTATTGCTTCATCGGCGTCTTCATCGGCACGCTGGTCGGCGTGCTGCCCGGCATCGGCCCGATCTCGGCGATGTCGCTGCTGCTGCCGGTAACGCTCTCGGGTACGCCCGAGTCCGGCATCATCATGATGGCGGGCATCTACTACGGCTCGATGTACGGCGGCTCGACGACCTCGATCCTTGTCAACATTCCGGGCGAAGCGGCGTCCGTGGTGACCTGTCTCGATGGTCACCAGATGGCGAAGCAGGGCCGGGCGGGCCCGGCGCTCGGCATCTCGGCGCTCGGCTCGTTTATCGCAGGCACGTTTTCACTGGTCGCGCTGATGCTGATTGCGCCGTCGCTCGCCAGCGTCGCCGTCGCGTTCGGGCCCGCAGAATATTTCAGCCTGATGGTGCTGGGCCTCGTGGTGCTGACGTTTCTCACCCAAGGCTCGATGGCCAAGGCGCTGCTGATGGCCTGCATCGGGCTGGTGCTCGGCCTGATCGGCCTCGACAGCATCAACGCGCAGCCCCGGCTGACCTTTGGCCGCCTTGAACTGATCGACGGCATCGGCCTCGTGCCGGTGGTGATGGGTCTCTTTGGCGTGGCCGAAGTGCTCATCAATATCGAGCAGGTCCTCAAGCGTGATGTGATCGACGCCAAGATCACGCAGCTTTTGCCCAACAAGGCGGACTGGAAGGCGAGCGGCGGCCCGATCGGACGTGGAACGATCCTCGGATTTTTCCTCGGCATCCTGCCGGGCGGCGGTGCGGTGGTCGCGACCTTTGCGTCCTACGCGCTGGAGAAACGGCTGTCGAAAACGCCGGAGCGTTTCGGCAAGGGCGCAATCGAAGGCGTCGCGGGACCGGAAGCGGCCAACAATGCGGCTGCGGGCGGCGCGTTCATTCCGCTGATGACGCTGGGCATCCCGCCGAACGTGGTGATGGCGCTGCTGCTCGGCGCCTTCGTCATTCACGGCCTGCAACCGGGGCCGCTGATGATCACGCAAAATCCCGGACTGTTCTGGGGCATCATCGCCAGCATGTATATCGGCAACATCATGCTGCTGATTCTCAACCTGCCGCTGATCGGCATGTGGGTGCAACTGCTCAAGCTGCCTTACAACGTGTTGTTTCCGCTGATCCTGCTGTTCACCATCGTCGGCGTCTATTGCAGCAGCAACAACGTGTTCGACGTCTACGTCATGGTCGGCTTCGGCATCATCGGCTATCTGATGCGCAAGTTCGGCTATGAGCCTGCGCCGCTGGTGCTGGCATTCGTGCTCGGACCGCTGCTCGAGAACAACCTGCGCAAGTCGCTGATCCTGTCGCAGGGCGACCTGATGACATTCGTGGAGCGTCCGATCTCGGCCGCATGTCTGGCCCTTGCCGTGATTCTCCTGATCGGGCCGCTGCTGCCGTCGCTGCGCAAAAAACGTGAGCTGGTCGCGCTCGACGAAGGGGCGTGATTCTCGTTCATTCACGGGAACTTTTCCGCGCATTCGGCGTCATCATGGCTCCGGCAAAATAACTTGCCGGATCACCCATGACATTGCGGAATGATGTTCGATCCAGAGAGTGCGCGACAAAACGATCTGCGCGGCGGCACGCCGCCGTGGGCTTCGAGGCTGCTGCAGTCGCGGCGGTCATCGGTCGATGAGAATTTTCGCTGCGATGTCCTTGTCGTGGGCGCGGGCATCACAGGCTCGTTCGCGGCTGAGCATCTGGCGTCCCTCGGGCATGAGGTCTGCATCATCGACCGGCAGCGCCCCGGCTTTGGCAGCACGGCGGCGAGCACTGCGATGCTGCTGTGGGAGATTGACCGTTCGCTGAGCGACCTCACGGAGATTTACGGCTTCGACCGTGCCGCGAATATCTATCGCCGCAGTTTCGGTGCGATGACTGGCCTTCTCAGTCTGGTCAATTCGCGCCAGTTGCGATGTGGAATTCGCCACAAGCGCTCGCTCTATCTTGCGGCCGGAGATGTGGATGCCCGCAAGTTGCTTGCGGAGCATGAACTCAGGCAGCGGGCCGGACTGCCCGGCGATTTTCTGGATCATCTGACGCTGCTGCAGGAATTCGGACTGTACCGCGAAGCGGCTATCGTGGCGCTGGGATCGGCGGACGCGGATCCCTTGCTGCTGTCGCAGGCGTTGCTTGCAACGGCGACGGGAGAGGGCGCGAAGCTGTTCGACGCGGAGGCCATGACCTATGACAGCAGTGGCGATGCCGTGACGGTCGAGCTTGATGACGGCCATGTCATCGAGGCGAAACACGTCGTGCTCGCGACCGGCTATGTCATGCCTGATATTATGACGTCGGATTTGCACAAGGTCGTTTCGAGCTGGGCCGTGGCGACGCCGCCGCAGGAACCGGGCGCTCTGTGGCGCGGCGGCGCCCTGATCTGGGAGGCGTCGGACAATTACAATTACGCGCGCACCACCACGGACAATCGCATCATCATGGGCGGTGAAGACGACGACGCGGTTGTCGAGCCAGACGCCCGCGACCGCCTGATGCCCGAGAAGACGGAGGTTCTGTTGCGAAAGCTGAACGGCCTTTGGTCATCGGCGAATCCCGTCGCGGATTATGTCTGGTCCGGCGCGTTCGGAACCACCAGCGACGGCCTGCCGCTGATCGGGCGCGTGCCCGGTCATCCGCGCATTCATGCCGCTTTCGGCTACGGCGGCAACGGCATCACGTATAGCTATCTCGCTTCGCGCATGATCGCGGCGTCCATCGCCGGCAACAATCAGCCGTGGTTCGATGATTTCGCCATCGATCGCGATGCGCCGAAGACGGATTGATAGGCACAACGAAAAACCCCGGCGCGCTGGCCGGGGTTTCGTTTGTCTTGTATCTGCGCAGGCCTAGCCGCCCTTGCCCTTTTCCTTGAAATACTTCATCGCGCCGGGATGGAACGGTACCGGCGAGCGGTCCTGCACCTGGTTGTCCAGTGAGAAGCTGAGCGCTTCCTTGTGCACGGCGACGATGTCGGCCTTCTTTTCCACCAGCGTCTTGACGATGTTGTAGGCGTCGTCATTGCTCATCTTGTCGCCGGTGACGATGATGTTCCAGACTTCGGCCATCTTGTTGTCGACGTCATAGCCTGGATACGACCCGGCCTTGATGACGCCGGCGCTGTACAGCTTGCCGTACTTGGCGTTCATCTTCTCGACCGTATCGGCGTGGTCGATCAGTCTGATCTTCATGCCGGGTGTTGCCGCAAGGTCGGTGACCGATGCGGTCGGAATGCCGCCGACCCAGAAGAAGGCGTCGATCTTGCCGTCCTTGATGGCGTTGACGGATTCGGCGACGCCGAGCCGTTCGCGCTTCATGTCCTTGTCCTTGTCGAGGCCGGCGGCTTCGATGACGCGGAAAGCCATGACTTCGGTTGCGCCGCCGGGCGAGCCGGTGGAGACGCGCTTGCCCTTGAGGTCGGCCATCGTCTTGATGCCGGTGCTCTCGACGGTGACGACGTGCATCCGGTTTGGATAGACCACGAGCAGCGCCTGCAACGGAATCTTGCCGCTCTTGAATTTGTCTTCGCCCTTGTAGGCGTCGAGCGCGGCGTCAGCCATGGTGAAGCCGAGTTCGCTCTGTCCGGTGCCGATCAGCTTGAGGTTGTCGACCGAACCGCCGGTGACTTCCGCGGTGGCCTGCACGTTCGGCAGGTTCTTCGAGAGCACGTTCGCGATCGCGCCGCCGAGCGGATAGTACACGCCGCCGGTGCCGCCGGTTCCGATCGCCATGGTCTTTTGCTGGGCATATGCACTCAGCGCAAGTCCGGCGGAAACCGCAAAGGCAAGCACCGCCGTTGCTTTTGTCATTCTCTTCATGGTCACTATCTCCCTTGGTTTTTAATCGTCAGGCCGGGCGTTGAAGTGCCGGTCCTTTTGCCTGCCACAACAGTACCCCTAATCCGATAAGGATTCCGGGTACATAAGTATAACTGATGTCGCGACCAATCGCCGCTTCAATGAGCGCTTCGATCAGGCTTGGAAACACCAGCAACAGTCCCGACAGGATCAGCAATCCGCGTTCGATCGTGGTGGTGCGCCGCAGCGCCCAGCCCTGCGCCGCAGCTGCCAGCGCCATCAGCCCGAACGTGGTCTTGATGCTGATCTCGACGATGTCGACCCACGTGCCGCCCTTCGGAATGTTGAGCAGCAGTCCGACGCCCTGCGGATCGAGAACGAACACGAACGGCACAAGAAACGCGGGCAGGGTGTATTTCCACGATTGAAGCGTCGTTTTGTACGGGTCGCCGCCGGTGATGGCGGCCGCTGCGAACGGCGAGAGCGCCGTCGGCGGCGAGACTTCCGAAAGCACCGCGTAGTAGAAGATGAACATGTGCGCGGCGTAATCCGGCACGCCGAGCTTGATCAGCGCAGGTGCGGCGATCACCGCGCAGATGATGTAGGACGCCGTGACGGGAACGGCGAGGCCGATGATCCACACGATTAGCGAGGTGTAGATCGCTGTCAGCAGCAGGCTGCCGCCGGCATAGGAAATGACGATCGACGAGAATTTCAAGCCGAGGCCCGTCAGTGTCACGATACCGACGACGATGCCGGCCGAGGCGCAGGTGGTCGCCGCATTCAGCGCACCGATCGAGCCGTCCGCCAGCGCGCGTTTGAGCTTCGGCGGAAACAGCGCCGTATCCTTGCGCAGGAAACTGAGCAGGAAGGTCGTTACGATGGCGTAGAACACCGACAAGGCCGGCGAATAGCCGATCACCATGAAGATGACGACGGCGATGAGCGAGATGAAATGAAAGCCATAACGCTTCGTCATTTCGCCCAATGAAAGATCCGGTTTGAAGCTGACATCGCGTGCGTCGAATTTCTTGGCGTCAAGCTCCACCATGAACAGCAGCGACAGGTAATAAAGACAGGTCGGGATGGTCGCCATCCAGATCACGTCGAGGTAGCTGATCTTGAGGAACTCCGCGATCAGAAAGGCCGCCGCGCCCAGCACTGGCGGGGACAGGATCGCACCGAGACCACCTGCGGCGAGAAGTCCGCCGGCGGCGTTCTTCTCGAAGCCGGCTTTCTTCATCATCGGATAGGCGACGGTGCCAATCATCACTGTCGTCGCCACGCCGGATCCGGACGGGCCGCCGAGCAGGAACGACGACAGCACCACGGTGCGTCCGGCGCTGTTCGGCTTGCCGCCCATCAGCGCCAGAGAGAAGTCGATGAAGAATTTGCCGGCGCCGGATTGCTGGAGAAACGCGCCGAAGATCGTGAACAGGATGATGAGCGTCGCCGACACATCGACCGCGACGCCGAAGATGCCCTCCAGCGTAATGAAGAGATGGCCGACCAGCCGCGACAGGTCATAGCCGCGATGGGTCCACGGGGCAGGGAGGTGCGGGCCGAGCATCGCATAGGCGATGAAAAAGATCGCGACCACGGGCATGATCGGCCCGGTGGTGCGGCGCGTCGCCTCCAGTACTAGGACGATAAAGATGATGCCGACAATGACGTCCCAGCGGTCGGGCGTCGTCGCGCGGTCGGTGAAGTCGTCGCCGCCCATCAGCGCGTAGGCGATGGTCGCGATCGCGAGCAGGCCTGGGATGATATCCCACCAGCGCACACGGTTGCGGAAGCGAGCCGCCAGCGGAAACAAAAGGAAGGAGAGCAGCAGGGTGAACGCGACGTGGGTGTAGCGAAGCTCCTGTGTCGGAACGATCGCGTAGGCCGCGTAGAGATGAAACAGACTCATCGCGATAGCGATGTAGGTGACCGTCTGGCCCGCCCAGCCACCGAGCCTGTTGGTTGCGCCCTCATCGGCTTCGATGAATTCTTCGGCCTTGCGCAAGGCCTCGTCGGAAATGACCTGAGGGTCATCTGCCGGCGGCAGATTTACGGTCGTCATGCTGTGCTCTCCCCCTGACCCATTGGTGCGGGTCACTGCGGCCTTCCTGTTGGAGCAGGGGCCGTTTCGTTGTCGCGCATTGAGGCGGGTTTGGGCGGTTTAGGCAAGACTTCCTTAGTGGCAGACGGCACCATCAACATCATGTGGTCTCAGCGGTTCCTGCGCGCGAGCCATTATAAAGTGCAGGGAATTCGCAGGACCCGGCCCGGGGCCGAACTTCGCCAATCCCCGAAAAGTGCATCAATTTTGGCATTGCGATGCAGCAAATCAGTTGACTTGGGGCGAGGTGAGTGTTTACTCACGCCCCGATGAGCACCCTCAGACTGACAAGCGATCTCCGCCGGGAGCAAATCCTGGAAGCGGCCAAGCGTTGCTTCGCCCTGTATGGCTATGCGGGGACGACGACGAAGAGCGTTGCGCAGGCGGCATCGATTTCCGAGGGGCTGCTGTTCAAGCATTTCCCAACTAAAGCCGCTCTCTATGCCGAAATTCTTGCGGAGGCCTGCGAGGCTGATCCGGAATTGCTGCGGCTGCGCGAGTTGACGCCGTCGACCGAGACGCTGGTGATTCTCATCCGCGAAATGGTGACGCACTTCATGCGGGCCACGGATACGCCGGATCAGGAAGAAGCCCAGCGAATCAGGCTGGTGATTTCAAGCCAGTTGAACGACGGCGAGTTCGCCCGCCTTCTGTATGAAAAAATCGGCGATCTGATCGGACCTATCTTCAGTGCATCGCTTGAGCGCGCCATCGCTGCGGGAGACGCCACGCAGGTCGAGGGAGAGCCGCTCAATCTTTTCTGGTTTTCTCATCAGGTTGTTCACATGATTGCCCTTACAAGGCTCCCCGCGACGCCCTCGTTGAATTATCCCAACGCCCCCGATTTCGAACGCCAGATCACCCAATTCATTCTGCGGGGAATCGGAGTAACAAGCCGGGCCATCGTCTCACATTTGGATACCGCGCCACCGCTATTCCAGGCGGGTGCGCGAATTGCGGAAAGTGCATAACATGGACGCCAAAAGCACCCCCTCTCATCAAACGCCTTCGCCAAGCGAGAAGCCGCGCGCGCCGGTGCGGATGCGGCGCTGGACGATCATCATCGGCGGCGGTTGCCTGCTGCTGGTCGGTGTCATCTGGGGCTTCAATGCCTTCCGCAGCCACATGATCGCGCAGTTCTTCGCGAACATGAAGCCGCCTCCGACCAATGTCGCGGTCGCTGAAGCCAAATCGGAAGTGCTGCCGAATCTCCTGACCGGCGTCGGCGATCTCGCTGCGGTCCATCAGGTCAACGTCACGACCGACGTCAACGGCCGCGTGACGGAAATCCTGTTTACGCCGGGCGCGCGAGTGAAGGCGGGCGATCCGCTTCTTCAGATCTTCGACGCGCCGGACCAGAGCGACCTGGCCAGCTTCAAGGCGCAGACACTTGCGGCTCAGCTGGCGCTCGATCGCGCCAAGGCGCTGCTCGCAAAATCGTTCGGTCCGCAGGCGACGGTCGATCAGGCGCAGGCTGTCTACGACCAGGGTGCCGCCGCGGTCGCCAAGACCGAAGCTGTCATCTCGCAAAAGCGGATCAAGGCGCCGTTTGACGGTGACCTCGGTGTGCGTCTGGTCGAACTCGGACAATATCTGAGCGCCGGAACGCAGATCGTCTCGCTGACCGATTTGTCTCAGCTCTATCTGAACTTCACGGCGACTGAAAAAGACCGTGCTGTTCTGAACGTCGGCCAGACTGTTCGCATCGTTGTGGACGCCTATCCGGGCCGTACGTTCGAGGGCAAGATCACCACCATCGAACCGCAGATCAGCGCCGACACGCGCAACGTCCGTATTCAGGCAACGCTGGCGAACCCCGACCGCGTTCTCCAGCCGGGCATGTTCGCGACCACGACGGTCGAACTGCCGGCGAAGCCGGCGGTGATCACCGTGCCCGAAACGGCCGTCGACTACACGCTGTACGGCGATTCCGTCTGGCTGATCACGGAGACCAAAGACGCGGACGGCAAGACTTCGCTGAAGACCGACCGGACTTTCGTGAAGACCGGCCCCCGCATTCACGGCCGGGTCGTCATCACCACCGGTTTGAAGCCCGGCGATCGTGTCGTTGCCGTCGGACAGCTCAAGCTCCAGTCCGGCTCCGCCGTCACGATCTCGTCGGACCCGCCGCCGCCGATTCCCGCGCAGCCGCCGCGCAATTGATCTCATAACGGAGCGCCGCTCATGGCCTTCACCGATATCTTCATCAAGCGGCCGGTGCTGTCGCTTGTCGTCAGCCTGCTGATCCTGCTGATCGGCTTCAAGGCGGCGACAAGCCTCGGTATTCGTCAGTATCCGAAACTGTCGAACACCGTGGTTACGATCACGACGTCCTATCCGGGCGCGTCGCCGGACCTGATGCAGGGCTTCATCACGCAGCCGATCGAGCAGGCGGTGGCGTCGGCGGAAGGCGTCGATTACATCACGTCGTCCTCGACGCAGGGCACCAGCACGATCTCGGTTTACATCAAGCTCAACGTCGATCCGAATTCGGCGCTGACCGAAGTCAGCTCGAAAGTGAGTTCGGTCAGGTATTTGATCCCGAGGGAATCCAACGACCCCGTGATCACCAAATCGACCGGCCAGACCACGGCCGTGATGTATCTCGGCTTCGCCAGCGACGAGTTGAGCGGACCGCAGATTTCCGACTATCTCGCGCGCGTGGTGCAGCCGATCCTGTCGACGGTGGATGGCGTCGCATCCGCCGACATTCTCGGCGCGCAGACGCTCGCCACCCGCATCTGGCTCGATCCGGCCCGCATGGCCGGGCGCAACGTGTCGCCCGACGATGTCGCAGCGGCGATCCGGGCCAACAACTTCCAGGCGGCTGCCGGTCAGTCCAAAGGCTATTTCATCGTTTCCAACGTGACGACCAATACCGACCTGACCAGCATCGAACAGTTCAAGCGCATGACGGTGAAGGCCAAGGACGGCGGCTTCGTCAGGCTTGAAGACATCGCGGTGGTGGAGCTTGGCGCCCAGAGCACCGATTCCAGCGTGTCGCTCAGCGGCCAGCAGGCGATCTTCATCGGCGTGCAGTCGACGCCGCAAGGCAACCCGCTCAACATCGTTCAGGGCGTGCGCGGGCTGTTCCCGGAAATGGAACGCAATCTGCCGCCATCGCTGAAAATGCGCGTGGCTTACGATTCGACCAAGTTCATCCAGTCGTCGATCGACGAGGTGCGCAACACACTGGTCGAAGCGGTGGTCATCGTGGTCGTCGTGATCTTCCTGTTCCTGGCCTCGTTCCGTTCGGTCATCATTCCCGTGGTCACGATTCCGCTGTCACTGGTGGGCGCGTGCATCCTGATGCTGTCGATGGGCTTCACGCTCAATCTTCTGACGCTGTTGGCGATGGTTCTTGCGATCGGACTCGTGGTGGACGACGCCATCGTGGTGGTGGAGAACATTCACCGGCATCTGGAGGAGGGAAAATCTCCCGTCGAAGCCTCACTGGTCGGCGCGCGCGAGATCGTGGGGCCGGTCATTTCCATGACCATCACGCTCGCGGCGGTCTATGCGCCGATCGGATTCCTCGGCGGACTGACAGGCGCGCTGTTCCGCGAATTCGCGTTCACGCTCGCGGGCGCGGTGATCATCTCCGGCGTCATTGCTCTCACGCTATCGCCGATGATGTGTTCGGTGCTGCTCAAGGGCGGTCACCAAAATCAGGGGCGTTTCGCAAAGACCGTCGATCGGGTCTTCTCCCGCGTGACCGACTGGTACGGCCGCAAGCTCGACCGTTCGCTGGACTATCGGCCGCTCACGGGAATTTTCGCCGTGACGATCCTGTTCCTCGTCGGCTTCATGTACGTGAACACCAATAAGGAACTGGCGCCGGAAGAAGATCAGGGCATTCTGTTCTCGGTGACGAAGGCGCCGCAGTACGCCAACATCGACTATGCCAACTTCTATGGCGAGAAGCTCGACAAGGCGTTTGCGAGTTTCCCGGAAACCGATCTGCGCTTCATCATCAACGGCATTACCGGACCGGCCAACGGCATCGCGGGCATGATCCTGAAGCCGTGGGATGAGCGCAAGCGGTCGTCGCTGGCGTTGAAGCCGCTGGTTCAGGGCGAACTGAGCAAGATCGAGGGCGTCAATGCCTTCGCGTTCAACTTGCCGCCGCTGCCGGGCGGGCCGGGCGGCTTGCCTATCCAGATGGTCATCAGCACCACCAGCGGATTCCAGGCCGTGTTCGAGCAGATGGACAAGCTCAAGAAGGCGGCGCGCGAAAGCGGTCTGTTCATCGTGGCCGACAGCGATCTCGCGTTCAACCAGCCGGTGGTTGCCGTTAAAATCGACAGGTCGAAAGCCAACGATCTGGGCATCAGCATGCAGGCCGTCGGCAACACGCTGGCGACGCTGCTGGGCGGCAACTACGTCAACCGCTTCAATCTCGAGGGCCGCTCCTATCAGGTGATCCCGCAGGTGCCACGCGGCCTCCGGCTGTCGCCGGAAGCGCTCGAAAAGTACTATGTCGCGACAACCGGCGGACGTCAGGTGCCGCTGTCGACCATCGTCACCATCGAGACGAAAACCAACCCGAACGCGCTGACGCATTTCAATCAGCTCAATTCGGCGACGTTCCAGGCGGTGCCGATGCCGGGTGTCACGGTCGGCAAGGCGGTCGAATTCCTCGAGACCCAGGCCAAGCAGTTGCCTGCTGGCTTCTCGCGCGATTATCTCGCCGACTCGCGGCAGTTCGTGCAGGAAGGCAACCAGCTCGCCGTCACCTTCGTGTTCGCGCTGATCATCATCTTCCTGGTGCTGGCCGCGCAGTTTGAAAGTCTGCGCGACCCGCTGGTCATCCTGATCTCGGTGCCGATGGCGATCTCGGGTGCGTTGATTCCGCTGTTCTTCGGGCTGGCGACGATCAACATCTACACCCAGGTCGGTCTGGTGACGCTGATCGGCCTGATCAGCAAGCACGGCATCCTGATGGTGGAGTTCGCCAACGAACTCCAGCTCAAGGAAGGGCTGGATCGCCGGGCCGCGATCGAGCAATCCGCACGGGTGCGGTTGCGGCCGATCCTGATGACCACTGCGGCGATGGTCGCCGGTCTGCTGCCGTTGCTCACGGCAAGTGGCGCCGGCGCGGCAAGCCGGTTCTCCATCGGCATCGTGGTCGTGGCCGGCATGTCGATCGGCACGCTGTTCACGCTGTTCGTGTTGCCGGCGGTCTACACCGCGATTGCAACCGACCACAGGGCGTCGGCGGATTCCGAGCGCGCGAAGGACATCGAGAAGTACGAACTCAGTTTGACGTGACGTCGCTCTTACCTCTCCCCGTTTTACGGGGAGAGGTCGGATTGCGCAGCAATCCGGGTGAGGGGCAACTTTTGTTGTGAGCCTCCGGTTCGCCCCTCATCCCAACCTTCTCCCCGCATACGGGGAGAAGGGGCGCATCGCGGTTGCGGGTTGTTTTACGCCTCCACCCGCTCCGTGTATGATCGCGACGATCATGCTGACGGTTCGCAACCTCACCAAATCCTACCGGACGTCGGACGAGCGGCTTGCGGTTTTGCGAGGCGTTGACCTGACCCTTGCGGCCGGAGAGAGCGTCGCGCTGACCGGTGAATCC
Organism: Afipia sp. GW821-FHT04G03; assembly: GCF_059419985.1. Taxonomy (NCBI): domain Bacteria; kingdom Pseudomonadati; phylum Pseudomonadota; class Alphaproteobacteria; order Hyphomicrobiales; family Nitrobacteraceae; genus Afipia; species Afipia sp. GW821-FHT04G03. The sequence goes on along the minus strand of NZ_JBWKSV010000001.1, from coordinate 1,370,483 downwards.
GGCAGCGGCAAGAGCACGCTGCTTCATCTGATCGCCGGCCTCGACAAAGCCGACGGCGGCGAGGTCTGGCTCGACGGCGGGCTGGTGTCCGATCTGTCTGACAGCGACCGGGCCGTCATGCGGCGCGACCGTCTCGGTCTTGTGTTCCAGCAGTTCAATCTCATTCCGAGTCTGCAGATCGGCGACAATCTTGCGTTTCAGGCCCGGATCGCAGGCCGCTACGATGCGGCGTGGCAGGACGAACTGATCGAGCGGCTTGGGCTCGGCGCGCTGCTCGATCGCTATCCCGAGCAATTGTCGGGCGGACAGCAGCAGCGCGTCGCCATCGGGCGCGCGCTGGCGATCAAGCCGCTTGTGCTGCTTGCCGACGAGCCTACCGGAAATCTCGACGAGACGACGGCCGACGATGTGCTGGCGCTGGCACGCGATCTGGTCGCGCGCACCGGCTGTAGTTTTCTGATGGTGACCCACAGCGCACGCCTCGCCGCGACGCTGGACCGGCAGGTTCATCTCAGCGCGGGGCGGATCACATGACGCGCCCGGTCTGGATTCTTCGTGCTCTCTTGAGCCACTGGACCCGGCACCGGATGCAACTTGCCACCCTGTTGATCGGATTGATTTCCGCGACCGCACTCTGGAGCGGCGTGCAGGCGCTGAACAGCCAGGCGCGCAACAGCTACGACCGCGCGGCGGCGACCTTCGGCGGCGGCAACAACGCGATGCTGGTCGGGCGCGACAGTCCGTCATTCGCTCAACAACTGTTCATCGATCTGCGCCGCGCCAACTGGCCGGTGTCGCCGGTGGTGGAAGGGCGCATTGTCATTGGCGGGCGTTCGTTCCGGCTGCTCGGCATCGAGCCGATCACACTGCCTGCGGGCGCGGGTGCTGCGCCGGGCTTCATGCAGATGGAATCCGGGCAGGCGGATTTGCAGAAATTTCTGATGCCGCCGGGGCAGACGCTGGTCGCGCCGGAGACGTTGTCGGATTTGAAGCTGGCTGAAGGTGCCGCGCCGCACGTCAACGCCATGGCGCTGCCGCCACTTGCGGTGCAGGACACGCTCGCGCCGGGTGTGCTGGTGGTGGACATCGGCGTCGCGCAGCGCGTTCTCAAAATGCCGGATCAGGTGTCGCGGCTTCTTGTGGGCGATCAGACCGACGGCAAGCGACCGCCGCTGGCCCAGGTGGTCGGCGATCAATTGCGGATCGTGGAGGCGGGCGCACCGAGCGATCTCGAACGGCTCACGTCCAGCTTTCATTTGAACCTCACGGCATTCGGGTTGCTGTCGTTCGTGGTCGGCTTGTTCATTGTGCATTCGGCCATCGGGCTGGCGCTCGAACAGCGATTGCCGATGCTGCGCACGATGCGCGCCTGCGGCGTGTCGGCGCGGGCGCTCACGGTCGTTCTGGTCACGGAGTTGGTGTCGCTGGCGCTATTGTCCGGCATTGTCGGGCTGATCTGCGGGTATGTGGTGGCGGCGTTCTTGCTGCCCGATGTGGCCGCGAGCCTGCGCGGACTCTACGGCGCGCAAATTCCCGGCCAATTATCGTTGAAGCCAAGCTGGTGGCTTTCGGGATTGGGCATGAGCGTTCTCGGCGCATTGCTCGCCGCCGCTGCCGGGCTTTATCGCGTCTATCGTCTTCCGATCCTTGCGGCGGCGCAGCCCTATGCCTGGCAACAATCGCAGCAACGCTGGCTGATGCGGCAGGGCGCGTTCGCGCTCGTCGTCGCGCTCGTCGCGGCGGCATGTCTCTATCTGGGAGATTCTCTCACATCGGGTTTCCTTGTGCTGGCGGGACTGCTGCTCGCGGCGGCGCTGGCGCTGCCGGTGCTGCTCGGCGCGGTGCTGTGGTTCGGCCAGCGCGGCACGGTGCGGCCGATCGTGAAATGGTTCTGGGCCGACAGCCGCCAGCAGTTGCCGGGCCTGTCGCTGGCCTTGATGGCGCTGCTGCTGGCGCTCGCCGTTAATGTCGGCGTCGGCACCATGGTGCAGAGTTTCTCGCGCACGTTCACAGGCTGGCTCGACGACCGGCTTGCGGCGGAAATTTACCTGAATGCGACCAGCGACGCGCAAGCGGCCGAGATCGTGGCGTGGCTGCGGCAGCGGCCGGAGGTCGATGCGATCCTGCCGGCGTGGCGCACCGACGTGACGCTCGACACGCTGCCTGTCGAAGTGCTCGGCTTCGCGGATCATGCGACCTACCGCGAACGCTGGCCGCTGCTGGAATCGGTGCCAGGCGTCTGGGACAAGGTGCGCGCGGGCGAGGGCGCGCTGTTCAGCGAGCAACTTGCGCGGCGTCTTAAAGTTCAGCTCGAAGATGAGGTGCGGATTCCAACCCCCCGCGGATTATGGCCCATCAAGGTCGCCGGCATCTATCCGGACTACGGCAATCCCAAGGGGCAGATGGGCATCGACATCGACGCGCTGGCCGGACACTGGCCGGAGATCGCGCGCACGCGGTTCGGGCTGCGTGTCGCTCCGGATAAAGTTTCGGCGCTTGTCGCGGCGCTGCGAGACAAATTCGGACTCGATTCCAGCCGGTTACTGGATCAGGCGACATTAAAGTCTGAGTCCACCCGCATCTTCAACCGCACCTTTTCGGTGACCTCTGCGTTGAACGCTTTTACACTCGGCGTCGCTGGTGTCGCGTTGCTGACAAGTCTCCTCACACTGAGCAACAGCCGGTTGCCGCAGCTCGCGCCGTTGTGGGCGCTTGGTCTGACGCGGCGGCGGCTGGCCGGGATCGAACTGCTGAAGACCATGTCGGTTGCATTCATCACCGCGCTGCTGGCGCTGCCGCTGGGATTGCTGGTGGCGTGGTGTCTGGTTGCGGTGGTGAACGTGAAGGCGTTCGGCTGGCGGTTGCCGTTCCATGTCTTTCCGATGCAACTTCTGGAATTGCTCGTGATCGCGATGCTGGCCGCGCTGCTCGCGACGTGTCTGCCGATCCTCCGCTTGATGCGGCTGCAACCGGCCGCCCTTGTGAAGATATTTGCCAATGAGCGCTGATCTCCGCACCAGCCGCCGCGCATTTATCGGCGGCAGTTTGCTCGCAATGTTCGGCAGTGGGCTTGCGCGTGCGCAGGGTTTTGCGGGATTGGGCGGCGAGAGTGAGGGGTTCGCGCCGGTCGTGCCGGGCAAGGTGCTGGAGTTTCCGCGCGACCATGGCCCGCATCCGGACTACCGCATCGAGTGGTGGTATCTCACCGCGAACCTGCGCGATGCCACCGGCACGGAGTGGGGTGCGCAATGGACGCTGTTCCGGTCGGCGTCAGCGCCGGGTGTGCAGCTGGATGGCTGGGCCAATCAGCAAATCTGGATGGGGCACGCCGCCGTCACCAATGCGCAGACCCATCGTTACGCCGAAAAATTCGCGCGCGGCGGCGTGGGACAGGCGGGCGCTGACGCCGAGCCGTTTCGCGCGTGGATCGATTCGTGGGAGATGCGCGGGCGCGATCCATTCTCGGCGCGGGATGCCGCGCCGCTTGCCGTCTCGGCGTCGGGCAGGGACTTCAGTTACGCTCTCACGCTCAAGGCGGATCGCCCGCTGGTGCTGCAAGGCGACGGCGGGTACAGCAAGAAATCCGAACGCGGGCAGGCATCATACTATTTCAGCCAGCCCTACTATGAAGCTTCCGGCTCGATCACGCTGGGCGACGCGCAGGTTGCGGTCACAGGCCGCGCATGGATGGACCGCGAATGGAGCAGCCAGCCCTTGGCTTCCGACCAGACCGGATGGGACTGGTTCTCGCTGCATCTGGAATCCGGCGAGAAGGTGATGCTGTTCCGTCTGCGCCAGAAGGATGGCAGGAACTATTTCGCCGGTAACTGGATTGATCGTACGGGGCGCTCGGAGGTTCTCGCGGGGAACGGGATCATCATGACGCCGACCGGCTTCACCGACATCGAGGATCGCAAGCTTCCGACGTCGTGGACCATCGCAATCCCGGATCGCAATTTGAAGATCGAAACCGTGCCGCTGAATGCCAGAAGCTGGATGGGCACGCGGTTCGCTTATTGGGAAGGGCCGATCGGCTTTCGGGGCATGCTGAACGACAGCCGGACGAGTGGCGCGGGCTATCTTGAAATGACAGGTTATTGAAAAGGCGCAATCGGCATGAAGCAGAAAGCATTCGGCAACAACGGACCGCGGGTCGCGATGATCGGACAGGGTACCTGGTACATCGACCGCGGCGACCGCGCGGCGTCGGTGGCCGCGCTTCGCAGCGGTCTCGATGCCGGCATGACGCATATCGACACCGCCGAGATGTACGACGACGCGGAGCTGGTAGTGGCTGAAGCGATGAACGGCCGCCGCGACGAGGTGTTTCTTGTCTCGAAGGTGCTGCCAAGCAATGCTTCGCGCAAAGGGACCGTGCAGGCCTGCGACCGTTCGCTGAAGCGGCTGAAGACGGACCGGCTCGACTGCTATCTCCTGCATTGGCGCGGCCAATATCCGCTGGAGGAAACCGTTGCTGCGTTCGACGAACTTGTCAGCGCCGGAAAGATTCTGTCGTGGGGCGTCAGCAATTTCGATGCGTCCGATCTTGCCGAGATGGTGGATGTGGCGGGGGAAGGGCGCATCGCCTGCAATCAGGTGCTTTATCATCTGAACGAACGGGCCATTGAGCACTCCGTCATTCCATGGTGCGAGGCGCACGGCGTCGCAGTCGTCGCCTATTCGCCGTTCGGCCATGACGACTTTCCCGACGCGCAGTCGGCAGGAGGCAAGGTCTTGCAGGAGATTGCGTCACGGCACGGTGCGACGCCGCGTCAGGTAGCGCTTGGTTTTCTCACGCGATGGTCGTCGGTGTTCGCGATTCCCAAGGCCTCGTCGCCGGGTCATGCCGCGGACAACGCGGGTGCGGGCGTATTGATCCTGACCGAGAGCGAGATCGCCGCGCTCGACAAGGCGTTTGCGCTGGGCCGCGAGCCGCGCAGCCTGCCGATGATCTAGATGATTTCCGCTACTCCCTGCCAGAGCAGCAGCAGGGAGATGGCGAACAAAAGCACGTAAGCGATATTGTAGAATAATCCGGTCGGCGTGATGCGGACCAGCCAGATGCCTGCGAAATTCGCCAGCACCGCAATCGGCACCAGGAGCAGCGACGTCGCAAAGTTCTTGGCGCTGAACTGCGCCAGCAGGAAGTAGGGGCCGATTTTCAGGACGTTGACGATCGCGAAAAAGATCGTGGTGGTGCCGACCAGCACCAGCTTCGGCAACCGCTGCGGCAGCACATGCACCTGAAACGGCGGCCCGCCGCCCTGTGTCATGAATGACGTGAATCCCGAGATGCTGCCCCAGAACATGCCGCTGGCGGCCGTCGCGGCTTGGGGTTCGATCCGGTCGCGGTGAATCCATGTATTGGCGACGAAGGCCAGCCCGATGAAGCCGATGACGATGCGGACGAAAGCATCGGACAGATACGAGGCCAGCAGCCAGCCGAGCGCCATGCCGGCGACAGCGCCGGGCAGCATGACTTTCAGGTTCCAAGCGTCCCAGTGGCGCCGGTAGACGTAGACCGAAATGATGTCCTGCGTGATCAGGATCGGCAGGATCAGCGCGGCGGCTTCCAGCGGTGGAAGATACAGCGCCAGCAATGGCGTGGACGCGATGCCGAGGCCCGAGAAGCCGCCTTTCGACAAACCCAGCAGGATTACCGCGGGAATGGCGACAAAATAGAACAGCGGTTCGGTGATGATCGCGTGCACGTCATGATTCCGTCAGATACGTTCCACTTAGGCCTTAGAAGGCACACCAAGATCAACCGATATCGCGGTACAGAAATGCAGGCTGCCCTTGTGGGTTTGCGATAGCGACCTTAGCTTGCGGTCATGCCGCGTTACTTCTTCAATACCCGCATCGGCGAGACGCTGATTCCTGACCCCGAGGGCGCCGAATTGCGCGATCCCGATCACGCCTGGCGCGTGGCGCGCGCGACCATCCGGCAGATCTTGCAGGAAGAGGGTAAGGAGCCGGGCCTTCTGGCGGCATCGCTGGAGGTCACGGACGCGGCCGGCGAGATCGTGCTCGAATTCCCCTTCACCGAGGCGATCGAGATTCCTGACGACCCGCCTTCGCGGCACTGACGACGGGTGTGCGGGTTTGAATTGCCGGGGCGTCCTCGCCCTGCGCGAGCCTGACGGCAATATCGGCGACAAGCTCGACGGCCAGCGTGTCCGGCGAGGCCAGCCAGCTTGCGGCGAATGTCAGGGTCGGTACCTGCAAATCCGTCGTCAGGAGACGGAGCTGGCCTTCCGCCAGTTCGCGCTCCACGATCGCCGTGGGGATGACAGCGACGCCGATCCCGTCCGTCGCCATGCGGATGACGGTGGCGAGCGAAGCGCTCGCATGCAGGCGAGGCGGCGGCAGGTCCGGCCGGTTGAACAGCGAACGCACGATCTCATAGGGTTGAGTCTTTCTCGAAAAGGTGATGATCGCGAACCGCGCGAGATCGTGAACCGTCAGCACACCGGCTCCGAGCCCGAGAGAGGGGCTGGCGACGAACGAATTCGGATAATCGCACAGCACGCGGTTACGCACGTTCGACGCCGACCATGGCCCGAGACAAAAAGCGAGATCTATCTCCTGCGCTAAAAGCCGCTCGCGCAGATTTGGCGTGATATCGATTTCGATTTCCAGCGACAGATTTGGATAGGCGCTCGCGACCCGCTCGATCAGTTGCGGCAGCCACGTATGAACGATGGTCTCGGACACTCCGAGGCGCAGCACGCCGCGCATCGCCGAACGATCCATCACCGCGGCCAGCATTTCCGACCGCAGGCCGATCAGCTTCTCGGCATATTGCATCATCTGCCGCCCGCTCGGCGTCGGCGTCACGGCACGGCTGTCGCGTTGCAGGAGTTTGACGCCGATCTCGCTTTCAAGCTGCGCGATGCGTTGCGAGATCGCCGGCTGCGTCGTGTTGAGCTTTCGCGCCGCGCCACCGAAGCTGCCGAGCGTTGTCACCCAGAGAAATGTTTCGAGCGATTTGAAATCGACCATGCCTGTAACCCCGCACCCATTAGTCCAGCTTATCGTTTCTCATAAGAAAACACGACTAGACTTTATCGTAGCGCAATGATCCACTCTTTTTGAAGAGAAACGGAGTGGTCTTATGCTGTCTGCTGCCGAGCAGGTGTCTCCAACCGTTCAAAGCCGTGGTGCGCAGCTTCCGAGCCGGGATGCGCGGCTGGCTTATCGTTCCGGCAAGGTCGGCGTCACGGCGGGCGTGGCCCCCGGTTTCGTTCAGGGCAATCTCGCCATCGTTCCCGAAGCGCTCGCGTCGGCGTTTCATCGTTTTTGCCAGCTCAATCCCAAGCCTTGTCCCATCATCGGCATGTCCGAGGTCGGCGATCCGCGCATTCCGGCGCTAGGCATCGATCTCGACATCCGCACCGATCTGCCGCGTTACCGCGTCTGGCGCGACGGGGAGCTTTCGGAAGAACCCACCGACATCATGGCGCACTGGCGCGACGATCTCGTCGCCTTCGTCATTGGCTGCTCGTTCTCGTTTGAAGAAGCGCTGGTCGCCGACGGTCTGAAAATCCGCCACATCGAAGAGGGGCGTAACGTCCCGATGTATCGCACCAATGTGCCGTGCGCGTCGGCCGGACCGTTCGCCGGTCCATTGGTCGTCTCGATGCGGCCGTTCAAGCCGGCGGAAGCGATCCGGGCCATCCAGATCACAACGCGGTTTCCGGCCGTGCACGGCGCGCCGGTGCATTTCGACAAGCCCGAACTGATCGGCATCAAGGATATTTCCAAGCCCGACTATGGCGACGCCGTGAGCATTCGGCCCGATGAAGTGCCGGTATTTTGGGCGTGCGGAGTCACACCGCAATCGGTCATCCTGCAATCGCGGCTGCCCTTCGCGATCACCCACGCGCCGGGCTACATGCTGGTGACGGACGCTCGCAATACGGAATTTTCTATTCAGTAAATTGGTCAACCAGTCGCAAAGCCTTTGCCAGACAACAGGCTTCGTCAAACACAGGAGTATCGTCGATGAATCGCCGCGAAGTATTGTTGTCCGGTGTTGCAATGTCATTGGCCGGAACCATCGGGACGCGCGCCTTCGCGCAGGCCGGTGGTGAAATCCTGATCGGTTGTATCTGGCCGATGACCGGGCCAACTGCGCAGGTCGGAGCAGACGCGAAAGCGGCTCTTGAAACGGCGGCCGATATTGTCAACGGCTCGCACGATCTCGACCTCCCGACCGCGAAGAATGCGGGTCTCGCAGGCCTCGGCAATGCCAAGATCAAGCTGGTGTTCGCCGACCATCAGGGCGATCCGCAGAAGGGCCGTGCCGAAGCCGAGCGCCTGATCACACAGGACAAGGTCGTCGCCATCTGCGGCGCATTCCACTCGTCGGTGTCGGCCACGGTCAGCGCGTCCTGCGAGCGCTATGGCATTCCCTATATTGCGGCCGATTCGTCATCACCGAGCCTGCATCGCCGGGGTCTGAAATTCTTCTTCCGTCCCGCAGCCCATGACGAGATGTTCTCGCTCGCGATGTTCGAGTTCATGGATGCACTGAAAAAGAAGGGCAAGAAGATCGACAGCGTCGGATTGTTCTTCGAGGACACGATCTTCGGGACCGACTCCTCCAACGTGCAGCGCAAGCTGGCGCAGGATCGCGGTTACAAGGTTGCGGTCGATATCAAGTATCGCGCCTCTTCGCCATCGCTTACGGCTGAAGTGCAGCAGATCAAGAGCGCCAATCCCGACGTGCTGCTGCCATCTAGCTACACCACAGACTCCATCCTGCTGATGAAGACCATGGACGAGCTCGGCTACAAGCCGAACAACATCCTGGCGCAGGCGGCGGGATTCGCCGACAAGGCGACCTTCGATGCGGTGGCCGACAAGCTCAACGGCATGATCTCGCGCGCCAGCTTCTCGCTCGATCTCGCCGCCAAGCGTCCGTCGGTCGGCAAGGTCAACGACATGTTCAAGGCGCGTGCCAACCGTGACCTCAACGACAACACCTCGCGGCAGTTGACCTCGATTCTCGTGCTGGCTGACGCCATCGATCGTGCCAAGTCCACCGACGGCGAGAAAATCCGCGCGGCACTCGCTGCCACGGATACGCCCGGCGAGAAAACCATCATGCCGTGGAAGCGCATCAAGTTCACCGCCGAAGGCCAGAACGATGATGCCGATCCGGTGCTGTTGCAGTATATCGGCGGCAAGTTCGTCACGGTGTATCCGGAGCAGGCCGCGATCGCCGAACCGAAATGGCCGATGAACGGCTGATCCGTGACAAGGCGCTGTCTTCGCGACAGCGCCTTTTTTACGAATGTTCGAATGCAATGTCTGACGGCACCGCCGCCGTGCGGCCGTTTATCTGGATGGATTGTTCCCGGTGACAACACAGGCCTTTCTTCAGGTGATCGCAAGCGGCCTCTTGATGGGGTTGATCTATGCGCTGATCGCGGTCGGCCTGTCGCTGATCTTCGGTCTGATGGACGTGGTGAACTTCGCCCATGGCGAGTTCCTGATGCTCGCGATGTACGCGACCTTCGGGTTGGTGTTCATGACCGCGCTCGATCCCGTCGTGCTGGCGCCGCTCGTTGTGGCGCTGATGTTCGTGCTCGGCGTTTCGGTCTATGCGGGCATCATCCGTTACGCGATGCGCGCCAAGGCCAATCCCGGCATGGTGCAGATCTTCGCGACCTTCGGCCTTGCGCTCTTGATCCAGGGCCTCGCGCAGTATTTCTTCACGCCGGATTATCGCAACATCGCCAACACATGGCTCGGCGGCAAGACGCTCAACCTGGGCGGGGTGTTCCTGCCGTGGCCGCAGATTTTCGGCGGCGCGGTCTCGTTGGCGGTGTTCGCGGGTCTCTACTGGCTGATCACGCGCACGGACTTCGGCAAGGCGCTTGAAGCGACACGCGAAGACCAGGGCGCGGTGGCCCTGGTCGGCATCGACCGCAACCGCGTGTTCGCGCTCGGCTGGGGACTTGGCGCGGCGCTGGTCGGCATCGCGGGCGCAGTGCTCGCGATCTTCTATTACATCCATCCGCAGGTCGGCGGCACCTTCGCGCTGATAGCCTATGTCACCGTGGCGCTCGGCGGCTTCGGCAGCATCTTCGGCGCGCTGGTCGCCGGCGTGATCGTCGGACTGGTGGAGGCGCTGACCACGCTGATCCTGCCGGCGTCGCTGAAATCCGTCGGGGTGTATTCACTCTATCTGCTGGTGCTGTTCGTCAGGCCGAGCGGCCTGTTCGGGAGGTTGTGATGGCGGAGAGCGCAGCGGTCTCATCGATGACGTCGTTCGTTTCCGGCCGCAGGAGGCAGCTTGTCATTGCGTTCGTGGTCTTCGCGGCGATCGCGCTGGTGCCGCGGATGGTGTCCGACGTCTACCTGATGAACGTGCTGATCCTGACGCTGCTGTTCGCGGCGCTGTCGCAGAGCTGGAATCTGCTCGGCGGCTATTGCGGGCAGGTGTCGCTGGGGCACGCGCTGTATTTCGGGCTTGGCGCTTACGCCACCAGCATTCTTTATGTGAAGTTCGGCATCACCCCGTGGGGCGGTCTGCTCGCGGGCGGCATCATCGCAGCCGCCATCGCGCTGGCGCTTGGCTATCCGTGTTTCCGGCTCAAGGGACATTACTTTTCGATTGCGACCATTGTCATCGCAGAAATCGGCTTGTTGCTGTTTCACAACTGGGATTACGCCGGGGCGGCGCTCGGCATTCAGTGGCCGTTCACGCCGGACTCATGGTGGACCTTGCAGTTCGCCCGCGATAAGGCGCCTTACTTTTACTTCGCGCTCGGTCTGTTCGCCGTCACTTGGCTCGTCACGTTCTCCATCGTCGAATCGAAGTGGGGCTATTGGTGGCGCGCGGTGAAGGACAATTCCGAAGCCGCCGAAAGCCTCGGCGTCACGATCTTCCATTCCAAGATGGCGGCGGCGGCGATCTCCGCCTTCTTCACCGCGGTCGGCGGCGGCTTCTACGCGGCCTTCGTGTCCTACATCGACCCTGACAGCGTGATGCACTTCCGCTTTTCGCTGCTGATGGCGCTGCCTGCCGTATTGGGCGGTGTCGGCTCGCTGTGGGGACCGGCGATCGGCGCGCTGATCCTGATTCCGCTGGCCGAATTGACGCGCTCGTATCTGGGCGGCGCCGGGTCGGGTCTTGATCTCGTCATCTATGGCGGTCTCATCATGATCGTCTCATTGACGCGCCCCGAAGGCATTCTCAGCATCATCAAGCCGCCGACAGCGCGCGGGACCACGACATGACCGACAAGCCGATCATCAGTTGCCGCAGCGTGACCCGTCGTTTCGACGGACTGGTGGCGAACGATTCCATCGATCTCGATGTCAAGCGCGGCGAAATTCTCGGGCTGATAGGTCCGAACGGCGCAGGCAAATCGACGCTGTTCAATCTGATCGCGGGCGCGTTTCCGGTGTCGTTCGGCGTCATCGAATTCGACGGCCAGGACATTACGCCGCTGCCGGCCGCGAAGCGCTGTCAGCTCGGCATCGCGCGGACCTATCAGGTGCCGCGTTCGTTCGATTCCATGTCGGTGGTCGAGAATGTCACCGTCGGCGCGTTCGTGCGCTATCCCGGCGTGTTGCAGGCCCGCGCCAAGGCGCTCGATGTTCTCGAATATGTCGGGCTTGCGTCTCATGCCGATTCGTCGGCCGCGGATCTCACGCCGCCGCAGAAGCGCCGCCTCGAAGTGGCGCGAGCGCTGGCGACCGAGCCGAAGCTGCTGCTGCTCGATGAGGTGCTGACGGGCCTTACGCCGAGCGAAGCGGCGGCGGGCGTCGATCTGATCCGCAAGGTGAGGGAGACCGGCGTCACCGTGGTGATGGTCGAGCACGTCATGGAAGTGGTGATGCCGCTGGTCGACCGCGCCGTGGTGCTGCATCTTGGCAAGGTGCTGGCGGAGGGACTGCCGAAGGAGGTCGTGCGGGACGACAAGGTGATCACCGCCTATCTGGGGGATCGTCACCGTGCTGCTTGATGTCGCCAACCTCACCACGGCCTATCGCGGATTGATCGCGATTTCCGATATTTCGATTCAGGTCGATTCCGGCGAGATCGTTACTGTCGCCGGCGCTAACGGCGCGGGAAAATCGACGCTGCTGAAATCCATCTCCGGCATGGAGAAGGCAAAATCCGGATCGGTCAGCTTCGGCGGCGAACGAATCGACACCATTCCGGCGCATCTGATCACCGGGCGCGGACTGGCCTTCGTGCCGGAAAACAAGCGCCTGTTTCCTCGTCTCAGCGTCGCCGACAATCTGCGGCTCGGCAGTTATCTGCACCGCGGCACGCCGGATCGCGACGCTCCGCTGGAATTCGTGTTCAAGCTGTTTCCGCGTCTGGAAGAGCGTCTCAACCAGCGCGCGGCGACGTTGTCCGGCGGCGAACAGCAGATGCTGGCGATTGCACGCGCGCTGATGACCCGGCCGCGCCTCCTGATGCTGGATGAGCCGTCGCAGGGCATCATGCCCAAGCTTGTGGATGAAATTTTTGCAGCCATTCAGCAGATCCGCGACAACGGCGTGACGATCCTGCTGGTCGAGCAACGGCTGTCGGAAAGTCTGGAGATTTCCGACCGCGCCTATGTGCTGCAAACCGGCAAGGTGGTGATGAGCGGCCCAGCCTCTGACATCAAGGCCAATCCCGAAGTGCGGCGGATCTATCTCGGAATGTAATGCACCGGCAGTCGGAAAAATTTCTAAGCGGCGGTCTCCGGCGCAGCGTCCGTTTTATTAACACAATGACATGCGATCAATGTGCGAACGAGGATAGATGCTGTGACAGTGTATAGCGGTCCGGTCTTTGACATGGCGGCGAAGCAGTTCGGCGTGATCGCCGATCATCTGTCGATCCCGCACGACGAGCGCGCGCGGCTTTTGATGCCGAAGCGGTCAGTGACAGTGTCCTGTCCGATCCACCGTGACGACGGCACCATTGCGGTATTTGAAGGCTATCGGGTTCAGCATCATCTCACAATGGGACCGACCAAGGGCGGCACGCGCTTTGCAACGAGTGTCGATCTCGGCGAGGTGGCGGCGCTGGCGATCTGGATGAGCTGGAAATGCGCGCTGGTCGGGTTGCCTTATGGCGGCGCCAAGGGCGGCATCAACGTTGATCCGTCGGCGTTGTCGCGCACCGAGCTCGAGGGTCTGTCGCGGCGCTACATGCAGGAGATGATTCCGTTCGTCGGTCCGCACACGGATGTGATGGCGCCGGATATGGGCACCAACGAGCAGGTAATGGCATGGTTCATGGACACGTATTCCATGTACCAGGGCAAGACGGTGACTGAAATCGTCACCGGGAAACCTGTCGCGACCGGCGGTACGCTCGGCCGGCGCGAGGCGACGGGACGAGGCGTTGCCTATCTCGCGCGGCGCGTCCTCAGCCTGAAGTCGATCAATTTCGGCGAGGCGACCGCGGTGATCCAGGGCTTCGGCAATGTCGGTTCATACACCGCACTTGAACTGGCGCAGTTCGGAGTCAAGACAATCGCCGTCAGCGATCACACCGGTGCTATTCACGACAAGAAGGGACTCGATGTAGCAGCACTGGCGGCGCATGTCGGGAAGCACGGCAGCATCGCCGGGTTTTCCAGTGAGCTGCAATGCGATCCCAAGGCGATGCTGACTTTACCGTGCGACGTGCTGGTGCCGGCTGCGACCGAACGGGTGATCGATGCGGAGGTGGCTGCGCAACTCCGTTGCCGCGTGCTGGCGGAAGGGGCGAACGGGCCGACCACGCCGGACGCCGATCTCGTGCTTGAGCAGCGGGAGGATGAGATTTTCGTGATCCCCGACATTTTGTGCAATTCTGGCGGCGTGGTGGTCAGCTACTTCGAATGGGTGCAGGACTTGCAGCAGTTGTTCTGGGAAGAGGAAGAAGTCACGCAGCGCGAATACCGGATTCTCGATCGCGCGTTCGAACAGATGGTGGCGCGCGCCAGGCAGGACAAGGTGTCGCACCGGACGGCGGCGATGGCGATCGGCGTCGAGAAGGTCCGCGCGGCCAAGACGGTGCGCGGGCTGTTTCCTTGAGCTACCGGCGCGCCGGGCCGATCTTCTAGGCCGGTTGTTTTTGTGTGTGCGATGTGACCAGCGCCGCGAGCACATCATCGGGCCGTTCGGCCGTCAACATGTGTCCCGCGCCGGGCAGCACCACTTGCCTTGAACCAGCAATCGCAGCGGCGAGTTGCTTGCCCGATTTCAGCGGTGTCATCATGTCACGCTCGCCGAGGATGAGCGTCGTCGGCGCGGTCACCTTCGCGGCAGCGGTCAGCGCATCCTTGTAGTCGTTGCAGGCCGCAAGATCGTTGAACAGCACGCCCGGCGCGTCGCGCTCCAGCACGCGCTGTCCACCGCCCATCATCCACAGGCCCGGCGCCTGCGAGCCGCCGAGGCCCGCGGCGAAACCGAAGCCCCAGATCGACACCATGTCGATGGCGTCATGATTGTTGTCCTTCGCCGCATTGAGCAGATCGGGAGACACCGGCATCGCGCCGCCGACGCCGATCAGTGACAATGCGGAGACCTTGTCCGGATGCCGCGCGGCGGCATCGAGCGCAATCAGCGAGCCCATCGAATGTCCGACAAGCCCCGCTTTCTTTGCGCCGGCTGCTTCGATAAGGCGGACAGTCCAGTCCGCCATGCCGGGGATCGATGAAATCAGATTGCCCTTCGATTTTCCATGTCCCGGCAGGTCCACCGCGAGCACGCTGTAGCCATGATGGGAGAACCATCGGCTGAACAGCGCCCACATCGAGTGATCGAAACCTGCTCCGTGCAGAAACACCACCAGCGGCAATTTCGGATCGAGCGGCTTGCCGCCTGTCGTCGCAAAGGTCTCAACGCCGTCCACAGTCAGGATCATGTCTCAAGCCTTCTGAGAAAAGCGGAGCGCCTGGCCGAGGTCGCCGATGATGTCGTCGGCGGCTTCGATGCCGATAGACAACCGGATCAGTTCCTCGCCGATGCCTGCGATCTTCAATTGTTCGGCGTTCATCTGCTGATGCGTGGTCGAGGCAGGATGGATGACCAGCGTCTTGGCGTCACCGACATTGGCGACATGGCTCACGAGCTTGAGTGCTTCGATGAACTTGCGCCCGGCGTCGCGTCCACCCTTGATGCCAAAAGTGATGATGGAGCCCGCGCCGCGCGGCAGCAGCTTTTTTGCCAGTTCGTGATCGGGGTGATTGTCGAGCGAAGGATGCAGCACCCACTCGACGGCCTTGTTCGCGGCGAGGAAGGCCAGAACGGCGGATGCATTCTCGACGTGGCGCTGCATGCGCACATGCAGGGTCTCGACGCCCTGCAAAATCTGGAATGCGTTGGTCGGCGAGATGCACGCGCCGAAATCGCGCAGGCCCTCAGCGCGGGCGCGCATGATGAATGCCTGCGGCCCGAACTCTTCGGCGAAGACGATGCCGTGATAGCCGGCATAGGGCGTGGTCAGCGTCGGAAACTTGCCGGACTTCTCCCAGTCGAAATGTCCGCCATCGACAATGACGCCGCCAATAGCAATGCCGTGGCCGCCGATCCATTTGGTGATCGAGTTCATGACGATGTCGGCACCCATCTCGATCGGACGTGCGAGATAGGGCGTCGCAAACGTATTGTCGATCAGCAGCGGAATGCCGGCGTCATGCGCGATCTTCGCAACGACTGGAATATCCAGCACTTCGAGGCCGGGATTGCCGATGGTTTCGCCGATCACGAGCTTGGTGTTCGGTTTGATCGCGGCGCGGATGCCATCGAGGTCGCGCGGCTTGACGAAGGTGGTGGTGATCCCGAACCGCGGCAGCGTGTGGGTCAGGATGTTGATGCTGCCGCCGTAAAGCGAGGCCGAGGCGACGATATGATCCCCGGCGTCACACAGCGTCGCGATCGCCAGATGCAGCGCGGCCATGCCGCTCGCGGTGCAGACCGCGCCGACGCCGTTTTCCAGCGCCGCCAGACGTTCTTCCAGCACCGCCGTCGTCGGATTTGATATGCGCGTGTAGATGTGACCGGCGCGCTCCAGATTGAACAGCGCCGCGGCGTGATCGGCATCCTGAAACACGTAGGACGTCGTCTGGTGAATCGGAACCGCGCGCGAGCCTGTCACGGGGTCTGGATGCTGGCCCGCATGAAGGCTGAGCGTGTCGAACGCAGGAGGTTTTGGCGCGGCCATTTATCGTCCCTGGTTGTCGGGTGAGGTATCTTTCACGCGAAACTGCCGATTGCAAGTTTACTTCCCAAGGCGAGGATCGATCGGGGTAATAGCCCCAAGCCCGAGAATGGTTTCCAGCAATTTGCCGCCCGCAAGCGCCCGGCCTTCGCCACGCGGTGGGGCTACGATCTGCAGCCCGACAGGCAGGCCTTCGCGGGTGAAGCCGCAGGGAATGGACAACCCCGGACAGCAGGCGACGGTGATGGCGGAAACGATGGCGAGCCAGCCGACATAATTGTCGAACTTCACGCCGTTGCATTCGGCGAGATAGCGCTGCTCGACCGGGAAGGGCGCCACGATGGTGGTCGGGCACAACAGCAGATCGTAGGTCTCGAAGAAGGCGAGAGCGCGGTTCATCAGCGTGACGCGCTGGGCTTCGGCGCGCTCGATGTCGGCCAGCGTCAGTTTGAGGCCCTGTTCGATGTTCCAGATTACTTCCGGCTTGAGCTGATCGCGATGTTGTTTCAGCAGCTTGCCCTTGGTGAGCACATAATCATACGCCCGCAGCACATGGGCGCATTCGACCGACTCGCGAAAATCCGGATGGGCTTCTTCGACGATGACGCCGGCCTCGGCAAATCGCTGCGCGGCCTTGCGGGTGATCTCGGCGACTTCCGGATCGACCGGAGAGATTCCAAGGTCGGCGGAATAGGCGATGCGCTTCGGTTTTGCGCCGGAACGGGCGGCCGTGAGAAACGATGTCGGCAGACGAGGCAGCGACAGCGCATCGCCCGGATGCTCGCCGGACATCGCATCCAGCATCAGCGCGAGGTCTTCGACGTTGCGCGCCATCGGGCCGTCGGCGCTGAGCGTGCGGTCGACCTTCGCGGCCTGCGAATGCGCGACCCTGCCGATGCTGGGGCGCATTCCAACCACGCCGCAGAAGCTCGCGGGATTGCGCAGCGACCCTCCGACATCCGTGCCATGAGCGAGCCATGCCGTGCCGCTCGCCAGCGCGGCCGCAGCGCCGCCGGATGAACCGGATGCGGAGCGCGACAGATTCCACGGATTGAGCGTCGCGCCGAACACCTCGTTGAAAGTTTGAGCGCCCGCGCCGAACTCCGGCGTGTTGGATTTGGCGTAGATCACCGCGCCGTTGGTCTCGAGATTTTCGACCACGATGTTCGATTTGGTCGCAATCGCGTCCTTGAAGATCGGCGAGCCTTGCGTGGTCAGCACACCGGAGACATCGGTCAGATCCTTGATCGGCACCGGCATACCGGCGAGCAGGCCGCGCTCGTTTACGGGCTTTTTCATCAGCCGGTCGGCATGGGCCCGGGCGCGGTCGAAGCAGAGAGTCGGCAGCGCGTTGACCTGGCCGTCGACCTCCTTGATTCGCGATTCCAGTGCATCGAGCAGGTCATGCGGGGTAATGTCTCCGCGTCGCAGCCGCTCGACGTTCTCGCAGGCCGTTGCCCGCACAAGCTCCACACTGGATGTCACGAAATCGCCTCCCGTTTATTGGTTTTCGTTGGCGGCCAATATAGCGGGAGGCGAGGTAATGGCGAGGCGAAATTACAACTTTCCGCCTCGCTGGGTCAGGGGTCAGCGTTCGCCGCCGGCTTCACCATCAAGCACGCTTCCGAACAGCTCCCAGCGCTCGCCCTTGAACCGCATGAGCTGCAACTGCTCGATGGGCGAGAAATCCGTCGCGCTGGTGTTGATCTTGATGCCGGGCAAAAGCCCGCCTTGTTGCAGGTCCTTGATGCTGGCGGCCTGCTTCATGACGTTCTCGCGGGTCAGGTTGTCGCCGCACTGTTTCAGCACCTGGACCATGGTCTGCGCCATGTTGTAGCCGGTGACGGCCGAACTATCCGCGACGTTGGCTTCGGGAACGTATTTGGCCAAGAAAGCCTTGTAGTCCTTCATGCCGGGATCGTCGTTCCACTGCGGATCGGAAGTGTCCTTGGCGTAGGCCGCCGAAATAACGCCCTGTGCGTTATCAAATCCCGCGGGCTTCATGACGGTGGCCGTCGATGCACTGACGTTGCTGATGATCAGCGTCGGCTTCCAGCCGAGTTCGCCGACCTTCTTGACAGTCTGGGCGCCGAACTTCGGTGTGGTGAAGATGACGAGGACGTCGGGGTTCAGGGATTTGATCTTGACGATATGCGAGTCGATGGTCGGCTCGGAAAGCTCGTAGCTCTCCTCGATCACGATCATGGATTTCTTGGCGCCAAGACCGTCCTGAATGCCCTTGAGGTAGTCCTTGCCGAAATCGTCATTCTGGTAGAGCACGGCGATTTTCGCATCGGGTTTCTCCTTCAGGAGATACTTCGCATAGATGCGGCCTTCGCTCTGGTAGCTCGGCAGCCAGCCCATTGTCCACGGGAAGCCCTTCGGGTCATTCCACTTCGTGGCGCCGGTCGCGAGAAACAGGTGCGGCACTTTCTTGGCGTTCATGTATTTCTGGATCGCCGAATTGGACGGTGTGCCGAGCGCGCCGAACACCAGCAACACCTCATCGCTCTCGACCAGCTTGCGTGTCTGCTCGACGGATTTCGGCGGGCTGTAGGCGTCGTCATAGGAAATGAAATTGACCTTGCGGCCATTAATGCCGCCTTCATCGTTGATTTTCCTGAAGTAGCCTTCCATCGCCTTGCCGACGACGCCATACGCCGAAGCGGGTCCGCTGTAGGGAATGATGTTGCCGATCTTGATTTCGGTGTCGGTTGCGCCGGTGTCGTACTTCTTCTGGGCGACAGCGCTGCCGGTCGCGGCCATCAGAAATCCTGCTGCAACAGCCATGCATAGCGAACTATTCAGACGCATTTCGTTCTCCCTGCTTGTTTTTTGATTGAGTGGATTCGGTGAGGGTTATCCCCGTTTCGCCTTGTCCTTTTCGTTTTGCGCCATGATGGCATCGCGCGCCGCGGTCCAGTCGGCGTCCTTCCAGTCGCGCAACTGGTAGAAATTGCCGCCGGACGCGAGCGCCTGCGCGCCGTCCATCGCGATGGTCTCGCCGTTAATCCAGTCGCAGCCACCGGAAATCAGGAATGTCGCGAGATTTTCCAGTTCGCTCATCTGCCCGACGCGGCCCATCGGATTCATGGCGATGGTGCGCGCGCCGGCTTCGTCGCCGGGCTTGATCCGCTTGCTCATGCCCTCGGTCGGAATTTCTCCCGGCGCGATGGCGTTGAGGCGGATGCCGTAACGGCCCCATTCGGTCGCAAGCGACATGGTCATGGCGTGGATCGCGGACTTGCTCATCGCGGACGGCACCACATAGGGGCTGCCGTTGCGCACCCAAGTCACCACGATGGACACGACGTTGCCGCGATCGCCGCCGGCGATCCAGCGCTTGCCGACCGCATGAGTGACATAGAACGTGCCGTGCATCACGATATTGGCGACGGCGTCGAAACCGCGCGGCGTCAAATCCTGCGTGCGCGAAATGAAATTTCCGGCGGCGTTGTTGATGAGATCGGTGAGGGGGCCGTCCTTGAATGCGCTCTCGATCATCGCGTCGACGGCGGCTGCATCGCGGATGTCCACGCCATGCGCCGTGACCTTGCCGCCATGGGTCTTCATGAGTTCGGCGGCGGTCTCTTCGCAGACGCCCTTGCGGCGGCCGCAGATGTGAATCTCCGCGCCGAGGCTGAGAAACTTCGCGGCCATTGCCTTGCCGAGGCCGGTGCCGCCGCCGGTCACCAGAATCTTGCGGCCCGCAAGAAGACGATCTGTGAACATGGTGCAATCCTCCTCTGAATGACTTTTGTCGATTAGTTAGTTGATTAATTAAAACAGCATGATCTAATCGTGTAAAGAGCAAGAAACGAAACAACCGGGAGAACGCCATGTCCGCCGCCAACGATCGCATTACGGTTTCGATGTCGGAGCGCGTGGCCGACGTCCGTCTGGTCCGCGTGGACAAGATGAACGCGCTGGATGCGCCCATGTTCAATGCACTGGTGGACACGGCAGCGCGGCTCAAGGACGAGAAGGGCCTGCGCGCGGTCGTCCTGTCCGGTGAGGGGCGCGCGTTCTGCGCCGGCCTCGACATGGGGCGCTTTGCCGCGATGGGTGAAGGCACCAGCGACCTGCGCGATCTTGCGAAGCGCACGCACGGCCTCGCCAATCACTCGCAGCAGGCGGTCTGGGGCTGGCGGCAATTGCCGGTGCCGGTGATTGCAGCCGTACACGGCGTGGCGTTCGGCGGCGGCTTCCAGTTGGCGCTCGGCGCGGACATGCGCTTCCTTGCGCCCGACACGCGTATGTCGGTGACGGAAATCAAATGGGGTCTGGTGCCGGATATGGCGGGCACGCCAATCCTCGCACGTCTCGTGCGCGACGACATTCTGCGCGACCTTGCATTCACCGGACGGATTTTCTCGGCGCAGGAGGCGATGAGCTATGGCCTCGCGACGCGGGTATGTGATGACCCGCGCGCCGAGGCTTTGGCTGCCGCACGCGAGATCGCGGGCAAGAACCCGGACGCGATCCGCGGCATCAAGCGGATGCTCAACAATCTCGGCGGCGATCCCGGCCCGGCGCTGCTCGCGGAATCGGTCGAGCAGATGAAGGTGATGGGAAAACCGAACCAGACTGAGGCGGTGCGCGCGAACATCGAAAAACGCGCCCCCCGATTTGTAGACGGTTCGAACTGAGCGGCGGTTGTCATGACAGTCTCCGCAACGGCGCTCGCAACCGGCATCATCAGTGGCGATCGCCGCAAAAGCCGGGATGAAATCAACGAACGATCGCGGCTGATCGCGGGAGGTCTCGCGGCGCTCGGCGTCAGGCAGGGCGACAGCGTAGGCATCCTGATGCGCAACGATATCGCGTTCCTCGAGGCCGCCTACGCGGTAATGACGCTCGGGGCTTACGCCGTGCCGATCAATTGGCATTTCAAGGCCGATGAGATCGCTTATGTCATGAGCGATTCCGGCGCGCGTGTACTGATCGGCCACGCCGACCTGCTGCACGGGCTTCACGGAGTCGTTTCTGAAGCCATTACACTGCTCAGCGTGCCGCCGCCGCCGGAAATCGTCACGACCTATCGGATCGGCCCTGCGCTGTGCGCGGCCCCGCGCGGAGCGCTCGATTTCGATGCCTGGCTTGCGAAGCAAACGCCCTATGACGGCCCGACACTGCCGCAGCCGCAGAACATGATCTACACGTCGGGCACCACGGGACATCCCAAGGGCGTCAAGCGATTTGCCCCGACGCCGGAGCAAGCGGCATCCGTCGAAGCCATGCGTGCGTTGATCTACGGATTGAAGCCCGGCGTTCGCGCGCTGCTGCCGGGTCCACTGTATCACTCCGCGCCGAATGCGTTCGGCCTGCGTGCCGGGCGGCTCGGCGATGTGACGATCCTGATGCCGCGTTTCGAGGCCGAGGAATTTCTGCGGATCATCGACGAGCAGAAGATCGACAACGTCTTCATGGTTCCGACCATGTTCACGCGGCTGCTGAAACTGCCCGAACAGGTTCGCAGGTCCTACGACGTCTCCTCACTGCGCCACGTGATCCATGCCGCCGCGCCATGTCCGGCGGAGGTGAAGCGTGCCATGATCGAATGGTTCGGTCCGGTGATCTATGAATTCTACGGCAGCACCGAATCCGGCGCGGTGACGTTCGCGACTTCCGAGGATGCCTTGAAGAAACCCGGTACGGTGGGAAAGATTTCTCCCACCGCTGAACTGCGGTTCCTTGGCGATGACGGCCGCATTCTGCCGCAGGGCGAGATCGGCGAGATTTATTCGCGCCTCCCTGCCTACCCCGATTTCACCTATCACAACCGGCCCGAGAAGCGCGCCGAGATCGACCGCGATGGCTTCATCACCAGTGGCGATGTCGGTTACATCGACGCCGATGGCTATGTCTTCATCTGCGACCGCAAGCGCGACATGGTGATCTCGGGTGGCGTCAATATCTATCCGGCGGAGATCGAAGCCGTGCTGCACGGTATTTCCGGAATTCATGACTGCGCGGTGTTTGGCATTCCCGACGAAGAGTTCGGCGAGGCGTTGATGGCGGTGGTCGAGCCGCAGCCGGGCGCGGCGCTTGATGTGACGGAGATCCGCGAACAACTCAAAGGCATGCTGGCCAGCTACAAGGTGCCCAAACACATCGAAATTCAGGCCAGCCTGCCGCGCGAGGATTCCGGCAAGATCTTCAAGCGGCGGCTGCGCGATCCGTATTGGGAGCGGGCGGGACGCAAGATTTAGGCCCGTCCACGCTTGCGTCCGCGTGCAAAAATTGCGACTTGAGAATGCCGGTCATTTCTCGCGCAAGCGGATATCCCATGTCGCCAGAGGCGTCTTCAACCAGAAACCCTGACAACAGGCTTCGGGAGGGCGATGCCCCGTCGTCCGACGCCGATGCGCAGCTCCGGGCGGACATCCGGCAGCTCGGGCGCATTCTCGGCGATACCGTGCGCGATCAGGAAGGGGCGGACGTTTTCGATCTGGTCGAGCGCATCCGGCAGACCTCGATCCGATTCCATCGCGACGACGACAAGCCGGCGCGCCGCGAACTCGAAGCCATTCTGGACGGCATGTCGATCGCGGAGACCGTCCGCATCGTTCGCGCGTTCAGTTACTTCTCGCACCTGGCGAATATCGCCGAAGACCATAACAACATCCGCCAGCGCCGCGCGCAGGACATGGCAGGCACGTCGCCGCGCGCTGGAACGCTGGAATCTGCGCTCAACCGCGCACATGACGCGGGTATCGATGCGGACGCGTTGCGCGCGTTCTTCGCCAAGGCGCAGGTCTCGCCGGTGCTGACTGCGCACCCGACCGAGGTGCGCCGCAAGAGCACGATCGACCGCGAAATGGAAATCGCGTCCGTGCTCGATATCCGCGAGCGCACGCAGATGACCGCCGATGAAATTGCCGCCAGCGACGAGCAATTGCGCCGCGCGGTGGTGACGCTCTGGCAGACCAACCTGCTGCGCCGGACAAAACTCACGGTGCTTGACGAGGTCGCCAACGGCCTCTCGTTCTACGATTATACGTTCCTGCGTGAAGTGCCACGGCTGCATTGCGCGTTGGAGGACCGGCTCGCGGAGCAGGGCGGCAAGGCCGCTGAGGCGCAGGACGCGCCGGAACTTGCGACCTTCTTGAAGATGGGAAGCTGGATTGGCGGCGACCGCGACGGCAATCCATTCGTTACCGCAGAGGTAATGCGCGGCGCCCTTCGGATGCACTCGACACGCATCCTGCGCTTCTATCTTGCCGAACTGCATGAACTCGGCGCGGAGCTGTCGCTCGCGGCGCATCTCGCCGATGTTTCGCCCGAATTGCGCGCGCTGGCGCAGCAGTCGCCGGACCCGTCGCCGCACCGGAGCGGCGAGCCGTATCGGCTGGCGGTCTCCGGCATTTACGCGCGGCTTGCCGCCACGGCGCTGAAGCTGAACATCGAGACCAGTCGCCCGCCGGTCGGGAATGCAGCCCCGTATGCGGGGCCAGATGAACTGGCGCGCGATCTCGATGTGCTGCACGCGTCGCTCGTCGCCAACAATTCGCTGGTGATCGCACGGGGACGGCTGCGGCATCTGCGCCGTGCGGTGGACTGCTTTGGATTTCATCTCGCGGCCCTCGACATGCGGCAGAATTCCGCCGTCCATGAGCGGACCATCTCGGAATTGTTCGAGGCGGCGGCGCCCGGCACGAACTACAAGGATTTGCCGGAAGACAAGCGCATCGCGCTGTTGTCGCGTGAATTGAACACCGCGCGGCCGCTGGCGTCGCCGTTCGTTGCCTACGGTGAAGAGACGATCAAGGAACTTGGCGTGCTGCGCGCCGCGGCCGAAGCGCATGGCATCCTGGGCGAAGCCGTGATCCCCCAGTGCATTATCTCGATGACCGAGGGCGTTTCGGATCTGCTGGAGATCGCGGTGCTGCTGAAAGAGGCGGGGCTTGTCGCGCCGGACGGCACCAGCCGCCTCAATATCGTTCCGCTGTTCGAGACCATCGACGATCTTCGCCAGTGCGCGCAAATCATGGATAGCCTGTTCGCGCTGCCGGAATATCGCCGCCTTGTCGACAGCCGCGGCGGTCTTCAGGAGGTCATGCTCGGCTATTCGGACAGCAACAAGGACGGTGGTTTCGTCACCTCGGGCTGGGAATTATACAAGGCCGAGATCAGCCTCGTTGAAGTGTTCGCGCATCATGGCATTCGCTTGCGTTTGTTTCACGGGCGCGGCGGCTCGGTCGGCCGCGGCGGCGGGCCAAGCTACGACGCCATTCTGGCGCAGCCCGGCGGCGCGGTAGACGGGCAAATCCGCATCACCGAGCAGGGCGAAATCATTTCCAGCAAATACTCCAACGCGGATGTCGGCCGTCATAATCTGGAAATTCTTGCAGCGGCAACGCTGGAGGCGAGCCTGTTGCAGCCGAAGCATTCTGCGCCGCGCGATGAATACATTGCAGCGATGGAGGAGCTATCCAATCTCGCATACGCGGCCTATCGCAACCTTGTCTACGAGACGGACGGTTTCGAGGACTATTTCTGGGCTTCCACCGTGATCTCGGAAATCTCGACGCTGAATATCGGCAGCCGTCCCGCCTCGCGTACCAAGACGCGGAAGATCGAGGATCTGCGCGCGATTCCCTGGGTGTTCAGCTGGGCGCAGTGCCGGCTGATGCTGCCCGGCTGGTATGGTTTCGGCAGCGCCGTCGATACCTGGGTCAAGCAACATCCGGACAAGGGCATCGCGTTCCTGCAGGAGCTGTATCGCGAGTGGCCCTTCTTCCAGACGCTGCTGTCCAACATGGACATGGTTCTGTCCAAAAGCAGCATCGCCATCGCCTCGCGTTACGCGGATCTGGTGCCGGATGAAAAACTGCGCGTCGCGATCTTCGGCCGCATTCGCGCGGAATGGCATAACTCCATCGAGATGCTGCTGACCATCATGGGTCATGACCGGCTGCTCGAGGGCAATCCGTTACTGGAACGCTCGATCCGTAACAGGTTTCCGTATCTCGACCCACTCAATCACGTTCAGGTCGAACTGCTTCAAGCGCACCGCGCACAAAGCCCCGACGAGCAGGTGCTGCGCGGCATCCAGCTCACGATCAACGGCATCTCGGCAGGACTGCGCAACAGCGGCTGACAATCAAACAACGGGAGGAAACGATGACCGACACCGACACGATCCTCGTCGAGCGCGAGGGGCCCGTCACCATCGTTTCCATCAATCGTCCGGAGCGCAAGAACGCGGTCGATGGCGCTACCGCGCGCCGCCTGTTCGACGCTTTCCGCGCCTTCGACGCCGATCCGGAGTCATCCGTCGCGGTGTTCACGGGGACCGGCGGGGCGTTCTGCGCAGGCGCAGACCTGAAGGCCGTCGCATTGGGCGACCGTGAGAAAAAGCGCGAGCTTGGCGGCCACGACACCATCGCGCCGATGGGACCGAGCCGCTTGCGCCTGAGCAAGCCCGTGATCGCGGCAGTCGAGGGCCATGCAGTCGCTGGCGGCATGGAGCTTGCGCTGTGGGCCGACATGCGCGTGGTCGGTGAGGGCGCGACCTTCGGCGTCTACTGCCGCCGCTTCGGCGTGCCGCTGATCGATCTCGGCACCATTCGGTTGCCGCGCTTGATCGGACATTCACGGGCGATGGATCTGATCCTCACGGGTCGTGCTGTCGATGCGAAGGAAGCCTTTGATATCGGTCTCGCCAACCGGCTCGTGCCGAAAGGCGAGGCGCGAGCGCACGCCATTGCATTGGCGGGAGAGCTGGCGCGCTTCCCGCAAGGCTGCCTGCGCAACGACAAGCGCTCGGCGCTGCGTCAATGGGATCTCGAAGAAGAGGACGCGATCAACGACGAGATGCAGGGCGGCCTTGATGTCATCGCCTCCGGCGAAACGCTTGAAGGAGCCAAGCGCTTCGCCAGCGGAGCCGGCCGGCATGGGGCGTTCAAGTAGCAGCGAAGTGTTTCTTTCACCTCTCCCCACAAGCGGGGAGAGGGCGTGCAGCCTGTTTCGGTAGTTGCGTCTCAGATCGCGTCCCACGAGAAAATATCCGCCGAACGGTCGAGCTTGTAGAACGACGACTTTAGCGCCGGCATCCCGTGTTCGGCGATGGTCTGTGGCGTCCAGCCTTCCGCGCGGTGGATGGAGCGCAACGGGCGTGACTGGCCCATCAGGAAAATCTCGTTCATGCGGACGGCGAAGATCTGTCCGGTCACGTCCTTGGCGGCGTCGCTCAGCAGGAACACCGAGAGCGGCGAAATTTTCTCCGGTCCCATCTGCTGCATACGGGCGACGCGCGCCTTCTCTTCCTCGGTCTCGGTCGGGATGGTGCCGATCAGGCGGCTCCACGCGAACGGCGACACGCAATTCGAACGCACGTTGAAGCGCTCCATGTCGAGCGCGATGGACTTGGAGAGCCCGACGATGCCGAGCTTGGCCGCTGCGTAGTTCGCCTGGCCGAAATTTCCGATCAGGCCCGAGGTCGATGTGAAGTGGACGAACGCGCCGCTTTCCTGTTCGCGGAAAATACGGGCGGCGGCGTGCGAGGTGTAGAACGAGCCCATCAGGTGAACCTTGATGACCGACTCGAAAGCCTCGACGCTCATGCGATGGAAGATCGCGTCGCGCAGGATACCGGCGTTGTTCACGACGCCGTCGAGGCGGCCATAAGTATCGATCGCCTGCTTGATGATCTTGCTGGCGGGGATCGCCTCCGCTACCGTTTCGAAATTCGCGACCGCCGTGCCGCCGCGCTTCTTGATTTCCTCGACGACCTCCTCGGCGGGCGCTGCGTTGGTTCCCGAGCCGTCGGCGGCGACGCCGGGATCGTTGACCACGACTTTGGCGCCTTCGGCGGCGGCCAGCAGCGCAAT
This sequence comes from Afipia sp. GW821-FHT04G03, assembly GCF_059419985.1. Classification (NCBI taxonomy): domain Bacteria; kingdom Pseudomonadati; phylum Pseudomonadota; class Alphaproteobacteria; order Hyphomicrobiales; family Nitrobacteraceae; genus Afipia; species Afipia sp. GW821-FHT04G03. The sequence continues at coordinate 1,343,477 of NZ_JBWKSV010000001.1, read as the reverse complement.
CTCGCGGCCGATGCCGCGGCCTGCGCCGGTGACGATGACGACCTTGCCGTCCAGCGATTTTTTGTTCGACATGATTTAGCTCCTGTTTCTCGCTGTCAGCGCTCGTTGGTGAAAATGATGGTGCCGCTGGCGGCGAACATGCCGCCGACGCCATGGCAGACCGAGATCTTCGCGCCTGGCACCTGCGCCGGCGCGATGCCGCGCATCTGCCGCACGCTCTCTTGCAGGGCGTACATTCCGTACATGCCGGAATGCATGTAGCTGAGGCCGCCGCCATTGGTGTTCATCGGCAGCTTGCCGCCGATGGCGGTATTGCGGTCGGCGATGAATTTGCCGGTCTCCTCATGCGGCATGAAACCGAGATCACCCAAGCCAAACAGCGGCAGGTGCGCGAAGGCATCGTAGATCATCAGATGGTCGACGTCCTTGTGCACGATGCCGGCCTCGCGGAACGCCGTCGGCCCCGCAACCTTGAACGCGCGGGATGAGTTGAAGGTTTCCATCTGGCTGACCATCGGGGTCTCGACGCTTTCTCCGGTGCCAAGAATATAGACCGGCTTCTGCGGAAAATCCTTGGCGCGGTCGGCGCTGGTCAGGATCAGCGCGCCGCCGCCGTCGGTGACGAGGCAGCATTGCAAAATCCTGAACGGATATGCGATCATCCGCGAGTTGAGCACGTCTTCAACGGTGATCGGGTCTTTCATCATGGCGCGCGGATTCTTCGCGGCCCACTCGCGCTGCACAACCGACACCATGGCGATCTGTTCGTGGGTGATGCCATAGGTCTTCATGTAGCGCAGCACGGGAATCGGAAACATGCTGGGCGGGCCGTAGACGCCGAAGGGCGCCTCGAACTGGCCTTGCAGGCTGTCTGCGGGAATCGAACGCGGCAGCTTGCCGATCATCGATTTGCCGCTTTCGGCGTGGGTGATGAGTACCGTCTTGCACAGGCCCGCCTCGATGGCCGCTGCGGCGTGGCGAACATGCAGCATGAACGAACAGCCGCCGACCGACGTGCCGTCCACCCAGGTCGGGGTGATGCCAAGATAGTGCGCAAGTTGCTGCGGGGTTTCGACCGCGGTGGCGATGCCGTCGATGTCCGACAGCTTCAGACCCGCATCCGCCAGCGCGTTCAGCGCGGCGTCGGCGTGAAGCTGGATTTGCGATACGTCGGGAATGACCCCGAGCTTGGTGGTTTCTGCCGCACCGACGACGGCGACCTGATTTCTGCGCATGGTGCTTATCCCTTCGCCGGGCGGAACTGAGGAAGGGTGATCTTGTCGCTGACTTTCTCGAAGGCGACCTCGAGCTTCATGTCGAGCACGAGCGCTTCGGGCGTCTGCGGACAGTCGAGGATATTGCTCATCATCCGCGGGCCTTCGTCGAGTTCGACCACGGCGATGGCGTAGGGCGGCGTGAAGCCGGGCGCGGCGGGCCGGTGGTTGATAACGTAGCTGTAGAGCTTGCCCTTGCCGCTGGCCTTGAACACGCTGACCTTGCGCGACGCACATGACGGGCAAAACGGCCGGGGTGGAAAATAGACGTTCGCGCAATCGTCGCAGCGTTGCAGGCGCAGTTCGCTCGCCTGCGTGCCTTCCCAGAAGTGTTGGGTTTCGGGCGTTGGCACCGGTAAGGCGCGCGAAGGTGCAACCATTGGCAGTCTCTCCCTGATCGGCTTCTTGTTAATTGATCGATTAACTATGCCGATATTCTTCACTCCGGGCAAGTGGAGCCCGCAGCGCGAGAGGGAGGTCTGTTATGCGTTCAGGAGTTTCAGGGCGGCGGTCTCGAACGCGGCCAGAGGATTCAGCATTTGCAGCATCTCGCGATGCCGCTCGCCGACCTGCATCGCCCGCTCTGCCATAACGTCGTCGGCGAGGAGGGCCTCGATCGTCTCGGGCTCGACCTTCGAGTTCGGATCGAAATCCTTGATCATCATCCCTACGCCCGCGTTCTCAAGTGCGGTTCCGTTCAACTGCTGTTCGATGTGGGTCACCAGCGCAAGCTGAGGGACCCCCGCCGCGAGGGCTTCCGCAGCAAGCCCGCTTCCGCCGAGATGAACAACGAGGCGCGTCGATGGCAGCGTCTCGCGTAGAGGCAGCGGACGGTGATGAATTTGAGCGCCCCCGCTGCTGAGCGCTGCCGATTGTTCGGCCGTCAAATCCGGCGCATGGATATCAAGCCAATGCGCGAACGGCTGGAGCGCGCCGACGATATCGGGGCGAAGTGCATAGCCTCGCGAGAGATAAACCAGAACGCGGTCAGCATCCTGTTGACGCGCGATGGGAGCGCTGCCGAACACCGGACCGTTCGCGCTCTCAAGCCGTTGCGCGTCATAGGGATCGAGCAGCGGGAAAGTTTCAACGAGCCGCGCATCCGCTTCGAAGACCTGGGGAAGCCTCTCCAACGGTGAACGCCCCATCGATCGCAAAGCGCGATTAACAGTCGATAGGGTCTTATCTTCATCGCATCGCGGAGCATATGAGCGGTGGATCAATGGAAACCGCTTCATCTCCGACGGTGGCAATGTGTATCCGTTTCCGACGATCATCAGCGGGATACGGCCACGCGACATCAGGCTGGAGGCGGGCGCGTAATCCGCCACGACAAGATCCGGCCGGACGGTCTGGAGGATCTCATCCCATTGCAGAAGCATGGGCCGCAGCGCGTCTTCATTTCTGAGGCCGAAGGCAGACAGCAGATCGTTCATTGTCGCTGACGAATGAGCCGCGCGTTCCTCTTGCGTCTGGAATTCGATGGGCCACGGCGGGGCCTGGAAAGTCTCCACGCCGGCATCGCGAAGAATCCGCGCCGATTCCAGATTTCTCGCGGCGGCGAGCAGGCAGACGTCATGACGTTTGAGGACCGCCGCAAAGCGGCTCAGGCTCGTGACATGGCCGATTCCGCCGCCCAACTCCCAGGTAAAAAGGACCGTCTTCATGACGGATGACGCTCCCGGGGGGTTTGCGTGAAGGATAGTGGTTTGGGAATATTGCCTATAACAAGTGAAGATCAAACGGGAAACTCCGGACATTCCTTATGACGTCACAAGCGCCGACATCGCAACGCCAGGAAGTCAGGGTTTTCTGGACGGGCCCCGTCCTGAGCTATTACGAGCAGCTCTCGCTGAAAAGCGTCGTCGCATCCGGCGCTCGGGTGATTCTTTATACCTATGAGAAGGATCTGATTGTTCCGGACGGCGTAGAGCTTGCCGATGCGGACGAGATATTGTCGGGCCCGGTTCATCAGTTTCGCCACGCCAATGGCGACAAGTCCTTTGCGTTGCACTCCGATTTGTTCCGGTATCTCGCCGTCTACAAGTTCGGCGGCTGGTACATGGACCTGGATATTGTTTTTCTGGGCCAGCAGCTTCCTGCGGCGAAGACGTACGTCGCCTATGAGCGATGGGATTCCGTCAATGCCGCGGTGATGAAGTTTCCCGAACGATCACCGGTCATGGCTGGCGCAATCGACGAGGCGTGGCGTCTTTTGCCGCAAGCCGGAATGGCCACGACCGATGCGGCGCGCGTTGTGATAGGCCCCGCGCTGTTCACGCGCCTGATCGCGGAATACGCGCTGGATCATCTGGTCCTTCCCAAATCCAAGGCCTACGAAATTCCTCATACGGACGTGCTCTCGTTCTTCAATCCCGCCGCTTGCGATAGCGTTGCGCAGCGTCTCGCCGAAAGCGACTTCACGCATCTCTGGAATGAAGCGTGGCGATTATACCGTATCCCTAAAAATTACGGGCCGCCGGAGGGCAGTTATCTCGATCTGCTGTTCAAGCGTTTTGGCATTCACGTTTCCGCGCGGGCTCGTTTGTCATACGACGCAATCGAGGCCTGGGTCCGCGAGTACCGTGTTATCGAAGAGCTGAAGACGAAACTCGGACTCGACAGAGTTCGCTATGACTCGCTCGATCACCTCGCGCGGTCGATACACGTGAACGGCTGGCAGCCGGGGATGCGCCTGATCAATGAGGCGGACGAAAATCCTTCGCCTGTCCGGCAACACGTCACTGTACGTGAGCCCCAGACCGTCCGGACGTTCTGGCACGGCGATACCATGGGACCATATCAGTTGATGTGTCTGCGCAGCTTCGTCGAGCGCGGTCATCGCGTGCAGGTTTTTTCTTATAACCCCGATCTGCGTCTTCCGGACTGGATCGAAATCAAAAGCGCCGATCTCATCATGGGACGCGAACGCATACTGCGTCCGCTGTCGGAGAACGGTCCGGTCGCAATCCACGCGAATTTGTTTCGCTATGCGTTGCTCCATCAGCTTGGAGGATGGTGGATCGACCCGGACGTTTTGCTGCTGACTCCGGATCTTCCTGAAGGGGACGTTTTCTTTGCTGGTCCCGATATCTTTGATCGCGTGCCTATGGGCGCGCTCAAACTTCCGCCGGGCCATCCGCTCCTGGCGGATGCAATCGCTGCAGCGGAATCGCTCGGCGATTCCCTTGAGGATTGGGAGAGATCTGGCGCGGACTTGTTGACGACCCTGATCGGCAAGCACGGATTCAGAGATTTCCGGAACCGGGCACCGCTGGGACCTCTCTCCTGGTTCGAGGTGCCGAGCTTGTTCGACCCGGCATATGCAGGTGAATTGAATCGAAAGTGCAATGATTTTTGCTTTTTCCAGATTCACGATGAGGTCTGGCGAAGAGCCGGTGTGCCTCATAATCTGGCACCCCCGGAGGGATCGTTTCTGGCCTTGCTGTTGGCCAAACATGAGACGGACGCCCGTTTTCCGGCCCGAATGGCCTTCAACGAAGTGAACCGATGGCTCGCTCACATGTACCAATGCGTACGGCAGCGTCAGGCTTGATGACGATCGCGGCGATCTGACTTGGTTAAAACGGGAATCCTTTTTCGGCAGCTGTAGCAAATCCGCCACGCGCTGCCCCGGTTATACCGTTGATTGTGCAGGTTTTCCGTGTTTTTTGTCGGAGATTGAAAGTCTACGGGGTTTTTTGGTTATGTTGTTTTGCGTGCACCGCGCCTTTGGAGGGCTGCGATCGGAGCTTTCGCGCCGAGGCTTGATGATTGCATGCGCCGTCATGCTGTCGATGCCATCTGGTGCTGCGTTTGCGCAAGACGCTGCGCAGCAGGACCAGTTGTTCCAGCAGATGGTCCGCAATCCGAAAAATCACGAAGTGACATTCGAATTCGTCAGGGTCGCGACATCACGCGGAGACTACGAAGCCGCCATCGGTGCGCTCGAACGTTTGCTGTTTTACAATCCCAAACTGACGCGCGTGAAGTACGAGCTCGGTGCGCTGTATTTCCGGCTCGGCTCCTATGAGATGGCCAAGCGATATTTCAATGAAGCCCTCGCCAGCCCGGATATCGACGCGGTTACCAAACAGCGCGTCGAGACCTATCTGCCGGACACCGAGAAGCAGCTTCAGCCGAGCCGGTTCTCCGGTTTCGTGCAAACCGGCATCCGTTCGCAGAGCAACGCGAGCTTCGCGCCTGGCGGCGGAATTCTGCGCCTCGGTGGCCAGGATCTGGCTCTGCTTCCGACAGCGCGTCAGAAAAGCGATGTCAATTGGTTTGGTCTCGCTGGCGTGAGTCACGATTACGATCTTCAGAACCAGCGCGGCGACATTCTCGAAACGCGCGCCGTCGGTTATCTGACGCAGCAGGATCGTCTGCCCGATCTCAACGTTGGCACCGTGGAGGCAAGCTTCGGCCCGCGGCTGGCTTTGGCTCCGGAGCTTTTGCCCGGCGCAACCATCAAGCCCTATGTCGTTGGCGGTAATACCTGGCTGGCCGGAGCCAACTATCTCTCCACCGTCGGTGCGGGCGTGTCGCTGAAGTTTCCGGTGAACGACCGGTTCTCCTTCGGTCCGGATTTCGAGTACCGACGCGCCGAGTTCAAAACCGGAGATGTCATTCCGGTGTCCGGCTTCAATACCGGCGATTGGTTCACGACCGGTATCTCCGCGAGCGCGGTCATCTCTCAGCAGATCAAGCTCGACACGCGCGGCCTTTATCGGCGCGGCGAGTCGGCATTCGCATTCCAGTCGTTCGACCAGTGGGCCATCGAAGCCGCGTTGACGTTTGAATTCGCGCCGCCGGCCGATTGGATGTCGCGCAACTGGAGCGTTGCGCCATTCGTGCGGCGTATCGAGACCCGGTTCGATGCGGCCAATCCATTTATCGATCCGTTCACGGTGCGGAGCGACGGACAATGGTCGGTCGGTGCGCTTTTCAACGCGCCGATCACGAAGACCTTCGGTCTTTCGACCGCCGTGCAGTACGACCGGACCACGTCGTCACTGCCCAATTATCGCCTCGAGAACTTCTCCGTGATGTTCGGCCCGACAGCCCGTTTCTGAGGTAGCAGCAAATGTTTTTCCGCAAACCCGCATACTTCACGTCGTTGTTGACCGCGTGGCTTTCGACCACGGCGCTCATTCAGAATGCCGATGCGCAAAATTCAGGACGCGTCGGGGCTGTCAATCTCGAAGCGACGGGTACGCCGCCCGGCGCGTCGTCACGCACGCTCACGATTGGCACCAACGTCATCTACAAGGAGCGGGTGCAGACGTCGGCGCAAGGTTCGACGCAGATCATGTTTCCCGACACCTCGACATTGAACGTCGGCCGCAATAGCAACATCGTTATTGACGAATACGTCTACGATCCAAATGCCGGCACCGGCAAAATGGTGGCGACCGTCAGCAAGGGCGTGATGCGTTTTGTCGGTGGTCAGATCAGCCACACGGCGGGCGTGACGGTGAATACGCCGGTTGCGACGCTCGGCATTCGGGGTGGCGTGGCGACGGTGGTCTATCCGATCCCGCCAGGCTTTACCGGCTCCGATCCGAAGCTGGCGCAGGCTCGCGGCGAGATCGTCATCGGGCATGTCGGTTCGGTCGTCATCAAGAACAACACTGGATCGGTAATCGTCAGGCCCGGCTACATGACATGGGTATCCGGCCCGAACGATCCGATTCCGGAGCCGTTCCCGATTCCGGATTTCCTGCTTCAGAAAATCATAGCCGCGCTGACGAGCGGGCAGGGGCAAACCGGCGGCGTTTCGGATTTACCGACTGACCAGATGGCCGCCCGTCTTGGCTTTGGTAAAACCATCGTCACCGATCCGGCGAAGCCGCCGGGGACCGATCCGCTGGGTTACTTCTCGATCTTTGACGGTGGCAACGCCGTTGCAAAGAACAAGTCGCAATCAAATCAGACCAACTCCGTTCAGACGAATCAATCTCCGCCGCCCGTTACCGGTGGCTCCGGCGGTTGTTATTCGGGCTGCGGATACTGAGAACTACTGTCCATTCGCCGGCATGAACACCGCGTGAGATCGGCTGACCTCCTCGGCAATGAAATCGGCCGTGACCCGCACACGCGCGATGTTACGCAAGTCGCTGTGCAGCAACAGCCAGAATGTCCTGACCAAACGAAAATCCGGAAGCACGCGCACGAGTTGCGGCTCGTCCCGCGCGATGAAACACGGCAGCACGCACAGGCCGGCGCCCGCGATGGTGGAGTTCAGTTGCGCGATGAGGTTCGAGCTTTTGATCGCAGGCCGCAGCTCGGGTGACACGAAATGCGTGTACTCCAGCTCGGGCGAGTAAATCAGATCGTCGATATATGAAATGAACCGGTGAGACGGCACGTCGGCCGCGGTCTTGATCGCAGGGTGGTTGGCCAGATAATTCGGCGATGCATAGAGACCGAGTTCGTAATCCGTCAGTTTGCGGGAGTGCAGCCGTCCTTCACTGGGCTGTGTCAGGCTGACAGCGATATCGGCTTCGCGACGGGACAGGCTGAATTCACGCGGCATCGCGACGAGTTCGACGGTGAGTTCCGGGTGCCTGTCACTGAGTTGACCGAGGCGCGGCGCCAGAAATTTCGTTCCGAAGCCGTCCGGTGTGCCGATCCGGACTGCGCCGGTGGCCTCAAGTTTCGCATCGCCGATGGATTGAGCCGCGGAAGTCGCGAGCTGGTCCATCTGCTCGGCCATTTCCAGCAGCCGTTCGCCGGCCTCGGTGAGAGACGAGCCGCTGGTGCGCCGATCGAAAAGCTGGGAGCCCAGCGATGATTCAAGGGCGGCAATCCGGCGGCTGAGCGTTGAATAGTCGATTTTCATGCGCTTCGCCGCCGCCGTCATGCTGCCGCTGCGCGTGATGGCCAGAAACGATCGAACAAGATTCCAGTCAAACTGGTCGGTCATCGCGGTTGCTTTCGATAGTCGCCGGCGAGCGCCGAAATGCCGCCGTCTGCATACGTTGGGTAATCCATCCCGCACGCCGGGCCAAGGTTCATCTAAGCGGCGGCGGGCACAATGCGGCGGCCCATGGCCGTATTGACAGGGCCGCCTTCGCTCGCCTCTACTCCCGCCCGATAACAGCCTCCGTGCATCAGTTGCCGGCATAAGAAAAGGGAGAAGCGCGATGAAGAGTTTCCAGGTTACGGAATTCAATGCTCCGCTGACGGAAGTGGACATCGCGACTCCCCAGCCTTCCGGCTCGCAAGTGCTGCTCAAGGTCAAGGCTGCCGGCGTCTGCCACAGCGATCTTCATATCTGGGAGGGCGGTTACGACCTCGGTCACGGCCGAAAGCCGCTGTCGCTGAAGGACCGCGGCGTTTCGCTGCCGCTCACCATGGGTCATGAAACGGTGGGTGAAGTCGTGGCGCTCGGTCCTGATGCCAAGGGCGTGGCGGTCGGTGACGTGCGGCTGGTGTATCCCTGGCTCGGCTGCGGCAAATGCGAAACGTGTCAGACCGGCGATGAGAACATGTGCATCGTCAAGTCGAACTCGCTCGGCGTGTTTTGTGACGGCGGTTACGCCGATCACATCACGGTGCCGCATCCGCGCTATCTCATCGACCTGAAGGGGCTCGATCCGGTCACGGCCGCGCCCTACGCTTGTTCCGGCGTTACGACATACAGTGCGATCAAGAAAGTGGAAGCGGTGTTCGATCGGCCCATCGTCATCTTCGGCGCGGGCGGGCTCGGGCTGATGGCTCTGACGCTGCTGAAAGCCATGGGTGGCAAGGGCGCCATCATGGTCGATATCGATGCGAGCAAGCGGGAGGCGGCGGAGAAGGCCGGCGCGCTCGGCACCGTTGATGGCGCGGCACCCGATGCCTTGCAGCAGATCATGACGAAGGCCGGCGGCCCGATCCGTGGCGCCATCGACCTCGTCGGAAATTCGGCGACCGCGCAGCTCGGCTTCGACTGTCTGGCCAAGGGCGGCAAGCTTGTCATGGTCGGACTGTTCGGCGGCGGTGCGCCGTGGGCGCTGCCCCTGATCCCGATGAAGGCGATCACGATTCAGGGAAGCTATGTCGGAAGCCTGCGCGAGACGCAGGAATTGATCGATCTCGTCCGTGAAAAGAAGATCGCGCCGATTCCGGTCACGACGCGGCAATTGAAGCAGGTCGATGCGACGCTCGAGGACCTGAAGAAGGGCAAGCTCGTCGGCCGCGCGGTGCTGGTGCCTTAACGGGATCGGCCGTTTACTGCGCCATCATGCCGGCGTAAGCCCAGACAATGATGGCCAGCGCGATCGCTGCTGAAATGACAAGTCTGGCCATCATGAACCTCCGAAGCGCGTTTTCTATTTTTCGTGTGCCGCGAGCGGCAGGACAACCAGCGATATATCCGAATTCTGCGGATCGGGTCGAATTTCGAATCCGAGCCGTCTGCACATGTCGAGCATAACCGTGTTCCGGCTCAACACCTGACCGCGGATGGCGCGCACGCCTTCGGCGCGGCCGTATTCGATGATCATTTTCATGAGCATCGAGCCGAGACCGATGCCTTTGAGATCGGTCCGGATCAGAACCGCATATTCGGCGCTGGCGAAATCCGCGTCGGTGTGGAGGCGCACCACGCCGAGCATCCTGCCGGTGGTTTCCTCGATGGCGATGAACGCCATCGCGCGCGCGTAATCGAGCTGTGTCAGTCGCGCGATGAACGGATGCGTCAGTTCTTTCATCGCCGAGAAGAACCGCAGCCGGACATCCTCCTGACTCACATGCGCAAAGAATTCGGGATAAAGATGCTCGTCTTCCGGCCGGACTGGCCGCACGAAGATGGCTCTGCCATCCTTGAGCGTGAGACGCCGCTCCCATTCCTTGGGATAGGGCCGGATCGCAAAGCGATAATGCCCTGAGCCGCGGATCGACTCGCTGAGCGGCGCGATCGATACCTGAGCATCCACCGCGATAACGCCTTCCTTGTCCGCCAGCAGCGGATTGATATCGAGTTCGCGGATTTCAGGCAGGTCGGCCGCCATCTGCGCCAGCTTGACGAGCAATAGCGCAACTTCGGCTTCATTCGCTGCTGGAACGTCGCGGTAGCTCTTGAGAATGCGCGATACGCGCGTGCGCGCGATCAGATCCCGCGCCAGATTGAGGTCGAGCGGCGGAAGCGCCAGCGCCTTGTCATTGATAACCTCGACCGCCGTGCCGCCGCGGCCGAACACGACGACCGGGCCGAACGTCGGATCGTCGGCGAGGCCGGCGATCAGTTCGCGCGCGCGGGGCCGCAGGATCATCGGATGCACGGTCACGCCGTCGATACGCGCCTTCGGGCGCATCGTGCGCGCGCGTTGCAAAATCTCGTCGGTGGCAGCGTGGACCGCGCGTTCGCTGGTCAGGTTCAGCCGCACGCCGCCGACGTCGGACTTGTTCAGAATATCCGGCGAACTGATTTTGACGACGACGGTGCTGCCTTCCGCCAGAATGGAGGTTGCCGCACGCGCGGCCTGATCCGGATCGCGCGCCAGCACGGCGGACGCGATGGGGATCGAATAGGCCGCGAACAGCTCGCCGATTTCGATCGGGTTGAGCCAGCCGCGCTTGTCCTTCAAGGCGTTCTGGACGATCGCGCGGCCGGCCGCCACGTCCGGCGCGAAATCCTCGGGGAGACTCGGCGGTGTCTGCATCGCCACGTCGAGGCCTTCGCGATAACGCACGATGTGCATGAAGCCGCGCACGGCGTCGGCTTCGTTCGGGAAATGAGGAATGCCCGCTTCGCCGAACACCGCAGCGGCTGGCCCGCTGTCGCCGACCCAGGTGGTGAACACAGGCTTGCGCGAGTACGTCTCGGCGCGATGCTTCTTCACCGCGGCGACAACCGATTTTGCGCAATCGACGGGCGAGGCCAGCGTATTGGGCGAGTTCATAATGAGAACCGCGTTATTCGCCGTGTCGCCCAGCACCCGCTCGCAGGCTTGCGCATAGCGCTCGCCATCGGCATCGCCGAGAATGTCGATCGGATTGGCGTGCGACCATCGCTCCGGCAGCACCTTGTCGAGGCTTTTCTTCACGTCTTCGGAAATTCCTGCGAGTTCGCCGCCGAGATCGATCAACCGGTCCACCGCGAGCACACCGAGGCCGCCGCCATTGGTGACAATCGCGAGCCGGTGTCCGTGGGACGATTGCAGATGCCCGAGCGTTTCAGCGGCGGAAAATAATTCGTCGAGGTCGAGCACGCGCAACAGACCGGCACGGCGAAACGCCGCGTCATAGACGGCGTCCGATCCTGCGAGCGCGCCGGTGTGTGTCGCCGCGGCACGCGCGCCCTGGGTGTGACGGCCAGACTTGATGACGACCACGGGCTTGACGCGTGCGGCGGCCCGAGCAGCCGACATGAACTTGCGAACATCGCTGATCGACTCAATGTAAAGCAGGATGGCGCGCGTATCACTATCGAGGGCGAAATAGTCGAGCAGGTCGCCGAAATCGATGTCGAGATTTTCGCCGGTCGAAACGATGGCGGAAAATCCGACGTTGCGGTTCGCGGCCCATTCGACGAGGGCAGTCGAAATCGCGCCGGATTGCGAAATAAGTGCGAGGTCGCCGGTCTGTGGCAGACGCGACGCGAAGCTGGCGTTCAATTTGATGCGCGGCACCAGAACGCCGAGCGAGGGGCCGATCAGGCGCAGGCCGGTCTTCCGCGCCGTCTGCGCGATGGCTTCGGTATATGAGCCGGTGCCGAGGCCGAGGCCCGCCGAGAGCACCATCGCGGCTGGAAATCCGCGAGAACCCGCCGTCTTCACGATGCCCTGGATGATGGACGGCGGCGTCGAGATGATGGTGAGATCGGGTGTTCCGGGAATATCCTTGATGTCTCGGAGCGTCTTGATGCCCTCGATTTCGGAATGCTTGGGATTGACCACATAAATCGGCCCGCTGAATCCGCCGGCGATCAGGTTTCGCAGCGTCGCGCCGCCGACCGAGGCAGGCTTGGAACTCCCGCCGACAAGAGCGATTGAGCGCGGGACAAAGAGGTGCTCGAGGCGATAGGTGCTCATAAAGGGTCCCGGGCCATCATCGTTACAGGCTATCGCAATTCGGCGGGAAATGTGCCCGCCATGGGGCGGGCGCGCAGGCATGACGTCGCATGGCGCGAATCCGGTGGCGCACTCCGGCTAACATCTTCCGGATGATGGTGCAGAGCAATAAAATTCACCACGTTGCCCCCGAGGAGGGCTTTTCAGCGAAAGCCGATTGGCACGAGGCGCGACATGCTTCTAGACTGGGCGGATGTTGCCCTAGTACCCACTTTCCGAAGTTCGTACTCCGCCTCCGCAACGACTTTCACGAACTTCGGAAAGTTATGGGTACTAGCAAGCTAATAATTCTAGTACCGCTTTCTATTGGAAGTTCCTGATTGGACTCGCAGCTTGCGATGCAGGAACTTCCAATAGGCGGTACTAGACAGCGCAGGAACGTGTTGCGATGACGTGTGTGCTCTGTCGAGGTAGATCGCGATGACAGTCAACGAGAGCCACCTCGCCGAAAAAGGCCGCCTTCGTCCGCCAAATCTCGGGCTGTTTCTTGCCGAGGGCAGGGGCGTGTTCGAACTAAATGCGACACTGCTTTTGTCTCCCGCGCTTTTGACGGCCCCGCGCGGCGACGGTCATCCCGTTCTGGTGCTGCCCGGCCTGCTTGCGAGCGATGTATCGACGCTGATCCTGCGGCGCTATCTCGACCTGCTTGGGTTCTCCACGCATCCCTGGGGCTTCGGGCGAAACACCGGCGGCGTTTACAGCATGAGGGAAAAGCTGGCCAAGCTCTTGACCAGCGTTCACGCAACGACGGGCCGGAAGGTCAGTCTGGTCGGCTGGAGTCTGGGCGGTGTTTACGCGCGCGATCTGGCTTTGCGGATGCCGGACATGGTGCGTTATGTCGTGACCTTGGGAAGCCCGTTCGCAGGCGACATCACGGCGACCAACGCCAAGCGCGTTTACGAAATGGTGTCCGGCGAGACCATTCAGGATGCCGACATCAAAGACATTCAGGCCTTGTCCGGCGATCTGCCGGTGCCGACGTCATCGCTCTATACCCGCACCGACGGAATCGTGAACTGGCGGACTTGTCTCGTCCGTGAATCCGACACCGCTGAAAATATTGAAATCTCGCTCGCGAGCCATATCGGCATCGGCGTGAACGCGGCGGCGCTATGGGCCGTCGCCGATCGTCTCGCGCAGCCTGAAGGAGAATTTCATCCGTTCGACCGCTCAGGGCCATTCGGATTGGCCTACGCACGTCCGGAGAGAACCAGCGCTTAAAATACGATTGCCGGATGAGAACGCCAAAAGGCGACAGCGGCGGTTAAACGGGAGGGTAACATGAGTCACGCGAAGAAGCTGTCCTCGATGGACGCGTCGTTTCTTTATCTCGAAACACCCGAGATGCCGATGCACGTCGGAAGCATGGCGATCTTCAGGCTGAAGGACGGATATCAAGGCGACTTCTTCGAAGACTTCAAGAAGATGATCGCGAGCCGGATTCATGTTGCGCCGATCCTGAAGGCGCGGCTGGAGAAAGCGCCGCTCGACATCGATAACCCAAGTTGGGTCGAGGACGATCAGTTCGACATCGATCGCCACATTTTCCGCGCGAGTCTCCCAGCGCCGCACGACCGCGCGATGCTGGAGCGCACCGTCGGCTGGATGCACGCCAAACTGCTCAACCGGGCGCGGCCGCTGTGGGAGTTCTATGTCTTCGAGGGCATGGCGAACAACGAGATTGGCCTTTATTCCAAGATGCACCATGCCTGTATCGACGGCGGCGCGGGCGCCGCGCTCACCAATATGATTTACGACATCACGCCGGTGCCGCGTGAATTTCCGAAGATCGTTCCGAACAAGCCGGCCAACGAGCCGCGCGATATCGCCACCAATATGATCGATTCCTACACGCAGCTTTGGCGTCAGCCGCTGGATCCGTCCACGGCCAAGAGCTTCGACCTGCCGCGTAGCGGCAAGAGCGATCTCGGCTCGATCCTGTTCGACAATGCGATGTTCCAGATCGAGAGCGGCATCAAGATGATCGGCGGCATTCCCGAAGCCGCCAAAAGCATGCGGGACATGATCGCGAAGGTTTCCGATCCCAAGGCGCGTGACAGCATCGCGAGCCTTGTTTCGCCGTCCACGATGCTGAACAAGTCGATTTCGTCGGAGCGCAGTTTCGCGGGCGTATCCGTCTCGCTGCCGGAAGCCAAGGCGCTGGCGAAGCAGGCCGGCGGCAAACTCAACGATGTGGTGATGGCGCTGTCGAGCGGCGTGCTGCGCCGTTACCTGCTGGAGCAAGGCGGATTGCCGAGCCGCTCGCTTACGGCAGCGGTACCGATCTCGCTGCGCGAGGAAGGTAACAACGATGCGAACAACCAGGTATTCGGCATGGTGTGCTCGCTGGCGAGCAATATCGAGGATCCGAAGGAACGTATCGAGGCGATCATCACGCAATCGGCCAAATCCAAGGAAATGTCACATCCGTTGCGGGCGCTGATGCCCTCGATCTCCAATGTCGCGATGCTGGGCGCGCCGATGCTGATTCAGGTGCTGGCGCTGCTTTACAGCCGCTCCAATCTGTCCGATGTGCTCCCGCCCGCCGCGAACGTCACGATCTCGAACGTGCCGGGTCCGCGGCAAACGCTTTATGCGGTGGGAGCCGAGTTGCTGCACATCTTTCCTGTCTCGATCGCGACGCACGGGCTTGCCCTGAACATCACCGTGCAAAGCTATCGCGATCAGCTCGACTTCGGCTTCATCGCGGGCGCGAATATTATTCCCAACGTGCAGGTGCTGGCGGATATGTTGCCCGGAGAGTTCGCGCGCCTTGCCGCCGCCTACGCGCCGCCCAGCAATCTTGCAAGCGTCGCAAGCTGAAACGCGGCCATTGCAATGATTGAAATGCCGCCGCTTCAGTATGCTCAGACTAACGGCATACGTATGGGCTTCTACGACGCCGGCCCGAAGACCGATGCGCCGCCGCTGGTGCTGTGCCACGGCTGGCCGGAGATCGCATTTTCGTGGCGGCACCAGATCAAGACGCTGAGCGAAGCAGGGGTTCGGGTCATCGCGCCCGATCAGCGCGGCTACGGCGCGACCGATCGTCCTGAGCCGGTCGAGGCGTACGACATCGAGAACCTGACCGCCGATCTCGTCGGATTGCTCGATCATCTGAAAATCGATAAAGCGATTTTCGTCGGTCACGACTGGGGCGGATTTATCGTGTGGCAGATGCCGCTGCGACACCCTTCGCGCGTCGCCGGCGTCATCGGGATCAACACGCCGCATACGCCGCGTACGGCGACCGATCCGATCGGACTGCTGCGCCAGCGCTATGGCGATCACCTCTACATTGCGCAGTTTCAGGACCCTGCGCGAAAGCCCGACAAGATCTTCGGCAGCCGCGTTGAGGAAACATTCGATTTCTTCATGCGCAAGCCGATGCCGCAGAAGAAGCCGGCGGTGGTGGAGGCCGATGCCGGACCGCCTGCCGGAGGCCTCGGCGCATCGCCAAAACTGAACATGGCGTTTCCGCAGATGGTGGCGGGCTACGACGCCAAGGTAGACCCGCGCGAGAAGATTCTGTCGCCCGAGGAAATGAAGGTGTTTGTCGACACGTTCAAGGCGTCCGGCTTCACCGGCGGGATCAACTGGTACCGCAACATGACCCGCAACTGGGAGCGCTCAGCGCATATCGACCACACGGTGCGGGTGCCGTCGCTCATGATCATGGCGGAGAACGATCAGGTGCTGCCGCCGTCAGCCTGCGACGGAATGGAGAAGATCATTCCGGATCTCGAGAAATATCTCGTCAAGGACAGCGGCCACTGGACCCAACAGGAGCAACCCGACGAGGTCAGCGCCAAGATCCTGGACTGGCGCAGGCGGCGGTTCGGCTGAAACGGTGTGACTTTTGTGGGATGCCACCCCCGGCAAGCTCCTCGCGCCATAAGCCTTTGCAAAAGATGCGGCGGAACAGTAGCTTCGGAGAAAAGCTCCGGGCCAGCCGGACGTCGAGCAAGTCACGTGGGCAGGAGATATCCGAGCGATGGCGTCCCAGAATAAATTGAATCCGATTCCGCATCCGCCGAAGAAGCCGGTCGTCGGCAACATGCTGTCGCTGGATTCAACGGCGCCGGTGCAGGATCTGGTGCGGAAGACCAAGGAGCTTGGGCCGATTTTCTGGCTCGACATGATGGGTCAGCCGCTGGTGATCGTCGGTGGATTCGATCTCGTCGATGAACTGAGCGACGAGAAGCGTTTTGACAAGGCGGTGCGCGGAGCGCTGCGCCGCGTGCGTTCGATTGGCGGCGACGGGCTGTTCACTGCCGACACCACCGAGCCGAACTGGGCCAAGGCGCACAACATCCTGCTGTCACCGTTCGGCGGCCGGGCGATGCAGTCGTACCACCCGATGATGGTCGACATCGCCGAACAGCTCGTCAAGAAATGGGAGCGGCTGAACGCCGACGACGAAATCGATGTCGTTCACGACATGACCGCGCTGACGCTCGATACCATCGGGCTCTGCGGTTTCGACTATCGCTTCAATTCGTTCTACCGGGAAGATTACCATCCGTTCGTCGGCGCGCTGGTGCGATCACTCGAAACGATCATGATGACGCGCGGTATCCCGCTTGAAGGGATATTCATGCGCGCGCGCCGCACCGATATGGCGGCTGACGTCGCGTTCATGAACAAGATGGTGGACGAAATCGTCGCCGAGCGCCGCAAGAACGCGGAAGCCGCAGCAGGCACCAAGGACATGCTGAACGCCATGATGACCGGCGTCGACAAGGTGACGGGCGAGCAGCTCGACGACGTCAACATCCGCTACCAGATCAATACCTTCCTGATCGCGGGTCACGAAACGACCAGCGGCCTCCTGTCGTGCGCGATCTATGCCATGCTCAAGAATCCGGAGGTGCTTCGCAAGGCTTACGAGGAAGTGGACCGCGTTCTCGGCGCCGATGTTGACGCCAAGCCGACCTTTCAGCAGGTCACGCAACTTCACTATATCTCGCAGATATTGAAGGAATCGCTGCGAATGTGGCCGCCAGCACCGGCTTACGGCGTCACGCCGCTGAAAGACGAGACCATCGGCGGCAAGTACAAGCTCAAGAAAGGCACCTTCGTCACGGTACTGGTGATGGCGCTGCATCGCGACCCATCGGTATGGGGACCGCACCCGGACGTGTTCGATCCGGAAAATTTCAGCCGTGAGGCGGAGAAGAAGCGGCCGCCCAACGCATGGAAGCCGTTCGGCAATGGCCAGCGCGCCTGCATCGGTCGTGGCTTTGCGATGCATGAAGCCGCGCTTGCGCTCGGCATGATCCTGCAGCGCTTCAAGCTGGTCGATCACGAGCGCTATCAGATGGTGCTGAAGGAAACGCTGACCATCAAGCCCGACGGTTTCAAGATCAAGGTTCGCGCGCGCTCGGACAAGGATCGCACCATCGTGGCGAACCGTCCGGGGTCTGCGGCGATTGTCGACAGCGCGGGCTCGGCGGCTCCGGCGCGGGTCCGGCCCGGCCATAACACACCGCTGCTTATTCTCTACGGATCTAATCTGGGAACGGCGGAAGATCTGGCTCACCGAGTCGCCGATCTTGCGGAGGTCAATGGGTTCGCCACCAAGCTCGCGCCGCTCGATGACTACGTCGGAAATCTGAGCGATCAGGGTGGCGTCATCATTTTCTGCGCGTCCTACAACGGTGCGCCACCGGACAACGCCACGCAGTTCGTCAAGTGGATCAGCGGCGATTTGCCGAAGGATGCCTTCAAGGGCGTCCGCTACGCGGTGTTCGGTTGCGGCAACAGCGACTGGCTGGCGACCTATCAGTCGATTCCGCGCATGATTGACGAGCGTCTTGCGGCGCATGGCGGAACAGCCGCGGTGGTGCGCGGCGAGGGCGATGCCCGCGACGATCTCGACGGGCAGTTCGAGAAATGGTTCACGTCGGTGCGCGAAATCGCGGTGAAGGAATTCGCGATCGATACGGGATTCACCCGCGAAGCGAACGATGAGCCGCTCTACAAGGTTGAGCCTGTCGCGCACAGCGCAGTCAATACCGTGGCGGCGTCCGGCGGTGCGGTCCCGGTCAAGCTTGTGGTCAATGACGAGTTGCAGAACAAGTCGGGCGAAAATGCCTCGACGCGCTCGACACGTCATATCGAGGTCGAACTGCCGGACAACATCACTTACCGTGTCGGCGACCACCTCAGCGTGGTGCCGCGCAATGCGCCTGCGCTGGTGGATGCGGTATCGCGGCGCTTCGGTTTCTTGCCGACGGATCAGGTGCGATTGCAGGTGGCCACCGGCCGCCGCGCGCAGCTTCCCGTCGACAACGCAGTGTCGGTCGGCCGCCTGCTCGGCGAATTCGTGGAGTTGCAGCAGATCGCAACCCGCAAGCAAATCCAGATCATGTCTGAGCACACCCGCTGCCCGATGACCAAACCGAAGCTGGAAGCGCTGACCGGCGACGATCCGGCCTCGAGCGAGCGTTACCGTTCGGAAATTCTGGCCAAGCGCAAGTCGGTCTACAACCTCATGGAGGAATTTCCGGCGTGCGAGCTGCCGTTCCATACCTATCTGGAAATGCTCTCGCTGCTGTCGCCGCGCTACTACTCGATCTCGTCCTCGCCAGCCGTAGCAGGGGCTTCGAAATGCAGCGTGACCGTCGGCGTCGTTGAGGCACCCTCGATCTCAGGGCAGGGCATCTACAAGGGCGTCTGCTCGAACTATCTCGCCAGCCGTCGCCCGGGCGATGTGGTGTATGCCGTCATTCGTGAAACCAAGGCCGGCTTCCGCCTGCCGGAGGATCCATCGACCCCTATCATCATGGTTGGCCCCGGTACGGGCCTGGCCCCGTTCCGCGGCTTTCTGCAGGAGCGGGCGGCGATGAAGGCCAGGGGCCAGTCGCTTGGTCCGTCGATGCTGTTCTTCGGCTGTCGCCATCCCGAGCAGGACTTCCTCTATGCCGATGAACTGAAGGGCTTTGCGGATCAGGGCATTACCGAACTGCACGTCGCGTTCTCGCGGGCCAGCACGCCGAAAAGCTATGTGCAGGATTTGATCGCGGCCCAGAAGGACAAGGTATGGAATCTGATCGAGGCAGGCGCCGTCATCTATGTCTGCGGCGACGGCGGCAAGATGGAGCCTGACGTCAAGCGCGTGCTGACCACGATCTACCGCGAGCGCTCCGGAGCCGATGAGGCCGCTGCTGCACAGTGGATCGACATGATGGGTACGCAGAACCGCTACGTACTCGATGTGTGGGCGGGGAGCTGAAGCGCGCTACTTCGCGCGCGCCTCCTGCGCATGCTCGGCAATTGCGCCGACGATCGTCGGCCACATCGGTATCGGCAGCGCATGACCCATGCCTTCGATCAGCAGCAGTTTCGCGCCGGGAATCGATGCGGCGGTGTCCTTGCCGGCTTCCATTCTCACGAGCGGATCGATCGTGCCGTGAATCACGAGTGTCGGCGCTTTCACTGATTTCAGCCGTTCGTTGCGGCTGCCCGACGCAAGGATCGCGCGCAGTTGCCGTCCAACGCCCGCGGGATTGAGCCCGCGCGCGTAGGTTCGCTCGGCGCGCTCGAGGTCCTTCGCCTCGTCGAGAGGAAAGCTGCCGCCGCGCAAGATCTTCCAAGTCTGGCCGAAGCGCGTGAGGTATTCTTCCTTGGTGGTCGGCGGAGGCGCGAGCAGCATTGCGGATGCTTCGCGGGTCGGCTGCGGCAGTCTCGGATTACCAGTCGATGACATGATCGATGTCAGAGACAGCACCCGGTCGGGATGCTGAATCGCGATCTCTTGCGCGATCATCCCGCCCATCGACGCGCCGACGATATGGGCCTTCCTGATGCCAAGCGTATCGAGCAGGCCGACGACATCGTTCGCCATGTCCCATAACTTGTAGGGCGCTTCCGGCGCGATCTTGAAGATCCGCAGTTTCAGCAGTTCCATCGGGCGAAGCGGCTTGCCGCCGGACATCCTGGTCGAGTGGCCGATGTCGCGGTTATCGAAGCGGATGACGCGGAAGCCGCGCCCAGCCAGGTCCCGGCAGAAGTCGTCGTCCCAGAGGATCATCTGGGCGCCGAGGCCCATGATGAGAACCAGCGGCTCCGCATCGGGCGCGCCGAAGATTTCGTAGCAAAGCTCGATCCCGTTGGCCTTCGCCATCTGCGGCGGCTGGTGTGGAAGTGCGTTCACGTCGGCATCCCTTGAAATGAATAAAGTTAATCCCCTATGGCATGGTTTTGCCGCTTGCAGAAGGCGGAGCGGCATCATGGCCGTTTTAAACCGCTGGTCGGTTGACCCCGGTCCCGCAACGGTATGGAATACAAAGAAAAAAGCGGGGCCCGGCGGGCACCCGTTAACGCTTCCGGAGGGCGCCTATGGCTGACAAACCGAACGACCCCGTGCAGGTGTGGCACACCATGCTTGCCGAAATGGAAAAAGGCTTCAATGCCATGGCCAACCAGGTCATGGGGTCGGAACAGTTCAGCAAGGTCACGCATCAGCTGACCGGCGCTTCAGTCGGCGCCCAGAAGACCGTCGGCGATCTCATGGAGCGCTATCTGGTCAGCATGAATTTGCCGAGCCGCGCGCAGATGGTCAGCATGGGCGAGCGGTTGCAGTCGATCGAAGGGCAGCTAAACGAGATCAGGGCGCTGCTCAACCGCGTGCATGCCGACGTCGCATCACAAGGCAATGGACTGGCTGCGCCGAAACCGCCGCGCACCAAGCAGCCTCCATCCGCCTCAGGCGGAGGCACGCCATGAATGCATCGGCAAATCCGGGCGCGCTCGCGGATATCGCGCAGGTCGGAGACCGCATACAGTCGGAAGTACAGCGCGCCATCCAGCGCAGCATCAAGGGCGTGGAGTACTTCGCGTCCTCCGGACCCGCATTGGGATCGACACCGAAAGACATTATCCTCTCCAAAGGCACGATGAATCTTTATCACTACCGGCCGCTGGCGGATGAGATCTATCGCATCCCCATTTTGATCGTCATGGCGACGACCAACCGCGGCTATATCCTCGACATGGTGCCGGGCCAGAGCTTTATCGAATTTCTTCTGAAG
Organism: Afipia sp. GW821-FHT04G03; assembly: GCF_059419985.1. NCBI lineage: Bacteria > Pseudomonadati > Pseudomonadota > Alphaproteobacteria > Hyphomicrobiales > Nitrobacteraceae > Afipia > Afipia sp. GW821-FHT04G03. Next base: position 1,322,111 of record NZ_JBWKSV010000001.1, on the reverse strand, counting down.
AAGGGCTTCGATGTCTACATGCTCGACTGGACTGCGCCGCGCCCCGAAGAAAAATCGCTGCGCATGGAAGACTACGTGCTCGGCTTCATTCCGGATTGCGTCAAGCGCGTGCAGGAAGATTCGGGCGAGACCGATGTGAATGTGATCGGCTATTGCTTCGGTGGCGTGTTGTCGCTGCTGTATGCATCGATCTTCCACGACGGCCCGGTGAAAAATCTGGTGTGCTTCACGACGCCGATCGATTTCCGCGAAATGAAGCTGTTCCAGAATTTCTCGGACCGGCGCTATTTCGACGTGGATCGATTGGTCGATGGTGTCGGCAACGTGCCGCCTGAAATGATCCTGTCGTCGTTCGAGATGCTGCGGCCCGCGTCGCGCGCCGTCGGGCAGATTCAGCTTTGGGAAAACATCTGGAACGACGAGTACGTTAAATCATTCCGCATGTTCGACCGGTGGGCCCAGGACACGCTGCCGCTGGCCGGCGAGTATTTCCGGCAGACCACCAAGGATCTGATGTGGGACAACAAACTCTATAACGGCACGATGACCGTGGGCGGACGTCTTGCGGACATTTCCAAAATCAAGGTGCCGGTGCTGCACGCGGTCGCCGAGCACGATCACATCGTGCCCTACGATGCCGCGAAGCATCTGATTTTGAAGATCGGATCGGCCGACAAGACCGAGGTCATCCTCAAGGGCGGCCACGTCAGCCTCGTCGCCGGTGCGAACGCCATCAAGCGTCTCTGGCCCAAACTCGATTCCTGGTTAAGTGAGCGATCCACATGAGCAAGACCGAAGAGCGTACCTATCCTCGCCGTGTCGCTACCGAAGGCGGTGAAATCGAATTTCGCCATATGACGGCGGCGGACGAAGCGGCTGTTCTTGCCTTCGCGCAGAAACTGCCGGTCCATGATCTGCTGTTCATTCCGCGCAACATCAGCGAGCCCAAGGTGCTGTCGGCCTGGATCAAGGAGATCGAGCGCGGCGGCATGACAAGCCTGCTGGCGGTAAAGGGCAGCACGGTGGTGGGTTGCGGCACCATCGTTCGTGACCTGCTGTCGTGGTCGCCCCATGTCGGTGAAATCCGCATGGTGGTGTCCAAGGAGGTCCGGGGCCTCGGGGTGGGGCGGGCGCTGTCTCAGGAAACCTTTGCGCTAGCACTGGGGGCTGGGCTGGAAAAGATCGTCGCCCAGATGACGGTCGATCAGACGGGCGCGATCGCCCTGTTTGAGAGCCTTGGCTTCAAGGCCGAAGCCCTTCTCCACGATCAGGTGAGGGATTTGTCGGGAAGAACCCATGACATCGTGGTGCTGGGGCACAACGTCTCCAAGGTCCGGGCTCAGCTTGAAGCTTATGGCGTGACCGGCGCCGTCAGCTAAGTTCTTTAAAAGACTACGATTTATTTCATCACGATCTCGTGATGACGCAATGCAACATTGATGTTGCATCGCGTCATAGACTTTGGCATAACAACCGTGCCCCGGGCCACACCGGACGGGGTGAGCCATTAGTCAAACCCTGAGGATGGAGACCACCATGACCAATTCTTTCAACACCGAATCCGTGCTGAACACCGTCAAGACCGCCTTCGCGCCTGTCACCGACGCGCTCAAGAATTTCCCGAACGTGGAAGTTCCTGAAGCTGCGCGTGAGTTCGTGAAGAAGGCTGCCGGCACCGCGAAGGATCGCGCCGCCGACCTCCACACCGGTTCGGAGAAGGTGACCTCGGCCATCGAAACCGCCGTTGCCGGTTCGGTCAGCGAGACAGCGAAGATCTCCCGCAACATCCAGCAGGCCGTTTACGACGACGCGCAGGCGCTGTTCGCCGGCATCGACAAGCTCGCTTCGGCGAAGACGCTGAACGAAGCCGTGACGATCCAGAGCGACCTGTTCCGCGCCCAGGGCGAAATCGTCATGGCCCGCGCCAAGGCGACCACCGAATACTTCGGCAAGCTGATCGCTGACGGTGCGAAGACCGCGCAGGACAACTTCTCGAAGGTCGCGGCGTCCGTTAAGTCGGCCTGATCGCCGCTTCCTGAGACCTGATTACAATTCGACGATCAAAGGCCCGCCTCGAGCGGGCCTTTGTTTGCCACCGCCTGCCTTTGACGAGGATCGGGTTCGCGGTGCAATGTCGGCGAATCGAGGTCAATCATGACTGACAAATTCGTGCTGATCGCGGATGCGGGCGACATCGCGCGCGCCGCCGAACTGCGCCGCGTCAAGACGCTCGCCACGCTCGTGCTCTTTGGATGTGTCGGCGTGCTCATCATTGCAAAAATGATGGAGCACGTGCATCCGGGATTCGGTTTTCTGGCCGCGTTCGCGGAAGCCGCGACCATCGGCGGCCTCGCGGACTGGTACGCCGTGGTTGCGCTGTTCCGGCGGCCGCTCGGCCTGCCGATTCCCCACACTGCCATCATCCAGCATAACCAGCACCGCATCGCCGAAAAGCTCGGCGAGTTCATAGAAGTCCATTTTTTAAGCCCTGTTCCGGTCGAAGCGAAACTGCGCGAGGTCGATTTCGCGCGCTTCATTTCCGATTGGCTGACCGATCCGAAGAAAAGCGCGGACCTCGCGCGCTTCGTCCTTCGTCTGCTGCCGGAGGCGTTGTCCGCCGCCGAGACGTCAGGCCTGAAGACGTTCGTCACGCGCCGCATCGTCACGCAATTGCAGAGCGTCGATCTCGCGCCGCTGGCCGCGGGAACGCTGCGCGGTTTCATCGCCGAGGGCCGCCACAAGGGAATGCTCGACGATCTCTTGCAGTCGCTGCATGAGACGCTCAACAAACCGGAGACGCTGGCGCTGCTGCGCGAGAAAATCCGCAACGAGTTGCCGACGCTGCTCAAGCTCTATCGTGCCGACAGGTTTTTGCTGAACAAGATCGCCGCTTCTGCAACCTCGTTCTTCGACGAGGTGCGCGCCGATCCGAAGCATCCGTTTCGCGATGAGGTCGATCGCATCCTGCTGACACTTCCCGAAAAACTTGCGAGCGACAAAACCTATGGCGACCGTCTCGACGGCCTGAAGCGCGATCTGCTCGCGCGGCCCGAACTGGCGTCGCTCGCGCGCGACATTTGGTCGAATGTGAAAACATTTATCGAGGCGAACGCGCGGGGCGAGAGCAACGTGCTTGCACAGCACCTGACCGATATGTTCGTGAAGGCGGGACAACAGCTCGCGGGCGACGCCGACATGCGCGGCGAGATCAACAAGGGCATCGTGGTCGTGCTGCGCAGCTTCATCGCGGATCAGAAGAGCGGCGTCTCGCGCTTCATTTCCGATCAGGTGAAGTCCTGGAACATGGATCAGCTCATCAACCTGATCGAGATCAATATCGGCAAGGATCTTCAGTACATCCGCTTCAACGGCGCGATGATCGGAGGGCTTGCGGGATTGGCCCTTCATAGCGCCGAAGTGCTGATAAAGGCCCTTTGAAATCGCTGAAGAATCCGGATGGCGATCTGGCGGCGAAGTGGTGACGAACCTGAGTCCGAAATGGCGAAAATGCGAATCCGTGTCTAGAATGAAAAATTGATCGTTTGGTGCGTTGCAATATCGTCCCCGTGTGACCAGCTGTCCTAGACACGCCGGAAATTCGTGACCGGCGCGAATGAACGAAAAGGATTTTTCGAATGTCCGCTACTGCCCACGCGCTTCGCCCGCCGTCGCGCACGCTGATGTTTCTGGAAGCGCGCGCGATCAACGAGTTTGGCGCGTTCCTCGCCGCATTGCCGCTGCTGAGTCTTGCGCCGAAGGGCGACGGGCATTCGGTGCTGGTGCTGCCGGGCCTCGTCACAAGCGATACATCGACGCGTCCGCTGCGCTCGTTCCTGAAGACGCGCGGCTATGCCGTTCGCGGCTGGGGGCAGGGCCGCAATCTCGGTTTGCGTCCGGGCGTGCAGGATGGACTGGTCGATCGTCTCGTTGAAATGAACGAGACCAGCGGCCGCAAGGTCAGTCTCGTCGGCTGGAGTCTCGGCGGTCTCTATGCGCGGCAGCTTGCGAAGATGATGCCGGATCGCGTGCGTTCGGTGATCACGCTCGGCAGCCCGTTCGCGGGCAGCCCGAAGGCAACGAACGCATGGCGTGTCTATGAAGCGGTGAGCGGACAGCGCGCCGACGACACCAAGCCGGACTTCGGCGGCGAGATGGCCACCACGCCACCGGTGCCGACCACGGCGATCTTCAGCCGCACCGACGGCATCTGCGCGTGGCAGGGCTGTATCGAGAAGAAGCCCGGTGCGCTGGTGGAGAACATCGAAGTGTCGGGCGCGAGCCATTGCGGCATGGGTCATCATCCCGCCATCGTCTACGCTGTCGCTGATCGCCTCGCGCAGAAGGAAGGCGAGTGGACGCCGTTTGATCGTGGCGGCTGGCGCGGTCTGGTGTATCCCGATCCGAGCCGCTGAACGGTTGATTCCACTGGATATATCCGTCCCCGGGAGCTGCCTCGGGGCGGTGTCCAGGGGACGTACTTCAGTTTCGCATAATCCTATCGGGGGCTGGCATTCATGCCAGCCGTGGACTATGTGCGCTTGGGCTGGAGGGCGGCTGCGCATCTTGATGCGCGGGAACACATCAGGAGGAATGCCATGAAGCGCGTCTCTCTGATCGCTGCACTGTCGCTGATCATTCTGCATCCGTTACCGGCTGCGGCTGCCGACAACCACACGGTTGTATCCCCGGATCGACTGAAATGGGGGGCGGCACCGCCGGCTTTCCCGAAAGGTGCGCAGATAGCCGTGCTGAGCGGTGATCCGTCGAAGGAAGGATTTTATGTTGTTCGGGTGAAGCTGCCTGCCGGATACAAGGTGCCCCCGCATACACACCCGAACGATGAGAATGTCACTGTCCTCTCCGGGACGTTCAACATCGGAATGGGTGGCACGTTCGACGATAAAAATGGAAGTGCTCTCAAGGCTGGAGGTTTTGCGCGCGCTCCGAAAGGCATGCAGCACTATGCGTGGTTTACCGAGGACAGCATCATCCAGTTGCACGGGATGGGGCCTCAAGACATCATCTACGTCAACCCGGCTGATGATCCGCGCAAGAACAATTAGAACCTGAGGGGAAACGAGAGCCTGCGTCATGGTTTGCGCAATGACGGAGCTCAGGGGCTTGCGACGCCTCGCTCGCGATCACGAGCGAGGAACTGCTCTCAAGCCTTTTTCCCGCGCAGCTTTCCGACCACGCCGGTCGGGAAGAAGTACACGCTCGCGATGAAGAGCAGCCCGAGCCACAGCAGCCAGCGGTCGGGATGCAGCAGATCCGGCAACACCGGAATGCCCGCGCCCGCGGTCGCCTTCGAGGCGGCGCCCATCAGCGCCTGCAAATAGTTTTGCGCAATTATGAAGATCGCAGCACCGACGATTGCGCCGTACATGGTGCCCATGCCGCCGATCACCACCATCAGAAGAATGTCGATCATGATGGCGAAGGAGAGCGACGTGTCGGGCCCGGCATAGCGCAGCCACAATGAATTCAGCACGCCTGCGGATGCCGCGACCAGTGCGGCCAGCACGTTGGCCCATGTCAGGTGAAACACGGTGCGATAGCCGAGCGCCTCGGCGCGGAAGCGGTTTTCGCGCACGGCTTGCAGCACGCGGCCGAACGGCGAGTTCACAATTCTCAAAAGTGTCAGGATCATCGCCGCCGACGCGAAGAACACGATGTAATAGGTCAGGGTGCGGCCGTTGAACTCGAAGCCGAACGTGTCTTTCGAGATCAGAACCGTGCCGGGCCGCAGCAGGTCGGGCAACTGGAAGCTGCGGCCGTCGTCGCCGCCGGTCAGCCATGAGAGTTGCGACGCCAGCACCAGAAATGCTGACGCCACCGCGAGCGTGATCATCGCGAAGAAGATCGCCTGCACCCGCAGCGAGAACAGTCCGATGCCGAGCGCGAGCAACGCCGCCAGCGGCAGGCCGATGGCGATGCCGGTGGCGACCGCCGCCCATGTCGGCCCCATCCCGTAGAGCGCAATCGCGATGGCGTAGCTGCCGATGCCGTAGAACATCGTATGCGCGAACGACACCGTGCCGGTGTAACCGAGCAGCAGATCGTAGGACGCGACAAGCGCCGCGAAGATGCAGATCTTGGTGGCGACATTCATCGCCTTGGCGCCGGGGAACAGGAACGGCGCCAGCGCCAGCAGCGTCACGATGACGATGAGCAGGAGGCTGAGAACGCGGCTGCGCGGCGGATCGCCGGAAAGAATCTTCATCGATTTGTCACCGGATAGAGTCCGCGCGGCCGCCACATCAAAATCGCGACCATCAGCAGGATGTTCGAGATCAGCGCCAGCTTCGGCACCAGGAAACCGCCGTAGTTGGCGATCATCGCCACCAGAATTGCGCCGATGAAACAGCCGCCGATGGAGCCGAGACCGCCGATGATGATGACGATGAACACCAGCACCATCAGGTCGCCGCCCATCGCGGCGTGAATTTCCTCGCGGTACAATCCCCACATGATGCCGCCGAGACCGGCCAGCGCCGAGCCGGCCATGAAGACGCCAAGGAACAATCGCTTGATGCGATAGCCGAGCGCCTCGACCATCTCGCGGTTCTCGACGCCGGCGCGGATCAGCAGGCCGATTTTCGTGCGGTTCAGCACCAGCAGGATGAAGCCGAACACAACGAGGCCGACGATCATCGCCAGCACGCGGTATTTGGCGATCGCGATGTCGCCGAAAATGAAGGAGCCGCGCAGCGACGACGGCAACGGCAGCGGAATACGCTCCGGTCCCCACAGCGCATAGAGCAACTGTTCGGCGACGATCAGCCCGCCCATGGTGATCAGGATCTGCTTGAGGTGGTTGCCATAGACGGGGAGGATCAGTACGCGCTCGAACACAAGTCCGAGCGCGCCGGACACCGCCATCGACAGCAGCGCTGCGGGCGCGAGCGCCAGCAGATTGAGCCACAGCGAGTCGGCCTGCACGTATCCCGCCATCGGCACCAGCACCAGTGTCGCGACATAAGCGCCGACCGCGATGAAGGCACCGTGACCGAAATTCAGAACGTCCATCAGGCCGAACACCAGTGTGAGGCCCGACGCCATGATGAAGATCATCATGCCCATGGCGAGGCTCGCCACCGTGAGCGTCACCCATGTGGAGGGCGATCCGATCAGCGGGATCATCGCAAAGGCGAGAATGACGGGCAGCAGCAGCGGAAGCCAGTCGCGCGCGGCTTTCGGGAGGGGATCGGTGGCAGCAAGATCGGTCATTGATGCGCCTCGAGGCTGAGGCCGAGCAGCTTTTCCTGCAAGCCAGTGTCCTTCGCGAGTTCGGCCATCGCGCCGCGATGCACGATCTTGCCGTTGTCCATCACCAGCACGCTGTCGCCGATGTCCTGTGCGACGCGGAAGTTCTGCTCGACCAGCAGAATGGTCGCGCCACGTTTTTTCAGTTCCGCGAAACACTCGATCAGGTTGACGATGATGGCGGGGGCGAGGCCCTTGGTCGGCTCGTCGATCAGTAGCAGCTTGCGCGGCTCGACGATGGCGCGGGCGATGGACAGCATCTGCTTCTGTCCGCCGGAGAGCGATCCGGCGCGCGACAGCCAGAACCGCTTCAGCGCGGGGAAAAATCCGAAGATCCATTGCAGCCGCGCATCGTCGAGCGGACCTTCGCGCGCGGCAAGGATCAGGTTTTCCTTCACGGTCAGATCGGAAAACACCGACATGGATTCCGGCACGTAGCCGACGCCGAGGCTTGCGATGTCCGGCGTTGTCTTTTTCTCGGTGCGTTCGCCCGCGAGCGTGATCGTGCCGAAGGAGGGCGGCGACAACCCCATGATGGTGCGCAGGGTGGTGGTCTTGCCGGCACCATTGCGGCCGAGCAGCATGGTGATCTGGCCTTCCGGCACATTGAGATCGACGCCATGCAGGATGTGATACTGCGCGATGTGGGTGTGGACGCCGGTGAGGGTCAGCATGTCGCTCATGCGGCGGTCTTTCCGGGCGCGATGCCGAGATAGGCTTCCTGCACGATGGGCGAGGCGATCACCTCGGCGGGCTTGCCGTCGGCGACGAGCTGGCCGTTGTGCAAAACGATGATGCGATCGGCGAGCGAACGCACCACGTCCATCTTGTGTTCGACCAGCAGGATGATCTTGCTCTGATCCTGCTTCAGCCGCGCGATCAGGTCGAGCACCACCGGCACTTCATCGACGCTCATGCCCGCGGTCGGCTCATCGAACATGAAGACCTTCGGCTCCAGCGCCATCATCAGCGCCACTTCGAGTTTGCGCTGGTCGCCATGGGAGAGCGCGGCTGCCGCCGCCGTGCGGCGATTGCCGAGCGCGATGGAGTCGAGAATGGCGTCGGCGCGTTCGATCAGGCCGCGATGGTGCGTCCAGGTGCGGAACATGTCGTAATGCACGCCGGATGCCGCCTGCACCGCGAGGCGGACGTTTTCCTCGACGCTGAGATTCGGAAACAGATTGGTGAGCTGAAAGGCGCGGCCGAGGCCCTTGCGCGTGCGCAAGGGTGCTGTGAGGTGCGTGATATCCTCGCCCGCGAGCAGCACGTTGCCGGCTGAGGGGCGAAGCTGCCCGGAGATCAGGTTGAAGTAGGTGGTCTTGCCCGCGCCGTTCGGTCCGACAATGGCGGTGAGCTCACCGGGGCGAAACGTGCAACTCACTTTATTGACGGCGACATGGCCGCCGAAACGGATGGTCAGGTCGCGGGTTTCGAGGGTGAGGGGCATGGCGGTTCTTTGAGAGCGAGGTCCGGCGCGTGACAATCTATTGTCGTCCCCGCGAAAGCGGGGACCCATACTCCCTGAGTATGGTTCTCCTACGGTGGGCTGCAACAACGCTTTGTGGTTATGGGTCCCCGCTTTCGCGGGGACGACATCGAGTATGCAGGCGACGCCTGCGCTCAGTCTCAGACCTCTCCCCGCAAACGGGGAGAGGTGAGAAGTCTTACCGCTTGTTCTTGATCGGGATGGTCATGTCCTCGATCTTCAGCTCGCGCACCAGTTCGTTGTCAGCCCAGGCGAGGTTCGGGTCCACCTTGACGCGGAAGTGATACATGCTTTGCAGCGCCTGATGGTCTTCCTTGCGGAAGATCATCTTGCCCTTCGGCGTATCGAACTCCATGCCTTCCATCGCCGCGATCAGCTTTTCGGTGTCGGTGGATTTCGCCTTCTGCACGGCGGTGACCGCCGCCATGGCTGCCGCGAAACCGCCTGCGGTGAAGAAGTCCGGCGGCGCGTTGAAGCGCTTCTGGTGTTCGGCGACGAACCACTCGTTGATCGGGTTTTTCGGGATGCCGTAATAATAGTAGGTCGCGCCTTCCATGCCGGGCAGCCGCTTGTAGGCGGCGAGCGCGGGCAGGATGTTGCCGCCGGTCGAGATTTCGATGTTGTAGCGCTTCGGGTCCATGTCCTGGAGCTTGGTCAGCGGATCGCCGCCGCCGGCCCAGACCACCCAGATGATCTTGCGGCCGGGCTTGTCCTTCAGTGCGTCGAGCAGGCGCTGGCCGCCCGCGGTGAAGTCGGTGGTGGCGGCGGGCACATATTCTTCAGCCGCCAGTGTCGCGCCGGTTTTCGACAGCGCTTCCTTGAAGGCTGCGATGCCGTCGCGGCCGAAGGCGTTGTCCTGCGCCAGCGTGGCGACGGTGACGCCCGGCTTGCCGATGGCGACCGCGTTGGAGATCGCGTCCTGCGACGAGTTACGTCCGGTGCGGAAGATGTAGCGATTCCACTTTTCGCCGGTGATGACGTCGGCAACCGCCGGCTCCACGATCAGCACCTTCTTGTTTTCCTCGGCGACCGGCAGCATGGCGAGCGCCGCGCCCGACGCGGTGGTGCCGATGGCGAGATCGACCTTGTCGTCCTGATAGGCTTCGGCGAGCGCCGCCTTGGCCAAATCGGGCTTGCCCTGATCGTCCTTGGTGATGAGGACGATCTTGCGGCCATCGACCGTCATGGTGTTCTTGGTGGCGTATTCAAAACCCATGCGCAGGCCGGTTTCGGTCTGCTTGGCGTAGGCTTCCAGCGGGCCTGTCTTGCCGTGGATCAGCGCGATCTTCAGGTCCTGCGCGGACGCGGGCAATGCCAGCGCGGCAGCCGTCAGGCCTGCAAAAATAGCAATCTTACGCATCGATGTCCTCCCATTGGTCTTGGGCAGGACCATACAGAGCCGGATTGGAATTACCAATTTTTTTGCTCGGGAAAGCTGGATTGCTTCGTCGCTGCGCGCCTCGAAATGACGGGTGGAGAAATGACCGGACCTTTCGTCATTGCGGGCGGAGCGAAGCAATCCAGAGAACCAGGCCCCTTCGGGGCCGGAACGGCCGCAGCCTCCCATTAATAATGAGGCGGGGGCTCCGATGACGGTGCGGTGCCGGATTTCATCTCGGCGTCATCGAGCCGCTCGCGCAGGTGGAGCATTTCGCGGCTGAGCGCATCGATCTGCTTCCATTGCGCGGTGATGGTGGAGTTCAGGGTTTCGATGATCTCGTCGAGATAGGCGATGCGGATTTCCAGCGCATCGATCCGCTCCGGAGACGGTGAGGGCGATTTGGGCTCAGTCATCTGCTTGCTCGGTCTGGACTTGTTCGCTCATGTCGATCTCGGTCGCATCGGTGTGATCCTTGCCGTCGCCCGGCTTGGCGCGCTCCGACAGTCCGTGGCCGAGCGCAATGCGCTGATCGAACACGAAACATTCGCCGCGCCAAAGGCTCTGCGCCTCGGGAATCTCTTCCAGATATTTCAGGATGCCGCCCTTGAGGTGATAGACCTCCTCGAAACCCTGCGATAGCAGGTAGGAACTGGCCTTTTCGCAGCGGATGCCGCCGGTGCAGAACATCGCGACCTTCCTGTGCCTGTTCGGGTCGAGCGCGCGCGCGGCATAATCGGGAAACTCGCCGAAGCGGGTGATCTTCGGATCGACCGCGCCCTCGAAGGTGCCCATCTCGACCTCGAAGGCGTTGCGGGTGTCGAGCAGCAGCACGTCGTCCTGCGCAATCAGCTCGTTCCAGTCGGCGGCATCGACATAGACGCCGACCTTGGCGTTGGGATCGGTGTCCGGATCGCCGAGCCGCACGATCTCTTTTTTCAGCCGCACCTTCATCCGGTTGAACGGCATGTCGGCGGCGTTGGAGAATTTCAGCTCAAGGTTGTCGAGGCGGCCGCCGAACAGCGCGCCGTTCTGCAACTGGTTCATCAGCGCGTCGATCGCGCCGTCGCGGCCGGCGACGGTACCGTTGATGCCCTCGGCGGCGAGCAGGACGATGCCCCTGATGTCCAGCGCCACGCACATGTTGCGCAGCGGCTCCCTCAGGTTTTCAAAGTCCGGGAGTGCGACAAACTGATAGAAAGCGGCGACCTTGTACGACATGGCGGGGCTTATATCAGGAGCACGGCCGGAGGAGGAATCGGTATTCCGAGGGGGCTCGCCACCGGGCGAGGCGCGTTCGGGACAAGGCATTCCGGCCGCCGCGGCTGAATTTCCTGAAAAAATTGCGGCATTTTGAGGCAATCCCGGGCGGCCGGTGATTGCCCACCGCCGGCCGGGCCATCCCGCCTTATTTTGGCGGGGCCGCCTCGCTATCGCAGGAAATCTGCTAGAAAAACCGGCCAGTTCCCTTATCGAATCGGATTGCCATTGTCCCACGGAAGTTCACACGATCCCGCCCCGGACGCCGCCGGCAAGAAATCCTTCAGCATCGCGTTCGGGCTCGAACGGATCGGGCTGATCGCGCTGCGCGCGCCGAAGGTGGCGGCCGCCGTTCTGCTGGCGCTGTGCGTGGTCGCGGTGTTCGGCATCCAGCGCATCAAGATCGACGATTCGCTGAGCCAGTTGTTCCGGTCCGACACGCCGGAATACAGGCAATATGAAGAAGTGACCAAGCGCTTCCCCTCCAGCGAATATGATGTGTTGGTGGTGGTGGAGGGCAAATCGCTGCTGGAGCGCAATTCGCTCGAGAAGCTGCGCGACCTGGTCACCGATCTGCAACTGGTGGACGGCACCCGCGGCATCATCTCGCTGTTCTCCGCACGCCAGCCGCCGGAAGGCGGACGGCTTCCCGCCGCGCTGTTTCCCGAAACGCTGCCCGAAGGCGCCGCCTACGACGCATTCATTAAGCGGGTGAAGGAAAACGAGGTCATCAAGGGCAAGCTGCTGGCGGATGACGGCACGCTGGCGCTGATCGTGCTGGCGCTGGACCCCGCGATTGTCGGCGACAAGGGCCTCAAAACCACCATCGGCGAAGTCCGCAAGATCATGACGGACGATCTGGAGGGGACGGGCCTCAACAGCCAGTTGTCCGGCGTGCCGGTGATGCAGCTTGAAATCCGCAACGCGGTCGAACGCGACGGGCTGACCTACAACATCGCCGGCATTCTCGCCGGCTGCATCATTGCGATCATCTTTTTCCGCCGCGTCTCTTTCATGATCGTGGCCGCATTCCCGCCGCTGCTGGCGATCCTGCTGTCGATCGGCACGCTGGGTTGGCTCGGTTTCAGCCTCAACATGTTCCTGAATGTGATGACGCCGCTCATCATGGTCATCAGTTTCGCCGACTCGATGCAGCTGACGTTTGCCGCGCGCGACCGGCTGATCGCAGGCGAAGACAAATACACCGCCTTCCGCAACGCCGTGCTGGTCGTCGGACCGGCCTGTGTGCTGACCCACGGCACCGCGGCGCTGTCGTTCCTTGCATTGCAGCTTTCGGACTCCGATCTGATCCGCACCTTCGGCGAGGCCGGATTGATGGCGACGATCATCGCGCTGATCGCGGTGTTGTCGCTGGTGCCGGTGTTCGGCGTGCTGCTGGTGCGCAAGGAGAACCTGCTCGCCACCAAGGTGAAGGGCGCGGACAGGGGCGTCGAGGCGCTGCGTGCGTTCTGCCGCTGGATCGCGGTGCGGATGGTTGGCCGTCCCGGCCTGTTCAGCCTGATCGCGCTGCTCGTGGTGATTGGCCTCGGCATCATTTACGCCAGCCTCGAGCCTCGCTACCGGCTGGCCGATCAGGTGCCGGACAAGCAGCAGGCGGTTGAAGCCTCATCCCGTCTCGATGCCAAGCTCACCGGCGCCAATCCGATCGACGTGCTGATCGAATTCCCCAAGGGCAAGTCGCTCTACGATAAGGACACGCTGGATACCATCGCAGCGGTCCATACGATCATCGAGAAGCAGGCTGGCGTGGGCAACGTCTGGTCGCTCGAGACCTTGCGGCGCTGGCTTGCCGAAAAGGCAGGCCGTTCCGACGTCGCGATCCTGAAGGAATATGTCGACGTGCTGCCGAAATATCTGTCGCGGCGGTTTATTTCCGAGCAGCAGGACGCCGTCGTGGTGTCGGGCCGCGTGCCCGATCTGGACTCAAGCCAGATCCTGCCGACGGTCGAGAAGCTCGATGCCGCGATGGGCGTGGTTCGCACCGCGCATCCGGGCTACCAGATCGCGGTCACGGGTCTCTCCGCTATCGCCGCCCGCAACAGCGCGGCCATGATCGGCAAGCTCAACCACGGCCTCACCATCGAATTCATTCTGGTCGCGGCCTTCATCGGTCTGGCGTTCCGTTCGGTGGTCGTGATGTTCGCCAGCATCCTGCCGGGCATTTTCCCGGTGGTGTTGTCGGGCACGGTGCTGTGGTTCATGGGGGAGGGGCTGCAATTCGCCAGCGTGGTCGCGCTCACCGTGTCGTTCGGACTGGGATTGAGCGCGACGATCCATTTCCTCAATCGTCTGCGGCTGGAAGAAAAACCGGGCGTGGATGAGGCGCAGGCGGTCGAGCGCGCCACCGTGCTGGTGGGACCGGCGCTGATCCTGACCACGGTGGTGCTGGCCTGCGGGCTGGTCGTGACGGTGTTCTCGGACCTGCCGTCGCTGCGGCTGTTCGGATGGCTCAGCGCCTTCTCGATGATCGCCGCCCTGATCGCCGATCTCTTCATCCTGCGGCCGACGGCGATGTGGCTCATCAGCACGTCGCATCGCCTCAAGGCGGCGTGGGCCGGCAAGCCCAAGCCTGCAAATTAGAGCCTGCAAATTAGAGCCTGCACGCTGAAGCTTTTGATTCTGCCAGAATCAGGCATGCCGATGCCGTGCCGTGAGACGTGACAAACTGCCCATGGGAGCGACACCCCCGCTGGTATCCGCACTTTCCGATTGAGCGGAACCCGATTAGACTTTGCATGATTGTGGGGCTGATTTTGGAAGTCATTGCGAACGTCGTGATCACGAATGCCGTGATTGTGAATGTCGTGATCGCGAACATCTCGGCCAAAAATTCAGAATGATTTTCCAGTGCGCAGCAAAGCGTGCGGCGGATTTTGACTTGTTGATTTTCGGGGCACTGCGAATGTCCAGCAAGGATGCGAACGCGGCGAAGCCGTCGCCTGCGCTGCGGAAGGGGCTTTTGGCCTCGACTGCTGCTGCCGCCGTGCTGATGGTCAGCGAAGCGGCCCGCGCCGCCTGCGATCCCGCCGCCGCCGACAACGTCACCGCAACCTGCACCGGCACCACCATCAATCAGGGCACTGGCGCTCCCGGCACCAGCCTTGACGTCAACGGCTACGGCAACTTCCTCCTCGACAATCTCAATGTCACGATCATGTCCGGGGCAAGGGTCGCCGGATTCAACGCCGGCATCGGCGCCAACACGGCCACCGTCGCCAATTCCGGCACCGTCACCGGAGACTCCTCCGGCATCTATGCCGCCAACACCGTCATCGTGACCAATTCCGGCACCATCGCAGGAGCAAACCTCTACGGCATCCTTGCCGGCACAGCCAATGTGACCAACTCCGGCGCGATCACCGGCGGCGATTACGGCATCCGGGCCAGCACAGCCAATGTGATCAATTCCGGCACTATCACGGGAGCAGACTTCGCCGGCGTCCATGTCAACGACACAGCCACCGTGACCAATTCCGGCTTCATCACCGGCGGCGACAACGGCATCCGTGCCAGCACGGTTGATGTGACCAATTCCGGCACCATCACGGGGACAGACTTCTACGGCATTTATGCCGTCAACACAGCCACCGTGACCAACTCCGGCCTCATCGCCGGCGGCGACTACGGCATCTGGGCCAGCACGGCCAATGTGACCAATTCCGGCACCGTCACCGGCGGCACCCGCGGCATAAGTGCCCTTGTCACAGCCAATGTCATCAACTCAGGCAGCATCACCGGCGGCAACTACGGCATCGTTGCCAACACAGCCAATGTAACCAACTCCGGCACCATCACCGGCGGCGATTATGGCATCCGGGCCGATACAGCCAATGTGACCAACTCCGGCACCATCACGGGAGCAGACTTCTCCGGCGTCAATACCGACAACACAGCCACCGTGACCAACTCCGGCTCCATCACCGGCAGCGACTACGGCATCCGGGCCAGCACAGCCAATGTAACCAATTCCGGCACAATCATCGGGGGTGGCCGCGGCATCAATGCCGACACGGCCACCGTCGCCAATTCCGGCACCGTCAGCGGGGGCTTCTTCGGCATCTATGCCACCACCCTCACTGTGACCAATTCCGGCACCATCACAGGAGCAAGCCTCTATGGCATCGCTACCAGCACAGCCGATGTGACCAACTCCGGCACCATTACCGGCGGCAGCTACGGCATCCTTGCCGGCACAGCCAATGTGACCAATTCCGGCACCATCAACGGGGGCAACAATTCCGGCATCCGGGCCACCACAGCCAATGTGGCCAATTTCGGCTCCATCACCGGGAGCGCCAACGGCGTCAGCCTCATCACCACCGGCAACATCATCAATTCCGGCACCATCGCCGGTATGAGCGGCACGGCGATCTGGTTCAACACCAATGGCACAGCCGCCTCCGACAGCCTCACCATCCTTCCCGGTGCGCGCTTCGGCGGGCTGGTGAACTTTGGCGGCGGCGGCGACAAGGTGAATTTCGGACCTGGAAGCTGGATTCTCAACACGGCGAACTTCGACGCCGCGCGCTCTACCGTTACCACGTCGGGCAATCCGTATGTCGTGACACCGAACCAGATCATTGTCGCCGATCTCTCCGGCTTCGGCGCCATGAACCGCGCCGTGATGGACATCACCGGCTGGATCGCGTCGGTGCTGCCCGACACGCCGGTGTTCGAGCCGGCATCGGGCGGTGCGGCCAATGCCTTTGCTGCGATCGAGGCGGCGGCTCCCCGTTTTGACCACGCCTTTGGTACCGTGTCCGAAGCCATGGTCGTCGGAGCAATGGCGTTCGCGCCGACAACACCGGTGTTCAGGGGCAGCGCTGTCACCGACCGCGACGGCAACAGCGTCTGGGCCAAGGGCTTTGGCGGACGGCGCGAGCAGGCGACGGACGGCAGTTTCATCGGCGGCGTGACGGTCGGTTACGGCGGCGCCATCGGCTATGACCGGCAGATCACGCCCGATACAAAGCTCGGCGGTTTCATCGGCGGCAGCACCAACGAGACCCGACTCGACCTCAATGCCGGCCGGACCGACACCGACACGCTGTTCGGCGGGCTCTACAGCCGCAGCATGTTCGGCGCGAGCTTCCTTGATCTCGCGTTGATCGGCGGCAAGCTGAACAACGAGTCGAAGCGCAACATCGGCGGCGGGCTGGCGCTGGAGACCGCCAGCGCCACCTATGACGGCTGGTTCGTCAATCCCTCGCTCGCGCTCGGCCATCGCTTCGCGTTCGATCACGGCGTCATGGTCACGCCCGCGCTGAAAGTGCGCTACGTCGCCGCGCAGTTCGGCGGCTACACCGAGACCGGCTCCAGCGCCAATCTCGCAGTCGGCGACCGCAACATGCAGGCGTTCGAGGAACGTGCGGAGGTGACGCTGGCCAACGCCCATACATTCAGCAACGGCAGCCGCCTCGGCGTTCGCGTGACCGGCGGCCTGCTGGCGCAGCAGCGCACGGGCGACGCCACCGTCAACATCGCGCTGGTCGGGCAGAACTTCATCGCCGCGACGCCGGACAAGCAGAACGTGTTCGGCCTCTATGGCGGCGCGGGTCTGGACTGGCAGATCGGGCGCATGGCGCTGTTCGCTGCCGGTGAAGTCGCCGGCATGAACGACAATGTCACGTCCTTCACCGGCAAGGGCGGCGTGCGCGTCGTCTGGTAGCGGCGGCCCTTATGGTTGTCGCCGCGCGGGTCGCCGATCTCTTCATCCTGCCGAGCTCCAGCCAACGAAACGGGCCCGCCGATGAATCATCGGCGGGCCGTTTTTGTCAGAATTGGACGGTTTAGTTGCTCCGCGACAGGCTGATCGTCACGCCGCGCAACTCGCCCTTGGAACTGATGTTGACCGACTGCTTGTTGCCACGGGTCGTGACATTGAAGCTGGCGGCATAGCCATTGGTCTGGACCAGCGCGCTGACTTGCCCATTCGCGATGCTGCCTTCGACGGTGCCGTTGACGCCGCGGCTGGCTTCGCTCCAGGAGCCGGTGATGTTGCTACCCTTGGCGGCGATGTCGCTGGTCAGTTCGAACTTGTAGCTGTCGCTGGCGCAGCGAAGCACCTGATGGAGCGTGTTACCGCTGCCGTCGACGGAATAAGTGCCACGGCAACGGATGCGCTCCGTGCCACCCTCCGCGATCGTGATGGTGCCGTTGCCGGACCAATTGCCTGCATAATTGGCAAACGGAGAATCGGCATGTGCGAGTCCCGGTGTCAGAACGAGAGCAGCGGCCACGGCGGCATTGCGGAAATTACGGTAATTAAAAGTCGCGGGGAAAGACATCTGTAAACACCATCGTTTTGCGGTCGATATGTATGTGTCGCTCATAACACGGTTTGGTTCACGGGAATATGTGGCGCACTGCACCAAAACGGGAAAATTGTTGCGCGCCAGCTTTTTGTCACTCCGGTGACACCGGAGTCCCCCGGACTGTCGGGCGGTTTTCACGATCTCGCAGGTTGCAACGCAATGATCGGATGTTTGAATGATTTTCGCCAGAGTCGGTAGACAATCCGGTTTTTCGGACTTCTAATCGCTTCCAAGGTCGGCGGAAAAAGCACGACCATTTGGGAGGATGACGATGAAACTAACGAGACGTGATTTTTCTGTCGGTGCCGCCGCAATGCTCGCCGCGCCGGCCTTCATCAAAAATGCCGGGGCGCAAGGCGCGACCATCAAGATCGGTCAGGTGCTTCCGGTCACCGGATCGGCCGCCGAGCAGGGCAAGTTCGCTCTGAACGGCGCGAAGCTCGCACTCGAAGCCGTCAACAAGGCGGGCGGCGTTCTCGGCAAGCAGCTTGAACTCATTACCGAGGATGACCAGACCACCAATCCGGGCGTCGTGCTCGCATTCTCCAAACTCGCCGCGCAGTCGGACATTGTCGCCTTCCTCGGCTCGATTCGCTCGACGCAGGTTCATGCGATGGCGCCGGACGTCCTGAAGCTCGGCAAGCCGATGGCCATCGGCGGCACCGATCCCAACCTGACCCACATGGGCAACAAGTGGCTGTTCCGGTTCCGGCCGAACGACAGCTACTCGGGCAGCGTGATCGCCGATTACGGCACCAACACCCTCGGCAAGAAGAAGTGGGCGGTTCTGCATTCCACCGACGCATTCGGCACGGCGGGCGGCAAGGCGCTCACCGAGGGATTGAGCAAGCTCGGCGTCACCCCGGTCCTCGACCAGGGCTATGCCAACCAAAGCCAGGATTTCACCCCGGTGGTGCTGGCGATCAAGCAGTCCGGCGCCGACGTTCTGGGCTCGTACTTCACGTTCGAGAACGATCTCGGCATCTTCGCGCGCCAGTTGCGCCAGCTCGGCGTCAACATTCCGTGGGTGGGCTCGCCGTCCATCGTCGGCGTGTCGTCGACGCGGCTCGCGGGCGCGTCGCTGTACGGAACCTATGGCGTCGCCGACTATGCCGAGGATTCAAGCCCGGCGGCCAAGGCCTATGGCAAGGCTTATCGCGATGCCTACAAGCTCGCGCCGGATAACCAGAGCGCATGGACCTATGACGCCATCAACGTGCTGGCGAAGGCGATGAACACGGCGAAGACCACCGACCCCGAAAAGGTGCGCGAAGCCATCCTCGCGATCCAGAAGTATGAAGGCGCGGAAGGCCAGTACAATTTCGACAAGAACGGAGACGGTCTTCACGGCTACAACATCGTGAAGAACGAAAAGGGAAATATCGTCTTCGAGAAGCACATCGAAGCGAAGACCTGAAGCGCAGCGGCGGCTTCCTCCCGTCGGGAGAGAGCCGCCGTCATTGCGAGCGAAGCGAAGCAATCCAGAGCATAAAGAAGGACTGGATTGCCTCGTCGCAAACGCTCCTCGCAATGACGCTGTGAGCAAAATGTCCTGTTTCTCTTGAGCGAGCGTTTCATGGATCAGATTCTTCAGTTGCTCTTCACGGGCATCGGTATCGGCTCGGTGTACGCGCTGGTCGCGCTCGGGTTCGTGCTGATTTTCCGCGCAACCAACGTGGTGAACTTCGCGCAGGGCGAGTTCTCCATGGTGGCGGCCTTCCTGATGGTGGTGTTCGCCGTCGATCTGCAATGGCCGTACTGGCTGTCGTTCCTGATCTCGCTCGGCGGGATGGCGCTGTTCGGCGTCATCTTCAACCTCGGCGTGTATTATCCGCTGCGTCACCGCACCTTCCTGCCGGTGATCATCGCCACTATCGGCGCGTCGATCTTTCTGGCCAATTCGGTACTGGCGATCTACGGCCCCGCGCCGCAGGTGCTGGAGGGCTGGTTCGAGACGCCGGGCATCCAGCTCGGCCCGGTCTATCTCGACAGCCAGTATCTGCTGATCATCGCCGTCACCCTCGTGCTGGTGATCTTCAATTACTGGTTCTTCGAGAAGACCATGCTCGGCAAGAAATTGCAGGCGACGTCGCAGGACAAGGAAATGGCGTCGCTGCTCGGCATTTCGGTGTCGGCGATGATCATGATCACGTTCATCTACTCGGCGGTGCTGGGCGGTCTTGCCGGCATTCTGGTCGCGCCGATTCTGTTCGTCTCGATCCAGATGGGGGCGACGATCGCGCTGAAAGCCTTCGCTGCGACCATTATCGGCGGTTTCGGTGACGTTACCGGTGCGATCATCGGCGGCATTGCGCTCGGCATCATCGAGACGTTCGGCGCGGCTTATGTGTCGGTGCCTTACAAGGACGCATTCGCGTTCCTCGTGCTGATCCTGTTTCTGGTCTTCCGTCCGCAGGGCATCTTCGGCGAACGCGTGGCGGAAAAAGCATGAGCGTGCAGGGCGAAAAGATTTCGGCGGACACCGCCGTGCGTTCCACGCCGTCGCTGCTGCGGCATCTGCCGTATTTCATCGCCGCCGCGATTGCGGTGTTCGCCGCGGCGACGATGAGTTTCGACGGCTATGTCCTTAACATCCTGATGCAGGCGACGACATTTGCGGTTGCGGTGTTCGGGCTGACCATCGTGCTCGGCATGTGCGGGCAGATCAATCTGGCGCAGGCGGCGTTCTTCGGGATCGGCGCCTACATCGTCGCGCTCGGCACCACCGACTATCAGACCAATTTCTGGATCTGTCTGATCGCCGGATCGCTGCTGGCGCTGCTTGCGGGCGCGCTGCTCGGCATGACGACGCTGAAACTCGGCGGCCACTACCTCGCCATGGTGACGATCTCGTTCCAGCAGATCATCACGCTGGTCATGATCAACGCCATCTGGCTGACGCGCGGCCCCGACGGCATCTCGCGGATCGGCCGGCCGGCGCTGTTGCAGTCGCAGCAGGCGTTTCTGGCGTTCTGCGTTGCCGCACTTGCGGTGATCGGCTATCTCGTCTGGCATTTGCCCGATACGCGGATCGGCCGCGCCATGCGCGCGGTGCGCGACAACGAACTCGCCGCGGGCGTGGCGGGTATCGACATCTTCCGCACCAAGGTGGCGGCGTTCGCGCTGTCCGCATTGCTCGGCGGCATCGGCGGCGGGCTTTATGCGGGCGGATTCTCCTACATCAGCCCGGACCAGTTCTCGTTCGCGGAATCGATCGTGTTCCTCACGATGGCGCTGCTCGGCGGCGTCGGATCGCCGATTGGCGCTGTGATCGGCACCGGGTTGCTGATTCTCATTCCGGAATGGCTGCGCTTTCTCAAAACCATTCCCGGACTTTATCTCGCCATCTACGGCCTGTTCGTCATCCTGATCGTGCGCTTCATGCCGGACGGCATCTGGGGCTTTGTGCAGGAACTGATCAACAAGTGGCGCGCAAAGACGGTGCCGCATGTCGCGAGTCCTGCGCTTCAGCTTGCGCCCGCCAAGACCGGCGGCGACATCGTGCTCGAAGTCACCGGCCTGTCGAAGCACTTCGGCGGCCTGAAGGCGGTCGACAAGGTCGATCTGTCGGTGCGGCGCGGCGGCGTTCATGCGCTGATCGGCCCGAACGGCTCGGGCAAGACCACGACGCTCAACATGCTGTCGGGACTCTACAAGACAACCGCCGGCAGGATCGTGCTCGACGGCACCGACGTGACCGACATGCCGGCGCATGAGCGGACGGCGGCGGGCCTCGGGCGCACGTTCCAGAACATCCGGCTGTTCCGGTCGATGACGGCGTTGGAAAACGTCGTGATCGGCGCGGAGCGGCCCGGCAATACGCTGATCGACAAGGGCTCGGATGCGCTGACGCAGCGCGCGCTGTCGGCGCTGACCTTCGTGGGCCTCGGCCTGCGCGCCAACGAACTGGTGTCCAGTTTCTCCTACGGCCATCAGCGCCTGATCGAGATCGCCCGCGCGCTGGCGGGAAATCCGACGCTGCTGCTGCTCGATGAACCTGCCGCCGGATTGAACTCCAGCGAGAAGGTCGAACTGCACGATCTGCTCAAGCGGATCGCGGCGCAGGGGCTGACCATTCTCATCATCGATCACGACATGACGCTGGTGCGCGAAGCCGCGCAGCACATCACGGTGCTGAATTTCGGCAAGCGCATCGCCGACGGCGAATCGCTGGCGGTGTTGCAGCATCCCGACGTCATTTCCGCATATCTCGGGACGGAGTGAACATGGCGCTGCTCGAGATCAACGACCTGATGGTGCTGTACGGCGAGATCGAAGCGCTGCGCGGCATCTCGCTGAAAGTGGACGAAGGGCAGGTGGTGACGCTGCTCGGCTCCAATGGTGCTGGAAAATCCACCACGCTGCGCGCGATTTCAGGCCTCGCCAAACCCGCCGCGGGGGAAATTCTCTACGACGGGAAGTCCATCGTCGGCATGGGGCCGGAAGCCATCGTGCGCCTCGGCATTTCCCATGTGCCGGAAGGGCGGCGGGTGTTTCCCGGCCTCACGGTGAAAGAGAACATCATGCTCGGCGCGTCGAACCGCCGGGTCGCGAAAGCGCAATTGTCGCGCGAAGCCGATGCGATGTTCGATCTGTTCCCCGACATCCGCCAGTTTGCCGACAAGCTCGGCTGGACCCTGTCCGGGGGGCAATTGCAGATGGTCGCGGTGGCGCGCGGGCTGATGGCGAAACCGCGCCTTCTGCTGCTAGATGAGCCGTCGCTGGGCCTGGCGCCTGTGATCGTTCAGGCGGTGTTCCGGATTATCGCCGAAATCCGCAAGGACACGACGGTTTTGCTTGTGGAGCAGAACGCGCGCATGGGATTGTCCGTTGCCGATCATGGCTACGTGCTGGAAACAGGGCGTCTTGCGCTGGGCGGCAAACCCGATGAATTATGGGGTAACGAAGCAATCAGAGCCGCTTACCTAGGCGGCCATACCAAGGCAACTGTCTAAAATCATGGTTACAATCAACTCCCAGAAGCTGATCGGCTTCGTCGCTGATATTTTCTCGCGCGCGGGCTCCTCGAAAGCCGAAGCCGAGCGCATCGCCACCTATCTGACCACGGCGAACCTCACCGGGCATGACAGCCACGGCGTCATCCGCGTGCCGCAATACGTGAAGTGGGCCAAGGAAGGCATCATCGTTCCCGACCAGACCATCAAGCTCGAGGTCGATACGCCATCGCTCGCGGTGGTGGACGGCGGCTTCGGTTATGGCCAGACGGTGACGCCGCAGGCGGTCAAGGTCGGCATCGGCAAGTGCAAGGCCAACGGCATCGCCGTGATGACGCTGAAAAACTCCGGCCATCTCGGCCGCGTCGGCGACTGGGCGGAAATGGCGGCGGCGGAAGGCCTCGTCTCGATCTTCTTCGTCAACGCGGCGGGCTCCGTGCTGGTCGCGCCCTATGGCGGCGTCGGGCGCAAGCTTTCCACCGCACCTTATTGCGTCGGCATTCCGCGTCCGGGGCAGGGGCCTGTGGTGCTTGATTTCGCGACCTCCATTGTGGCCGAAGGCAAGGTGATGGTGGCGAGCCGCGGCGGCAAGAAACTGCCGAAGGGCGCACTGGTCGATGAGGACGGCAGTCTTAGCGAAGATCCGCATGTGCTGTACGGGCCTTATGAGGCGGAAGGTCCGCGCGTCCACGCGCAGGGCAAGGGCGCGATCCGCGCGTTCGGCGATCACAAGGGCTCGGGGCTCGCGCTGATGTGCGAACTGCTCGGCGGCGCGCTCACCGGCAACGGCGCCACCAAGACCGACCGGCGTTTTTCCAACGGCATGCTGGCGATCTTCATCGACCCGAAGGTCGTGGACCCCGCGCATTTCTTCGACGGCGAGGTCGCGCGCTATATCGCCTTCTTCAAGGACAGCAAGCTGGCGCAGGGCCACGACGCGGTCCTGATCCCCGGCGAGCCGGAAGCGGCGACGCGCGCGGACCGCACCAAAAACGGCGTGCCGCTGACCGACGAAACCTGGAATTCCATCACAGCAACGGCGCGGGCGGTCGGGATCGACGAAGCCGCCGTTGCCAAGGCGACCGGATAGGTTAAGGATCGGGCGTCTCACCGAGAGGGCTGCTCATGCATGACCCGCGCCCAAATCAGCCAGTTATAATCAAAACAGAAACGGGAAACGAGCGAATGGCAAACAAGGTCAAGGAAATCTGGGCAGCCGGCAAGGTGGTCGTCAACGGCTGGCTGGCGATCCCGTCGGGCTTTTCCGCCGAGGTAATGGCGCAATGCGGCTTCGACAGCGTCACGGTCGATATGCAGCACGGCGTGCAGGATTATCAGTCGATGATCCAGTGCTTCCAGGCGATGCAGGCGCATCCGGTGACGCCGATGGTGCGCGTGCCGTGGAACGAGCCGGGCATCATCGGCAAGGTGCTCGACGGCGGCGCCTACGGCGTGATCTGCCCGATGATCAACACCAAGGAGGAAGCCGAGCGCTTCGTGCAGTATGCGAAGTATCCGCCGCGCGGCACCCGCAGCAACGGACCGATCCGCGCCATGATGTACGGCTCGGCCGGGACGTATCAGCAGACCGCGAATGAAGAGACGCTCTGCATTCCGATGATCGAGACCAAGACCGCGGTCGAGAATCTGGAATCGATTTTGGATGTGAAGGGCATCGCCGGCGTTTATATCGGCCCGTCCGATCTCGGCTTCTCCTACGGCCTGCATCCGACGCTCGACCGCACCGAGCCGGAGATCATCAAGATCTATGAGCGGATCGTGAAGGAATGCGACAAGCGCGGCATCTTCCCCGGCATCCATTGCAGCGGTCATGCCGGCGCGACGCTTGCCATCGAGCGCGGCTTCAAGCTGGTGACGATCCTGAACGACAGCGGGTTGCTGGCGATGTCCGCGAAGAGCCACATCGGCGAGGTACGGAAGAACTCCGGCGGCAAGGCGTAGACGCTGCCGGGAACAGCGATTTCTAACCTCTCCCCGTAAACGGGGAGAGGCGAAAAAGAAGAAGCCAGAGCCAACAAGGACAATAGCCATGGCCCCCACACCCGTGATCCGCTTGCATCCCGATGACAGCGTGGTGATCGCGCGGGCGGCGCTGCTGCCTGGAGCGGAGGTGGCGAAGGGAGTTGCTGCGAGCGAGCGCATTCCCGCCGGTCATAAAGTGGCGGTGAAGCCCATCGCCGTCGGCGAGCCAGTGATGCGCTACGGCCAGATCATCGGCTTTGCGACCACGGCCATCGCGCCCGGCCAGCATGTCCATGTGCAGAACATCGGCATGGGCGAATTCTCGAAGGACTATGCGTATGGCGTGGACGTCAAGCCGACGCCAAACTTCGATCTGCCCGCGACGTTTCAGGGCATCCGCCGTCCCGACGGGCGGGTCGCGACGCGCAACT
This sequence comes from Afipia sp. GW821-FHT04G03, assembly GCF_059419985.1. Lineage (NCBI taxonomy): Bacteria > Pseudomonadati > Pseudomonadota > Alphaproteobacteria > Hyphomicrobiales > Nitrobacteraceae > Afipia > Afipia sp. GW821-FHT04G03. The sequence goes on along the minus strand of NZ_JBWKSV010000001.1, from coordinate 1,297,017 downwards.
ACATCGGCATTCTCACCTCGGTGAATTGCAGCGCGCATGTCGCAGGTATGGTCGCCGACGTGTTCAAGAAAAATCCGTTCACCGGCCACGATCCGCTGGCGGCGTTTCCGAATGTCGATGGCGTGGTCGCGCTGACCCACAAGACCGGCTGCGGCATGACACAGCTTGAGCCGCTGACGGTGCTTCGGCGCACGCTCGGTGGTTACGCGCGGCATGTGAATTTCTCGCATGTCATCATTCTCGGCCTCGGCTGCGAGATGAACCAGATCGGCGGCTTTCTCGAAGAGCAGCGACTGGCGGGCCGGTTGCGCTCGCTGGACATTCAGGATGTCGGCGGCTCGCGCAAGACGGTGGAGAAGGCGGTCGCGTTCGTTCACGAGGTGCTGGCCGAATCCAACGCCATCACGCGCGAACCGTGTTCCGCCAGCGAACTGATGGTGGCGCTTCAGTGCGGCGGCTCGGATGGCTATTCGGGCGTGTCCGCTAATCCGGCGCTCGGCGCGGCCAGCGACATTCTGGTGCGCCACGGCGGCTCGGTGATCCTGTCCGAAACGCCCGAGACCTATGGCGCGGAGCATCTGCTGACGCGGCGCGCGGTCAGCACCGAGGTCGGCGAGAAGCTCGTCGCGCTGATGCGCTGGTGGGAAGATTACACCAAGCGCAACGGCGCGGAGATGGACTCCAATCCCAGCCCCGGCAACAAGGCCGGCGGCCTGACGACGATTCTGGAAAAGTCGCTCGGCGCGATGGCGAAAGCCGGCAGCACCAATCTTGTGGACGTGGTCGGATATGCCGAGCCGGTCACGCGGAAGGGATTCACCTTCATGGACACGCCGGGTTTCGATCCGGTCGCGGCCACGGGACAGGTGGCGGGCGGAGCCAATCTGGTCTGCTTCACCACCGGGCGCGGCAGCGTGTTCGGCTGCAAGCCGTCGCCCTCGATCAAGCTCGCGACCAACACGCCGATGTTCCGCCGCATGGAAGAGGACATGGACGTTAATTGCGGCACCATTCTCGACGGCGAGGAAACCGTGCAGGAATGCGGCCAGCGCATTTTCGACCTGATGCTGCGCGTTGCCTCCGGCGAGCAGACCAAGAGCGAGGCCTTCGATTTCGGCGCGGCTGAGTTTGCGCCGTGGGTTCTTGGGGCTACAATGTAATCCCAAGAGTCGAACCAATCGGCCGCAGGGAGAAACGCCATGCCAGCCGTTGAGCGCGTCGATCCGAAGACGATCTTTTCCGCCGAGGAATGGGCGCACCTGACGTCGCGCAGTTCGTTGCGCGGGATGTGGCTGGTGGCGCATTGCTGGGGCACCATCGCCGCCGCCATAGCACTGGTGGCGATCTGGCCGAATCCGTTCACATGGCTTGTGGCGGTGATGATCGTGGGGACGCGGCAGCTCGGCCTTGCGATCCTGATGCACGAGGCGGCGCATGGCGGGCTGCACGCCAACCAGACAATCAACGAATTCGTCGGCAACTGGATCTGCGCGGTGCCGGTCGGCGCGTCGCTGGCAAGCTACCGCGCCTATCATCTCAAGCACCACAGGTTCACGCAGCAGCCGGAAGATCCGGACCTCGGCCTGTCGGCGCCGTTCCCGATCTCGAAGGACAGCTTCTATCGCAAGGCGTTCCGCGACCTGACCGGGCAGACCTTCGTCAAGCAGCGGCTGCCGCTTTTCAAGACGCTGTTCATGCGCAACGACAAAGTCATCGACGACATTGCCGACGATGACGAGACCGAGAACTTTCTCACCGCGGGCAGGATCGCGATGCTTCGTTTTCTCGGCGTCAATGCGCTGTTGTTCGGCCTGTTCTGGCTGGCGGGCGCGGGCGTCTGGTTCTTCGGCGTGTGGATCGTCGCGATGGCGACATGGTTTCCTTTGGTGACGCGCGTGCGCAACATCGCCGAACATGCCTGCACCTCGACCGGCCCCGATCCGTTCAGCCATGCGCGCACCACCCATGCCAACATCATCGAGCGCGCGCTGATCGCGCCGTACTGGGTGAACTATCACGCCGAGCATCACCTGTTCATGTATCTGCCATGCTACCGGCTGCCGGAGGCGCACCGGCTGCTGACCGAGAAGGGCCTGATCCAGCGGGTCGATGTCGCTCCTGGCTATCTCGACGTGCTGCGGCTCGCGACCTCGCGGCAGCAACCGGCCTGATTGCAGGTTTTGCCACGCCCCTGAAATGCTTCTAATGTGCCGCCGCAAATCAATGCGACGGAAAGAACGAGATGACCAAGGGTCTCAAGAAGGGGCTGACCAGCTACGGCGATCCCGGATTTTCGCTGTTCCTGCGCAAGGCCTTCATCAAGGCGATGGGCTATTCCGACGACGCGCTGGAGCGCCCGATCGTTGGCATCACCAACACCTACAGCGACTACAATCCCTGCCACGGCAACGTTCCGCAGCTCATCGAGGCGGTGAAGCGCGGCGTCATGCTGGCGGGCGCGATGCCGATGGTGTTTCCGACCATCTCCATCGCCGAGAGCTTTTCGTTTCCGACCTCGATGTACCTGCGCAACCTGATGGCGATGGACACCGAGGAAATGATCCGCGCGCAGCCGATGGACGCGGTGGTGGTGATCGGCGGCTGCGACAAGACGCTGCCGGCGCAGATCATGGCGGCGGTGAGCGCCGATCTGCCGACGGTGGTCATTCCGGTCGGCCCGATGGTGGTCGGCCATCACAAGGGCGAGGTGCTGGGCGCCTGCACCGATTGCCGCCGCATGTGGGGGAAATTCCGCGCGGGCGAAATCGACGAAGTGGAAATCGAGGCGGTCAACGGCCGCCTCGCGCCGTCGGTGGGGACGTGCATGGTGATGGGCACCGCCAGCACCATGGCCTGCATCACCGAGACGCTCGGGTTGTCCTTGCCGATGAGCGCGACAATTCCTGCGCCGCATTCCGAGCGCGTGCGCTCGGCTGAACTCAGCGGCAGGCGCGCCGCGGAGATGGCCGTCACCGGCGGGCCGCGTCCGAGTGAATTGCTGACGCCCGCCGCGTTCAGGAACGCGCAGGTGGTGTTGCAGGCCATCGGCGGCTCGACCAACGGGTTGATCCATCTGACGGCGATTGCCAACCGCACGCCGCACCGGATCGATCTCGCCGCATTCGACCAGTTGGGGCGGGACGTTCCGGTACTGATCGATCTGAAGCCCTCCGGCGCGCATTACATGGAGCACTTCCATCATGCGGGCGGCGTGCCGAAGCTGATGAAGCAGCTCGGCGACCTGATCGATCTCGATGCGAAAACCATCGCGGGAGGGACGCTGCGCGATGTCGTTGCCAATGCCGAGGAAGTGCCGGGACAGGATGCGATCCGCTCGCGCGACAATCCGATCACGCCCGAGGGCGCGATGGCGGTGCTGCACGGCAATCTCGCGCCGCGCGGCGCGATCATTAAGCATTCGGCGGCGAGCAAGAATCTGTTGCAGCACACCGGCCGTGCGGTGGTGTTCGAGTCCGTGGAGGACATGACGTTGCGGGTCGACGATCCGGCTCTCGACGTGAAGGCGGATGACGTGCTGGTGCTGCGCAATGCCGGGCCGAAGGGCGCACCGGGAATGCCTGAGGCGGGCTATCTGCCGATCCCGCAAAAAATACTGCGCACCGGCGTCAAGGACATGGTGCGGATTTCAGACGCGCGCATGAGCGGCACGGCGTTCGGCACCATCGTGCTGCATATCACGCCGGAGTCGGCGGTGGGCGGGCCGCTGGCGCTGGTGAAGACCGGCGACATGATCAAGCTCGATGTTGCGGGCCGGAAGATCGATCTCTTGGTCGATGAAGCCGAACTGAAAAAGCGTCGGGCGGCACTCGCCGCGCCCGCGACGCCGGAGTGGGCCGCGCGCGGCTACGCGCATTTATTTTATGAAACGATCACGCAGGCGGATGACGGCTGCGATTTCGATTTCATGCGGCGGGACGGGAAGTAGGGGGCGGACAATATCTCTCAACGTCATCCCCGCGTAAGCGGGAACCCATACCCCTGACCGCAGTGTCATCCTGAGGTGTGAGCCGTGATTGCGGTAAGCCTCGAAGGATGTGCATCGGTAGATTGCCGCGGTCCGGTTCTTGACAGGGAGCGAAAGGCGGGGCCTGCTGCTTATCGTCGCAGATGAAGGGGCCTCTCCATGAGCACAGTCACGTTGACCGCCGATCAGCATGCCGATCGCCGCCGCCGGATATGGGCCATCGTCGGAAGTTCGTCCGGAAACCTCGTCGAATGGTATGATTTTTACGCCTACGCGTTCACGGCGCTCTATTTCGCCCACGCGTTTTTCCCGGCGGGCAACCAGACCACGCAATTGCTCCAGACCGCTGCGGTGTTCGCCATCGGGTTCCTGATGCGGCCGATCGGCGGATATATTTTCGGCACCATAGCCGACAAATACGGCCGCAAGACATCGATGGTCACATCGATCCTGATGATGTGCGGCGGCTCGCTCGCCATCGGCCTGCTTCCGACCCATGACACCATTGGCGTTGCGGCGCCGATCCTGCTGTTGCTGGCGCGCATGGTGCAGGGACTTTCGGTCGGCGGCGAGTACGGCACGACCGCGACTTACATGAGCGAGGTCTCACTTCCCGGCAAGCGCGGGTTCTATGCATCGTTCCAGTATGTCACGCTGATCGGCGGCCAGTTGCTGGCGTCTCTTGTCGTGCTGGTCATACAACTCACGCTGACGGACGCGGAGATGCGCGCGTGGGGCTGGCGCATTCCGTTCCTGATCGGAGCGCTATGCGCGGTCGTGGCGCTCTACCTGCGGATGTCGCTGCACGAGACATCGTCCGAGAAGAGCCGCTCGCACGAGGGCGCGGGATCGCTGCGCACGATCTTCACCCATCACCTGAAGCCGTTCCTGCTTGTGCTCGGCTACACGGCGGGCGGATCGCTGATCTTCTATACCTTCACCACGTACATGCAGAAGTATCTGGTGAACTCGGCGCATATGGATCACCGCACCGTCAACGGTGTCATGAGCGCGGTGCTGTTCACCTACATGATCATGCAGCCGCCGTTCGGTGCGCTGTCAGACAGGATCGGCCGCCGGACGCAGATGCGGATGTTCGGTGTGCTCGCGACGCTCTGCGTCGTCCCGCTGATGTATGCGATCGGCGGGGTGACCAGCCCTTATATGGCTTACTTTCTCATCGTTCTCGCGCTGGCGATTGTCTCGCTCTACACCTCGATCAGCGGCGTGGTGAAGGCGGAGATGTTCCCGCCCGAGGTAAGGGCGCTCAGTGTCGGCTTCGCCTATGCCATCGCCAACGCCTTGTTCGGCGGCTCGGCGGAATACGTCGCGCTGTGGTTCAAGGATTACGGCCTCGAGTCGAGTTTCTTCTGGTACGTGACAGCGCTCTGCGCCGTTGCGCTGCTCGCGGCGATCCTGATGCCGGACCCCAAGGTCAAGGGCTACCTGCACGGGCACGAGTCAGACCCGGATTAGGGGCAGGGCACACGTCTAATCGGCGTCATTGCGAGGAGTCTTTTTACCTCTCCCCGTTTACGGGGAGAGGTCGGATTGCAGCAATCCGGGTGAGGGGCGAGGGCCCGATGATCGACGAAGGTTGCCCCTCACCCCAACCCTCTCTCCACAGGAGCGGGGAGAGGGGGAAGATCAATACGTCGCGCGGCCGCCGGAAATATCGAACACCGCGCCGGTGGTGTAGAGGCATTCCTCCGACGCCATCCATGTCACGAGTGAGGCAAGCTCCTCGACTTTCAGGAATCGTCCGCGCGGAATTTTCGACAGCATGAAGTCGATGTGCTGCTGCGTCATCTGGTCGAAGATCGCGGTCTTGGCGGCGGCGGGAGTCACGGCGTTCACCGCGATCTCTGTGCCCGCCAGTTCCTTGCCGAGCGATTTGGTTAGCGCGATGACGCCGGCCTTCGACGCCGAATAGTGCGAGGCATTCGGGTTGCCTTCCTTGCCGGCGATGGAGGCGATGTTCACGATGCGCCCGTAGTTCTGCTTCATCATCGCGGGCACCACGGCCTTGCAGCACAGGAACGGCCCGTCGAGGTTGATCTTCATCACCTGCCGCCATTCGTCGTAGGACAGGTCCGCGACGGTCTTGTTGACGCCCGCGATGCCGGCATTGTTGACCAGGATATCGATGCGTCCGAAACCTTTCAGCGTCGCGTCCCTGGCGGCCTCGACCGCGGCGGGATCGGTGACGTCGACCTTGAGCGCGGTGACGGCGCCGCCGATCTCCTTCGCGGTCTTCTGGCTGAGCGTCTCGTCGAAATCCCAGATCATGACCTTGGCGCCGGACGCCGCGAAGCGCTCGGTAATGGCGCGGCCAAAGCCCTGCGCGCCGCCGGTGACGACGGCGAACCGTCCTGAGAGATCGATCTTGTTCAAGGCGTTCTCCTGAGCTTCTTTTGTTGATTAAAGCGTCCAGCCGCCGTCGATGATGTGATCGACGCCGGTGGTGAAGGCGCTCTCGTCGCTGGCGAGATAGAGCGCGAGCAAGGCGATTTCCTCCGCCGTGCCGAGCCGTCCCATCGGCTGGCGGCTGACGAACATCTCGCGGCCGCCGCTGCCGAGCGCTGCCGCGCGCCCCAGCATCGACGGTGTCTCGATGGTGCCGGGACAAATCGAGTTGCAGCGGATGCCCTTGGTGATGAAGTCGACGGCAACCGCGCGCGACAGGGCCGCGACGGCGGCTTTGGTGGCGCTGTAGACGTAGCGGTTGGGCGCGGCCTTGAACACGCCGGCGGCGGAGGCGATGTTGACGATCGATCCGCCGCCGCCTTCCAGCATCAACGGCAGGAATGCGCGGATCGTGCGGTGCATCGACTTGACGTTGAGATCGAACGAAAAGTCCCAGTCGGCGTCCGAACATTCCAGCGCCGTGCCGTTGTGCACGAAGCCGGCGGCGTTCAGCAGAATGTCGACCTTGCCGACTTTCTTCGCCATCGCCTCGACCGCCGCGGTGTCGCGGACGTCGAGCTTGACGGTCTGCGCGACGCCTTCCTTTTTCAGCGCGGCGAGGCCGACCTCGTCGATGTCGGTCGCGATCACGCTGGCGCCTTCGCGGGTGAAGGCGAGGGCGCAGGCACGGCCGATTCCCGCCGCACCCGCGGTCACGAATGCGCGCTTGCCTTTCAGTCGGTCAGACATGTGACGTCCTCGCTGTCAGTGATTGTCCCGCGCGACGCCGATGGTGCCCGCGATGTTGCGATAGCGGGTCGCCAGTTCGAGGCACGCGCCGGTGGCGTGCTGGCCGACGGTGTCGCGATAAAGCTCCTGCCACGGCGTCTGGTTTTTCGGAAACGGAAAGCCGCCCTTGGCCAGCAGGTCGGCGTGGCGCTGCTTCACCTCCGCGTCGGAAATCAGGATGTTGGCTTCGCCCTTGTTGAGGTCGATGCGGACACGGTCGCCGGTCTTGAGGATCGCAAGTCCGCCGTTGGCGGCGGCTTCCGGCGAGGCGTTCAGGATCGACGGCGAGCCCGACGTGCCGGACTGGCGGCCGTCGCCTATGCAGGGCAGCGAGGTGATGCCTCGCTTGATCAGGGCCGCGGGCGGCTGCATGTTCACGACCTCCGCGCCGCCGGGATAGCCGATGGGGCCGACGCCGCGCACGAACAGCATGCAGTGCTCGTCGATCTTCAGGGATTCATCGTCGATGCGGTGGTGATAATCCTCCGGCCCCTCGAACACGATGGCGCGTCCCTCGAACGCTTCGGGATCTTTCGGATTGGAAAGATAGCGGTCGCGGAATTCCTTGGAGATCACGCTGGTCTTCATGATCGCCGAATCGAACAGGTTGCCGCGCAGGACAATAAAGCCCGCGTCCTTCACCAGCGGCTTGTCGTAGGTGCGGATGACGTCGCTGTCCGGCGCGGTCGCGGTCCTGCAGTTCTCGCCCATGGTCTTGCCGTTGACGGTGAGGGCGTCTTCATGAATGCGCTTGTGCTTCATCAGTTCGCGCACCACGGAAGGCACGCCGCCGGCGCGATGATATTCCTCGCCGAGATAATAGCCCGCCGGCTGCATGTTCACGAGCAGCGGCACGTCATGGCCGAATTTCTGCCAATCCTCGATGGAGAGATCGACACCGATATGACGGGCCAGCGCATTGATGTGAATCGGCGCGTTGGTCGAACCGCCGATCGCGGAGTTGACCACGATGCAGTTCTCGAAGGCCTTGCGGGTGAGGAAGTCCGACGGCTTCAGATCCTCCCACACCATTTCAACCGCGCGCTTGCCGGTCTCATAGGCGATCTGGCCGCGTTCGCGATAGGGCGCGGGGATCGCGGCACAACCCGGCAGCGAGAAGCCCAGGGCTTCCGCCAGGGAGTTCATGGTGGAGGCGGTGCCCATGGTGTTGCAATGGCCGACGGACGGCGCGCTTGAGGCCACGATGTCCATGAATTCGTCATAGTCGATCTTGCCGGCAGCCATTTCCTCGCGGGATTTCCACACCACGGTGCCGGAACCGGTCCGTTCGCCGTTGTGCCAGCCGTTCAGCATCGGGCCGCCCGACAATACAATGGCGGGAATGTTCACGGTGGCGGCGGCCATCATGCAGGCCGGGGTGGTCTTGTCGCAGCCCGTGGTCAGCACCACGCCGTCCAGCGGATAGCCGAACAGGATTTCGACCAGCCCGAGATAGGCGAGGTTGCGGTCGAGTGCTGCGGTCGGCCGTTTGCCGGTTTCCTGAATAGGGTGGGTCGGAAACTCCATGGCGATGCCGCCGGCCTCGCGGATGCCTTCACGAATACGTTGCGCGAGTTCGATATGATGGCGGTTGCAGGGCGACAGGTCGTTGCCGGTCTGGGCGATGCCGATGATCGGCTTGCCGGATTGCAACTCATGCCGCGTCAGCCCGTAATTCAGATACCGCTCCAGATAGAGAGCGGTCATTCCGGGATTGTCGGGATTATCGAACCAGAGCTGGGACCGGAGTTTGCGTTTCGCGCCGTTATTTGCGCCATTTTTTATTGCGGCGTGATCGTCATTTTTTTTCACAAGATTTCTCCCGCACTGCACACAATCCATGTGTCGGCGTTGGTAATGTTTGCATGTCGAAGCGGCATCTGCAACGCTTACAAATCAAACATCCGATCTTTGGGACAGAACCGAAAATCTCTGCTAAGACCTCTGTCCAATAGCAAGAACGGATCAATCCGTTGAGAATACCCTTCGACACAAACTTTCAAAGATCGCTTCCGGATATCGACGTTCAAAAAAAGACAGAGCAGCGACGGCTTTCGCCGGACGACGCCGAAACGAGAGGGAGGAAGACTGTATGGCGTCCGTGCATATTCACGACGTGCGCAAATCGTTTGGCGGGTTTGAAGTCCTGCACGGCGTGACCGTTCCGATCGAGGACGGGGAATTCGTGGTGCTGGTCGGCCCTTCCGGCTGCGGTAAATCAACCCTGTTGCGGATGCTGGCGGGTCTGGAAAAGATCACGTCGGGCACGATCTCGATCGGCGACCGGGTGGTCAACGACGTTCAGCCGAAGGAACGGGACATCGCCATGGTGTTCCAGAACTACGCGCTCTATCCGCACATGACGGTTGCCAAGAACATGGGCTTCTCGCTCAAGCTGCGCGACGCGCCACAGGACGAGATAGACAAGCTGGTGCATCGCGCCGCGGACATTCTCGCATTGAAGCCGCTGCTCGATCGTTATCCGCGGCAGCTGTCGGGCGGTCAGCGCCAGCGCGTCGCCATGGGCCGCGCCATCGTGCGCGATCCCCAGGTCTTTTTGTTCGACGAGCCGCTGTCGAATCTGGACGCCAAGCTGCGCGTCGCCATGCGCACCGAGATCAAGGAACTGCATCAGCGGCTCAAGACCACGACGGTCTATGTGACCCACGATCAGATCGAAGCCATGACCATGGCGGACAAGATCGTGGTCATGCACGACGGCATCGTCGAGCAGATGGGATCGCCGCTCGAGTTGTACGATCATCCCGACAACAAGTTCGTGGCGGGGTTCATCGGCTCGCCGGCGATGAATTTCCTCGAAGGCAAGCTGGTCGGCAGCAACACGCCCCATGTCGAGACGGCGAACGGCAGCAAGCTGCCGCTGATCGCATCGCGCGCGGGTCTCGACGGCAAGCCGGTGACCTACGGCATCCGTCCCGAGCATCTGGAATTCGCCGATGACGGCATCGAGGCCAGCGTCGTCGTTGTCGAGCCCACGGGGTCTGAAACCCAGATCGTCGCGCGCATCGGCGATCAGGACTTGATCGCGGTCATTCGCGACCGCCGGCCGGTCAAGCCCGGCGACAAGGTCAAGCTGCGGCCGATTCCGACCTCGGCACATGTCTTCGACAAGGAGACCGGCAAGCGTCTCATCAACTAGGTTTTATCAACAAGGCATGGTCCGGTTTTCGAAACCGGACCGCGCCGGACGAAAACGGGTTTACGCTAAAATCATAACCAGCACCCGGCCAAGACAATCAAGAGCCGGCGAAAACAGGGAGAGTTACAATGAGTGATTTCACACCAAACCGGCGCGCACTTCTGAAGGGCGGCGCGTCCGTGCTCGCGGGTGCCGCGACCGTCTCCGCCGACCAGTTGCTCAATTTCGCGACCGCCTGGGCGCAGACCACGCAGTGGAAAGCCGAAAAGGGCGCCAAGATCAACCTGCTGCGCTGGAAACGCTTCGTGGAAGCCGAAGACGTGGCTTTCATGAACATCGTTCAGGCGTTCAGCAAGGCGACCGGCGTCGAAGTCAACGTCACCAATGAATCCTATGACGACATTCAGCCGAAGGCGTCGGTTGCGGCCAACACGGGGCAGGGCCTCGACATGGTCTGGGGCCTGTATTCGCTGCCGCATCTTTTGCCGACCAAGTGCGTCGACGTGACGGACGTGGCCGACTATCTCGCCAAGAAGTACGGCGGCTGGGCCGAATCCGCCAATGCCTACGGCAAGGACAAGACCGGCAAGTGGATCGGCATTCCGGTCGCGGCCACCGGCGCGCTGATGAACTATCGCATCAGCTCGTGCGAGAAGGCGGGCTTCAAGGAGTTCCCGAAGGACACCGCGGGCTTCCTCGAACTGTGCAAGGGCCTCAACAAGAACGGCACGCCGGCCGGCATGGCGCTCGGCCATGCCTCGGGCGACGCCAACACCTGGCTGCACTGGGCGCTGTGGAGCCACGGCGGTTACCTTGTCGACAAGAACGACAAGGTCATCATCAACTCCCCGGAGACGATGAAGTCGCTGGAATACGTCAAGGCGCTGTACGAGACCTTCATTCCGGGCACCGCGTCCTGGAACGACTCTTCGAACAACAAGGCGTTCGTGTCGGGCCAGCTTCACGTCACCTGTAACGGCATCTCGGTCTATGTCACCGCCAAGCGCGAGAACAAGGCGGTCGCCGACGACATGAACCACGCCTACATGCCGATCGGACCGGCCGGCAAGCCGACCGAACTGCATCTGCCGTTCACCATGCTGACCTTCAACTTCACGAAGTATCCGCAGGCGTGCAAGGCACTGACCGCATTCATGATGGAAGCGGACCAGTACAATCCATGGCTCACCTCGGCGTCGGGTTATCTGTCGTCGTTCCTCAACGGTTACGACAACAATCCGGTCTGGACGTCAGATCCGAAGAACACGGTGTATCGCGACGTCGCCAAGCGCACGCTCACGCCAGGCGGCCTCGGCACGCTCGGAGAGAACGCCGCGGCTGCGATCGCCGACTTCATCGTGGTCGACATGTTCGCGAACTACTGCACTGGCCGCGAAGACGCGAAGGGCTCGATCGCCTTCGCCGAACGTCAGGCCAAGCGCCTTTATCGCTAAGGACGCACGGATCGCCGGCGCGGAACCGTTCCGCGCCGGCGTCTCTTTCTTCTCGATCACAACTTGAGCGCATTCTGCCCGCAAAACCGGTGTCTGCTTTTCCGGAATGCGCGCTGAAGGCTCGGTCCCACAGGTTCGGTCCCAAAGGTTCGGTTTCATGAGCACGATACCGGCATCGATGCCAACGCCACGGCCCTACGTCAGTTCGCTGTCGTTCTGGCAGCGGCTTGCCACGAACCGCAACTGGATCGCGTTGTGGTTCATGCTGCCCGCGGCGGCGTTCCTGATCCTGTTTCTGGCCTATCCGCTCGGCCTCGGTGTCTGGATGAGTTTCACCGACGTGCGCATCGGGCGGGCCGGGCAGTTCATCGGGCTCGAGAATTACGAATGGCTGTGGGACGACGGCGTGTTCTGGCTCTCCGTCTTCAACACGTTGCTCTACACGACGATCGCCAGCGCCATCAAATTCGGGCTCGGGCTCTATCTTGCGCTGCTGCTCAACCGCAACATGCCCGGCAAGGCGATGATCCGCGCGGCGGTGCTGGTTCCCTTCATCGTGCCGACGGTGCTCTCGGCCATCGCATTCTGGTGGATCTACGATTCGCAGTTTTCGATCATCTCGTGGTCGCTGCGGAAAATGGGTCTGATCGAGCAGAACATCAATTTCCTCGGTGACTCGTCTTGGGCGCGCGCCAGCGTCATCATCGCCAACATCTGGCGCGGCGTGCCGTTCGTGGCCATCACGCTGCTGGCCGGCTTGCAGACCGTCTCGCCGTCGCTCTACGAAGCCGCGACGCTGGACGGTGCGACCAACTGGCAGCGCTTCCGCTTCATCACCTATCCGCTGCTGACGCCGATCATCGCCGTGGTGATGACGTTCTCGGTGCTGTTCACGTTTACCGACTTCCAGTTGATCTGGGCGTTGACGCGCGGCGGGCCGGTGAATGCGACCCATTTGATGGCGACGCTGAGTTATCAGCGCGGAATCCTGAGCGGCAGGCTCGGGGAGGGCGCGGCGGTCGCGACCGCGATGATTCCGTTCCTGCTCGCCGCGATTACTATTTCCTGGTTCGGGATGCAGCGCCGCAAGTGGCAGCAAGGATCTGAAAATGACTGATCATGCAGCACATCCGCCTGCCGCGCCGACCCAGTCGGCGAGCGACAACAGCGAGGGCATGAGCTATCTGGAGACCTTGCCCAGCAAGATCATCACGCTCTACATCCCGCTGTTCATCATCGTGGTCATCCTGCTGTTCCCGTTTTACTGGATGGCGCTGACGTCGATCAAACCCGACGAACAGCTGATCGACATGGAGACCTTCAACCCGTTCTGGGTGGTGAAGCCGACGCTCAAGCATATCCAGAAGCTGCTGTTCGAGACGCAGTACCCGCGCTGGCTCTGGAACACGATGTATGTGGCGGCGGCGGCGACCACGCTGTCGATCATCGCCAGCGTGCTGGCGGCCTATGCCATCGTCCGCTTGCGCTTCAAGGGCGCTGAAGTCGTCAGCGCGTCGATCTTCCTCGCCTATCTCATTCCGCCATCGATCCTGTTCATTCCGCTGGCGTCGGTCATTCATTCCTATGGACTGTTTGACTCGCCGCTGTCGCTGATCCTAGTTTATCCGACGCTGCTGATTCCGTTCTCGACCTGGCTGCTGATGGGATATTTCAAGACCATCCCGTATGAGCTGGAGGAGTGCGCCCTGATCGACGGCGCCAGCCGCTGGCAGATTCTCACCAAGATCGTTCTGCCGCTCGCAATCCCGGGATTGATTTCGGCGTTCATCTTCTCGTTCACGCTGTGCTGGAACGAATTCATCTACGCGCTGACGTTCCTGTCCTCGACCCAGAACAAGACCGTGCCGGTGGCCATCGTCAACGAATTCGTCGACGGCGACATCTACAAATGGGGATCGCTGATGGCGGGCGCGCTGGTCGGCTCGCTGCCGCTGGTCATTCTCTATGCGTTCTTTGTTGAACACTACGTGTCCGCCATGACCGGCGCGGTGAAGGAATAACAAGGAAGCAATAAAAGACCGTCATTGCGAGAAGCGCAGCGACGAAGCAATCCATTTGCACGTTTCTGGATTGCTTCGCTTTGCTCGCAATGACGATGTCGATCTGAAGAGGAGTTACCCCTTTGCACATTATGGTTCTCGGCGCGGCCGGCATGGTCGGGCGCAAACTCGTCGAGCGGCTGACCCGCGAAGGCAGGCTTGGCAAAACCGACATCACGCGTCTGACGTTGCAGGACGTCGTGGCCCCGGCCAAGCCGAACACGTCGATTCCTGTCGATGTCGTGACGGCAGACGTGTCGGACGAGGCGTCGGTGACGAAGCTCGTCGCCTCGAAGCCAGATGTGATCTTTCATCTCGCCGCCATCGTGTCGGGCGAAGCCGAGGCCGATTTCGACAAGGGCTATCGCATCAATCTCGACGGCACGCGCTATCTGATCGATGCGATCCGGGCCATCGGCGGCGGTTACAAGCCGCGCGTGGTGTTTACCTCGTCGATCGCCGTGTTCGGCGCGCCGTTCCCCGAGAAGATCGGCGACGAGTTTTTCAACACGCCGCTGACGAGTTACGGCACGCAGAAGACCATCGGCGAACTGCTGATTTCGGATTACACCCGCAAGGGCCTGCTCGACGGCGTCAGCATCCGTCTGCCGACTATCTGCGTGCGGCCGGGTCTTCCCAACAAGGCCGCCTCGGGCTTCTTCTCCAACATCATCCGCGAACCGCTCGCCGGCAAGGAAGCCGTGCTGCCGGTGTCCGAGGATGTCCGGCATTGGCACGCATCGCCACGTTCGGCGGTAGGATTTCTGATCCATGCGGGGACCATGGACACCAGCACCATCGGCCCGCGCCGCGCGCTGAGCATGCCGGGCCTGTCCGTGACCGTGGGCGAACAGATCGCGGCGCTGGAGCGCGTTGCAGGCAAGAACGTCGTCGCGCGCATCAAGCGTGAGCCCGATCCGACCATTGTCGGCATCGTGGCCGGCTGGCCGCGCGACTTCGTCACCGACCGTGCGGTGAAACTCGGCTTCACCACGGCGGAGAAGACGTTCGACGACATCATCCGCATTCACATCGACGACGAACTCGGCGGGAAATTCGCAACCTGACAACCACCGGTGCCGCGATGACGACAATCGCCTGCATTGGCGAGTGCATGATCGAACTGTCGCGGGGCGCAGGCAACCAGCTCACGTACAGCTATGGCGGCGACACGCTGAACACGGCGGTCTATCTGGCGCGGCTCGGCGTCGGCGTGGATTACATCACGGCGCTCGGCGACGATCCGTTCAGCGACGAGATGATCGAGGTGTGGAAAGGCGAGGGCATCGGGACCGGGCGCGTCGCGCGCGTGGGCGGCAAGCTGCCGGGGCTCTATGCGATCCGCACCGACAAGGTTGGCGAGCGCTCGTTCTATTACTGGCGCGAGAACGCGGCGGCGCGGCTGCTGCTCGACCTGCCCGAAACCGGTGCCATTCTCGCGGCGCTTGCAAGCTACGACATGGTCTATCTCTCGGGGATCACGCTGTCGCTCTACAGCGCCGACGGCCGCCGTAAGCTGATCGAGGCCCTTGGCGCAGCACGCGGGGGTAAAACCCGCATCGCCTTCGATACCAATTTCCGGATTCAAGGCTGGCCGGTGCTGGACACCGCGCGCCAGGTGTATCGCGACGTGTTCGCGGTCGCCGACGTGGTGCTGGCATCGGTGGATGATCTCACCCCGCTGTTCGGCGCGCGGATGCATGGCGAACTGATTGACCGGATGGCCGCGCGCGAAGTCGTGCTGAAACTTGGCACGCCCGCCAGCGTTGTCAGGCTTGACGGCGTGGACCATGCCGTGACGGCGGAGCCGGTCGGCAAGGTGGTGGACACCACGGCGGCGGGTGACAGTTTCTCGGCGGCTTATCTCGCCGCCCGGCTGCGCGGCGCGGCTCCGGTGGATGCTGCGCGGGCGGGGCACCGGCTGGCGGGCGCGGTGATCGGCCATCCCGGCGCGATCATTCAGCGCGAAGCCATGCCGCCTGAAGTTATGCCGTCCGTGGGTGCGACCGGAGCGGCTGCTATGGAGCGATCGTCATGACCGGCTTGTCGGCGGCTGCAAGACAGGCCGCACTGGAGAAAATCCTGATCCCGGCGCGGATCGTTCCGGTGCTGACCATCGACCGCGTCGAGGATGGCGTGCCGCTGGCCCGCGCACTGGTGGCCGGTGGGCTGAAGGTTCTCGAAGTCACGTTCCGCACCGAGGCCGCCGCCGCTGCCGCCAGGTTGATTATCGCGGAGGTGCCGGATGCCATCGTCGGCATGGGCACTGTCCTCAACGGCGATGACCTGCGGCGCGCAGAGGAACTCGGCGCGCAGTTCGCCGTCAGCCCCGGCGCCACGCCGGACCTGCTCGACGCTGCCGCTGCAAGCGATCTGCCATTGTTGCCCGGCGTCGCAACTTCATCCGAAGTGATGCAGGCGCACGCGAAGGGATTCAATCTGTTGAAGTTTTTCCCCGCCGAGCAGGCGGGCGGAATTTCCATGCTGCGCGCGCTGGCGGGGCCGTTTCCCGGCACGCGCTTTTGCCCCACAGGCGGCATCAATGCCGCCAACGTGGTGTCATGGCTCGCGGAGCCGAATGTGATCGCGGTCGGCGGCTCGTGGCTGTGTCCGGCGTCGGACGTCAAGGCGGCGAACTGGGAGGTCATTACCGGCCGCTGCATCGACGCGATGAAGGCGCTGCGGCGGAGGTAAGCTCAGACCGAAAAACAGAGTCCGGCGAACGGGTTACGATTCGGATCGCCGGCGGAGGTTGAATCCCGGAATCAGGTTCTGCATGAACATGAGAAAAGCCGCCTAACGACTCGGCCTGACTCTCAAAATCCCATCGCGGCACCATCGCTGCGCGGGTCGGTCGCGCCCTCGAACATGCCGTCGGCATGGCGCACCACAGCGCCGGCATGGCCCATGGTCGAGGTGAAGGCCGGCAGGATTTCGATGTCATGGCCGGCGTCGCGCATGGCCTGCACGACCGCGGGATCGAAACGGTCTTCCAGCTTCAGCGTCACCGTGGCGTCGCCCCATGTCTTGCCGAGCAGCCAGCGCGGCGCGGTAATCGCGGCCTGCAAGCCCTGACCGTACATCGCGTAGCGCGAGAACACGGCGGACTGGCTCTGCGGCTGGCCTTCGCCGCCCATGTTGCCATAGACCATGCGGCGGCCATCATTGAACAGCGCCATCGCCGGATTGAGGGTGTGGAACGGCTTGCGGCCGGGGCGCAGCGCGCGCGGGCCATCGCCTTCGAGCAGGAAGCTCGATCCGCGGTTCTGCCAGACGATGCCGGAGTTCGGCAGCACGCAGCCGGAGCCGAATTCGAAATAGATGCTCTGGATGAAGGAGACGGCGATGCCGTCCTTATCGACCGCGCCGAGCCAGACCGTATCGCCGGGATTGGCCGGCACCGGCCACGGCAGCGCGCGCTTGCGGTTGACGTTGGCCGCCAGTCCGTCGAGCGTGGCCGGCGTCAGATAGTGTTCGGCTTTCTCCATCATCAGCGCCGGGTCACCAACGATGCGGTCGCGCACGATGAACGCCTGCTTGGTGGCTTCCACGATACTGTGCAGGTAATCGAAGCTCTCGGCTTCCTTGACGCCGAGCCGCTCGAAGATCGCAAGGATCATCAGGGAGGCAAGGCCCTGCGTCGGCGGCGGGAAGTTGTAGAGGATCGCGCCCTTGACCGCGACGGACAGCGCCGCGCGGCGCTGCGCCTTGTGCGCGGCGAGGTCTTCCAGTGTCACCGGCGAGCCAACGCGCGCCAGATCCGCCGCGATCTCCTTGGCAAGCGTACCCGTGTAGAAATCCATTGCGCCATGCTGGCCGAGGCGCTTGAGCGTGTTGCCGAGCGCCGGCAGCTTCATCAACTGGCCTTCCTTCGGCAACTGGCCGTCGAGCAGGAAAGTCTCGACGAAGCCGGGAGAATCCTTCAGCTCCGCGAATTTGGTTTCGGTCAATTCCTGCTGCGTGGCGGTGACGGCGAAACCGTTCTCGGCGGACCAAACTGCATCTTCCACGAGGCGCGACAGCGGGAGCTTACCGCCCATCTCCGTGTTGATCGCGAGCACTTCGGCCCAGCCGGACAGCGTGCCCGCAACCGTGTTCGCGGCCAGCGGCCCACGCGACGGAATCGCGGAAAGGCCCTTGCTCTTGTAGAAATCGACGGTCGCCGCGGAGGCGGCGCTACCGCAGCCGTCCACCGCAACGGGTGGCTTGCCGTCTTTCGAAATCAGCCAGAATCCGTCGCCGCCGATGGAATTCATGTGCGGATAGACCACGGGCAGGGACGCCGCCATGGCCAGCGTCGCCTCGATGGCGTTGCCGCCTTCGCGCAGCACGCGCAGTCCGGCTTCAGAGGCGAGATGATGCGGCGAAGTCACCATGCCGCGGCGGGAGCGAGGCGTATTCAGCATTGATCGTGTCCACGTTCGAGCGTCAACAATGGACGCGATGTCCCTCATGTAAGCGAAAACTTCGCTTTTGACAAAACGCAAAATGCCCGGCTTACCGGGCATTCTGGACGTGGATGGGGTGTGAATCCTATTCCGCCGGGGCGGCGAGAGGAGGTGTGCCGGGCGCTGTGTGCCCGAACCATGCCATTCGCCACGGCTTCAAAACGAACAGGGCGAGCAGGCCGGTCAGCACGTCCATCACGATGATGAGGCTGAAAACCGGCATCCAGCTTCCGGTGGATTCACGGATCATCGCCGCGACGGGTCCGCCGAGCACGGAGCCGATGCCTTGCGCCATATAAAGGAAGCCGTAATTCGTCGTCGCGTTCCTGGTGCCGAACGTGTCGGTCAGGGTGGAGGGAAACAGCGAGAAGATCTCACCCCATCCGAAGAACACGACGCCCGACAACAGCACAAACGCAAGGGCGTTGTCGCGGAAGGCGACCATCAGCGCGATGGCGATGCCCTCGAAGATAAACGCGAGGGCCATCGTATTCTCGCGCCCGATCCTGTCCGACACGTAGCCGAAGAACGGCCGCGTCAGCCCGTTGGTGATGCGGTCGATGGTCAGGGCGAGGGGCAGTGCGGCGAATCCCCAGACCATCACATTGGCGACGCCGAAATCCTTGGTGAAGTTCGCGAACTGCGAAATCACCATCAGGCCGCCGGTCGACATCATGGTCATCATGATGAACATGAGCCAGAAGATCGGCGTTTTCAGCATCTGCTTCGGCGCATAATCCGTTGTGGACGTCGAGACCATGGGAGCGATGCCGCTGACCTCGCCGGGCTTTGGATCGCGCAGACCCAATGCCGCCAGAAATCCGACCGCGCCGAGGACGATGCCGAATGTCGTCAGAGTTTGCTGATAGGTCGATGTCGCCAGCATGCCGGAAATCGGGAAGGTGGTGAGGATCGCGCCGAAACCGTAGCCGGCTGCGACCATGCCGGTCGCGAAACCGCGCTTGTCCGGAAACCAGCGCACCATCAGGCCGACGATGCCGACATACACGAGGCCGGTGCCGATGCCGCAAAATAAGCCATAGGTTGCATAAAGTCCGGTCAGCGATGTGATATGGGCCGAAAGAACCCAGCCGAGGCCGCTCAAGACGGCTCCGATCGCGATAAGCCATTTGGGGCCGAACTTGTCGATCAACCAGCCTTGCGCCGGTGAGAAAAAGGTTTGCAGGACGATCAGCAGCGAAAACGTGATCTGGATGGCCGGCAGCGTCGCGCCGGTCGTGGTCTGGAAGGATTTGACGAACAGCGTCCAGACGTATTGCGGGCTGGAGATCGCCATCATGGCGATGACTCCCAGCAACAGTTGAATCCAGCGCGCGTTGCTTGTCTTTGAATCGGTCGTAAGGCTCATGCCCGTTTTCTCCATGTTCTGGAGAAAACACAGCAATGTGCGTGCCATTCACCGCATTTGCGCTATGCGTTTATGAAGTGGCGGCACATGCATTTTTGGACGGAATGAATCCGCCGCAGATGTGTTCGTTACACCTTCACCATCCGCTTGCCGCGGTTCTCGCCGGCGAGCAGGCCGATCAGCGCCTGCGGTGTATTCTCCAGGCCGTCGATGACGTCTTCCTGCACCTTGAGCTTGCCGGACTTCACCCATGACTGAAGGTCGGCCATCGCCCGCGCGGTCTGGTCGTAGTAGTCCATCACGATGAAGCCCTGCATGATGAGGCGCTTCACAACGATCAACCCGGGCACGCCGCGCGGACCCGTGGCGGAGGGTGCGCCGTCATATTGCGAGACAGCGCCGCAGCATGCGATGCGGCCATTCTGGTTCATCTGCGGGAGACACGCTTCTAGAATGTCGCCGCCGACATTGTCGAAATAGACGTCGATGCCGCTCGGCGCCGCCGCCTTCAGCGCCTTGAACACAGGCTCCGACTTGTAATCGACCGCGGCGTCGAAGCCGAGTTCGGAGACCAGCCAGTTGCACTTCTCCTTGCCGCCCGCGATACCGACGACGCGGCAGCCTTTAATTTTCGCGATCTGGCCGACGATCGATCCGACCGATCCCGCCGCCGCCGAAACGGCAACCGTTTCGCCGGCTTTCGGCTTGCCGACTTCAAGCAGGCCGAAATAGGCGGTGAGGCCGGCGATGCCGTACACGCTGAGCAAATGGGTCATCGGCTCCATGTGCGGCACCTTGACCAGCGTCTTGGCTTTCACCGCGGCATAATCCTGCCAGCCGGTATCGCCGAACACGAGGTCGCCCGGCGCGAAGCCCGGTGCTTTCGATGTGACGACTTCCGCGACCGCGCCGCCGGCCATCACCGAGTTGGCCTCGACCGCAGAGCGGTAGGTTGCGCCATGCATCCACGCGCGGTTCGCTGCATCGAGCGAAATGTAACGCACGCGCAGCAGAACCTCGCCGTCCTGCGCTTCGGGCATTGCCGCTTCAGTCATCTTGAAGTTCTGCGGCGAGAGCTTGCCTGTGGGCTTTTCGACCAGCAGGATCTGGCGGTTGGCGGTCATGTGTTGTCCCTCCGGCGGCGTTGTTTTTTGCGTTTCGTGCGGCACGATAGCAGCGTTCACCGGGGGAATGGAACCGGCGAGGTGCCTTGTCGCAATACGGTCGTCTGCGGGTGTGAGGATCGCGGCGCATGCGTTTCAAACAGACGCTTTTCAAACAGGCTTGCGGCACCGGACCGCAGGCCCGGCGTGATGGTGGAGGAAGGGAAATTCGAGGGAATGGTTTTGCGGGCCTGCCTCACGGAACCCGATGGCGTTAAAGGCGTTATTCGAGAACTGGTGCGCTACTTGCTTCTCCAGTTGCGAGCTGCGTGGGGCAGGGCTGCCTCCCCGGAAGCGCCCTAATCTCACCGAAATTGTGGCCCGTTCTTACCAAGACTGCACAGATCGAGAGCAGGGGGCCTGATGAGAGACGTCGTAAGTCCATCTATTCGTCGCATCCTTTGCGTTTTTCCGAAGTATTCCCCTTCCTTTGGCACTTTCGAATACGCCTATCCCCTGACCGACGGCGTTCAGGCCTTCATGCCCCCTCAGGGGCTGTTGCTGATTGCTGCCTCCCTACCGAAGGGCTGGGAGGTCCGCTTTCTCGACGAGAACATGAAGGTTGCGACGGCAGAGGATTTCGATTGGGCCGATGCCGTGTTCGTCAGCGGAATGCACATCCAGCGCCCGCAGATCAACGACATCTGCCGCCGCGCCCACGAGCACAATCTCGCCGTGGCGCTGGGCGGGCCGTCCGTCAGCGCGTGTCCCGAAAACTATCCCGATTTCGACTATCTGCATGTCGGCGAGCTTGGCGACGCGACGGAGGAGCTGTTCCGGCGGCTGGCGCGCGATACTTCGCGGCCCGACAAGCAGGTCGTTCTCACGACGCAGGAACGCCGCGAGATGTCGGAGTTTCCGATCCCGGCCTATGAACTGATTCCGCTGGAGCGTTATTTTCTCGGCAGCATCCAGTTTTCCAGCGGCTGTCCCTATCAGTGCGAATTCTGCGACATCCCCGGTCTTTATGGGCGCAACCCGCGCCTGAAGACGCCCGAGCAGGTTACCGCCGAACTCGACAAGCTGCTGGAATGCGGTCTCACCGGCTCGGTGTATTTCGTCGATGACAATTTCATCGGCAACCGCAAGGCGGCGCTGGATTTGCTGCCGCATCTCGTCGAATGGCAGAAGCGCAACGGCTTCGCGCTGCAATTCGCATGTGAAGCCACGCTGAACATCGCCAAGCGCCCTGAAATTCTCTCGCTGATGCGCGATGCCTATTTCGCCACGGTGTTCTGCGGCATCGAGACGCCGGACCCGGCCGCGCTGAAGGCGATGTCGAAGCAGCACAATATGGTGGTGCCGATTCTGGAGGGCGTGCAGACGCTCAACAGTTACGGCCTGGAAGTGGTGTCCGGCATCATCCTCGGGCTGGATACCGACTCGCTCGACGCGGGCGAGGGCATTCTCGAATTCGTCGACCAGTCCGAGATCCCGTTGCTGACGATCAACCTGCTGCAGGCGTTGCCGAAGACGCCGCTGTGGGATCGCCTCAAGCGCGAAGGCCGCCTGATCGAGGACAGCGACCGCGATTCAAACGTCGATTTCCTGCTGCCCTACGATCACGTCGTCTCGACATGGCGCGAGTGCATGGGCCGGGCGTACACGCCGGAGAAGCTGTTTGCGCGTTTCGAGTATCAGGTGATCCACACCTATCCGAACCGGATCAAGCTTCCGAAAAGCAAGCAGCGGTTGTCGCTGCGAAACATCAAGCGCGGACTGACGATGTTCGCCAATATCGTCTGGCAGGTCGGCGTCAAGAGCGACTACCGGCGCGAATTCTGGAAGTTCTCGCTGCCGCTGCTCAGGCGCGGCGATATCGAGCGGATCATCACTGTTGGTCTGGTCGCGCACCATCTGATATTGTTCGCGCGGGACGCATCGGGCGGGCAGCAGAATGCATCGTATTATTCGACCAGATTGCGGGACATGCCTGTCGCCGCCGAGTAACGGCGCATGACGGCCGCGCGCATCGTCTCGCGGCCTGAGCATCCATGAAACAGCCGCTGGTTTATGACGTCGTGGTCCTTGGCGGGGGCGCGGCCGGACTGATGTGCGCCAGTGTCGCCGGCGCGCGCGGTCGTTCCGTGGCGGTGATCGAGCAGGCGAAGCGTCCGGCCGAGAAAGTCCGCATTTCCGGCGGTGGGCGCTGCAACTTCACCAACCTGCACACCACGCCTGCGAATTTCCTGTCGCGCAATCCGCATTTCTGCAAGTCCGCGCTGAGCGGCTACACCCAGCACGATTTTATCGCGCTGGTCGAAAAATACCGCATCGCCTATCACGAGAAGACGCGCGGGCAACTGTTCTGCGACGGCTCCTCGCAGCAGATCATCGACATGCTGCTGGATGAATGTGGCGCCGCCCGCGTGGCGCTGCATTCGGGTACGAAAATCTCGTCGATCGCAAAGGGCGAGGGCGGATTTGCCGTCGTCACCGATCGCGGCGAGATACGCGCCCAATCGCTGGTAATCGCCACCGGCGGGCCGTCGATTCCGAAAATGGGATCGAGCGGCTTTGGCTACAAAGTCGCGGAGCAATTCGATTTGAAGATTGTGCCGCCGCGCGCGGCGCTGGTGCCGCTGACCTTCGACGAGGCGCTGCTGGCGCGGTTGCGCGATCTGGCGGGCGTTGCGGTCGAGACGGTGGTGAGTTGCAACGGGACACAGTTCGACGAGGCGATGCTGTTCACCCATCGCGGCCTGAGCGGCCCGGCGATCCTGCAAATTTCATCCTACTGGCGCGACGGCGACGACATCCAGATCGACATGGCGCCCGGCGTCGATGTGCTGGCTGCGCTGAAGGAGATGCGGCGCGATCATCCGCGTCAGGAACTGGCGACGGTGCTTGCGCGGCTGCTGCCCGCGCGGCTCGCGCAGATGATCGCGGAAACAGCCGGCGGCGTTTCGCGGATGGCCGATCTGCCGGACAAGCAATTGCAGGCGGTCGCAGCTCTTGTGAACCAATGGCGCGTGACTCCGCGCGGCACCGAAGGCTACCGGACTGCTGAAGTCACGCTTGGTGGTGTCGATACGGCGGAATTATCGTCGAAAACTTTCGAGGCCAAATCCGTGCCTGGACTGTTTTTCATCGGTGAGGTGATCGACGTTACCGGCCATCTCGGTGGCTTCAATTTTCAGTGGGCCTGGTCGTCCGGCGTGGCCGCGGGCCGCAATGTGTAAGCCTGCGCGGGCAGGGGTTCCAAAACGGTAAAAAATGCTCTCGGAGCGCCGTTTTGACGCGCCATAACCCCCTGAAATCAGGACTATATTTCCCTGACCTATAGGAATTTGTATTCGGTCGCGCTAAACTGCTAATCGACGGCTGGAATTCGCCGGATTCCTTTGCAACTGACGCCCCATGATCTGTGAGCCTGATTTGTCGGCTGAAATCATCTTGTTTCCTGTGACCTGCGATCGTTGGACCAAATCCGGCGCGATGGCGCATGTCCAAACCAACGCGGCGTGCGCGCCATGACGACCGCGGGCGAGTTGCGTTCAGGCAAAAGCCACAAGGACGAGAATTTCCCGGTCGCGTCGTGGATCATCCATCCGCGCCACCGCGCGCTGATTCTTGCGTTCTACAATTTCGTCCGCACCGGCGACGACATCGCCGACCACATCTCGTTGCCGGCGCAGGAAAAGCTCGACCGGCTCGATCTGCTGGAAGCCGAGTTGCTGGGCAAGGGCGACAGCCAGCCCGAAGCAGTGACGCTGCGCGCGGCGTTCGCGGAACGCGGGATGCCGCCGAAGCACGCACAGGATCTGCTGAATGCGTTTCGTCTCGATGTCACCAAGCTGCGCTACGAGAACTGGGACGAACTGATCCATTACTGCTCGCTCTCCGCCATGCCCGTCGGACGTTTCATGCTGGATGTTCACGGCGAGGACCGCTCGACCTGGGCGGCGTCGGACGCGATCTGCGCAGCGTTGCAGATCAACAATCACTTGCAGGATTGCGGCAAGGACTATCGCGAACTCGACCGCGTCTATATTCCGCGCGATGCGCTGGCGGCCTCGGGCGCCACGGTAGAGATGCTTGGCGCGCCGAAGTCGTCGCCGGAATTGCTGACATGCATTCATGGTCTGGCGCGCCGGACCGAAACGCTGCTGCATGAGGGCGCGTCGCTTCCGACCGACATCAAGGATACGCGGTTCGGGCTGGAGATCGCCGTGATCGATGCATTCGCCGACAGGATCGTCAATCTGCTGAAGGTGCGCGATCCGTTGAGCGAGACCGTGCATCTGTCCAAGGGGCAGATGGCGGGCATTGCGCTCTCCGCGATGGCGCAGGGACTTTATCGGCGCGCGACCGGGCAGACGTCCGCCGTGCGGCATGTACCGGGCGCGTGATCTGACATGACCTCGATTGACACCACAGCGCCGGACACCAACGCGCAGGGTACCGCCTCGGGCAGTTCGTTCTATGCGGCGATGCGTATTCTGCCGCGCGAGCAGCGCGATGCGATGTTCCAGATTTACAGCTTCTGCCGTCAGGTGGACGACATCGCGGATTCCGACGGCCCGCGCCCGGAGCGTCTTGCTGCGCTCGATCAGTGGCGGCGCGACATCGACGCGCTCTATGCCGGCAACCCGCCCGCGCGGGTGAAGGACTACGCGCCATCGGTGAAACAGTTCGGCCTGCGGCGTGAGGATTACATCGCGATCATCGATGGCATGGCGATGGATGTGCCCGCCGACATCCGCGCGCCGGACGCGAAGACGCTCGATCTGTATTGCGACCGCGTCGCCAGCGCCGTCGGGCGCCTGTCGGTGCGGGTGTTCGGCCTCGGCGAGGAAGACGGCATTCTGCTCGCGCACCATCTTGGCCGCGCGCTTCAGCTCACCAATATCCTGCGCGACATCGACGAAGACGCAGGTCTCGGCCGGCTTTATCTGCCGCGTGAAAATCTCAACGCCGCCGGCATCATGTCGAACGATCCGCTGACGGTTGCTTCCGATCCGCGATTGCCCCGCGCGTGCGAGGGGATTCTGAAACAGGCGCGCGATCATTTCGCGAAATCGAACGACATCATGGCGCGCAACTCGCGCCGCGTCGTGCGCGCGCCGAGGATCATGTCGGAATACTACCACGCGATTTTGGAGAAACTGGTGGAGCGCGGCTTCGCGCTGCCCCGCAAGCCGGTCAAGCTCAGCAAGGCTGCCAAGATTTTCATTCTCATTCGGTACGCATTTATCTGATGACAAAAAAAGCTCACATCATCGGCGCCGGCATATCCGGCCTGTCCGCGGCGGTTCGGCTCGCGAATGAAGGTTTCGAGGTTCACGTCCACGAAGCGACGCAGCAGGCCGGCGGCCGCTGCCGTTCGTACTATGACGCAGCAACCGATCTCGTGATCGACAACGGTAACCACCTGATGCTGTCGGGCAATCTCCACGCGCGGTCCTATGCGCTGTCGATCGGCTCCGAAGCCGGCCTCGTCGGTCCGGAGCGCGCCGAGTTCGATTTTGTCGATCTCAAATCCGACAAGCGCTGGAAGCTTGATCTCGGCAACGGCCGGTTGCCGACCTGGGTTTTCGACAAGTCGCGCCGCGTCCCGGATACGACCGTCGGCGATTATGTCGCGCTCGCGCCGGTGATCTGGGCGAACAACGACGCGCTGATCGGCAACACGATCAAATGCGAAGGCCCGCTCTACGACCGTCTTGTGCAGCCGTTGCTGCTGGCGGCGCTCAATGTCGATCCGCCGGAAGGATCGGCAGGCCTGGCGGGCGCGATCGTGCGCGAGACGCTGCTCGCCGGCGGCAAGTCATGCCGTCCGCTGATCGCGGCTGAAGGTCTCAGCTCCGTGCTGGTCGATCCCGCGATCAAGCTGATCCGCGAGAAGGGCGGCACCGTCAATTTCGGACATGAGCTGCGGCAGATGCTGATGGGCGGCGAAACGGTCTCGTCGCTGGAGTTTGTCGACGATACGATTGCGGTCGCGCCGAGCGACGTCATCGTGCTGGCCGTTCCGCCGCGCGCCGCCTCGTCGATCCTGCTCGGGCTCAAGACGCCGACCAAGTTCCGCGCCATCGTCAACGCGCATTTCCGTTACGATCCGCCGCCCGGCACGCCGGCGATGATGGGCGTGATCGGCGGCGTGGTCGAATGGCTGTTCGCATTCCCGCAGCGGCTGTCGGTGACCATCAGCAATGCCGACCGGCTGGTGAATGCGCCGCGCGAAGAGCTTGCGCGCGACATCTGGCGCGACATCTGCAAGGCCGCCAAAATCGGAACCGACGTCGCGGAAGGCCCGCTGCCGCCGTGGCAGATCGTGCGCGAACGCCGCGCCACATTCGAGGCGACCCCGGAACAGAACGCCATGCGTCCCGGGACTGGCACCGAGTGGAAAAACCTGTTCCTCGCGGGTGACTGGACTGATACGGGACTGCCTGCGACCATCGAGGGCTCGATCCGATCCGGCGATAAAGCCGCGGATTTCGCCCTCAAAATGCAGTAATTGGGCTCAATTCAACGACCATCATGACGATCACAGACCAGCATATGGAGGCCGCGCCCGCTGCTGCGGC
This sequence comes from Afipia sp. GW821-FHT04G03, assembly GCF_059419985.1. Taxonomy (NCBI): domain Bacteria; kingdom Pseudomonadati; phylum Pseudomonadota; class Alphaproteobacteria; order Hyphomicrobiales; family Nitrobacteraceae; genus Afipia; species Afipia sp. GW821-FHT04G03. Next base: position 1,269,650 of record NZ_JBWKSV010000001.1, on the reverse strand, counting down.
TCTCGAGGCAAGCATCGCGACCGCGAGCAGCGCGCTGCTGACTCATCACAAGCCGGACGGACACTGGGTGTTCGAGCTTGAAGCGGACGCCACGATCCCGGCCGAGTATATCCTGCTGCGGCATTATCTCGCCGAGCCTGTCGATTCCGGGCTGGAAGCGAAGATCGCTAATTACCTGCGGCGCATTCAGAACGAGAACGGTGGCTGGTCGCTGTTCCACGGCCACGAGTTCGACATGAGCGCGAGCGTGAAGGCCTACTTCGCGCTCAAGATGATCGGCGACTCCGTGGACGCGCCGCACATGAAGAAGGCGCGCGAGGAAATGCTTCGCCGCGGCGGCGCGATCAAGAGCAACGTCTTCACGCGCATCATGCTGGCGCTGTTCGGCATCATGACGTGGCGCGCGGTGCCGGTGATGCCGGTTGAAATCATGCTGCTGCCGCGCTGGTTTCCGTTCCACCTCACCAAGATATCCTATTGGGCGCGCACCGTGATCGTGCCGCTGCTTGTGCTGCTGGCGAAGAAGCCGCGCGCGCGCAACGAACTCAAGGTCGGCATTGACGAGTTGTTTCTTGAAGATCCGAAGACCATCGGAATGACGGCGAAGGCGCCGCACCAGAGCCAGCTCTGGTTCACGGGCTTTGCGATCATCGATGCCGCGCTGCGCGCCTTCGATCCTTTCTTTCCGAAGAAGACCCGCCAGCGGGCGATCGACAAGGCGGTCGACTTCGTGACCGAGCGCCTGAACGGCGTCGATGGTCTCGGCGCGATCTTCCCGGCGATGGCCAACACCGTGATGATGTACGATGTGCTCGGCTATCCGAAAGATCATCCGGACTATGTGCTGGCGCGCCAGTCGATCGAGAACCTGCTCGTCATCAAGGATGACGAGGCGTACTGCCAGCCGTGCGTCTCGCCGGTATGGGACTCCGCACTCGCCGCGCACGCCATGATCGAAGCCGGCGGCGACGAGAACGTCGAGGCGGCCAAGGCTGCGCTGAATTGGCTGAAGCCGAGGCAGGTGCTTGATGTCGAGGGCGACTGGATCGAAAAGCGGCCGGGCGTGCGTCCGGGCGGCTGGGCGTTCCAGTACAACAACGCGCACTATCCCGACCTCGACGACACCGCCGTGGTGGTGATGGCGATGGACCGCGCGCGCGGCACGCTGAATGCGGGCACAAAGTACGACGAGGCGATCGCGCGCGGAACGGAATGGCTGCTCGGGCTGCAAAGCAAGGACGGCGGCTGGGCGGCGTTCGATGCCGACAATCTCGAATACTATCTCAACAACATTCCATTTTCGGACCACGGCGCGCTGCTCGATCCGCCGACCGAGGATGTCACCGCGCGCTGCGTTTCGATGCTGGCGCAGCTTGGCGAGACCGCCGAGACGAGCCCGGCGATGGCGCGGGGCATCGACTATCTTCGCCGCACGCAATTGCCCGACGGTTCGTGGTTCGGGCGCTGGGGCGTCAACTACATCTACGGAACCTGGTCCGTGCTGTGCGCGCTGAATGCCGCCGGCATCGATCACAGCGACCCTGTGATCGCCAAGGCGGCGGACTGGCTGATCGCCATCCAGAACGCCGACGGTGGCTGGGGCGAGGACGGCAACAGCTACCGGCTGGACTACAAGGGCTATGTGAAGGCCGATACGACGGCCTCACAGACCTCCTGGGCGACGCTGGCTCTGATGGCGGCGGGGAAGGTCGATCATCCCGCGACCAAACGGGGCATCGACTATTTGATTCAAAATCAGGCCAAGGACGGGCTCTGGACCGAGCCGCAATACACAGGCGGCGGGTTCCCGCGTGTGTTCTATTTGCGATACCACGGATATTCCAAGTTCTTCCCGCTGTGGGCGCTGGCGCGATACCGAAATTTGCGCAATACTAACAGCCGCTTCGTGGGGATTGGAATGTGATCAACGGCGCCGGCGGGGACAACGCCGCACACATCGCACTTGGACGGGATGGACTGCCGGTCGAATTGCCGGTGCTTATCGTCACCGGTTTGAAGCAGGAGGCCCGCATCGCTGCCGGCCCCGGCCTCACTGTCATTTGCAGTTCGAGCAATCCGATTCAGCTGCGCGAGATGATGACGTCGTTCGATCCGGCGAGCATTCGCGGCATCGTGAGCTTCGGCGTCGCAGGCGGTCTCAATCCGGCGCTCAAGTCGGGCGACATTATCATCGCCTCTGAAATCGTCGCCGCGGATCATCGCTGGGCGACCTCAGCTTCACTGACCGAGAACCTGATCGCGCGGCCAACCAAGCGCGGCCGTTCGGTCGTGCCGGGTGTTCTGGTCGGCGTGGAAGAAATCGTGACCGGCCAGCTCGGAAAGGCCGCGCTGCGCGCGACCACCGGCGCCGATGCCGTCGACATGGAAAGCCATATCGCTGCGCGTTATGCCGAGCACTACGGCCTGCCTTTTGCGGCGGTCCGCGTGATCAGCGACCCGGCGCATCGGGCGCTGCCGGAACTGACGATGAGCGCCATCAAGCCGAACGGCAATGTCGATATGTGGAAGGTGATGCGCGGCATCGCGCGTAATCCGAAGACGATCCCTCATCTGATTTCGACGGGCCGGGATTTCAGCCGCGCGCTGCGCTCGCTGCGCGGCTGCCGGGGCGCGCTGGGCTGACGGCCCGCGTCATCTAGCGAATTAAAAAAGGCGCGAGCATTGCTCGCGCCTTTTTTTATCAGCAGTTGCTGAAATCGTTATGCCGCGGTCGAAGCGCCCTGAGCCGACTTTGCGTCTGCCGTTGCGGCGGCGAGCTTGGCGGCTTTGGCTTCCGCCGCTTTCGCTTCATCGGCACGGATTTCCGACAGGCGCTTCTGCACTTCCGACGAGAAGATGTACTGCGCCGGCCGCTGGTTGCTGAGATCGATCTCCGGCGCCATCGGGCCTTCGGTCTTCACGCCGCGCAGCGACACCCAAAGCGCCTTGAGCGGATTGGTCAGCGCCGCATCGGCCGCAGTCGGCTCGTAACCGCAATGGGCCATGCAGTCGGCGCACTTCGCGTACTTGCCGGTGCCGTAGGTTTCCCAGTCGGTGGTTTCCATCAGCTCCTTGAAGGTCTTGGTATAGCCTTCGCCGAGCAGATAGCAGGGCTTCTGCCATCCGAAGATGTTGCGCGCGGGCATGCCCCACGGCTTGCACTCGTATTCCTGATTTCCGGCGAGGAAGTCCAGGAACAGGCCCGAGTGCATGAAATTCCACTTCTTGCCCTTGCCGAGCGCGAACACGTCGCGGAACAGCTTCTTGGTCTTGGTGCGGTTCAGGAAGTGCTCCTGATCCGGCGCGCGCTCGTAGGCGTAGCCGGGCGACATCGAAACGCCGACGCCGAGTTCGACCGTGTAGTCGAGGAACTTGGCAATGTCCTCGGCGGCATGGCCGTCGAAGATGGTCGCGTTGACGTTGACGGTGAAGCCGCGTGCCTTCGCAGCCTTGATCGCGGACACGGCGCGGTCGAACACGCCCTTCTGCGACACGGCCTTGTCGTGATGGTCCTTCAGGCCGTCGAGATGCACGGAGAAGAACAGGTAAGGCGAGGGCTCGAACAGATCGAGCTTCTTTTCGAGCAGCAGCGCGTTGGTGCAGAGCGAGACGAACTTCTTGCGCGCCACGAGGCCGCGCACGATCTCGCCGATCTCCTTGTGGATCAGCGGTTCGCCGCCAGGGATCGCGACCATCGGCGCGCCGCATTCGTCGGCGGCGTCCCAGCATTCCTGCGCCGACATGCGGCGGTTCAGGATCGCATCGGGATAGTCGATCTTGCCGCAACCGACGCAGGCGAGGTTGCAGCGAAACAACGGCTCCAGCATCAGCACGAGCGGATAGCGTTTCCGGCCAAGCAGCTTCTGCTTCACCAGGTAGGAGCCGATCTTGATTTCTTTGAAAAATGGAATGGCCATGAACAACTATCTTTCTTGCATCGCAGGAGAGAGGCGCGGCTGGCGTTGAACCAGCTCCGCAGGAAGCCTGAATTCGATGTTTTCCTCCCGGCCCGGCAGCACGGACACTGTTACCGGTCCGATTCTCCGCAGGGCGTCAATCACATCGTCCACCAGCACCTCCGGCGCCGAGGCGCCCGCGGTGATGCCGACGGTTTTCGCGTCTTTCAACCATTCGGGATTGAGCTGGCTGCCGTCAGCGAGGAGGTAGCTCGGGACGCCGACTTCGGTCCCGATTTCCCGCAGGCGGTTGGAGTTGGAACTGTTGGTCGCACCCACCACGAGGATGACATCGACCAATTTGGAGAGGTCTCGCACCGAAGACTGGCGGTTTTGTGTCGCATAGCAGATGTCGCGGGTATCCGGGCCTTCGAGGTCGGTAAAGCGGTCCTCGAGGGCTGCGATGATGTCCCGTGTGTCGTCCACACTGAGCGTGGTCTGGGTGATGTAGGCCATCGGGGCGTCATTGGGCAGGTCCAGCGCTGCGACGTCCTCGACGCTCTGGACGAGGATGACGGGGCCGGGGACCTGTCCCATGGTGCCGACGACTTCCGGATGGCCCTCATGGCCGATCAGCACCAGCTTGCGTCCCTTGGACACGTAGCGCTTGCCCTGGTTGTGGACCTTGGTCACCAGCGGGCAGGTGGCGTTCAGAACGGGCAGCCCGCGCGAAGCGGCTTCTTCCTCGACGCTCTTGGCGACACCGTGCGCGCTGAATACCGTGATGGCGTTGGCCGGCACTTCGTGCAGATCCTCGACGAACACCGCGCCCTTGGCCTTGAGGCTTTCGACGACGTACTTGTTGTGCACGATCTCGTGACGGACATAGACCGGCGGGCCGTACTTCTCCAGCGCGCGCTCGACGATCTCGATCGCACGCACCACGCCAGCGCAAAACCCGCGCGGCTGAGCCAGCAGGATTTTCATCGGGGCGTTCATTGGCGCGCGATCAAGCAAGCTGCACCGCGCCGGTTTTGCCTTCGCGGCCCAATGCCTCGAACACCCGCGTCACGATACCCTTGGCATCGAGGCCGGCCTTCGCATACATCGCGGCCGGGCTGTCCTGGTCGATGAACGTATCCGGCAGAACCATCGCGCGAACCTTCAGTCCTCTGTCCAGCGCACCGTTCTCTGCAAGGGTATGCAGGACCTGCGCTCCGAAGCCGCCGATGGAGCCTTCCTCGATGGTGATGAGCACGTCGTGCTCACGCGCCAGACGCAGGATCATGTCCGTATCGATCGGCTTGGCAAAGCGTGCATCGGCCACCGTCGTGGTCAAGCCGTGCGTTTTTAGAATGTCTGCAGCCTTGAGGCATTCGGCGAGGCGCGTGCCGAGCGACACCAGCGCCACCGAGGTGCCTTCGCGGACGATGCGGCCCTTGCCGATTTCCAGCGGAACGCCGACGGCGGGCAGATCGACGCCGACGCCGTCGCCACGCGGGAAGCGGATCGCTGACGGCGCGTCGTTAATCGCGGCCGCGGTGGCAACCATGTGAACCAGTTCGGCTTCATCGGCAGCGGCCATCAGCACCATGCCGGGCAGGCAGCCGAGATAAGCCAGATCGAACGAACCGGCATGGGTCGGACCATCGGCGCCCACCAGACCGGCGCGGTCGATGATGAAGCGGACGGGCAGGCCCTGAATCGCAACGTCGTGTACGACCTGATCGTAGGCGCGCTGCAGGAAGGTGGAGTAGATCGCGACGAACGGCTTCATGCCTTCGGAGGCGAGACCGGCGGCGAACGTCACGCCGTGCTGCTCTGCAATGCCGACGTCGAACGTGCGGTCCGGGAAAGCCTTGCTGAAAATATCGACGCCGGTGCCGGACGGCATGGCGGCGGTGATCGCGACGATCTTGTCGTCCTTCTCGGCTTCCTTGACGAGGCTGTTGCCGAACACCTTGGTGTAGGCGGGGGCGTTGGCCTGTGCTTTCGCCTGCTTGCCGGTGGCGACATCGAATTTGACGACGCCGTGATACTTGTCGGCGGCGGTTTCGGCGTGGGAGTAGCCCTTGCCCTTTTCGGTGACGACGTGGATCAGCGTCGGGCCGACCTTGGAGTCGCGCACGTTCTTCAGCACGGGCAGAAGATGGTCAAGGTTATGGCCGTCGATCGGGCCGACATAGTAGAAGCCGAGTTCCTCGAACAGCGTGCCGCCGGACAACATTCCGCGGGCATATTCCTCGGCGCGCTGCGCGCCCTTCTCAACGAATTTTGGAAGACGCTTGGCCACCTGCTTGCCGATTTCGCGGAGCGAGCGGTAGGTGTTGCTGGAGGTGAGGCGCGACAGATAGGACGACATCGCGCCGACCGGCGGCGCAATCGACATTTCATTGTCGTTCAGAATGACGATCAGGCGCGAATCCATTGCACCTGCATTGTTCATCGCTTCATAGGCCATGCCGGCGGACATCGCGCCGTCGCCGATTACTGCGACGATATTTCGCTCTTCGCCCGCGAGATCACGCGCGACAGCCATACCGAGGCCTGCTGAAATGGAGGTCGAGGAGTGCGCCGCGCCGAAACAATCGTACTCGCTCTCCGCGCGCTTGGTGAACCCGGACAATCCGCCACCCTGACGCAGGGTGCGAATCCGGTCGCGGCGTTCGGTCAGAATCTTGTGGGGATAGGCCTGATGGCCGACGTCCCAGATGACACGGTCGTTCGGCGTATTAAAAACATGATGTATCGCCACCGTCAGTTCCACGACGCCAAGGCCGGAGCCCAAGTGACCGCCGGTTACCGCAACCGCGTTGATGGTCTCGGCGCGAAGCTCTGCTGCGACTTGAGGCAGTTCGCTTTCCTTCATCTTGCGAAGGTCGGCGGGCGTTTTGATTGCGTCGAGCAATGGGGTCGATGAGGTCATAACAAGGCTTCCAATGCGACAGTGGAACAAGACGGGAACATTTTGCAGTGTAGCATTATTGCAGCTATCCATCAGTAGTTCTGAGGAACTGCCGGTTAAATGCCACTATTGTGTGACTTAAGGGCATCGTTTGAGGCATCAGTTAGTTAACGGCTTGCCCCCCCCGGCAGTTGCCTCTTTTCCTCAAGCTGGCCGCCAGAAATAGAAAGAAAACCTGTGCTGACAAGGACTATTGTATCGCTTGTTCGTTTTTGCACGCGCCATGCATGGCTGGTCATCCTGGCCGGCGTAGCTCTGGCAGCGGCGGCAGGCGTCTATTCCCACCGGAACTTTGCCATCAATACCGACGTTGCGACGCTGATCTCTCCTAATCTGGACTGGCGTAAGCGCGAAATTACGTTCGAAAAGGCGTTTCCGGGCCGAAATGACACCATTTTGGCCGTTGTAGAGGCGCCGACCCCGGAACTCTCCCGGCAGGCCGCCGACGCCCTTGAGAAGAAGTTGCTCCCACAAACCGACAGGTTCATTTGGGTGCGCCGGCCGGGCGGTGGACCGTTCTTCGATAATAACGGTCTTTTGTTCTTGCCGACCCCCGAGGTGGCCAAGCAGACCAGCCAGTTGGCCTCCGCAGCCCCGATTTTCGACATTCTGGTCGATGACCCCAGCCTGCGCGGCCTGACCGGCGTGCTGGAATTCGGCCTCGCCGGATCCCAGCGGGGCCAGTATTCCCGCGATTCCATGGCGAAGCCGCTCAATCAGGTGGCCGAGACCGTCGAAAAGGTGACGGCGAACCAGCCTGCGACCTTCTCCTGGAGGGAATTGTCCAGCACCGAGCCTCTGACCGAGTCCGACAAGCGCACGCTTCTCATGATCCGGCCGGTTCTCGACTTCAAGGCGCTGGAGCCGGGCGGCGCCGCTGTCGATGCCATCCGCAAGGCGGCCGAGGACGTGAAACTCGCGGGCGATTACAGCGCCAGGGTCCGTCTGACCGGGCCGGTCCCGATCGCGAACGATGAGTTCGCGACGGTGCAGGAGGGGGCGCTTGTCACCCATACCGGCACCGTCCTGATCGTGCTGTTCATCCTGTGGTGCGCGCTGAAGTCATCCAAGATCATCGCCGCGGTTTTCATCACGCTGGTGATCGGCCTGTCGGTCACGACCGCCATGGGACTCATGATCGTCGGGGCGTTCAACCTGATCTCGATTGCGTTCTTCGTGTTGTTCGTCGGTCTGGGAGTCGATTTCGGCATCCAGTACAGCGTGCGCTATCGCGCCGAACGCCACGAAAATGATGAACTCAGTCCCGCGATCGAGAAGGCCGCCGAGTATTCCGCGGTTCCGCTCACGCTTGCGGCGGTGGCCACGGCGGCCGGTTTCCTCTCGTTCCTGCCGACGGACTACAAGGGTGTGTCGGAACTGGGCAAGATCGCCGGCGCCGGCATGATCATCGCGTTTATTGCGGCGATCACCGTGCTGCCCGCGCTGCTCAAGGTCCTGAATCCTCCGGGCGAGGCCGAAGCGCTCGGCTTCAAGTTTCTGGCTCCGGTCGACAGCTTTCTGGAGCGGCATCGCGTCGGCGTCGTTGTCGCGACGCTCGGCGTGGCTGTCCTCGGCTTGCCGTTACTTTACTTCCTGCAGTTCGACTTCAATCCGATGAACCTGCGCAGCGCAAAGGTCGAATCCGTTGCGACCTATCTCGATCTGCGGCGTGATCCCAACACCGGCACCAATGCCGTCGAAGTGATGGCTGCGTCCCCGGCCGCGGCGAAGGAAATCCAGGCCCGTCTTGCGAAACTTCCCGAAGTGTCGCGAACGCTTTCGCTCGACACCTTCATCCCGGACGATCAGCAAGCGAAACTCGGGATCATTCGCAAGGCTGCGGCGTCGCTCAATCCGATCCTGAACGAAACATCGCGCGGCACCGCGCCGTCCGATGAGGAAAACGTCGCGGCGCTAAAAGGCTCCGTGGAAAGCCTGCGCAAGACCGCAGGCGACGACAAGGGGGCGGGCGCTCTGGCGGCGCGCCGTCTGGCTGACGCATTGGCGAAACTCGCGCAGGCCGACAAGGCCACCCGCGAGAAGGCCGAGACGACGTTCATCTCGCCGTTGAACGTCGCGCTGGATCAGGTCCGTGGCCTGCTCAAGGCGCAGCCGGTCAGCGTGAAAACCTTGCCGCCCGACATCCTGAGCGACTGGGTGTCCACGGATGGGCGCACCCGCGTCGAGGCACAGCCGAAGGGCGATCCCAACGACAACGACACGCTGCGCAAGTTTGCCGGCGCGATCCTGAAAGTTCAGCCGGACGCCATCGGCGGTCCGATCTCGATCCTGAAATCGGGAGACACCATCGTGTCGGCCTTCATTCAGGCCGGCGGCTGGGCGCTGCTGTCGATCGCGATCCTGCTCTGGATCGTGCTGAAGCGAATCGGCGACGTGCTGCTGACGCTTGTGCCGCTGATTCTGGCAGGTGTGGTCACGCTGGAGATCTGCGTCCTGATCGGGCTGCCGATGAACTTCGCCAACATCATCGCGCTACCGCTGCTGCTCGGCATCGGCGTCGCGTTCAAGATCTACTACGTGACGGCGTGGCGAAACGGTCAGACCGACCTGCTACAGTCTCCGCTGACGCGCGCGATCTTCTACAGCGCGATGACCACCGCGACGGCGTTCGGCAGCCTGTGGCTTTCGAGCCATCCCGGCACATCGAGCATGGGCAAGCTGCTGGCGCTCTCGCTGGTCACGACTCTCGCGGCCGCTGTGCTGTTCCAGCCTGCGCTGATGGGCAAGCCGCGCGAGACCACGGACAAGTAACGACCGTAAAAAAGGCAGGCTTCGTGAAGCCTGCCTTTAAAGTTTGTTTGACGTCTGCCTGAAGCCTACTTGACCGGGGCGGACATGATCTCGGGCAGCATGCAGATTTCGTGCGAGACCGAATCGCCCGCCTTGGCTGCGCCCGCTTTCGGGGCGGCAGCCTTGGGCGTGCCGATCGGAGCAGGGAAGGGCGAGGCTGTGGTCTTGGGCGCGCCGGCAGGGGCAGGAGCCGCGCCCGGTGCTGCCTTTGCGGCGAGGCTCGGCAAGTAGGTGAAACCGGATGTTCCAGGTTCAACGCGGGTCCAGGTTTGACCGCCGCACAGGACCATCGCCAGGCATCCCTCGACGCGCAATGCGTTGGCGGATTTGACCTGAATCGATGAGGAGAAGTTCTTGCCGCGGATGGGGTCGTAGATTTCGCCTTCCCATCTGTCTTTTTCTTCCTCATCCTTCTTCATGTTGATGAGGATGGGAATGCCGAGTGTGGCGCGCGTGCGCTTTGCCTTGTCGGGATTGTTCTTGTCGATCGTGCCGGGGGTTTTTTCGGACGCAATGATCCCCCATATGCGTGAATTGCACTCGACGATTCGGATCGTCGCCTTGCCGTCCTCGTCCCGCCATTCACCCAGCGGGTCGGCGGCATGGGCTGTTCCGACGGCGGCGAGAAAAAACATTCCACTAAAGGCTAATTTCCGCATGAATCCTCGCGTGCATTGCAACCAACTTTAATCACAAGAGTCGCTCATTGTTCTAGATACTGACAAAACGACGCAGACACTATTTTAGGTTGACTAGATGCCCGCCAAGCGAAGTATGTATGACATCATGCAGTCAAATCTAGACATTTCAGAGATGTTCGCGGATCGCCAGTTCCAGCGTAACACTTTGCATACACGGTACCTCAACGAGCAACTCGTCCGGGTGCTTAAGACCATCGGTTATGACGTCGGCTTTCAGCGCGCGCAGGGCCAGTATCTGTTCGACCGCGACGGCGACCGTTACCTCGATCTGTTGAGCGGCTTCGGCGTTTTCGCGCTTGGCCGCAACCATCCCACCGTCAAGGACGCCCTCAAGAGCGTTCTGGACAGCGATCTTCCGAATCTCGTTCAGCTCGATCTGTCGACGCTGGCCGGCATTCTGGCCGAGCGCCTGATCGCGAATGTGCCTTATCTGGATAAGGTCTTTTTCGCGAATTCAGGGACAGAATGTGTCGAAGCTGCGATCAAGTTTGCGCGCGGCGCGACCGGCCGCACCGGCATCCTTTATTGCGACCACGCCTATCACGGCCTGTCGTATGGCTCGCTGTCGCTGACCGGCGATACGAATTTCCGCACCGGCTTCGGGCCGCTGCTGCCGGACTGCACCTCGATCCCGTTCAACGATCTCGTTGCGCTTGAGAAGGCGCTGGCCTCCCGCCAGATCGCGGCCTTCATCGTCGAGCCGATCCAGGGCAAGGGCGTCAACATTCCTGGCGATGACTTTCTGCCAACGGCCGCCGCGCTGTGCAAACGCTACGGAACGCTGTTCGTCGCGGACGAGATTCAGACGGGCATGGGCCGCACCGGGCGCTTCCTCGCAGTCGAGCACTGGAATGTCGAACCCGACATGGTGCTGCTGTCGAAATCGCTTTCCGGCGGCCACGTGCCGGTCGGCGCGGTGCTGACGCGCAAGGCGATCTTCGACAAGATTTTCGATCGCATGGACCGTGCCGTGGTGCACGGATCGACCTTTGCGAAGAACGATCTTGCCATGGCGGCCGGCATTGCCACGCTCGAGGTGCTGAAATCCGAGAAGCTGATCGAGAACGCGGCGGCGCGCGGCGAGCAGTTGCTCTCGGCGCTGTCGGCGATGGTGCCGCGCTATGAATTGCTCAAGGACGTGCGCGGCAAGGGCATGATGATCGGCGTCGAGTTCGGTCCGCCGAAATCGCTGAAGCTCAAGGCGTCGTGGACCATGCTGGAGGCGGCGAGCAAAGGCCTGTTCTGCCAGCTGATCACCATTCCGCTGTTCAAGGACCACAAGATCCTCACCCAGGTGTCTGGCCACGCCAGCCATACGATCAAGCTGATCCCGCCGTTGACGCTGACCACCGAGGATTGCGACTGGATCACCGGCGCGTTCGACAACGTGATCGAAAGCAGTCATCGCGTGCCCGGCGCGATCTGGTCGCTCGGCAAGACCCTGGTCGACAACGCCGCGAGAAAATCAGCCTGACAACGAAATCAGCCTGACGGGTGTCAGGCCGATCGGTCCGGTCCAGTCATATGCGTCCCGGCATGGGCGCCAGGGCAGGCGGTCTGTTATTGACCGTGGCTCTTGAGAACCGCGTCGCACTTCTTGCTGATCTTGGGGCGGTTCGCCTGAAGGCAGCCCAGAATCACGAAGTCGCCATCATTCATCACGGTACGGCAATAACGCGAGACGTCCGGTGCGCAGGCTTTCTGTTCTTCGGGTGTGCCGCTGCGCTGCTGGCCTTGGGCAAATGCACCGGCCGTGGCCGAGACAAGCAATGTGGTCGCGAGAAGTGCTTTGAACATCGTTATCCCTTATGAAGGTTCGTTGATGACTGGACTATATGTCCAACACATCAGAAGGCCAGACACAAGTCTTACGCATCGAGACAGCGAAATCGTATTTCGCCGGGTGTGGCGTTCGCGCACTGAGTTGGAACACGCCGCACAACTTGCTGCCACATTTCGATGAGCGCACGGTCCGCTCGAACGCGCGCTGCCGATAGCGTTAGCGCGCCGACAGCGGCGTCGGCGCAAGCGGGTTCCGGCGCATCAATACGAGAGCGACGATTAATGTCGGAACCAGGATCGACAGTCCCAGCGTTGTCATTTGCAGCTGCGAAATCGGCACGATGCCGCCGCCCGGCGTTGCGACAGTGAATCCTCCGATGATCAGCAGAAAACGAAGCGGCCATTCGAATGTGCCAGTCCGCCTGAGGTCTCCCACAAAAGCCTGATAGCCCTGAATTCCGCCGCAGATGAACAGCGTGCCGAATGCCACCAGCGCCGTCAGGCCGAGCGCCTCGAAATAGGGGAAGTCTCCCTGCAACACGAGTGCGGGGTTCAGCACGAAGAAGAAGGGGATGAAGTAGATGATACTGCCGACCCACATCGATTCCCAGCCAGTCTTCATCGCGGGTGAACCGGCGATGCCTGCGGCGGCAAACGACGCGATGGCGACCGGCGGCGTGATCGACGACAACATGCCCCAATAGAAGATGAACATGTGGACGGCCATCTTGTTGAGGCCGACCTTCTCGAGCGCGGGCGCGACAAGAATGGCGAGGAAGATGTAGCAAGCCGTTGTCGTCAGCCCGAGTCCCAGCACCAGGCTTGTGAACGCGCACATCGCCAGCAGCAGGAACGCGCTATCGCCGGCAATCGTCAGAAGATCGTTGGCGAGGCTGGACACCACGCCCGTCATCGAGAACGCGCCGATCAGCAGGCCGCATCCGGCGAGAATGCCCACCAGCTCGACAAAGGTGCGGCCGTTGACCTCGAGGAATTTTCCGATCGTCGCGAAGGTCCAGCGTGTGTCCTTCGAGAACAACTGGTTCAGCACCAGCAGCAGGGCGGTTGCATAGAACGGCGCATGACTTTCGCGCTTGAAGTACAGCAGCATCACGATCAGCAGCGCGATGACGAAGATGTAGTACCAGCCTTCCTTGATCGTATCCCAGATCTTCGGCAGTTCGGAGCGCGGTATTCCGGCGAGGCCGTGACGCGCCGCGTAGGAATCCACCTGCATGAACAATCCGAGATAATAAAGCGCAGCCGGAATGATCGCGGCGAGCGCGACGTCGGCGTAGCTCACGTTCAGGAATTGCGCGATGACGAACGCGGTCGCGCCCATCACCGGCGGCGCGAGCACCGCACCGGTGGAGGCGCACGCTTCTATGGCGGCCGCATAGGACGCGCGGAAGCCGCTCTTCTTCATGACGGGGATGGTCATGGTGCCTGCGGTCAGCACGTTGGAAATGATCGATCCGGACATCATGCCGAGAAGCCCGCTCGCGAAGATGCAGACCTTGGCGGCGCCGCCGCGGAATGTTCCGCACAACGCGAATGCGATGTTGATGAAGAACTTGCCCGCGCCGGTCATCATCAGCGCGGTGCCGAACACCAGAAAGCCGATTACCGTGTCGGCGAAAGCCTGGATCGGAATGCCGAGCAGGCTTTCACCCGAAAGCACGTGATAGGCGGTCGCCTGTTCAAGTGTCGACTGGCTGCCGCGAAACGGCCCCAGCCAGGACGACTCCGCGAACAGCGGATAGACGGTGAAAGGGAAAACGCTCAGCAGCAGACTCCAGCCGCCGGTGCGGCGCAGCGCCTCCATCAACACCGCCCACATCACCAGACCGCCGGCGATGACCGGCATCGGTGCGCCGGCGAATTCCCAGCCGAGCGCGGCGGCCTTGCGGATGTTCATCATCAGCCAGATCGCCGATGCGAATGTCATGACGAACAGCACAATGTCGTACCAGGGAATGCGATCGAGCGGCGCGGTCTCCGTGCCCGGAAAAATCAGGAACGTGAACGGCAGCATCAGCGCGATCAGCAAATAGAAGTATTCGGTGTTGAGCTGTGTGAAATCGACGAAAAAACGCAGCGCGAATTGCTGATTGATGCAGAGCAGGATGGTCGCGGCGGTCGCGACGACCAGTGCCCAGCGCCATCCGCCGCGCAAGGTGCGCACCCGCGTGACCTCGGCCTCCTGCAAGCCGCCGACCCCGGCATGGGGATCGTCGAACTGCACTTTCTTCTGCGCCGAGGCGATGGCGGCAGCCGCGACGGGCGCGGCTGCCGGATTGGTGTCGTCGGACGAAGCTGACATTGGCGATTCCGATAGTGGATGTTGACGACGTCCGTATTTGCCGGGATCGAAACTGTTATTCTTCGAAACCGTTCGGCATGTTCGCCTTGGCCAGCGCGGTCTTTCGCGCAGCCATCCATCCGGTCAGGAACTTGTCGGCTTCTGCCGGCGGGTTCGCTGCGTTGTAGGCTTTCCATGCGTCAGCCAGAACGCCTTGCCGCTTGATGAGATTGTTGTTGAACGTCTCGTCCTCGGCGGTCCAGTTGCCGGCTTCCTTCAGCGCCTTCACCGCTCCGGGATGAAACGGAATGACCCATTGCTTGGTCTGGCGCTTGACGTCGAGGCCGGACGAGCCCGGCGCGGCGTCTTTGTACGAATCGTAACCGGCGATCATCGCCTTGGTGAGTCCGTAAACCTGATCGGCAGGCTGCGTCGCGTAGGTCGTCGCGATCGGGTAGGGGTAGGTCGCGAGCTTCTGCGGTTTCGAGGCTTCGATCGCGGCGCCGCACGTCACGCTGTGCGGGGTGAAGAACGCGCCGACTTTCTTGACGCGCTCCCATGCGGCCTTGTCTTCCGGCGGAAGCGGCGGCCAGTTAATACCGCGCGGCGAGCTTTCCAGTTCCTTGGCGGGCCCTGTCACCGTCGAGCCGAATGCGCCATCGGCATCGTTGTTGAGGAGGCCCTTCCACATCGCGCCGTAGCTCGCGAATTCGACGATCTTCACGTCTTTCTGCGTGAGCCCGCCATAGGCGATGATCGCAAGGGCGTTCTGGTTCAGCGCAGGCGAGCCGACCACGAATCCGAGTCGTTTGCCGCGGAAATCCTTCCACTCCTTGACGCCGGCATCTTTCGCGACGCCGACCGACAATCCGTTGCAGTCGACGGTCGAAAGCGTCATTTGCAACGCCTGCGGACCCCATTCCTTGACGCCGAATTCGAACACGCCTTCCTGAGCGAAATAGCTTCCGGTGCCCATCCAAGCCAGCACCGCGCGGTTTGCGCGCAGCGGGGCGAGACGCGCCACGTCGTTGCCTGCGGGAAGAACGCGCACGTCGGAGCCGTATTTGTCCTTCATCATCTTGCCGACGCCGACGGCGATATTGAAACCGGAGGTGCCGGTATCATAGGCGGTGAACGCCATCGTCGGAGGCAGTTTGACGTCCTGGGCCTGCGCGGACGATATCGCCGCCGCACCCGCGAGAAACATTGCCGCAATCGTAGTGATTGGTCGCGTCATGAAATAAGTCCTCCCAGTGCTTCCGCTATGCGGAATGCGTTTTTGATTTTGTCGGATCATGTCATCGTGCCGCACCCGGCGCAACGCCTGCAAGCCTACTTAGGTTTACCGGACAGTTTGTCGCGGAAAAGCTGCAGTGCAAACGAATCACGTTTCGAGAATTGCGATCGTCTGTCCCTCCGCCACAACGTCGTCGATGTTGACGAGGATCGATTTGATCTTTCCTGCGGCGGGCGAGGGGACTGGAATTTCCATCTTCATGGCTTCGACCAGCACAACATCGTCTCCGTTGCCGACGCTTCCGCCGACGCTGGCCGCGATCACGCAGATGCGTCCGGCAACCTCGGTCGTGATCTTGATGTCGGCCACGAAAGTTTCCCCTCCCTCCGCTTTGAGCAAGTTATGCCCGTGCGGCTTCTTTGTTGTGACGAAAGATTGCCCGGGGTAGCGTGATCCGCAAGAGGAAACTTGAGCCGGTGAGCAAATGAAAACGCGCGTTCGCAGCGCGTACTCCAAGGAGTCACGATGAACTGGAAGCCTGAACTCGATGAACTCGCGCGGCGGGAAGCCTTCGCCCGCGAAATGGGCGGCGCGGACAAGGTCAAGCGGCAGCACGATCAGGGCAGGCTGACGGTGCGTGAGCGGATCGACAAGCTGGTCGATCCCAAAAGCTTCCATGAAATGGGCGCGCTCTCGGGCATCGCGGAATATGACGAGACCAACGAACTGAAAACCGTGACGCCGGCCAATTGCGTGTTCGGCCGCGGCAAGATCGCCGACCGTCCTGTTGTCGTGGTCGGCGACGACTTCACCGTGCGCGGCGGATCGGCCGATGCATCGATCTCCGCGAAGCCGACCATGGCCGAGCAGATGGCGCATGATTTCCGCCTGCCGATCATCCGCGTGATCGAAGGCTCCGGTGGCGGCGGATCGGTGAAGACCATCGAGACCAAGGGCGCGGCCAATCTGCCGGGCGGCATCGGCGGCACGGAATGGTACTGGTACACGACTGCGAACATGGCGCGCGTGCCGGTTGTCGGCCTCGGTCTGGGATCGGTCGCGGGTCTGGGTGCTGCGCGGCTCGCGGCCAGTCATTATTCCGTCATGACAAAATCATCCGCGATGTTCGTCGCGGGTCCGCCGGTGGTTGCGCGTCTCGGGCAATCGCTGGAGAAGCAGGAGCTTGGCGGCGCGCAGATCCAGACCAAGGCCGGCGGTGTCGACCATGCGGTCGACACCGAGGAAGAAGCGTTCGAATGCGCGCGCAGGTTTTTGTCGTATCTGCCATCGTCGGTGTTTGATCTTCCGCCGACGACTGCGTGCGACGACGATCCGGAGCGCATCGACGAAGCGCTGCTCAACATCGTGCCGCGCAGCCGCAAGCAGGTTTACAAGATGCGCCCCATCATCGAGTCGGTGATGGACAAGGGTTCGTTCTTCGAGATGGCCCAGAATTTCGGGCGCTCGGTCATCGCGGGCTTTGCACGGCTTGAGGGCCGCGCCGTGCTGGTGCTGGCGAGCGATCCCTTTGTCTATGGTGGCTCGTGGACGGCCGACGCTTGTCAGAAGGTCGTGCGGTTCGTGGACCTTGCCGAGACGTTCCATCTGCCGGTGGTTTATCTGATGGATTGCCCCGGCTTCATGATCGGTCTCGATGCCGAGAAGGCGGCCACGATCCGCCACGGCGTCCGTGCGATGGCCGCCGTCAACCAGAGCACCGTGCCATGGTGCACGATCATCGTGCGCAACTCGTTCGGCGTCGCGGGTGTGGTGCATCAGCCTGCGGGACGGTTCTCGATGCGCTATGCATGGCCGTCGGCCTACTGGGGGTCGCTGCCGCTGGAAGGCGGCATCGAGGCCGCCTATCGCGCCGACATCGCGGAAGCCGACGATCCGAAGGCAAAGCTCGCGGAGATCGAGGATCGTCTCAACAAGCTGCGTTCGCCGTTTCGTACGGCGGAGAAATTCTGGGTCGAGGAAATCATCGATCCACGCAAGACGCGCGGCTTGTTGTGCGAGTTCGCGCGGCTGGCCGAGCCGCTGCGCACGCCGGGCGTGGCGCACATGACAATCAGACCGTAATTATTTCGCGTCCTCGATCACCATCGATGCGCCTTTTTCCGCGATCATCGCGGTGGGCGTGTTGGTGTTGCCCGATGTAATCGTCGGCATCACCGATGCATCGATGACGCGCAGCCCTTTGAGGCCGTGAAAGCGCAGGCGCTCATCCACCACTGCTAACGGATCGCTGGCGCTGCCCATCTTCGCGGTCCCGACCGGATGGAAGATCGTGGTGCCGATGTCGCCGGCTGCCTTCGCCAGCGACGCATCGTCATCGCCCACAGCTGGGCCGGGGAGATATTCCTGCGGATGGTAGGCGGCCAGCGCGTGCTGCTTCATCAGTTTGCGCGTCACGCGGATCGCGTCGGCGGCGACCTGACGATCTTCGGGCGTTGAGAGATAATTCGGTGCAATCGCCGGCGCCTGATCGGGGGCGCCGGATTTAATGCGGATGGTGCCGCGCGAGGTTGGGCGCAAGTTGCAGGCGGCGATCGTAATGGCCGGGAAACGATGCAGCGGCTCG
Organism: Afipia sp. GW821-FHT04G03; assembly: GCF_059419985.1. Lineage (NCBI taxonomy): Bacteria > Pseudomonadati > Pseudomonadota > Alphaproteobacteria > Hyphomicrobiales > Nitrobacteraceae > Afipia > Afipia sp. GW821-FHT04G03. The sequence goes on along the minus strand of NZ_JBWKSV010000001.1, from coordinate 1,251,372 downwards.
CCGAATTTGTCCAGCGACAGCGGCTGCACATGAAACTGGATGTTGGCGCGCTCCTGCCGTGCATCGGAGCGCGTGAAGATGCCGAGTTGCGACGGTGCCATGGTGAGCGGCCCGCGCCGCCGCAGCGCGTAATCGACGCCCATCCAGCCGCGCCGGAACAGATTGTAGTAGGTCTCGTTCAGGGTGCGGATGCCGTCCACCTTATAGATGGCGCGCTGCTGCAAGTGATCCTGAAGGTTGCGGCCGACGCCTTGCCGGTCGAGCACGGTGTCGATCCCGAGCGGCGACAGCCACTCCTGCGGGCCGATGCCGGAACGATGCAGAACCTGCGTTGATCCGACAGAGCCGGAGCAGAGAATGACTTCGCCCTTCGCGCGGGCTTCCATCGTCTCGCCGCCTTGCGTGAGGCGCACGCCGACGGCGCGGCCGTTCTCGACGATGAGCTTGTCCACCAGAACATTGGTTTCCAGCCGCAGGTTCGGCCGCGACAGCGCCGGCTTGAGAAAACCGCGCGCCGCCGACCATCGCCGTCCGCGCTTCTGGTTGACGTGAAAATATCCGATGCCTTCGTTGTCGCCGGTGTTGAAATCGTACGTGCGGCGAATTCCCATCTCATGTGCGGCATTGCCGACGGCATCGAGCACCGGCCATGACAGGCGTGGCGCTTCGATGCGCCAGCCGCCGCCTGTGCCATGATGCTCGCTTGGCCCAAGAAAATGATCTTCCAGTTTCTTGAACGCGGGCAGCACGTCGGCCCAGCCCCAGCCGCTCAATCCGAGTTGCCGCCAGTGATCGTAGTCCGCCGCCTGACCGCGCATGGAGATCATCGCGTTGATCGCCGACGAGCCGCCGATCACCTTGCCGCGCGGATAGGCGAGCACGCGGCCGTTGAGACCGGGCTCCGGTTCGGTCTTGAACATCCAGTCGGAGCGCGGATTGCCGATGGCGAAGAGATAGCCGACGGGAATGTGAAACCAGATCCAGTTGTCCTTGCCGCCGGCCTCCAGGATCAGGACGCGCTTGCGCGGATCGGCGCTCAGGCGATTGGCGACGATGCACCCCGCGGTGCCGGCGCCGACGACGATGTAGTCGAAATCTCCTTCGAGACGTTTCGCCATTCCCTGTCCTGATTCTTCGCCTGCGTTTCTTCGTATTCGAGACGTTTCTTATCTTATGGCCTCGGCCGGGGTTGGCTGTACAGTCCGATCCTGTGCAATTGACGTTTGCACGGATGTTGGGTCCGCCGCCGCATCATGCTAGTTTTCCTGTTTCGATCAGTCCCGTGAGGTGTCAGCCGTGCCTATCCTCAACCGTATCGCCGACCTGCAACCCGAGATCATGGGCTGGCGCCGCGACCTGCATGCGCATCCAGAGCTGATGTATGACGTGCATCGCACTGCGGCATTCGTCGCCGAGCGCCTGCGCGAATTCGGTTGCGATGAAGTGGCGACGGGCCTCGGGCGGACCGGCGTGGTCGGCGTCATTAAGGGACGCAAGCTAGCCAACGGCGGCGACGTGAAGGCAATCGGTTTGCGCGCCGACATGGATGCGCTGCCGATCGAGGAAGAAACCGGCGTAGCCTATCGTTCGACGGTGCCCGGCAAGATGCACGCCTGCGGTCATGACGGCCACACCGCGATGCTGCTGGGTGCAGCGCGCTATCTCGCCGAGACGCGGAATTTTGCCGGCGACGCCGTGGTGATTTTCCAGCCGGCGGAGGAGGGCGGCGCGGGTGCTGCCGCGATGATCGAAGACGGCCTGATGGATCGCTTCAAGATCGAGCAGGTTTACGGGATGCACAACTCGCCCGGTATGCCGATAGGCACCTTTGCAACGCGCGTCGGCCCGGCGATGGCCGCGACCGATCACATCAACATCCACATCGAGGGGATGGGCGGTCATGCCGCGCGGCCGCACAAGAGCATCGACTCGGTGCTGGTCGGCGCTCAACTCATCACCGCCTTGCAGTCGATCGTCTCGCGCAGCGTCGATCCGCTCGACGCTGCCGTGATTTCGATCTGCGAGTTCCATGCCGGCAATGCCCGCAACGTCATTCCGCAGACGGCGGAACTGTTCGGCACCGCGCGGAGTCTCACGCCCGAGGTCCGCGACCTGATCGAGCAGCGCGTGCGCGAGGTCGTGGAAGGCGTGGCCCGGCTGTCGGGCGCGAAGATCACCCTCGATTACGAGCGCAGCTACCCGGTGCTGGTCAACCATCCTGTCGAAACCGGCGTTGCCGCGCGGGTCGCGGCCGCCGTGGCAGGGGACAGCAATGTCAGTTCCGAGATTCCGCCGGTGATGGGCGCGGAGGATTTCGCCTACATGCTGGAAGCCCGACCAGGTGCTTTCATCTTTATCGGCAACGGCGACAGCGCCGGGCTGCATCATCCCGCCTACAATTTTAATGATGACGCCATCGTCTATGGCTCGTCTTACTGGATCAAGCTGGTCGAAACACAGCTTGCCGCGAGCTGAAGCGCGGATCGGCTGGATTCAGCATGCTGACGGAACATTGCTCCGGACGTTGAGTTGAGAGGCGGGAACGATCCCGCATTCAACTTGGAGTCGGACAGATGGCAGCGAAGAAATCCGCGAAAAAATCAGCCAGGAAGTCAGCGAAGAAGGCACCCAAACGGCCGGCGGCCAAGAGGGCTGCGCCGAAGGACAAGGATCTCAACGACCTGTTCCATGACACGCTCAAGGACATCTACTTCGCCGAGAAACAGATTTTGAAGGCACTACCGAAGATGGCGAAGGCGGCCCAGTCGGCGGACCTGAGCGCGGCGTTCAAGAAACATCACGGTGAAACCGAGGGCCAGGTGGATCGCCTCGAGCAGGTGTTCAGCCTGATCGACAAGCCTGCGAAAGCAAAAACATGTCACGCCATCATGGGAATTCTCGACGAGGGCAAGGAGATCATGGACGAGTACAAGGGCACCGAAGCGCTCGATGCTGGTTTGCTCGCAGCGGCTCAGGCGGTCGAGCATTACGAGATTTCGCGCTATGGAACCTTGAAGGCGTGGGCGACCAAGCTCGGCATGTCGGAAGCCGTGCGGCTGCTGGATGAAACGCTCCAGCAGGAACACAACACCGACGAGGCATTGACGAGCCTCGCGCTGGCGGAAGTGAATCCCGAAGCGCTTGCGGCGTGACGGAATAATCTGAAGGCGATCCATCCCCTCATCCTGAGGAGCGGCCTTTTTGGCTGCGTCTCGAAGGATGAGGGCATGTCGTCATGCCTCATGGTTCGAGACGCGCGGCGAGAGCCGTGCTCCTCACCATAAGGTTGATGTGCTGGGGCTGCGAAAACTCATGTTGCGCCTTGTTGCCCTTCTAGATGATTGTTTTTGCTCAAGAAAAATGACCCATAAAGCCGGTTGACTCGCAGGCGACTGTTAGCTTTATATTAGAACATATCATGAACAAATGAGACCGTCACCCGTTCCATAAGGAGAGTGACGAACCGGATTGTCAGGAGCGGCGCATGATGAGCGCGCGCACGAGAACACTTGCGTCCCTGCGGGGGACCATCGGCCGCCTTGAAGGCGAGGCCGGTGGACTTGCGCGCGTGGCGCTCGGTCATGCCGAGGCGGACGCGATGCTTCAAGGCGGGCTGGTGCGCGGCGCGCTGCATGAGGTGTTCGCGGAAAGTGGCCGCCACGGTGCTGTGGCGACGGGCTTTGTCGCCGGTCTTGCGCATCGTCTCGCGGGGCGGCGGCCGCTGGTCTGGGTGCGGCAGGATTTCACCGAAATCGAATCCGGCGCGCTGTCGATGAGCGGCCTCAACGAACTCGGGCTCGATCCGCGCCTGCTGGTGACGGTGTGGGCGGCGGATGCGGAGACCGCGCTGCGCGTGGCCGCCGATGCGCTTGCCTGCGACGCGCTCGGCGCGGTGGTGCTGGATGTGTGGGGCGAGGTGCGCGCGCTCGATCTGGTCGCGAGTCGCAGGCTGACGCTTACTGCACGTACATCGAATGTCGCGTGTCTGGTGCTGCGAACGGCGGCGACACCATCCGCCAGCACCGCCGAGACGCGATGGGTCGTGCGCGCAGCACCATCGTCATCCGTAAACGAGGTGTGGGGCGCGCCGATGTTCGACGCACAACTCGTTCGCAACCGTCACGGCTCGACCGGGCAATGGATCATGGAGTGGAAATGTGATGAGGGCCTCTTCCGTGAAGGCATCTTCCATAAGGACTCGGCGTATCCTCAGCCTGTGGCTGCCGCGCCTGCCGACCGACCGCTTGAAGCGGCTGCCGGGCGACGCCGCGCCGGATAACGAACGTCCCTGCGTCGTCGTCGCCAAGCTCAACAACGCGTTGCAGATCGCGGCGCTGAACGATGCTGCTGCGCATATCGGTCTTGAGGCCGGCCTGCCGCTGGCGAACGCGCGGGCGGTCTGTCCCGACGTGCAGGTGTGCGACGCCGACGAGGCGGCGGATGCAAGGCTGCTCGAGGCCATCGCCGACTGGTGCGACCGCTTCACGCCGCTGGTGGCGCTCGATCCACCTCATGGTCTGCTGCTCGACATCAGCGGCTGCGCGCATCTGTTCGGCGGCGAGGCTGCGATGCTGCGCACGGTGTGCGCCTCGCTCGAACGGCAAGGCTTTATCGTCAATGCGGCGATTGCGAGTACGCCGGTCTGCGCGCGCACCATGACACGCGCGGCGCGAAGCTGCATCGTGCCGGACGGCGAGGAAGCGCGCGCCGTCAGTTCACTGCCGGTATTCGCGCTGGGTGCTGCCAATGCGATCACGCGCGGCTTGCGCCGGGCGGGGCTCAAGACTATCGGCGATGTGGCGTCCCGCGCGCCGCATGAGATCACTGCACGGTTCGGCGCGGACTTCACGAGCCTGTTGCAGCAGGCGCTGGGGCAGGGTGATGCGCCGATCTCGCCGCGCAAGCCGCTGCCGGATTTCATGGTGGAGAAGCGTTTTCCAGAGCCTGTCGCCACCGATACCGTGATTGCCGCGATACTCTCGGGCCTCGCGCAGATGCTGGTCGCGGCGATGGACAAACAAGGCAAGGGCGCGCGGCGGCTGGAAGCGAGTTTCTTCCGCACCGACGGCGCGGTGCGCACCATCGCGGTGGATGCCGGACAGCCAGTGACCAGGGTCAATGTCGTGGACAGGCTGTTTCGCGAGCGGCTCGATGCGCTGGCCGATCCGCTCGATCCCGGATTCGGGTTCGATCTCATCCGGCTGTCCGCCAGCCATGTCGAGATCGTGGTGCAGGAGCAGCGCGATTTCGACACCCGCACGCAGGACAACGACGAAGTGGCGGCGCTGATCGACCGCATCGCCGCGCGTATCGGCGGCAAGCGTGTCGTGGTGCATCTGCCGCAGGACACGCATATCCCGGAACGCGCGGCGCTGGCCGCGCCCGCACAGCAATATCTTGCGGCAGCAGCTGTTGCCGACTGGCCAGCGCGCGTCGAGGCGGAGCCGCCGCTGCGTCCGTTGCGGCTGTTCGAGCGGCCGGAAATGATCGACGTTCCCTTTGCAACGGTGCCGGATGGACCACCGCGTCATTTCACATGGCGGCGGGCGACCCATGTGGTGATGCGCGTCGAAGGCCCCGAGCGCATCGCCATGGAATGGTGGAAGCATGAGGAGCAAACGCTGACGCGCGATTACTTCCGCATGGAAGATGCGGAGGGCTTGCGGTTCTGGGTTTATCGCGACGGACTTTACGGAGAACCTGTCAACGCGGAAGGCGAACCCATTCCGCCCAAATGGTTCGTGCACGGACTGTTCGCATGACGGCCTATGCGGAAATCGGCATCACGACGAACTTCTCGTTCCTGCGCGGCGGATCGCAGCCGCAGGAATACGTGCATCAGGCGGGCGAACTTCGTCTTCCGGCGATCGGGATTGCCGATCGCAACACGCTGGCCGGAGTGGTGCGCGCTTACAGCGAGTTGCGCAATCCGGAGATCATCCACAAGCCGAAGCTGCTGATCGGCGCGCGTCTCGTCTTTATCGACGGCACGCCGGATATTCTGGTCTATCCGCGCGACCGCGCCGCCTACGGCCGGCTGTGCCAGTTGCTGACCCGCGGCAAGCGCGCCGCCGAAAAAGGCGAGTGCCATCTCAAGCTGGACGATCTGCTGGAATTTGCCGAAGGGCAGTTGCTTGTTCTGATGCTGCCGCATCGTTTCGAGACTGCGGCAGCACTTAACGTTCTGGATCGCTTGCAGCGCAGCCGCGCCGATGGCGCAAAGGACATCTGGCTCGCGGCGAGTTTGCTGTATCGCGGCGACGACAAGCGGCGTCTGTCCCGGCTGTATCGTGTGGCGGCGACTGCGCGCGTGCCGCTGCTGGCGACCAACGAGGTGCTTTATCATCATCCCGCGCGCCGGCCCTTGCAGGATGTGCTCACCTGCATTCGCGAAAAGACCACCATCCATGCCGTCGGGAAAAAACTTCAGGCCAATGCCGAGCGGCATATGAAGCCTGCGGCGGAAATGAGCCGGATGTTTCGCGATTTGCCGGAGGCCATCGAAGAGACGATGCGCTTCGCGGACCGCATCACGTTCTCTCTCGATCAATTGCAGTATCAGTATCCCGACGAGCCGGTGCCGCCCGGCAAGACCGCGCAGCGGCATTTGCGTGATCTCACCGAGGAGGGCATCCGGCGTTGTTTTCCGAACGGGATCGATGAGAAGCTCGCCGCGACGATCGAGAAGGAATTGCGGCTGATCGACAAGCTCGGTTACGCGCATTATTTCCTGACCGTGCATGATGTCGTGCGCTATGCGCGCTCACAGCATATTTTGTGTCAGGGCCGCGGTTCGGCGGCGAATTCCGCCGTGTGTTACCTGCTCGGCATCACGTCGGTGAATCCGGCCGAGACCGATGTGCTGTTCGAGCGCTTCATTTCCGAGGAGCGGCTGGAGCCTCCCGACATCGACGTCGATTTCGAGCATTCGCGCCGCGAAGAGGTGATGCAGTATGTTTTCAGGCGTTACGGGCGCCATCGCGCGGCCATTGTCGCGACCGTCATTCACTATCGCCCGCGCAGCGCCATCCGCGATGTCGGCAAGGCGCTGGGGCTGACGGAAGACGTCACGGCAGCACTTGCCGATACGGTGTGGGGAAGCTGGGGTGATGGCGTCAGCGACATGCAGATACGGCAAGCCGGATTCGATCCGCAAAACGGGATGATCCGCCGCGCGGTCGAACTTGCTACCGAACTGATCGAGTTTCCGCGCCATCTGTCGCAGCATGTCGGCGGGTTCGTGCTGACGCAGGACCGGCTCGACACCTATGTGCCCATCGGCAATGCCGCGATGAACGACCGCACCTTCATCGAATGGGACAAGGACGACATCGACACGCTGAAGATGATGAAGGTCGATGTGCTGGCGCTTGGAATGCTGACCTGCATCCGCAAGTGCTTCGATCTGATCGAAGAACATAAAAACCAGCGCTATGAGCTGGCGGACATCAAGGCGGAGAATAAAGACAGTTCTGAAGTCTTCGACATGCTGTGCCGGGGCGAATCCCTCGGCGTGTTCCAGGTCGAGAGCCGCGCGCAGATGAACATGCTGCCGCGCCTCAGGCCACGCACGTTCTATGATCTCGTCATCGAAGTCGCCATCGTCCGGCCGGGCCCGATCCAGGGCAACATGGTGCATCCGTATCTGAAGCGGCGTGCCATGAAGCCTGAAGAGATCGACTATCCTTATCCGAAGAGTGGTGACAAAGACGAACTCAGGAACGTCCTGCACAAGACGCTCGGCGTGCCGCTGTTTCAGGAACAGGCGATGCGCATTGCCATGGTCGCGGCAGAATTCACCTCCGAAGAAGCGAATGGCCTGCGCCGCGCCATGGCGACGTTCCGCAATGTCGGGACCATGCCGAAATTCGAAAGGCGCATGGTCGATCGCATGATCGCGCGCGGCTACGATCCGGTGTTTGCAAACAGTTGCTTCGACCAGATCAAGGGGTTCGGCAGTTACGGTTTTCCGGAAAGCCACGCCGCCGCGTTCGCGCAGCTTGTCTATGTGTCGTCATGGCTCAAGCATTATCATCCCGACGCATTTTGTTGCGGCCTGCTGAACTCGCAGCCGATGGGCTTTTACGCACCGGCGCAGATCGTCAGCGATGCTCAGAAAAATGGCGTCGAGGTGCGCGAGATCGATGTGTCGTTCAGCTTCGGCCAGAACACTCTGGAAGAGCAAAGCGGCGAGTATTGCGCCATGCGGCTCGGCTTCCGTCAGATCGACGGCTTTGAGGTGTATGATCCGGATGGGGAGGAACTTGAGAAGAGCAAGCCCGCCGATTCAAAGAGCCGCAAAAAGCCGCGCGAGGATTACTGGGACCGGCGCATTGTCGCCGCGCGCGCGCGAAAGTCATTCACGTCACTGGAAGATTTTGCGCGCGAGACGCGACTGCCGAAACGCGCGCTGATCCTGCTGGCCGATGCCGATGCGTTCCGCTCGCTCGGCCTCGACCGCCGCGAAGCGTTGTGGACGGTGCGGCGGTTGCCGGACGATGTTCTGCTGCCGCTGTTCGAGATGGCTGCGGCGCGCGAGCAACCTGACGAGGCCGCGCAGCCCTTGCCGGAAATGCCGCTGCCGGAGCAGGTGGTGGCCGATTATCAGACCATCCGTCTCTCGCTGAAGGGGCATCCGATGGAATTCCTGCGGCCGATGTTCGCGCAGGAGGGGGTGATCCCGTGCGAGACCGTGACCCATGTCAACGATAGGCGCCGCGTGCGTTGCGCCGGTGTGGTGCTGGTGCGGCAGCGGCCCGGCAGCGCCAAGGGCGTCGTCTTCATGACGCTGGAGGATGAGACCGGCATCGCCAACATCGTGGTGTGGCCGAAGGTCATGGAAACCTTCCGCAAGGAAGTGATGGGCGCGCGGCTGATCGAGGTGGAAGGACGAATCCAGAGCAGCCCCGACAAGGTCGTGCATCTGGTGGCCGAGCGATTGGTCGATCGCTCGCACGATCTGATGATGCTCGCCAACGATGCGCTGAGCCGGAAACATGTTGTTCCTGCGGGCGCGGATGTGATCGAGCCGCTGGCGGATGAATTGCCCGCGCGTGACGGCAGTCCGGTTCACAAGATACGCCATCCGCGCAATGTACGTATTCTTCCACGGTCGCGGGATTTTCATTAAGCGTCCTTGATGCGCCGTATTTTCAGCGCGATGCTCCGCTGCGATTCCGCCGGAGATGCTCATGCAATCCATCCGCGATGCTCTCGCCGACCTCTGGGCCCTTGGTGGCGGCGAGCCGTCCGCGCTCGACACCGTCACGCTGACCGGAAGCGAGCCGGTGCTGCCGTCGTCGTTTCGTGTCGGAGCAGCGTCGCAAGTTACCGTTGCCGCCGCCGGATTGGCTGCCGCGCAGGTCTGGCAGGCGCGCAGCGGCGAGGCGCAAAGTATATCCGTCGACATGACGCACGCCGCCGTTGAGTGCCGCAGCGAACGCTATCTGCGCGTCGATGATAAACCGCCGCCGTCGGCGTGGGACGCCATCGCGGGCGTCTACAAGACAGGCGATGGACGCTTCGTGCGGCTCCACACCAACTTCCCGCATCATCGCGACAACGTCTGCAAGGTGCTGAACTGCAAGCCGGAGCGCGACGATGTGCAGCGCGCGTTGATGCAGTGGAAGGGCGAGGCATTCGAGACCGCGGCCTATGCCGGCGGCTGCGTCGTCTCGATGATGCGCTCCCATGACGAATGGCTGGCGACGCCGCAGGCCCAAACGCTCGAACAATTGCCGCTGATCCAGATCGAGAAGATTGGCGACGCCGCGCCGAGGCCATGGCCCAATGGCGATCGCCCGCTGGCGGGATTGCGCGTGCTCGATCTGTCGCGTGTCATCGCCGGTCCGGTCGCGGGGCGGACATGGGCTGCTCACGGCGCGGATGTCATGCTGATCTCAAGTCCCAATCTGCCGTCGATCCCCTGGCTGGTGATCGACACCGGGCGCGGCAAGCTGTCGAGCTTTGCCGATCTCAAAACGGAGGCGGGAACGGACACGTTGCGCGGTCTGCTGGGACGGGCCGATATTTTTTCGCAAGGCTATCGCCCGGACTCCATCGCCGCGCTCGGTTTTTCACCGGACGATGCGGCGCGGATCAGCCCCGGCATCGTTTACGTGTCGCTGTGCGCCTATGGCCATGCCGGGCCGTGGGCCGGTCGCCGGGGTTTCGATTCACTGGTGCAGACCTCGACAGGTTTCAACCATGCCGAGGGCGCGGCCGCCAGCATTGACGGGCCGAAGGAACTGCCGATGCAGATCCTCGATCATGCCACCGGCTATCTGATGGCGTTCGGCGCGATGATGGCGCGGCTGCGGCAGGCCCGCGAAGGCGGGAGCTGGCATGTCCGGGTTTCCCTGGCCCAGACCGGACGCTGGCTGTGGAATCTTGGCCGGCTGGCGGATGGTCCTGCCGCGGCGGACCTGACGGCGGACAGGATTCTGCCGTTGATCGAGCAAAGTCAGTCCGGTTTTGGTGCATTGCAAGCGGTTCGTCACGCCGCCGTGATGTCGGCAACACCCGCATTCTGGCTGCGTCCGGCCGTGCCGCTGGGGTCCGATGCCCCGGAGTGGCCGTCACGGCCCTGACGTTAACCGAAAATAATCTCCATCCCGACGTTTTTGGATTGTCCAAATCCATGAAGTGGCACTAATAGCTGCAAGCCGCGTCAGCGCGCCGCAGGAGCCGTTACGTGACCGAGAAGACCACCAAACCAAGTGCGTTTATTGCCGGAGTGCGGGCCATGCACCGGCGGCGGCTGGCCGTGGCCGCCGGTCTTGCGGTCATCGCGGGGCTCGCCGTGTTCAGCCTGACGCGCGGCGCCACCACGCCGAAAAATCATTCCGACGTATCGAGCCAGTCGCGGAAGAATCTGCTGCGCTATACGCCGACCGCGGCGGAGTGGGCGAGCATGACCGTCCAGCCCGTGGTGCAGCGTCCGTTCCGCGCCGAGCATGTCACCGAAGGCAAGGTCGCCATCGATGAGGACCGGTCGACGCCGGTGTTCTCGCCCTATGCCGGCCGCGTGACGAGATTGCTGGTGCGGCCGGGCAATCACGTCACCCAGGGGCAGGCGCTGTTCGTGATCGAGGCGCCGGACAACGTCCAGGCGCAGAACGATTTCATCAGCGCCGCGACCGGCTACAACAAGGCGAAGTCGCAACTTGAACTGGCACAAATCCAGGACAAGCGCGCCCACGATCTTTATGACGGCAAGGCCGTCCCGCTGAAGGACTATCAGCAGTCGCAGGCGGCGTTGATTTCCGCGAAGAACGACATGCGGTCGAGCGAGACGGCGCTGGAAGCCGCGCGCAACCGTCTGCGCATTCTCGGTCTCACCGACGAGGCCATCGCGACGTTTCAGGAGAAGGGCCGCATCAATCCCGAGACCACGATTTTCTCGCCGATCGCCGGCACCGTGGTTCAGCGCAAGGTCGGCCCAGGACAATATGTCAACGCGGGCGCGAGCGACCCGGTCTTCGTGATTGGCGACATGTCGACGGTCTGGCTGACCGCATTCGTGCGCGAAACCGAAGCGCCCGCCATCGAGATGGGGCAGGAGATCGCATTCAGTGTTCTGGCCTTTCCGGGGCGCACGATGACCGCGCGCATCAACTACGTCTCGGCGGCGATCGATCCTGCTTCCCGCCGGCTGATGGTGCGCGCCACCATCGACAATCCCGATGGATTGCTGAAACCGGAGATGTTCGCCAACGTGACGATCTATTCGTCGGCGGATCGTCCGGCTGTCGGCGTGCCCAAGACGGCCCTGATCTACGAAGGCGATCAGGTGCGGGTCTGGGTCGTGCGCGACGACAAGTCCATCGAACTGCGCCAGATCAAGGTCGGCCTCGCCAACGGCGATCTTGTCGAGGTGAAGGGCAATCTGTTTCCGGGCGAGCAGATCGTCACCAAGGGCAGCCTGTTCATCGACCGCGCGGCATCCGGAAGCTAGTCCGGTCGTGTTTTCCCCAAGATTCAGCTCCTTCCGAAAGACCCGGTCTTGATGGATCGTCTCGTCGCTCTCGCGGTCAATCGCCGCTTCCTGATGGTCGTGCTGTTCGCCATCACTCTCGTTGGCGGCGTCATCGCGTTTCAGCAGCTCAACATCGAAGCCTATCCCGACCCGACGCCGCCGATGGTCGACATCGTGACGCAAAGTCCCGGCCTGTCGGCGGAGGAGATCGAGCGTTACATCACGATCCCCATCGAGACGCAGGTGGCGGGTCTCAAGAACCTGCGGACCATCCGCACCATTTCGCTTTACGGGCTGTCGGACGTCAAACTGCAGTTCTCGTTCGACTACACTTATGAAGAGGCGTTGCAGCAGGTGCTCAATCGCCTCGGGCAATTGACCCCATTGCCGGGAGGCGTGCAGCCGACGATTTCTCCCTTAAGTCCGATCGGCGAAATCTTCCGGTACCGGCTGGTCGGACCGCCGAACTACAGCGTGCTCGATCTCAAGACGTTGCAGGACTGGGTGCTGCAGCGGCGCTTCCGCAGCGTGCCCGGCGTGATCGACGTCACAAGCTGGGGCGGCAAGACCAAGACCTACGAGTTGCAGGTCGATTTCAACAAGCTGATCGCCTACGGCCTGACATTGCCGCAACTGTTGCAGGCGGTCGGTAACGCCAACATCAATGTCGGCGGCAACACCGTGAACATCGGCGCGCAGTCCGCGGTGGTTCGCGGCGTCGGGCTGATCCGCTCCATCGACGATCTCGCAACCACGATGATCTCGCAGAGCGGCGGCAATCCGGTTTTGGTGCGTGATGTTGCAAATGTCACCGTCGGCGAGAAGCCGCGCCTCGGCATCGCCGGCATGAACATGGACGACGACATCGTTCAGGGCATCGTGCTGATGCGCCGCGGCGAGCAGAGTTCGCCGACCATCGCGCGGGTCGAGCAACTCGTGCAGTCGATCAACAAATCCAGCGTCCTGCCGCCCGGCGTGCGGATCGAGCGCATTTACGATCGCAAGGACCTGATCGACACCACCACCCACACGGTGCTGCACAACATGGTGATCGGCATTTTGCTGATCGTGCTGTTGCAATGGCTGTTTCTAGGCGATCTGCGCAGCGCCGTCATCGTCGGGGCCACGATTCCATTCGCGCTGTTTTTCGCGGTCATCATTCTCGTGCTGCGCGGGGAATCCGCCAACCTGCTGTCGGTGGGCGCCATCGATTTCGGCCTGATCGTCGATGGCACCGTCATCATGGTGGAGGCGATCTTCCGGCGCCTGTCGCACACCACCGAACTCTCGCCGTCCGAGCAGAGCGCGATCTCGCCCGAAACCCTGATGGGTATGAAGACGCACGCCATTCTCAGCGCGGCGGCCGACGTGTCGCGCTCGATCTTCTTTGCCGCTGCGATCATCATCGCGGCGTTCCTGCCGCTGTTCACGCTGACCGGCGTCGAAGGCCACATCTTCGGGCCGATGGCGAAGACCTATGCCTACGCGCTGGCGGGCGGGCTGCTTGCGACCTTCACGGTCACGCCTGCGCTGAGCGCGATCATTCTGCCCGTCCACATGCAGGAGACTGAAACCCGGATCATGCGCTGGCTGCACGCCGCCTACATGCCGCTGCTGCGATGGGCCGTCGGCAACCGGCGGATCGTGATGACGGTGGCGGCCGGCCTCGTGGTCGTGACCTTCATCGCGGTGCGGATGCTCGGGCTCGAATTCCTGCCGAAGCTGGAGGAGGGCAATCTCTGGATTCGCGCCACGCTGCCGCCGACGATCTCGCTCGAAGAGGGCAATTCCTATGTCAACGAGATGCGGAAGCTCATTCGCCAGCGGCCGGAAGTCGAATCGGTGGTGTCGCAGCACGGGCGGCCCGACGACGGCACCGACGCTGCCGGCCTGTTCAATGCGGAATTCTTTGCGCCGCTGAAGCCGGTCAGCGAATGGCCGGGCTCCAAGGACAAGGATGAGCTGACATCCGAACTGCTCGGGCAGTTGCAGAAAAAATTTCCGGGCGTCGAATTCAACTTCTCGCAGTACCTTCAGGACAACGTCGCCGAGGCGGTGTCCGGCGTGAAGGGCGAAAATTCCATCAAGCTCTACGGCAACGACCTTGTCGAACTGACCAATACGGCCAACAAGATCAAGTCGGTGCTGTCGACGGTGAAGGGCGTCACGGACCTGTCGGTGTTCACCTCATTGGGCCAGCCGACGATCCAGATCGACATCGATCGCGCGCGGGCGGCCCGTTACGGCCTGTCCCCCGGCGACATCAATGCGACCATCCGCGTCGCCATCGGCGGCGACAGCGCGGGCGATCTTTACGAGCCGGGCAGCGACCGGCATTTCCCGATCATCGTCCGCCTCGCGCCCGAATACCGCAAGAGCGCGGAAGCCATCCAAAATCTGCGGATTGGCGCGCAGGGTCCGAACGGCATCCAGCAAATTCCGCTATCCGAAGTCGCATCGATCACGCTGGTGTCGGGCGCCGCCTACATCTACCGCGAAGGGCAGGAACGCTACCTGCCGATCAAGTTCTCGGTACGCGAACGCGATCTCGGCGGCGCGATCAAGGAAGCGCAGGACAAGGTGGCCGAGCAGGTGCATCTGCCGCCCGGCTCACGCATGGAATGGGTTGGCGAGTTCGGCAATCTTCAGGACGCGATCCGGCGGCTCTCCATCGTGGTCCCGATCAGCCTCGCGCTGATCGGAGTTCTGCTGTGGTTCAATTTCGGATCAATGGTGGACACGCTGCTGGCGATGAGCGTGATCCCCATGGCGGTGCTCGGCGGCGTGCTCGGGCTCTTGCTCAGCGGCATTCCGTTCAGCGTGTCGGCGGCCATCGGCTTCATCGCGCTGTTCGGTATTGCCGTGATGGACGGCATCATCATTCTGTCGCAATACAATCAGTTGATCGATGAAGGGTACGAACGCGTCAAGGCTGTGATCCGCACTGGCGAACTGCAATTGCGTCCCGTACTGATGACCTGCGTGGTGGCGGGCATCGGATTGCTGCCGGCGGCCATGTCGTCAGGCATCGGATCGCAGGTGCAGAAGCCGCTCGCGGTGGTGGTGGTGACCGGCATGATGCTTGCGCCGCTGGTCATTCTCGTCACGCTACCGGTGCTGATCTCGATCTTCTCGCGCCGGGTTCCGCAGAACTAGCGCTCCCGAAACTAACGTCCTGACGGCGTGCGCACGCCGTGCCAGGCGTCGCGCACCTGATGATAATGCACCTCGGGCAGATAGTCGGGCGTGTTGAGGTTGAGGGTGCGGACATCGAGGCGGCCGATGGCGCTCAGCAACGTGTAGGACGCGATCACGCGATCGCGCTGCGCGAGAATCTGGCGTGACCGCGCTGCTGTGAGATCCTGCTGTGAATTAAGCACATCGATGGTGGTTCGCTGACCAGCCTGCGCCTCGCGGCGCACGCCCTGCAAGGCGATGTTCGCGGACTTTACCTCGGCTTCGGCAGCCGCGAGTGCGACCTTGGTGCCTTCGCTGCTGATCCATGCGCTGATCGCCGCCGTGCGCGCCTGATTTCGCACCTGCTCCAGCACGAGGCGGCTTTGCACCGCCGTTTCCTTCGCCTGCCGGGTCTGCGAGGCGGCGGTGCCGCCGTCGTAGATCGGCACGGTAAGGGCGCCGACGATGGACGCCTGATCGGCGCGCTTGGTGCCCAGATTGGGATCGCTGTCGGCGCTGCGGCTGACATTGCCCTGCACGTTGACCTGGGGGAGCAGGCTGCTTTCGGCGACGCTGATGGTCGTCGTGGCGATGTCGACGTCGTAGGTCGCCGCGATCACCGCCGGGTTCTCACGGATCGAGGTATCGATGCTTTCCTGCCGGCTGCGCGGCACGAAGCGGTCGACGGTCTGCGCGGCGGCAAGGTTGCCCGGCATGTTGCCCACCACCTGCTCGTAGACGGCGCGGCTGGTTTCCAGCGCGACCTCGGCGGCGTTGAGATCGGCGAGGCCGCGGCTCAGCCGCGCTTCCGCCTGCGCGGTATCGGTCGGCGTGACATCGCCCGCGTCGAGGCGCTTTTTCGTGATGCCGAGCGTTTCGCGCAGGAAAGCCACGTTGCCGCGCTGGGTTTCCACCAGCGCCTGATTGGAGATCACATTCATGTAAGCAGTGACGGCATCGAGCAGCACGCCCTGTCCGACATTGCGCAATGCCTCGCGGCCCGACAGCACCTGGAATTCAGCAACCCGGACGCTGTTCGAGGTCTTGAAACCGTTGAACAGGTTTTGGGTGACGGTGACGCCGATGGTCCACGGCTTCAACGTGGCGGTCTGGATCGTGTTGTCGACAAGCAGGTTGCGAACCGGCTGCAACCCTGCGCTCAGGCTAGCGATGATCTGGGGGCGGTAGCCGGCCAGCGCCTGCGGCACGTTTTCGTCGGTGGCGCGCTGCTGGGCGCGCGTGGCGTTGAGCTGCGGGTTGGATTGATAGGCGCGGGCGAGGGCCTCGTTCAGCGTTTCCGCCTGCGCGGCGGTCGTGAACCCGGCAAACAGCACGACGCCGATAGCTGCGCCCGACACACCAAAGCGCCAGCCTACGTCGCCAAACCTTGAAGCCCGCCGAACCATCGTGTCCCGTAACAAGTCGCGGTGGGGATTGCATCAATCCGGAACCAGCACGCTTCATTCGTACACTGTTTAGAGCGCGTTGTTGGCGCGGGCAAACGTCCCGGCAAAGAAAATCGGCGACTGTGACAATGTGCACTGATTTGTTATCGCGCGGAGCGGTATTCGCTTGACCGTTCAAGGCCTTCTGATGAAATTACAGGCTAGCGGACCCCATTCGGGAGTACGATGCCGCGCCTCCCTTGTGCGTTGCCGGGCCCCCCGGCGTGGTGGACCAGCAGATATCCGATGCCGAAAATCTATTCCGATCCAGATGCGATCGCGGGCGACATCATCCGCGAGGTCGGAAAGAAACTGGTGGTCGGGCTTCCGTTAGGACTCGGCAAGGCTAACCACATCGTCAATGCGCTGTTTCGGCGGGCGGCCAGCGACAGTTCGATCCATCTCACCATCTTCACCGCCCTGACGCTGGAAAAGCCGACGCCGGCGGCGGACCTCGAGCGACGGTTCATCGCGCCGGTGATCGACCGGCTGTTCGGCGGCTATCCCGACCTCGACTACGCCCGGGCGCTCCACGCAAAGAAGCTGCCGCCGAATATCGAAATCGTCGAGTTTTTCTTCCTCGCCGGCAAGTGGCTCGGCAATCCCTATTCGCAGCAGCATTACATCTCGGCGAACTACACCCACGCGTCGTCCTATCTGTTGACGCGGGGCGTCAACGTCATCGCGCAACTGGTCGCCAAGCGGGTCGTCGATGGGGAGACACGCTACAGCCTGAGCAGCAACACCGACACCACGCTCGATCTGATGCGGGCGCGGGCTGACGGCAAGATCGCATTCAAGATCGTGGGTCAGGTGAACTCCGAACTGCCGTTCATGCCGGGGCAGGGCGATCTGCCCGCGGACGAGTTTCATGCGGTGCTCGACAGCCCGGAAACGGACTTTCCACTGTTCGCCCCGCCATCCGAGCCGATCTCCGATACGAAATACGCCATCGGGCTCCATTCGGCGGGGATGGTGCGCGATGGCGGCACCTTGCAGATCGGCATCGGTCAGGTCGGCGATGCGCTGGCGCAGGGATTGATCGTTCGTCATCGCGACAATGCCGCCTATCGCGCGGTCATGTCGCGGCTGGCCCCGGGGCTCACGCCGCGTGAAGCGGGCCCGTTTGCGACCGGTCTCTATGGCCTCAGCGAAATGTTCTTCGAGGCATTTCTCGCGCTGATCGACGCCGGTGTGCTGAAGCGCGAAGTCGATGGCGCACTGCTGCACGCAGCTTTCTTCCTTGGGCCGAAATCGTTCTATCGCGCCTTGCGCGACATGAAACCGGAGCACATTGCACGCATCCAGATGGTGCCGGTGTCGTTCACCAACCAGCTTTACGGAGGCGAGGACGCCAAGCGCCGCGCGCGGATCGATGCGCGGTTCGTCAACAACGCGATGATGGCGACACTGATGGGGGCTGCGATCTCCGACGGTCTGGACAGCGGTCAGGTCGTCAGCGGCGTCGGCGGCCAGTACAATTTCGTGGCGCAGGCATTCGCGCTGGAGGGTGCGCGATCGATGTTGACGCTGGAATCGGTGCGCGGCTCCGGCCGGAATGCCCAATCCAACATCCGCTGGTCCTACGGTCACACCACGATTCCGCGCCACCTGCGCGATGTGATCGTCACCGAATACGGCATTGCCGATCTGTGGGGCAAATCGGATGCCGACGTCATCGCGGCAATGCTGAGCGTCGCGGATTCACGATTTCAGGGCGAGTTGATGCGGGAGGCCAAGGGCGCGGGCAAGCTGCCGAAGATTTACGAAATCCCCACCGCGCATCGCGAGAACTTTCCGGACCGCATTGCCGCCGCGCTCAAGCCGTCGCGCGACGCCGGCCTGTTGCCCGCGTTTCCGTTCGGCAGCGATTTCACGGACGTCGAGCGGCGGCTGATTCCGGCCTTGCAGATCTTGAAGGAAGCCCTGGCCAGCAAGCTCGATCTGCTTGAGCTTGCGTGGCAAGGATTTCGCGCAGGACCGCCGGACGAGGAAACAGCCGCCTGTCTGGCGCGGCTGCAACTCGACCAGCCGGCGTCGTTCGCCGACCGGCTTTACCGTGCGCTGGTCAGCGCCGCGTTGGCGCGTAGCAAAATTTAGTTGAGCATGATCTTGTCGGAAAACCGGTACCCACTTTTCCGGATCGTGCTTTAACGGTTCTTGAAGTTCGGCTTCCGCTTCTCGATGAATGCAGCCATGCCCTCGGAGCGGTCTTCCAGCGCAAACGTCGCGTGGAACAGGTCGCCCTCGACATTCATGCCTTCGGCAAGGGTCGTTTCCAGCGCGCGATTGACAGCACTCTTCGCCATCGCGGCCACCGGCTGCGACATCGCCGCGATCTTGTCCGCAATGGCGAGCACTTCTTCCATCAGCTTGTCGGCCGGGAAGATGCGGCTCACGAGTCCGGAGCGTTCCGCTTCGGCGGCGTCCATCATGCGGCCGGTGAGGCAGAGGTCCATCGCCTTGGACTTGCCGACGGCGCGCGTGAGGCGCTGCGTTCCGCCAAGGCCCGGAATGGTGCCCAGCGTGATTTCCGGCTGGCCGAATTTGGCGGTGTCGGACGCGATGATGATGTCGCACATCATGGCGAGCTCGCAGCCGCCGCCGAGCGCATAGCCGCTGACCGCGGCGATAGTCGGCTTCTTGCAGGTGGTGACACGATCGCCGCCGATGTCCATGAAATCCTGGCTGAACATGTCGATGAACTGCTTCGGCTGCATCTCCTTGATGTCGGCGCCGGCGGCGAACGCTTTCTCGTTGCCAGTGATGACGATGCAGCCGATGGCTTCGTCTTCCTCGAGATCGTCGACGGCGGCGGCGATCTCGCTGAACACGTCATAGGAGAGGGCGTTGAGCATCTTAGGCCGGTTGATCCGCACAATGCCGACCGCGCCCTTGTTCTCTACGATGATGTGTTCGAATGCCGTCATGTTTCGCCCCTGATGTGCTTGTGAAAATGGAGCGCGTCGCGCGCCGTTGGCCGCAATCTGCCTTTCGCGGCATCGATCCGCAAGACCGGTGACGGCGGGTCTGTTAAGGCGCGCGAAGCAAAAACGCCGATCCGCAGGGGATGCGGACCGGCGTTTGCATTTAATGCAGACGGTGTTTGCGTCAGGCGATGAACAGCCGCGCCGCCGAAGCCAGCGTCAGCAGGCTTCCGAAGGCGATGAAGATCTTGCCGATCAGCGAGGTCTTGCTCCACGGGTCGCTGTCGTCCCCCTTGAACACCGGCTTTTCCGACGACGACACTGCCCGGACGATCTTGCCGTTCGAGGCGGGGGGAGCTGGCGCGACGGCGACCGGAGGGGCCGGCGCGGCATCTTGCGCAATCTGCTGATTGCTGTCGGAATCGTTCGGCGGGTCGGCGGCGGCAATCAAAACGCCATTCACGGACGATACGTTGGTGCTGTCGAGCGCGGCAATGTTCCGCGCCTCGTCATTGGCAAATGATTCCGCGTGGGCGTTCGCGACTTCGGGCGACAGCTTGGGCTTGGTGGATTTTGCCGCGTCATCCTTCTCCGCAAGTTTTTGCGGAGCGGGCTTCTGCGCGACGGCTTTCGCGACAGATTTGGAGGACGCTTTCGACGCGGATTTTTTCACGTGCCGGACATGAGCCGTCCGGGTTTTCTTCGTGGCCTGCGCGCGCCGCTGCTTCTTGAATTTCGAAAGGACCATCGGCCGATCCGCGGCAGCCACGCTGCTTTTTGCAACCGGCTTGGCGGTCGATTTGGCGGCCATCGCCGGCGTGCCGGAAAAGCTCATCCAGATTCCGGCCGCTGCGACCAGCGCCGCTATTCCAGCAGTCCTTGTCCGCATGGCAATTTCCCCTTTTGCCAGAGCCACCAGCACAAGCGGACCAGACCGGTGCGGAATGGCCACAGGACGGCGAAAAAAGGGAATCTTGTGACTTGCTGCCCTAAAAAAGGCTCAGACCGGGACGGCTGCGCAGGCCCACTCATGCTCTTGGATCAGTTATTCACGATTGCGTGATTGCAACTTCCGCCCGTAACACTTTAGGAACAGAAGCGAATTGCCTTGATAGGAGCGCGCGTGCGCGGACGTGAAGACGAATGGACCGACCTGATGAAGGCGGCCAATGCCGGGGACAACGCCGCATATCTTCGCCTCCTCAAGGCCGTCACACCGGTCCTGAGAGCGGCGGCGCGGCGGGGTCTGGCCCGCGCCGGTCAGCCGGTCGATCAAGCCGAGGACATCGTGCAGGACATTTTATTCGCGGTGCATTTGAAGCGGCACACCTGGGACACGAACGCCCCGTTTGCGCCGTGGCTGTTCGCCATTGCCCGTAACAAGCTGATCGATGCGCTGCGCCGCCGTGGCCGCCGGATCTTCGTCAACATCGACGATTTCGCGGAGACGCTGCCGGGCGCGCCGGTCGAGGAGACCGTACCGCCGGGCGAAGTCGCCACCCATCTCGAAGGGTTGCCGAAACGGCAGCGGGATGTGCTGCAAGCGATTGCGGTCGATAGTGCGTCGATCAAGGAGACGGCTTTGAGGCTGTCGATGACCGAAGGCGCGGTGCGCGTGGCGCTGCATCGCGGGCTGACCGGTCTCGCCAGCAAACTGCGGAAAGAATGACCATGGATACCAACGATCTGATCCGCACCCTTGCCGCCGATAACGACACGCACCAGCGCCCGGTCGGCAACGTGCTGCTGGTCGCGCTGCTGCTCGCCATGCCGGTGGCATTCGCGCTTTTTCTCGCCGGACTGGGAATGCGGCCAGATGTCATGACCGCCATGGGCAATCCGTTCTTCGATCTCAAGTTTGCAATCACTCTGGCCCTTGCCGGTTCGGCCATCGCGATCAGCCTGCATCTGTCGCGGCCGGAAGCCTCGCTCGGACGCTGGGGCTGGCTGCTGGCAATTCCGCTTGGCCTTCTGGGCATCGGCCTGATGGGCGAGATGATGATGCCGCACCGGACATCAATGTCGACGCGGCTGATCGGCTCCAACTCGAAGGTTTGCCTCACCGCGATCCCGCTGCTGTCGTTGCCGCTGCTGGCGGCGGCGCTGATCGCCCTGCGCCGCGGCGCGCCGTCGCGCCCCGCGGTGGCCGGCGCATTCGCCGGGCTGTTGTCCGCCGGCCTCGCCGCGACGCTTTATGCCTCGCACTGCACCGACGACTCGCCGATGTTCGTGGCGACCTGGTATTCGATTGCAATTGCGCTCGTCACCGCGATCGGCGCGCTTGCGGGATCGCGCGTCCTGAGATTCTAGGCCGCCGTCGTCGGCTATATCGTTTCGGTCTGCGCCGTGTCCTGTCGCATCCGGTAGAAGCGCAAGACCTGCTGGGCGGTGGATGGGCGCAGCAGGTCGTAGCTCGACTGATGCTCGTTGATGTCGCCCATGTCATCTCCCGCCGCGGTTCGCATCGCGAAAATCAGTTTGAGTGTCGCCCACGACAGCCCGGTGACCTTGGCGAGAACCATCAGCCCTTCGGAGCGTGACTCGATCATCATGCTTTCGACGGTCGGGACGGAGACGTTCGCGCAGATCGCGATCGCCGCGCTGGTTTCCTCGAATTTTCCGGCCGCTGCGAACGCGGCGATTTCCTTTTCGTCGAGACGTCCGTCGTCAAACAGGGATTTAACGAGGCGTTGTGCGTTGGCGGCCTGCATGCCCACGGACGCGTCCTGGCTGGCATCGCGAGCGGCTTCCTTGACGGCGACAGAGATGTCGTCCGAAGCGCGCGGATTGGCGGCCTGCAGGCGCGCACGCACGGAGTCCGACGCTCGTGCGATCAGCTTGAGATAGTGCGGCCTTGGAATCCCTTTTCTCGATCCGAGACATGTCGCGAGGTCGTCGTTGCCTTCGGCGCGGGATACCAGTTGCGTAAAGCCCTTGTCGGAAAACTCCGCGCCCGGATTGTTGACCGCGCTCTCCACCACCTCGGCATTGCCGCGTTCGACGAGGACGTCGGTGACGACGTCGCTCAGAATTTTTCGTTTCGAGATCGCGAGCAAATGGCCCTGGCTCTTGCTGCGCGCGTTTTCGATCAGCATGTTGTCGTCCAGCCGCTCGGAATGCGACAGCACGGGTGCTGCGACCTCGATCTCGTCGTCGAAAGCCAGCGTATAGATCAGGCGCGGCGGTGCTTTCGATACGGGCGCCATGCGATTCGCCAGCCGTGACTTCGCGGAGGTTTCGATTTGCTGGATCAGGCAATGGAAGACGTCGTCGAAAACGTTGATCTGTTCGTCGGTATAGTCCACCACGCCGTGCAGGAAGAGGTCGGTGACCCGGCGCAAAGTTTCCACGCGGCGGGCGACACTCCCGCTCGCAAGGGCATTCTGCAACTCGTCGAGAAGATTTACCGGCCGCGCCGCGGATCTCAAACTCATGACTTTCTGTCCTGAAACACTGAAACAACACGGGCCGCCGAATTCTTGGCGGCCTGAAATAAACTAAACAGCGACGACCTTGTTACGCCCGAGGGCCTTGGCCTGATAAAGCAGTTGATCGGCGCGAGCGAGAATGCTGTCCGCGGAGTCATCCGGCCGCAGCATTGCAAGGCCGGCCGACATCGTGACGCGCATCTCTTGCGAAATCGCGCTCCAGTCGAGATCGCCCACAATCATGCGCAGCCGGTCGGTCGTGCGCAGTGCTGCGCCCTCGGACGTCTCCGGGAGAATGAGCAGGAATTCCTCGCCGCCATACCGGCCGAACTTATCGATACTGCGGATGTTGGCGAATATGGTAATCGCGAATGCCCGCAGCGCTTCGTCGCCCACGGGATGACCAAACTGATCGTTGATCCGCTTGAACCAGTCGAGGTCGATCAGCGCGACAGCGCAGGGCATCTTGCTGCGGCGCGCGCGGGCGATCTCTTCGTCGAGCGTGTGCATGATGCTGCGGCGGTTGAGCGAGCCGGTGAGTTCGTCGAGTTCGGCAAGTTCTTCGATGCGCTTGTAGGCCGCTTTCAGTTCGATGCCGCGCCTGTAAAGAGATTCATGCAGCGAGGAGCTGAACAGTCCGACGGTCATGCCGCGGCCGAGTACCAGAATGAAAACCAGCATGGTTGCGAAACGCTCGAGCGGCGTTTCGTGAGGCAGGGCGATGGGCTTGTCCGTGAGAAGAAAGAGAACCGTGAGCCCGATGGCGGCGATGGTCCATCCGAGGATCGTCTGGCGAGGAGACGAACGCAGGGCTGCGAATGTGTAGACAAGGAAGATCGAGCAAAGGAACAGGCAGCCGACTTCGGGCGCGACGTACAGGAACACCAGCATGATCGCCAGGCTGATGGTGCTTTGCTGGCTGATGAAATAATGATCCTTGAACCTGTCGTTCACCCTGGCTTCGGATATCGCAATAAACGCAGCCACCGACAGCAAGCCGCAGACCCCATAGGCTGCCGCAACCGTGAAGGTGGTGGTGCCCGCATAGGCGTAAATCAGCAGGATCGCGGCGTCGATTGTGTAGCTGACGCCAACCATGTCGAGCATCTGCCGCCGCTGTTTCGTTCGGCGGGCGAGGACCTCGGGCGTTAATTCGATCTCAAGCACCGAAGGCACTGGGCCAGAAGCGCCTAGCAATGATTCAGGTGCTGATGACGCCGCGCTGCGCATGAAATTCGCCGCTGAAGGTAAGCAATGCGGAACTGTAGGCGGGAAAGCCTTTAGGTTTGGTATCATTGGGAGGGACAGGCCACCTTGGCTGCCCCGAGCCTTTCGTGATGTCTCGATTAGTCCGAAACCGGTAAATTAATACCTAAATCGTATTCCTAACCTGATAACTTGCCCTTGTTCATGATTCAGGGGCATTTTGCGTTTCGCCGATCCGGACAGTTCTGGGAAATCGCGAAGATTTTCACAGATTTGATCGAACCCCTTCCCAGTCGCATGCGACCAACCTTGCGAGACGGCCATTGAGTGCAACTCACGCGACTTCGGACGAAGTCCTGATCAGTCGCATCGCCCAAGGTGACCGGCTCGCGATGCAGGTGCTTTACGGAAGGCACCACGTCAGGGTGTTTCGCTTCTCGCTGCGGCTCGTTCGGAACGAGTCCATCGCGGAAGACCTCATCAGCGAGGTTTTCCTCGATGTGTGGCGTCAGGCCGGCAAGTTTGAGGGCCGGTCCGCCGTCTCTACGTGGCTGCTGGCGATTACCCGGTTCAAGGCCCTGTCTGCCCTCCGCAAGAGGAAGGACGCGGAACTGGACGACGAAGCGGCTGCCGCGATCGAGGATACGTCCGACAATCCGGAAGTCGCAGTTGCGAAGAAAGACACGAGCAACGCGTTGCGGAATTGCCTGACCGCACTTTCGCCAGACCATCGGGAGATCGTCGATCTCGTCTACTACCACGAGAAATCCGTGGAGGAAGTGGCCGAAATCGTGGGCATCCCGGAGAACACGGTGAAGACGCGCCTGTTTTACGCGCGAAAGAAATTAGCCGAGTTGCTCAAGGCAGCCGGCATAGAGCGAGGTTGGCCATGACTTCTGCGAGCAAGACCACGAAGCAAACCGCCGATCGCGAACCCACCGAGCTTGAGGCTCTGTTGCCGTTCCATGCTGCCGGGACTCTCAACCTGCGTGACGCCCGCCGCGTCGACGAGGCGCTGGCCAGCGACCCCGATCTGGCGCGGCAGTATGCGGCAATCCAGGACGAGTATGCCGAGACGATTTTGCTGAACGAGAGCCTCGGCGCGCCGTCGTCGCGGGCAATGCAGAAGCTGTTCGCGGCCATCGATGCCGAGCCCGCGCGCAAGAATGCATCGTTCAATCCCGTGATGCGGGTTGTCGGGTTCTTCTCTAGCCTTTCGCCGCGAACGCTGGCTTATTCCGCGGTCGTTGGCGCAGTGGCGCTGTTGTTGCAGGCCGGCGTCATCGGCACGCTGGTCAAGGATCGCGCAGACGGCAATTTCCAGACAGCCGCGTTCCCGACCCAGTCGAGTGCGGGCACTTTCGGGTTGCTGCGCTTTTCGCCGGATGCAAAAGCCGACGACATCACGCAATTGCTCAACACCTACAATGCATCCATCGTTTCGGGTCCGAAGGCCGGGGTGTTCCGCGTTCGGTTCGGCGACAAGGCGTTGTCGAAGGAGGAAGCGGCGCAACTGCTGACGCGGCTCCAGGCTGAAAAAATCGTCAGCCTTGCGGTGGCTGCCGACTAACGGCCGATCAAGAACATCCGAGGACGCCAGATGACCGAGACAGGCAAGGGCAAGCGGCGATCAGGTCTCGTTCGGTCCGCGCGGCCGGTGGCGGTGGCTGCGGTGATCTTCAATCTGGCGGCTCCGCCGGTGTTTGCGCAGGGCTACGGCAATTTCAGTATGCGCACGGCGCCGAGCATCAATACGGGGCCGCGGATCAACGTGAATCCGTCGATCCGCTTTTCGCCGAACATTCGTTACGACGGATATGACGATGCTGGCCCAAGGCCGCGCCCGCGCATCATGCGTGACGCCGATCAAGGTCCGCCGCCAGACGATCGAGGCGGACCGCCGCGCCGCGCCGCCCGCAAGAACACGCCGGTCGCTATCGACAGAACCTATGTCGCCAAGGAAGTGCTGATCGAGGTCGACGGCAGCCCCACCGATGCGCAGGCTGACGATCTCGCGCGCCGCCATCGGTTGACGCGCGTTCAGTCGCAGAATTTCCCGCTGACCAACAGCACGTTTTTTCGCTGGCGCATTTCCGACGGACGATCGGTCGACGCTGTCGTGCGCGAGCTTGTTGCCGGCGGTAACGTGAAGGCGGCACAGCGCAACAACATCTTCAAGCTGCAGCAGGATACGGCTCCGAAGTCCGAAGGCGATCCCGCGCAATATGCGCTTGCCAAGATGCGGCTGCCCGAGGCGCACGCTCTGTCGGTCGGCGCGGACGTGACGGTCGCGGTGATCGATTCCGGCATCGACGTGACCCATCCCGAACTGGCCGGCGTGATTGCCGGGACGTTCGATGCGTTGAACAACGGCGAAGCGGCGCATCCTCACGGCACCGGCATCGCGGGCGTCATCGCCTCCCATGCGCGGCTGATGGGAACGGCGCCGTCGTCGCGCCTGCTGGCCATTCGTGCGTTCGGCGCGCAGAAGAGCGGCGCGGAGAGTACGTCTTTCATCATTCTCAAGAGCCTCAATTACGCACTCGCCAAGAATGCACAGATCATCAACATGAGCTTCGCGGGGCCGCACGATCCCGCCATGGAGCGTGGATTGGCCGCCGCCGCCGCCAAGGGCATCGTTCTGGTGGCCGCCGCAGGCAACGCCGGGGCGAAATCGCCGCCGCTGTATCCGGCCGCGGACCGCAATGTCATCGCAGTGACGGCGACCGACCAGTCCGACCGGCTGTTCGCGCAGTCGAATCGGGGCAGCTACGTTGCGATTGCCGCGCCCGGCGTGGACATCCTGTCGCCGGCTCCTGACGGCAAATATCAGATGTCGTCGGGCACCTCGATGTCTGCTGCTTTCATCAGCGGTGTGGCAGCATTGATGATCGCCCGGAATCCCGGCGTCTCTGCTGCCGAAGTTCGCGGGACACTGTTGTCGACCGCGCGCGATCTCGGGCCGAAGGGCCGCGACGATCAGTTCGGGGCAGGGCAGGCCGATGCGTTCAGCGCGGTTTCCGCGATCACGGCGGCTCCGATGGCCGCAGCGTCGGACAGCAGCCCGAAGCAGTAGCGCCGTCGCTGACAGGGTGCCGTCAAGTTCGTAAATTTCCTGAACCTGATGAATGTTGCCGCCGACCAATGGCTGCGGGGCGACGACACGCTCGTCTCTCGCAGCCAGGTTGGTGCGGGCGCCCATCCACCCTCGCGCCGTCATGGTTTGGCCCGCCCGGTGTCCCCCGGGCGGGCCGTCTTGTCGCAATCGTTGCATCGGTTAAGCGATAGCCCGTTGCGACTCTTGACCGCTTTGGGCGATGTGGACAAGGATGAGGCAGATTCATCCATTTGCCGCGAAAAGTATTTGATCAGGGACCGTGCAATGCCGAACCAGTTTCCGAAACGGGCCCGCGGTCTGATCGCGCTGGTGATCTTTTTCGCGTTGAGCCCGGTGCCGCTGCACGCTCAATCGCTTGAAGACAAGATCGGCTCCGCGCTCCAGGCGAAGAAACCGCTGACGCGCAGCATCACGGCAGCGCCCGATCCGAAAGCCGCGGCGGAGAAGCAGATCATCGACCGGCTGCGGACGCGCTCTATCGCCGTCGAAGCCGTGGCTGCGCCGACGGCCGACGAACGCGCCCAGATCGCTGAAATCGCGCGCGACAAGCCCGCGATCGATCTCGAAATTCTGTTCGAATACAATTCCGCCGATATCAGCCCCAAAGCAGCGCCGGCACTGGTTGCGCTCGGCAACGCATTGTCGCGGCAGGATTTGAAGGGCTCGGTGTTTTTCATCAACGGCCATACCGACGCGGCGGGTGGCGCCGACTACAACCAGTTGTTGTCGCAGCGCCGCGCCAATTCGGTTCGCCGCGTTCTGATCGAACAATACAAGCTCGCGCCCGATACCCTGATTGCCGCCGGATTCGGCAAGGAGCAGTTGAAAACCCCCGCCAATCCGCTCGGCGAGGTCAATCGCCGCGTGCAGATCGTCAACACCACCGTGCAGGCGACGGCCGGGCGATGAACGTCTGAACCTGACGATAGGCCGGCGTGACCAATGCATGGCGGGATTTCGCCGAAGCGACTGATTTGAAGGGGACGTTCATGAGATTTCCGGGGTTTGGTCTGCGCGCGCTCCGTGTGACGGCTGCCGCAGGGCTGGCCTTCGGTGTGGCCGGAACTGCGCTGGCGCAGGACGCCGGGGCGATCGCCCCGCCGTCCGATCCGGTTGCGAAGGCCGCGTTCGACGTCCTCGACAAGCATTGCGCGCGCTGCCATCAGACCGGCAAGCTGGTCGAGCGCGAGCGCCCGGCGAAGAATTTCGGCAACGTGCTGAAGCTCGACGAAATCGCCGCCAATCCGCATTACGTTCTTCCCGGCAATCCGCTTGGCTCGAAGCTGTTCCGGCAGATCGTCGACAAGGAAATGCCCTACGATATTTATTACGAAGGCGCGTCGCACGCGCCGCCGTCGGAGGCCGATCTCAAGGCACTGGAAAGCTGGGTCACGGCGCTCGGAACCAAGGCCGTCGCAAGCTGCGAGACCCACAAGTTCATCACGCCGGAGGACATGGTGTCCTTCATGGGGTCCGACCTCGACAAGCAGCGTCCGCAACGCCGGGCCACGACCCGTTACCTGACGCTGACGCATCTCACCAATATCTGCACCGATCCTGCGGCGATGAAGGTTTACCAGCAGGCCGCGGTCAAGTTTCTCAACTCGCTCTCGCGCTCGTCCGATGTCGTCAGGCTGGAGACCATCGATCCCGAGGGCAGCATCCTGCGCTTCAATCTCGCCGATCTCGGCTGGAAGGCATCTGACTGGGACAATGTGATCGCGGTCTATCCCTATAATATCGCGCCGGACACCGAGTTCAGCCGCACGCTGGCGTCGGGCGCGCGGACACCGATGCCGTATGTTCGCGCGGACTGGTTCGCATTCACCGCGTCGCAGCCGCCGCTCTATGACGTGCTGCTGCAATTGCCGAATACGTTTCAGCAGCTTGCGCGGGAGCAGGGCATCGACGTCGAGGGCAATATCCGCAACTTCGTCGCGCAGCGCGCCGCGTTCCAGCGCTCGGGCGTCAGCCAGAACAACCGGCTGATTGAGCGGCACCCTTCACGCAGCGGCTTCTTCTGGACCTCATATGATTTTGCCGGCAACCGCGACCGCCAGAGCCTGTTCGATCATCCGCTCGGGCCGACCGGAGCCAATGCGTTTCATCATGATGGCGGCGAAACCATCTTCAGCCTGCCGAACGGATTTCAGGCCTATTACCTGAACACTGCGAAGGGCGACCGCCTCGACAAGGGACCCACCGCCATCGTGCGCGATCCGTCGCGCAAGGACTTCACCGTGACCAACGGCATTTCCTGCATGGGCTGCCACGATCAGGGGATGCGCAAGGCCAAGGACGACGTCCGCGACCTGGTTCTGAAGGGGCGGACGTTCCCGAAGGATGTGCGCGATGCGGTCGAGGGATTGTATCCCCCGCATGACAAGATGGACGCGATGATCGAGGATGATGCGAAACGCTTTGCGGATGCCATGAAGCGCGCCGGTCTCGATGCGACGCTGAAATTGAACGGCATCGAGATGATCAACGCGCTTGCCAAGCGCTATGAAGACGATCTCGACCTGACGCTGGCGGCGTCCGAACTCGGTCTCACGAAGTCCGAATTCAACGAGGGTGTCGCGGATGTCGAGCAGAAATTCCGCCCGCTGGTCCGGCGGCTCGCCCAGGGTGCCGTTCCGCGCGATCAGTTCGAAGCGGCGTTCCGCCAGATCGCCCCCGACCTCACGGATCTGACGGTTGTTGCGATCAGGAATGCGCGGCCGCCCGAACCCCTGACAAGGCCGATTGTCAGCAGGGACGATCTCTCCCTGACATCGGACAAGGACAGCTACAATCTCGGCGATACGCCGGTCTTTACCATCGTGGCGCCGCGCGACTGCTTCCTGACCCTGACCGACATCGACGAGCGCGGCGAGGGCACCGTGCTGCTGCCAAACAGCTTCCAGCAGGATAACCTTCTTCGGGCTGGCGTACCGATTCGCTTCCCGGGAGCCGGTGCGCCGTTTCAGTTCCGAATGAAGGACAAGGGCATTGAGACTGTGACGGCTGTATGCGCGACGCAGGCCGGTGGCGGCGACCGCATCCAGCACGACTTCAAGAAGAACCAGTTCACGCCGGTACCGAACTACACCTCCGCACTTGCACGATCGATCGCGGTGGAGGCCATCAAGCCCGGAACGTCATCGGTATCCGGCACAACAAATACCGGCGGGGTGGCGGTTTCAGGCCGCGAGCCGCCGGCGGCGGGATCGCGGGTGTCGCTTCGCGCTGCGATCAGGCTACAGGTGCGTTAATTTCAGGCAGTCGTGGTTGCCGCGAACGCGGGTCACGAAAGTCGCATGTATCCGCGGTAAAGAGTGAGCTATCTGCTTTGCGTTGCTAGCCTGCGGGCGATTCCGGTTGCGTTGCGTGACATTTGCTGCAGCAATTTCCTGGATTCGAAATGGCCAATTCCGGCAATACCGAACACGGACGGAATGTCGTGACACGCTGGCGCATGCTGGCCGAGCGACGCCTGACCTATCTGGTCGAACTTTACGAAACCGGCCGCTGGAAGCTTTATTACAAGGAGCCGGACTTCCTGAAGGTCATTCAGGAAGCCCGCGCGGCGCTGAAAACGTGGGAGAAGCTGGCACCGCCCGATCCGGTGCTGGACAAGCCGGTCGAGGTCGCGCTGGCGCAGGCGGCGAATGCCGAGGTCCCGACACAGCCGTTCACGGATATCTCGTCAGCGCACGGCGTTAAGACCGAGAACGATCTGCGCAAAGCGTGAAGCTCCGTCGGCGCCAAGATCGGCCGTTACTGTCTTGGCATGATCGAGCCCGACGATCGCGGAGCCCCTCGATCCCGAAATCAGGTTGTTGCTGACCAGCGCTGTGCCGGCGCCCGGCACCACCGATACGCCGATGCCGATGAAGGCGTTGCGCAACACGTTGCCGGTGATGGTCACGTCGCGCAGATATTTGCCCCAGCCTGCCATGATCCCGAATGAAGGCGCGTTCTCGACGACATTGCCGGTCACGGCGGCGTCGGCTTCGACCACGATGCCGATACCGGCGTCGTCGTCGGGTGCCGTGCCGATGGGACGCTTCGGCAGAATATTGCGTATGATGTTGCCGTGGACCGTCACCATGCGGCCGCCCTCGTTGAAATTTGCGACCGAAACGCCGACCGCGCAGATGTCGACGGTGTTGTTGGCGATCACCGCGCCCTCGAATGCAAATTCCGAATAGAGCGCGACCTCGCGCACGTTGCTGATGCTGTTGCCGGTGATGTGGATGTTCGATGCCGAGTTGCCGCGCACGCCGGAATAATCGCAATTGCGAATCCGGTTCCCGCTGACAATGACATTGCCGGCGCGAAACGCATTGATGGCGTTGCCGTGCTGTCCGGAGCCGCCCGGACCGGCTCTGATATCGTCGATGCGGTTGTTGACGACGATGGAGCCGTCGTCGCCCATCGTGGTGCGCAGGATCTCGATGCCGTTGTCGGAGGCGTCCTGAATCGTGTTCTGCGCGATCAGCAGTCCCAGCGCATCGAACGATGTGAATGCGGTATTCGCCGTCTTGCGGATGGTGTTGCCGCTGACTTCGCCCGCGATGCTCTCGAACCAGATGCCATATCCGCCGCTGCCGACAATGTCGCAATCCTGCACGCGGACATCGAGGCCGTTCTGGAAGTGCACCAGCCCGCGGCGGTCGGCGAGCTTGATGCCTGCGCCGTCGAGCGTGAGACCGGAAAGCCCGATGCCGCTGGCGCCGTCGCTGCCGAGCAGGGAAGGGCCGCCGGTGAATTTGAGGATGCTCGCGCCGCGCACGCCGACAAGCTGCGCGCCGCTCGGCAGCCGCAACGCCCCGGTGCGATAAACGCCGGGCGGCAGCGCTAACGGCATCTGCGCGCCGGCAGCCTCGTTGATCGCGCGCTGCAAGGCCCTGGTCTGGTCGTCGGGACTGTTCGGCCGCACGCCGTATTGCGCGGCATCGCGGCCGAGCGTGGACATGAGCGGCGCTGCCTGTGCGCGCTCAGGCGCGGCCGTCAGCACGCCCGCTGCCGCACCCGCGGCGGTGGCGTTGATGAGGCTGCGGCGGCTGATGTCCATGATGCGGCCCTGTGCGAAAATGCACGCTAAGACCTAATGCAGGAATGCAGCGAACGATGCCTCTACCCGCGCGTTTGCGCGCGATTGTCGGTGGTAGGGTTAATGGAATGAAGCCGCGCGCCGGTCAGATTGGCGCGTTGTGGGGCTTGAACAGCCGGCCTTTTTCGACGGCGAACACAACGGCAAGTGCGACCACCGAACTCAGCAATGCGCCGATCGAAAGCGGGATCACCGTGCCGTCATAGTACTGGCCGATCGCCGATCCGACCGCGATTCCGATCAGGGTCGTGATAGATCCGAACAGCGATGAGGCGGTTCCCGCGATATGTCCCTGAGGCTCCATCGCCAGTGCGGAGAAATTGGAGAACATCAATCCGAACGTAAACAGGCTGGCTGTGGCCAACACCATGAACAAGGACAGCGGAAGCCATCCCGCCAGGGCTGTCGTCAGCATGACCGTGGCGAGGAGCAGTTGCGCCACGAGGGCAATGTGCGAAATCATGCGCATTCCGTAGCGGCCGACAATGCGCGAATTCACGAAACCAGCGACGGCGATTCCGATGGCGATGGCGGCGAAAGCCAGCGGGAAGTAGTGGCCGAGTCCGTAGACACCCGTGAATATCTGCTGCGAGGACAAAACGTATCCGAACAGAATTCCCTGGATGCTGCCGGCGGCGAGCGCATAGCCGAAGGTCTGCCGCGTCTTGATCGTTTGGAGGAAATTTTTGGCCACTTCACGGACAGCGAGGGATTTGCGTTCGGTGAGCGGCAAGGTTTCGGGAAGGCGAACGACAACCCAGCCCAACGTCAGTATGCCGTACACCAGCAGGACGATGAAAATGCCGTGCCATTCCGCGGCGAGCATGATTGCCTGTCCGAACGACGGCGCGATCACCGGCACCGAAATGAAGATCATCATGGCGAGCGACATCACGCTCGCCATACGGCGGCCGCTGTAACAATCCCGGACAATGGAGGTCGCGATCACGCGCGCAGCGGCGGTGCTGAGCCCCTGCAATCCGCGGGCAAGCAGCAGCGTCTCGAAGGACGGTGCGATGATCGCAAGCAAACTGGCGATACCGTAGACGATCAAGCCGCCAAGAAGGATAGGTCGTCGGCCGTAACGGTCCGCAAGCGGCCCGATGATGAACTGGCCCGCTCCGAAGCCGGTCAGGAACACCGACAGCACGGCCTGCACGCGGTTGGCGTTGCTAATATGAAAGGCCGAGGCCACGTCCGGCAGGGCTGGGAGCATCAGGTCCATGGCCAGCGGATTGAGGGCCATGATGGCCGCTACGATGGCGACGAATTCCCGGAAGCCCATCGGGCGATGGGTCGAGGAAATCCATGAATTGGCGCTGGTGTCGGTCATGAAGGGCTCGCAACAAGGAGCCCTCTATCTAAGGATTGATGCTGCGGCGCACAACGTCAGTTCCCGTATGGCTGCCAGCCGGAATCGGCGACCGATCAGGCCTCGGCTCTGTTCCTCGCCAAAGGTCGCGCCAGACGTGCCACTTCCATGAGCACGGCTTCCCCGGCATCGACCAGTTGTTCGAACGTGACGGGCTCGGAAAGTCCCCTGCGACGGTGCACCGGCGCGCGGGGCACCAGCGGCACATGGACGAAGGCGGCAAGGCGAGGGCCGTCGCTGATGCGGGTCGCCTCGATGGCGCGCCAGCTCAGGTAGTTGCAGAGATAATACCCTGCGCTCAATGAGGCGCGGGCATCCACGCCGGTCTGTTGCGCGGCGCGCAGCAGCCCGCGCGTGTGCGGCCCGAAGCGCAGCGTCGAATCCGGCCCGTGGACAATGGTCCGGCTGCGAACCGATGCATGTTCGGCGTCGGGCCAGATTTGCGTGACGGTATTGCGCGCACGCGTCTCGATGCGAACGAAGGATGTGCGTGACGCGAGCCCGAACATCAGCAGCGCATCGGGACGATGAGTCGTGATCAGCGCGGGCAATTGGCGATCGACCGCGCTGTATGTCACGGGAAAAACATGTCCGATCCGTTCGACGCCGTCGAGCGCGGGCCGACGCAAGCGCAGCAGCCGCTCAACGAGTTTTTCCGTCGGATTGTAGGGCGCGCCGGGAAATGGGCGGAAGCCCGTGACCAGAATTCGCGGCTTGCGGCTTGTCATTGATGGAGCAGCGCCGCGACGGCATCGGCCGCGATGGCGGGCGTCATGCGGCCATCGGCAACCGCGGCCTCGGTCTCCTTGACCTGCGCACGGATGGCGGGGTCGGAGCGCAGCCGCGCTTTCAGCCGGCCCTCCAGCATGGTCCACATCCATTTGACCTGCTGCTGGCGGCGGCGCGCGTCGAAGTCGCCCGATGCACTCATGGCCGTGCGATGCGCGAGGATTTTCTCCCACAGCGCATCGATGCCGGTTCCGGCAAGCGCAGAATAGGTGACCACTGGCGGATGCCAATGTTCGGAGCGTGGCGCAAGGATGTGAAGCGCGCCGCGATATTCGGCGGCGGCGAGGTTGGCG
Source organism: Afipia sp. GW821-FHT04G03 (assembly GCF_059419985.1). Classification (NCBI taxonomy): domain Bacteria; kingdom Pseudomonadati; phylum Pseudomonadota; class Alphaproteobacteria; order Hyphomicrobiales; family Nitrobacteraceae; genus Afipia; species Afipia sp. GW821-FHT04G03. Next base: position 1,216,542 of record NZ_JBWKSV010000001.1, on the reverse strand, counting down.
CGCTTGATGTTGTCGCCGTCGGCCTTGTTGACGGCGATCATGTCCGCCAGTTCGACGAGGCCCTTCTTGATGCCCTGCAATTCGTCGCCGGCGCCAGGCAGCATCAGCGCCAGGAAAAAATCGGTCATGTCGCAGACGGCCGTCTCCGATTGGCCGATGCCGACAGTTTCCACCAGCACGACATCGAAGCCCGCGGCCTCGCACAACAGCATCGCCTCGCGGGTTTTCGCGGCGACGCCTCCGAGCGTGCCTGAGGCGGGAGAGGGGCGGATGAAAGCGTTGTCTTCCGCCGAGAGCCGCGCCATGCGCGTCTTGTCGCCCAGGATAGATCCGCCGGTGCGCGCCGACGATGGATCGACCGCCAGCACCGCGACCTTGTGGCCCTTGGCGATCAGCGCCATGCCGAGCGCATCGATGGTGGTGGACTTTCCGACACCGGGCGAACCGGTAATGCCGACGCGGACCGCCTTGCCGGTCAACGGCAGCAGTTCCTGCACCAGATCGCGCGCCTGCGCCTGATGATCGGCGCGGCGGCTTTCGATCAGGGTAATGGCGCGGGCCAGCGCGGCGCGGTCGCCGGAACGGAGGGCATCGGCGAGTTGCGGCATCGTGTTACCTGAGCTGATGACCGGTGAAGGCAACGCGAATTCCAATCGCCATTTACTCCGCAGCCGCGCTCGAGTGTCCCAGCCGCAGGTTGAGCTTGCGGATCAATTCTTCCGCAGCGTCCGCGATCACGGTGCCTGGCGGGAAGATCGCTTCCGCGCCGGCCTTGTACAGCGCGTCGTAATCCTGCGGCGGGATCACGCCGCCGATAATGATCATGATGTCGTCACGGCCGCGCTTCCTGAGCGCTTCCTTCAATTCCGGGACGGCGGTGAGATGAGCTGCCGCCAGCGACGACAGGCCGAGCATGTGCACGTCGTTTTCCACCGCCTGACGCGCAGCCTCGTCGGCAGTCGCAAACAGCGGCCCGATATCGACGTCGAAGCCGACGTCCGCGAAAGCCGAAGCGATCACCTTCTGTCCGCGATCGTGGCCGTCCTGACCGATTTTCGCGACCAGAATGCGCGGGCGGCGGCCTTCCGCGTCCTCGAACGCATCGATCAGCGCCTGTACCTTCTCAACCCTGTCGGACATGGTGGCGGCCTCGCGTTTATAGACGCCGGTGATGGATTTGATTTCGGCGCGGTGACGGCCGAACACTTTCTCCATGGCGTCGGAAATCTCGCCGACGGTGGCCTTTGCGCGCGCAGCATCAATGGCCAGCGCCAGCAGGTTGCCGGTGCCTTCGGAAGCCGAGCGGGTGAGGGCGTTGAGCGCCGCATCGACGTCCGCCTGTTTGCGCTCGGAGCGAAGGCGCTTCAGCTTGTCGATTTGCAAACGGCGCACGGTGGAGTTCTCGACCTTCAGCACGTCGATGGCTGCCTCGTTCTCCGGCTTGTACTTGTTGACGCCGATGACGGACTGACGTCCCGCGTCGATGCGCGCCTGCGTCTTGGCCGAGGCTTCCTCGATCCGCAGCTTCGGCACTCCGGCCTCGATGGCCTTGGCCATGCCGCCGAGTTCCTCGACTTCCTGAATGTGCGCCCATGCCTTGGCGGCGAGATCGTGTGTCAGCCGTTCGACATAGAACGAGCCACCCCACGGATCGACGATGCGGGTGGTGCCGCTTTCCTGTTGCAGGAAGAGCTGCGTGTTGCGCGCGATCCGCGCCGAAAAATCCGTCGGCAGCGCGAGCGCCTCGTCGAGCGCGTTGGTGTGCAGCGACTGGGTGTGTCCCTGCGTGGCCGCCATCGCCTCGATGTTGGTGCGGACCACGTTGTTGAACACGTCTTGCGCGGTGAGCGACCAGCCGGAGGTCTGGCAATGGGTGCGCAGCGACAGCGAGCGCATGTCCTTCGGATTGAACGGCTTCAGCAGCTTTGCCCACAGCAGCCGCGCCGCGCGCATCTTGGCGACTTCCATGAAGAAGTTCATGCCGATGGCCCAGAAAAACGACAGCCGCGGCGCGAAACGGTCGACATCGAGTCCGGCGGCAAGGCCCGCGCGGAGATATTCGACGCCATCGGCGAGCGTGTAGGCCAGTTCGAGATCCTGCGTCGCGCCGGCTTCCTGCATGTGATAGCCGGAAATGGAAATGGAGTTGTACTTCGGCATCCGTTGCGACGTGTAGGCGAAGATGTCCGAGATAATGCGCATCGATGGCGTCGGTGGATAAATGTAGGTGTTGCGCACCATGAACTCTTTCAGAATGTCGTTCTGAATGGTTCCTGAAAGCTTTTCCGGCGGCACGCCCTGTTCTTCGGCGGCGACGACGAACAGCGCGAGGATCGGCAGCACCGCGCCGTTCATGGTCATCGACACGCTCATCTGGTCGAGCGGAATGCCGGCGAACAGCGTACGCATGTCGTAGATGGAATCGATGGCGACGCCCGCCATGCCGACGTCGCCGGACACGCGCGGATGATCCGAGTCATAGCCGCGATGGGTGGCGAGATCGAACGCGACCGAAAGACCTTTCTGGCCCGCAGCTAGATTGCGGCGATAGAAGGCGTTGGAATCTTCCGCCGTCGAGAAGCCTGCGTACTGACGCACGGTCCACGGCTGGTTGACGTACATTGTGGGATAGGGGCCGCGCAGATAGGGCGCGATGCCGGGCCATGTGTCGAGAAAATCGATGCCTTGCAGATCGGCTTCGGTGTAGCCCGGCTTGACCAGAATGCCTTCGGGCGTGAGCCACGGTTGTGCGTTGCTCTCGCCGCCGGTGACGGTGGCTGGCGCGAACGCGACATCTGCGAAATTCGGAATACGGCTCATTCTACTGTCTCGACTTTGCGTGCAATCAAGCCGGCAACGCGCGGCTACGTATTATGGTCCGGATGCTGATAGCTGACAATGCTGCCAGCCTCGATGAAACCAGCGCTTTCTGCGGTGGTTTTGCCGGGAAGGTTGTGCAGATGGCCGACCCAGGCGAGCTTGGATTCAATACCGATCTGATAGGTCGGGATGACGCGATCCGGCCGATCGAATGCGCCGGTGAGTAACTCGATCGCCGAGCCGTTAAGCTTGCGATAGCTGAGCGGCGTTCCGCAGGCCGTGCAGAAGTCGCGTTCCGCCAGCGACGACGAGCGAAACGTTCCCGGCGTGCCGCGGGTCCACGCGAAATCGCCATGCGGTATTTCCACGAACGCCGCGAACGGCCCGGCCACAGCCTTCTGACACATTCGGCAGTGGCAGACGCTGATCCGTCCGGGGTTGCTGTACGATGCAAAGCGAACCGCGCCGCACTGGCAGCCGCCGGTCATAACGGGCTCTCTGTTCTTCATGACACCTACCTCATGAGTTGATAGGCAGCTTTCAGTGTCGCGAGGGCATTCCCGCCGGCAAAGATAAATTCACCGACGCCGGCCGAGCGGAGGCCGGATTCCAGATCGCCGGGGCGCCCTGCCAGATAGATATGTTTTGCACCTGCAGATTGAAGGGCCTGCGCGGCGGCAACGGCGCTGGCGGCGTAGACTTTGTCCGACGAGCAGAGGCACACCAGCGCCGCGCCGGAACTCTTGAAGGCGGCCGCCAGCGCTGCCGGATCGGAAAAGCCGTCGGTGTCGAGGGCTTCGATGCCGCCGGTCTCAAAAAAACTTTTCGCGAATGTCGCGCGAGCGGTGAAGTCAGCCGGCGTTCCGAGGCTGGCGAGAAACACTTTTGGCCGCGCGGCGGTGTCCTTCAGAATCCGGTCCGACATGTCGCGCAGCGCTTCGAACGGAGACGCCAGACGGATGGGTGCGAGCGGGTCGAACGTGATCGTTGGCGCTTCGCCGGGCGGCAACGCCACGGGCTTCGCATCCAGCACGGCCGGAATCTTTTCGTGCAGGTTCGGGAATTCGCTGGCGCCGGTCAGCACATCCTTGCGTTTGGCGATGTTGACGTCGCGCGCGGCGCGCACGGCGGCGACTTTCGTCTGTATGATATTCTTCTCGAGTGCGGCGAACGCACCGCCGGCCTTTTCGATGTCCTGAAACAGCGTCCACGCGGCTTCGCAAAGCTGTTTCGTCAGCGTTTCGATGCCGCCGGAACCGGCGGCGGGATCGGAGACCTTGTCGAGATTAGATTCTTCCAGCAGCACCAGTTGCGTGTTGCGCGCGATGCGCCGCGCAAACGCATCCGGCAGGCCGAGCGCCAGCGTGTGCGGCAGCACGTTGATGCTGTTCGCGCCGCCAAGGCCGGCCGAGAACGCCGCGATGGTCGCACGCAGCATGTTCACGTCAGGGTCGCGCTGCGTCAGCATCCGCCATGCGCTGTCGGCGGCGACGAAAAGCGGCCTCGGCGTCAGTCCGCAGCTTTGTTCGATCCGCGCCCACAGCAGCCGCAGTGCGCGGAATTTCGCCATGGTGAGAAATTGATCCGCATCGGCGGCAAGACGCGCGTAGATCATGCCGCGTGCATCGTCGAGCGGAATGCCGGCGGCTTCCAGCGCGCGCAGATAGGCGACGCCGACTGCGAGCACGAAAGCGAGCTCCTGTGCTTCCGAGCCGCCCGCGTCATGGATCACGCGGCCATCGGCTGGTGCGAACGGGCCGCGAAAGCCAAGCTTTGAAAGTTTCGCGATCTTGTCGCCGAACACCTTTGCTGTCGATTCCCAACTGCCGGGGCTGCCGCCGCGCACGGCATTGCCGCCGATGGGATCGAGGCCGAAGCGGACATTCACCGCAGCCGGTGAAATCTTGCGCGCGGCAAGCAGCTCGGCAAAATGCTGCCCCATGTCGCGCGATTGCAGGCCGATCTCAAGTTCGATGCCGATGCCGGCATCGAGGTACACGCCGTCGAGCGCGCGCGCCAACGCCTCTTTGGTCGGAGGGAGGCCGTAACCGCGCGCGCCGTTGGCGCCCGCGAAAACAAGCGTCAGTCCATTGGCGCCGTTTTCGAGATCGTGCAGCGCCTGCGCATTGGCGATGGCCGCGTCGGGATGATCGACGCGCTGCATGATCTGCCACGGGCTCCCCGCTGCGCGGGCAGGAATCGCCGTCGCGTTTCGCGCGCGCTCGTAGATCGGATCGATCCGCAGCCCGTCATAGGTCTTGCCCACCAGCTTTTCGAACGGTGCGCCTTTCAGCACGCCGTCGGCCAGCTTTCGCCAGTCGTCATGCGTGGCGGGGGCGAAATCGGCCGCGAGCGGCAGGTTGTCGGTTTTGATTGACATTCAGACGGTTAGCTCCCGGAGCTTTGGATTTTGTTGTCCGGAAAATGCCACGTGGCTGCGCGCAAGCCAATGGCTGTTTGCCGCGTCTAGTGCAAGTCGGGCAGGCGTTCGATGCCATCAGCCGAAACCCTCGCGAGGGCCTGGCGCGGGGTTTGCCCCGCAATGAGACGATCGGGCACGATCTCCGCGAGCGGCACAAGCACGAAAGCGCGCTCAAACAGGCGGGGGTGCGGCAGGATCAGTTCCGGCTTGTCGAGACGAATGTCGTCGTAGGCGATCAGGTCGAGATCCAGCGTGCGCGGGCCCCAGCGCCGTTCCTGCGCCCGGTCGCGGCCGAATTTTTTCTCGATCTTGTGCAGCGTGAACAGCAGCGCGTGCGGATCGAGAGGCGTTTCGATCTCGATGCAGGCGTTGATGAAGGGCTCCTGCTGTTCGTCGCCCCACGGCGGTGTCGCGTAATCCGAGGATCGCGCGACCAGCACGGCCTGTGTCATGCCGCAGATGTTGGCGATGGCCTTGCCGAAGGTTGCGCGGACATCGCCGACATTGCCGCCGAGAGCAATGAGAACATTCGCCATTTGTTCAGGACCGTGTGCGTGTGATGACCACGCCGACGTCGTCGAAGATCGCGGCGATCGGCGCGTGCGGCTTGTGGACAGTCACCTTGACCGTGCTGATGCGCGGAAAGGCTTTCAGGATGGCCTCCGCGACAGCGCCTGCGGAGCGCTCCAGCAGATAGTAGTTATGGCCCTTGAAGGCCGCGCTCGCTGTCGCGACCACGTCGGAATAGGAGACGGTGTCGGCCAGCTTGTCGGTGCGGGAGGATTCGGCGAGATCGATGGACAGTTCGAGATCGATCACGAAGCGCTGGCCGACCTCGGCTTCGTGCTCCATGACGCCGTGGCGGGCGTGGATCAGAAGCCCCTTGATAAAGATCGTGTCGCTCATCGTTTGTCCTCGATTGCCGATGCCACGCGCAGGGCCTGCACCGTTTCAGCCACGTCATGGGCGCGAATGATTTTGGCGCCGTGCAGCGCCGCCAGCACATGCGCCGCGATGGAGCCGCCCAGCCGCTGGTGCGGCTCGGAGGGCATCACGGATGAGATAAAGCGCTTGCGCGAGGCGCCAACCAGCAGCGGCAGGCCGAACCGGCTGAATTCGCCAAGCCGCGCCAGCGCGATCATGCTTTGCTCGGGGGTCTTGCCGAACCCGATGCCGGGATCGAGCACGATATGCCCCGCCGGGATGTTTGCCTTGGCCGCGATGTCGAGCGAGCGGGCGAAAAACGCCAGCATGTCCTGCACGATGTCGATGGCGGGATCAGCACTGTCGCGGTTGTGCATGACCACGACCGGCGCGCCGTGTTCCGCAATCACGCGCGCCATCTTGGGATCGCGTTGCAGGCCCCATACGTCGTTAGCGATAGCCGCTCCCTTGCCGAGCGCCCATGCCGCGACCGACGCCTTCATGGTGTCGATGGACACGGGTGTGCCGAAGGCGACGACCGCCGGCAGAATATTTTCCAGCCGCTGCATTTCCTGTTCGGCTGAGACGGGTTGCGAGCCGTAGGGACGGGTGGATTCAGCACCGATGTCGATGATGTCGGCGCCCTCGGCGATCATGCGTGATGCCTGCGCGAGAGCCTGCTCGGGCGCGGCGAAGCGGCCGCCGTCGGAGAACGAGTCCGGTGTGATGTTGAGCACGCCCATGACCGCCGGAAACGGCCGTGCGAGCAACGGCCGCAGTACCGGATGATGCTGCGCGGCAGCCGGATTCGAAGATCGGGACGGAGCGGCCATCATGGCGTCGCTTTGCGCGGTCCCCGCTGGCCTGTCAAGCGATGGCGGAGGGGGAGATGGCCCAAGACCGCGGCTGAAGATGCGCGGTGACGCCTGCGCGGGCCGGGGAGTTGGCCGTTTTCAGTAGGAAATCTTCAGCGGCAGCTTGCGGGCGCGCTGGATCAGCTCAGCGACGGATTTGTCCGAGGGCAGAACCCGGACCAGCTTGCGCTTGTCGTTGGCTTCCTTCATGGCCTGCGCCAGCCGCTCGGGATTGCGCTGCACGAACTCGCGCACGGTCACGACACCCGCAGCCCGCAGCAGTTCGGCCTTGGCCCTCCCCATGCCCTTGATGCGCATACAGTCGGCGATGTTCGCCCACGCCAACAGCTGCTGTTCGCTGAGGCCCGTCTTGGCAGCCAGGGCTTTTCGCGCCTTCACCGTGCTTGCATTGTCCAGCAGACCGGCGGTCGTGCGAATGCCCTGCGCCTTGAGTTTGGCCTGGGCATGCGGGCCAAGTCCGTCAATCTTCGAGATGGGATATGATGAAACGGAATCAGACATGGGATCAAACTAGTAATGAATGTTCACGCGAACCGGGAAAGACCGGGCGTTCCGGCAATGATCGCATTCATATCGTCCGCGCCGATTTTATCGCGGCCGAAGCTGAACAGTTCGCGCCCGATCGTTTGAATGTCCCCCATGCCGAGCCCGAAGCCCATCAGCTTCGCGCCAAGGGCCATGACGCCGCCACCCAACATACCTGCAAAACCACCACTGGAACCGGCATCGGCAATTGCAGTTTCAGCGCCGGGAATTTTGTCGAACAAAGCCTGCACGTGGTCGGCCGGGCCTTCCTTGCGGAGGAACCCGAGGATTGCGCCAACTGTTTTTTCAGCTACGGCTTTCTCGATGCCGGCTTTTGCAGCCAGCCGATCAATCAGCTCGTCCATAAAATGCCCCGTGCCTTCCGGTTGCGTGCCGGATCCTTGTTATGGATTTTATCTTGAGCGCGTGCGGTGCGAATTACAAGCGATGCAGGCTTTTGAATCCTGCATTTGAGCGCAATCGATCGTGAAGTGTTGCCGAGATGCAAGAGTCGTAGTTGATTTTGCAATCAATTGCCGCGGTAGAAGAAGAATTTGTGTCTGCACGATCCCGAATGACGCGGTGAGCGCGACGACGTTTCAAAACGAAACGTCCATTTTGCACGATGTGCGATCCGCACCGGCAATGGACCGCCCGATGCAAGGAGAAGGTAGGCAGCTTGCTGCAGGAATTTGCTCATCCGTTGCTCCAGGAGACAATAAATATAATGCGGCGCGGTATCAGCCTGGGCTCTCGGCGGGTTGACCAGCCGGATTCAGCCTGCAAGATCAGATATGCTTCGCGTTGGGCGAGGCGCAGGGGTTCGAGAGCCTGCGAAAGGCGAGAGATGGCAAAAAAGACAATCAAAACCGTTGCCGACAAGGCCGCATCCAGTCCGAAAGCCGCGCCAGCGGCGAAACAGGCCAGTGCTGGCGGCGTTGCATCCGCCGATACCGACAAGTCGATCTTCATCGGCAAGGGCGAACAGCCGGCGTTCCTGACGCTTGGTCTTGCAAACCGCCACGGTCTTGTCACCGGCGCGACCGGCACCGGCAAAACCGTCTCGCTCCAGATCATGGCCGAAGGTTTCGCGCGCGCTGGGGTTCCAGTGTTCGCCGCTGACATCAAGGGCGATCTGTCGGGCATCTCGGAGATGGGTGAGGCGAAGGATTTTCTGCTCAGCCGCGCCAAGGACATGGGACTGGACTTCAAACCCGACCAGTTTTCGACGGTATTTTGGGACGTGTTCGGCGAGCAGGGCCATCCGGTGCGCGCCACGGTCTCTGAAATGGGCCCACTGCTGCTGTCGCGCATGATGGACCTCAACGACGTGCAGGAAGGCGTTCTCAATATCGCGTTTCGCGTGGCGGACGAGCAGGGGCTGCTGCTGCTCGACATGAAGGACTTGCGCGCGATCCTCTCGTTCATCGCCGAAAACGCCGATAGTCTGACCACGCAATATGGAAACGTCTCCAAGCAGACGGTCGGCACCATCCAGCGCCAGCTTCTGGTGCTGGAAAATCAGGGCGCGAGCAAATTTTTCGGCGAACCGGCACTTCAGTTGAAGGATTTCATGCGCACCGACGCCAACGGCCGGGGCATGGTCAACATTCTGGTCGCCGACAAGCTGATGCAGAGTCCGAAACTCTATGCGACGTTCCTGCTCTGGATGCTGTCGGAACTGTTCGAGGAACTTCCCGAGGTCGGCGATCCGCTCCAGCCGAAACTGGTGTTCTTCTTCGACGAGGCGCATCTGCTGTTCAACGACGCGCCGAAGCCGTTGATGGACAAGATCGAGCAGGTCGTTCGCCTCATCCGGTCGAAGGGGGTTGGCGTTTATTTTGTCACCCAGAATCCGATCGACGTGCCGGACAAGATTCTCGCCCAGCTGGGCAATCGCGTTCAACACGCCTTGCGCGCCTTCACGCCGCGCGATCAGAAAGCCGTGCAGGCGGCCGCGCAGACATTCCGTCCCAATCCCGCGCTCGATACGGCTCAGGTCATCACGGAACTGGGCAAGGGCGAGGCGCTGGTATCGTTCCTCGAAGGCAACGGCACGCCGGCCATGGTCGAGCGCGTCATGATCCGGCCGCCCACCGCGCGGATCGGACCGATCACGCCGGAGGAGCGCAAGGCGATCATGGCCGCGAGCCCGGTGAAGGGTAAATACGACACCACCATCGATTCAGATTCTGCCTACGAGGTTCTGCAAAAGCGCGTCGCAGGAACAGCCGCGCCCGCTGACGGTGAAGCGGGCGGAGGAGGAATGCTCGGCCAGCTCGGTTCGATCGTCGGCACGGTGTTCGGCACCAACACGCCGCGCGGGAAGATGTCGACCGGCCAGGTGATTGCGCGCAGCGTGACGCGCTCGGTGACCAACAAGGTTGCCGGCGATGTTGCCGCGAGCCTCGGCAAGTCGGTCGGCGGCTCGCTCGGTGGATCAATCGGTCGCTCAATCGTGCGCAATGTGCTTGGCAGCCTGCTGCGGCGCTGACGATAGCGCCAACGATCAGCGTTTCGCGAGCAGTTCGCGAAACGCCTCGACATAGCCGCTGGCGCCCGCGAAGGATTCGTTCTCCTCGAGGAGCAGGATCTTCGCATCGCGCAGAGGCATGAGGTCGTTTGGCGTCAGGTCGGATTGGAGTCGCCGGTACGGAAATCCGCCGTGGCGGCTCAGCGTCAGATAGAAATAAGTATTCAACGCCGACAGGCAGTTGTCGCGCGCGAGGATTTCCGCCGGCAGATGCGTGAAACTGCTGCCGACCACCGCGACGTTCAGCTTCGCCGACGGATGATCCGCGCATGACGCCGATGGCTGGAACGTCACCTTCGGCGTTTGATAGCCGAGCGGCGGGAAAAAGACGTTCAGCAAATCGGCCAGTTCGCGGTCGACGCCCTGTGTGACCCCCGATATTTTGTAAGTAAATGTAAATGGCGGAGCGAGCACCTGGCCGGCCTGACGGTTGATCTCTTCGGCGATCAGCGTTGCGACCCGCGCGCCCCCGATTTCGTTCCAGTGCGATCCGCCCTGCGGAAACAGTTCGATTTCATACTTCCCCTTCAGGGAATGAATGAAGGTCGCGGTGTCCACCACCGCGATGCCGGCCTGCTTCAGCAGGCTCGCGTATTTCGGCACGAATCCCGTCCGTGCCGCGGGCGTGCTCGGGCACTGCCCGGGCTTTACGAAGTACTCCGGCAAGTGCGCGACTTTGGAAGGTGAGATCACGTAAAGAAACACCGCGCCGCGAGAGCGATAATACTCCTGAATGTCCTTGAGCTTCGGGATGATCGCCTGAGCGCGCGTCTCCGCCATGTCTTCGGTGCGGCTGCAGTATTCATCGAGATAGACTTGCTCGATCAGGTGTCCGTTTGCGCCATGAACCACGCCGGGCAAAGTCAGGTCGCCGAACAGCTCAAAACGCAGTTCATTGTTGAAACGCACCAGCAGCGGACGGATCGGCAGCGCCTCTGTGACACGGCTTGTGATTGCTTTTTGCAAGCTGCCGTCGATCATGGCCGGCAGCGACCAGTCGAGCACCGGCGGCCGCGTGACGCCCGCGAGTTTCCGCCCGATCTTGATCTCCTGTTTCGGGTTCGCAAGATTCCACGCAGTCAGCACCGGCAGCACGAGCAGAAACAGGCAGCAAGCGGCGCGGACGGCAGGGTGAAAAGAGGAGAGCCTGTTCATCGTCTCAGAACCTGAAATAGATGAAGGGCTGGAACGGCACCGTCACCGAACGGGCGATCGCAAGAACATACAGCACCACGAGCGCGAGCGCGGTGACAAGCCGAAGCCAGCCATGGCGATGGTATGCCGCCTTGAGCGGCGCGAACAGCATCGTTGCCGGGAACAGTGCAATGGCCGCGCCGAAGATCAGCGTCAGCGGGACATCCGCCGGAATGCTGATCGGTGCGCGGGCAGGGGACAGTCCGAACAGTGCGGTCAGGAATGGACCGAGGTGTGCCGGTGACTCCGAGCGGAAGATCGCCCAGCCGATCATGACGATGAACAGTGTCACAGCCGTCGCGATGAAAGCGCCGCAGCGATTGAGCAGGTTGCGGAGAAACAGGCGATCCAGTGTCAGGAACAGGCCGTTGTAGGCACCCCATAGAACGAAATTCCAGCTGGCCCCATGCCACAGTCCGGACAGCAGGAAGCAGATCCAGAGATTGAGATAGGTTCGGGCGTTCCCGCTGCGGTTACCGCCGAGCGGCACATACAGATAATCGCGAATCCATGTGGTCAGCGAGATGTGCCAGCGCTGCCAGAATTCCGTGATCGAGCGCGACGCATAGGGCGCGTTGAAATTTTCGTTGAGACGAAATCCGAACATGCGCGCAAGGCCGATGGCCATATCGGAGTAACCTGCGAAATCGAAATAGATCTGGAGCGTGAAGCAGCCGAGCCCAAGCCACGCGCTGCCTGCGCCCAGCGTTGCGGGATCGGCGGCAAAAATCTGTGTGGCGAATGCGCCGAGCGGGTCGGCGATGAACAGTTTTCTGCCGAGTCCGCGCGCGAAGCGCAGAAACCCTTCCTGAAAATCGGTCCAGACAACGGGCGGCGGGCTGGCGATCGCGTCGCGCATCTCGTGGTATTTCAGAATCGGGCCCGCGAGCAGCTTCGGGAAGAACAGCACGAACAGGTAATAATCCGAGAACCTGTCCGCCGGCTTCGAGATGCCGCGATAGGTGTCCACCAGATAGGTGATTTTCTCGAACACGACGAAGGATACGCCGATCGGCAAAGCCAGATGCAACAGCGGAATGCTGCCGCCGGTGAGCGGTGTGACGGCGACGTTGAGATTGGCGGCGAGAAAATCGGCGTACTTGTAGAAAACAAGAACGGCGAGATTGCCGAGGATGCCTGTGGTCAACGCCAGCTTGCGGATGCGCGCCGGACCTGCAGGGCCAAGATGAAACGACAAGGCGTAATCGATGGCGGTCGAAGCGAACAGCACCAGAACAAAGACCGGTTCGCCCCAGATATAGAACAGCGTGCTCGCAATCAGCAGCGTCCATTTTTTCGCAGGAGCGCTGGTCAATATCAGATAAAATGCGTAGAGCGCGGGGAAGATCGTCAGGAAGAGCGGTTCGTAGAATAGCATGTGCGATCGATGCTTCCGGGCAGTAAAAAAAGCCGCGAGCGACGTGATAAAAGATGATAGAGGATCAAGCAGAAATCGCTCATCAAGTCCAGTTATGCGCCGTCGCTGGCGGTGCAGCCGGACCGGAAGGATCAGTGAAATATGTCAGCCGCGCCAAAACTCTCCGCCGTTCTCGATCACATCGACAAGGACTTCGACAAGAGCCTTGAGCGCCTGTTTACGCTGCTCCGGATCAAGTCGATTTCGGCCGATCCGGCCTTCACGGACGATTGCAAGAAGGCGGCGGATCATCTCGCCGCCGACATTGCATCCATCGGATTCGCGACCGAGGTGCGCCCGACCGCCGGGCACCCGGCGATTGTGGGCAAGAGCAACGGAAACGGCGGCGCGCGTGTGCTGTTCTACGGTCACTACGACGTGCAGCCGGTCGATCCGCTCGATCTGTGGCATCGGCCGCCGTTCGAGCCCGTCGTCACGGATCATGCCGACGGCCGCAAGATCATCGTCGCGCGCGGCGCCGAGGACGACAAGGGTCAGTTGATGACCTTCGTCGAAGCCTGCCGCGCCTGGAAGAACGTCACCGGATCGCTGCCGCTCGATGTTACGATCCTGATCGAGGGCGAGGAGGAAGTCGGCTCGAAGAATTTCGGACCATTTCTCGACAAGCACAAGAAAGATCTCGCGGCGGACTTCGTGCTGGTCTGCGACACCGGCATGTGGGACCAGAACACGCCCGCGATCACCACGTCGCTGCGCGGCCTTGTCTACGATGAAGTGAAGATCACGGCGGCGAACCGCGACCTGCATTCCGGCATCTTCGGCGGCGGCGCGCAGAATCCGATCCGGGTTCTGACGCGCATTCTCGGCGGCATCCATGACGATAATGGACGCATCACCCTTCCGGGATTTTACGATGGCGTGAAGGATCTGCCGCCGGACATTCGCGCGCAGTGGGAGAAGCTCAATCTCACGCCGGAGTCTTTCCTCAAGCCGATCGGCCTGTCGGTTCCGGCCGGCGAAAAAGACCGGCTGCTAATCGAGCAGGTGTCGTCACGTCCGACCTGCGACATCAACGGCATCTTCGGCGGCTATACCGGCGAGGGCTCCAAGACCGTCATTCCGTCGCATGCCTCGGCAAAGGTGTCGTTTCGTCTTGTGGAAGGACAGGACCCGGAGAAAATCCGCAAGGCCTTCCGCGATTTCGTCACGGCGCGTTTGCCTGCCGATTGCTCCGCCGAATTTATCGATCACGCCGGTGCGCCCGCGATCGCGCTCGACTGGGGCATGAAGCCGCTCGCGGCCGCCAAGCGTGCGCTGACCGATGAATGGGGCAAGGACGCGCTACTTATCGGTTCGGGGGCGTCGATTCCCATTGTCGCGGATTTCAAGAAGACGCTGGGGCTCGATACGGTGCTGATCGGGTTCGGGCTTGAGGATGACAACATCCATTCGCCGAACGAGAAGTACGATCTCAGGAGCTTCCACAAGGGCATCCGCTCGTGGGCGCGCATTCTTGCGGCGTTCGCTGACTCGCCGCGCTGAGGTATCAGGCACCCGCGCAAAAACGCCGCCCGGAATTGGGCGGCGTTTGCAGTCCGGTCAGTGTAGAGGCTGACGGGTCAATTTCTATAACTGGGATCGATCCTGTCAAGCTTGCGCAGCAGTGGGGGCCAGACAAGTTTGGTGGAACGAAGATTTGAGCGTTCCGGGTCGGTCACCAGTTTCTCGTTTTTCTCGATCACCAGTTTGTCGACAGGGTAGGCGGTCGGCCCCAGCATGCGGGTGCGAACCTGCATCGTGCAGGCGCGCTCGAGGTGGTACATGCGCTCGAACGCCGAGGCCACGGAGCGGCCGACGGTCAGCGTGCCGTGATTGCGCAGCAGCAGATGGTTCTTGGTGCCGAGGTCCTTCTGGATGCGCGGGCGCTCGTCATGGTCGAGCGCGATACCTTCATAGTCGTGATAGGCGAGGTCGCCGGTGACGAGCTGCGCGGTCTGGTTCAGGGGCAGCAGGCCTTCCATGCAGCTTGCGACCGCGGTGCCGTCCGCGGTGTGAAGATGCATCACGCAGCCGGCGTCTTCGCGCACTTCATGAACGGCGGAGTGGATCGTGAAGCCGGCGGGATTGATGCTGTAGTCGCTTTCGCTGAGCTGATTGCCGTCGAGATCGACCTTCACGAGACTGGACGCCGTGATTTCGTCGAACATCAAACCATACGGATTGATCAGGAAGTGATGCTCAGGGCCGGGCACCCGCGCTGAAATGTGAGTGTCCACGAGATCGTCCCAACCATAAAGCGCCACAAGACGATAGGCGGCGGCGAGATTGACGCGCTGCTCCCACTCGGCTTCCGACATCGTGGATTGAACTTCCTTGAGGCGTGCTTCGGCAGGCGACATGACGATTTCCTCTGCGATTTATTGGTCTTCTGTGCCGCGAGCCTAGCCTTGCGATCCAGCTATCGCAACATGACGCCTTCGCAGGGGCGCCATGCTCCGGGCTGCAAAACAGCGTTTGTCGGTTCAGGGAGCCGGAATGGCGAGGAGGCTGGCGATGCTCTTGCCGCGGATGTCGTAAACCCGGGCGAACACCACGTCGTCGCGCTTGATCTCGACCACCACGGGCGCGTTCAAGCCCTTGCAGTAGAACTCGCCAAGCGTCATGGCGAAGTCCGCTGCGTGGCTATCCCACCCGATGGTGAAATCAGGGCCGAGCGCGACCTGCGCGGGGCGCTGCGGACCGCACACCGCAACCCGCCACTTGCGATTTCGCGGCGCGGGTTCCTGCCGTTCCTCGATCTCCTGCCGCAATCCCTCGGACGCCTGCTTGAGCGCAAGCCCCCAGTAATCGAGCATGTAGCGATCGTCGGCGCCGCGCACGGTTCCCGCGATGTGGTTGAAGTGCGTGTATTGATAAGGATGCAGCCGGATCATTTCATTGAGCGGCAGCATCAGGCCAAACAGGAACAACGCGGCGAACACGGCCTGCGCCGCGCGGCTGTGCTGCTTCAGCCAGCCGACAATCGCGGCAAAGGCGACGCCTGCAAGGATCGCCATCGGCGGGACGACGAAAATGAAATGACGAATGCCGTTGTAAAGCGCAGGACGTTTCACCATCGCGATGATGAGGGGAAGCATCGCGGCGAGCGTCAGCATCAGCAGAATGCTTTTGCGCCGGGTGTCGACGTTGGAGCGGAACAGCGCGACGATTGTGCCTGCGATGCCCGCGCCGAGCAGGCCGAGCATCACCTCGGGAAGTTGCAACGCGAACAGCGTCGGCAGATACGACCACGGCATATCGGGCACGGAAACGATCGCGCCGTCGAACAGTTCTTTCCAGGGCTTCTCGAAGAAGTGGGAGAAGTACGTCAGCGCGCGAAACGGATTGGCCGGGTCGATGATCGACCAGGGCCAGATCAGGCCCATGATGAGATAGCCGAGCAGCACGCCGGGCAGCAGCACATAAACGACGTGGCCGAGCCGGTGCGCGGCTTCGCGCAGGCCGTGCGTGCGGATGTCTTCGATCCAGATCGGCAGGAAACCGATCACGGCATAGATCAGCGCCAGCCCGCCCAGAATGCGAGAGCCGATGGACAGTCCCGCGCCGAGGCCTATGATCAGGATCGTGTGCGGCGTCGGTGAAGGATATTCCTGCGCCAGCCGCACCAGTCCGAGCATCAGGATCACCATCGCGACTGCGAACGGTGCATCCTTCGGATTCATGAACATGTGCCCGTAGAACGTTGGGCACAGCGCGAGCAGGACGATCGCGGCGAGGCCGGCAACCGGTCCACCGATGCGCCGCGCCACCCGCCACGTTACGCCAAGGCCGATCACGCCGACGATGGCGCCCAGCAGCCGCCGGGTCTCGAACAGTTCGAGTGGTACGATCTTGTGCAGAAGCGCGGCGGCCATGTCGAAGCCGCCGCCGTACATGTAGAGGTTGGCGAACGACAGCGCGCTGGTATCGGTAAATCCGCTGCCGAACATCTTGAGCAGCAGATCGGCATATTCCGCGTGGGTGTAATCGTCCCAGCCCAGGCCGTAGTCGCGGAACGTCAGGCCCGCGACCACCGCGACGACCGCCAGGATGGCGAGCGCAAGGTCGTCGCAAGTCTGCTCGATCGAACGCCCGGCCGGCGTTTCGAGGGCCGATGTAGTAATGGATGACATCTCGGTCAGTTAACCCAGCGTTCCACGCCTGCGTGCTTGTCCGGTCAGGCTTTTCCCGGGAACTTTGTACCCCAATTTGGTATTCGAGTAATTCTCAATTGTGGCGTAAATTCCCTAATTGCAACGCAACATTGCTATCAGGGTAAAACCAGTTCGGCGGAGGGACGTAGCAGGCAATCCCGTCGATCGGGGTTGGTTCTTTTCCCGTGTTACGCGTTAACGATGCAGCACGCCCGATGTACGGGGGGTGAATTACCAATTGGTAATGCGTCTGCGATGAAAGTATTATGAGGCATCGCGCGAGTCTGCGGCGCGGATTTGGAGCTTGTAATGATTGCGCTGTTGATCGGCGGCACGGTCGTTCTATGTATCGGCCTCCTGACGGTCGTTTTCGGTATCCCGATCAAGGAATTCAGCTTCGGCAACACGATGATCCTGGCTGGAGCCGTCGTGTCCTGCACCGGGCTGATTCTGATTGGCCTGTATTTTCTTGGCCGCGAACTCAGGAACCTGACCCACCGGCTGGACACAGGGGTTCCGGCTGCCGTGGCGCTGCCCCGTGACAGGGCTGCAGTTCCTCCGAAAGCACAGCCTGCCCACGACGATACGCTGTTCGCACGCGATCAGCCGTCCGATTTGACCGACGACCGGGACGAGTTCGCAGAGGGGTCATTGCGCGATGCTCGGCATGACGACGACCGCTCGCGCGTACCACCGCTGCCGGCGGGATGGGCCGAGCCTCCAGCACCCTTGCCGATGTCTTCACCGACTTCCTGGCCGGATCATCCCATCAGCCGCGCGCGCGATCCTGAACCAACTATGGAATCGCTCGAGCCACCGGCCGAACCTGCCGAGCGTCCGCGGCGCAATATCATGTTCTCGTCGCACCGGCGCGACGGCAAAAGCAGGGAGTTTCCCCCGCGCGATCCGCCGCCGGCGGACGACAACAATGCGTCTCAGCCTCCTGCCGATGACTCTCAGTCTCGCGAGGCTGAACCCGAAGCGGCCAATCCGTTTGACAGCGCGTGGCCCCAAAGCAGCAGGTCACGGCCGGACACTTCAGCGGCGCGGAATGGCCGCGCTGCGCCATCTCCGCAATCCACCGACGAAGATGAAGCGCCGGAACCTGCCCGCGAACGGTTTCAGCTGCCGCGCCGCGCCGATGCTTCGTCCGTAACAATCGTGAAGTCCGGCGTGGTCGATTCGATGGCCTATTCGCTGTACTCCGACGGTTCGATCGAGGCGCAGATGCCGGAAGGCATGGTGCGGTTCGCATCCATCGACGAACTGCGCGCGCATCTGGATGAGCGCACCTAGCCGGCGACCTGTAAATCCGGCTCGTAAATAAAGCGCGGCGCCGTGCCGTCCTGCTTGTCAGGCCGGTGCGACTTCTCCCATACTTCCAAGTATAGATTCCGCCGAAACTTTGGTTTGGCGGGCATTTGCTTGGATTGTCTGATTTTTCGACTGTAAATCCGGCGACCGCTTTGAAAGACATCACGATGAGCGAGACCACTCCCAAGGGATTTGTCGATCTGACCGCGTCGATCGTCTCTGCCTATGTCAGTAACAACGTGACCCCTGCGTCCGAACTTCCCGCGCTGATTAGCCAGATCCATGCGGCGCTGGTGCGGGTTTCGCACGGCGGGACGGACGCCCCGGTTGAGCCGGCCAAGCCCGCTATTTCAATCAAGAAATCGATGACTTCGGATTATCTCGTGTGCCTGGAGGACGGAAAGCGCTTCAAGTCGCTGAAGCGGCATCTGCGGGCGCAGTACAACATGAGCCCCGAGCAATACCGCGAGAAATGGGGTCTCCCGGCAGACTATCCGATGGTCGCCCCGAACTATGCCGTCGCCCGTTCGCAACTTGCCAAGAAAATGGGCCTCGGCCAGCAGCGCCGCCGCAGGAAATAGCGGCTTTGCGCGATCATGGACTTGCTGCAATCTAGGAATAATTCCACATATTATACGTTCCGGAAGTCAAGCCGAAAAACTTTGGGTTTTTGAGGGGATAGTTATCCCCGCGATTTGCGTCTCATCTAGGATATAGGTATAAATTCCTAGTGAGGTCACGATGCTTGAAATCAGATCGCCTGTTGCTCCCGTTCCGTTAGCTCCGTCTAGCACAGCCGCCGATAGCCCGAACGACATTTGCCGCATGGTCGCGGCCTGTGTCGCTTTTGACTTCGGGCTTGATGCCGCCGAACTTGAAAGCGGGCTGCGCGGTTCACAGCGGCTGGCCTTCGCGCGCCAGATTGCGATGTATCTTGCTCATGTCGGATTCGGGCTGAATTTCGAGAGCGTCGGGTACGCTTTCGGACGTGACCGCACCACGGTAGCCCATGCGTGCCGTGTCGTGGAAGACGGTCGCGACGACATCTGGTTCGACTGCCGCGTCGCGACGCTCGAACTGATCTGCCGCGCAGCCGCTGGCGGAGCAGTCCGATGAAGCAACAGCAAGGCCGCAGCAGACTTTCCGGCAAAACCGTGCAGACGCCAGACGACGTCGGCGCATTCCGTGCCAAGCATCTCGATCTTTCGACGCGCGATCTCATGACGGACACCGGCCTGACGCAGGTCATTGTCAACGACAGCGAAAGTCCGCTGGCCTGGCTGGCGCGGCGCAAGGGCCGCGACGGGCGCGCGATGATCGGACCGGACCAGTTCATCGCGGGCGAACGCCTGCGTACCGACTTCACACGCGGGCATCTGATGCCGCGTGTCACATCAAGCTGGTCCGGTATCGGCCGGACTCGGGGATTCGGCGGCGGCGGCGAGATGACGGATTTGATCGTGGCGTCGCGCCAGCGTGTCCGGCACGCGCTTGAGGCCTGCGGTCCGGAATTTTCGGGACTGTTACTCGACGTGTGCTGCTTCTTGCGCGGTCTGGAAGACGTCGAGCGCGAGCGCGGCTGGCCGTCACGTTCGGCGAAGGTGGTACTGCAACTGGCGCTCGACCGGCTGGCGCGGCACTACGGATTGCGGACGGATGCCCGCGGCGGCAGCGCGGCGATCAGGACGTGGCTCGCGGACGATGCGGCCTTCACGCCGTGACAGTTCAGGAAGCGGACGCGAGCGTTTCGCGGGCGTCGTTCTTGATCCGCTCCACCATTGCGCGGAGCCCGTTGGAGCGCTGCGGCGTCAGGTGCTCGCGAAATCCGAGTTCGTCGAAAATGGCGATGGGATCGGCGTCGAGGATTTCGCGCGCCGTGCGGCCGGACTGGATGGTCAGCAGGATCGCGATCAGCCCGCGCACGATATGCGCGTCGCTGTCGCCCTTGAAATTCAGCACCGGCTCACTGCCGTCGCGGTCGATCTCGCGCGACAGCCAGACCTGACTGGCGCAGCCCTGAACCTTGTTCGTCGCGGAATGCTCGGTATCGGACATCGGGGCCAGCGTGCGGCCAAGCTCGATGACATAGCGGTAGCGGTCGTCCCACTCCTCGAGCAGTTCGAAATTGTCCCTGATCTCGTCGATGGTCATGGCGGTCCGCAAACTCATGTCAAAACTCGTGTCAAAATTCTTGGCACGAGCCTTATATGAGATCGCGGAGCCTCGATAGCCATAAGTTCCGGGTCGTTCCGGTCCGGAATATGGCGCCTTTGCCGGGCGTTATTCCGCCGGAATCGTGTCCGGCGGTACCGGTTGCCAGTCGATCGCAAGGTCGTCTTGCGTCAACGTCTGGCGCGCCGCGACGTTCTGCATGTCGGCGGGATAGGTGTCGTATGGCGTGCCGATGGAGCCGGTATGATCCGGTGCTTTCTTGTTCGATTTTTCCGCGGCTTCAGGCGCCTTTGTGTCGTTCTTCTCGTTCTTGTCCGTGATGAACTGATAAACTTTCTTGGCGCCCGATTGCGCGCGCGCACCGATCACGGTTGCGGCCTGTCCGCCCACGGTGCATGCCGCCGGCTGGCGATTGCAGAACTGGCTCATGTCGGACACGGCGGCCGTTGCGGCCGAAATAGCATCCGACGCGCCGATCTGCGGACCTTTGTCCTGGTCGGGCGTCTTGTCGGTCGGCAGCAGCACGAGAACCAGTCCCAGCCAGAACGCCATGCGAAGAAGGAAGAACATCACACACCCCGTCGGTCTTATGCCGGAGATGCTTCATTGTTGTTGAAGCGCTCCGCCCCGTTGCGATTAGCCCGCAATCGTTATCTGTCATATCAGGCGCGGATAAATCTCCGGTTTGGGCGCTGTCTAAAATTTGAATGGTTTGATTTGGCGTAAATTTTCGATTGATAAGCGAATTGTTTGATTCGATCGGGTCAGCACCGGTCCTTGCCGATCGTTCCGCCGTGCACGATTTCGAAACCATAACGACCCGGCATGGAAACTTCGCGTTCACCATTCCCGCCGAATGAAAACACCAATTGTGCGCGAAAACCCGCATTCGGCCGATGCAATTCGCAATCGGCCACGCGCCTTAGCGTTCGCTTAAGTTCGCTCTGACACCATCGGCCAAACGAAAAACGGGGGCGTTCCGGCAGTCGAATACGACGACCGGCCGAACGGTGAGAACAACGTGAGATTATCCGGCATCATACGCGATCATCTGGATTCGCTGCTGCATCCATCAGCGCGGCGGGATCTGATGACGAGCGCCCGCCACCGCGCCTTTATCGGGCCGAGGCTGCTGGGCGGCCTCGCGGCGCTTGCGATGCTTCCGATCTATCTTGCCTTGCGCGGCGCGCCGCAGGAAATCGAAGTCATGGTCTTTGCATGGCTGATCGCGCCCATCCTCGTTTCATACTATCTGTCGCGCACCGGCCACTATGAGCGCGCGCATATTCTCTCATCGACCGCGCTTGCAGCCGTCGTCATGGCCGTCTGCATCAACACCGGCGGTATTTCGTCATTCGCGGCGATCTGGCTTGTCGCCGTGCCGCTCGATGCGGCGCTGTCGAATTCGCGCCGCGCGGTCGCCATCGCCGTCGTACTGGCCCTTGGCTGTGCGCTCGGTCTCGTCATGATTGATGTTTTCGGCGCGTTGCCGGCCTCCAAAATTCCCGCTCAGTACAGTTCGCTGTTCGAGGCGCTCGGCATTGCGAGCGCGACCATGTACGCCTCGGCTCTGGCATTCAGCGCCGAATCGCTGGCCCAGACCAGCCGGAAACTGCTGGTCGTGGAGGAGGAGCGCTATCGTCTCCTTGCGCACAACATCAGCGATGTCATTTCCAGACACAGCCGCAACGGCGCAATCCAGTTCATTTCGCCCGCCGCGGAGGCGTTGCTCGGCACGCCGGTGGCGCTGTTACTGGGACACGGCCTGTTCGATCGTGTCCATGTCGCCGACCGGCCAGCTTATCTCACTGCTCTCTCGGAGGCCGCGCGAAGCGGACACGAGCGCAGCGTCGAATTCCGCGTGAGGCGCGACCATACGCAGGCCACCGAATTCGTCTGGATCGAAATGCGCTGCCGACCGATCGATGCGTCGCTGGGCGTCGAGGTTGTCGCCGTGATGCGTGATGTCACCGAACGGAAGACGCAGGAACAGGCGCTGGAACTGGCGCATATTGAAGCCGAGCGCGCGGGTGCATCCAAATCCCGCTTCCTCGCCACCATGAGTCACGAACTGCGCACGCCGCTGAATGCGATTATCGGGTTCTCGGAAATGATCGTTCGCGAGAACGAAATGATGATCGATGCCGCGCGCCGGCAGGAATACGCGAAGCTCATCAATGAATCCGGCCTGCATCTGCTGTCCGTGGTGAACGGCATCCTCGACATGTCGAAGATGGAAAGCGGCAACTTTGAAATTCTTCCCGAGCTGTTCGCGCCGCGCGAATCCCTGATCGGCTGCTGCAACCTGATGGTGCTGAAGGCCCGGGAAGGCGGCATCGACATCGTGACCCGCGCTCCCGCGGATCTGCCGCAGATCACCGGCGATCCGCGCGCCTTCAAGCAGATGATCCTGAATTTGCTGTCCAATGCCATCAAGTTCTCCGAGCGTGGCGGCTCCGTCATGGTGACCGCCGCCGTCGAAGGGTCGCGCCTGCTGGTGCGGGTGATCGATAACGGCGTGGGCATCGGCGCCGAGGATTTGAAGCGGATCGGCGATCCGTTCTTCCAGGCCGGCAAGACCTATCAGCGCCGCCATGAAGGCACGGGGCTCGGCCTTTCCATCGTCAAGAGCCTGGTGGCCATGCACGGCGGCGAGATGACGGTCCAGAGCGAGATCGGCGAAGGCACGACCGTCACCATTGCGCTGCCGATGGTGTTTACACCGCCGCTGAAAGATTCATCCAATATCGCAACGCTTGCGCCGCCGCGCGCAGAATCCCAAAATTATCAGGTGAAGAAACGTGCCTAGACAGATTGCCATGGACGATGAAAAACCCCGCCGCCGCAAGCGCGCGGCTGCAGTTGCTGTTGAGCCCGAACGCGGCCTGATTCTGCGCGTGCTGCTCCACAGCCCGAAGGACACGCTGGCGGCAGGCGCAGCGGTGGCCGCTGTCATCGCCATCGTCACCAATGCCATGTTCCTGCAAGCCGGCCGTCATCCATCGCCAATGTTCAGCACCGCGACGGTATCTGCGCTTCCTGTCGCGGCGCCCGCATCCGCGCCGTTGCCACGGGTCCGCCCGGTGGAAGCCGAAGCGCGCGTCATCGACAAGCCTGCGGACGCTGCACCTGCGCCCGCGAAATCGGCTGCGCTGCGTCCGCCCGCCGCTGTTCCCGCAACCCGGAGCGATCCGGTCGGCGATCTGATCGTTTCGACGCGGCGCGTCGCTGCCGTCCAGCGCGCGCTGACTGAATATGGCTATGGTCAACTCAAGCCGACCGGCGTGATCGGCACCGATACGCAGGCGGCGATTCAGAAGTTCGAGCGGGATCGCAAGATGCCGCCGACAGGCCAGTTGTCCGATCGGCTGATCAAGGATCTGACCGTTCTGACCGGCCGTCCGATCGAATAGGCGGCTTCCACGTCCCGATTGTGCTAGCACGCTTCCATCGTTGTCTTCGTGCGATCGGTTCGGCCACATGTCCCGTCTGAAATCGTCCATCTGGGTCGCAGGGTATCTTCGGCGATGCCAGAGCGCGGGCGTGTTCGGCGCGGTCCGGAGGCGCGGCGCGGAAGAGGCGGGCGCCGTGTTCGTCAAGGTCGCCCTGATGGACGGCACCGCGATGCTGTTCGTGCCTGCACCCCAGACCGCCTATGATGACAGCCGGCCTATCGAGCGCGTGTTCACGGCATCGCCGCCGCAGGCCGTCGAGGAACAGGCGATCGAAGCACGCCTTGCGAAGGAAATCGGTTTCGACCCGGACGTCTGGATCGTCGAGATCGAAGACAGGGCGGGCCGGCACTTCCTCGATCTGACCAAGACCTGACGCGTGAAAGCCTGACGATTATCCGCGCGAGGTATTGCGCGTGATGACCTGCGAGGCCGGCTGAACGGGGGAACGCGGTTGCGCCGCCGCGGCGCGTGCGCGCTGGCGTTCGTCGTCGTAGAGGGCAGGGCGATACTTCGCGCGCGTGGCGGCCAGCGCTGCTCCGCGCCACGCAGCCAGCATAACCAGCGCGGCGCGTGGTTCGATAACCTCGTAGAGTCGCGCGAGCCGGTAGACATCCATCACCGATGCACCGAGCGACGGATTGAGGAACAGCAGCACGCGCTGGTAGGATTCGCCCGGCATGCCGAGCGTCTTGAGCGCGCATGCGAGCGGCTCGCCGCCCGGCTCGTTGACGATTTGCGTCGCGACGCGCGAAGTCAGGATCAAAGCATCGGCGAGTTCATCCACGAAGCGCGCAGAATCCGCAGCCATCGCGGCTTGCTCCAGGGTCGCGAGTGCGCGTGCGGCCCGGCGCGGATCGACCGGAGTCGAGGGCTTGAGCGGGGCGTCCGTCAGGCCGTGCAGTATCTGGGCGCGATGGCTGCTGTCGGCGGCAAGAAACATCTCGATCAGTTTGGCCGCATCGTCGGGCTGCATCGACATGGTTGGCGTGGGCATGGCGGGGGCGGCGGGCCCCTCGGGTGCCGACACGATTTCCAGATCCGACGCCGGATCGATCTCCAGCCTGTCCTCAAACTGTGGCTCGTTTCGCGGAGCGGACGGACGCTCATCTGCTGTGTGCCGCAGTTGCAGCTTCCAGGCGATTTCGCGCGGCGTGCGCGAATAGATCGCCAGCCGCGCCCGCACCGCCGCGCGCGTGGCGTCATCGACCTCATCGATCAGGCGCGAGGCCAGTTCGACGAACTGCCGTTCCTCATCATGCGTATGGTCGCTGGTCTGGACATACAGATCGGTGAGCACGCGAAGCAGCGTCGGGCGTATATCAACGCCCTCGCGCCGGGACAGTGTCATCAGGCCGTCGAAGCCGTGAAACATCGGGGGTATCGTCATGCCGGGGTACGCAGGTTTAAATCTCGGCTGACGTTATCGCGGGCTCTTTAATAAGCCGTTAACCATGATTGTCCTTAATCACCGTCACTGAGGACACTAGGCCGCCGGGCATTTGAAGAATCGGGGCCAGGAGAGAGCGAAATGGGCATCGTTGTTGAATTCCCGGCGGATGCAGCGGCGCGTCGCGCCGTCCCGGATGCGCACATGGCCCCGCGCGAAAGCAGGGCAACAATTCTGATTCTCCCTTCCATCAGGATCGAGCGTTACGCCGACGATGGAGTAGGGCCCGAGGAGGGAACGGCTCCGGGGCGCCGCCGCAAGCGCCGCGCGCGGTCCTGAATACAGGTCAGACTTTTCTGCCGGCGCAGCCTCGCCGGATCGGCAACGCTTTCAGACCGGGCCGCGATGTGTAATCCGCTTTACCTTTTGCCCTTCGTTGCGAGCCTCGCATGCCCGAGCGACGACTTCGGCCGCACGCGCGCGACCTTCTATCATGAAGACATGCACAGCTGGGTCGGTGTCGAAGCCACCACCAGCCTTGGCGGACGGCCGTCGCAGTTCCAGCTCACCGATCAGGAGCGGATGCTGCGCGATCTCGCCTACTATTTTATCGAGCCGCCGCACTCTCATCCGGCGTGGAAGGCCGTGTTCGGGGACTATCTGAAAATTCCCGCGCCCTGGCGGCAGAAGGTGGTTTTCGATCGCACGGCTTATGGACGCCGCATGATCGACGAGCCGCACCGGTCGCAAGCGTCGGCCTATACCGGCCTCATGGAAGATGTGCGCAACGATGGCGTCATGCTTGACCAGTTCATTCCGGTCGCGGTGCGTATCAACGATCTCGACATCAAGCGCAACAAGGCGCTCGGGATGGTCTCGGAGCTGTCGCCGCGTGAATACGACGACGCGCAAGCGCGCATGCGCGAGAACGTTCTGGTCGTGCAGTGGGTGCAGCAGTGCCTGCAACAGCGCGTTGCGTCCTACAAATGGGCGCTCGATCGTCTGGTGATTCATGCGCCGGACCAGATGGCGGCGGATGCCGACCGCCTTATCCTGCAATTGTCCCAGCGTGCGTCAGACGCATGGACCAGCGCGCCGCCCGTCGTCGGCCGCGCCCTTCGCGTCGGCGGCTGACCCCGGTTCCATCGTGCGACGTTCGCGCGCGCGGCTGAAGGTCGCGTTGTTTCTGCGCGCCATCGGTTGTTTGGTTTCAGTATCGAACTACTGATTTGTCATCTGAGAATGGGGGATGAAATGACAGGTTCCCCAGTCGCTAAAATGCTTGTTTTCGGAAGATCCCATGGCGTGCTGACGGCGCTGACGATGGCTGTTGCGGCACCCGCGGCCTTTATCGTCTATGCGCTGGAATCGCATCTGGTGCTGCCCGCGTTCAGTGCGCTGCTTTTTTCGGCAGCGGCGCTGGCCGCAATCATGGCGCTTTCGATCAGGACTCAAAAAAACACGGAGAATCTCAATCTCTGGGACGTTGCAGGCGGCCTCGTTATTACCGGCTGCGCCGCATCCGTGATGGGTGAGCCGGAGCAGGTTGCACAATTGTTCGAGCATCTGTTCGAACGTCGATCCAACGAGCAATAGCAGGAGAAAGACTAACACCAGAACCACCAGGCCGGGCCCCTCTGGCAGCCTCATGCTGCGATGTCGGACTGGAATTCAATTGGAGTGGCCCCTTTTAGATATGCGGAACGCGCGTTCCGTGTGACGCATCGACGTTACTCGTCGATCAGTGACACGTTGCGATGCGTTCGATATTTGCCTGCGACAGGAGGCCGCTCTTCCACACACAGGGAAGCCCGGCTCATGTTTGATCTCATTACTCCAGAAGCTTTGACGGCACTCGTACAGGTCATCCTGATCGACCTCGTACTCGCTGGTGACAACGCCATTGTCATCGGCCTTGCCGCTGCGGGTCTGCCAAAAGAGCAGCGCAACAAGGCAATCCTGATTGGCGTTGGCGCCGCGACACTTCTACGAATAATTTTCGCAGCTCTGACGACCCAGCTCTTGGCCATTGTCGGTCTGTTGCTCGCGGGCGGCATCTTGCTGTTGTGGGTCTGCTGGAAGATGTGGCGTGAATTGAGCGCCGGGCACGAGCAACATGCCGTGCCGTCTGACGGGGAAGCTTCGGGTGCCCCGACCAAGACGCTGGCCCAGGCGACCTGGCAGATCATCGTCGCCGACGTATCGATGTCGCTGGACAACGTGCTGGCCGTCGCCGGCGCGGCGCGGGAACATCCCATGGTGCTGATTTTCGGCCTTGCGCTGTCGATCGCGATGATGGGTGTTGCCGCATCGTTCATCGCGAAGCTGCTGCAAAAGCACCGCTGGATTGCCTATGTCGGCCTCGCGGTTATCCTCTATGTCGCCGGTGAAATGATCTATCGCGGCGTCATCGAGGTCTGGCCGCATCTGAAATAACGCGCACAAAAAGGGGCTGCCTGCCGCGAGATTGCAGGCAGCCCCATTTCGTTTAGCCGAGCTTGACGAGATTGTGGACCGGCAGCGGACCGCCGGGAAACTGAACGAGCTTGCCGCCTGTGGCGAGCGAGCCGAGATCGATGCCGAAGAAGCCGAGCGTGTCGATCAGCGTTGCGACGTCCGCCTTCGCCGCACTGTCATCGCCGGAATAGAACAGCACGCGCTTGCCGCCGTCGGCTTGCGGGTCACTTGCGAGCACATGCGCTTGCAAATGATTGAATGCCTTGACCACGCGTGCGCCCGGTACAAGCCCGGCGAAGACTTCGCTCGAGATCCGGCCGTTCAGTTCAGCAGGTTTGAACAGCGGCGCTTCGATTGGGTTGTTGGCGTCGATCACGATGCGGCCGTTCCAGGCGGGCAGATCGGCAAGCGCAGTCGATAGTTTCGACCAGTTGACGGCAACGAGGACGATGTCCTTGCTTGCGGCGTCCGTTACCGTACCAGCACTGATGGACGGGCCAATCTCGCGAACGAGATCTTTCAGCGACGCTGGGCCGCGGCTGTTGGCGACGGTTGCTTCCAGTCCGGCGCTGGCAAGTCTGCGTGCGAAGGCCGAACCGATCGAGCCTGAGCCGATAATTCCGATGGTCTTGGTCATGACGTGTTCCTTTCAGGTTTGGAGGGGAGAACGAGCGACGGGATTCAGCGCGCGCTGATCTGGCGCATCAGCGCGCCGATGTCGGTGACGCCCCAGTGATCGGTGATCTGGCCGTCGCGGACGCGCATGATGTCGATGACCTCGAACGCGATGTTGCGGCCAGTCGAGGCGACGCCGTTGAATTCGCCGAGGTGTTTGCCGTGGTAGGTTTTGTGCGTCGTGACAAGATCGCCTTCCGCAACCTGCCGATGGATGACGGCGCGGAAGCCGGGAAAGGCTTTACGCAGCGTGAGGTAGATATTGCGGGTGCCCTCGCGGTCGCTGGCGAACCCGGGGAACGCGGTGCGGTCGACGTAGCTTGCCGCGAACAGCTTTTCGAAATTCGTGAAGTTGCCGTCGCGCTGCACATCCTCGATGACCGTGCGCACCACGGCCTTGTTGGCTTCGAGGTGAGCGCCGGTGATCTGGGCAAATGCCGGGGTGACGCTGCCAGCAACTGCGAGGCCGAGCAGAAAACTGCGGCGGGTGGTGAAGAGGGGCTGGGACATTGTCGGGCTCCGTTTTGGCTGGTGACGGATCCGATATCGCCGGTTTATTGGCTCCTGATTAGACGGTAATGACTGGATTTATTTTCAAGTATTGCTATAAAATAACTGCATGGAAACACTGGCCAATCTCGAGTCCTTTGTTCAAAGCGCTGAAAATGGTGGGTTTTCTGCCGCTGCCCGCCGTCTGGCGTTGACGCCGGCCGCGGTCAGCCGGAACGTCGCGATGCTGGAGCGGAATCTCGGAATCCGCCTGTTTCAGCGCAGCACGCGCAAGCTCACGCTGACCGAAGCGGGCGAGCGCTTTCTGCTTGAGATCCGGGGCAATCTCGAAGGGCTTCAAGCGGCCATCGCTGGAGCTGCGACCGACCATGGCGAGCCTGTGGGCGTGCTCAGGGTCAGCCTCAGTCCGACGCTCGGGATCGGCCACATCCTGCCTCTGTTGCCTGCGTTTCTCGCGCGGTATCCGCGCGTTCGCATCGACTGGCACTTCGACAACCGGCAGGTCGATCTGATTGCTGAGAATTTCGATGCGGCTATTGGCGGCGGCATCGACCTCGCGCCAGGTGTTGTCTCACGGCCGCTCGCGCCGTTGCATATCATCGCTGTTGCTTCGCCCGCCTATCTGAAAGGCCGCACGCTGCCGGTCGATCCTTCAGGACTGGCGGCATTCGACGGCATCGTGATGCGTGCTGCGCGAACGGGACGTGTGCGCCGCTGGACCATGCGCAACGCCGCAGGTTCGGAGGTCGATGTGCAATTGCCCGGCACGATCGTGTTCAACGATCCCTCTGCGATGTGCCGCGCCGCGCTGCTCGGTCTCGGTGTGACGCTGATCGCGGTGCCGGATGCGCTACACCACCTCGAAAGTGGGGCGCTCGTGCGTGTCCTGCCGCAGTGGTACGCCGACGCGGGTTCGATCTCGGTTTATTACGCAACCCGGACATTGCTGCCGGCAAAGACGCGCGCGTTTGTCGATTTCGTCGCCGAAGCCTTCCGCCGCGAGCATCTTGCCGAACGGTTTGCGGGCAGCATCGGTTGATCGCGGACTAACGCTTTGCCTGCGGTGTTTCGGTCTGAATTTCGCAACTCGCAGCCGCGAGCGAGGCCTGCGCCTGCGGCATCAGGCCGGGCTCCGCAGCGAGCGCCTTGAGAACGATGAGGCCCGTCGTCGTCGGCGAATCGATGATCAGCCGGTCGGCGGCGGTGACATCTTCCTCTTCCGGAAGTTGGGCGTGTTGTGCTTCCGTCATCAGGTCGAGTTCGATCACGCGCCGTCCTGCGGAACGGTCATTGATCGCGTAATAGGCGATATCGTTGCGGGTGTAGAACGACACCGATGTGTACGACTGGCTCACCGGCACGGTGAGTTTGAGCGGGCCTTTGGAGAGATCGTAGCGGCACGCGGCGTTCGCGAAGGCGGGATCCATGAGCGGCATCGGCGCGGTGCCGGGCGCTGCGGGCGGCAGCGCCGTGACGGCATTCAGACTGGTGATCGGCGCGAGGCGCGAATAGGCGTCGAGTGACGCGACGCGCGGAAGCACCAGCACGCTCACGAGATGGACGACGCCGCCAAGCAACGCGCCGCCGAGGATCGCGAACAGCCAGCGGATCATGGGCACCCCACCGTCTTGATCGAGGGCATCGGCGCATCTTTCTGAGTGCGTGTTCCGACGCCGACCGGCGTATCGTAAAGCCGCAGCGCCAGCATGTACCGGTCAAGTCCGCCGGTCGGAAGCCAGTTTCCGGCGCGCGAACGTGACGTGACCCGGAGTTCGAATCCGCCGTCCGATCCGCGCACGATTTCCTGGCTGGTGAAGCCGTAACGTTGCAGTGAATTGGCGACGAGCTGACCCTTGGTGTCGTAGATCGTCATGGTCCAGAATCGCGCGGCGGGCGTGACACCCTTCACCACGACGTCGCACCGCCCGTCGAGCGGGCGGCCTGAATCGTCAGCGGTTGCGGTGAACATTACGCCATCGCCGGTTCCGACCGGAAGTTCGCCGCTGCGCGCAACCGATGCGCGCGAGTAGGGGTCGATGTCGCTGGTTCCGGTCTTCGGCCGCGCGGTCCACGCGCCAATCGTGATGGTGCCGACGTTGACGCCGCGCGTCGCCGTCGTCCATGTCGCGCCGAGGCCGACGATGGTTGCAATCGCCAGTGTCACGAGAGTGATGAAGATCAACCGCACGATCGAAGCGCCATCATGAAGCGGTCAGTTTTTGCGCGGAGGCGCGGGTGCCGCCGGATCGGATGTCGCCGATGCAAAACTGTCCGGAAAGGCGACGGTGGAGGGCGACGCCGGCTTGCCGCCATCGTTCGAGGAGGTTTTGCCCGGCACGATGGCGGTCTTCGCCGCATCGTCGAACAGTTTTTCCACCCGCACCAGAATATTTGCGCCGCGCCGGGTCAGGATCGGCGGGGGACCAGGATTGATTTCGGCAGCCTTCGCGTTGGCGTTCGAGGCGACAGAGTCAGGCAATTTCTTGCCCGCGCCGACGCCGGGCAGGTCCTTGATCTCGACGCCCTGATGCGCTGCGACCATGATGTCATGCCATGTCTGTGCGGGAAGCGAGCCGCCCGTCATGCGGTTGGTCGACGAATAGTCGTCGTTGCCGTACCAGACCGCCATGGTGAAGTTGCCGGTATAGCCGACGAACCAGGCGTCCCTGAACGCGTTCGTGGTGCCGGTTTTGCCTGCCGCCGGAATGCCGTCGAGCCGTGCGCGGCGGGCAGTGCCTTCATCGACGACGTGGCTCATCATCTCCGCCATGTCGGCAGCGACCGATGCGGGGATTGCCTGTGTCGGCTTCTTGCCGTCGCGGTCCCAGCGCCAGACCAGATCGCCGGCGCCGGTGCGGACTTCCAGCACGGAATGCGGCTTCACGGAGCGCCCCTTGTTGGGGAAAGTCGCGTAAGCAACGGCGTGTTCCACGACGCTGACTTCCGTGGAGCCGATCGGCAGCGACGGCGTATCGATCAAGGGGGCCGTGATCCCGAACTTGCGCGCGGTTTCGACGATCTTGGCGCGGCCCTTCTTTGCGGCTTCCCACTGGTTGCGCGGATTGTTGCCGATCGCGATCGAAAGCTTCACGGGAATGACGTTGACCGAGCGGGTGATCGCTGTCGTCAGCGTCATCGAACCGGAATAGGAGCGTCCGTAATTCTGCGGGCACCAGTTGCCGAGGCAGACCGGGCCGTCGACCACGATCGACTTCGGCGTGAAGCCGTTCATCAGCGCCGTGGCATAGACGTAAGGCTTGAACGAGGAGCCGGGCTGGCGCATCGCATCGACGGCGCGATTGAACTGGCTGGCGCCATAGTCGCGGCCGCCGACCATTGCGCGCACGCCACCATCAAGGTCGGCGAGAACCACCGCGGCCTGCGTGGCGTGGTAATCGCGGCCGAACTGGCGGAGCTGGTTTTCGACGGTGGCTTCCGCCGCGCGCTGCACGTTCATATCGATCGCGGTGCGAACGACGAACACGCGCTCGGTATAGGATTTCGGGAAGGTCAGGACGAGCTTGCGCATCTCGTCGAAGGCCCAGTCGAGATAATAGTTCGGGGAGTTCTCGTCGCGTCGGTCGATGGCGTTGGCCGGGTTGCGGCGAGCACCGAACACCTGACCTTCGGTCATGAATCCAGCATCGACCAGATTGTCGAGTACGACGTTGGCGCGGGCGCGCGCGGCGGGCAGGTTGATGTGCGGCGCGTATTTGGTCGGGGCCTTGAACAGGCCGGCAAGCATCGCCGATTCGGCGAGGTTCACGTCGCGCGCGGACTTGTTGAAATAGAAATGCGCCGCACCGTCGACGCCGAAAGTGCCGCCGCCCATGTAGGCGCGGTCGAGATAGAGCTTCAGGATTTCGTTCTTGGTCAGCCGCGTTTCCAGCCAGACGGCGAGGAACGCTTCCTTCACCTTGCGCTCGATGGTGCGCTCGTTGTTGAGAAACAGGTTCTTCGCAAGCTGCTGCGTGATCGACGATCCGCCTTGCCGCACGCCGCCAGCCTGCGCGTTGGTCATCAGCGCGCGCGCGGTGCCCGCGACGTCGATGCCGAAGTGATCGTAGAAGCGGCGGTCCTCGGTGGCCAGCGTCGCCTTGATCAGATGATCGGGGAAATCCTCAAGCGGAATTGAGTCGTTGTGCTTGATGCCGCGGTTGCCGATCGGGTTGCCGTAACGATCGAGAAACGACACCGCGAGATCGGATTTCTTCAGCCAGTCGTCGTCGGACGTTTCGCGGAAGGCGGGGATGGCCAGCGCCAGCATCAGCACAAGGCCGGCGAGACCAATGGTTGCGCCTTCCGACAGCGGTTCGATGAAGACCCAGCGCTTCCAGCGGCCCACATAGAAACGGTCCATGAAGGTGGAGTAGCGTTCCCAGAGTTCGCGCAGTCCGACAGCGGACGAGAACAGCGTCGAATCGATGCGCGCGTCGAGGTCCAGCAGGAAATGCCGGAACCGCTTTTTCCACTCGTTGGGTACGATCTGGCGCACCGGAACCCTTAATCCAAATGACGCGGCGACGGATCACGAGTCGCCGATAAAAAGCGCTGGTTAGACGATGCTCGATAATTTGCGGCATCCCCAAGGCGGCCGGGAAGGCGATTTCGACATCGGGAATCCGGAACCTTCTAGCTGACCATGCACCATAAACCAATGGCCGCGCTGGTTTTTTGATGGCGAGGGTGGACGCTGCCCACGCTTTTCAGTCCCGGAAAAGCCGCCCTTCACCTTCGCGCTTGCGCCAGCGCCTCCAAGGCCCATAAAGCTTCCCGGTAATGTAACGGCGCCTCGCGATCCCGACAGGTTCAAAACCATGACAGCCCCGCCTCGGCGGCCCTCGACCCAAAGCGAATTTTTCTGGAAAACCAAGACGTTGGAGGAGATGTCCGACAGCGAATGGGAAAGCCTGTGCGACGGCTGCGCACGCTGCTGCCTGGAAAAGCTCGAAGACGAGGATACGGGCAAGATCTACTTTACCCACGTGTCCTGCACGCTGCTCGATGCGGGCCTGTGCGCCTGCAAGGACTATCCCAACCGGTCGGCCAAAGTCCCCGACTGTGTGCGGCTGACGCCCGAGAATGTCCGGACGCTGACATGGCTGCCGCCGAGCTGCGGCTACAAACTCGTGGCGGAAGGCCGCGACCTGTACTGGTGGCACCCGCTGATTTCGGGCGATCCCAACACCGTCCATGAAGCCGGCGTGTCGGTGCGGGGCAGGGTGTGGGGCAGTGAAGACGAGGTGGCGGAAGCCGATCTCGAGGACCACATCGTGCAGTGGCCCGGCGTGCTGCCGAAGCGCGCGCGGCTGAAGAAGCGGCCCGCCCGATAAGCATCCGGCGATTGCACGCGCGTGCGATAACGGCCACGTGATGCACCGTCCGCGCGATGCACCCATGCGCCTGTACTCCTTATGGGGCCGCGCGAAACAGGCTATGTTTGCCGTCGTCCGAGAGATTTTGAGTGCAGGCCTTTTGCCCTCGGGCCATTCTCCGGAATATTCTTCCTTTCAGGAAACCGTCTCAGAAAAACGTCCGACGATTCATGACCGAGACACATCGACAGCGCGGCGACGCAACCGACGAGGCGCTGGACGCAACGGACGAAATTTCCAACATCGCGACTGAAGTGATCGATCTGACCGACGCGCCGCCCATCGTCCCGGCGCCGCCGCTTTCGAAAAGCGAAGTGCGGACCATCCTGCTGAGCCTGATGCTCACGATGTTTCTCACCGCGCTCGACCAGACCATCGTGGCCACTGCGCTGCCAACCATCGGACGCCAGTTTCAGGACGTCAGCAATCTGTCCTGGGTGATCACGGCGTATCTCCTGTCATCAACCGCGGTTGCGCCGGTCTACGGCACGCTGAGCGACATCTACGGCCGCCGCAACATGATCGTCATTGCGCTGGCGCTGTTCCTGCTCGGTTCCGTGCTGTGCGCAGTCGCGCCGAATATCCTGACGCTGATTCTTGCGCGCGCGCTGCAAGGCATCGGCGGCGGCGGCATTCTTCCGCTGGTGCAAACCGTGATCTCCGACGTGGTAACGCCGCGCGAACGCGGCCAGTACCAGGCTTATTTCTCATCGGTGTGGGTCGCGGCCGGCATCGGCGGTCCGGTGCTCGGCGGATTGTTCGCCGAACATCTGCACTGGTCGGTGATCTTCTGGATCAATCTTCCGCTCGGCGCGCTGTCGCTCGCGCTGCTGCTGCCGAAGATGAAAAAGATTCCGGTCTTTCATCGCAAGCGCAAGGTCGACTGGCTCGGCGGCGTGCTGCTGATGGCGTCCGCAGTGATCGTGATGCTGGTGCTGACATGGGGCGGCAATCGTTTCGCCTGGGCGTCGCCCGCGATCATTGCGATGGTTGGCTCGGCAATTTTTCTCGGTGCTGCCTTCGTCTGGCATGCGCGCCGCACCGACGAACCGTTCCTGCCGATTCCATTGCTGTCGGGAACGGTGGTGCCGTACGCGATGGCGGCGGGCGGCTGCGCCATCGGCACCATGATCGGTCTCACGGTGCATATGCCGCTGTACTACGAAGTCGTCTATGGCCTCACCGCGAGCGAAGCCGGGCTTGCTCTGATTCCGCTGGTTGCGGTGTCGGTGCTTGGCGCGTGGATCGCGGGCCGTGCGATGATGTTCACCAAGCACTACAAGCGCGCGGCGATTGCCGGCGTGAGTCTTGCGACCAGTGCTGCGTTCGCGCTGGCGGTAGCGACACCGCTGCCGCTGTGGCAATTGCTTGCGGCGCTGTCGCTCATGGCGGTGGGTCTCGGCACGGTGTTTCCTGTGAGTGTCGTCTCGATTCAAAATGCGGTGCCGCGGATGCAGGTCGGCACCGCGACCGGCGCGATGAATTTCTTCCGTTCGCTGATGGCCTCATTCACGGTGGCGATTTTCACCGCGATCCTGCTGATGGTGCTCGGCGGAAATCTCACCATCGGCGCGGAGCATCAGATCGGCGCGAAACATGCCATCGCGAGCGCCGACATGATCGCGGCGTTCCGTTATGTATTCGCCGCCGCCGCCGTGTTGCTTGCGACCGCCGCGACGCTCATCGCGTTGATGGAAGAGCGTCCGCTCGCCGGTCCGCCGCAGCCCGCCGCCGAGATGGCGGAGTAGCAAAACGCCCCGCTGACACCAAAAGGCGAAACGGTGACGAACTCCGGCGCATAAGGCAAAATGGCGACGGCGCGCGTCCGGGTTGCGCCGGATGCCGCGCGGTGCTGCATTCTGCCAAACCGAGCCGCATGAGACGGAGCAGGGCATGTTGAAGGGCGGGTTGCTGATCGTGCATCTGTTCGCGAGCGCGATGTCCGCGCCGCAGGCCGCGACTGCCGGATCCGCGGGCGGCGCAAGTTGCACCTATCAGGCCTGCATGACGAAATGCAGCAAGCTGAACGGCCAGATCTGCAACAGTTATTGCGAGGCCAAGGTCCGGCAGCGTGTCGCCAGAGGCATTTGCACCGCGCAGGATATCGGCGGCGGCTGATTTACAGTCAGCTCCCTTTGTTGCCGGGAACACTCCCCCGTCGGGTGTCAATCTGGCGGCTTCGGGTATAGGAAATTAATCCTTGACAGCGTGACGCTGCCGCTGTAGGGTTCAGGAATGCTCCAGAATTGCGTTTCACGGCTCCCGGCATACGTCGGGCCGCCCGTTGACGCCCGCAGGCCAAATCCCTATCTTATGCAATATCGCATAAAGTAGGCCAATGACTGCAAATCCGCAGAAAGTCTTGGATATCATTCCCGCCGCCCGCCATGGCCGCGCGCTGGAAGGATTCTTCCAGATCATGGCGCGGTGGGGTGTGGGCAACACCGAAGCCCGCCGCATCCTCGGCAACCCGGCCGAGCGCACGTTCTTTCAATGGAAGAGCGGCAAGGCGGCGCGGGTGCCGGAGGATACGCTGCGCCGGATCGGCTATGTCGCCGGCATCTGGAAGGCGTTGCAGATCGTCTATTCTGACGCCGCGCTGGCCGACGGCTGGATCATGCGGCCGAACAAGTTTTTCGCCGGGCAGACGCCGCTGGCGCGGATGACCGCGGGCGACGTCACCGATCTCGCGGCGGTGCGCGCTTATGTCGATGCCGCGCGCGCGCCGTGGTCTTAACGCGTGGCGGATGAACCGGCCTTAACGCGCGTGCGCTGGCGGGAGGCGTGGCGGATCATCGCCTCGCGCTATCCGCCGATCGCGTTGTTTGAGCGCGTCTCCGACAATCCCGCGGTGTGGGATGTGCTGATCGAACTCGAGCAGGCCACCAATCCGCGCGTGCGCGACGAGACCGGCGAGATCGCGCTGGTGCCGCCGGAGCGGCGCGTGACCGGGCCGAACGCGTCATGGGTGATGGCGCCGTTCACGCACATCAACAGGCACGGCTCGCGGTTTTCGGACGGCAGCTACGGCGTCTATTACGCCGCGCGCACGTTGCAGACCGCAATTAAAGAGACTGGCTATCACTTCGCGCGCTTTGCTTCGGATTCGAACGATCCGCCGCGCCGCGAGGACATGCGCGTGCTGCTGGGAGGCATCGACGCGCGGCTGCATGACGTGTCGCGGCTCGATGACAAATCGAGGCGGCGAATCCTCGATCCGAAGTCCTATGTCCACAGCCGGCCGTTTGCTGCGGGGCTGCGCGAAGCGGACAGCGACGGCATCGTTTATCCGAGCGTGCGCGACGAAGGCGGCTCATGCGTTGCGGCGTTCTGGCCGGATGTGATCGGTGTGCCGGTGCAGGAGCGGCATCTGCAATACGAATGGGACGGCAAACGCTTCAGCCGCTGGTTCGATTATAAAGAGGAGAGGTGGGTGAGCGCCTGACAGCGTCCGCCGCCATGGCCGCCCCGGCAGTTTCCAGATTCAACAGGTTGACGGCGGCGGTCAGTTCCTGGTCGTCGAAGATCAGAAAAAGCCTGCTCAGGGTCTGGGCGCAATCATGCGGGCCCGGCTCGATATACTGCGCCAGAAGACCCTGTGCCCGCAGCACGGCGTCGAGAACACGCTCCTGATGTGTCATGACGGGAACCTCCACACTGTCAGGTGGCAACGGCCTCGCGCGGGTTCCGTTCCTCGTTGTTCCTGGTCGTTCCCTGGGATCGAAGGTCAAACGAAAACCCGCCTCTCGCAATGAGGGCGGGGTGCTGGAATTTTTCGTTACAAATTAAATCAGGTTCGAGGTTCGACGCCGCTGAACCTTGTCAATTGCGCCGCGCGCTTCGACAGAAGTTCCGCCACGAAATCGGAAACTTCGGCGCGCACCTTGCGCTCCTGCTCCGGTGTCATCTCCGTGTGCTTTTGCGCGAACGCCTTCATCACCCGCTCGACCACTTCTTTCATGACGCACCTCTTTCCAGTCAAACGTGGTTCCGAGGATTTCGTTCCTTATGCAATATATCGAACTTATGGGACGCGGACGCATTGCCTTTACTCATGGAACGGGAGGCAACGATGGGACGCGCCTGGAAACACATCGTGCTGGTCGTTGAAGACGACCAGTTGCAGCGAGAACTCGTCAGCCTGATTCTCGAGGAAAGCGACATGCATGTCATTCAGTGCGGAAGCGCGGAGGCGGCGGCTGTTGTGCTGGAAAAATCCGGAAGCGACCTGACGCTGATGCTCACCGCGGATCTCGCCGACATGTCGGGAATCGAACTGGCGAAGATCGCCACGCGGCGCTATCCGCATATCGACGTCATCGTCACCTCAAGTGAAGATGTCGAAGACATTCCCGACAATGTCATGTTCATGCCGAAGCCGTGGCTGCCGCTGGAATTGCTGCGCGAGGCGGAGCAGTCCTGCCGTCGGCACGCGGTGCACTAGGCGGAGGGAGCGGCGTTCGCTTCCGAGAATTCTTTTATAGGAAAATAATCCTTGACAGCGTAACGCTGCCGCAGTAGTGTTGCGTCATGCTCCAGAATTGTGCTTCGGGGCAAGCTGCCGCACCACACCGGAACCACCCTTGGCATCAGGCGTTTCCTTCATATGACCGCGCATCTTCGCGCATTCGAATGAATGAGGACGTCATGGCAAAAGTCGAGCATATCGAAGGCGAACGCCGGATCGTCGAAACACCCACCGAAGCGCGGGGCGCAGAGCCGGGGCCGTCGATCCTGGCGCTCCTGACCATCAGCACCATCGCGGCGGGTTTCGTGCTCGCGATCATCTGGTTCGTGTTCTTCCGGACCTAGTTTCTTCACCTCTCCCCGCAGGCGGGGCGAGGGAGCGCATCGCCCTCGTTGCGGAATTCTGAATTTTCCTAAACGCCGCGCTTCAGCGCGGCGTTGTCGTATCAGCTCGCGAGTTTCACGATGCCCAGCAAGCCTTCCTCCACGCCGATGAAAAAGCCGGTGGCGAAGAAAGCTGCGCGCAAGACAGCCGCCAAGAAGAGAGCAAAGGTTGCCGTCAGGAAGGTCGCGACCGGCGAGAAAGCGGTGCCTCGGAGGACCACGGCCAAAAAGCCGAAGGCTATCAAGCCCGCCGAAACCAAACCTGAAAAGCAACGGCGTCCGCGGACGAAAGTGCTGAACGAGCATCCCGACAATATCGCCGTGGATGAGCACGATCATGAGGCGCGGGACGCGCTCGATCGGGCGAGGGCGGCGCGCCCGGTGCGCGGGCCCCGCAAACGCACGGCCGTGGACAACGCCAACGATCCGCCTCCGGGGGAAACGCCGTCCGCATCAATGGTCGAGCGCGTGAGCGACGCCATCGAGCGCGAACTGTCGAAGATCGAGCGCATCATCGGCAATCCCATGCGCATCGCGCCCGCGCAACGCATCGAGACCGAGAGCCGCGCACGCGTGCTGGCGTCGCTTGCACGCACACTGAAGGAAGTGATGCGGCTGCGCAGCGAGGCGAGCGGAGACGACAAAGCGAAAGCCGCCGATGACGACGCCGTTCCCCGAGACCTCGACGAATTCCGCCGCGAACTTTCGCGACGCCTGGAAGGGCTGGTCGCCAATGGAGCGCCGTTTCCTGCTGGAGGGAATGAGCCGGGCTGAGTTCGAACTGATTTTGTCGCGATGGGATGTGTTCGCGCACGATCATCAGGTGCCGCCGATCCTTGCGCCGAACGGTCAGCCGTGGCTGACATGGCTTCTGATCGGCGGACGCGGCGCCGGCAAGACGCGCGCGGGCGCGGAATGGGTGAGGGCGCAGGCGCTCGGCATCGCGCCGCTGGCCGAGGCGCCGGTCACAAATATCGCCCTGGTCGGCGAAACAGAACACGACGTGCGCGAGGTGATGATCGAGGGCGTGTCGGGGCTGCTCACGGTGCATCGCCGCGATGAGCGTCCGGTCTGGACGTCATCGCGGCGGCGGCTGGAATGGAGCAATGGCGCTGTGGCCTATGCGTTCTCCGCCGAAGATCCGGAAAGCCTGCGCGGCCCGCAATTCGGCTGCGCCTGGTCCGACGAGATGGCGAAGTGGCGCTATGCCCAGGCGACGTTCGACATGCTGCAGTTCGGTTTGCGGCTCGGCAGCCAGCCGCGCCAGCTCATTACCACAACGCCGCGTCCGACCGCGCTGATCAAGAGGCTGATGCTCGAGCCGACCAGCGTCGTCACGCGC
This sequence comes from Afipia sp. GW821-FHT04G03, assembly GCF_059419985.1. Lineage (NCBI taxonomy): Bacteria > Pseudomonadati > Pseudomonadota > Alphaproteobacteria > Hyphomicrobiales > Nitrobacteraceae > Afipia > Afipia sp. GW821-FHT04G03. The sequence goes on along the minus strand of NZ_JBWKSV010000001.1, from coordinate 1,176,140 downwards.
GCGGCGACGCAGGCCAATGCTTACCATCTCGCGCCGACGTTTCTGAAGGGCGTGCTGGCGCGTTACAAGGATACGCGGCTCGGGCGGCAGGAACTCGACGGCGAGATCATCGAGGACCGGCCCGACGCGCTGTGGTCGCGCACACTGCTCGAGAGTTGCCGCGTGAACGAGACGCCGGCGTTGTCGCGCATCGTGGTCGCGGTCGATCCGCCGGCGTCATCCGGCAAGCGCGCCGACGCCTGCGGCATTGTCGCTGCGGGCATCACGGGCGAGGGCGGAATCTATGTGATCGCCGACGACACGGTGTCGGGCGCGACGCCTGCGGTGTGGGCGGCGAAGGCCATTGCGCTGTGGCGGCGCGTGGAGGCGGATTCACTGGTGGCCGAGGTCAATCAGGGCGGCGAGATGGTCCGCGCGGTCATCAACGAGGTCGATGCGAGCGTGCCCGTCGTTTCGGTGCGCGCCTCGCGGGGCAAGTGGCTGCGCGCGGAGCCGGTCGCGACCTTGTATGAGCAGGGCCGCGTCAAGCACGCCGGGAATTTTCTGGGGCTGGAAGACGAGATGTGCGACTTCGGACCGACCGGCCTGACGTCGGGCCGCTCGCCGGACCGGCTCGACGCGCTGGTGTGGGCGATCGCGTCACTGACATTCACCACGCGCGCCGCGCCGAGGGTGCGGGGGTTGTGAGGAATTTGTGTCCCGGGCGCGACGCAGCGTGCAACGCTGCCTCGCAGAACCGGGACCGCAAGAGGGTCAGTTTGAAATTTGGTCGCTTAGATCGCACCAGTCCGGATTGTGTTTCTCGATCATGTCAAATTTCCATGATCTTCGCCAACGCTTGAGCGAATGTTCGCGTGATCTGGCTTCGATCACCGAGGTGTATGCCTCGAGATGTACCAATCTTGTCACGCCATATGCAGCAGTAAATCCGGGAGCGAGCTTCGCACGATGCTCGGTGAGTCTGCGCGCCATATCGTTTGTCACGCCGACATAGAGCACGCCGCGCGGTGTATTGGCGAGAATGTAGACGAAGAACTGATTGCTCATCAATCCATGCCCCGAGCGTGAAGTTATCCGCAGCGTGGCTTCGCGGAACCGGGATCGTCAAGAGTTATGAGTCTGTAACGGTCCCGGCTCTGCGGAGCGGCATTTCATGCCGCGCCGCGTCCGGGACACGAGAACTGGACATTTCAAATGCTTAACTTCAAAAACCTGTTCCGGTCCCCTGAAGCAAAGGCCAGCCGCACCGCGAAAGTGCTGGCCTTCGAATCCGGCGGGCGGGCGCGGTGGACGCCGCGCGATTATTCGGCGCTGGCGCGCGAAGGTTATCTCGCCAACGCCATCGTGCATCGCGCGGTGCGGCTGATCGCCGAGAACGCCGCGTCATGCGGATTTCTGCTTTATGAAGGCGCTGTCGAGCGCGAGGCGCATCCGCTGTCGCTGCTTTTGACGCGGCCCAACGCGCGGCAGGACGGCGCGAGTTTTTTTGAGGCGCTCTACGCGCACATGCTGCTGGCCGGCAACGCCTATGTCGAAGCCGTTGCGCTCGGCGACCAGGTGCGCGAGCTGCACGCGCTGCGGCCCGACCGCATGAAAGTTGTGCCCGGCGCCGACGGCTGGCCGGAGGCCTATGAATACAGCGTCGCGGGGCGCAGCGTGCGGTTCGATCAGCTTGCGTCACAGGTGCCGCCGATCCTGCATCTGACATTCTTCCATCCGCTCGACGATCACTACGGGTTAGCGCCGATCGAAGCGGCGGCGGTTGCGGTCGATACCCATAACGCCAGCAGTGCCTGGAACAAGGCGTTGCTCGACAACGCGGCGCGGCCCTCCGGTGCGCTGGTGTACTCCGGGCCGGAAGGCGCGGTGCTGTCGGATTCACAGTTCGACCGGCTCAAGCGCGAACTGACCGAGACCTATCAGGGCGCGGTGAACGCCGGACGGCCGCTGCTGCTGGAAGGCGGGCTCGACTGGAAGGCGATGTCGCTGACGCCGAAGGACATGGATTTTCTCGAGGCGAAGAATTCCGCCGCGCGTGAGATCGCGCTGGCGTTCGGCGTTCCTCCGATGCTGCTCGGCATTCCCGGCGACAACACCTACGCGAATTTCCAGGAAGCCAACCGCGTGTTCTGGCGGCAAACGATTTTGCCGCTGGCCTCGCGCGTCGGTGCATCGCTGGCGCAATGGCTGTCGCCGCAATTCGGCACTGAGCTGCGCATCGTCGTCGATACCGACCGGATCGATGCGCTGGCGGCGGATCGCGCTGCACTGTGGGACCGCGTGGCGAGCGCGCCGTTCCTCACGCTGAACGAGAAGCGCGAGGCGACGGGCTATGCGCCGGTTGCCGATGGCGACCGTTTGGGATGACTTTCCATGTCCGACCTGATCCGCATTTTCACCGAGCGCGGCGATCTCGCGCATCTGGCGCTGCTGCTGTGGGCGCTGGCGGCGAGCGCCGCGTTTCTGTTCACGCTGCGCGAGCTGGCCGCCGCGTCGCGCCGGTTCGATGAATTCGTTCGTCAGTTGTCGCGTTTCAATCGCAGGGCAAAGAGCCATCGCGGTCTCACTCATTTCATCAACGAGGATTAATTCATGGATACGTTGCACACGGTGTTGCGCGCGATACAGCCCGAACAGAAATCCACGCCGGACCATCTGACGGTGTTCCGCGAATTTCTCGCGCATCTCGGCAGGATTCAGCACAAGGCGCCGGCGCGGCCCGCATCGCCGAAACCCGCGCGCAGCAAATCCGCGCGGCGCAAGGCGAAGCGCAAGGCGACGTAACACCTCCGGCACATTTTCGATCACCAGGCCAACCCCACCACGCGCAGTTCGCGAGGATGCCCATGCACGCGCCGATGTCATCGCCATCACGCATGTCGCTCGCAAGCGACGGCACGGTGGAAGGTTACGCCAGCCTGTTCGGCGAAGTGGACCAGGCGCGCGACATGGTGATGCCCGGCGCGTTTACCAAGACGCTGGCGCAGCGGGGCCTGCGCAAGATCCCGATGCTGTTCCAGCACGATCCCGCCGAGCCGGTCGGCATCTGGCTCGACCTGCATGAAGATTTTCGCGGGCTATGGGCGAGGGGGCGGCTGATTCCCGATGTCGCGCGCGGGCGCGAGCTGCTGGCGCTGGTGAGCGAGGGCGCGATCGACGGGCTCTCGATCGGCTACCGCACCGTGCGCGGCCAGATCGATCCGAAGACGCGCATCCGTAAACTGTATCAGGTCGATCTCTGGGAGATTTCGATCGTCACGTTCCCGCTGCTGGCGGGCGCGCGCGTTCGCGCGGTGAAAGGTCGCGTGCTCCGCAAAAGTGGAAACCGGTTTTGCGATCAGAGCACGCGCGGCTTTGACTCATTCCCCAAGCCAAAGCTGTCGCCGCCGCGGACGCGCGCTGAAGTTGAGTGGCGCTCGCTGTCGAAGACGGGGCGCTGATGTTGCGGCACGTCGAAATTTTTCACGCGCGGCAACGTGCGCGATTCATGCGGCCGGATGCGGCGCGGTATATTCGGCCGGATGTGGACAGATGGCTGGCGCCACCGCATCCCGACGAGCGGAAATATAGTCCGAGTCAGCCGCGTGACTGGCGCGGCAGATGGACGGACGGCGGAGGCGGTGCCGGTGGCGATTCAGCCTCGCAGACGGGGCGGATCAATTTCGGCGACTTGCCGAGTTTTAGTGACCTGTTCGGGCTGTTTCAGATCACACCCGGCGATGGCGCGTTCGGAGGTATTCAGCTTGCTAGTGACGGGAAGCCTCTTCTCGATAGTTTCGGAGAGCCGTATTATGCTCCGGGCGGTCACCACGAACTTCCGCAAGCCGTCTTTGGAAAGTGGGATTTGCCTCCCGAAACTCGCCGCATTTTCGATCAGGCGACGACAGGTCCGCTGAAGGAGGGACGTGTCAATGTTGATGGAGAGATGAGGGGGCACTATTGGGATCGGCCTCACCGTGAATACAATGATGCGATAAATGAACTGAGTGAAGAATTTTTCCAAGATCGGAAGATCGAAGTCAGTAAAATGACACCGGAACAAGCCAGGGATCTTCTAAAGGAAATTAGAGAAACAGAAGAGCCCCGAATTCGAAACTATAACCGTGTTATGAGGATGATCCGTCGTATCTTTCGTAGTGGTAGGGAGTGAAAGGTGAGCGATAAACTCGAGGCGATCCGAGCCCACGAGGCCATCTGGCGGAAACTCCATGCTCCGGTCGTTGAGGTACTCAGAGAGTTCTGCGAGCAGGGAATGCTCAAAGAGCGCGATTATTTTGTCGTCGAGGACGATTTGGGCTGGGATATTGTGGAGACGGAGCTCGTTTTCTCTCCTTTGTGGCCGCAGATCGCGCGAAGGTTTCAGCTTCTTCTCGCTGATTTTCCGCATTGGCGGATCACCATGCAGGTGATGAAAAAATACACGGACAAGCAGCCCGGCATGGGCATCGTTGTTTCCGTCGGTGGCATCAAGGACGAACTCAGGCGGGAATTCTTGCCGGCAGAATTGCGCGACATGACGTTCTGAGTTGGACGGCTGCATCAATTTTGTCGCGAGCGGTGCGAGTGATGACAATCCATTCTCGCAGATTTCCCGGACTGGTCGATCACCATGGAGGTGATGAGAGAATTTACGGACAAACAGCCTGGTATGGGTGCCTATGTATTCGCGGACCGTTTTAAAGATGAACTGAAGCGCGAGTGTCTCTCCGAAAACCTTCGCAACATTATTTTCGATTAGATCGCAGAGGCTCAGTGAAAATCGACGTTCTGTTCTGTTAACGACTATCCCTGAGCTATCACCGACCAGCCGCCCCTTCGGGCGGCGTTTTTGTTTGTGCATTTCAAGTTCAACACGAACCAACATCAGGAGAGCAATGAAAATGGACTACGACATCAACGACGCCGCGCCGGAGCATAAATCCGGCATCTCGTCCGCCGCGCGCGGCGAGCACGACGCCATCATGCAGATGTTCGAGGAGTTCAAGGCCTCGAACGACGAACGTCTTGCCTCGCTCGGCCGCCGTGCCGACGTGCTGCTCGATGAGAAAGTCGACCGCATCAATGGCGCGCTCGACGCGCAGATGAAGCGGATCGACGATCTCGCGCTGAAGGGCGCGCGGCCCTTGCTTGAAGGCGGCCGGCTGGACGGTTCGCGTGCCCGCGCCACCGATGCGCAGGCGCGGGAGCACAAGAGCGCGTTCGACGCCTATGTGCGCCAGGGCGAAAGCGGCGGGCTGCGCGCAGTGGAAACCAAGGCGCTGTCGGTTGGCTCCAACGCGGACGGCGGCTACCTCGTGCCGGCCGAACTCGAACACGAAATCGGATCGCGGCTCGCCGCCATCTCGCCGATCCGTGCCATTTCCTCGGTGCGGGAGATTTCCGGCAACGTCTACAAGAAGCCGTTCATGACCGCGGGCCCCGCCACCGGCTGGGTGGGCGAGACCGACACACGTTCGCAGACCACGTCGCCGACACTCGATGCCTTGAGCTTCCCAGCGATGGAGCTTTACGCCATGCCGGCGGCGACCGCGACGTTGCTCGACGACTCGGCGGTGAATATCGACGAGTGGATCGCTTCCGAAGTCGAGATGACCTTCGCTGTGCAGGAGGGCGCCGCCTTCGTCAGCGGCGACGGCAGCAACAAGCCGAAGGGCTTCCTCAACTATACCGCGGTGGCCAACGGCTCGTGGACCTGGGGCAATCTCGGTTACGTCGCGAGCGGATCGGCAGGCGCGTTCCCCGGCTCCAATCCGTCCGATGTGCTGGTCGATACGATCTACGCGCTGAAGGCGGGCTATCGGCAGAACGGCACGTTCGTGATGAACCGCAAGACGCAGGCCGCGATCCGCAAGTTCAAGGACACCGGCGGCGGTTATCTCTGGCAGCCGCCGGCGCAGGCGGGCGGTCGCGCATCGCTGATGACGTTCCCGCTGATCGAGGCCGAGGACATGCCTGACATCGGCGCGAATTCGCTGTCGATCGCGTTCGGCGACTTCAAGCGCGGCTACCTGATCGTGGACCGTGTCGGCGTCCGCGTGCTGCGCGATCCGTACAGCGCCAAGCCTTATGTGCTGTTCTACACCACCAAGCGCGTCGGCGGCGGCGTCCAGGATTTCGACGCCATCAAGCTGGTGAAGTTCGCGGCGAGTTGAGGGATGAATGAGCGGCGCGCATCACAGCGCGCCGCTGTTTCGCTTCAGCAGCGGCCCTGTTTCCAGAGTCCGGGAGGGCAGCCGCGGCCGCGCCAGCCGACCTTGCGGCCACGGCTCCAGCCGTGGCGCTTGAAGCCGTGGTGCTTGCCAAAGCCGTGTCCTCTGCCGTGGCCGCCCTTGACTTCAACGATGTCGGAGGACGCGGTGTGGCTGAGCATGGGGCTTGTTGAGTGGGCAGGCAGCGCCGAGGCTTGCGATGCCGCAAACGCGACGGGCAGGGCAATGGCAAGGCTGAACAGAATTTTCTTCATCGCATGATCTCCTCGTGATCGGCAGTAGCGCCGGCGCAGTTCCCGCATGACGAGGCTGCGGAGATCATCCTCGTGCCACGTGTCTGAATGCCGGATGAAGGAACCTGACATTCGATCGGGATCTGATCCAGGCTGCTCGTGACGAACCGAAGGCTTACGAAGAACTCCAGGGAGGAGTCAGTTTAAGCAGGGCCGGCTACGACAGGCACTATGTTGTCGAACAGACATGGGCGGAATATTTCGGCTTCTCAAGAAGCCAGATTGATGATCCCTCCAATCTGGTTAGTATTCCGAGATTGAAACATTATCAGATCACGGGTTGGTACGGGGCGCGTAACCCGGAATATGGCTGGAAATCGCCGCGAGAATATTTGTCAGATAAGAATTGGGACGAGCGGATGAAGGTCGGACGCAACGCAATGGTTCTGTTCGGGGTTCTCAAGCCATGAAGAAAGTCGATCTTTCAGGGGTTAGCGACAACGATCTGGTTCGACTCTTCGCCGAGAACACACGAGAACAAGACAAGGCTCTCCTTGTCGGTCAAACAGCAAAATATAATCGGCTTTTTGACCGTATGAAGGATATCCATGATGAATTGAAGCGCCGCCCCGGCGATCAGCGCCGTATGCTCATTCAGCTTTACAAATTTCCCAATATGCACGCCCGGTTGCAGGCCGCTAAATTAACGCTGGCCGTTGCGCCGCTTGAGGCGCGCAGTCAGCTTCAAGCGATTGTCGATTCGAAATGGTTTCCACAGGCTGGGGATGCGGGGATGTGTCTTCATAATCTTGATACCGGCTTTTACAAGCCGACCTGAAGCGATCGAACGGTCTATTTCTTCAGCATGGCGTGGAACAAGTTGATTTAATCCGGATTTTCTATCTTTGGAGAGTAGGATGATGGGGCGCGTCCGCCATGAGGCATCTGTTATGAGACACTCCTATAAATCCGCGATCGCGTGCTTGTTGCTCTTCGTTATTGCTGCGCTGACCTTCTCGGGCCCAGCCTCCGCGCGCGGCGGCGGGGCGGCGAATATCACTGGCTCGCCGGGTTATCAGCGGGCGCTGCAGGAGTCGCGGCAGAGGTATCGAGACTCGTATTCACAGCCTTATACGCAGCCGCCGTCAGTCTACCCGCGCAAGAAGTGGCGGCATCGCGGACGGCGCTGAGAGTTAGCGCGCTTCAGCGCGACATGCCGACGCCCACATCGATCGATCCGCCGACGCGAACGCAGGTGTCCGAGCCCGGCATCCGGACAAACCCGGCGCCGAATTCCGTGCAGGGTGTCGCGGCGCGGGGCTGCGCGATGGGCTTCGGTTTCTGGGTTTCTTTTGATGTTGCAGCTTTCGCGCGCGGTCGCGAAAGCGTTGCATCTGGTTGTTGCGCGAGCGCGGCCGGGGTCAGCACGACGAACGCCACAGCGGTGATCGCGAACCGGAAGATTGTCGCCAAACCTCGTCCCATGGTCAGTTCCTCGTTCCTGCGCGCATCGGTGCGCCGCGAGCGCGTCGCCTGTCCTAGAAGACCGCGCCCCAGCTTCGCGCGGTCTTCACGATCCAGTCTTTATATAATGTCAGCGGCGTCATGCCGGTGAGGCCGCCGCAGCCGTCCGTGTTGTTTGCGCCGGTGGACCAACTCACCACGCCGACAATGACGCTTATGCCATTCTGATCTTGAAACACCGGTGCGCCGGAATCGCCGGTGCATGCGCCGATGCCCGCGCGCTTGTTCTGCGTGAGCGGATCGACCAGGCGCACCTGCAGCGTGCCGGGATTTCCCGTGACCGTAAGCCCCGCCGCGCGAACCGTGCCGACGCCTGCGTCGCTGCCCGAGGCGGTGGTGCCGATGCCGGCGATGGTGAATGGCGCGCCCGGCATGATCGGGATGCGCGGCAGGCCGAGCGTTGCAGGCGCTTTGTTCGGAACGGGCGAGGGCAGTTGCAGCAATGCGACATCGGCGGTGGCGCGATGCGCGTTCATCGCCTGCATGTTGAACTGCGGATGGGTGACGGTCTTCTGCGCGGTGAGCAGGCGCGGCGGCTGCGTCGAGTAATCGACGACCCGGTACGACGTGTTCGGTGTGATGCAGTGACCGGCGGTGAGCACGATGTTCGGCGCGATCAGCGATCCGGTGCACACGTTGCCGCGCGAGCCGATCACCGTGACGATCGACCGCGCAACCGCCTCGGACGGTGCGGAACGGCTGCCGGTAATGGCGTGTGCCGGCTGCGCAAGCACTGCGGCAACGAGAATAAAGAGAAGACGGGGCGGATGGATCATCCGCAAGGTTGAGCCTTGATGCGCGCGTTTTGTCAACCGCTACGGGTGACTTCTTCGAACACGAAAGTTTCAATCCATGTCTGTATGCCTTCTCACCGCGCCCGCGGCCGAGCCGCTGTCGCTCATCGAGGCGAAGAACTTTCTGCGCGTGGAACACGACGCCGACGATGCGATCATCGCGGCACTGGTGTCGGCCGCGCGCAACCATGTCGAGGCGCTGACGCGCAACGCGCTGATCGCGCAGACCTGGCGGCTGGTGCTGGACCGATGGCCGGACGGCGGGCGGATCAAACTGCGGATCGGTCCGTTGCGGTCGCTCGCGGCGGTGCGTGTGTTCAGCGGGTCCGGCGAGGCGAGCACGATCGATCCCGAGACATTCGTGTTCGATCGCGCGGCGGGCGTGATCGCGGCACCCGGCTGGTCGCTGCCGGCACCGGGGCGGGGCGTCGCGGGAATCGAACTCGACATCGAGGTCGGGTACGGCGATGCGTCGTCCGATGTGCCGCCGGCGTTGCGTCAGGCGATCCGGATACTGGTGGCGCACTGGTATGAAAATCGCGGGCTGATCGCCATTGGCCAATCCGTCGCGATGATGCCGGCTTCCGTCAACGCCATGATCTCCTCGCATCGGGTGCTGTCGCTATGATCGATCCCGGACAACTCAGGACGCGGCTGGTGATCCAGCAGCCTGTGGAGACGCCCGACGACCAGGGCGGCGTGGTCCGCAGCTACACGACATTCGCGACGGTATGGGCGCAGGTGACGCCGCTCGCTGCGCAACGCGACATGCAGGCCGACGGTGACGGCGCGACGCAAAGCTATCGCATCGTTCTGCGCAGCAATCTCAGTCTCACGCTGCAGCATCGTTTCAGCGACGGCGCGCGGATCTATCGCATCATCGCCATCCGCGACCGCGACGACCGCCGCCTCATCGAGATCGATGCGGACATGCGCATCTCCTGATCGAGGACCCGTCATGACCACAGCCAATGTCGCGCTCCGCGCCGCAATCCACGATGCGCTGCGCGCGGACGCGCCGCTGACGAGCGCACTCGGTGGCGAACGGATTTACGACGAACCGCCGCGCGACGCCGAGTTTCCCTATGTGACGCTGGGCGAGGCGCGATTGCTGGATGTCTCGTCCGACGGCGGGCAGACGCAGGAACATCAGCTCACCTTGCACGCCTGGTCGCGCAAGGGCGGGCACCGGGAAGCGCATGTCATCGCCGGCGCGCTGCTGCAGGCGCTCGACGACGCGCCGCTGTCGCCCGACGGGCATCGGCTGGTGAACCTGCGATTTTCGATTGCCGACATCCGCCGCGAGTCCGACGGGCGCACCTATCACGCGCTGGTGCGGTTTCGCGCCGTCACCGAACCCCTGATCTGAGGAGAAACCAATGGCCGCCCAGAAAGGCAAGGACCTGCTGCTGAAGATGCACGACGGCGCGGGCTTCGTCACCGTCGCCGGATTGCGCAGCCGCAGGATCGCGTTCAACGCCGAAACCGTCGACGTCACCCACGCGGAATCCACCGAGCGATGGCGCGAGTTGCTCGCGGGCGCAGGCGTCAAGCGTGCATCGGTGTCGGGCAGGGGATTGTTCAAGGACGCCGCGTCCGACGCGATGGTGCGCCAGGCGTTTTTCGACGGTGTGCTGAAGACCTGTCAGGTGATCGTGCCGGACTTCGGCGCCATCGAGGGCCTGTTCCAGATTTCGAGCCTTGAATTCTCTGGCGAGCATAACGGCGAGGTGACGTTCGATCTTGCGCTGGAGTCGGCCGGTGCGCTCACCTTCACCGCGAGCTAATCATGCCCAACACCTATCGTGGGGAAATCGCCGCCGACCTCGGCGGCAAGCGCCGCACCCTGGTGCTGACGCTCGGCGCGCTGGCCGAACTGGAGTCCGCCTTCGGCGCAAACGACCTGATGGCGCTGGCGGAACGCTTCGGCACCGGCCGGCTGTCGGCGCGCGATCTTGTGCGCATTATCGCGGCTGGACTGCGCGGCGCGGGCGAAACCATCTCGGACGACGAGGTCGCAGCCATGACCGTGGACGGCGGAGCCGCGGGCTATGTGCGCGTGGCGGCCGACCTGATCGCGGCGACGTTCGACGGCGCGCCCGTCACGGACGCGGCATGAAGCCGTTCCCCTGGCAAGAGGCGATCGGCTTCGGGCTAGGTGTATTGCGGCTGCCGGCGGAGCATTTCTGGCGCATGACGCCGCGCGAACTCGCTTACGCAGTGGCTGCGGTGCGCGGGCCGAACCATCAGCCGATCGATCGCGCCGGGCTCGCCGCGTTGATGCAGATGTTTCCAGATAAGCGTGGAGAGTAAACGATGGCGCTCGATTCATCCGGCGAGGACGTCTCGCTCACGCTGGGCACGCTTGGTCTGCGCACCCGCGATCTCGCGCTCGGCGCCAGCGCCTTCTCGCGCGCGATGACCGGCGCGTTCACGGCGTCGGTGGTCGGCGGCAAGCAGTTCGATGACGTTCTCAAATCGCTGACACTGCGGCTGTCGGATCTCGCGGTGCGACTCGCGTTCAAGCCGCTGGAGACCGGCCTCGCAGGTGGATTGAGCAGCCTTCTCTCGGGATTGACCGGCGCGAAGTCGCCTTCAACGATTTCCCTCGCAGCGGCAAGCGGCGCGGTGAAGCCGTTCGCGAGTGGCGGCGTGATCGGCACGCCGACTTACTTCCCGCTGATGCAAGGCGGCGTCGGTCTCGCCGGCGAGGCCGGGCCGGAGGCGATCATGCCGCTGGCGCGCGGGCCCGACGGCAAGCTCGGCGTCGCCGGGCGCGGCGGCGGCAACAGCGTGACCATCCAGATCGCGACGCCGGATCTGGAAAGTTTCCGCCGCTCGGAAAACTACATCACCGGCCAGATCGCGCGCGCCGTCTCGCGCGGGCAGCGAAGTTTGTGAAAGCCACTCTTACAAAAACGTTTCGGTCGTGCCCCGGACGCAGTGCAGTGCGCAGCAGTGCACTGCTGAGCCGACGCCGTTCGAGGCTCTGAGCCTGTGATGGTCCCGGTTCTGCGAAGCAGCGTTACACGCTGCATCGCGCCCGGGACAAGCGCGGTGAGGACAAAACCAACAGGCCGAACCGGTCTCTAGTTCACGCGGTCGCGCAGCCCCTTGACGCCCTTGTGCTCGGCGCAGTGGTCGCAGCAATAGAACTTGCCGCTAGCCTCGAGCCCGTGACCGACGATGCGAATGCCGCAGTTTGCGCATGTCGGCGCCAGGGCATGGATCGCGCATTCGAAGCTGTCATAGGTGTGGGTCTTGCCGCCCGTCGTGACCTGAAATGCCTTGTCGTAGTCGTTTCCGCAGGTTTCGCACTGGGTCATGTCTGATCTCCCGTTGGTTGCCTCGACATCCGATCAGTCAATGGCTGCCGGGCGCATCGGTTCCCGGTCCACCTTCAAACAAACGCCGAGGTTGAACGATGCCCGCCGGTTTTCATGAGGTGCTGTTCCCGCTCGACATCGCGCTGAAAAGCGCGGGCGGGCCGGAGCGGCGCACCGACATTATTACGTTCGGTTCGGGACGCGAGGAACGCAATGCGCGCTGGGCGCATTCGCGCCGCCGCTTCGATGCCGGCTATGGTGTGAAAACGCTCGATGCATTGCAGGAGGTGGTCGCGTTCTTCGAGGAGCGGCGCGGGCAGCTCTATGGCTTCCGCTGGCGCGACCGGCTCGATCATTCGTCCGCGCCGCCGGCGTCGGCGATTTCGCCGCTGGACCAGGCGCTCGGCACGGGCGATGGCACGAAAACAGCGTTCCAGCTGCTGAAAACCTACGGCAGCACCTACGCGCCGTATACGCGCGCCGTGTCCAAGCCGGTGCCCGGCAGCGTGCGTGTCGCCGTCGCGGGCAGTGAAGTGCCGTCAGGCACGGCGTTCACCTGTGACACGGCGACTGGTGTGGTGACGTTCCTGCCGGGGCATGTTCCGGCATCGGGCGCGGCGGTGACGGCGGGCTTTCAGTTCGATGTGCCGGTGCGGTTCGATACGGATTATCTCGAGGTCGATCTGTCGGCCTTCGCTGCGGGTGCGATCCCGAAAATTCCGCTGGTGGAGATCCGGCCATGAGGGACATCCCAACCGCCTTGCAGGCGAAGCTGGATTCCGGCGTGACCACGTTGTGTCATTGCTGGAGGTTGACGCGGCGCGACGATGTCGTTCAGGGCTTCACCGATCATGACGACGATCTGCTTATTGAAGGCGTGACCTATCGCGCGGGGACTGGCTTCACCTCGTCGGAGGCCACCAGCCGCTTCGACCTGTCGGTGGACGGCGCGGAAATCGCGGGCGCGCTGTCGGACGATGCGCTTCTTGAAAGCGATCTGGCGGCGGGCCGCTACGATGCCGCACGCGTCGAGACCTGGCTGGTGGACTGGAGCGATGTGAGCTTGCGTGTGCTGACCGCGCGCTCCACCCTCGGCGAGGTGCGGCGTGAAGGGCAGGCGTTCAGCGCCGAGCTGCGCGGTCTGGCGGATTCCCTGTCGCAGGCGAACGGGCGGCTGTTCACCGCGCGATGCAGCGCCGATCTCGGCGACGTGCATTGCAAATTCGATCTCGCCGCGGCGGGACTGGAAGGCGAGGGCAGCGTGTCATCGATCGAGTCCACGTCCACACTTGTCGCCGCAGGGCTCGACGGATTTTCCGAAGGTGTTTTCACCGGCGGCAAGCTGACGTGGACGTCGGGAGAAAATGACGGGCTGGCGGTGGAGATCAAGGATCACCGGATCGTCGCGGGCCATGCGCGGCTGTCGTTGTGGCAGGCGATGCCCGAACCGATTGCGGACGGCGACGCGTTTGTCGTCACCGCCGGATGCGACAAGCGGCTGGCGACCTGCCGCGACCGCTTCGCCAACGTCGTCAACTTTCGCGGCTTTCCACAAATTCCCGGCAACGACTTTGTCATCGCCTCGCCGGACGCGGGCGCGGGCAATGACGGCGGCTCGACGGCCTAATCGGATCAGACTCAATGACCCCATCTCTCACCCGCGCCGCCATCGTCACCGAGGCCCGCGACTGGATCGGCACGCGCTATCGCCATCAGGGTTCGCTGAAGGGCATCGGCTGCGATTGTCTCGGTCTGGTGCGCGGGGTCTGGCGCAACTGCGTCGGCTCCGAGCCAGAGACGCCGCCGGCTTACGCGCCGGACTGGGCGGAGGCATCGGGCGCGGAGACGCTTGCTGAAGCTGCATTGCGGCATCTCGTGCCGGTGGCGCGTGAGGAGATCGGCGGCGGCGACGTGCTGCTGTTTCGCTGGCGCGACGGCTTTGTCGCCAAGCATGCGGCGATTGCCACATCCGAGGGCACGATGATCCACGCGCATGACGGCGCTGCGGTGTGCGAGGTCGCGCTGTCGGCGTGGTGGCGCAGGCGGCTCGCATTTGCGTTCCGGTTTCCGGGAGTGGCGGAAGATTGAGTTCCCGCTGTATCCCGGACGCGGTGCGGCACGTAGTGCCGATCCGCAGAGCCGGGACCGTTACATACGAGATTTTGCGGTCCCGGTTCTGCGAAGCAACGCTGCGCATTGCATCGCGCCCGGGACGCCAACACGAGACATCCAGATGGCAGCCCTTGTTCTTTCAGTGGCCGGTGGTGCTGCGGGCGCGGTGTTCGGGCCTGCGGGCGCGATCGCCGGCCGCATCGCCGGCGCGCTGGCCGGAAACATTCTCGACCGCTCGCTGTTCGCGGAAAATTCCAGCCGCAGTGTGCAGGGGCCGCGGCTCGCCGATCTCGACATTATGGCCTCGACCGAAGGCGCGCCGATCCCGCGTGTCTATGGACGCGCGCGTCTCTCGGGCCAGGTGATCTGGGCGACGCGGCTCGAGGAAGTGGTCTCGACGCGCACCGAGACGTCAGGCGGCGGCGGAGGAAAGGGCTTCGGTGACGGCGGCGGAGGCGGCGGCGCCGTCACCACCACGACGACCACATACTCTTATTATGCGAACTTCGCGGTCGGGCTGTGCGAAGGCGAGATCGGCCAGGTCGGCCGCATCTGGGCTGACGGCAAGCCGCTGGATGTGTCCGGACTCACCATGCGCGTTCATCGCGGCGGCGAGGATCAGGCGGCGGACGATCTGATCGTCGCCAAGGAGGGCGCGGCCAACGCGCCAGCCTATCGCGGCGTCGCCTATGTCGTGTTCGAGCGGCTGCCGCTGGCGGATTTCGGCAACCGGATTCCGCAATTGTCGTTCGAGATCGTGCGGCCCATCGGCCAGCTCGAACAGATGGCGCGCGCGGTGACGCTGATCCCCGGCACCACCGAATTCGGCTACGAGACATCCGCCGTGGTGCGCGTGCTCGGCCCCGGCCAGTCCGCGCCGGAAAACCGTCACGTCACCAGTGCCGCGTCGAATGTCATGGCGTCGCTCGACGATCTGCAGGCGACGTGTCCCAACCTCGAACGCGTCGCCATTGTCGTGGCCTGGTTCGGCAACGATCTGCGGGCGGGCAACTGCACCGTGCGCCCCGGCGTGGACAACGCCATCAAAGTGACGTCGGGCGGCACGTGGTCGGTCGCGGGCCTGAGCCGGGCAGGTGCTTACGTTGTCTCGTCCATCGACGGGCGTCCGGCCTATGGCGGCACTCCGTCGGACGACAGCCTGCGCCATCTGATCGCCGAGCTGAAAGCACGCGGGCTTAAAGTCACGCTCTATCCGTTCCTGATGATGGACATTGCGGCAGGGAACTCGCTGACCGATCCATGGACCGGCGTCGCGCCGCAGCCGGTCTATCCCTGGCGCGGCCGCATCACCTGTCATCCCGCCCCGGGAGTCAGCGGCTCGGTGGACGGCATCAGCACGGCGGCGTCGCAGGTGACGAATTTCTTTTCCGGCGGCGGGCCGGGCGGCTGGAACTATCGCCGCATGATTTTGCACTACGCCAGCCTCGCTGTGTCCTGCGGCGGCGTCGATGCATTTCTGATCGGCTCGGAGCTGAAGGCATTGACGCGCGTGCGCTCGTCGCCGGGCGTCTATCCTGCGGTGACTGCGCTGACGACACTGGCCTCGGATGTAAAGGCTGTCGTCGGCGCGGGCACCGTCGTGACCTATGGCGCGGACTGGACCGAGTACGGCTCGCATGTGGTGGGCGACGAGGTGCGCTTTCCGCTCGACCCGCTGTGGGCGTCCTCCGCCATCGATGTCGTCGGCATCGATTATTACGCGCCGCTGTCGGACTGGCGCGACGCCGCCGGGCAACTCGACGCGTCGATCACGTCGTCGATCCATGACCGCGATTATCTCAGCTCGAACCTCGACGGCGGCGAAGCCTATGACTGGTACTACGCCGATGATGCGGCACGCGCCGCGCAGACCCGCGCAAGCATCACCGATGGCCTCGGCAAGCCGTGGACCTATCGCCCCAAGGATCTGTGGAACTGGTGGGCCAACGCGCATGTGGAGCGCGTCGGCGGCGTCGAACTCGGCGGCGCGACCGCGTGGACGCCGCGCAGCAAGCCGATCTGGCTCACGGAAGTCGGCTGTCCCGCCGTGGACAAGGGCGCGAACCAGCCCAGCGTGTTTCCCGATGCTAAATCCGCCGAGGGCAATATTCCTTATTTCTCGAACGGGCAGCGCGACGACCTGATCCAGCGCCGCTACATCGAGACGATCATCGCCGCGTTCGATCCCGCGTTTGGTGGCGCATTGAATCCGGTGTCACCCGTCTATGGCGGGCGGATGATCGATGTGTCGGGACTGCATTTGTGGACTTGGGACGCGCGGCCGTATCCGGTGTTTCCGGCGGCTGCCGATGTCTGGAGCGACGCGCCGAACTGGCAGACCGGGCACTGGCTGACCGGACGGCTCGGCGCCGCGCCGCTTGATGCGCTGGTCGGGGCGATTCTCGACGACGCGGCTGTGACCGGCGCGCGCACAGATGAACTGCGCGAAAGCTGCGACGGCTATGTCATCGACCGGCCGATGTCGCCGCGCGCGGCGATCGATCCGTTGGCGATGGCTTACGCATTTGATGCGACGGTCGCGGGCGGCGAACTGACGTTCGTGCAGTGTGGCGCGCCACCGGTTGCGGAGATTACCGAAGACGAGCTTGTGGACCCTGCGAAGGGCGCGCTGGCGCGGCTGACGCGCGGACAGGAAACCGAACTGCCGCGCGAGGTTTCTTTTGGATTCACCGATGGCGCGGCGGACTATCGCCGTTCCGCCGTTACCTCGCGGCGTCTCACCGGCGGATCGAACCGCGCGCTGCATTCGGATTTCGCGGTGGTGACGGACGATGCCGCCGCCACGCGCCGCGCCGACATCTGGTTGCAGGATCTGTGGGCGGGACGCGAGAGCGTAGAGTTCTCGCTCGGCATGAGGGCTTTGACGTTGACGCCCGGCGATGTGGTCGGCGTGACCATCAACGCGCGGCGCAGGCTGTTCGAGATCGGTGAACTGGTCGATACGACCTCGCGACAGGTCAAGGCGCGCAGCATCGATCCCGAGGTTTTCTCGGTGCCACTGTTCGCGCCGCGCGTGAAGCCGCCGGTGATTCCGCCGGCTTTGGGTCCGGTGCAGGCGCTGGTGCTCGATCTTCCGGGCATCGATGCGTCCGAGCCGCCGGTGCTGACGCGGCTCGCGATCTTCGCCGATCCCTGGCCGGGGTCGATGACGGTGTGGCGCTCCACCGATGGCTTGAGTTTTGAGAAAGCCGCGACGGCGTTTGCACCCTCGATCATCGGCGAGACGCTCGATCCGCTGCCGGCGGGACCGACGAGCCGGTGGGATCGCGGTGGCAACATGCGCGTGCAGCTTTATGGCGGCGCGCTGGCGTCGGTCGCGGACGCGCGCGTGCTTGACGGCGCGAACGCGGCTGCGGTGCTCAACACCACGGGCGCGTGGGAAATTCTTCAGTTCGCCAACGCCGAACTGGTGGACGACAAGACCTACAGGCTTTCGCGGTTGCTACGCGGGCAGGCGGGCAGCGAGCAGGCCATCGCCGATCCGTTGCCCGCCGGCGCGCCGTTCGTGCTGCTCGACGATCATCTGCTCGCAATCGCGCGGGGCCTCGGCGCGCTCGACCGCGCCATCGATCTGCGCATTGTCGCGACAGGCCGCAGTCACGACGATCCGTCGGCGCTGTCGCTGACCGTGACGCCGCAGCCGACCGCGCTGATGCCGTTGTCGCCGGTGCATGTGAAGGCCGCGCGCACGGGTGACGGCATTCATGTGTCCTGGATTCGCAGGACGCGCCGCGACGGCGACAGCTGGGGCGTGGAAGTGCCGCTCGGCGAAGATACCGAGGCCTACGCGCTGGACATTCTCTCGGGCGCGTCGGTGGTGCGAAGCATTCCCTGCATCGCACCTGCGGCGTTCTACGCGAGCGCCGACGAACTCGCGGATTTCGGCGCGCCGCAAACAAGCCTCCATGGCCGCGTTGTGCAGATGTCAAGCACGGTCGGGCGCGGGCATCCGGCAGAATTCACTCTCACGATCTGAGCAATCATGACAAACACACCTCATCTCGGGATGCCCTTCATCGAAGGCAGCCAGGCGCAGAAACATATTACGCACAATGAAGCGTTGCGAATCTTGGATGCCGCGATCCAGATCGGAGTGCTCGATACCGATCAAACCCTGCCGCCGCCGACGCCAGCGGAGGGCGATCGCCATATCGTGGCGAGTGGTGCGACCGGCACGTGGGCCGGACAGGATGACGCGGTCGCCGTATACGAAGACGGGGCGTGGCGCTTTCTCACGCCGAAGCTTGGCTGGTGCGCGTGGTCCGACGCCGACAGCGCGTTGCTTGTCTATGACGGTGCAGCATGGACCGCGGCGGCGAGCGGCGGGATCGGCGCCGTGTCCGGCAGCGTCGCGCAACTCGGCATCAACGACACCGCGAGCGATCCGAACCTGCTGACGGTGAAATCCAACGCGGCGCTCTTCAACGCCGTCGGCGTGGCCGATGGCGGCTCCGGCGACATGCGCGTGCAGATCTCGAAGGAGGGAAGCGCTAATACCGCGTCGGTGGTGTTCTCCGATGCGTTCTCCGGCCGCGCAGAATTCGGCCTCGTGGAATCGGATACGTTCAAGCTCAAGGTCTCGAACGACGGATCGACATTCGTCGAGGCGATCACGTTCAACCAGAGCACCGGCAACGCCTCACTCCAGCGCGGGCTTGCGCTGACCGGCGTGATCTCGCCGTCGCAGATCACGTCGGCGCAGAACGACTATGCGCCGACCGGCTTTGCTGCTGCCTCGACGCTCCGGCTGTCGAGCGATGCCAGCCGGAACGTCACCGGGCTTGCGGGCGGCGCGGACGGGCGAACGATCATCATTCACAACGTCGGCTCCCAGAACATCGTCCTGACCAACCAGGATTCGGCATCGGCGGCGGCCAATCGCTTCCTGCTGGGCAGCAATGTCACGCTCGCTGCGAATGCCTCGCTGTCGCTGCGCTACGACGGCACCACGCAGCGGTGGCGCGCGATCGCGTCGACGAGCAGCGGCGGAGGAAGTGCAGCCGGGATGACCGACACCGAGCGGCAGAACTCGGTGCTCGGTCTGATCTACCAGTCGAAGTCGCTCGGCGATATCCGGCGGCTGGTGAACCTGTTTGCAACAGGGTTCAAGGCCTCGACCGATACGCTGCGCGGGATCGTCGCAGGATCGTCGAGCAACTACGACGCCACGAATGCAGCCGCGAGCGGATATGTTCTTCCGACGGCAACCGTCAGCGGCACGACGGTCACGATCAATTCCGCCGATACCACGGTGGCCGGTCAGACATATACCTTTGTCGATCGCACCACAGCGCTTGTGAACAGTGTGACGGTTTCCCGCATCGGCTGGTATTCGACGGTTGCGCGCAGCGTGACCGCCAAGATTGTAAAGCGAAATTCCGCGAACAATTACGATGTGGTCGTTTCCCAGACGTTCTCACATACCGGTTCTGGCTGGGAGGATTTTGCGCTCACTTCGTCTTATGCCGTGCCCGGCAGCGGATCGTATTATCTTGCGGGTTACGTTGGCGCCGGTGGATCGAATCCGAACGTCAAGAACAC
Source organism: Afipia sp. GW821-FHT04G03 (assembly GCF_059419985.1). NCBI lineage: Bacteria > Pseudomonadati > Pseudomonadota > Alphaproteobacteria > Hyphomicrobiales > Nitrobacteraceae > Afipia > Afipia sp. GW821-FHT04G03. The sequence continues at coordinate 1,156,380 of NZ_JBWKSV010000001.1, read as the reverse complement.
GTCGGGCGGGCGCGCCTATGTCGCGGCCGATTTGACCGGAACGGGGCAGGCCACGGCGGGCGAAGACACCGGCAGCACCTATCCGATGCGTTACACGCACACGGCGACCAGCGCCCCCGCCGACATGACACTGGTGACGACGGCGCAGACGGCGGATTCATCCGTGAGCACCGGCAGGGTTCTGATCGAATACGATAATACGGCAGCGCCTGCGCTCAACACCGATCTGACGGTGGAAATTTCCGCGAACGGCGGAACGAACTGGGCAAGCGCAACGCTGTCCGCGGTCACGTCTTACAGCCAGGGCGGCCGCAAGGTCGCAGAGACGGCGGACACGGCTCTTACGTCGGGTACATCGTTTCAGGCGCGGATCAAGACGCTGAACAGCAAGAGCGTGCCGATTTACGGCGTGGGGCTCACGGTGCATTAGCGAGCGAACTCAAGCGCGGATTTGTGCGGCTGGTTGTCCGACGTGTAACTCGTGCGGGCGCGGTATCAAGGCGGCGCCCAGCAGGAACCAGAAAGTTCTCTGGTAGAGCAATTCGTGAGAGAGCGACATGACAGCAAGCGCAACGATAATCAGAACCGTAAAATTGCCTGCCATATCGTTGGAACGAAATCGCGGCAGCTCGACGCCGACGATGCGCGCAATCGGGGCAAAGAAGACAAGTAGTCCGACCAGGCCGAACTCACCAAGGAGCCAAAGAGGTGTGGAGTGGATGACCAAAGCATTTGTTTTCCACTGATGGATGTAGACACCGAGCCCGCCTCCGAACAACGGATTTTCGGTAAACATTTTGACCGCGCCCGTCGCATTCGTCAGATGCTCAGTGGTGGAAGAATCCACACGCCAGACAGCAAGCTTATCGACGGCTTGCAAACCGCCCCCGGTGTAAAGTCCGGTCGAGTAACCTGAAACAAGCAGAAGTGAGATCGTCGCGAGCGCCGCGATGCACAGAGCGAGTGCAACTGGGACAACGACGCCTCTGATATAGATGGAGGCTATCAGGATGACGGCTATGCCGGCAATCAAGCCGGCCCTTGAAAGCGCCAGCCACAGTCCAGTGAACGCGATGGCTATGAATAGCGTTCGCCGCCCTGGCAGCGCCAAGGCCGCGCACAGAACCATGATGCATTGAAATGCGAAAGCATTTGAGTTTTGCGTAAAACCGACCGTCAGACTGGTTTTGATGATGCCAAAAATCTGAAGAAGGTTCGAGCCGTACTGGAAGACAATAACCGCGCAACCGGCAACGACAAAAGTTCTCAATATCTTCTCAAGGCCGATGTTGGCTGACATCGCTCCGGTGAGCGCGGTCGCCATGAGAACGAACCATCCAAGATACTTGTTTGCCAGGGCCCATTCGGTCCAGCCGATCGAGTGAGCGCCGATCAGGAGCGCCAGGGTCATCGCGAGAGTGCAGGCAATGAAATGCAGATTCATTCCGGAAATCCGCCATTGCGGAAATCGCCCCTGAGACATCGCAAACAAGGAAATCAATCCGCCGAGAATCAATATCGGGTCGGCAAGATTGACATTGATCAGAGTCGATTGGGTGGGAAGGTTGACTTGAAAGAAAATCAGGACGGCTGCGACGACGGGAATGATCTGCGGCAGCAGGAGATCGCGCGCCGTCAATCGATCGGCGTGTGGTGACGCTGCGGGAGCCTCGATTTTGTTGACCCGGCCAACCGTCGATACCGCAGTCAAAAAGAACGCGGCCAAGATCGATATTGTTCCGATGAGCAAGGCAACGAGCAGTGCGCCTTCTTTGGGAACGCCGATTGCGCTTAAGGCTGCGACGGCGCTCAACTCGCGGACGCCCCAACCGGCGAAGCTGATCGGAATGCTAGCGGCGAACATGACGAGAGTGGCGGCGGCGGCCAGATCAAGCAGCGGAATCTGCGGAGCTATCGCGTGGGCGGCGGTTACATACGCGCCCATCATCGGAAGCTGAACGAGAACTGAAACCGCGAGGGATCGCAGCAGCTTTTTGACGTCGCTGAATGTTATTGCGCGCCATGCGGTCAAAAGCGCACCGCGCCACATATAGCCTGAGACGAGGAGAACGAATGACATCCCCACGATCAGGCGGATCGGACTGAGGTTCACCTGCAGCGTTAGTCCGCTGAAAATGTAAATCGCTCCCGACACGGCGAGAGCGGCAGAAATCAAAGCCGCTCCAACCCGCTCTGTTCCGGTAATCAGCACCGTTCCGGTCATCGAGATATTGTGACGAGCGAGGTATGCGCCGCGCGCCATCAGCTGGCCGATCAACTGGAAAAAGAGGAATCCTCCGACCTGGCCAACGCTGACCGTCGCGACGCTTTGGGAAAAAGTCAGAGGATAACCGAAGTCGGCGGCGATCAGCTTCAGTCTGAATGCTGCAACCAGAAACGCGGTCAAGATCGCGCACACGATCAACACGAGGCCATGCGCACTAAATCGCGCGATCGAATCCGTAAAATTGGCGAATGTGGTGTTGTAAACAGCCGTTATCGTTGCGGCCAAGAGAAGGACAGCGGTTACAAGAAGTTTTCCTCTGCGGCCCTGAGCTTTCTCGGGGGCTCCTGTATCCGTCATCGCTTTCTTTCTGATTAGTTACTGAAGGCTTAGGCAGATTCCCGCACTGATGCCAAGCCTCTCGTTCGGCCGGAGCCCGCAGCAATCGCTGGGAAGATTTTCGCGAACAGCTCGTGCGGGCGCGGGCCGGCCAGAAACAAAATTTTGGAGGTAGCATGGTGCCGGGCGACTTCACGTTCCCGAAGGGCGTGTGAATGCGATCAAGGCTGCCGGGGAAACGGCCAACCTGCTAAAAAGAGGCTCCTACAGCGCGGATTACAAATTTCCAGCGATCATCAACGCCAGCCGCGGGCAGGCGACGGGGAAGGCGCTATGGGCGCCGTACCACAAGGTTGACGAACCCGAGCCTCGCTTCGTGCGGGGCTTTTTCTTTGCCCGTCGCGGGCCGCTGTCCCACGGAGAAATCAAAATGACGCTCGCTTCATTGCGTGATCGCCTCGCTGTGCCTTTGGAATGGATTGCAAGGCAGATCGCGGCGCGGCCCTGGATCACATTGAAGGCTGTGCTTGTCGTGTGGCTCGTCTCGCTCATCGTCGTCGCGTGGGCGTTTTGAGATGGCGGCGGCGTCCTACGATCAGGCGCTGACGCGGCTGCTCCGCGATGAGGGCGGCTACACCGATCATCCCTCGGATCCTGGCGGGCCGACCAATTTCGGCATCACGCTGGCCGACGCGCGGCGTTACTGGAAGGTCAACGCCACCGCCGACGACGTGCGCGCGCTGCCGCAAAGCGTCGCGCGCAAAATCTATCGCGAGCGCTACTGGAACGCGATGCGTTGCGACGAGCTTCCCACAGGTGTCGATTACGCGGTGTTCGATTACGGCGTGAATTCCGGCACCGGCCGCGCGGGCAAGGTGCTGCGGCGCATGCTCACGATGTCCGACAATACGAGTGCGATCACCGACGATGTGGTCGCTGCCGCCGCGCGGCGTCACGCGGGCGATCTCGTCATTGCGATCTGCGCGGAGCGTCTCGCGTTCCTGAAATCGCTGAAAACATTTCCGGTGTTCGGGCGCGGCTGGACCGCGCGCGTGGGCGGCGTGCGCACAGCGGCGTTGGCGATGGCACAGAGCCGTCCGCCTGCGCCCGTCGCGAGCACGCCGTCGGAAGGCAAGGCCGTTGTGCCCGCGACAATTCCGGCGGGGCAGGCGTCCGCGGGCGCGGTCATCGCCGCTGGCGCGGCGGCTGCGGTGGCGACGTCGCGGCTTGAGGTGGCGGCGGCAGTCGCCGCGGCAGCCGGGCTCACAGCGCTCGCAATCTTTCTCATCTGGCGCTGGCGCCGGCGCGTGAATCAGGAAGCGGCGGTGCCGCCTTTGGCTGAAAGGACATCCCATGAATTGGGCTGATGTGGCGCGACAGGTGATCGGGCTCGGCGCGCCGATTCTCGGCACGGCGCTGGGCGGCCCGCTCGGCGCTGCCGCAGGACGAATTCTCGCGGATGTCGTCGGCGCAACCGATGCCACGCCGGAGGCGGTGGGCAAGGCGCTGTCGGCCGGCGGCGCGGACCGGATCGCGCAGGCCGAATCCACATGGGCCGAGGCTGTTCGCGCTGAGGCCGAAGCGGCGCGCGGCTCCATTGCGGAAACCCAGGCGACGATTCGCGCGGAACTCACCGGCGAGGATGCGCTGCAGCGCTGGTGGCGTCCGCTTTATGCATTGGAATTGACCGTGGAATGCGCGGCCTTGTGGGGTGTTCTTGTTCATGAGTTCTGGACTGGCGACATGGCGGCGATCAACGCGCTGGTCGGCGCGACGGGCCTTCTCGTGAGCTATTGGGGCTTCCGATTCGGCGTGTTAGGCGTCTACATGAGCGGCCGCACCCGCGAAAAGGTCTGCGCAGCTACCGGCCAGGATGCTCCCGGCGTGTTCGACAAACTGGCCAGGGCGGTGACCGGCAAAACAGCGACCGTGACGAAAAAGTAATCTTGGAAGTTGTCCTGGGGGCGCCGCCGTTCATCCATCATTCACCGCCGCGCCGTTCATGATAGCGTTAGTGGAATGTCAGATTTGCGGAGACCGCCTTGCGCCTTCTTGTCGTTGAAGACGACCCGGATTTGAACCGTCAGCTCACGACAGCCCTGTCGGACGCGGGCTATGTCGTGGACCGTGCCTTCGATGGCGAGGAGGGGCATTTCCTCGGCGATAGCGAGCCCTATGACGCGGTGGTGCTCGATATCGGCCTTCCCAAGATGGACGGCATTTCGGTGCTGGAGGCGTGGCGGCGCAACAAGCGCACCATGCCGGTTCTGATCCTCACCGCGCGCGACCGCTGGAGCGACAAGGTGCAGGGCTTCGACGCCGGCGCCGACGACTATGTCGCCAAGCCGTTTCATCTCGAAGAAGTTCTCGCTCGGATTCGCGCGCTGCTGCGCCGAACTGCCGGACATGCGCAGTCCGAGCTGACCTGCGGGCCGGTGATGCTCGATACCCGCACCAACCGCGTCAGCGTCAACGGCAATCCCATCAAGATGACGTCGCACGAGTATCGGCTGCTGGCCTATCTCATGCATCATTCCGGCCGCGTGGTCTCGCGCACCGAACTGGTCGAGCATCTTTACGATCAGGACTTCGACCGCGACAGCAACACGATCGAGGTTTTCGTCGGCCGGATCCGCAAGAAGCTTGAGGTCGACATCATCCAGACCGTGCGCGGCCTCGGCTACTTGCTGACGCCGCCGGTGGCTGATGCGAAGTCTCCCGCAACCGATGCGCGCTAGGGGATAATCGGTTAACGTGGGCGTGAAACCACGGCTCCTCGCAATGACGCGTGTGCAGAGGCGCGACAGGCACGGGAAGACCTTTTGAACCGCACGAACTCACTCGCGACACGGCTTTTCCTGTCCGCGACGGCGTGGGTGGTGTTGATTCTGCTCATCACCGGCTTCGTGCTGTCCTCGGTCTACAAGCGCTCCACCGAGCGCGCCTTCGATCGCAGGCTGAATTTCTATCTGCGCACCCTGATCGCCGAAGCCGCGCAGCCCGACGATCCGAACGACAAGGGCGATAAATCCGACAAGTCGGTGCAGTCGCTCGGCGAGCCGCTGTTCGAACTGCCGCTGTCGGGCTGGTACTGGCGGATGGAGCGCATCGACGGCGACAAGCCCGAGGTGCGCGCGTCGCGGTCGCTGTGGGACGTCAAGCTGCCCAGGCTCGAGGATATGGGTATCGATCTCGATCCCTCCGGCGTTCGTCTTGCCTATGTCAACGGGCCGGAAAACCAGTATCTGCGCATGGTCGAGCGGCCGGTCGATCTCGGGGTCGATGGAAAATTCCTTGCTTCAGTGGCGGGCGACGCCACCGAGATCGAGGAAGAAACCTGGACCTTCAACACCTATCTCGGGGTGACGTTCGCGGCGCTGACCGCCGGCCTGCTGCTCACCACGCTGTTTCAGGTGCGCTTCGGTCTTGCGCCGCTCAAGCGCATTTCCAATTCGCTTTCCGCCATCCGTTCCGGCAATGCCGAGCGGCTGGAGGGTAAATTCCCGCTGGAGATCGCGCCGCTTGCGCGCGAAACCAACGCGCTGCTCGACGCCAATCGCGCCATCGTCGAGCGCTCGCGCATGCATGTCGGCAATCTGGCCCATGCGATCAAGACCCCGCTCTCCGTCATCGTCAACGAGGCTGCCGCCAACAGGGACGATCCGTTCGCGGCGAAGGTTCTGGAGCAGGCCGGCATCATGCGCGATCAGGTCGCGCATCATCTGGAGCGCGCGCGGATCGCCGCGCGGGTGCAGACGATCGGCACCGTGACCGAGGTCGCGCCAGTTCTCGAGGCGCTGGCCCGCACCATGGAAAAGATTCACCGCGGCCGCGACATTCTCATCGACGTCGAGGCGGCGGGTGGCGTGAAGTTCCGCGGCGAGAAGCAGGATCTCGAGGAGATGACCGGCAACCTTGTCGATAATGCCTGCAAGTGGTCCGAGCAGCGGGTGTTCATCGAGGTGTTGCTGGAACTGACGCCGGGCGGGGCGCTCGACCCGACGCTGCGGATCATCGTCGATGACGACGGGCCGGGACTGTCGCCCGCCGAACGAAGTCAGGTCGCCCGCCGCGGCCAGCGGCTGGACGAGACCAAACCCGGTTCGGGCCTCGGCCTGTCCATCGTGACCGACCTCGCAGCCCTTTATGGCGGCAGCCTTACGCTGGGAACGGCCCCGATCGGGGGCCTCCGGGCCGAACTGACCCTGCCGGGGGTGTGAAGGTTTCGCCCGCTAGGCGTACAAAGGTTGCACTATTGCATCACCATCCTCCATACTGGGGTTCCATTTGCTAACGTTCATCATATTTAAGGGGTGGTGGTTGACAAATAAGTCAACAGAAGATCATCTTTCGGAGCTTCATAAGGTCCGTAGTCTTGTCCATCACTCTCCTGATTTGTGGCCTGACCGATCTTGTAACCGGCGCCTTTGGCTCCATCCGAAAGTCCATGCATGGGCTAATGCGCCAGACGAAGGTGTTGAGTATGGCGCACGCGTTCGCGCCGTATTTCGTTCTTTTGTGGGAGGAGCCGACTTTGATGATGACGCTATGTTCAAGCCGATCACTAAAGGTCCGGACGGCAAACTCGGAATATGGGAAATCAAGATCATTTATTTTCCCCAAGCGCGTGTCTTGGGAGGTTTCCTTAGGAAAGGCGAATTTGTTGCGCTTTCTTATGGAATTCGCAGCCAGTTGGCCGCGTACGGTTTCCAACCAATAATCGATCTCGTTCGCCAGCGGTGGGAAGTCCTCTTTCCTGATCGCAAAATGTTGAAAGCGCCTCGCGTAGAGTTGTTGGGAGATTTCGATGGCGGGATTTGAACTGAAGAAACTGTCTGAGGTTGAGCAGGCAGATTATAAGGCCGATGGGCGTATGCGAGCTTATTTAGCGCTCAAATCGGCATTCAAAAAACGCGCGAAGGAAAACGGTGTAACAATAAAATCGTTGGCCGACGCATTGGGACGAGACAAAGGTCAAATTTCCAGAGTTTTATCCGCACGCTCGGGAATAACCTTAGATACCATTGTTCTTCTGACATCTGCGCTCGGTTTTCGCTTGGCTTTTCTTCCTGAGGCAATTGAAGAGATGCGACCTCATAATTGGACGGCGGAGCCAACTGCAAATTCATCCACCTCGTCAGCCAGAAATATTGTCGGAAGTTTTCTCCTGACCGGAAATCGGTTGCCCAAAACTTCCAACGTGATTTCAACGGTTATCGGCCAGGCAACTAAATGATTGAGCTTCCAGATATCCGTTTTGTTTTGATGTCAGATTTCGCGACGCTGGATCAGTCGGGAAAATTTGTAATCGGAGGAATGTATACTGAGGACATGATTGTACCCCAACTGCCCACCGTGATTCCAATTTTGGTTTTCACTGTGTTCGCTCGGAGCCCATCGAATGAGATCGATTTGACAATGAGGATTCGTGCCCCAAGCGGTGCAACGGTTATAGGCGGTGATGTCGTGTTGTCTCCGTCGCCTCCTCAAGAAGGTACTGAGGGGCGATCGATTATGGGATTTCAATTTAATAGCCTTAAACTCTCTGAAGCCGGTCGATATAGGATGACGCTGTCGTTGCGTTCCGATCCAGAGAATGAAATGGAAATCCATGATTTTCGAGTAGCTATTGGTCCGATACCGGAACATCTGATTGCAGAGAATTTGAGCTTATCAGCATCCAAAAGCGCTTAATATTCCGGCTTCGGACAGCTTTTGGCGAATTCAGGTTCTTGTTCCTCAACCCCAAATTAACGACGTTCCGGCTATGACACCCGGTGGACCCCGTCTGTCGGGCTCCGGCCAGTGAGCGTTTGGGCGTATGAGCCAATCGTCGATCGAGCGGTTGAGGGACTATCTCGGGCAATTGCCGCCGAAGGCGCAGGCCCTGCTGATGCGCGAGTTCGAGCGCGCCATCGAGCGCGGCGAGGACGTAACCGTCGCGAATTTCGTGCTTGAGCAGTTGCGCATGATCGTCCGCGCGCCGAGCGAGGACATAACCCCGCGCAGCGAAGACCCGATGCGGCAGGTATTTCGGCCGCTCGAGCCGTTTCTGGTAGAAAACGTTCCTCATGTCCGTCCCGGCCAGATCAGGCGGTCGTCGCTCGGCCCGGTCTGGCTCTGGCTCGGCCGCGAAGGCTGCCCCGAAGCCGTCGCCGCCTTCGCTGCGGCGCTCGCGCATCCGCACGACACGGCAGGCGCTCCCGACCTCAACGCCGCCGTGCGGACCCTCCAGCTTGCCGCCTCGGAAGCGATTGCCGCCGTCAGCGGCGGCGACCGGCAGCGCACGCTCGGCCGGCTCGGTGCGACGAGCGTGATCGAGGACATCGCGCCGATGGGCGCCGTGCTGGGCGCCCGCGACTCACTGGACAAGCTCAATCACAAGCTGCCCGGCAATATCCGCGTGTTCGCCGAATCCCACATCAGGTCGGCGATGGCGGCGCTCAACATGCCATCGCTGCAAACGCCGCAGGTTTTGCCGTTCGCCGTGTCGCTGCTGATGCAGCGGCTCGCGGCGCCCTGGCAGATCGTCCGTCTCGGCATCATGGTGGCCGGATCCGACGACGAGATCCGCGTTGCCGGCACGCCGTTCGGCGTCACCGTGACGATGGCGATGCACGATCTTTCGCGCACGGCCTCCGACCTGCGCAACGACATCAAGCGCGGCCAGTTCAAGGACACTTCCAACCATCTCAAGACGCTGCACGACGGCATGCGCGGCCTGCGCACCGAACTCGACATCCGCTCGGACTCGGCGTGGGGCAAGCAACTGGCCTCGATCCGCTCCGAGATTTCCAATGCGCTGCAATCGGAAATCGACAGCGTGCCGGGCCGGGTGCGGCGGCTGCTGCGGCAGGGGCCGGACAAGGACGTGACCTCCGCCAACCGGATCGATCCGGTGGACATCGAGGAGACGGCCGCGCTGATCGATTTCGTCGCGGTCTGCCGTTCCTATGCCAGCGAACTCGCGATCAACGAAGTGTCGCTGCGCGCCTACACCGAATTGCAGCACTACGTCGAGAAGGCCACCGAGACGCTGGTGGAATCGCTCCGCACCCATGACCAGAAGGTCCGCGCCTTCCGTTTGATGCAGATGCAGGCCGCGATCCGGTTCTGCGAAGTCCTGTTCGGACCGGACTACGCGTCGCTGATGAGCAAGGCCGCCGAAATGGCGCGCCCCGCCGAGCGCAAGGCACCCGAGGCGACGCGCGCCACCGACCGCAAGCCCTCGCGCGCGAGTTGATCCTAGCCTCGCGCCTTAGTCCTTCCCCATATTCTTTCGTGCTGAAATGCCGCAAGGCGGCCCGGAATCCCGTTGAATCCGTGACGGAAATGTCAATTGCACGGTTCCGCCAGCCGTGGTGTAACCCGGCACGAAAGGGCCGCTTGTAACGGCTCTATTCTCGCCGGGAACCCGTTGAAATGACGCTTTGGTTCGTGTTCGCGCTGATGACTGCCGCCGCGGCTTTTGCCGTGCTGTGGCCGCTCGGGCGCGGCACGTCGCCGGCGCGCGAGGGCAGCGAGGCGGTGGTCTACAAGGATCAACTCGCCGAGGTGCAGCGCGACGCCGCCGCAGGCATGATCGGCGTCAGCGAAGCCGAAGCCGCGCGCGTCGAAATCAGCCGCCGGCTGCTCGCGGCGTCCGACGCCGAGACAAATGCAACGTCGTCGTCGAGCACGACGTTTCGCCGCGTCGTCGCCGTGGTCGCACTGGTCGGCCTGCCGCTGCTCGCCGCCGGGATGTACGCGCAGTTCGGCTCACCCTCGCTCGGCGACTTTCCGCTCGCGGAGCGCGCCCAGGCGCCGGCCGCATCCACGCCGATGGACAAGCTGGTCGCGCAGGTCGAAACCCATCTCGAAAAGAATCCGACCGACGGACGCGGCTGGGAAGTGCTCGCGCCCGTACTGGTGAAGCTCGGCCGCTTCGACGATGCCGCACGAGCCTGGCGCAATTCCATTACCTATAACGGCGACAGCGCGGCACGCCGCGCCGATCTCGGCGAGGCGATGGCGGCCGCCAGCGGCGGCGTCGTCACCGCGGAGGCAAAGACTGAATTCGAGCGCGCCATCGCGCTCGATCCGAACGAAGTGAAGGCGCGCTATTTTGTCGGCCTTGCCGCCGAACAGGACGGCCGCAAGGACGACGCCGCGAAGATCTGGCGCGCGATGCTGGTCTCGGCGCCGGCCGATGCGCCGTGGCGTCCGCTGGTGCAGGACGCGCTGACGCGCATCGGCGTTGCGGCTCCCAAGCTGTCCGATGAGGATGTCGCCGCCGCCAAGAGCATGACCGAGGGCGACCGCAACAGCATGATCCGCGGCATGGTGGATCGCCTCGCCACGCGGCTGAAGGATAACGGTGACGATGTCGAGGGCTGGTTGCGGCTGGTGCGCGCCTATATGGTTCTCGGCGAGCGCGACAAGGCGCAGGCGGCGCGCGGCGAGGCGCGGCAGGCGGTCGGCGGCGACGCCGCGCGGCTGCAGCAGTTGAACGACGGTCTCAAGAGTCTCGGATTAGACGGGTAAATTAATGACGCGCAAGCAGCGGCGATTGACGTTGATCGGTGGAGCGCTCGCGGTGCTCGCGATCGCGGCTGCGCTGGTGCTGAACGCGCTGCGCGACTCCATCGTGTTCTTCTCGACGCCGTCCATGGCCGCTGAAAAGCAAATCCAGCCCGGCAAGCGGTTCCGGCTCGGCGGTCTGGTGCGCGAGGGATCGCTGGTGCGCGGCGACCAGCTTAAAGTGAAGTTTGAAGTGACCGACGGAAATGCAACCCTGCCGGTGACTTATCAAGGGATTTTGCCGGATCTGTTCCGCGAGGGGCAGGGCATCATTTCCGAGGGCGCGCTCGACGCCAGCGGCGTGTTCAAGGCCGACACGGTTCTGGCCAAGCACGACGAGACCTACATGCCGAAAGCCGTCGCGGACGAACTGAAAAAGACCGGCCACTGGAAGGACGATTACGACAAGAAACCGTCCGGCGCGTCAAGCGTGCAGGGGAACGCGAAATGATCGCGGAAGCCGGACATTATGCACTGGTGCTGGCGCTCGCGTTGGCACTGATCCAGTCGGTGGTGCCGGTGATCGGTGCGCGGCTGCACGATCCGGCGCTGATGAACGTCGCGCGCTCCACCGCGCTGACGCAGTTCATGTTCACCGCGCTGTCGTTCGCAGCGCTGACCTGGCTGCACGTCACGTCGGATTTCTCGGTGCTGAACGTCTACGAGAATTCCCATTCGCTGAAGCCGCTGCTCTATAAGATCACCGGCGTATGGGGCAACCACGAAGGCTCCATGCTGCTGTGGGTGCTGATCCTCGCGCTGTTCGGTGCGCTGGTGGCGGCCTTCGGCAACAACCTGCCGCGCGCGCTACGCGCGCATGTCCTTGCGGTGCAGGGCTGGGTCGGATCGGCATTCTATCTTTTCATTCTTGCCACCTCGAATCCGTTCGCGCGCATCGCCAATCCGCCGATCGAGGGCCGCGACCTCAACCCGATCCTTCAGGACATCGGCCTCGCGATCCATCCGCCGATGCTCTATCTCGGCTATGTCGGCTTCTCGATCTCGTTCGCGTTCGCCGTCGCCGCGCTGATCGAAGGCCGCATCGATGCGGCGTGGGCGCGGTGGGTGCGCCCGTGGACGCTGATGGCGTGGATCTTTCTCACCCTGGGCATCGCGATGGGCTCTTACTGGGCCTATTACGAACTTGGCTGGGGCGGCTGGTGGTTCTGGGACCCGGTGGAGAATGCGTCGCTGATGCCGTGGCTCGCGGGCACCGCGCTGCTGCATTCCGCCGTGGTGATGGAGAAGCGCGAGGCGCTGAAGGTCTGGACCATCCTGCTTGCGATCCTGACGTTCTCGCTCTCGCTGCTCGGAACATTCCTTGTGCGTTCGGGCGTGCTCACGTCGGTGCATACGTTTGCCAGCGATCCATCGCGCGGCGTGTTCATCCTGATGATCCTGTGCCTGTTCATCGGCGGCAGCCTCGGCCTCTATGCGTGGCGGGCGTCGGCGCTGAAGCAGGGCGGGCTGTTCGCGCCGATCTCGCGCGAAGGCGCGCTGGTGCTGAACAACCTGCTGCTGACGACAGCCTGCGCCACGGTGCTGGTCGGCACGCTCTATCCGCTGGCGCTCGAGGTTCTCACCGGCGAGAAGATTTCGGTCGGCGCGCCGTTCTTCAATCTGACATTCGCGCCGTTGTTCCTGCCGCTGCTGCTCGCGGTGCCGTTCGGCACGCAACTGGCGTGGAAGCGCGGCGACATCGTGGGCGCGGCGCAGCGCCTGATGGCGGCGGGCATCGTGGCGCTGGTGACCATTGCCGTGCTGTGGGCGTGGACCCGCGGCGGCGGCGCGTTTGCGCCGTTGATAATCGGTATCGCGGCTTTTGTCGTGCTGGGCGCCATCACCGACATTACCGAGCGCACGCAACTGTTCCGCGCGCCGCTTGCCACATCGTTCAGCCGCGCACGCGGCCTGCCGCGCTCCACTTGGGGCTCGGCGTTCGCCCATGCGGGTCTCGGCGTGGCGCTGATCGGGATCGTCTGCGAGACCACCTGGAACAGCGAGAGCATCGCATCGATGCAGCCGAAGGACACGGTGACCGTCGGCGGTTATCAGGTGCGGCTCGACGACGTGACGCAGCAGCAGGGTCCGAATTTCCGCGAGGTGGTGTCGCATTTCACGGTGTCGCTGGACGGCAAGACCATTGGCGTCATGACGCCGTCGAAGCGAAATTTCTCCACGCGCGCGATGTCGACGACGGAAGCCGCATTGCTGACGCGCGGCTTCAGCCAGCTTTATATCTCGCTCGGCGATAGCAACGCCGATGGGTCGGTGGCGGCGCGCATCTATCACAAGCCGATGGTGCTGCTGATCTGGTTCGGCCCGCTGCTGATGGCGTTCGGCGGATTTCTCTCGCTGACCGACCGGCGGCTGCGCGTCGGTGCGCCGAAGCCCGCCAAGGCCGGCAAGACCGGCAAGACCGGCGCGTTGCAGGCGGCGGAGTAGCTGCGATGAAACGTATTCTGCCGGCGCTGTTTGCAATCGTGCTGACGCTCATGCCGTCGCTGGTCTTCGCCGTGCAGCCCGACGAGATCATGGCCGATCCTGTGCAGGAAGCGCGGGCCAGAAATCTGTCGCGCGAATTGCGCTGCATGGTCTGCCAGAATCAGTCCATCGACGATTCCGATGCGCCGCTGGCGCGCGACCTGCGGCTCCTGGTACGCGAGCGCATCGCCGCCGGCAGCACCGACGAACAGGTGATGGATTTCCTGGTGGCGCGCTACGGCGAGTTCGTACTGCTCAAGCCGCGCGTTCAAAGCAGCACGCTGCTGTTGTGGCTTGTTCCCCCGCTGGTTATGGCCGGTGGCGGGCTGGCGCTCTGGCTCGGGAATCGCCGTCGCCGCGCGCGCGTTGCCGCCGACGAGGAGGGTGCGTCATTCCAGCTCACCCCTGAGGAAGAGGCCCGGCTGGAAAAGCTGATCGCCGGCGAGGAAGCTGCGAAAAAGCCCGTCTGACGCGGGATTTTGCGCGGTTCCAGGACCAGTCGAAAGCCGGTTCCGGCGGCTGTTTCAGGCCGCTTTTTTATTACAAAACATTAATTCCCCCGTCAGAGCGCGGTAAGGCCGCGTGTCCCATCTTCCAGAGGACAGGTGCAGCGTCTTTCAAGATTCGGCACCGCGAGATTTCCCGTCCGCTTTCGCCCTCCTGGAGATTATTCATGACCGACCATCCCACCGATCTTTCGAAACTCCCGTCCTATCTTGCGCCGCGCCGTTCGCTGTTCTCCGCGCGCAAGTTCGCGCTGATGGCTTCGGTCGTCGCGGGTCTCGGCGTTGCCGGTTACGGCCTCAGCCCCGCGAACAACTTCGACGTGCTCACCACGACCGCCCATGCGCAGGTCAACAAGGAAGTCCGGCAGGTTCAGCAGCCGATCGGCTTCGCGGACATTGTCGAGCGCGTGAAGCCGTCGGTGATTTCGGTGCGCGTGAAGATGGCCGAGAAGCAGGTCTCGAACGATGGCCCCTCGGAAGATTCGCCGTTCCCGCCTAATTCGCCGATGGAGCGCTTCTTCAAGCGCTTCGGCGGTCCCGATGGATTCCCGGGTGGACGTGGCGGCCGCGGTGGCCGCGGCGGTGGCCAGATGACCGGGCAGGGCTCGGGTTTCTTCATCTCGGCTGACGGCTTTGCCGTGACCAACAACCACGTGGTCGACGGCGCGGACAAGGTTGAAGTCACCACCGACGACGGCAAGGTCCACACCGCGAAGGTGATCGGCACTGATCCGCGCACCGATCTCGCGCTGATCAAGGTCGACGGCGTCAGCAATCTGGCGTTCGCCAAGCTCTCCGACAGTCAGCCGCGCATCGGCGACTGGGTGCTGGCGGTCGGCAATCCGTTCGGCCTCGGCGGCACCGTGACCGCCGGCATTGTCTCGGCCCGCGGCCGCGACATCGGCAACGGACCTTATGACGATTTCATCCAGATCGACGCGCCCGTGAACAAGGGCAACTCGGGTGGCCCGACCTTCGACACCACAGGCGACGTGATGGGCGTCAACACCGCGATCTACTCGCCGTCCGGCGGCAGCGTCGGCATCGCTTTCGCGATCCCGGCCTCCACGGTGAAGAGCGTCGTGCAGCAACTCAAGGACAAGGGCTCGGTCAGCCGCGGCTGGATCGGTGTTCAGATCCAGCAGGTGACTCCGGAGATTGCCGACAGCCTCGGCCTGAAGAAGACCGAAGGCGCGCTGGTTGCGGAACCGCAGGCCAACGGCCCGGCCGCGAAGGCGGGCGTTGAATCCGGCGACGTCATCACGCGGGTGAACGATCAGCCGGTCAAGGATGCGCGCGAGCTTGCGCGGACCATCGGCGGCATGGCTCCCGGCCAGACCGTGAAGCTGGTTGTGGTCCACAAGGGCCAGGACAAGATCCTGAACATGACGCTCGGTGAATTGCCGAACGCCAGGCAGGCGAAGGCCGACACCGATCAGAAGGATGGTGGCGGCAAGTTCTCGAAGGGCAGCGTAACGGTGCCCAACCTCGGACTGACGCTGGCTCCGGCCAACAGCGTGGCTGGTGCGGGCAAGGACGGCGTCGTCGTAACCGACGTCGATCCGAACAGCCCGTCGGCCGAGCGCGGCTTCAAGGAAGGCGACGTCATTCTCGAAGTCGCCGGCAAGCTGGTCGGAACGCCGGGCGAGGTTCGCGATGCGATCACCGCGGCGCGCGCCGACAACAAGAACAGCGTGCTGGTTCGCGTGAAGTCCGGTGACTCGTCGCGCTTCGTTGCGATGCCGGTCTCCAAGGGCTGAGGCAAAAAGTGGGCACCGGTTTTCGGATCAGATCATGCCCACTTCGACAGTTAACGGTCCGCGCGAGCGGACGAGAAATGGGGAGTTGTCGC
The DNA here is from genome assembly GCF_059419985.1 of Afipia sp. GW821-FHT04G03. NCBI lineage: Bacteria > Pseudomonadati > Pseudomonadota > Alphaproteobacteria > Hyphomicrobiales > Nitrobacteraceae > Afipia > Afipia sp. GW821-FHT04G03. Next base: position 1,140,416 of record NZ_JBWKSV010000001.1, on the reverse strand, counting down.
CGGCAAATTCGCCCCCGCCGACGGCTCCTTCCCGGGGACGGGCCTTAAAAACCCGTCCCTTGAAATCAGAGTGTGACGGTCCCCCAGCCGTCATGCCCGGATTGCTCTCGATGGAAAACGCCCCCCTCCGTCGAGTGCAGGCGCGATCGCACTCCAGTCGGTCGTGCAGTGCGGGCGGTGAGGTCCCCCAGCTTCACCGCCCGTTTTTTTTCAGCCGGGGCGAGCGACACGTTTCGTTGCCTTGCATGAGGACGATCATCGCGCCATGGTGCTACAAAGCCCTGTCATATCGAGCCAGACCGAATCACAGATGCGACTGCTCATCGTTGAAGACGACCGCGAGTCGGCGGACTACCTCGTGAAGGCATTTCGCGAGGTCGGTCATGTCGCCGATCTCGCGAGCGACGGCGAGGAGGGTCTCGCGCTGGCGGAGTCCGGCGACTACGACGTGCTTGTCATCGATCGCATGTTGCCCAAGCGCGACGGCCTGTCGATCATCGGCACCCTGCGCGGCAAGGGCAATCACACGCCCGCGCTGATCCTGTCGGCGCTCGGCCAGGTCGATGACCGCATCAAGGGACTTCGGGCTGGCGGCGACGACTATCTGCCGAAGCCTTATTCATTCGCCGAGTTGCTGGCGCGCGTCGAGGTGCTGTCGCGCCGTCACGGCGGACCGTCCGAAGAGACAACCTATCGTGTCGGCGATCTCGAACTCGACCGGTTGTCCCATCAGGTCAAGCGCGGCACGACCGAGATCACGCTCCAGCCGCGCGAATTCCGGCTGCTCGAATATTTGATGAAGCATTCGGGGCAGGTCGTGACCCGCACCATGCTGCTTGAGAACGTGTGGGACTATCATTTCGATCCGCAAACCAATGTGATCGATGTGCATATCTCGCGGCTGCGCTCCAAGATCGACAAGGGACACGATCGTCCGCTGCTGCACACCATTCGTGGTGCCGGATACATGATCCGTGACGGCATTCGGTAAACTGATCCGGACCACGGCGTTCCGGCTGACGCTGGTTTATCTTTTCCTGTTCGCGCTGTTTGCTGCGTCACTGCTGGGTTATTTCGCCTGGAACACGCGGCGCTTGATCACCGAACAGATCACCGAGACCGTCAATTCCGAACTAAGCGAACTCATCAGCCAGTATGAGCGCGGCGGCCTGCGCGGACTGGTCGCCGGGGTGGAAGGCCGCGCGCTGCGTCCGGGCGCCAATCTCTATCTCGTCACCACGCCGCAGGGGCAGGGCGTCGCGGGCAACGTGTCGTCGCTCGCGCCTGGCGTGATGGACAAGCCCGGCTGGGCCGAGACGTCTTACAAGCGGTTGGAAGAAACCGACACCAAGAACCACTTCGCGCTGGTGAAGGTGTCGCAGCTGACCGGCGGCTTCCGGATTTTGGTGGGGCGCGATCTCGATGAACGGCGGCGGCTGTTCGGCATCGTCGCCAAGGCCGCGCAATGGTCGGTCCTGATCGTTGTCGTGCTGGGCCTCGGCGGCGGCATCTTCGTGGCGCGGCGCGTGCTGCACCGGATCGACGCCATGACCGGCACCACGCAGCGGATCATGGCCGGCGATCTCAGCGAACGCCTCCCGGTGGGGCGCAGCGGCGACGAGATTGACCGGCTCGCGGAAAATCTCAATGCCATGCTGGAGCGCATCGAGGCGTTGATGGCGGGATTGAAGGAAGTCTCCGACAACATCGCCCACGATCTCAAGACGCCGCTAACACGGCTGCGCAATCGTGCCGAGGAAGCGCTGGCGAAATCCAGCAACGAAGGCGAATACCGCGCCGCGCTGGAACGGACCATCGATGAATCCGACGGACTGATCCGGACCTTCAACGCGCTGCTGATGATCGCGCGCGCCGAATCCGGCCAGGCCCGCGACAACATGACCGACTTCGACGCCGCTGAAATCGCCCACGGCATTCACGAACTCTACGAGCCGCTGGCGGAAGACAAGGGCCTCACGCTGACCGTGAAGGCCGACACCGCGACAATCCACGGCAACCGCGAGCTCATCAGTCAGGCGCTCGCCAATCTCGTCGAGAACGCGATCAAATACGGCCAGCCGGTCGCAGGCGGCGCGGGCAACCCGTCCGACATTCTGATCGAGGCCCGACGGGACGGCGACGACGTTCTTCTCAGTGTCACGGATCACGGGCCGGGCATTCCCGAGGCCGACCGCCAGCGCGCGGTCGAGCGTTTTGTGCGGCTGGAGGCCAGCCGGACCCAGCCGGGGTCGGGGCTCGGTTTGAGTCTGGCATCGGCCGTCGCGACGTTGCATGGTGGCGGCCTGCGACTCGCGGACAGCCAGCCGGGGCTGCGCGTGACGCTTGTGATCCCGAGCCGGGGCGTGGAACAAAAGAGCGTATGACTTCACCCGCGATGGGCGGCGCGGACCGTCCCCTGGCGGCCCGTTTCGTGGCCGGACCGAAGTTGTTCGCGCGCGAGGCCGCCGAACAGCGGCTTGCGGACTGGCTGGGCGACTGTTCGCCCGAGCATGCGAACGCACTCAAGGATATTTCCCGCGAGTTCCCGCAGGCGAAAGCGATCCTTGAAGGTATTGCCGAGGCGTCGCCCTACCTTTTCGATCTGATGCGCGCGGACGCGGGGCGGACATTGCGTCTGCTTCAATGCGAACCGGACGGCCATATCGCCGCGCTGCTCGGCAAGGCGGTGGCCGATGCCGCCGCCGCCGCGAGCGAAGCCGACATCATGACGGCGCTGCGCCGGATGAAGTCCGAGGCGGCGCTGCTGATCGCGCTCTGCGACATCGGCGGCGTCTGGCCGGTGATGCGCGTGACGCGGGCGCTGACCGACATCGCGGTCACGTCGGTCCAGTGCGCTATTCGTTTCCTGCTCAAGCAGGAAGCCGCGCGCGGGCGTCTGCTGCCGCTCGATGCCGAGCATCCGGAAGAGGGCAGCGGTCTTGTCGTCCTCGCCATGGGCAAGATGGGCGCGGGCGAACTGAATTATTCCAGCGACATCGACTTGATCGTTTTCTACGAGTTGGAGGCGGCAACGCTCGCGGAAGGCATCGAGCCGTCGCCGTTCTTCGTCAAGATTGCGCAGGGGTTGTCGCGGCTGCTGCAACAGCGCACCGGCGACGGCTATGTGTTCCGCGTCGATCTTCGACTGCGGCCGGACCCGGCATCCACGCCGGTTGCGATCTCGATCGCGGCGGCGCTGCATTATTACGAGCGCGAAGGTCGCACCTGGGAGCGCGCCGCGATGATCAAGGCCTTGCCTTGCGCGGGCGATCTGAAAGCGGGCAACGCGCTGCTGGCGGAAATCGCGCCGTTCGTCTGGCGCAAGCATCTCGATTTTGCGGCGCTCGCCGACGTTCACGACATGAAGCGCCAGATGCAGACGTTCCGCGGCCAGAACGAGATTTCCGTGGAGGGCCATAACGTCAAGGTCGGGCGCGGTGGCATTCGCGAGATCGAGTTCTTCGCGCAGACCCAGCAATTGATTGCGGGCGGGCGACATCCCGAACTCCGGGTACGCCCGACGCTCGAGGCGCTGAACGTTCTCGCCGCGAGCAACTGGATCACGGTCGAGGCGCGTGACGAACTGACGGCGGCCTATGACTTCCTTCGTCGCGTTGAGCACCGGCTGCAAATGCTGGCCGACGAGCAGACCCATGCGCTGCCCGCCGAGGTGGAGGCGGTCGAGCGTTTCGCGCGCTTTTTCGGATACGACGACCGCGCCGCCTTTGCGAAAGATCTGCTGGCGCATCTCACCTGCGTGCAGAATCACTACGGCCGCCTGTTCGAGGGCGACCCCACCGGCACGGAGAAGCTGCCGGACATCGATTACAACGCGGGGCCCGACGACAAGGGCCTGCTGGAGCATCTGCTGACGCTCGGCTTCAAGAAGCCGAAGATGGTGGCGGAAACCGTCCGCACCTGGATGAGCGGGGATTACCGCGTGTTCAAGATCGAGGCGACGCGGCAGGCGTTTAATGAATTCGTGCCCGACCTGATGCGCGGCCTGTCGCGCGCCGAGGAGCCGGACGACGCGGTGACCGCATTCGATCGCTTTCTGCAAGCCTTGCAGCGAGGCGGGCGGCTAATCTCGCTGCTGAGCCAGAACAAGGAACTGGTGGCGCTGGTGGCGCTGGTGCTGGGCGCCGCGCCGCGCCTCAGCGACATGCTGGCGCGGAAGCCGCAGATCATGGACGGCCTGATCGATCCGCGGTTCTTCGGCGCGATGCCGGATCAGAGCGAATTATCCGCGCGGCTTTCCGCAACGTTGTCCGACGCCAATTCCTACGAGGAGTTTCTGGATCGTCTGCGGCTGTTCGGGCAGGAGAGCCTGTTCCTGATCGGCACGCGCATCCTGTCCGGCACGGTGTCGGCGCAGCAGGCGAGCGTGGCGTTCGCGGACGTCGCGGAGGGCATTGCGCATACCGTGCACGATCTGGTCATGGGCCAGTTCGCGGAGCAGCACGGGCGGATCAAGGATCAGGAAACGGCCATCGTGGCGATGGGCAAGCTCGGCAGCCGCGAGATGACCGCATCGTCCGATCTGGATCTGATCCTGATCTACGACTTCGATCACGAGGCTCCGGACTCGGACGGCCCGCGCCCGCTGCACGGTTCGCAGTATTTCGCGCGGCTGACGCAGCGTCTCATCAGCGCCTTCACCACGCGCACCAACTACGGCGTGCTCTACGAGGTCGATATGCGGCTGCGGCCGTCAGGCCGGGCGGGGCCGTTGGCGTCGCGGATCGATTCCTTCGCGGAATATCAGGAACACGAAGCCTGGACATGGGAACACATGGCGCTGACGCGCGCCCGCGTAATTTCCGCGTCGCCCCGGTTCGCCGCTAAGATCGAAGCCGCCATCCGTGACGTGCTGACGCGCAAGCGCGAAACCGGCATCATTGCCAACGATGTTCTCGAAATGCGCCGCGCCATCGCCGAGGAAAAGGGCGAGGGCGACATATGGGATCTGAAGAACGCCGCCGGCGGCATGGTCGATATCGAGTTCATCGCGCAGTATCTGCAACTCATCCACGCGGCGGACAAGCCCGGTATTCTCAACGTCAGCACGGTGCAGGTGCTGGACAGCGCGGCGCGGCTGGGCGTGCTGCCGCAATCCGACGCCGATGTCCTTCGCGCGGCGTCACGTCTCTATCACGATCTGACGCAAATCATCCGGCTTTGCGTGATCGGGAAGTTCAAGCCTGAAACAGCAGGGGAAGATCTTCTGCGGGTGATGACGCGGGCGGGCGATGCGCCGGACTTTTCGTCGCTTGAAGCGCGTGTACGGGAAACGCAGAATGAGGTACGCGAGGTGTTTCTGGCGCTGCTTGAGGGGACGCCCCGGCACTGATGCCCGGTGCGATATTCGCGCCGTGTCCGCACGGCAGCGCCACGCAAACGATGGTCCCGGCGCCGAGCCTTGAGCGCAGCTTCATCGAGCCGCCATGCAGGTTGACGAGCGACTTGGCGATGGCGAGGCCAAGACCCGAGCCGTGATAGGTCTTGGTCAACTGGCTTTCGACCTGCTCGAACGGCCGTCCAAGTTTCGCCAGTGATTGTGGCGCGATGCCGATGCCGCTGTCCGCGATGGTGAGCAGGACTGTATTATCTCGCATCCTGCTGCGTACCGTGACCTTGCCGCCGTCGGGTGTGAATTTCACGGCATTCGACAGCAGGTTGACCGCGATCTGTTTCATGGCGCGCCGATCGGCGAGGATCGGGATCGCGCCGCGAATATCCGCGTTGACTGTGAGGTTCTTGTTTTCGGCGCGGCCGGAGACGACCCGCAGGGATTCGGTGAGCGTCTGGGCGAGATCGAGCGGCTCGTAGTCGAGTTTCATGCGGCCGGCTTCGATCTTCGACATGTCGAGGATGTCGTTGATGACGTCCAGCAGGTAATTCCCGCTGGTCATGATGTCGTGGCAGTATTCCTGATACTTCTCGGAGCCGAGCGCGCCGAACATGCCGCTGCCCATGACTTCCGAAAAACCGATGATGGCGTTCAGCGGCGTGCGCAATTCGTGGCTCATGTTCGCCAGGAATTTGGACTTGGTCTGGTTGGCTTCCTCGGCGCGGTTTTTCTCGTCGGCGTAGTTCTGGGCGAGTTCGGCGAGCAACTGGGCCTGGCGCTCGAGTTCGGATTGCGAGCGTTTCAGGTCGATCACGTTCGCGGTGAGGCGGAGGTCGTTATCGATCAGCTTCTGCTCGTGCAGCTTGATCTGGGTGATATCGGTGCCGACCGAAACGTAGCCGCCGTCCTTGGTGCGGCGTTCGCTGATATTCAGCCAGCTTCCGTCATCCAGTTGCGCCTCGAAGGTGCGCGCGCCGGGGGCTGGCGAATTCGGCATCCGGGTGCGGATTTCCGGCATACGGCCGACCTGGATGACGGTTTCGTAGGACGTGCCTTGCTTGACGGCGGAGTCGGGGAGCTTGTGCAGGCGCTTGAAGTGCGAATTGCAAAGCACGAGGCGGTTGTCGGCATCCCACAGCACGAAGGCTTCCGGAATCGTCTCGATGGCGTCGCGCAGCCGCAGGTCGGCTTCGACGGTCTTCTCGGCGAGGCTCTTCTGTTCGGTGATATCGACGGCAATACCGATCAGGTGGCTGCCGCTGTCGTTCTGCCCCTGGCTCAGCTCGCAGCGGACGCGGAGCCAGATCCAGTGGCCGTTGGCATGGCGCATCCGGAAGGAATGGTCGATATGATCGAGTTTGCCTGAAACCAGTTGGTCGGCGATCACGAACAGGTCGATGTCGTCGGACATTACCAGCGCATTGACCTCGCCGAAGGTCAGGAGGTCCCTGCGGCCTTCAAGCCCCAGCAGTTCGAACATCGACTGCGACCAGAAAATCCGGCCGCGCGACAGGTCCCAGTCCCACAATCCGCAGCGGCCTCGGTTCAGCGCGGTGTCGATCCGCGCGCGGACGGCGTCATTGATCAGGTCGCCTTCTCGGGCGCGGGACGATTGCCAGTGAAACGCGAAGCCGAGGATCAGCACGACAAAGCCGGTGGTGGCGGAGAGCGTGATCTGGAGCGCGGCGTCGGAGCGCCACGGCGCCTCGGTCTGCTCCTGCACGACGATGACCTGACCGGGCAGGGACTTGACGACGCGCTGGGTGGCGAGGGCGCGGAGGCCGCCCGGCAGTTCGATGTCGATGACGCTGCTCTGTCCCGGAACGCCAAGCTGCTGGGTGGCGCTGAGGACGTCCATGATGCGGCTTGCGTTCTCTGCTGGAGCATCGATGGGGATTCGCGCGACGATGCGCTGCTCGGGGCTGGTCACGATGATATGGCGGCCGGCGGCGGCGCCCCAGGAGGGCACCAAACCGGGCAACAGGCTCTGAAGCCGCTCGGCCGACGCCGCGCGGTCCTGCCGAACAGGAGTCGCGCGGTCGAGACGTTCCGCCAGCACATCTGCCAGCGCTGAAAGGTCGCGTTTAATCGATGTGCGCTTTTGCCGGGTCTGGTCGAGGACTTGAACGAATGCGCCGATGCAGATGGTGACGAGAAAGGCGATGATGAGGGTGGGAACGGCGCGTCGCAGGGCCGGCTCCGCGATCAGCAGGCGGTGATACGCCGGCTTCGCGATCGACTGCGCCAATCCCTTGATAGAATCGGATTGGACACACGTTGTCGCTGCGTGCGAACGCGCCATTCCTTGCCCCTCGAATTTTCTTGTCTGCACCCCGTCCGGAAGGCATTCCCCAACCACCCGAATCGACTTTGATTTGAATCTGTTTTTTTGGCGCTGTCGAGAGTCAACGAATCGTTAAAGCGAAATAAATGTTGTCCCAAGGAAATTTGGAGGAAATTTGGACTCGTTTTTGAGTCAGCGCGTGAGTCCGAAACGAGAACGCGGCGCGCGCGATGAGTTGTGAAAGAAACTTTGACCATCCCGGACTTCGCGGGACGACACAGCGTTTTGAATTTCGATTGTGCCAGCAGCCGATTCGTTAACGCGCGGGCTCGGCGTGGCTGATGACGCGCTTCACCGACGGAAACGCACTGCGTAGCGCACGTTCGATCTCGTCGACCTTTTCGTGGACGTCGATAACGCTCATTGACGGCAACGCGCGGCAGTGGAAGTTGACGATTTCGCCCGCATCGGTGTCGCGCACCCGCACATTATGCACGTCGTGGATCGCGCCGCTCTCGGCGGCGAAGCGCGTCAGTGCGTGCTGGATGGTATCGACACGGCCGGTGGCGGCATCGGTGCCGTGGGGCAATTCCGGTTCGAGCGGTTCGATATGGGTATCGACCTCGACATCGGCGCCGAACTCGTCGCGGATGGCATGTTCGAGCCGGTGTGCGATGTCGTGGGCCGCGTTCAGCGGCATGTCGCCGTCAACCTCAAGGTCGATGCTGACGGTGAGCCTCCCGCCAAGGTCGTGGACGGTCACATGGTGGATCGCGAGGCCGGAATTGCGGGCGATCACCATGATTCGCTCGCGCACGCTCTCATTGCTGCGTGCGACCGGTACCGCCGTAAAGGTCAGGTCCGCGTCGTGAAGTGCCGCGGTTACCGCGTCCTGCGCCTTGCGCTTGATGTCGTCGATGCGGTCGATGGGGTAGGTGCGGGGCACCTGTACCGTGGCATCGACGAAATGCCGTGCGCCGACCATGCGCACGCGCAGCCGCTCCACATCGACTATGCCGGGAATGGCGCGGATGGCGGTTTCCGCCTTCTCGGAGGCGCCGTCCGGCGCACGGTCCAGCAGTGTCTCGATGGTGGATTTGCCGAGCCGCAGTCCCAGGACCGAAATCAGCACCGCGACCGCGATGGCCGCGCCGGCATCGCCCCAGGCATAACCGAACGCCGTCAGGCCGAGGCCGATGATGACGGCGAATGAGCCAAGGACGTCGGAGGCGAAGTGTAGCGCATCGGCTTCCAGCGCCTGGCTTTTGGTGTCCATTGCCGTCTTGTGGAGCGCGCGCGCGCGCCAGAAATTCACGACGATATCGACCGCCAGCACGACGAACGGCAGCGCCGTCAGCACCGGTGGTGCCACGCCTTCGCGCAGCCGGCTGTAAGCCTCGACCACGATGCCGCCGGCCAGAATATAGAGCAGGGCGATCACACCCAGCGCGGACAGGCTTTCCAGCTTGCCGTGACCGTAATGATGTTCGGCGTCGGCGGGCTTGTCGGAAATCCGCACCACGATCCATGTGACGATGGTGGCGATCAGGTCGACCGAGGAATGCAGCGCCTCGGAGATCAGCGCGATGCTGCCGATGGCCACGCCCACGACGAACTTGATCGCCGCCATGCTGGCGCTGGCGACAATCGAGATGGCGGCGACCCGTTGCTTGACTGCGCTCATTGGACCCTCAATGCGCGGGTCTTGTCACGGCCGTGCATTGAACGTCAATGCGGGAGTTCGCGATTCAAAATGCGTATCATTCGCAGGAGCGAACAGGGCGTTAAAGCTTCAGGACAATCTTGCCGAAATGCCTGTTTGCCGACATGTAGTCCACCGCCTGCGCGATGTCGCTGAACGGAAACACGCGGTCGATGGGCAGCTTCAGCTTGCCGGATTCGACGGCGGGCCAGATGTCCTGTTTTACGGTCGTGAAGATATCGCGGATTTCCTCGATCGAACGCGAACGGAACGTCACGCCGATGTAGCTGATGCGGCGCGCGGCATGGAGATCGAAGTCGAAATCGCCATGAGTGCCGCCGAGGCGTCCGACATTGACGATGCGGCCGAGGACTTTGGTCGCGGCGAGGTTCTGATTGAGCAACTTGCCCGAGACCTGGTCGATGATGACATCGACGCCCGCGCCGCCGGTTGCTTTCAACACCTGATCGACCCACGCCGGATCGTTGGAATCGATGGCCATGTCCGCGCCATGGGCAGTGAGCTGCGCGCGGCGCGCCGGGTCGGTGGACGAGCCGATCACCAGCTTTGCGCCTTTGAGCTTGGCGATCTGTTGCGCCATCAGCCCGACGCCGGAGCTGGCTCCCTGCACAAGAAGGCTTTGGCCGGGCTGCAGCGCGCCGTTGGTCACGACGGCATTGTGCATGGTGGTCAGCGCCAGCGGGAGCGACGCGGCCTGTTCAAAATCCATCGATGCGGGGATGGGAAACACGCGGCCGTAATCGGTCACGGCGTATTCCGCATAGCCTCCAGCGCCGGAGCCCATGACGCGGTCGCCGGCCTTGACACCCTTGGCGTCGGGTCCGAGTTCGACGATCTCGCCGGCCCACTCCATGCCGAGCACGGTGCCGACGCCGCCGGCCGCGCCGTGGACATGGCCCTTGATCATGCCGAGATCGGCCCGGTTCATGCCGCAGGCGTGGACCTTGACCAGAACCTGTGACCCCTTCGGCGTGGGCTTCGGCACATCGGTGATCGCGGCGCCGTTCGCGCCATAGACATAGGCTTTCATGGGATTGCTCTTTCAGTCATGCGGCAGGGCGGGTCGTCCTCAATATAGCAGTCGCGCCAGCTCACAAAAGACCACGCGCGCCGCGACAGAATCTGTCACAAACGCGGCACTTGATTCACAGCTTCGGCCTCCCGATGCGGCCGGACGTGCGGGAGCGACGAAAGTGCTGAGGATAGCGTGTCTCGCGCTCATGTTGTTGTCCTGTCTGCCGCTCGCGCATGCGCAGTCGCAGAAGGCATCGCCCGTTGCGAAGCGCGAACTCGTGGTCGGCGTCAAGGACGCGCCGCCGTTCGCGTTCAAGGGGGCCGACGGCGCATGGTCGGGCCTCAGCATCGAGCTTTGGCGGCAAGTCGCGAAAGCGACGAACCACGCATTTCGTTTTACCGAACTTCGGGACATGCCCGAGCTGATTCAGGAAACGGCGGCCGGCCGTCTCGATGTGGCGATCGGCGCGATCACGGTCACCGTCGAGCGCGAGAAAGCTCTCGATTTCACGCAGTCCTATTATTCGACCGGGACAGGCATCGCCGTTCCGATCGTCAGCGTGATGAACTGGGGCACATTGCGCCGGGCGCTGACCTCGTTCAATTTCCTGCAAGCCATCTTTGCGCTGATTGGGCTGACGCTGGGCGCCGGCATTCTTGTCTGGTTGCTGGAGCGGCGGCAGAACGAATATTTCGGCGGCAGCATCACCAAGGGCATCAGCTCCAGCGTGTGGTGGTCGACGCTGGCCATGACCCAGCGGTCGTCGGCGGAGAAAGGCCCGCAGACGATCCTCGGCCGTGGTGTCGCGGTGATCTGGCTGGTGGTGTCGGTGATCACGATTGCGGTTTTCACCGCCGGCGTGACGTCGGTGCTGACGACATCCCAGATCCAGGGAACGATCTACGGCATCTCCGACCTCGCGGCCGTTCGCGTCGGCACCGTCAAGGGAACATCGTCCGAGGGCGATCTCCTGCGCCGCAAGCTCAAATTCCAGCCCTACGACACGCCCGGCGAGGGACTGAAGGCGTTGCGCGCGGGCCGCCTCGATGCGTTCGTCTATGACAAGCCGCTGCTGACATGGGCTATTCGTCAGGGCTACGCGTCACGCCTCAAGCTGCTGGATATCTCAATCGAGACGCAGAACTATGCATTTGCGCTGCCGCCGGACAGCAAGCTCAGAAAGTCGCTGTCGATCGCCATCCTCGACGCGATGCAGAAGGAGGCATGGAGCGATGCGAGAATCCGTTATCTGGGCGAAGACTCGCTGAGTTCACCCTGATCGCGAGGGAGGCCGCGAACCATCTCAACGTAACGGTTTCGTGAGGGGCGCGGTTTGCCCGGTTTACCGCGCCTTGCATATGCCACATGCAGCGCCGCCAGTGCAGCGCAGAACGCAGACCGGCTACAGACGCTTTCTGCAAAGTGCCCCAAATCGCATCGGTAATAGGTTCAAGATGGACGCAATTTCGGCGAAGCCCGCGCCCGTCACCGACGGTCTTCCTCCCGAACGCAGACGCTGGGCGGTTTTTGCGATTTTCACAGCGCTCGCCATGGCGGCGCTCGACACCGCGATCGCCAATATCGCGCTTCCGGCGATCGCGGCTGACCTCCACACAACGCCAGCCGACGTGATCTGGGTCGTAAACGTCTACCAGATCGCCATGGTCGCGACGCTGCTGCCGCTGGCAGCCCTTGGTGAAATCGTCGGCCATCAGCGCATCTATCTTTGGGGGCTGCTGCTGTTCACGATTGCGTCGCTTGCCTGCGCGCTGGCGTGGTCGTTGCCCACCTTGTTGATCGCGCGCATTCTGCAGGGGCTCGGTGCGGCGGCGGTGATGAGCGTGAACACGGCGCTGGTCCGGTTCGTCTATCCCTCAAATCTTCACGGGCGTGGGTTCGGCAACAACGCCTTGGTGGTTGCGGTTGCATTCACGATCGGCCCGGCACTCGCATCGGGCATTCTGTCGGTCGCATCATGGCCGTGGCTGTTCGCGATCAACATTCCGTTCGGCGTCGCCGCGATGCTGATCGGCATGAAGACGTTGCCGCAGACGCCGCGCGCGCCGCATGCTTTCGACATGCTCGGCGCAGTGCTGACCTCGATCTGCCTGTGTCTTTTCATTCTTGGAATCGGCAGCGCCGCGCACGGAACGTCGGCTGTCGTCGTCATCGCCGAACTTGTCGGGGCGGTGATCTTCGGGGCGCTGCTCATCCGCCGGCAGGCCGATCATCCGGCGCCGATGCTCCCCATCGACCTGTTTCGCAGGCCGATGTTCTCATTGTCCGTCGCGACCGCGGTCTGCTCGTTCGCGGTGCAGGGACTGGCGTTCGTGTCGCTGCCGTTCTACTTCGAGGATGTCCTTCATCGCAGCCAGGTCGAAACCGGGTTCTTCATGACGCCGTGGTCGGTGGTGGTCGCCATCATGGCGCCGATCGCCGGGCGTCTGTCCGACCGGCAGCCGGCGGGCTTGCTCGGCGGCCTCGGACTTCTGCTGCTCGGCATCGGAATGGCGTTGTTGGCCATGCTGCCCGCCGAGCCGACTGTGATCGACATCGTATGGCGCATGGCGATTTGCGGCTGCGGTTTCGGATTTTTCCAGTCGCCCAACATGAAAGCTATCATGAGCAGTGCGCCGCCGAGCCGCAGCGGTGGCGCCAGCGGCCTCGTGGCAACCGCGCGCCTGACCGGCCAGACCGTCGGGGCGGCGCTGGCCGCGCTGTGCTTCGGTCTTGCCGGGCATGGGGGCGCGACATGGGCGCTCGCGCTGGGCGCCGGTTTCGCCGCCCTCGGCTGCGTCATGAGTTTCCTGCGCCTGACGGTGCGTTGACGCTCCGGATTTTCCGTCCTACCGATTGTTCAAAGAACAGTCCTAGGGGAGGTGTCCAGTGTCGGATCAGCCGGTGTCAGATCAGCCAGTACTTCTGAAGGTCGATGGGCCCGTCGCGCGTATCGTGTTCAATCGTCCCAAGGTCCTGAACGCGCTCAGCGTCGAGGCGGCGAACGCCTTTCTTTCGGCGTGCAAAAGCGTAGCCGCCGACAAGGCAATTCGCGTCGTGGTCATTGCGGGCGAGGGGCGCGCTTTCATGGCGGGCGGCGACATTTCCGCGTTCGCGGGCGCGGCGGACGAGGTGCGCGTGCGCGTGCCGACCATTATGGAGCCGCTGCATGAGGGCCTCGAAATCCTGGCGGGGCTGTCGCAGCCGGTGATCGCCAGTCTGCAAGGCGCGGTCGCCGGGGCAGGGATGAGCATTGCGCTTTCGACCGATCTCGCTATCGCCGCCGACACCGCGATCTTCACGCTGGCTTACGCGAAGCTGGGAACCAGCCCCGATGGGTCCGGATCGTGGTCGTTGCCGCGCCTTGTCGGCTTGCGCAAGGCGATGGAGATCGCGCTGTTGTCGGACGTCTACGATGCGCCTGAAGCGTTGCGGCTCGGCCTCGTCAATCGCGTGGTGCCTGCGGCGGATCTGGCGAGCGAGACCGACAAGCTCGCGCGCCGCCTTGCCGAAGGACCAACGTTCGCTTTCGGGCAAGCCAAGGCCTTGCTGCGCGGTTCGCTGGACAACTCGCTGCACGATCAGCTTGCCGCCGAGGCCGCGGCTTTCGGCCGGTGTATCGGCACGGCGGATTTTGCGGAAGGCGTCAGCGCGTTTCTCGCCAAGCGCCCGGCGACGTTTATCGGCAAGTAAAATTTACGCGGCCGACGTCGCCGTCGCAGGTTTCTGCGGCGGCCCGATAAACAGCCTTGTCAGCCATCGCCGGCTCGGATTTTCAACCGTGGCGTAGGAGATGCGCCCGACGACAAGCACCAGCAGGGAAATCGCGGCCACCAGCAACAGCTGCGGCACGAGGCCGATGGTCTTCGAGACCTGCGAGATCAGAACCATTCCCACCGCATAGTGGTAGAGATAGATCGAGTAGCTGCACTCGCCGATCCAGACCAGCGGCCGTATTTCAAAAATGCTCATTGAAGCCCGCTTGGTCGCCAGGAACCAGAACAGGACGAGGAATATGAGCGCGAAACTGCTGGCGACAACCGGATCGCGGCCGATCGGCGCGTAGTTGATGCTGATCCGCGCGATCATCGCATACGCGACCGCAAGCATGACGAGAGCGGCGCTCTTTGTAAGGCGCTCCTTGTACAGTTCATAGAACACCGCGCCTGCGGCGAACCACGGCATGTAGTCGGGAATGAACAGCGCATCATAAACGCCGTTGTAGCCGGGCAGCCAGCGCCGGAGCAGCGCGCGAACGATGTAGATCGCCACCGTGAAGATGACGAGATTGCGCGCAAGATTCCGCCGCGCGAACATCCAGTAGAGGATCAGCGCAATCATGTAGAACCGGATCTCGACCACCAGCGACCAGTAGACGCCGGTGACGAAATCAATTTTCGGAAACAGCCCGGACCACAGCGAGGTCGGCGTCAGCGTGAGCGACGGAAGGAAGTTCGGCCAGAACTGGCGGCGGGTGAGGGCGAACGGCGCGTCCGACCAGTTCAGGAGGAAGAAGGTAATCACGGCGGAGACGATCAGCGCGGGCCAGATACGGACAAATCGGCGGATCGCGAAATCGAGCAACGACTTTGAGGATTCCAGCGTCATCGCGATCACGAAGCCCGAGATGATGAAGAACAGCTCGACGCCCATGTAGCCGTATTTGAAGATCACGACATTGCTGAACGTCTCGCCGTAGGGATACAGCGTCGATTTGTAGTAAAACGACTCGAGGTGATAGAAATAGTGGAATCCCATCACCAGCACGATCGCTACCCCGCGCAGGCCGTCCAAAGCGGTCAGTCGTTGGCTGGTCATGGTGTCTTGATCGGTTGCTGTTCGGCGTGTTTTAGCCAAAACGGGGCCGGAGGTCGAATATCCCGCGAGAATATCAGCCCTTCATTCCCGTTTTCCGGCTTTGAAACGGGTCGAAAAGTCCTATTTTCTATCGTAAGAGGTGCCTCACCGCGCCGGCATTCTCAGGAAAAAATGCAGGAATTTCAGCAGCACAGATTCTCCGTGGCCCCGATGATGGACTGGAGCGAGAGTCCAATTTTATCAAATAGTTAGAGGCCGACGTGTGCACGATGTGTGCACCGGGAAATCAAAGAAAATCCAAAGAGAACCATGGTGCGCAGCCTCAGAGTCAAACCACGCACTGATCATGGTGGGACTTGCTGATTGTTCTCTACCGTTTTTCGAGCGGCCTTCGTGCAACGCCGTGTTCAAACTCGCTCCCGGTGAGGCGGCCTGGCGGCAGAACGTACAGTTCTAGTCATAGAAATTGACAGTCGTAACGTCAGGCCTGTGCGTGCAAGGCGGATGAGACCGGGTCGACTCGTCCTTTCGGAAAACGGCTCGAACGGTAGGCGCATATTCGATTCCACACGCGGTCGGGCCTAATCGAATTCAACCTTCCACGGCCTCGCTTTTGCTCGGCTCGTGCCGCCGGCCGGAGCCGCCGAAACGATGAGAAAGTGCCTATCGTTCAGAGGCATACGATTCCATTAGAGCTTCTCCATTAGAGCTTCCCGGCCAATGGTGAAAGGCGGGAGAGTTGGTGGATCAGTGCGATTGGGCGATCCAGCCCCACTTGCGGAAGATCGCGGCGCCTTCGGGAGAGCGCAGGTAAGCGACGAACTCCTTGGCCGCGGGATTGCCCTGACCTCGACGGGTGAGGCCCACGCCCGTGTCCCGGTAAATTCGATATTCCGGCTCGACCTCGACCAGGTCGGCAAGGGAAGGGTTCGACACCTGCCAAATCGTCCAGATGATCCAGGCGTCGATATCGGGGCGCTCGGTCCACGTTTGCCGGGCTGCGGCGCTGTTGGGCGCAAACGCTACGATCTTGGCGCGCAGCGCCTTCACTTTGGCAATCTCCCCCGTGCGCCCGGCCATGTCTTCCCACAAACCCTGCTGTCCCGCCCCGTTCACGACGAGCACCTTGAGCTCGCGCGAGAGGAGATCTGCAAATCCCTTGATGCTCTTGGGATTGCCGGGGCGTACAAGGACGGCGGCCGGCCTGAGGTAAAGTGGCGTAATAGTTTCCTCGATGATCTGCCCGCTCATTGCGGTCACGAAATCGGTCATCATGACCTCGGAGCCACTGTAGATGACGTCCCCTTCGGCCTTAGCCTTCTCAAGCCACGCGCCGGTCGGACCGGATACAACCTCCACCTTCGTGTTAGACTTCTTTCCAAAGGCCTCAGCGGCCTCTTTCATGGCCGGAGCCGGACCGCCTGGACCAAAGACATGGACAGCCGGCTCAGCGCGGGATGGCATTCCGGTAAAGATCAAGAATACAAGACCAAGGGGCGCTAGAAATCGCAGCATGCTTCTCTCCTTCTGCGTATAGATGCACGATCTGGCCCAGCCCCCGCGAACTTTTACACCACTAGGGTGTCGGTCCGGTCATCAGGTTCAACAAGCGTCGATTTCGAGAAACCCACGAGGGCAATCGGGTCGATAGACCGAAGGCGAGGAACCCCCCCGCAAGCGTCGGTGCTCCCGCGGTAGGGTCGAAAAGACGATGGTCAACGCTTCGGGCATTCTGGGCCGCTTAGTCGATGTCAGATTGTCCGAAACTGCCCCATCATGCCGTTATCCTCATGCTCCAGGATATGACAGTGATACATAAATGGCGCCTTTTCGGCAGGCTGATTGAAATGCACGAGTAATTCTACTGGCTCTCTCACGAGAACGGTGTCGCGAGCACCGGTATCACGAAGGATTGGCTTGCTGCCGTTGCGACTAAGGACCTCGAACTGCACTCCGTGAATATGGAAAGGGTGGGACATCATTTCTCCCGATACCTCCCAGATTTCGGTTTCACCTAGCCGGACGTTTTCGTCGATGCGGTTCATATCGAACGGACGACCGTTGATGACCATGCCGCCACCCGACCCCGTCCCACCGCCCATCATACCCCCCATGCCCATGCCCAGTACGAATCGGCGTCGTGTGTTGGCTTTCGATGGATCTGCACGCGGACGCTCGACAAGGCGCTCCGGAATCTTGCTGGGGGTGCCTGGGGCCCCAACAGGGGAAAACTGCAAAACCGTCTCGCCTTGACCGCCAAGAATTTCCTTCGCGAAATTACGTGCTTGTGCCAGCGGTCCCATCATCATCGGCATGTTGGTGTCGGGATCGGTCTTGAGAGACACGGCTTGGCCATTCGAAAAGTCCACCAACACCTCGACGCGCTCACCCGGCGCAAGTGTGAGCGAACGGACGCTCATTGGGCGATCGAGTAGGCCACCCTCGCTTGCGATCCAGTGAAACGCTCTATTGTCGCTGAAGGAAAGGTCATAGATTCTGGCGTTAGAACCATTTACCAGTCGCAGACGCACCAATTGATTTGGAACACGCGCCGTGGCGTTCGGCGTACCATTGGCCAAGATCGTATTGCCACGACGTCCCTGCATCATGTTCATCATTCCTTGCGGGAGCACCATTAGCCCGTCCTCGAACTGCCTGTCTTGAATGACAACGGGAAGGTCATCGACACCATATTCAGAGGGCAGCGTCAGAGCCCGCTCGGCCTCATCGGTAACAAGCAGCAAGCCTGCCAGCCCGGAATACACCTGCGCTCCAGTCCGCCCGTGGATGTGAGAATGATAGAACAGAGTGGCGGCAGGCTGGTGAATGGGCAACCTTGGGCGCCAAGTGTCGCCGGGGGCGATTATTTGATGGGGCCCGCCGTCGAGTTCGGCAGGGATGAGAAGGCCATGCCAATGAACTGTAGTGTCTTCCTTCAGCTTGTTGGTTACGGCAATTTCGACGTTGTCGCCCTGATAGATTCGAATTGATGGACCCAAATAACTCCCATTGTATCCCAAACTGGCGCTCGCACGTCCTGGAAAGAATTCGGTAGCGCCCGCTTGAACGCGCAGCGCAACCGCGTTGCCTTCCTTCCGCGCGTCAATAAGTGGAGGAATCCGCAGGGGCTGCCGTTCCGCTGCCGCATCTGCCGCTGTCCAACCGGCGTAGTAAGACGTGAAGGCACCTGCGCCTATAGCGCCGGCACCGGCAAGAACGGATCGACGGCTGAGTTTCATAGGTACGCCTGCTGGTCAATTGATGTCATTCGAACCCATGGCACGGTGGTGAGACACGGACACGCCGCTAAAAATTAGAAGTATCTAATGTTGTTTGGGTTCCGTACTTAAGCGCGAGCAAGGGTGAGACCGACCAGCTCCCCCTCCGGAACAGCGTTTAACCATGGGGCAAATGCTGTTCCCGGACGAGAAATCGGCCCTAGGGCACTTGAATTAATATCACGATAGTCTAAATTAGCAATTGCTAATCGCTGCAGGAGCGACAATTTGACGACTGTGTTGAACCCCGCGGACTTCGAGAAAAACGCCATGGAAGTGGCGGGCATACTCCGCGCGCTCGCAAACGAGCGTCGGCTGATGATCCTGTGCAAGCTGGTCGAATATGGCGAAGCGACCGTGGGTTCTCTTGTCGATGCGGTCGGCATCAGCCAATCCGCACTGTCCCAGCATCTTTCGAAAATGCGTGAGGAGGGAATTGTGACGTTTCGACGAGAATCCCAAACGATTTGGTACCGAATTGCCGACGGGCGGGTCGAAGAGCTCTTAACCACGCTCCATCGGCTGTTTTGCAAGCCGACCGGAAATCAGGAAAACGCAAATGACCACACATCTTGATCCACAGGAAGCATTGCGTCTCATCAATGAGGGCGCGTTGCTGATCGATGTCCGCGAGCCGGACGAACACGCCCGCGAACGCATCCCCAATGCCAAGCTTGTTCCATTGTCCCGTCTTGCCACACCGCTGGATCGGAACGAGGCTCAGCAGCTCATTTTTCATTGCCGGTCGGGAAGCCGAACCGGCGCAGCGGCCGAAAAGCTCGCGGCTGCTGCCGGCGGCGACGCTTACATTTTGCGTGGAGGGTTGGATGCCTGGAAAGCGGCAGGGCTGCCGGTTCTAAGAGACCCTCGTCGACCGATCGAAATGATGCGGCAGGTTCAGATCGCCGCAGGCAGCCTCGTGGTTCTTGGCGTTGGTTTGGGCGCGCTGCTGCATCCGGGATTCTACGCCCTGTCGGGGTTCGTCGGCGCCGGTTTGGTCTTTGCCGGGACAACCGGGACATGCGGCATGGCCCGAATGCTCGCGCTTGCTCCGTGGAACCGAATGGCTCGGGCCTGACAGGGAGCGCCGCTCGTCCATGATGGACTTTGCTGTCGGTATTGCGACCACAATCTCGGGCGGAGTTGTTGGCCTGGTGCTCGGCCTTGTGGGCGGCGGCGGGTCGATCCTGGCAGTTCCTCTTTTGGTTTACGCTGTCGGGGTCACGTCGCCACATGTCGCAATCGGCACAAGCGCCATTGCGGTCTCTATGAGCGCACTCGGCAACGTGGTGGGCCATGCCCGCGCCGGGAATGTGAAATGGCGCTGTGCGGCCGTCTTTGCGTCAGCCGGCGTGTTCGGGGCGGTTGCGGGCGCAACGATAGCCAAAGCGCTTGATGGGCAGAAGCTCCTGGTCCTGTTCGGCGCGCTGATGATCATCGTGGGAATTACCATGCTGCGCAAACGCAGTACGGCGGGGAATCCGGAGGTGCGATTGTCAATGACAACGGCGCGCGAGCTTTTGCCGCTGCTCCTGAGCATCGGTTTTTCCGTCGGACTTTTCTCGGGTTTCTTCGGAATTGGAGGCGGCTTCCTGATCGTGCCGGGCCTCATGCTTGCGACCGGGATGCCCCTGACTATGGCCATTGGCACGTCTCTCGTTGCCGTCGCGGCGTTCGGGGCGGCAACTGCAGCGAGCTATGCCGTCTCCGGGATGATCGACTGGCCGATCGCCGGCCTGTTCGTTCTCGGCGGCCTGGTTGGCGGCATAGCCGGCGTCGCGTTCGGAAAAGCGCTCGCAGCAAGGAAGCGGGCACTCAGTCTGACGTTCGCTGGCCTGGTTATTCTGGTCGGCCTCTACGTCGTCGTGCGCGGAACGGTGCCGCTGTTCGCGGCTTGAAAATCTCTTATCTCGGGAAAGGACGGTTGTATGGTGAAGTCTGAGTTACAGGGGTTTCCAATTGTCCAGGGGTTCTTCGACAAACGCACCTTCAGTGTGCAGTACGTTGTCGCGGATCCCGAGACCCGGCACTGCGCCATTGTCGACCCCGTTCTCGATTTTGATGAAAAGTCCGGCTCAACAGCCACGTGGTCGGCCGATGAACTACTCGCCCATGTGCGGAAGGAGGGCTACATGCTCGAATGGATTCTCGACACACATCCGCACGCCGATCACTTCTCGGCAGCGGCCTACCTCAAGGGCAAAACGGGCGTCCCGACTGCGATCGGCGAAAAGGTCGTCGAAGTGCAGAAGCTATGGAAGGAAATCTACAATTACCCCGACACGTTCCCGACTGACGGATTGCAATGGGACAAGCTGTTCGTCGATGGCGAGCGGTTCAAAATAGGCAGTTGTGATGTCGAGGTGATGTTTACGCCGGGGCATACGCTCGCCTCGATCGCCTATCGTGTCGGAGATGCAGTCTTCGTTCATGACACCCTGTTCCAACCAGACTTCGGAACGGCACGCGCCGATTTTCCGGGTGGGGATGCGCACGCACTTTGGAGGAGTATCCAGAGGATTCTTGCGCTGCCAGATGACACCAAGGTCTTCACCGGACACGACTACATGCCGAGTGGGCGCCAGCCCGCCTGGGAAAGTACGGTGGGACAGCAGAAATCCGAAAACATTCACCTTAGAGAGGCGAAGAGCGAAGCAGAGTTCGTTGCGCTTCGGCAGGCCCGTGACCGGAAACTGCCTATGCCGAAACTGATATTGCAATCGCTGCAAGTGAACATTCGAGGCGGCAGGCTGCCCGATCCAGAATCGAACGGGCGGCGTTATCTCAAAATCCCCCTTGGGGCGCTCGAAGGCGCGCCCTGGAATGAAGGAGACCACCATGAACATTAAGAGCGCAAAAGAACTCGTCGCCGAGGCCACGGCGGAGGTCGAGACGCTTTCCGCGGACGCCGCCGTGAAACTGATTGGCGACCCGAATGTGGTATTCGTCGATGTCCGGGAAGCCGATGAACGGCGCAAGACCGGCGTTCTCAAGGGTTCAGTGCATGCCTCACGCGGATTTCTGGAATTCCATGCCGACCCCGACAGCCCAACTCATGTGAAGCCGTTGAGCAGCGGCAAGCGGGTGGTGCTCTATTGTGCTTCCGGCAATCGGTCCGCGCTGGCTGCCAAGACGCTCAAGAGCATCGGTATCGCCAACGTCTCGCATTTGGCCGGTGGATTCTCGGCAATGCAAAAGGCGGGCGGCGAAACCGAAAGCGCGGCGTGAGTCGGATCGTGACGTCCTAGTGCAATCTAACAGAAGGACCCAAGACAATGATGGACGGTACAGGCGGAGGAATGATGTGGGGCATGGGCCTAACATGGATCGTCGTCATCGTGGTGCTGGTGTTGGCAGGTGCGGCGCTCGCCAAGTACCTGTCCTCTGGCCGATAAACGAGAGCGTTAATTGGCGTGCCTCTGGGCCATTCATTTCAAGGATTGAAGAGTGACATTTATTACGCAATTACAGCGGTTCTTGAAAACAAACTCAAATTTCTCGGACCTGGTTTTTCGCGTTTGCCTCAGCCTCATATTCATCATTGGCGGGCTTGGACATTTCGTGGAGCACCGTCAGATGCTTGAGCGGATAGCTGAATCACCGTGGTCAAATACGATCAATACGATTGGCGATCCATCTGTCTTGCTCTGGATTTCCGGAGCTATTTTCGTCCCGGCCGGCTTCGCGCTTGCTGTTGGATTTATGACCCGGCTGTCATCCGTTGCGCTTTTCGTGACGTTGGTGCCCATTACGATTACAATGCACCTTGCTCCGGGCCACGCCGGGCCGCTGTTCAAGAATATCGCTATCCTGGGCGCGTTGATTCATTTCGTCTTTAACGGATCGGGTGCGGTTGCGATCGACCGAGCTTTTGCATTAGCCGTTGAACCCACCGATAGGAGTTCGAGAAAACGTGCGCGGGCGAGCTAGGAAATCGCCTCTCGGCCGCGGCTAAGGAATTGCGACTACGGCGTATTCCTGGCGTCACCGCGGATTCGAGCGCGACCGATGAGAGGCTGTAGTCCACCCAAGGCATTCGCGATTTCCGTGAACCTTAGCCGTCGAGCATCGTTAACAATGAAGCCAACCCAACATTCCACTGCGCATAGGAGAAACGTTCGTGAAATACCACTTTTCCAAGACCGTCGATTTACCGATGGAAGCAGCCGTTTCTGCGACCACCGAAGCCTTGAAGAAACATGGTTTTGGTGTGCTCACCGAGATTGATGTGCAGGCGACACTGAAGAAGAAACTCGATGTGGACTTTCGCCCTTACCGCATCTTAGGTGCTTGCAACCCCAAAATGGCGTATCAGGCACTACAAGCTGAGGATAAAATCGGCACCATGCTTCCATGCAACGTAGTCCTGCAAGAGCATCATTCGGGCCGTACTGAAATTTCAGCGGTGGATCCGGTAGCGTCTATGCAAGCGATCGAGAACCCCAAGCTCGCCGGAATTGCAGCAAGCGTCCGCGCTGCGCTGCAGGAAGTAATTGCAGACATTGGAGCCAAGCAAGGTCCGCCAGCGTAGCGGGGGTCGAATGACACAAACCTGCAATCTGACGATTATTCAGATTAACGACACACATGGCTACCTGGAATCCCATCCAGAGCTTGTATGGAGTGGAAGTAAAGTGTCCTACCCCACGCTCGGAGGATACGCGCGAATCGCTGCGCTGTTAAATACCGCGCGGCGTGAAAATCCCGATGGGGTCGTGGTCCTCGACAACGGCGATACGTTTCATGGGACATACCCCGCCGTCGTAAGTCGCGGCGAAGCTTTGATCCCGCTCGTCAACGCGCTGAAACTCGACGCTATGACGGCACATTGGGAGTTTGCTTGGGGCCCTGCGCACTTCCGCAAGTTGGTCGATCGACTTGACCATCCGATGCTCGCCATCAACTGCTACGACAAGGCGACCGGCGACCGAGCTTTCCCGGCATCCGTGGTTCTAGAGCGCGCCGGATTGCGCCTCGGCGTGATTGGCATCGCAGCGACGATCATTGATAAAAGCATGCCGCCACATTTCAGCGAGGGCCTCCGCTTCACCTTGGGCCTGGATGAGCTGCCTGCAGAGATCGATCGGCTAACGCGCGGCGAGAGAGTCAACCTGATTGTCGTATTATCGCATTTGGGCTTTCCTCAAGATGTCAAGCTCGCGGCCTCGGTTAAGGGCATCGACGTCCTTCTCAGCGGCCACACTCACAATCGGCTCGAACGCCCCGCCCGGATCGGAAGCACGCTCATCATGCAGTCCGGTTGCCATGGCTCCTTTATCGGACGGTTGGACCTGAAGGTGAGCGATTACAGGATCGTCGATGTGCGGCATCGGCTCATTCCCGTCGAAGAGTCTATAGAGCCGGAACATGCGATGCAGCGCCTGGTTGACGACGTAATGAGGCCCAATCGCGCCATGCAGGCAGAGAACGTCGGCAATACAGCTATCGGATTGCATCGCGACACAATCCTTTCCGCATCGATGGACGATCTTCTACTCGCGGCGGTCGCGAAGGCTGGCGGGACGGATTTCGCGTTTTCAAATGGCTGGCGATATGGTGCACCGATCCCACCAGGCCCGGTTACCATAAACGACCTTTGGAATATCATTCCGGCCAATCCGCCGATCTCGACCGTGGACCTTACCGGCGCGGAAATCCAGGAGATGATGGAGGAGAGCCTTGAGCGAACATTTTCAGCCGACCCATTCGGGCAGATGGGCGGCTATCTAAAGCGCTTCAGGGGACTAACCATCTACGGCAAGCTCGAAAATCCCCCAGGCCATCGGATCGAGCACATCTTCACGGCAGGCGCGGCCCTTTCGGCGGGACGCAGCTATAGGTCAGCCTTCGTGACAGCCCAAGCTGTGCCGCAGAAATTTGGTCGAAACAGGCAAGACTTGCCGGTGAAGGCGATCGATGCTCTGCGAGATTATTTTCGGAGGCAACCGGTTGCGCCTGACGAGGGGCTGGGACGTTTCATACCTGTGTGAGGCATCGCAGAAACGACAGGACATACATCTTGGCATTCCAGTCGCGACCACCATTCGATGATCAAGGGAGAACAGAGCCGGTCCCGCTTGTCTGAACAGAATCTCCGCGTCGAAAAGTGGACGTCTGCCGGGGTTAAGCCGCCAAGCGGAATGGCGGCTGGTTGAAGTAGGCTTGATCTGGTGTGGCGTCGTCAAGGCTCTGATGCGGTCGGCGGCCATTGTAGAAGTCCAGGTATCGGCCGATCGAGGCGCGAGCCTCACTGACGCTTTGGTAGGCGTGCAGATAGACCTCTTCGTATTTGACGCTGCGCCACAGCCGTTCGACGAACACGTTGTCGCGCCATGCGCCCTTGCCGTCCATGCTGATGGCGATGCCGTTGTTGGCGAGCACGCCGGTGAACGCCGCACCGGTGAACTGCGAGCCCTGGTCGGTGTTGAATATCTCCGGCTTGCCGTGACGAGCCAGGGCATCCTCCAGCGTCTCGACGCAGAAGGCCGCTTCCATCGTGATCGACAACCGCCACGACAAAACCCGGCGAGTTGCCCAATCGAGCACGACGGCGAGATAGACGAACCCGCGCTCCATCGGGATGTAGGTGATGTCCATTGCCCAGACCTGGTTCGGCCGCGTGATCGCCATGCCGCGCAGCAGATACGGATAGATCTTGTGGCCGGGCTCGGGCTTGGTGGTGCGCGGGCGGCGATAGAGCGCCTCTATGCCCATCCGCCGCATGAGCGTCTTGACATGCCGGCGGCCGATCTTGACCCCCTGGAGAGCCAGCAGGCCTCTCAGCATACGCGAACCGGCGAAGGGAAACTCCAGGTGCAGCCGGTCGAGACGCCGCATGATCGCGAGATCGGCGTCCGGCACCGGGCGCGGCAGATAATAGACGCTGCCGCGGCTGATCTGCAGAACCTCCGCCTGCTTTGTGATCGGTAGATCGTGTTCACGGTCGATCATCGCTTTGCGCTCAGCAATCCCGCCTTGGTGAGCGCTCCTTCTAAAAAATCGTTCTCCAGCGTCAGTTCGCCGATCTTGGCGTGCAGCGACTTTACGTCGATCGCCGGTGCCGCCGGCGCCACGCTCCCAGATCCAAAAACCCCGGAAGCGCCTCCCTCCAGTTGGGCCTTCCAGGCCGTAATCTGATTGGGGTGGACATCGAAGTGCTCAGCCAGCTGGGCTATCGTCCGGTCGCCCTTGACGGCGGCAAGCGCCACCTTCGCCTTGAAGGCCGGTGTGTGGTTCCGGCGCGGTCGTCTGTTCATGGTCTCTCCTGTTCACGGCGATTATCGCCGCTGTCAGGCAGAAATTCCACTTAGCGACCTGTTCAAATTTGCGGAGCCGGCTCTAACGCAAAGCGCGGAAGCTCCAGAAAATTTGCACGCTCGGACGGCGAGGTCTGTCGGACTTGTCGCGTTGGTTATATCGGCCGGCTTTTTCATCATCCCGCCGTTCAGTGCCACCGTGAGTGCGGCCGAGGGTGGACATCTAGCTGCCAACGGCAACAGCAACGGGGCGCCTGCCTGTTCCGCCTGTCATGGCGACCAAGGCGAGGGGCGGCCCGATGCCGCTTATCCGAGGCTTGCTGGACTTAATAGCGGATATCTTCTGCGCCAGCTCAACGATTTCGCCGACAAAAAACGCGAAAGTGAAACCATGCAACCCATCGCCAAGGCGCTTGGCGTGGACGAGCGTAAAGCAGTGTCATCTTTCTACGGCGGATTGTCGGCCCCTAAAGTGCAGGAGCCGAAAAAGCCGGACGACAAGACCCTCGCCATAGGTGCTGCCCTCGCGCTGCGAGGAGACTGGTCCAAGGGCTTGCCGGGCTGTGGGCAATGTCACGGTCCGGGCGGACAAGGCGTTGGTGATTCGTTTCCGAAGCTTGCCGCTCAATCCGCCGAATACATTGTCAAAGAGCTCAAAGCGTGGAGAGAAGGTAAGCGCGGCAACGACCCGTTGAATTTGATGACGGGAATCGCGAGCAAGCTCGATGAAGCCCAGATGGCCGCAGTCGCCGCATACTATGCCAGCCTGCCAGTAATCAGTTCGGCATCTGCAGGGCCAAAAGGAACCACGCCATGAGCGAAAGCCAACCCAACCTGCAAACCTGGGCAGCGGGCTTGCTCTTTCTCGGGCTGGCCGGATTTGTCGGCTATTCTCTTCCGCGGCCGGAAAGCTCGAAGACCGCGGAGATATCAATGTCGAAGGACACAAAAGCGGCCGACAAGGGCGCTCAGGCGAAGCAGGTGTTCACGCCTCCGCGCGACGACGAAATACCCGACGACGACTTCGGCAAAATGATCAGGCTCGGCTCGGATATTTTCCATGATACTCAGAACAACGCCAAGGAATTCGTCGGTAACGCGCTTCAGTGCGCGAACTGCCATATCGACAGAGGCCGGCTCGCAAACTCCGCGCCTCTCTGGGCCGCATACGTCGCCTATCCGGCATATCGCGACAAGGACAGGCGCGTGAACACATTTCAGGAGCGAGTACAGGGCTGCTTTCGTTATAGCATGAACGGGAAGGCGCCGCCCTTGGGCGACAACGTTCTCGTCGCAATCGAAACTTATGCCTATTTCTTGGCAAAGGGCGCGCCGACCGGGGTTGATTTGCCTGGCCGGGGTTACCCGAAACTACCGAAGCCCGCGCGTCTCGACTATGGTCGTGGAGCGCAGGTCTATGCGCAAAAATGCGCTGTCTGTCACGGCGCGACGGGGCAGGGACAAAACTCGTCCGACGGCACGATGGTGTTTCCGCCCCTGTGGGGCGAGCGTTCGTACAACTGGGGAGCCGGCATGAGCTCCATTTCGAACGCAGCCGGCTTTATCAAAGCGAACATGCCCCTAAGCCAAGGCAACACGCTCAGCGATCAGGAAGCCTGG
This sequence comes from Afipia sp. GW821-FHT04G03, assembly GCF_059419985.1. Taxonomy (NCBI): domain Bacteria; kingdom Pseudomonadati; phylum Pseudomonadota; class Alphaproteobacteria; order Hyphomicrobiales; family Nitrobacteraceae; genus Afipia; species Afipia sp. GW821-FHT04G03. The sequence goes on along the minus strand of NZ_JBWKSV010000001.1, from coordinate 1,113,075 downwards.
GACGTGGCGACGTTTATCGATAGTCAGGAGCGTCCCCAAGACCCGCGATTTTCGGGCTCGGTTGCCGACACCCGCAAGAAGTACCACGATTCCCCCATGTCGATGTATGGCCAATTGGTGAATGGCGTCGTACTTGGCCAGAACGGTTCACTCGGGGCACGCCCAAGGGAATGAGTGGGTCAGCGCACGCCTGTGATCGACGGTCGCTTGAAGCGCCCGGCGTTATAGAGGACTGTGACCAACCGAGACAATTGACAGGGTCCGACAGGGTCGGCCGGCTCCGTACAGGCGTTAGATGACGACCCACGGAGCCGACCGTCACGCCACGCGGCCGGTTCCTCATTCTGTCCTAAGTCTGGACAAGTGTTTTGGCTCGCAACCGACGGCAGCACGGACGCCATCTGGATCTAGAAAATGTTCGAAACGTTCAATAATCGCCTCTTTGAAGCAATCGCAGCGGCTCCGACACTTGCGGGGGCGCCACTCGCCTTCGCGACGCTGCTGGCTCAATCGGCCGTCTACCTCGTCCCTTTCATGCTCGTCCTGCTTTGGATTTTCGGGGCGCATGCGGAGCGACGAGCTGCCGTCGATGCCGGTCTTTCCACGCTTCTGGCGGTGGCGTTGGCGGTCGCTATTTCATCGATTTGGATGCACCCCCGTCCTTTCGCGGTCCTGCAGACCCGAAACTTCCTCAATCACGCTCCGGACAGCTCCTTTCCAAGCGATCACAGCACCGTGCTCTTCGCGCTGGGCTTCGCGCTCTTGGCGTCCGGCTCCGTACCCGGACGTAGTGCCGGGGTGCTGGCCGTTGTCCTCGGGGCCTCCGTAGGCTGGGCTCGAGTCTATCTCGCCGCACATTACCCGTTGGACATTGTCGGCGCCGCAGGCGTCGCCGCGACATCGTCATGGGCCGTCGTATCGCCCATCGGGCGGACGATCAGCCCGCGCCTGACGATTTGGGGCGAGCATCTCTTTGGCTGGTCGATTGCAAGCAACCTGCGCCGACGCCGGTGAAGCGGCGGTACCCGGTCTTCTGTGAAACTCACTTTGGTGCCTAAAATGAACGACAAGCGGATAGTATCGCGGCATCGCGTTTTCAAAGCCGGGAAGATAGTGTTCGACGGGGCGGTGATCGACTGCACTGTTCGCAACATTTCACGAACCGGCGCGGCATTGGAAGTCGACAGTCCCGTCGGCATTCCACATAACTTTATACTGGTGATCGAGACGGATAGTCTCCGGCGGGCCTGCCATGTCGTTTGGCGAAAGGAAAGGCGTATAGGCGTGGGATTCGACGACGGTGAAAAGTGAGATCAAGGAAGGCGGACACCCGACCCGTGAAGCAAGATCTAATAGGCAATGATGAGCGCCAGAAGACCATCTCCTCGAACGGGACCAACCAGAAATCGGGACGGCTTAAAGGAGTGGTAAAGTGGATCGCGCTGCCCGTCAGCGATACGGTCTGTTCGCTCGCCCGTAGGTGGATTTGATGGCGGATCTCGGGACCTACTTTCGCCCCCTTCGTTCAACTTCGGACTCTCAAACAGGAAATAGCAGAATGATCCGTCTCCATCAACATCCGGAGGACCACCTTGTCGAGCGCATCGGGTGGCTGAGGGCGGCGGTTCTGGGAGCCAACGATGGGATTATCTCAACAGCGAGCCTCATTGTCGGAGTCGCCGCGGCTGCCGCGACCCGGAACGACGTGCTGATCGCAGGAATTGCGGGGCTCGTTGCGGGCGCCATGTCGATGGCGGCCGGAGAGTATGTCTCCGTCAGTTCTCAGTCCGACACCGAACTCGCCGATATGGCGCGCGAACGCCGGGAGCTGAGTGAGAACCCGGAATCCGAACTCGAAGAGTTGACCGAGATATACGTCAAGCGGGGTCTCGAACGCGAGTTGGCACGACAGGTCGCGCAGCAGCTTATGGAAAAAGACGCATTGAAAGCGCATGCCCATGACGAACTCGGAATTTCTGAGGTTACGGCGGCCAGGCCCGTTCAGGCCGCGCTTACATCGGCGGCCATGTTTTCGATCGGCGCGGGCATGCCCCTACTCATGGTGGTTGTTGCGCCCGCGAGCGCGATGGTCCCAGTCGTATCGGCCGCGTCTTTGGGGTTCCTCGCGCTTTTGGGTGCCGTCGGAGCGAAGGCAGGAGGCGCGCACATCCTGCGTGCAACAATACGCGTGACATTCTGGGGCGCGCTCGCCCTTGCGACGACCGCGGTAATAGGCAAATTGTTCGGTACGGTTATCTGATTGACGCAACATCCGACGGACCTTGCCTGCTCGACCCGTCACCAGGAAATTGAGAGGGAAGGTACCGAATTATAGGGCCGGCCGGGCCGTCTATCGATGAAAGGTCCAAAGCAATAAGTCGCTTTTCGATACAATACGTTCGCCAATTACGCTTGGGACGTCGTCTCTGGGACCGCGGGAAAGCTGACGCTGGCGTTTAAACCTGGTCCCTCCGGCGGCCGCATGTTTTCGAAACGGATCGATGCGTGACACCGTTCGGCGATGCGTCGCACGATCGAGAGACCGAGGCCGGTCCCATCGCCCCGCGAGCGACTTCCACGGAAGAAAGGTTCGAAGATCCGGTCGATCTCCGCATCCAGAATGCCCGGTCCGGTATCGGCGACCTGAAGGATGATAGCCTCGTTCTGACGAAACAGGCTCACGTCCACGCGACCGCCCGTCGGCGTGTGCCGAACGGCGTTGTCGATCATGTTTCGAACGAGCATCGCCAGGGCTACGGGTTCGCCACGTACCGAGGCCGTCTCGATCCGTGCGAAACCCAGGTCGATCGAGCGGTCCTGGGCGGCCGGCAGCAGATCGGCGACCACACCCTTGACGATGCGGTCGAACTCGCTGTGCGGCATCTCCGTGGACGCGTGGGAATCGTACCTCGCCAGCGCAAGAAGCTGCTCCAGCAGGTGAGCGGTTCGCCGGATTCCCGCCCTCAGGGAATCCAGCCGGGCCCGTCCGTCCTGCGAAAGTCCGGCATGCTCCAGATTTTCGGCTTGGACCGAAAGCGCGGTGATAGGACTGCGGAGTTCGTGTGCGGCATCGGCGACGAACCGTCTCTGTTTGTCGAACATCGTCCCGATACGGTCGAGAAGACGGTTGATGGAGGCGACGAAAGGAAGCAACTCCTTCGGAATGCCGTCCGTCGGCAGTTTTTCCAGATGGTCCGATTGCTTCGCGTCGAGGCGCGCCGTTAGTTTGGAAAGAGGGCGCAGGCTTCGGTCGACGACGATGCCGATCAGCAGCATGAGACCCGGAACGAGCAAGCCCAGCGGCACGATGGTTCGCAGCGCGCTCTCCCGGGCAATTTCGTCGCGATGGGCCGTCGGTTGGCCGACCGCGACGCGGCTTCCGTCCTTTCGCGTACGGACCAGGATCCGCCACTGCTCCTGGCCGCGCTTGACGGTCTGGAGGCCGTCGCGAAGATCCTGGGGTGGGCGGGGAAGCGAACTTGTGGGGGCGGGATCCCCGGGGGGCGGCGTCAGTTCCTCGATGGCGACTCGCGCCTCACCGTCGATATTTCCTTCGGACGGTAGGTCGGTCAGGCGGTTTTTTGCGGCCAGCGACCCGACCTGCAGCAGAATGGCATCTTGCAGCTCGATCGCCTCCTCGAATGCCCATCTGAAGGCCAGGTAACCCGCCGCGAGCCCTGTCCCGACGATGAAGACTGTAAGCCCCACAAAGAGACGACCACGCAGCGAGGAAATCAACATGGGCGGTCCACCATCCATCCGACGCCCCTTACGTTGCGTATCGCCGCAGCGCCGAGCTTCTTGCGTATCGCGTGGATCAGGAATTCGACGGCATTGCTCTCAACCTCCTCGTTCCAGCCGTAGATATGCCGTTCGAGGTCGACGCGCGACAGGATGGTGCCGGGACGCAGCAGAAGGGCCTGAAGAAGCGCGAATTCGCGTGCGGTCAAACGCGACGTCTCGCCGGCGTGGGCCACTTCGTGGGTCGCCGGATCCAGGCTGATTGCGCCGTTGCTCAGGACGGCAGAACTGCCGCTTCCCTGCCGCCGCAGGATCGCGCGCATGCGCGCGAGAAGTTCACGGATCTCGAACGGCTTGACGATGTAGTCGTCCGCCCCGAGGTCGAGTCCATGGATCCGGTCGTCGATGGCGTCGCGCGCCGTCACAATGATCACAGGCAACTGACGTCCCGTCTTGCGGAACTGCCTCAGCACCTCGGTCCCGTCCGGAGGAGGGAGGCCCAAGTCCAACAAGGCGAGGTCGTAGGCCTCGGCGCGGGCTGCCTCGATAGCGGTTTCCCCGTCCGTTACCCAGTCGACCGCGTATGAGGCATCCTTGAGCGCCTGAGTCACGGCCGCTCCGATCATCCGGTCGTCCTCGATCAGAAGAATGCGCATGTTCGGTTCCCGTGGAGGCCGGCGGCGGATGCCGCCGCCGGCCTCGGTTACAGCGTACCGGCGATCAATCGGCCTTGTCACCCTCGTCATCGGCATCCGCCGCATCCTTGGTCGACGCGATGACCGTGCCGGCGTCCGGATCGACCTTGACGTCAAACACGTCGCTGCCGCTGGCGACCTCGACGTCGTAGGCCCACCGGCCGTCCTTGCCCTTTTCGTATTCGGCGCGAACCGCCTTGCCGTTGGTGTGTTTTTCGGCGGCAGCGACGGCGGCTCCCATCGATATCTTGGCTTGCGCAATGGGACCCGCATCGTTGGACGTCGTTTTGGCATTGTCCGCGAGAGCCACCGCCGATGTCATCACAGCGACGGCGCAAACGATCGTTTTCAGCTTGTTCATGTGTCTTCTCCAGAAATGCCCCTCGTCACGTCTGGCTCAGGCCACTTAGCGGCAGCTTAGCCGATTCAGCCTGGCGGCGGCACGGGGGCGGCCCCGCGGCGGACTTTCTAAGTCGTCGCTAAGTCGGCAACTCTAACGATGAGGGAGGGCGCACGAAGACCGACGGCCCTGCGAAGGGAAAAGACATGGATTTCGCCAAGAACCTCGCCGCTGGAACTCTCAATAAGGTTCCGCAAGTGACGCTCGCCTTCTGGGCGATCAAGATCATGTCCACGACGGTGGGCGAGACTGGGGCGGACTACCTGGCCGTGCATGCCGGGCTCGGCACCGCGGTAACGGATGCCATCACGCTGACGCTCTTGCTCGCGACGCTGACGATTCAGATGCGGATGTCGCGCTACGTCCCCTGGATCTACTGGCTGTCCGTCGTGCTCGTCAGCGTCGTCGGGACCCAGATCACCGACGCGCTCACCGACGGCATGGGTGTGAGCCTTTACGTCAGCACGCCGATTTTTGCCGCGGCCTTGGCCGCGACGTTCGCGGCCTGGTATGCCGCGGAACGCACGCTTTCGATACACACGATCGTCACCGGGCGGCGCGAACTGTTCTATTGGACCGCCATCCTTTTCACCTTCGCCCTGGGCACCGCGGCGGGGGACCTTGCAACGGAGGCCGTCGGGCTGGGCTTCAATCTCGGCGTCGTGATCTTCGGCGCGATGATCGCGGTCGTCACCACGGCGTACTATCTCGGCGCGAACGCGGTGCTGTGCTTCTGGCTCGGCTACATCCTGACCCGGCCTCTCGGAGCATCGCTCGGCGACCTGCTTTCGCAATCGCGTGAATATGGCGGGCTCGGTTTCGGTTCGGTCTACACCAGCCTCGGCTTCCTCACCATCATTGTTGCGCTTGTCGCGTTCATCACCCTGCACGACTGCCAGGCCGCCGCAGACGAACGGGCGTGAGCCACCCGACACAAACCTATTGAAAAATGGATATCGAACATGTCTGCCCAAAATACCCTTCATCGGATCGTCCTGTCGGCGCTGCTTGGCGCGGGTCCGCTGTCAGGCGCAATTCTGTCGGTATCTTTTGTCGTCGCCGGCATTACGCAGGCACAGGCCGCGTCCAAATTGGGAGATCTTGCTTCCTTTCGAAACCTCGTCGCCGACAGCAAGGCGCTGTTGGACAAGGGCGACCTGGCCGGGGCGAAGGCGCGCCTGAAGGATCTCGAAACGTCCTGGGACGAGGCGGAAGCCGGATTGAAGCCGCGGGCGGCTGCGGACTGGCACACCCTCGACAAGGCCATCGACCGCGCGCTCACCCCTGTGCGGGCCGCTTCGCCGGATCTCGCTGCCTGCAAGTCCGCGGTCGACGAAGTCGTCGCCACGATGGACCGCCTTGCCGGCAGGTCATAGGCCGAAGGCTCCGCCAAGAACAAACGCGCCTCAATCGAAAGTAACCTCTCATGAAAGACCAACTTGGCGAAAGCCTGAGCAAGGTGCCCGCAGTGACGCTCGGGTTCTGGATCATAAAGATCGCCGCGACGACGCTCGGAGAAACCGGTGGCGACGCGGTGACGATGTCGATGAATCTGGGTTATCTGGTCGGCACGGCGATCTTCGCGGCCCTCTTCGTCGCCGCCGTTGCGGCGCAGATATGCGCCAAGAAATTCCATCCTTTTCTCTACTGGACGGTCATCGTGGCGACGACGACGGCGGGAACGACGCTTGCCGACTTCGTGGACCGGTCCCTTGGCATCGGATATCTCGGTGGCAGCTCGATCCTCCTCGCTCTCTTGCTGCTGTCGCTTGCAGTTTGGTACCGCTCGATGGGGACCGTATCGGTCGAAAGCGTCACCACGCCCAAAGCAGAAGTGTTTTATTGGGCGACCATCATGTTCTCCCAAACCCTCGGAACCGCTCTCGGCGACTGGATGGCGGACTCCACAGGACTCGGCTACAGCGGCGGCGCCGTCGTGTTCGGAGCCGCGCTGGCGATCGTCGCCGCGGCTTACTTTTGGACGAACATGTCGCGCACGCTCCTGTTTTGGGCCGCCTTCATCCTCACGCGCCCTCTCGGTGCAACGGTCGGCGATTTCCTGGACAAGCCGCTCTCCAACGGCGGGATGGCATTGAGTCGGTATGCGGCGTCAGCCGTGCTCGCGGTATTCATCGTCGGATGCATTGCGTTGTTGCCTCAGCGGGCAGGACGACATCGGGCCTAACCGGTTGAGCCGTCGGAAACGGGCAACGCAAAAGACCAACATTCACCTTCAAACCAGACATAGGAACAAAAATGGCGACTGAACAGTATCATGAACCTGCTGCAGAACTCTCCTCGGAGACGCGCACGTTTGCGCGGATGATCACCGGACTCGTCGAGGAAGCCGAGGCGATCGGCTGGTATGAGCAGCGCATATCGCTTGAGAAGGACAAGGAAGCCCGCGCGATCATGGAAAATGCGCAGAAAGAAGAGTTCAAGCACTTCGGCATGGATCTGGAATTCTTGCTTCGGCGCAAGAAGGAGTGGCGGGAGATCCTCAAGGGCATTCTGTTCACCGACGGCGATATCGTCGAGGCCGCGGAGAAGGCCGAAAAGAAAGCAGACTGACCGCGATCCAATTCCTTCTGCACCGAGAATCGTGTTCCCATGACAAAACAACCCGCCTACGGAAACACCGCCAAGGTATTTCATTGGCTGATCGTGGTGCTGCTCGCAGTACAGTTCGCTATTGGCTGGCTGATGCCCGACATTCAATCGGGCGCGCCTCCCGGGAGCGCGATGACATTGCATATCTCCATAGGGCTTATCATCCTGATGCTGATCATCTTGCGCTTTGCCTGGCGGCTCTTCCACCCTGTCGCGCCTGCGGATACGCTGCCTCGTTGGCAGCGCCTCACGTCGGAGAGCGTTCATTGGCTTCTCTATGGATTGGTCTTTGCAACCGCCATGAGCGGCTGGTTCTTTGCGTCGTTCCGGGGCTGGCAGGTGTCGCCCTTATTCGGAGTGCCGCTGCCGATGCTGGCCGCTCCCGAATCGGCCGCCGGTCGCATGGTCGGCGGCTGGCATCATGCAGCCGGATTGGGACTGCTCATCGCCATCGGCGTCCACGTTACCGCAGCCTTCATTCATGCTTTTGTCTTCCGCGACCGGATAATGCAGCGCATGCTTCCACGGTCATGAGCACGGACCTGCGCTTTGCATCCGGTCCGACGACGAATAGATGGTAGGCCCCATGCGGACGCTGTTCCTGCGAGGCTAGATGTTCACCGCCCGAAGCCGCAGTGCGTTGCCGACGACGCTCACGGACGACAGCGCCATTGCGGCGGCGGCAATCACAGGGGACAGCAACAATCCGAACGTCGGATAAAGTATGCCGGCGGCTATCGGAATTCCGGCCGCGTTGTAGATGAACGCAAAGAAGAGGTTTTGTCGGATGTTGCGCATCGTCGCCTGAGAGAGACGACGGGCGCGGACGATGCCGCCAAGATCGCCTTTCAGCAGCGTCACGCCTGCACTTTCCATCGCCACGTCCGTTCCCGTTCCCATGGCGATTCCGACATCGGCCGCTGCGAGGGCGGGCGCGTCGTTGACGCCGTCTCCCGCCATGGCGACGACACGACCCTGCTTCTGCAGCTTACTGACGACGGCGCTCTTCTGATCCGGCAGCACCTCGGCCTCGACTTCGGAAATGCCAAGTCGCTTCGCGACCGCGTTCGCCGTCGTTCGGTTGTCGCCGGTCAGCATGATGACCCTGATGCCTTCGGCCGCCAGCGCTTTCAATGCTTCCGGCGTCGAGGCCTTGACCGGGTCGGCGATGGCTAGAATGCCGGCAAGTTTACCATCGACCGCGACGTTGATAACCGTCGCGCCGTCGCCTCGCAGCTTTTCCGCCTGCGTTTCCAACGGATGTGTTTCGATGCTCGCGGATTTGAGATAATTGGCGTTGCCGAGCAGTACCGATTTGCCGTCGACCTTACCCGTGACCCCCTTGCCGGTCGGAGAATCGAAATCCGCGACATCGGCCAGCGCCAAATTCCGTTCTTTCGCCGCCCGGACGATCGCATCGGCGAGCGGGTGTTCGCTGGACCGTTCGACACTCGCTGCAAGCTTCAGAATTTCAGCTTCGTCGAATCCCTCTGCGGGTACGATTGAGACCACCTTCGGCTTGCCTTCGGTCAGCGTTCCCGTCTTGTCGACGACCAGCGTGTCGACCTTTTCCATGCGTTCGAGAGCTTCGGCATTCTTGATCAGGACGCCGGCCTGAGCACCGCGTCCGACGCCGACCATGATCGACATCGGTGTCGCGAGTCCGAGGGCGCACGGGCAGGCGATGATCAGGACGCTGACGGCCGCAACCAGGCCGAACGCGAGCCGCGGCTCCGGACCGAACAGCGCCCAAGCACCGAACGCGAGGAGGGCGACGACGATCACCGTGGGCACGAACCAACCGGCCACCTGGTCGGCGAGGCGCTGGATGGGAGCACGGGACCGCTGTGCCTGCGCCACCATCTGTACGATCTGGGAAAGCAGGGTGTCACGGCCGACCTTCTCGGCCCGCATCACGAAGCCACCCGACTGATTGAGCGTGCCAGCAATCACCTTGGCACCGGCCTCCTTGGTGACCGGCATGGACTCTCCGGTCACCAGCGATTCGTCGAGGGACGAGCGTCCTTCGATGATGACGCCGTCCACCGGCACCTTCTCGCCCGGCCGGACCCGCAGCTTGTCGCCCACGCTCAGGCTGTCGAGCGGAACCTCATGGTCCGCGCCATTCTCGTCGACGACGCGCGCGGTCTTGGGCGCCAGATCGAGCAGGGCCTTGATCGCTCCGGAGGTGGCCTCACGGGCCCGAAGCTCCAGGACCTGACCGAGCAGGACCAGGACGGTAATGACCGCCGCGGCCTCGAAGTAGACCGCCACGGCGCCGTCGTGGCTCCGGAATGCGGGCGGGAAAATGCCCGGCGCTACCGTCGCGACGACGCTGTAGGCGAAGGCGACGCCGACGCCCATCGCAATGAGGGTGAACATGTTCAGATTGCGGGTGACCAGCGACTGCCAGCCTCGCACGAAGAACGGCCATCCGGCCCAGAGCACGACCGGCGCGGCGAAAGCCAGTTGGATCCAGTTCGAGAGGTTCTGATCGATCCAGCCGTGGCTGCCGACCAGATGGCCGCCCATCTCCAGGACAACGACCGGCAGAGCCAGCGCGAGCCCCATCCAGAAGCGGCGGGTCATGTCGGCCAGTTCGGGGTTGGGTGGGTCGTCCAGGCTGACCAGGTCCGGTTCTAGCGCCATCCCGCAGATCGGGCAGCTTCCGGGGCCGATTTGGCGGATCTGTGGATGCATGGGGCAGGTGTAGACGGTGCCCTCTGGGACGTCGGCGTGCTGCGGTGCGGCGTTCGCGTTCTCGAGGTATTGATCCGGAGCGGCGGCGAACTTGGTCCGGCAGCCGGCTGAGCAGAAATGGTAGGTGGCACCTTTGAAGTCGAAGCTATGCTTGCTGGTCTCGGGATCGACGGTCATGCCGCAGACTGGGTCGACAACAGCAGCTCCAGCCGCAGCGTGTTGATGATGAGCGTCGTGATCGCCGGCGCCGCCGCAGCACCCGCTCTTCTTAGCCGGCGTCTCAGACCCGGCGGCGGCCTTGGACGAACATCCGCATCCTCCGGAGGACATCGTCTTCTGATCGTTGGCCATTTCGTGCTCCATACCTACTTGCAACCCATACCGTGTAGGGGTATATAGAACTCATGCGAAAAGACATCAAGACATCCTGTCAAAAACGCCTCAGCCGGATCGAAGGCCAGGTGCGCGGTCTCTCCAAGATGGTGGAGGAGGAGCGCTACTGCATCGACATCGTCACGCAGATTTCGGCGGTCCGAGCCGCGCTACGGCGGGTCGAGGAGGAGGTGTTGAGAGACCACGTCTCCCACTGTGTCGAACACGCCATCGCGAGCGGCGATAAAACGGACCAGAGGAAGAAGATCGCCGAATTGATGGCCGTCATTGGCCGGGCGGCACGATGAAAAACGATGCAGGTTCCACCTTGGCGGGTCTGGAATTCACGGCTATGCTTGCAACTCTCGGTATGAATAGATATTGACGGCGGCATGCTCGTGCGGTTGACCAGAACGAAGCGATTGAGGGCAGGGTGGCTGATAGCCTTGGCCTATCTGCTTTGCGTGCTGGCGCCGACGATCTCCTATGCGCTGCCCGGCCTCCACACGCCCGCTCCGTGTCTGACGGACGCGAATCACGTTCCCGGAACGGTGCATATTCATTCCGGGCCGCAACACGTTCATAAAGATGGTCATGTCCACGATCATGCTGCGGCGCAGGGTCATTCCGGCGATGACCATTCGATGTCAGAGACATCGGGTTCGAGTTCCCTTCCCGAGAAAGCCCCTCATTCATCCGACGGACAATGTTGTGGGCTGATGTGTGTCACCGCGCTCCCGGCGACGGTCGTCGACATCATGAAGCCCTACGGTCTGCCAGCGCTTCGTAAAGCCGAACGCTACCGCAACGTCGTCGACAACGCTCCCCCTCGGCTCTATCGCCCCCCCATTTCCTGATCTGATCAAGACAACGCGGCGCCGCGGTCCCTCAAGGGCTCGCACGCCTGTGGTCCATCGACAGTTCAGGAAAGCAACATGTTGGCGCAGCTTGGGGCGATTCTCGCCGCCGTTCAGTCGGTGGCCGAGAAGCTATTCGGCAATAGATTTCGAACGATAGCAGGGATGACCGTCACGGCATTTGCCTTGGGCGGGTGCATGCAGACGGCGGCGCCGCTGGCCGGTCCCGATCCCGCGGATCCGAACGTTCGTGTGGCCGCCGTCGGCTACCGGTCCGGCATTGCGCCCTACATCAGGATGCGGCCCACGGCTCCTACCGGCTGGAAGGAACAGAACCGGCGCGTAACTCCGTCGCCGAAGTCCGGGCATTAGGAGAGCGCCATGACAGAAACATTCTCCATCCAGGGGCGACACAGGTCGGCCGTTGGTGGTGGCAGGACGGCGCTGCTTGCGCTGTCCGCCGCTCTCCTGCTTTCAGGCTGCGCGGCATTCTCTCCGGACGGCGGCATGACCGCCGTAGCCGACATCACCGGCGCGACGATCAGGAAGGACGTGATTTCGATCCGGACCGCCGCCGACGCCTTGGTCGCGAACGACGCGGTCAAGCGGCTGCTGCGACGGACGCTCAACGTCGAGACCGCCGTGCAAGTGGCTCTCCTCAGCAACCGCGGGCTTCAGGCCGCCTACAATGAACTGGCCTTGGCCGAGGCCGACCTCGTTCAGGACAGTCTGCCGCCCAATCCCACCTTCTCGATTTCAAGGATTGCGGGCAACGGAGCGGTCGAGATCGAACGCCAGGTCGTCGGAGATATTCTGGCGCTTGCCACGCTGCCGTTCCGATCCGAGATCGCGCGTCAACGTTTCCGCCAGGCGCAGTTGCGGGCCACCCTCGAGACGCTGCGGCTGGCCGCGGAAGTGAGACGGTCCTACTACCGCGCCGTCGCCGCCAACGAGCTCGTCGCGCTTCTGGCAGACGCCAAATCCACGGCTGAGGCGACGGCCCAGCTCGCCCTGAAGCTCGGTCAGACCGGATCGCTCAACAAGCTCGACCAGGCGCGCGAGCAGGTCTTCTATGCCGAGGTCACCGCCGAACTTGGTTCGATACGCCAGGAAGCGTCGAGTTCGCGCGAGCGCCTCGCGCGTCTGATGGGGCTTTGGGGAAGCGATCTGGCTTTCCGGATTCCCAACACCTTGCCGATGCTTCCACGGCATCCGTCGGCATTGCCGCACATCGAGGTCGAGGCGGTCAGCCACCGCATCGATCTACAGATCGCGCGGATCGAGCTGGATGCTTTGGCTAAATCGCTCAATCTGACGGAAGCGAGCCGGTTCGTGACCCTGCTCGACGTCGCCGGGATCGACAAGAAGACGCGCGATGGCGCGGGGCCGCCCATCCGCGAACGCGGTTTCGACATCCAGTTCCAGATCCCGATTTTCGACGGCGGCGAAGTACGGGTCCGGCAGGCTACAGAGACCTACAATGAGTCGTTCAACCGTCTGACCGAAAAGGCGATCAACGTGCGCTCGGAGGCAAGGGACGGCTATCGCGTCTACCGATCGACCTACGAAATCGCGCGTCAGTACCAGCGGGAAGTGCTGCCGCTGCGAAAGATCATCACCGAAGAGATGCAACTGCGCTTCTCCAGCATGCAGATCGACGTATTCGCCCTGCTGACGGAGGCACGGCAACGCATCGCATCGCTGCGGGCCGCGATCCAGGCCAAGCGAGACTTCTGGTTCGCCCAGTCCGACCTGCAGACGGTCGTGAACGGCGGCGGCTCCGGAGAGTCCCAGAACCCATCCCGTCAAACCACCACCGCCCTGGCCGGCGGTGGCGGCGGCCACTGAGGAGGCGAGCATGCTATCGCGAAGAGGATTCATCGGCACAGCGGCGCTGATAAGCGCAAGCGCCGTCAGCGGCCGGGTGCAGGCCGCCAGCATTCCGGAAGCGCCGATCATGGAAAAGGCGGTGATGCAGCCGCCGCTCCATCCCACCTCCGGTCCGGATTACCGGCCGGTGGTCACGCTCAATGGCTGGTCGCTGCCATGGCGAATGAATGGCGACTGGAAGGAATTCCATCTCGTCGCCGAGCCGGTCGTGCGTGAGTTCGCCGACGGCATGAAAGCCCATCTGTGGGGGTACAACGGACAATCGCCCGGACCGACCATCGAGGTGGTCCTGGGTGACAAGGTCCGCATCTTCGTCACCAACAAGCTCCCCGAGCATACCACCGTACACTGGCACGGCATGATCGTGCCCAACGGCATGGACGGCGTGGGCGGCCTCAACCAGCCTCACATTCCGGTCGGCAAGACCTTCGTCTACGAATTCGAGATCAAGACCAGCGGCACCTTCATGTACCACCCGCACTCCGACGAGATGGTGCAGATGGCCATGGGCATGATGGGCATGCTCATCGTGCATCCACGCGACCCTGCGTTTCGCCCGGTCGACCGCGACTTCGTGTTCATCATGAGCACCTATGACATCGACCCCGGCACCTACCTGCCAAAGGTCAACGAAATGACCAACTTCAACATGTGGACATGGAACAGCCGCGTGTTTCCCGGGATCGATCCGCTGCCGGTCCGGCTCGGCGACAAGGTGCGCGTGCGCATCGGCAATCTGACGATGACCAACCATCCGATCCATCTGCACGGCCACAGCTTCGCGGTCAGCTGCACCGACGGCGGCTGGGTTCCCGAAAGCGCGCAATGGCCGGAGACAACGATCGACGTTCCCGTCGGAGCGACCCGGGCCTTCGACGTTCTCGCCGACAATCCCGGCGATTGGGCGTTCCACTGCCACAAGTCGCATCACACCATGAATTCGATGGGCCACAACATGCGAAACATGATCGGCGTATCGAAAAAAGATCTCGCCAGGGCGGTCGGCAAGCTCGCGCCGGACGCCATGGTGATGGGATCGACGGGGATGGCGATGGGCGAGATGGAAATGCCCGCGCCCGACAACACGCTCCCGATGATGACCGGCACCGGGCAGTTCGGTCCAATCGAGATGGGCGGCATGTTCACCGTGATGAAGATACGCGAGGGCCTGGCGCGCGATGATTACCGCGATCCCGGTCCGTACAAGTATCCCGCCGGTACCGTTGCCTACGAAATAGATGCGCCGACCGGCGAGCCGCCGCGGCAGGACGAGGCATCGCCGCCCGCGAAGACGAAGGACGCCAAACCGATGAACATGAAAGGCATGAAGAAAGGCATGAAGATGTAGCGATGAACACGGCAACCAATCAATCGCAATCAATAAGGAGAAACCATGAAGAGCATAGCGGCGATCGGCATCGCGCTCGTGGCGCTGTCGGCCGCAGCCGCTCCGGCGACAAGCCACGAGGAGCACAGTCACGAAACCTACTCGGCCGGAGAACCTGGCGACCCGAAGAAGCCGTCACGAACGATCGAGGTCGAAATGAGCGAGATGGAATTCCGTCCGTTCCGCATCGAGGTCAAACGCGGCGAACAGATACGGTTCATCGTCCGCAACGTCGGCACGGAAGATCATGAATTTCTTCTTGCCAGCACGGAGGACAATCTGAAGCACGCGGAGGCCATGAAGAAGAATCCCCATATGGAGCATGACGACCCGAACGGCGTTCGCCTCGCGCCGAAGAAATCAGCAGAGATCCTCTGGAAATTCTCAAAGCCAGGCACGTTTGAATATGCATGCCTGATCCCCGACCATCGGGAATACGGCATGACCGGACGTGTCGTCGTCAAGGAATCCGCCACCACGCGAACAAGGAAAACGCCATGAAGAAACTCGTAGCCGCCACGATAGTCGCCCTCGCGATCACGGGTACGCCGGGCATTGCCCAGAATTCGTCGGTCAGCGGCGAGGTCAGGAAGATCGACGAGAGCGCCGGAAAAATTACGCTGAAACATGGCCCGATCAAAAGTCTCGGGATGGACGAGGGCATGACGATGGTGTTCCGCGTCAAGGATCCCGCGATGCTCCAGCAGGTAAAGGTCGGCGACAAGGTCAAATTCGAGGCCGAGAAAGCCGACGCCGGCATCACCATCACGAAGATGCAGAAGGGCAAGTAGGACCGGGAATCCGACGCCGCCGCAGAATATGCGGCGGCGTTGGAGCTCGCTGCACGGACTCATCCTCGGCGATGGTTGCGTGCGGAGCGAATGGGATCATCTATGCGCCAAACTGAACGGGCCTCAGCCGAGCCACTACTCGCATACGATCGCGAGAGCGGAAAGCTGACCGGTGCCGGAATAATCGACAGGATTGCCGTCCTTGCGTTGCAGGCAGGATCGACGCTCACCCGGCCTTTCGGCCATCGCGGCTATGGATTGGGCTGCGAAGCGGTTTCTGTCGCGGTTTCAGCCCGCGATATCGTCGTGAGGCTGAACCCTGACGCCTTGTTTGCGATGCCTTTTGCCGACGGGTACTGGAGCAGGCTCCTTAACAGCCGCTATGACTACGAGGAGGAAATCGAAGCGTTCTTGAAGAGCATAGCCGACGTCAGGTACGTGCTTGTCGATTGCGGTGCCAATTTCGGGTACTGGTCGGTTCTCGCTTCAAGCAAGCCGTTCGGTGCGCAGGCCGCGGTGGCGATCGAAGCGTCGCCGAAAAATGCCGACAGGCTGGAACGCAATGCCCGCCTTAACGGAAACCGGTTTCCATGTCTGAGCGCGGCCGTTGGACGGACATCCGGGGGTTATGCGCGCATCACGGGCCACAAGCACGAAGCGCTGGGAACGGTTCTTCTTTCGGACCGCGAAGACGCCGCCGTCCGGACCGTCTCGCTCGACAGCCTCGTTGGTGAAGGCCTCATCGATCCTGCGCAGCCGATGGTCGTGAAGCTCGATGTCGAGGGTGTCGAGGTCGATGCGATGCGAGGCGGGACCAGACTCGTTTCCGGCAATACGATCTTTATCTGCGAAGAACACGGATCCGACCGCGATCACATCGTTTCGCAGTATCTGATGAGCGCCACGCCATTGCGCGTTTATATCTTCGATCCCGAGATATCGCGTTTTGTTCACCTCAATGACGTGGCTGTTCTGGATCGCGTCAAGCGGTACACCTGGGTCGGCTACAACGTGTTCGCCACCTGCAGCCCGTTTTGGGAAGTTCGAATTATCCGAACCAGATGGCGACCAAGATGAGCGCACATTCAGTAACGTTTCGCCTTGCTCGAATTCGGGCACCGGAGAGAAGGCCAAACGGCGTTATCGACGTATCACCGGAGAATATATCGAAGCGGACCAATCGGCGAAACCTTTGTCCGGCTGATCGATTACCCTGTCCGACCTGTCAATGAAGGAGTGATTCATGACGTACACCCGCTTCGGCGCAATGATTGCGACATCGACGATCGTGATGTTCGGCCTTATGTACTTGAACACCTACGCGCTCGACCACGTCTGGTTCAGCCAGACGCGGATGTGGATGGCGTTCGTGATGGGGGCCGTGATGGCCGTAATCATGCTCGCCTTCATGATGAAGATGTATCCGAATAGACAGGCGAATGTTGCGATCATTGGCGGCAGCATCCTGATCTTCGGTGTGGCCTTGTGGCTCGTTCGCGGCCAGCAGACCGTCGACGACGTTTCCTACATGAAGGCGATGATACCGCATCATTCGATCGCGATCATGACCAGCGAACGCGCGCACATCCGGGATCCCCGCGTCCGGAAGCTTGCCGACAGCATTATCGAGGCGCAGGTCAGGGAGATCGCCGAGATGGAGCAGCTGATCGGCGATCTTTCGCGCAATCCGCCGCGATCCGGAGCGCCCGATCTTCCGGCCAGGCAGGCGAGATGACCGATTTCGTAGGCGACGCCACCGTCCGTCAGAGAGGGGCCTTCAACTGATGGCCGGCGACGCATTACGGTTGTCGAAGGAGCGGGATCTCCGCCTCGACCTGTTTCGCGGCCTCGTGAACTGGGCAATCTTTGTCGATCACATTCCGAACAATGGCGTCGCATGGCTAACGACGAGGAACTACGGCTTCAGCGACGCGGCCGACATTTTTGTCTTCATTTCCGGATTTACGGCCGCCTTCGTCTACGCGAGGAGGATGGCGGTACAGGGGTTTATCGCGGGAACGGCCCTGCTGATGCGCCGCGTTTGGCAGCTTTATGTGGCGCACGTACTTCTGTTCGTTGCCTATGCGGCGGCCATTGGTTACGTCGCGCAGCTCGGTCACTCCCATCTGCTGGATGAATTCAACGTCGCCGGGCTGATCGAACAGCCGGTCGCTACGCTTACCCAGGGGTTGCTGTTGAAGTTCAAGCCTCTGAATCTGGACGTCCTTCCCCTGTACATCGTGTTGATGGCGGGATTTGCACCGCTGCTGATGTTGATGATGCGATTCCCGGATACGGCGCTGGCCGCGTCGATCACCGTCTACTTTCTCGCGCGTCATTTCGGCTGGAATTTTCCCGCGCATCCGTCCGGCGGCTGGTATTTCAACCCGTTCGCCTGGCAACTGCTGTTCACGCTGGGCGCCTGGGCGGCATTGGGAGGTTCCGGTCGGGCATATGCGTTGGCGCGTTCGCCGGTAGTCCTCGTGGCGAGTATCGCCTTCGTCGTATTCGCTCTTGTCATGACGTTGGGTGGCCGTTTTGATGCACTCGCGTCCTGGATGCCCGCTTGGTTGCTGGAAATCTTCACGCCCAACGACAAGACGAATCTGGCTCCCTACCGCGTACTGCATTTGTTGGCCCTTGCCGTCATCGTGATCCGGGTCGTGCCCGAAAGCTGGGCTGGACTGCATTCCCGCCTGCTGCGACCGCTTGTGATCTGCGGTCAGCGGTCTCTCGAAGTGTTCTGCGTCGGCATTTTTCTAGCGTTCGTCGGGCACTTTATTCTCGATATGTATTCGAACCATCCGGTGACGCAGATCGCGGTCAGTGTTGGTGGCTGGATGTTGATGACCAGCGTTGCATTCTACCGAACGTGGTCGCGTTCGCTTGACGCGCCTGCGCGACGCGAAGCGGTTGTCGTTGCGGATCCGAGGGCCAGTAATTTTCGCATGGAAGAGGGGAGTGCCAGATGATGAAACGTTTTGCGTTTGCGATCACCGCGACCATGGCTGGCGTCCTCGGCGGTCTCGCTCTCTTTATCTTCCTCGGCGTCATAACGTCGGTGCGGATGCACCCCTCTGGGAGATGACCCGGAAGGTCATCGAGATCGTCCGCGACCGCGCCATCGAAGTTCGAGCAAGTGGACTTTCAGTCGCCTGACCAACTTGCTCTGAAAGGCGCGGGGCAGTACGCCGCCTTGTGCGCGAATTGCCACATCGCACCGGGAAAGACGGTTTCGGAGGTCCGACCCAGCCTTTACCCCAAGCCGCCCAATCTCTCCGAGCGCGCATTCGATCCGCGAACGGGCGTTTAAGTTACAAACATGGCTTGAAGATGAGCGGTATGCCTGCATGGGGCCTCGGACATGATGACGGAACGCTCTGGAGCATAGTCGCGCTCGTGGAAAGCTGCCCGCCATGTCGGCACAGCAATACAGGAGATCGTGGCGAAAGCGCCCCGGACGAAGAGATGATGTCCATGGACAAGGGCGACGGTCACAAGCATGGCCACGGCTCGCCCAGGGTCGAAGCCGCTAGCCCAAGAGTCCTTCATCCGCATTAAGGAATGAAATCGGGAATGATGGGTGATCGATCATGGATGGAGTCGGCGTGATGTTGCGAATGCAAGGACGATAGTTCAATCGGTTTGTCGAAGTAACCCCAATGGATTGGTCGGTTTGATACGCACGGCTACGTTCATTTGCTCAGCACCTCGGGGATCTAGGCGATACCAATTTCAATCAGCGGGTAGTGTCACAGATGCGAAGAACTGTTACCATCTTCACACAGACATGCGTTCGATGCCGTAGAAGTTTGGATTAGACTTACACAAAAGGACGTTGGAGATCAGAACCATGAATGATCGATCGAACGATGACCGAGTCGGTCTAACCCGGCGAAGTGCAATTCAATTCTTAGCTGGGGTAACGATTTTGTCGCCGTCTTCAGCCTTCGCGCAAAGTCCAAGCATTCTTGTTCACAAAGATCCGAGTTGTGGGTGTTGCGAGGGTTGGGTGCAACATCTTCGAGCCGCCGGATTTGCAGTCAGGATCGAGGAGACCGCTGACCTTGGAGCTATACGAAAGCGGCTTGGAGTACCGGCGGACCTTGCCGCCTGTCATACGGCTGAAGTTGCTGGGTACGTCATCGAGGGCCACGTGCACGCGTCTGCCGTGCGGAAATTGTTGGAAGAAAATCCGGTTGCTATTGGATTGTCGGTTCCGGGTATGCCCGCGGGATCTCCGGGAATGGAGGGTGGCGAGCCACAGAAGTACGATGTTGTCCTTTTCGGAGCGAATGGCCGAGAGCTATTC
Organism: Afipia sp. GW821-FHT04G03; assembly: GCF_059419985.1. Lineage (NCBI taxonomy): Bacteria > Pseudomonadati > Pseudomonadota > Alphaproteobacteria > Hyphomicrobiales > Nitrobacteraceae > Afipia > Afipia sp. GW821-FHT04G03. Next base: position 1,093,320 of record NZ_JBWKSV010000001.1, on the reverse strand, counting down.
ATGCATTTTGTTGGATCCGAAATCAGAAGCTGAGTCACAGAGGGTTCGATGCCTTCCTCCCGGTAGGGCCTCTTCGGCTTTCGATGATACTCGAACGTTCGCAATGGACAGGGCGGGTATATGCTCAAGCATCTCATGCCGAAGGCTTTCCGCCAAACGGTCTGCGTCGGCCATGGGCATGTTGCCGGGCACGCGCACGCCGACGTCGGCGAGCAAGCGATGTCCCAGCCAACGCGCCTTGACTTCGAGAACTTGTTGCACGCCTTTGATGTGCCCAGCAGCGTACCTTATCTCGTCGGTGACCGCGGGATCGACTCCATCGAGCATCCGGACGAACACCGCCTTGGACGATTGCCATACAATGCCGAAGATGGCGATGGTGATCAGAAGTCCGACGATCGGATCCGCGAGCGGAAATCCCAGCCACACGCCGATCGCACCGAACACCACCGCCAGACTGGTGAAGCCGTCGGTGCGCGCGTGATAACCATCGGCGATAAGGGCCGCGCTGTTGATCTCGCGCCCGACCCGGATCCGGAAGACCGCCACGGCTTCATTCCCGAGAAATCCGATGATGCCGGCGGCCACCACCCAGGGAATGAAATCGATGCTTTGCGGGTGGATCAGGCGGTACACGGCTTCGTAGCCTGCGAACACGGCGCTGAACAGGATGATAGCCACAATGGCCACCCCGGCCAGATCTTCGGCGCGTCCGAGACCATACGTGAAGGTTTTGCTCGGCTTGCGGCGCGCCAGCACGAACGCGATCCAGAGAGGGATCGCGGTAACGGCATCCCCGACGTTGTGGATGGTATCGGCGAGGAGCGCGACGCTGCCCGAGATCACCACGACCACAAGCTGCAAGGCGGAGGTGACCGCCAGCACGATGAACGACCACTTGATCGCCCAGATGCCGCGTGTCGTCGTCGCGATGGTGGGATCTATCGACCCGTGCGTGTGGCCATGACCCTTGCCGTCGTCAGGCCCGTGACCGAGCCCCAGCGATTGCCCTTGGGACGACATACCGAACCAGTCCTGGATTTGCTTTAACATGTCGTACCCTCGGTTTCTATTCGGCCGCGCGGCTCGGGATGAATGCACTGTCGGGTTTCTTCTGTGTCTGGGCGGTTGCGAAGTAGGAGTAGAGTGCGGGCAGGACCAGCAGCGTCAGCAGTGTCGCGCTCAACAGCCCGCCGATGACGACGGTCGCCAACGGCTTCTGCACTTCGGCTCCCGTACCCGTCGCGATGGCCATGGGCACGAAACCCAGCGAAGCGACCAGTGCGGTCATGATAACCGGACGAAAGCGGGTGAGGGCGCCTTGGCTGATGGCCAGGTTCGTGTCGACACCTTCGAGAATTAGTTTCCGGATCTGGGTGAGCATCACCAGGCCGTTCAGGACGGCGACACCCGACAGGGCGATGAAGCCGACGGCCGCCGAAATCGAGAACGGCATACCGCGAAGCCAGAGTGCGGCGATGCCGCCGGTCAGCGCCAAAGGCACGGCGCTGAAGACGATGAGCGCGTCACGCGGCGACCCCAACGCGCCGAACAGGAGAAGATGTATCAGCAGAAAACAGCCCGGCACGACGATCATCAGACGCTGACGCGCGACGGAGAAGTTCTCGAACTGTCCGCCCCAGGTCAGGAAACTCCCCGGCGGGAGCTTTACCTGATCGTCGACCTTGGCCTGCGCCTCCGCGACCAGGGAGCCGATGTCGCGTCCGCGGACTTCGGCCGTCGCGACGACACGCCGCTTGCCGTTTTCGCGACTGATCTGGTTGGCGCCCTCGGTCTGCTCGAACGTCGCCACCGTCCGCAGCGGGACGGAGGACGAAGGAACGTTCGGATTGGCGTTCGGAAGCGGTACTGGAAGATCCTCGAGCGCCGAGATGTCGTTGCGCAGCGCATCGTTGAGGCGCACGACGATCTGGAATCGGCGGTCGCCCTCGAAGACGAGCCCCGCGGGGCGGCCGCCCACGGCTGTCTCGATCAGGTCCTGCACCGACGCGAGGCTGAGACCGCGCCGGGCTAACTCGGATTTGTCTATCTTGATCTCAAGGAAGGGAAGGCCCGCCGTCTCCTCTACCTTGACGCTCTCGGCGCCGTCAACCTTGCGCAGCACATCCGCGATCCGGGCTGCCGTGCGCTGCATCTCCGCAAAGTCGTCTCCAAAGACCTTCACCGCAAGGTCTTCGCGTACGCCCGCGATCAGTTCGTTGAACCGCATCTCGATCGGCTGCGAGAAGCCGACCTTGTTGCCCGGAAGCTTGGTGGCTTCGGCCTCGATGCGCTTGATCAGGTCGTCCTTCGTGATGCCGGGATCCGGCCACTCGTTCTGCGGCCTGACGATGATGTAGGTGTCGGACGAGCTCGGAGGCATCGGATCGGCGGCTAGATCCGGCGTTCCGGTCCGGGAGAAGACGAAGGCGACTTCGGGAAACTTGCTGATCTGGCGTTCGATCAGAAGCTGCATCCGCTGCGACTGCGCGAGCGCCGTGCTCGGCACCCGCTTCACCTCCATGACAATGTTCTTCTCGTCGAGCGTCGGCGTGAACTCCTGCCCGAGCCGGCCGAACAGAAGAACGGCGCCGACGAACAACAGCACCGCGATGGCCATTACCGGCAGCGGCCTTGCGATCGTCCGGCTCAGCAATGGCGCGTATCCGGACTTCAGCCGGCGGACGAAATAGTTCTCGTCCTCGCGTACGGGCTTCGAAACCGCGACCGCGATGGCGGCCGGCACGAAGGTGAGCGAGACGACGAACGCGGTCGCGAGCGCAATCATCACCGTCAGCGCCATCGGCTCGAACGTCTTGCCTTCGACACCCGTGAAGGCGAGCAGGGGAACGTACACCAGGATGATGATGATCTGGCCGTACACCGTCGGACGGATCATCTCCGACGTCGAAGCCGTCACGGTGGATAGCCGCTCTTCGAGCGACAGGGGTCGGCCCAGTTCGCGCTGCCGTTCGGCGAGATGGCGCAGGCTGTTCTCGGCAATGATGACGGCGCCGTCGACGATCAGGCCGAAGTCCAGCGCGCCCAGGCTCATGAGGTTGGCGCTGATTCGCCCCTGCAGCATACCGGTGGCGGTGACCAGCATCGTCACGGGGATCACGCAGGCGGTGATGAGGGCCGCGCGCATGTTGCCCAGCAGCAGAAAGAGGACGGCTATGACGAGGAGCGCGCCTTCGGCCAGATTGCTCGCCACCGTATGGATCGTCGCGTCGACCAGTTGCGTCCGGTTCAAGACGGTATGCGCATAGATGCCCGGCGGCAGGGTACGGCTGACCTCCTTGATCCGGACGTCGGCGGCCGCGGCTACCGTCCGGCTGTTGCCGCCGATCAGCATCAGCGCTGTTCCCAGCACGACCTCACGCCCATCGACGCTGGCGCTGCCAGTCCGCAGTTCGCGCCCGATCGCGACGTCGGCGACGTCCCGCACCCGCACGGGGATGCCGCCGCGGGTCGTGACGACGATGTTGGCGATGTCGTCCATGTTCTCGACGCGCCCGGCGGCGCGCACGACATAGCCTTCGCCGTTCTGCTCGATGTAGTTCGCCCCCCGGCTGACGTTGTTGGCTTCGATGGCCGCGATCACCTGGTCGAACGTCAAGCCGTAACCCACCAGCTTCGCCGGATCCGGCTGGACCTGGAACTGCTTGACGAAGCCACCGATGGCATCGGCGCCGGCGACGCCCGGCACCGACTTCATCTGCGGACGTATCACCCAGTCCTGCACCGTGCGTAAGTAAACGGTGCGCTGGAACTCGTCGGCCAGACGCTCGCCTTCGGGCGTCAGATAGCTTCCGTCGGTCTGCCATCCCGGCCGGCCGTCGCGGACGGGGGCGGTCGTGCCGGGCTTTTCGTATTCGACGGCCCACCAGTAGATCTCACCGAGCCCCGTGGAAACCGGCCCCATCCTGACGTCGACACCCGGCGGAAGGCTGGGCTTGGCGTCGTTGATCCGCTCCGACACCAATTGCCGGGCGAAGTAGATGTTGGTGCGGTCGGCGAACACCGCCGTGATCTGCGCAAAACCGTTCCTGGAGAACGACCGCGTTGACTCCAGTCCCGGTATTCCCGCAAGCGCGGTCTCCAGCGCGACGGTGACCTGCTTTTCGATCTCGACCGGCGTAAGCGATGGCGCGACTGCGTTGACCTGCACCTGGACGTTGGTCACGTCCGGAACGGCGTCGATCGGCAGCTTGGTCAGCGACCAGAGACCGGACGCGGCGGCGACGAGCGTGACGAGCAGGACCAGCCGCCTGCGCTTCACCGAAAAATCGACGATCCACTCGATCACCGCTCAGTCCTCTTCGCCGGGCTTCGAAAGTTCCGCCTTAAGCGAGAACGTGTTCGACACCGCGATGGTCTCGCCGGCCGAAAGGCCCGACACGATCTCGACGGACTGGCCGTCGCGCTGGCCCAAGACGACGTCGCGCTTTTCAAAACCGTCCTTGGTGCGGACGAAGACGGCCTTGCGGCCTCCGACGCTCTGGACGGCGCCGAACGGCGCGACCACGGGAGCGGTGTGTTCCTCGATGGCGATAGCGGCCGTGACGAACGACCCTGGTCTCCAGCGCCCGTCGGCGTTATCGATGGCTGCGACGACGCGCGCGGTACGGGTATCCTTGTCGAGCAGCGGGCTCACGAAGACGATCTTCGCGGTGCCTGCCTCCGGTTGTCTGCGCGTCGCGACGTTGACCGCTTGTCCCTCCTTGACCGCGGGCAGATCGGCCGAGGAGACGGATAGATCGATCCAGACGCGGCCGAGGTCGACGATGACGAAGAGTTCGGTTTCGAGATTGTCGCGACCGACGGCCGTGCCAAGTTCGACCCTGCGTTCAGCAATTCGTCCCGAGATGGGGGCACGCACGTTCTGGCTGCGCAGCAGGGCGTCGGGGGCTTGCGGAAGTGCTTCGATTTCATCCGTTCGCACGCCCAGGGCCAGCAACTTCTGGCGCGCAATATTGAGGCGCATCGAGGCCTGCGCCGCCGCATTGCGCGAGCGGATGTATTGCTGCTCCGGAACGGCGCGTCCCTCCCAAAGGGATTTGTCGCGGGCCGTCAGATCCTGCTGCAGGTCGTTCGAGAGGCGGGCCGCAAGATACTCGCTCTTCGCGTCGGCGACCTCGCGGCTCTCGAGGACGGCCAGAACATCGTCCTTGGTCACGTCATCGCCGATATTCTTGCGCAGTTCGGCGACCGTGCCCGACAATTTGACTGCCACATGGGCCACCCGGCCGGCATCGGGCACGACGGTACCTGGCACGGCGAGGCGCCTGGCGATCGTGGCGGGCCCGACGCTGCGCTCCTCGATCTCTGCAAGCTTAATGCGCTCGTCGTCCATCGCCACGACAATCGACTTGTTCGGGAAGCCGGCGGGCTTGGTTTCCCGCTGCGCGACGGCCGCCGGGGCCCCGAGACCGGCTACGCGCTGCAACGTCGGTATGCCGAACGCGAGTGCGGCACCGAGGGCAAACGCTGCGACGACGGTAATCGGTCGGATGGCCATGTGGATACTGACGGTTTCTAGTGCGGAAACGGCTGCGGCGCCGTCACAGGTATCGCGAGATCGCCTTGAACTCGGCGAGCACGCTTTCAGTCGATTTTGCCTTCCCACCGTTGGCGGCGGTGTCCAGGCAATGATCGACGTGATCGTGGATCAGCGTCTTCTTCGCCTCGCTGATGGCCTTCTCGACGGCATGAAGCTGCTGCGCGAGGTCGAGACAGGGGCGGCCGTCCGAGAACATCTCGATCACCTTGTGAAGGTGACCTTCGGCGCGCTTCAGACGCTTGAGGATTGCAGGATGAGTTACGTGAACATGATCATTGGGCATGGGAAGCATGTATCCCCCCAGGGGGGATAGGGCAAGGGGAATTGCGTAGAATAGGGGGGTAGGCTATATTGTCGCAATGAGCCATACAGTGAGGGAAAAGAAAAAGCTGCTTGCCCGCGTCCGCCGGATTAAAGGTCAAGTCGAGGCGATCGAGCGTGCGCTGGGAGAGGAGGCCGAGTGCGAGCGCATCATGCATATGATCGCGGGCGTACGCGGTTCTGTCGCCGGCTTAATGGCGGAGGTGGTCGAGGACCACATCCGGACTCACCTGGTCGATCCGCAGAAAAATCCGGGCGCGCTAAACGCGGATGCGGCGGACGAACTCATCGAAGTCGTTCACACTTACCTGAAATAGAGTTGGCAATTCCGTCGAAGCCATCGAGCCACGAAACCATGCTGACCTTCGGTCGCCGGCCCGCCCGAAATCGGGTTTGCCGCTAAAGTGCCGCAGCACCGCGCCGCCTCTCCTTGCGCTATTTAGATGTAGTTACTCACGCGGCCTGATCGTGGCGCGTAGGGCCTCAGCAGCTCTATCCGCTGAAGTGGCGACATTCCCGAAATCCCCGCGTAAGGCCTTGAGGGCCTGTCTCTCTTGCTCAATCTCATAGGACGTTCGAAAGCCGAGGCGGCGAAGGATCGGAACCGGTGGGCACCATCCGTGAATTGCGCGCTGAAAAAGAAAGCTCGTTACCAGCGCCGGAAGGGCGAGCCAGCGTCGATCTCTGCTCGCGAGCGTGACGCCGACGAATGCCAGAACCGGCGCGTTCAATATCCCACTCGCGCGCCGGCGCGTGGAGCCCTTCCGGGGTTTCGTCCAAATGGTGCGCGTAGTGGCGCACCCGAACTGCGATATCCCGCTGGATCTGCTCATTAATGCGGACGCTGATATGCGCCGGCAATCGATCGCATGTTCTGCATAAAACTGGTCCGACACAACGCGGCCGTCAGCACTTCGTTTCAAGCCGACTTGTTCGCACTCATGGCCTTTTTGCAGTGCCGGAATTCTCCTGTTGAGCAGCAGGAGCAAGGCTTCAGATGCTCCTGTCGGGAGGCTACCGATAAGGGTGGAGACCGGGGTGAAGTTAGGCATGACGCACCCGCCGGGATTTGACGCCAGCCTTACGCGTCCGGCAGAAAAGGTCGTGCAGCGTTGCAAACAGCCGCTCGATGCGCGAATCGGCAATGCGATACCAGACTGTCTGGCTTTCCTTGCGGAAGGTCACGATGCCTTCCTCGCGCAGCTTGGAAAGATGCTGGGAGAGAGCCGACTGGCTTATACCCACGGCATCGACGAGGGATCCGACGGTAGCTTCGCCGTATTCGACCAACTGACACAAGATCATCAAGCGTCGCTCGTTGGCCAGCGCGTTCAGAATTCCCGCAACTTCCGCGGCGTTCCTTTGAAAATCGGCAAGATCTTTCGAGGCGTTGGGCAATTTGTTCATCTTTTTGGTTGTCTATTATTCTGTTCTAATGTAGCAAGAGCTTATGAAATTGCCAACCATGGAATTGTCGTTGCGTCACGTAACGTTGATTTGCCTCCCGCTACGAGCCTGAGAGAAAAGGTGCGGATGCACGGTCTTATCTTCATTTCCATGCGCGGAACCGCGAGACGGCCGATCGGCTTGCTCGCGCTACTCTGCATTTTGGGGATCCTGGTATCGCTCGTGCAGCCGTCCTTTGCGCGCGGGTTTTCCAAAGCCGAACCTGCTCAGGCGGCTTTTGCTCAAAGCCATTCGGTTAAGGGCGGGAAACCATGCAAGCGGGTGGTTCCGGGCGCCGTCGGCACGTTGTGCAGTGTCGGTGCACTGATTGGGTTAGAGATCAATACGTCAGCAATTGTGGAACCCAGTCACGGCAAGGCCGGAATATTGCCCTACGCTGACAAGCGGCTCGAGGTGCAGTGGCTTGCCGCTCCCCAGTACCGGCCTCCACGGATCGACGCATAAGGTCAGCTTCGCGCTGACGCTATTATTGCGTCCATAGATCCCTTCGGAGACTTCTCATGACATCGCCATTAGCCGCGCTTCGTGCGGCGGCGCATCCGTGCCTGCGCGTGCTTTGCACAGCCGGATTGACCGTCCTGTTGGCCGCCTGCAATCAGGCAACGCTCCAGGAGGCGTCGTATGCGCCGCCCCGGCAGCCGCAATATCCCGCACTTACCGACAGCGCCTTCAAAATTCCAGCGGTCAAAGCTGAAACGATTGACCCAAAGTACGTCAAACGACGTGTCCGATACGCGACTCAACATCCGCCCGGCACCATCGTCGTCGATCCCTATGCCAAGTTTCTCTATCTCGTGCAGGAGAGCGGCTTTGCGATGCGCTACGGAGTTGGCGTGGGCCGTGATGGGTTCGGATGGACCGGAACGGCGGACATCCGCCGCAAGGCGCAGTGGCCGACGTGGACGCCGCCATCCGCCATGGTCGCTCGGCAGCCCGAGCTTAGGCAGTACCGTCAAGGCATGGTTGCGGGGATCGAGAATCCGCTCGGCGCGCGTGCGTTGTACTTGTTCCAGAACGGCAAGGACACGCTGTTTCGCATTCACGGGACCAACGAGCCGGAAAGCATTGGGAAGAATGTTTCGAGCGGATGCATCCGGCTCTTAAATCAGGATGTGATCGATCTCTTCGATCGTGTGCCGGTCGGGTCCAAGGTCGTTGTACTTTCAGAACAGGAAGCGCGTGCAGCCTCGTCAATCGAGGCCAATCTGCTCACCAAAGCTGAGGTGCTGAGATGATGCATTTTGTATCTCGCGCGATGGTGGCGCTCGCTCTGATATCAGCGATGCCCGAGGCGCAGGGCCAGCCCTTCGCCCAAGCGGCAACTCAGAGGCCCGATATCAAAGCCGACCTTCTGACGGGCAGCTCGGAAGCGGGAAAACCGGACGTCACCTGGATCGGTGTACGTGTAGACCTTGGTCCTGGCTGGAAAACCTACTGGAAATCACCGGGGGACGCCGGCCTTCCGACTGAGTTCGATTGGTCCGGCTCGTCGAACGTCGTCAGTGCTGAGGTGAACTGGCCTGCACCATCCCGGCTATCGATTCTCGGGTTCGAGTCGGTTGGGTACACACATGAGGTCCTGTTTCCCGTCAAAATCAAGGTCCGCGATCCAGGCATCGAGACGCGCATTCATCTAAAGATCGCGGTCTACGCTTGCAGCACCATCTGTGTGCGGGAAGAGCGCGTGCTCGGCGCCACGATACAGCCTGGCGCAAACGGACTCTCCCAGACGACCATCGATGCGTGGCGTTCTCGGGTACCGCGGCCTACGTCCAATGTGCTTTCCGTTCTGTCGGTCGAGCGGTCTCCGACGGGCCCAGCATCGATAAAGATCGAGATCGCCTCGACAAAGCCACTTGTTGCGCCCGATGCGTTCATCGAGAGCGATCCGGCATTGAGCGGCGACAAGCCTGTCGTGACCTTTGAGCATGGTAATCGGGCGTTTCTAACCATGAACCTGCCTGGCGAGACCGCCGAAAGCATCAGGACGCGTACGGTGACGGCGACCATCGTTTCCGACGGCGCAGCCGTCTTGGCCGTATCACCCTCACCGCAGGCAAACGGAGGAACTGGTGCGACGAGCCCAGTGGATCAGCCGGCGTCCGATGTACCTGGCGGTATGCTTGCTCTCATTGGCATCGCGCTCGTCGGGGGCTTCATTCTGAACCTCATGCCCTGCGTGTTTCCGGTGCTTTCGCTGAAGCTTCTTTCGTTCATTCACGGCAGCGCGGCCGATCGTGGCCAGGTTCGCAAGGGATTTGCTGCTACGGCCGCGGGAGTCCTGGTTTCCTTTCTTCTGCTGGCGGGCGGGCTTGCCGGCATGAAGGCTGCCGGCGCCAGTGTCGGATGGGGTATCCAGTTTCAACAACCCTGGTTTCTCGGTGGCATGGCGGTGGTCCTTGTCCTGTTCGCGGCGGATCAGTTCGGGCTTTTCAGCGTCCCGGTATCTTCAGGCTTCCTGACCCGGGTAAGCGGCATCGCAGGTGGCTCATCGACGACCTCGCATTTTCTGAGCGGATTCGTGGCCACGCTGCTTGCAACGCCCTGTTCCGCGCCGTTGGTCGGCACTGCCGTTGGTTTTGCACTGTCGCAGGGAACCGCCGAGATATTCGCAATCTTCACGGCTCTGGGCGTCGGCATGGCGTCGCCCTATCTGCTCGTCGTGGCCGTTCCTGCAATGGCAAACGTCATCCCACGGCCCGGGCCTTGGCTGGCATACGTCAAGCGGATCTTTGGTGTCGCGTTAGTCGTGACCGCCGGCTGGCTCTTGCTTGTACTTGGCGAGGTAGCAGGCCGGACGTTTGCGATCTCTCTTGGCGCGACATTGACGTTAGGGTTGGCCGCCCTGAGCCTGTTGAAGGGCGCCTCCCTGAAAATGGTCGCGACAGCCACGGGAACAATTGGATTCATCGTCGCTGTGCTTGCGGTATTCGCGCCGCAACCTCAAGCGTCCCCCCGGAGCGCGATACCCTGGCGCACGTTCTCAAGCAGCGATCTGCGGGTGCTCGTCGGTGCGGGTCGCACGGTGTTCGTAGATGTTACAGCGGACTGGTGCATCGCCTGTAAGATCAACAAGGCGCTTGTCATCGATAGGGAGGAGGTTGCGGGGCGTCTTTCTTCAGACGTCGTACCGATGCGGGCCGACTGGACCAGGCCGGACACCGAAATCGCACAGTTCATGCGTGAACACGGGCGCTTCGGCATTCCCTTCAACATCGTCTTTGGCCCCAGAGCTCCGGACGGCATCGCTCTTTCGGAATTCCTATCAACTTCGTCTGTATCGGCCGCTTTCAATGAGGCTGCAGCAGTATCAAATATCCCCCCACAGAAGGTCACCCCATGAAAAAGTCGATCATTGCTGTCGTTGTCGCTTCCACGCTCTCTCTCGGGGCGCTTATTAACTTCGTGCCGGGAGCACGAGGCGAGACCGCAGACGCTTTCAGGGAAAGCGTGCTCCGTGACCCGGACATTCCGCCGATCGGAAATCCCCAGGGTGATATCACCATCGTTGAATACTTCGATTATCAGTGTCCATACTGCAAGAAGGTGGCCCCCGAGCTTCTTAAGATCGCGAAAGAGGATGGCAAGCTGCGCATCGTGATGAAGGACTGGCCGATCTTTGGCGGCGCTTCGCAATATGCAGCGAAAATGGCTCTCGCGGCCAAATATCAGAACAAGTACCATGAGGCGCACGCAGCGCTCATCGGAGCCAGCACGAGACTGAACGAAGAAGTCGTTCAAAAATTGCTTGGAGAGGCCGGTGTCGATGTCGATCGCGCGAAGCGAGACATGGAAACCTACAAGCCTGCGATAGAAGCGCTGTTGGCTCGCAACAATGAACAGGCCGAGGCATTCGGCTTCCAGGGTACGCCTGCCTTCATTATCGGGACATTCAGGGTGCCGGGGGTACTGGATGCCGCCGGCTTTAAACGAGCCATCGCGGATGCGCGGACTGCGGCGCAGAAAAAGAAATAGACGCCCATGAGCGGACGGTTGTGGCTTTCGAACATGGTGGATCTCTGGACCATGAAGCCGACAGCAACTGACCGATTTTATCTGAACGACTTGGGCGGTTCGGGTCACAGTACCGCATACGAGATTGAGAAGAACGCCAAGTTTCAATGGCTGCGTTCTTCGTCCGAACATCAAAGTGAGGGCGTATGTGTGGTGTATTGCTGCTGTGTCAAGGTACGGACCCCAGATGTCGGAGGCGCAAGGAGCCGCAACTGCAAGGGTGCGTTTCGAAGACAGTCGTACGAACGTCCCCGCGCTTATTACGGCGACCACCAATGCCGGTTATCCTGCGAAAATGATGCAGTAAGACTCACGCACGTTGAAGCAAGTCGATTTCCGTATTCGAGTGTTCGCGCATGACGCAACTTCAATCGACCGTTACTTGTCCGCAGTGCAGTCATCATTCGTTGGAGACGATGCCGACCGATGCATGTCAATTCTTCTATGACTGCAAAGGGTGCGGAGTGCGCTTGAAGCCAAAGGCAGGCGACTGCTGTGTGTTTTGCTCATACGGCTCAATCTCGTGTCCGCCCATCCAAGAGGGGAGTTCGTGTTGTGTGACGCGTTAAAGGGCAGGGTTCCGCCGTGCGATTAAAAGTTAATGATGGTGCAATTTAAGTCTCCCTCCGGCGAGGGCCGTCTTGTTGGATTAGTCCAATTGATGCGTAACAGCCCTTATGGACAGCCATAAGCGCAGTACTCAGGTTGAACGGCTTGAGGTGGTCGAGACTGGTCGCCGGCGGCGCTGGTCGGATGACGAGAAGCTGCGGATCGTAACCGAGAGCTTTCAAGCGCCGCGCGCGATATCGTCGACAGCAAGGCGCCATGGCATATCACGTTCGTTGCTGATGACATGGCGGCGCTCGTTCGGTCTCGAGCCGATAAGCCCTCAAAGCGAGCAATCCGGCTTTGCGCGGGTCGTCCTTGCCGCTGAGGTCGAGCCGACGGTTGCTGCCACGCCGACGAGCGGGCAGATGGTGATCATCGTTGGCAGGGATCGTCGGGTGATTGTCGATGCCGGGGTCGATGCGGCCGCCCTGGCGCGGGTGCTGCAGGTTCTGGAGGGTCGATGATCCCGATCTCGTCGAGCGCACGCATCTGGATTGCGACTGGCTATACCGACATGCGCAAGGGCATGCAGGGTTTGTCATTATTGGTGCAGGAAAGCCTTGGTCGTGATCCGTTCGCTGGAGATGTCTTCGTGTTCCGCGGACGCAGCGGCTCGCTGGTCAAGGCCTTGTGGCACGATGGAATTGGATTGTCGCTCTACGCCAAGCGGTTGGACCGTGGCCGTTTTGTCTGGCCAGTGACGGTGGGCGGTGTGGTAGGGCTGACCGCGGCGCAGATGAGTTATCTGCTGGAGGCAATCGACTGGCGCAACCCGCAGCACACGTGGCGACCACGGAGCGCAGGCTAGGCTCAAAAAAAGTTCTGAGGTGCGGAAGAAAAGACGCCTCAAATCGCCCCTTTTGTGATTCCATCAGGGCCATGGGTGCCGGCCTTGAATCGCTGCCAGACGACATCGAAACGCTGAAAGCGGCATTGATCGTTGCTCGCGCGGAGGCTGCGACCGCCCGCGCTCGGCAATCCGACGACCAGGCATTGATCGCTCATCTGAAGCTGCAGATCGAGAAACTCAACCGCGACCGCTATGGCCCGCGCTCGGAGCGTACGGCGCGGCTATTGGATCAGCTCGAACTGACGCTGGAGGAGCTGGAGAGTTCGGCGACGGAGGACGAACTCGCAGCCGAAATGACCGCGGCCAAAACCACGAAGGTAGCGTCGTTCACGCGCAAGCGGCCGTCGCGCCAGCCGTTCCCGCAGCATCTGCCTCGCGAGCGGGCGATCGTGCCGGGACCTGTGGCGTGCGCCTGCTGTGGCGGCGGGCGGCTGTCCAAGCTTGGCGAGGACATCACCGAGACGCTGGAGGTGGTCCCGAAATCCTGGAAGGTGATCCAGCACGTCCGCGAGAAGTTTACTTGCCGTGATTGCGAGAAGATCAGCCAGGCCCCGGCGCCGTTCCATGTGCTTGCCCGCGGCTGGGCGGGGCCAAGCCTGCTGGCGATGGTGCTGTTCGAGAAATTTGGTCAACATCAGCCGTTGAACCGACAAGCTGAGCGCTACGCCAAGGAGGGCGTGCCGATCAGCCTATCGACCCTGGCCGACCAGGTCGGCGGCTGCACGTCGGCGCTGATGCCTTTGTTCAAGCGTCTGGAAAGCTACGTCCTGAGTGCGGAGCGGTTGCATGGGGACGACACGACGGTCCCGGTGCTGGCCAAGGGCAAGACTGACACCGGCCGGATCTGGGTTTATGTGCGCGACGACAAGCCGTTTGGCGGTCAGGCACCGCCGGGGGCGGTGTTCTATTACTCACGTGATCGCGCCGGCGAGCATCCCCAGGCGCATCTGGCCAACTATACCGGCATCTTCCAGGCCGATGCCTATAGCGGCTATGGCAAGCTCTACGAGCCTGGCCGCGCGCCTGGACCGATCCTGGAAGCGGCCTGTTGGGTCCACGCCCGGCGTCCGTTCTTCGTGATGGCTGATCTGGCCGAGAACGCGCGTCGAAAGGCCCAGGGCAAGAAGCCGGCAGTGATCTCTCCGCTGGCGCTGGAAACAGTACGCCGGATCGATGCCCTGTTCGAGATCGAGCGGGCCATCAACGGTCAGAGCGCCGAAAGGCGCAAGACGGTTCGCCAGGAACTCAGCGCGCCGCTGGTGGCCGATCTGGAAGCCTGGATGCGTGTACAACGCGCCAAGCTCTCGCGCAGCAACGATGTCGCCAAGGCCAAGGCAAACCTCTCAGATGCCGGGATTGTATGGAAGACGGAAGCGCTGGAGGCTCTGCGCGCGGGAGCTGACATCGACGCCGTCGAACTTCCGGAACAGGACAGTCTACGCAACGAGGTTTCCTATGTAATCGGTGCGCTCAACAATTCCGGACATCGTCAGGCATCGGAGGCTTTTCTGGGGTTTCTGAGTTCACCTGAAGGGCAGGGCGCCTATGCCAAATTTGGGTTTGTGAAAGCCAGCGGCGATGAGCTGGTTCTGAAGCCTATCGAATAGCTGGATCTTAGTCGACGCGTGGTGCTGAATGCGGCATACTCCACGAGGCTTTCAGCTGCGGCTGTAGGGAGCGGCGGCTACCGCGCGATGTTGGCGCCACCACCGGTTCGAACCTACTGATGCGAGGCGGTATGTTAATAGCGAAGCCACCCCAACATCCTATTGCGCCTGGAGCCTGACGCCATTCTGGGGTTGCAAGTTGCAAGCGCCACCATGTGGTAAGGGTGAAAGTCTAGGAGGGCTTGTTCTTAGTGTCCGACTCAAAATGATTTCATTTGATTTCAAGCTCTTGCGAGTCGCCGCGTGAGGGTTCGGATGTGGGCGACGTACGCCCAGGCAACAGCGCTGGCGATGGTCGCTTCGAAATCCTTTGCCAGTCTACGGCAGCGACCGAGCCATGCGAAAGTACGTTCGACGACCCATGTACGTGGCAGAACTTCGAAGCCCTTCGCCGTGTCGGAGCGCTTGATGATTTCTATCGTCCATTCGCCGATGCGCTTTAAGGCCGTGCGCAGTTTCTCTCCGGCATAGCCACCATCGGCGAAGATGTGGCGCAGCCAGGGATAGCGCGAGCGGATCGCAGCAAGGACGCACGGAGCGCCATCGCGGTCCTGAATGTTGGCTTCGTGCACGACGAGCCCGACCAGGTTGCCTTCCGTGTCGGTGACGATGTGGCGCTTGCGGCCCTTGATTTTCTTTCCTGCATCATAGCCCCGTGGGCCACCGCTTTCCGTGGTTTTCACCGACTGGCTGTCAATCACGCCAGCCGTCGGGCTCGCCTCTCGGCCGGCCGCCTCGCGCGACGCCATCACGAGGGTGTAGTTGAGAGAGGCAAAGAGTCCGCCGCGCGACCAGGCGTAGAAATAGCCCTGCACGGTCGAGTAGGGTGGGAAGTCCTTGGGCAACTGCCGCCATTGGCAACCGGTGGACGCAATGTAGAGGATCGCATCTATCACCGTTCGCATGTCGGTCGCGCGTGGACGCCCGAGCGCCGATGCAGGCGGCAGAAGTGACTCCATCACAAACCACTCTGCATCGGTCGTATCGCTTCCATATCGCAAGCCCTCGCGCCTATAATGTCGGCGAGTGATTTCGGTCCAGGCCATCGTGCTCTCCCTCGAATCTTTGCAAATCCGAAGGAATCACAACTCGCTGAAATCACTCAGCTTCTTTTTCAGTCCGGCTCTTAGGTTTTTGAACGCAAAGTTCATGCGTGAAAACGAGCGCCCCGGCATTCCATTCAACATCGTTTTTGGTCCCAAAGCCCTCGATGGCATCGCCCTTTCGGAAATCCTTTCCACTTCGGCTGTATCGACCGCATTCGACGCGGCTGCGGCAGTATCAAGTAACTCGTCACAGAATTAGGTCACGTCATGAAAAAATCAGTGGTCGCTGTTGCCATTGCATGCGCGCGTTCTGTCAAGGCCCTTATTAGTAACCTGCCCAGAGCGCGAGGCGAGTGCGCAGATGCGTTTAACGAAAGCGCGCTCCGGGACCCTGAAAGTCTATCGATCGGAAATTCGGAAGGTGATCTCACAATCGTTGAATACTTGGATTATCAGTGTCCCTATTGCAGAAAAGTCGCCCCCGAACTTCTTAAGATCGCAAAAGAGGATGGCAAGCTGCGGATCGTGATGAAGAATTGGCCGATCTTTGGCGGAGATTCGCAATACGCGGCGAAAATGGTTCTCGCGGGAAAGTATCAAAACAAGTACCACGAAGCGCACGGAGCGCTCATAGAGGCTCGCACGAAACTAAGCAAAGGTAAAATTCAAAAACTGCTTGAGGAGGCCGGAATTGATGTAAATCGCGCGAAGCGAGACTTGGAAACCTATAAGTCGGCCATAGAAACTCTGTTAGCCCGCGACAGTGCGCAGGCTGAGGCATTCGGTTTCGGAGGGACACCTGCCTTTATTATTGGAACAGTCAGAGTGCCGGGGGCCATGAATCCGGCTGGCTTTAAACAAGCCATTGCGGATGCTCGGGCTGCTGAGCGGAAAAAGTAGCAAGCGCCTTGAGAACGGACGACGTGGTCAATGAAACATTGCAAGGCTCAGGTCTTAAGATGTGCGCCTTCGCCTGTTCGCAATAGTTGTTCGGTGGAACTGAACGAGTTGAGATTGATGCATCCACCGCTTCCGAGATAGTTAGCGCGCTTCTGTGGCTCAAGTCGGACTAACATTCGTTATTGAAGGGAGATATGAGGCGCGGGCCGCGGAGGTCGGATGAAGAGACTACGTTAGCGGACGGGACCTAGCCCTAGGTAGTGTGGACTCTAAGAAGTCCCTTTTAGGAGCAAATCAGATTCAAGGCTGCTTTTGGGGAGGCAGTCTTGGGTGTGAAGGACCGTTTGGTTTTGAGCGACGCGGCTTGGGAGGGGATGGCGCCGCTGATTATCGGTCGACCTGACCAGAAGGGCCCGACCGGGCGCGACAACCGGATGTTCGTGGAAGTGCGTACGGGCTCTCCCTGGCGTGATCTTTCGGAGGCGTTTGGGGATTGGAACAGCGTGTTCCGGCGCTTCAGTCGATGGAGCATGAAGGGCGTTTGGTGGCGGATCTTCGAGACGATGTCCGATGATCCGGACTTCGAATATCTGATCGTCGATTCTACCATCGTCCGGGCGCATCAGCACGCCGCCGGGGCGAAAAAAGGGGGTCTGAAGATCAGGCGCTCGGCCGCTCGCGCTGTGGCCTGAGCACCAAGATACATATGCCCCAGCGCCATTTCGTGGAATGCGGCTTCATCATGCTCAAGCAGTTCCGCCGTGTCGCAACCCGCTTCGAAAAGACCGCTCGAAATTACCTGGCCGTCGTCACTCTCGCAGCAATCATGTTATGGATGCGATAAGTGTCCATTCGAGTGCTGAATCTGCATGGAATTGCAGATGTATTTTCCGAGCTGATCCATGGCCGGAAAGGTACGAATTTCGGATGCGACCAAAGCCAACTCAGTAGCCGGCACGTCCGGAAAGCCGGAACTCGCGTTAAGAATGCAAAGATCGTCGGGCACCGCCGACCTGGCCAACAATGTCACTGCGAGTCCGGAAGAGACAGCCGCAAGAACACCGGTGAGACTCGCGCTTGCGTATGCGATGCGCCATGGTCGACCCTGCACTTCCAGCGCGTGGATCGCGCGCTCCCGGTAAAGACAGCCGCGTGGAAATACAGCTAAGGGAATCGGCTCGATGTCTGAGCGAGCTACATTCTTCCTGGATCCCACCCAGACCAACTCTTCGGGCCAGGATTTAAGACACGGCCCGGAGCCAACTTCTCGTTTCATCAAGGCCAGATCAAGTTCACTCAGGCGCAACAACGGCTCCACCTCCGCCGTAAGCCCGCAAACCGTATCCACCCTTATGTCGGGGAATTCATTGCCGAAGCTCGCCAAAAGATCGGTGAGATGTTTCGCTTTGAAATCCTCCGGAAGCCCGAGGCGGACGATCGCTCTTGGTGCTTTCTTTTTTCCAACGACGTATTCCGCTTCCCGGACGAGCTTCAGTATCCGCTGCGAGTATTGCAGGAGAGCTTCTCCGTCTTCGGTCAGCGAAATTTGCCCCGGGGCGGTGGTGCGGTTCAGCAGCGCGGCGCCAAAGATGAGTTCGAGCTTTTGGATCTGCTGGCTGACGGTGGATTGCGTGCGGTGAACGCGTTCAGCCGCCCGCGTAAAGGAACGCGATTCGACCACTGCCACGAAGCTCTGCAGCAAATCGATGTCCAGCATGTTTTACTTATCCGAATACCCACTAAGTGATAGATGTTAATTTAATTTCCCAATTACTGCAACCCCTGACAAGTAGAAGCTTCCACTGAGCGTTTGGGGGCTTTGATATGACGAGAAAGCGGCGCAGCGAACTGCAATTCACCGGACTGGAGCGCTCGCTTCAGCGCGCCTGGGCCAAAGGCGCCGGCCTGATTGATGAGGAGTTCGAGCGGCCGATGATCGCGGTCGTGAACACCTATCAGGATTTCTCGCCCGAGAACTTTCACCTGCGACAGGTGTCAGAAGCCGTCTGTGCCGGCGTGCGCATGTCGGGTGGCACCCCTTGCATGTTTAACACGTTCCACGTGACCGACTCCGAGACTTTCGCGTCGGTCGGAATGCGCTACGTCCTGCCGAGCCGCGACGTGGTTGCGGACATGATCGAGCTGATGGTCGAAGGTCACCGGTTCGATGCGATGGTGCTGATCGGCTCCGGTGACAAGGTCATGCCCGGCATGGTCATGGCCGCCGCGAGACTCGATCTGCCCTCGATCATGATCTATGGCGGGCCGACTCCGGTCGGCCGATACCGGGGCAAGAAGGTCTTTCTCGAGACGGTGTACGATGCCGTCGGCGAGCACATCAGGGGCGAGCTTTCGCTCGAAGATCTGAAGGGGTTGGAGGACAATCATTTTCCCTTCTCGGGCGCCTGCGATACGGCAACCTCGGGCAATACCGCTGGCATCTACACCGAGGCCCTGGGTCTCGCCTTGCCGCATTCCGGCACGCTACCGGCCGGCTCGAATTATCAATTGCGCGCCGCAAAATACACCGGCATGCGCATCATGGACCTGCTGCGTGACGATGTCCGCCCCTCGAAGATCCTGACCAAGGCCGCTTTCGAGAACGCGATGCGCGTCGGTATGGCTGTCGGCGGCTCGACCAACATGGTTCTGCACTTCATGGCCATGGCGAAAGAAGCCGGTGTCGATGTCTCCTTCGATACCTGGGACAAGCTCTCGCGCTCGACCCCCACCCTGGTCAAGCTGGCGCCCTCGGGCCCATGGGGGGTCACCGAGATGAACGATGCCGGCGGTGTGCCGGGCGTGATGAAAGGCTTGGGTAACCGCATCAACCGCGAGACGCTGACCGTTTCGGGAAAAACCACGGGTGAGATCGTCGATGCCGCGATCATCGAGGACGCCGATATCATCCGCTCGCACGACAATCCAGTGGAGGCGGAAGGTTCGCTCTTCATCCTCAAGGGCTCGCTCGCCCCGGGCGGCGCGGTGGTCAAGGCTTCTGGCGTGACCAAGGCAATGTGGAGTTGCTCTCTCACGGCCAAGGTCTTCGAGGATGAGGAAGCAGCGATCGACGCGCTACGCGCCGGTTCTGTCAAGCCCGGCACCTGCGTCATCATCCGGAACGAAGGCACCAAGGGCGGTCCCGGAATGCGCGAGATGCTCGGCGCCACGTCGGCGTTGATGGGCGCGGGCCTCGGTGAAACTTGCGCCCTCGTCACCGACGGTCGATTTTCGGGCGCCACCCACGGTCCGGCCATCGGCTATGTCACGCCGGAAGCGGCGCGTGGCGGCGTGATCGCAGTGGTCGCCGATGGAGATCGCATCGTCATCGATCTCAATGCTCGAAAGCTCGATCTCGACGTGTCCGACGCAGACATCGCGCTGCGCTGGAAAGCCTACGTGGCTCCAGAGCCCCGCGTGAAGCGCGGTTACCTCAAATTCTATTCCGAGCATGTGGCGCCCGCGTCGGAAGGCGCGGTTATGCCGCGCTTCTGAAAGGGCGAGTTCATGTCCAAGCCGCGACTGACGTTTCCTGGTCAAAAGCCTGAATGGCTGACCTTTGATTGCTACGGAACCCTTATCCAATGGGATGAGGGGCTCCAGGCGGCAGTCGAGAAGATTATCGCCAGACAGAACGGAGCGGGTCTCGACGCAAAAACGCTGATCCAGGTCTATGACAAATATGAGCACGATCTCGAGGAAGGGCGACCTCACAAATCTTTCCGTACCGTTGCGGGCGAGGGCCTTCGCTTGGCGATGGAGGAGTTGGGGCTGTCCTACCGCCCGGGCGACATCGAGATCCTGACGTCCGGTATATCGCTGATGCCGCCTTTTCCGGAAGTTGTCGACGCATTGGGTGAACTGAAGGCGAAGGGCTTCAAGCTTTGTATTGTCTCGAACACCGATGACGACATCATCGCCGGAAATGTGGCCCAACTCGGCGGCCATATTGACAGCGTTATAACCGCACAGCAGGCCCACGCTTACAAGCCGAGGCGAGAGATCTTTGAATGCGCGCATGATGCGCTCGGCGTGAAGAAGGACGAGATCGTCCACATTTGCGCCAGCCCTCACCTTGACCTCGCGGCGGCGCGCGACATCGGCTTCCGCTGCATCTGGATCGACCGCGGCACGGGCCGCAAGCCGCTTCCCGATTACATCCCAGACAGGATTTTCCAACGGCTCGACGGGGTGCCCGAATTTTTCAGGTCTATCGGGTGGGCCTGAGGCAATCCAGCCAATGCGATCAAATGCGTCAAAACGGAGAGAGGATTAAGCCATGGACATTCTGAGATCGGTTTTGGTCGGCGCGGCGACTTTGGTGTTCAGCACCGCGGCATTCGCGCAAGCAACAGTGAAGATCGGCCTAACCGGTCCGCTGACCGGCGGTTCGGCGCCACTCGGAACATCCATTCGAGATGGTGTCAAACTCGCCGTGTCCGAAATCAACGCCAAAGGCGGCATTGGCGGACGCAAGGTGGAACTGGTGGAGCGGGATGACGAATCCAAGCCGGAGCGCGGAGTCCAGATCGCACAGGAACTCATCAACAACGACAAAATCGTCGCGGCGGTAGGCATCGCAAACACGCCTGTGGCTCTCGCCGCATCACGATTTTATCAGGAGGCCAAGACCCCGATCATCATCCCGGTTGCGACGGGTTCGCTGGTAAGCCGGCAATTCCTGCCGCCGGAGCACAAGGAGAATTTCATTTTCCGCATTGGTGCCTTCGACACGATCCAATCAGCCATGATGGCGGAGGAAATGGTGACGACGAGGCGGATCGCCAAGGTAGCGGTCCTGGCGGACTCCACCAATTACGGTCAACTCGGCAAGGACGATCTTGTGGCGGCCCTCGACAAGATCGGTGTGAAGCCGGTGTCGATCGAGAAGTTCAATGTGAGAGACGTTGATATGACCCCTCAGCTTCTCAAGGCGCGGGCCGCCGGGGCGCAAGGCGTATTTGGCTATGCGCTGGGACCGGACTTGGCCCAGATCGCAAACTCAATGGCGAAGATCGG
Organism: Afipia sp. GW821-FHT04G03; assembly: GCF_059419985.1. NCBI lineage: Bacteria > Pseudomonadati > Pseudomonadota > Alphaproteobacteria > Hyphomicrobiales > Nitrobacteraceae > Afipia > Afipia sp. GW821-FHT04G03. The sequence continues at coordinate 1,071,864 of NZ_JBWKSV010000001.1, read as the reverse complement.
TTGGAAGGTTCCATACGTCACGAGCTGGAATTCCTCCATGTCGAATTATATCGACAATGCCGGTTCCAATGGCGAAGGCGTGTTCATGCCGCTGACCTTCATCCAGGATGGCGGTGCGGGCCCACGCTGGCGAGACTTTATCCGCGCCTATCAAAAAGCGTACTCGATCGAGCGCATCCCGAGCCCGTCTTCGGCAGCTCAGTCCTATGATGCCATGTTGATCCTTGCCGCCGCGATCGATCAGGCCGGCCCCGACGCCAGTGGAGAGAAGATCAAGCGGGCGCTCGAAAGCCTCGCAAAGCCTATCGAAGGGGTCATTGCGGTCTACAACAAGCCCTTCAGCGCAGAGGATCACGAAGCAACGGAGCCGGCTCATGTCGTCTTCGGCGAGGTCAAATCCGGTCAGGTCGTATTTGCCAAAGAGTCCGACAAGGGAAAGGTCGGGCGCTGATTGCGCCCGGCGTACCCGTGATCCGGCCTGACGCGTCCGAAGTTCGAAGTGAGGCTGCCACATGTTTGATCTGTTGCCCCAGGTTCTCGTCAGCGGCGTTTCGCTTGGAATGATCTACGGCCTCATCGCATTCGGTTATCAACTCACCTATGTCACGTCTCGAACCGTGAATTTCGGTCAAGGTGAGGCGCTTGCCGTCGGTGCGCTTGTCGGCCTGAGCCTTGTCAATTTTCTGGGCTTCTGGGCGACAATTCCTGCCGTGATTGTTTTCGGCGGGATCTATGGTCTCGCTGTTGAGAGGGTCGCCATACGTCCGGCGCTCCAGAGCAAGTCCGAAGGGTGGATTCTTGCGACCATCGCTGTCGGCATCATCGTGAAAAACGTGTCAGAGAACATTTGGGGCAAGGAGGACGTGCCCTTTCCCTCGCCCTTGCCGCAGGTTCCGATTCAGATCGGCCAGGCCTTTGTCATGCCGATGGAAATCCTCATTGTCGTCGGGGCACTTCTCTTGATGCTGCTGGTTGAGGGCTTCAACCGATTTACGTTGATGGGCCGGGCCTTCGTCGCCACCGCAGACGATCGCGATGCGGCCGGGCTAATGGGCATCGATACGTCGAAGGTTATCGGGGGGTCCTATGCGCTGTCCTGCGCCATCGCCGCCTATGCCGGTGTGCTGATGGCGCCGGTCACGCTGACCGGCGCCGGCATGGGCCTCGTGCTGGCGCTCAAGGGCTTCGCAGCCGGCATTCTCGGGGGACTGACCTCGGGCCTTGGGGCGGTGGTGGGCGGGCTCATTATCGGCATCGCCGAGGCAATGACGGCCTTCTATATCTCGACCGGCTACAAGGAGGTGCCGGGCCTGGTCATCCTGCTTGTAGCGCTCGCACTGAAGCCCGAAGGCCTGTTCGGCAAAGTTCTGGCGAGGAAAGTGTAGGCCATGATGCGCAGGCGCTTTCTCGGTCTTGCGGGCTTTGCGGCGCTGGCGCTCTTGCCGATCGTCATTCAGAACCCTTACTACGTTCATCTGGCGACGGTCGTGCTGATCTTCGCTATCGTTTTGTTTGGGCTGGATCTCATCGTCGGCTATGTCGGCGAGATATCGCTGGGTCATTTCGGGCTCTTCGCCATTGGCGCCTATGCAGCAGGTCTTCTGGTCGTGAAGGTCGGTGTGCCGCTGCCCATTGCGCTGGTAGCCGCTGCCGCGATCACGGCGGGTTTTGGTGCATGCCTGGCGTTTCCTGCTTTGCGCACCAGCGGTCCCTATCTTGCCATGGTGACGCTCGCCTTCGGCACGATCGCGCTTGTCGTACTCAATGAATGGGCCGATCTGACCCAAGGCGCCCGGGGACTTGCGGTGGCCAAGCCTTTCGTCTTCGGTGTGAAGATCGATGCGTGGCGGTTCTACTGGATCGTGTGCGTCTGCTTCGCCCTGTCCTGGGTCGTTATGGATCGAATCATCGACTCTCCCTACGGTCGCGCCTTTCAGGCACTCCAAGGCAGTCCAATTGCGGCCGACAGTGTCGGAGTTTCGCCGGTCAACTACAAAGTGCTGGCCTTTACTCTGAGCGCGGCGTTCACTGGTCTCGCCGGTGGACTTTATGCCTTTTCCGAAGAATACATCACCCCGCAGTCCTTTAATTTTGAGCTGACCATCGTCTTTCTTCTTGCCCTGATCGTGGGCGGGCGAACCAGCCGCTGGGGAGCCTTGGTGGGAGCGACGCTGGCGGTCTGGTTGCCCAACCTCCTCGGCAATATCACGACCTTTCACATCATGATCGTGGCCTCGACCATCATCCTTGCTGCAATCGCCGCATGGCGCGCGATTGGCGGTAACCGCGACTGGCGCATGTGGCTACCGGCCCTGGTATCTGCGGGCGTCATGGTCGTAAGTTCCCAGCTCTCGACCATGACGGAGCAGCGGCTCACCATTTTCGGGCTCATTTTGCTGGGCGCTATCGTCTATCTACCTAACGGTATCGTCGGCGCCATCGCGGTACTCTTCGACAAGCGAAGGCCGCAAGCCCCGAAATCTGTCGCTCTGGACGCAAATCGCTTTGCTCTTTCCAAACGGGATGCGGGACAAGCCGCTGACCTTGTCCTTGACAACGTCACGGTGCGCTTCGGCGGACTCAAGGCGTTGAGTGGTTTCACGACCGAGATAGAGGCAGGCCTCACCCACGGCCTTATCGGCCCCAATGGTGCGGGTAAGAGCACGCTCATCAACACACTAACGGGGCTGTATACGCCCACAACCGGTACGATCTTAATCGGCAAGCGGTCCGTTGTTGGCGTTGGCATGGCTGAGATCGCAAGACTCGGTGTTGCTCGCACGTTCCAGAACATCCAACTGTTTGGCCAGATGACGGTTCTGCAGAATGTTTTGGTTGGCCGCCACCGTTCCTATCGGTCGAATTTGCTTGATGTGATCCTCGATACACCACGTTTCCGGCAGGAGGAGTACGAGCAGACGGCGCGCGCGCGCGACTTCCTTGCTTTCGTTGGGCTGGCTACTTCGGCTGACGAGGACGGCCGCTCGTTACCCTATGGCAAGCAGCGGTTGCTGGAAATCGCGCGCGCGCTGGCGACGGAGCCGACGATCCTCTTGCTCGACGAGCCGGCAGCCGGGCTTGCGCCGTCGGAAATCGAAGATCTTGTCCGTCTCCTTGGGCGCATCAGAACTTCACGTGTCACCATGGTACTGATCGAGCATCACATGGATGTCGTTATGGGGCTGAGCGACAAGATCACCGTGCTTGATTTCGGCGAGAAGATCGCCGAGGGCCGGCCGGCTGAAATTGCGGCGGACCCGAAGGTGATCGAGGCTTATCTCGGCGTCGCAGCTGACGTAGCCCGAGCTGAAGTAACCTGAGGGGAGACCGGCGTGCTCAACATCGAAAAGCTTTCTTCCGGCTATGGCCGCTCCGATGTGATCCACGGCATCGACATCGAGGTACCAAAGGGTCGTCTCGTCTGCATTATCGGCGGCAATGGTGCCGGCAAGTCGACCACAATGCGAACCGTCTCGGGCATGATAAATGCGACGTCGGGGCGGGTTCGCATGGGCGGGCGTGACATCACCAATATGCCGTCGCACCGGATCGCATCGCTCGGCCTTGCCCATGTCCCGGAAGGCCGCAAGGTGTTCGTTAGCATGTCGGTGCTCGATAATCTCCGGCTTGGTGCCTACCGCCGGTCCGACCGCAGGGTGGTGATCCGAGAGCTTGACGAGGTGATGGAGTTATTTCCTCGGCTTGGCGAACGCCGTAGCCAGCTTGCCGGTACGCTGTCGGGAGGCGAGCAGCAGATGCTGGCTATCGGACGAGCGCTAATGGCCGCGCCCGAGGTGCTCCTGCTCGACGAACCTTCGCTCGGCCTTGCGCCGAAGCTGGTGGAGGAGGTCTACGCCACCATCGGCCGCCTTCGGCGACAGGGACGGACCATGCTCTTGGTTGAACAATTCGCCAATATCGCCTTGGGCGTTGCCGATGTTGCTTACGTGCTCGAGAACGGTAGAATCGTATTGTCAGGCAGTGGCCCGGATCTTCTCAACAATCCTCGCGTCCGGGATGCCTATATCGGCGCCTCCAACAAGTTTGCCTCAATAGGCGATTGAGACAAAGATAGACACGCGTGTTTTGAGAATGACGGGTGATGCCTAGCAGATCTGGCGGCAAACATGAACTCGATAGAACACTCGTTTCAGGAGTTTGTCGACGCTATTCAAACGGCCAACGATGACGACAGTTTCGAGCGTGTGGCAACACGCGTGACGCAGCGTCTTGGCTTTCGTTGGTTTGCCTATCTACGCATTGTTGAGGACGCGCCGAAGCTGATTTCCTCCTATCCGAACTCCTGGACCAGCCGGTATTTCGACCTGCACTACGAACAACTCGACCCCGTCGTTCGGCGTGCGCGGCTTGAGCATGATGTGTTCAGCTGGGGTTCTGGCGCACCGAAGCCGGCAGGTACTCGTGAGCAGCGAAAATTCTTCGAGGAAGCAACAAGCTTTGGCATCGAGTCCGGTATTACCGTGCCGATAAGAGGTGGCTTCGGACGAATGGCCGCATTTACTTTGGCGACGGACGACCGCGCCATGCGGCCTGAACAACTCATCGCCAAGTCGAAAGATGTTGTGCAACTGGTGGGACTATATTTCCATACGCACTTAGCAGCGCGACTCGGTGCGGGCAGCGGTCAACCAGATGCCGATGGCGTATTGACCCAGCGCGAGCGTCAGTGCTTGGCTTGGGCCGCGCGAGGCAAGACGGTGGCGGACACGGCGATCCTCGTTGGCATTGCGCCGCGCACCGTTGCGTTCCATCTTGATAACGCCCGACGCAAGTTGGGAGCAACATCGATTGCGCAATGCGTGGCGGAAGCATTACGTCGCCGGCTATTGCCCTGAGCAAGCTGAGATTGATTCTCGCCTCAAAAAAGGCCAGTTTCGTTTGCTCGAACTTCTTCTCTTTGCCAAATAGCGAGACCTACCTGTAAAAAAGCACAGGCGCGGCTCACTTTCGTTTCTGTTGTTGTGACCTCTCTCTTCAACCGGAGGTCAACATGTACGCCGTCGCACTCGACAATCGTCAATTCGGTCATCATCTCAATTTGCTCACGGAGATGTATAGGCTTCGTCGCCGCGTCTTCAAGGATCGTCTTGACTGGGCTGTATCGGTCTCCGGTGACCTGGAGCTCGATGTCTATGACGCACTGAATCCCACCTATCTCCTTGTCATGTCGGATGAGGGCAACCTCGTTGGCGGCGTGCGGCTCCTTCCGACTACGGGGCCAACCATGCTCGCCGACACCTTTCCCGCCTTGCTTGGCGGGCAAGAAACGCCGCGCAGCGAGAAGATCCTCGAAAGCTCGCGGTTTTGCGTGGATACCAAGCTTGCGTCCGAACTTGCAGAGAACGGTCTCAACCGCGCAACCTTCATTCTGTTTGCGGCCATGATTGAAGGTGCGCGGGCCGTGAACGCCGAATCGATTGTAACGGTCACGGATACCCGGATGGAGCGCATTCTCCGTCGCGCAGGCTGGCCGCTCGAGCGCATCGCACCTCCACAGCGGCTCGGGCAAACCATGGCTCTCGCCGGTTACCTCCATGCCTCCGATCACGCGCTCGCGGCGATGTATCGTAATGCCGACGTCGAGGGCCCGGTCCTTCTTGCGTCCAATTCATTCCGGGCAGCCGCGTAGTGATGACGATGCGCTCTCGGTAAGTAGCGCCACGGACAGGTCGTATCAAGAATCCAAATGCTGGCAGACCCGCGGCGCAGCCGAGTTGTTCTGATCAATCTGACGCGCGGCGAACAGGCCAACACGCCGGTCGAGTTCGCTGCGCGTCGCCGTGCGAGCCTGGATTTGCTCCCGACATGCCAGGAAATCTTCGGTGTCCCTCAACTCGCTGTCGGCGAATATGAACCCAATCAAGTTCCGGATGGGGCAGCTCATTCGATCGTACCGATAGATGTCGATAGCCTTTCCTTGTGGAGCGACCAGGAGTTTGCGGCGTCACTCGTGGCATCGAGTTTTGGCGTTATATTTCTAGGCGGGGCCTGGCTCGAGGAAGAGGTTTTCATAGCGGCCCTGGAAGGGGCCAGGCTTGGATATGATGTGCGAGTGCTTGCCGACCTCTCAGTCGCGCGGGTTGAGAGCGACCGGTCACTTGTTCTGGACCGCCTGGCACTTCACGGCGTGTTGGCTACGACGGTCCGACAGACTTTTCTGGAATGGGCGGTGTGCCTGGATGATCTCTTGCTGAAACAGAAAGTCCGTCAGCTCTTGTCGTAGCCGGGCGCCACCCGCAAGGCGCTTCGCATGCGGGTCGGGCTCTCGTGAACCGAGCCCGCTGGCGCAGTCTCGGCCTGCGGCTTCGATCCCTGGCGCAGACATAGCGAACCATGGCAGCATGGTCTGTTTGCGACAGCGCGTTTGCGCCTGCATCGCCACACCGTTGGGTACGTCGGCTGGCTCGTAGCAGACAGATCTGCGGAGCCGGCCTGAACGGCCGGCCGGTTTTTAGTGGCCCCCAGAAGTCGGGGTGGGCGGCGCTCCCGTATAGCCCCGAACCGGCGAGCCGCAACCGCGAGCCGACAAATTTCCGAAATGACGATTGGGTACGGCTCGCGGTCCTCCGCTGACGCTCCGGCCTTACAGGTGCAGCCCGCCTCTGCGTTCGGGGCTGTCCGGTCGCTCTTCGCCGCCCACCCCGCCTTCCGGGGGCAGGACGCGGAAGAAGAAGAGAGCGAACGGAGAGTATCATGACCAGCCATCTACACCGGGAGCGCGCGGAGGGGCCCAAGGAAGGTCCCAAGGCGGCTCCCAAGGCAGCGTCCAAGGCCAGCCTTTACGAGGAGATCACAGCTCGGATTATCGCCGATCTGGAAAGCGGAACCTTCCCTTGGGCGCAGCCTTGGGGGGCGGGACCGGGGAACGCCGCGCTGGGATTGCCGCGCAATGCCGCAACCGGGAAATCCTATTCCGGCATCAATGTGCTGATCCTCTGGGGACGGCTGTTCGATCAGGGTTTCACCGCGCAAAGCTGGCTCACCTTTCGTCAAGCGCTCAGCCTTGGAGGCGCAGTGCGCAAGGGCGAACACGGGGTCAGCGTCTGCTACGCCGACAAGTTCATTCCCAAGGGCAACCGAAGCAACGGCGCGGGCGGCGAAACCTCATCAGGCCAGGGCGAGCGGAACGGCGAGGACGAGGCGGTGCCGTTCCTGCGGCGCTATACCGTCTTTAACGTCGCGCAATGCGAGAACCTGCCGGACCACTGCCTTGGCTCCGCGCCCGCCTTGCCGGAACGTCAGATCGTACCGCAGGCCGAGGCGCTTGCGAAAGCGACGCTGGCCGATATCCGTACCGGTGGGGCGCACGCCTTCTATCGGCCTTCGGAAGACGCGGTCCACATCCCGCCGCAGCCCGCTTTCTTCGATCAGATCAATTACTACCGGACCCTGTTTCATGAGCTGGGCCACTGGACCGGACATTCGAGCCGATTGGGCCGCGATCTCACCGGTTCCTTCGGATCGAAGGCCTACGCAAACGAGGAACTGGTCGCCGAGATCACGGCCGCCTTTGTTTGCTCCGCGCTGTCGATCCAGCCGACCGTGCGCCACGCCGATTACCTCGGCAACTGGCTGAGCGTCCTGCGTTCAGATAATCGCGCCATCTTTCGCGCCGCCAGCAAGGCCTCGAAAGCCGCCGACTTCCTGCTCGCCTTCAGGAAGTCCGAACCCGCCATGTTGCCGGACGGCGAGGCCGCGCCGTGACCCATGCCCCGGCATCGCTACTTTCGAACACCGTTACCGAACGGACGGAGGCGGGCGAGCAATTGCTCGCCCCCTTCGTGGCGCCGGTCTCGGTGCGCCAGCGGCTCGACCATCTGATGGCGCAGCCGCTTCTCCCCCGCAAACCCCAAAAGCCTCTCGACATCGGGCTCTTCGATGAGGCCGCACGCAACCAGTTGAGCCTGTTCTAAACCAAAGGAGAAAGACGATGGACCTGCAACATATCCCGCTCAGCAATCTGAAGATCGCAACCGTCAACGTGCGCCACAGCCGCAAACCGCCCGACGTTTCCGACATCCTGCCATCGATCCGCGCGCGCGGCGTCCTGCAGCCGCTGCTGGTTCGTCCCAACGGCAAGGGTTACGAGATCGTCGCCGGACGGCGGCGTTATTTCGCAGCCTCCAAGGTCGCGGAAGAACAGGGCGTCTCCCCCGACGAGGTGTTGCTGCCTTGTGCGGTTACCGTGAAAGGCGACGACGCGGGCGCAATGGAGGCTTCCCTGATCGAGAATATCGCGCGCGCGCCGATGGACGAACTGGAGGAATACGAGGCCTTCGCGCGATTGCTCAAACAGGGGCGCGGCGCTGCCGACATCGCGCTCACTTTCGGTGTTACCGAACTCTACGTCAAACAGCGCTTCGCGCTCGCCAACCTGCTCGCCGGAATCAAGGACGCCTACCGCGATGGCCGCATCGAGCCGGAAGACCTGCAACTGCTGACCTCCGCCACCCGTCGCCAGCAAAAGGAATGGCTCACGGCCTTCGAGCGCGAAGGCGAAGGAGACGGCGAAAGCGAAAGCGACGATGCCGAAGGCGCGCCGCGCGGCCATCAGTTGAAGCACTGGCTGTTCGGCGGTGAGCGGATTGCGACCGCTGCCGCGCGCTTTGCCGTCGCGGACTACAAGGGCGAGATCATCGCCGACCTGTTCGGTGAGGTCAGTTGCTTTGCCGACCGCGAGGCGTTCTGGGTGCTGCAGAACGCCGCCATCGCCCGGCTGCGCGACGAACTCGCAGGCCGGGGCTGGAACGTGACGGTTCTGGAGAAGGGTGAGCGGTTTCAGGTCTGGCAGCACCTCGAAGCGTCAAAGGAAGAAGGCGGCAAGGCCTTCATCGAAATCCGCGACACTGGTGAGGTCGAGGTCCACGAGGGCTATCTGGCGCGCGACGAACGCCGCCCGCGCCGCAATAGCGGCAATGCCGAAGGCGAGGGGGAGGAGGCCGCAAGCGAGGCGGCAAAGCCCGAACTCACCAAGGCTGCCGAGAACTATCTGGCACTCCACCGTCATGCCATCGTGCGCGCCGAACTGCTCGCCCGGCCCGGCATCGCGCTCCGGCTCGCGGTCGCCCACATGGTCGCGGGGTCGCCGCTGTGGAGTGTCAAGCCCGATCCGCAACGGGCCGACAAGGAAGACATCGCAGCCTCCGTTACCGCATGCAGGGCTCAGGCCGCATTCGAGGCCGAACGGCAGTCGGTGCTGCAGTTGCTTGACCTGGAGGCGAGCTATCTTGGGACGGTGACGCGCGGCAACGGCGATCCCCATTGGGGCGGGACTGTGTTTGCACGGCTACTGGCGTTACCGGATGAGGCCGTGCTGAAGGTTCTCACCGTGGTCATGGCCGAGACCCTCGCCGCTGGTTCACCCTTGGTGGAGGCTGCAGGCGTCGTGGTCAAACCGGATGTGGCCCGGTGGTGGGCAGCGGACGATACCTTCCTTGACCTTGTCCGCGACCGCGTCGCCGTCAACGCGCTGCTCGGCGAGGTGGCCGGGAAGGCGGTCGCCGATGCCAATGTCTCGGAGACCGCAAAGGTGCAAAGGAAGATCGTGCACGACTGCCTGACCGGGGAGGGACGCGAACGCACCGAAGGCTGGGTACCGCGCTACATGGCGTTCCCCGCTGGCCATTATGACCCGAATAAAACCCTGAAAATTGCGACGGATTGGGAGGCCATTAAGCCTTTGTTTACCGGCAATTGAGCCTAGCGATTCGGGCGCGGAGGCGTGCTCCGCGCCCGAATTCGGGAGTCGCCGAGTCGCAAAAGAGTCAACCGCCGGCGGCGAAATGTGATCGATAGCGCGATCGGCGACTCAGCCTATAGGTCGATGAACGATCCGCACCCGGTGCACTTGAGCGAGCAAACCGATGCCGAATTCATACGACGCAATGAGCGCGACCGAAGCGACATTGAAGCGGACCTGCCTGAGCCAGGTGATCGTCGGCCTGTCGGCGCTGGCTTCCACGGCAGTCCTGCTTGTGCAGGTTTTGCCCCCGCTGATGCACGGCTTTCCGTAGCAATTGCTGCTTCGCCCGGCCGACCCCTGAACCTTAAGGCTGGCGGGTGAGGCGCCCCCACCGTCGAATACCCCATGAAAAAACCGGACCTTGATGCAGCAATCAGCTGCACCAAGGTCCGGCTTTTAGTGAGCGCTACCGATATCATCGACAAACCACCCTCGACCCGCTTGCGCAGAATCTTTCAGGCGATAGCGACGATGTCAGGAAGCCAAAGAGGCTCGGCTGAAGTTACTTCTTCTTCTTGGCGGTCTTCTTCTTTGCAGCCTTCTTTGCCTTCTTCGCTTTCTTGGCCATGGTGCCCTCCATCAATTTTGAAAACGGGATCAACGAAAAGTGCCGGCCGAGAATCGGCATGCACATAACGAGTGTACACGACAATCGTAAAATAGATATGGCGCCACGCATCGTCGCGACTTGCCGCTTCGTCGCTTGGAAACATGATCGCTCCGCGCGACATCGCTGAAACAAAATGGAGCGAGAGAACGCCCCGCGCTGATCGCGCGGGAGCCGGACTTAACCAGTCCGCCGGATTCCAGATCACGGCGAAGACGCTGTCATCGTCCTGGCCGGCAGCGCGGACAAGATTGGTTGAGTGCTTGCGCGCCCGAACTCGGGTGCTGCGAGCGAGAGGCTCACATAGTCCTTGCCGCTGTTCTCGCCACGCCGGACCCAGCCCGCGCCGATTGCGACACCTTGCATGACGAACCGAAAGTCGGAGTGGGTCTCCGCACTCTTGTCACGGTTCGGGATGTTATCGACGTCGGCCCGGATCGAGGCGGTCTTGGGCTGGCTGTAGCGTCGTATCGTTCGGTGCCATCAGATGTGCAAGGCCCGTCCCCCTGATGTCGGTGGCTCCGATCTCCTGCTCCTTGGCGTTACGACCTATGGGAATCGCCCCCCTGATGAAACCATCGCGGCCGCCTTTTTTCCCCGCCGGACCAAGCGGCTCCGGCTCCTCGCGCGCTTCGCTCCAAAAAAGGCGTCCGCTCAGGTGCTCCGCTGCGCTGCGCCCGAAGCCGGTTCATCGGTGTTGCGCTCCCCATCACGGTCTCGCCATCGCAGGGGATCGGCCCCTCGCGAACAACAGGAGGACAGACCATGACCGCAATCGGATACGTCACCAAGAACGACAACGGCAGCTACAAGGGCCAGCTCAAGACCGTCTCGATCCGGGCCGACATCGATATCATGCCGAACCGCGACAAGAGTGCGGAGACCCACCCCGACTTCCGGGTCGTGACCCAAGGCGTCGAGATCGGCGCGGGCTGGATCCGGCGCGGCGAGAACAGCGGCAAGGACTATGTGAGCCTGTCGCTCGCGGCTCCCGAGTTCGGACCGCGCAAGCTCTACGCCAATCTCGGCCGCGCGGCCGGCCAGGACGATGACAGCGTCTTCGCCGTGATCTGGAACCCGGCGGACTAAGCCAAGCCCGGCCCTCGCGCGATCAGCGCGGGGGCCGTTCTCTCGCCGCATTTTGTTTTGACAATCAGGGCTCGTTTGATCGCTTTTCTGAATGCGGGGCTTCTTCTGAACCGTGACCTTGCCGAACCATCGCGCGGCGTTTCGCGCGACGCAGCCGTTTCCTGTGGTCCCGCGTCCTACGATGGAAGCGATTGGGCGTGGGAATTTCTGCGCCGAAATCCGGACTACGGCGCGGACTGGCGTAGCTCCGTACCCCGGCGGCTGCCGCATGTAACCCTGAAAGACGGCACCCACCTGTTGCGGTTGCGGCGGCGCTTTCCCCGCGCCGAACGATGGGGACTTTATGCTTTCGCCGATCCCTCGGTCGCAGCCCGCCAAGCCCCGGTTTTCTGGCATATAGCCGCACTGAAACAGGTAGTCCGGGTTCGGGCCGTGCCGCCGACACACCGTGAAGGCCTCACACCGCTCACCTTGGCCAGTTTCAATGTCGATCGTGCTGCGGCTATCGGTGTCGACAACGTTCCACTGGTGCTGATGAAGGGACCCGGTGTCCACGTTCCCGTCGAAATCCACGACGTCGCGGTCCTGACATCTGCCTTTGCGCCCGTATTCGAGATCGACGGCTTTTCGGACCTCAACGCCCAAACCGAATTGCTCAAGCGCCTTCATCGCTTTGCGGAACAGGCCCCGTCCGCCGCCGGCCGGTCGGCATTTGCGATCGATGAACGACTCCATCACGCGCTGATCGCGCTCGATGAAAGCCTTGATGGCAAGACCTATCGGCAGATCGCCATCACCATCTTCGGCGAGAAGAAAGTAGCCGAGGAATGGCAAGGACCGAGCCAGTTCCTGAAAGACCGCACAAGGCGGCTGGTTGCCAAGGGTACCGAGCTGATGAGGGGCGGTTACCGCGACCTCCTTTTCTAGCCGTCCCAGCCATTTGCCGGTTTTCCCACCTTTGCCGGCCTGGGGTGGCGAATTCGCATCCCTCCATCTTCGCCACTCCCGCCCGTGCCGCAATTTGACGACGCTTCTCCTCGCACTCGCTTCTTGACGAACCGCGGGGCAGGGAGCGTTGGACATGGCCGAAGACGAAGCAAAAGAGCCCGAACCACCATTTCTGAATACCGTAGAGGCGGCGGCGTGGCTGCGGCTCACCAAAAACACCTTAGAGAAGATGCGCGTGAAGGGCACCGGGCCGGCCTATCGCAAGCACGGACGCTACGTCCGCTATCACATCGAAGACCTCGTCGATTATTCACAAGCCAGCAAGCGGAGGTCGACCTCCGATGCGGATTGATCGTGCCCGTTTGCGTCCGCAAATCGCTTTCCTCGCGGCGATTTCGACGGCCGTCGTTTCGATGCTCGTCAGCTTTGAAAGTCGCCCGCCGCTCGTCATCTACAATGCCTCGGGCAGCGCGCCGCTTGGCTTTTATTTTCTGGAGAGCCGGCTGCCGGTCCGCGGTGAACTGGCGGTGGTTCAGCCACCGCCCCTGATCGAGCTGATGATCGTCGCCCGCGAAATCCTGCCGCCCACAGTGCCGCTCCTCAAGCAGATCGGGGCTATCGGGGGCGACGAAGTTTGCCGCTCAAAGGAGGCAGGCGGCGTTATCTCGGTCAACGGAAAGGTCGTGGCCGAGACCTTCGAAAAAGACCCGCAGGGGCGTCCGCTGCCAGCCTGGGAAGGCTGCATGAAATTGATCGAAGGCGAATTCTTCCTGCTGCAGCCGCACCCGAATTCATTCGACTCGAGGTATTTCGGCCCGGTTCTAAGGTGCGATGTTCTCGGTGTGGCACGCCCGCTGTGGACCTGGAATCCGGACGGCTAGGCACCTACTCTTGAATCTGAACCAGGCAGACCGAGGTTTGCACAGATTGATCCCAGCTTGCCTCGAGGCTGGCTAAGCCGTTACTTTGAGCTCTCGCAAACTACCGAGGCCAGCGTGTCATATGCGGAAGACAATCGCCGACTTGACGCATGGGGTCTATGATTATAGCGGGCATGCTATTCTCGCCGATCGCCAAGCTCGCCGCTATCATCCTTTTTCGTTCGATTTTGACTCGACACCCCTGAGCCTCGCGGAGCCCGAGGAGCATTGGGACGAACAGGTTAAGCAGCTTCATCTTGAGAACCGTGCGCGGCAGATCAAACGGCTCGAGCTGCAATATGGCACGCTCCATATTGAGGACGTCGTCAAGAATGCGGCCGACCTCGGGCCAAAGTCGATGTCTCTGCTCGCTTATCACAATATGCTGCACGAGCAGGCGCGCCGGTCATTTATTGCGGCCACGTACTATCCGGCGCTGGTTGCGGCATGTGCGTTAGGTGAGCGCATCTTGAACCATCTCGTGCTTGACCTGCGCGATAGCTTCAAGTCGTCCGAACACTACAAGAAGGTCTATCGCAAGGAATCCTTCGACAAATGGCCGTTTGCGGTCTCAGTCCTCGCGGACTGGATGGTCTTGGCGGACGGCGTTGGGCCAGAGTTCCTTGCTCTCGGCGACCTTCGGAATCGCTCGATTCATTTCAATCCGGAAACCTATCAGTCGTTGCGCGAGGACGCTCTGGCAGCCTTGCATCGGTTGAACGCAATTATCGCAAAGCAGTTCGGATATTTCGGCGGCCAACCCTGGTTCATCGAAAACACACCTGGCGCCCAGTTCGTGAAACGGCCTTACGAGAACAATCCGTTTGTCCGTTCCTATATCATCCCGCGGAGCGGATTTGTGGGCCCTCTGTACGGTATGGAACGGTCGCAGGAAGGTTCCTGGAATCATCTCGACTACACCGATTATGGCGATGACGAGCTCAGCGACGAAGAGTTCGCGAGCCGATTTCGGGAGCGCGACCACACGAAAGTGGTCACCCGCGAGATGATCGAAAGGCAGAGCCAGGGGGTGGGCTAGAGCACCCGGGAGAGCTGGCGAGAGTGGCTATCCTGCTAACCGCTGCGTGCCATCTCAGGCTTGCGATCAGGTTTCCCCACGCGAATGGGGCGCCGTCAAACGATCCTACCATCCAGAATGAGCCAATCGATCGGATGAGGAAACGGGAGAGCAAGATAAAAGCACTGGCGCCCACCCGCGCCTAAGTCGTTGTCTGCACATCCAAGATTTGTCGCCGTCGCCGCGGACGTTGTCGCCAGCTCGGGGGCAACCGCCTTGCAACATTGAGAAAGAATGTCGCCGTCTTGACGCAAGCGAACCGCGTACCACATGCGCTCGCCAGGACGGAGAGCGACGATGGCCGACACCGACGATGAATTCCACGTCAGGCTCGGGCGGATCGGCAACCGCCGCGGCCGCAAGGCCGTCGGCTACGTCAATCGCGTGCGCAAGATCGCCGCAAAAGCCGGCGCGGGACGACCGCGGCAAAGTTCGGCCTTCATCGGTTCGCGGATCGGCCGCGGGCATGCCCAAGGAACGGTCTCCGCGAGCCGACGTTCGGCGGGTGCGCGCCGGGTGGTCATCAAGGCGCGCATTGTCCGGATCAAGGCAGGCGATTATGGCGCCGTCAGAGCGCATCTGCGCTATGTGCAGCGCGACGGCGTGACCCGTGAAGGCGATCCCGGCGAGTTGTATGACGCGAGCCACAACAGCGCGGACGGCAAGGCATTCGCGGAGCGGGGTGGAGAAGACCGCCACCAGTTCCGGTTCATCGTCGCCCCGGAAGACAGCAGCGAGCTTGCCGATCTCAAGCCGTTCGTGCGTGACCTGATGCGGCAGATGGAGGCCGACCTCGGCACCCGGCTTGATTGGGTGGCAGCCGACCACTTCAACACCGGTCACCCCCACAGCCACATTGTGGTGCGTGGCAAGGACGACCACGGCAAGGATCTCGTGATCGCGCGCGATTACATCGCCCACGGCATCCGAACGCGCGCCAGCGAGCTCATCACCCGCGAGTTGGGACCGGAGAGCGAGCTGGAGTCATTGCGCAAGCTTGAAAACGAAGTCGGCGCCGAGCGGTTCACCCGGCTGGACCGGGCCATCCTGCGGGACATGAACGAGGGAGCCTTGAGGCTTGCCGTCAAACCCGAGCGCGATCCGCGGCGGCACGCCATGCGTATGGGACGGCTGCGAACGCTGGAGCGGATGGGCCTGGCGGAGGAGACCGCGCCCGGCGTGTGGCGGGTCATGCCGGAGATGGAGCCGGCGCTGCGGCGGATGGGCGAGCGCGGCGACATCATCAAGACGATGCATCGTGATCTGACGGCCGCGGGAATCCACCGTGCGGCCGGTGACCATGTGATCTTCGACGGGCAGGCCGGGCCTGCGCGGGTGATCGGGCGGCTGGTTGCGGAGGGGGTCTCGGACGAGTTGCAGGATCGCCGGTATGTGATTGTGGACGGGATCGATGGGCGAACGCACTACGCCGATCTCGGTGTCCGGCAGGTGACCGCCGAACCCCTGATCCGAAATACCATCGTCGAGGTTCGCGCGCGCGACGTCAGCCCGCGCGACGTCGACCGCACCATCGCGGACGTCGCTGGCGGCAACCACGGTGTCTACAGCGCCGAACGGCATCGAGAGTTCGATCCGAAGGCCTCCGGGGAGTATATTGCGGGTCATGTCCGCCGGCTGGAAGTCATGCGGCGGCAAGGCCTGGTCGAGCGCTCAAGTAACGGTGACTGGTCCGTTGGTGGGGATCATCTTGAACGCGCAGGTCAGTTCGAGGCCGCGCAGCGATCGCGCAACCCGGCGCGGGTCACAGTGCTATCCTGGCAGAGCCTCGACGAATTGCCCGTCGCGGCCGGCGCGACCTGGCTCGACAAGCAACTCATTGCGAAATCGCCCGAGTTGATCGCATCGACTGGACTCGGATCGGAAGTCGAGGGCGCGCTGCGCTTGCGGCGCCAGTGGCTGCTGGAGCAAGGACTGGCGCGCGAGCAGGGCGGACGGATCGCTTATGCGCGCAATCTGCTCCAATCGCTGGAGCGACGGGAGCTAGCCGAGGTCAGCGCGCGCATAACGCGCGAGACCGGCCTTGATTACGCCGAGACCAAACCGGGCGACCGGATCACGGGCACCTATCGCCGCATGCTGACGCTTAACAGCGGCCGTTTTGCGCTGATCGAGCGTGCGCGCGATTTCAGCCTCGTGCCGTGGCGGCCAGTGCTGGAGCAGGCCAGGGGGCAGGCGGTCACCGGTGTCGTCGGCGGCGGGGGGATTTCCTGGTCGGTCGGACAAAAGCGTGGCCTAGGCTTATAGTCCAGATTAGCGTCAAGTTTACCATATAAGGTTCTGATATCTCTGTGAGTTATACTATTTTCGCAATATTAGTATAGTCGCCTTGCGCAGGAGTTCCATTGATTATACTATTTCTGCGAAAATAGTATAACGGATGATCTGCCATGGCCCCTACCCAGCGCCTCGATATCACCTACCAGACGCTCTATTCCGAGCTGGTCCAGCGCAGCCTCGACGAGAGCTTCACCTCCGAGTTCTCCTCGAACGGCAGATTCGTGGCTGTGGAGGTCAAGAACAAGAAATACTGGTACTTCGACACGCCCAAGCCCGAGGGCGGCGCCCAGGATCGACGCTACGTTGGTCCCGTTGACGATCTCGAAATCACCAAAAGGGTCGAGGCGTTCAAGGATCTGAAGGCCGACCTGAAAGGACGCCGCCGTCTCGTTTCCACACTGACGCGCGAGGCCTATCTGCCGCGCCCGCTGCCGATCACCGGTCAGGTGGTCGAAGGACTGGCGAAGGCCGGCTTCTTCCGCATGCGGGGAGTGCTCGTCGGGACCGTTGCCTACCAATGTTACTCCGCCGTGCTGGGTACACGGCTCGATGCCGTCGCCATGCAGACCGGTGATGCCGATTTTGCACAATTCCACGAAATCTCGGTGGCCATCAAGGATTCCATGCCACCCATCCTGGAGGTGCTTCGACAGGTCGACCGGACCTTTCGCGAGATTCCGAGCCAAGCCGACGGCAGGGTCTCCACCCAGTTCGTCTCCAGAGACAACTTCAAGGTGGAATTCCTGACGCCCAATCAGTGGTCCGACGACCAGACAGGTAAGCCAGTCCCGATGCCATCGTTGGGCGGGGCGGCGGCATTCCCGCTACGCTTCCTCGACTACCTGATATACGAGCCCATCCGCGCGGTGTTGCTGCACGGCGCAGGCGTGCCAGTCCTCATCCCATCACCGGAGCGATACGCCATCCACAAACTCATTGTCGGATCCCGCCGGAAGGAGGATCGCGACGCAACCGCAAAGAGTTCGAAGGACCGGCTTCAGGCCCGATCAATCATCGAAGCGATGATCGCGAACAGGCAGCATGCTGATCTTGCTTCCGCCTTTACGGAGGCCTGGGACCGCGGCGATCAATGGAGAGCAGCGATCCGCACAAGCATCGCGACCTATGACGACGACTTCCAGAACTCGCTCCGAACCGAACTTACCAAGGGTGTAACCGAACTTGGCTCCAACCCCGCCGATTACGATCTTGCAGATAAACCCACCGACGAGGAAGCCTCTACTCCCCGCCCAAAATGACGACGGTATGGGCCCCCGTGTACCGGTCCGAGGCAGGCATCGGCATGCCGATCACGTGGCTGGCACTGATCGGGGTCGCCGGTCATATTCACGATCATCGGCGGGATTGACATGTCGTTATCGCGGCCGGCGGTTCGTTGGCGTCGCGAGAACGACGATGCAGACCGGCGTGTTAGCTTCCGGCCCGGGTATAACGAATCATAGGGGAGGGCCCCCCAGCGGATGGCAGCGCTCAAACCATCGAATCGGTCATACCGGCTCGCGGCCTAATCGATCAGGGAGCCGGACGTCGCGACGCACGCCCCAATCGTCTGGAAGCGTGGTCCAAAATGATCATCCCATTCACATTCAATTGAGGTGTTTCCTCAAACTGCGCCAATTTTGATCTGGGCCTGCTCTCTTATCCGTGTGTTTGATGCGCCTGGATTTCGTTGCTGCGCGCGATTTTAATTTCGGTTGAATGCGCATCGTTCTCGTCCTTTTCATCACGCCGCTGACGTTGCGTGGTGAATGGGGTGAGGCATGTTTCCGGCAAGAATCTATGTTGGCCAAATCGCCGTCGTATTCGGCATCGTCGGCGTCTCGACCTGGGGCGCCACGCAATGGGCGGCCGGAGCACTTGGCCATCAGGCTGGACTCGGCGTGGCCTGGTTCACGCTTTATGGCTACCCGGTCTACCTGCCGTGGCGGCTGTTTGAGTGGTGGTACGCCTATGATGCCTACGCTCCGGAAATCTTTGAACGGGCTGGCGCGATCGCGGCCGGCGGCGGCGTGTCAGGCGCGCTATTTGCAGTTCTGAACTCGGTCTGGCGCGCGCGGCAGAACCAATTGGTGACGACCTACGGCTCCGCGCGGTGGGCTACACGCAAGGAAATCGCCGACGCGGGATTGTTTGGCGACAAAGGCGTCTTTCTCGGGCGCGTCGAAAATAACTATCTGCGCCATGATGGCCCCGAACACGTCATGTGCTTTGCGCCGACCCGATCGGGCAAAGGGGTTGGCCTCGTGCTGCCAACCCTGTTGTCGTGGACCTCGTCGGCGGTGGTCCACGACATCAAGGGAGAAAACTGGCAACTCACCGCCGGCTGGCGTTCGCGCTTCTCGCACTGTCTTCTGTTCGATCCGACCGACACCAAAAGCGCGCGCTACAATCCGCTTCTTGAGGTGCGCAAGGGCTCAGCCGAGGTCCGTGACGTTCAGAATATCGCTGACATCCTGGTCGACCCGGAAGGGGCGCTGGAACGCCGCACCCATTGGGAAAAGACCAGTCATTCCCTTCTCGTAGGCGTGATCCTTCATGTTCTCTATGCGGAAGAAAAGAAGACGCTGACCCGCGTCACAGAAATCCTCGCCGATCCCGCCCAATCCTTTGAAAAGACGCTGCGGATCATGATGGCGACAAACCATCTAGGCACACAGCATGCGCCGAAGGTCCATCCCGTTGTGGCGGCAACCGCGCGGGAACTGCTCAACAAATCGGAAAATGAGCGCTCTGGCGTACTTTCGACCGCCGTCAGTTTCCTCGGGCTCTACCGGGATCCGACTATCGGCCGCAATACCGAGGCGTGCGACTGGCGCATCGCCGACCTGGTTGATGCCGGCAAACCGGTAACGCTCTATCTAGTGGTACCACCGTCCGATATCAGCCGGACCAAGCCGCTTATTCGATTGATCCTCAATCAGATCGGCCGACGTCTGACCGAGACCCTGAGCGCGCATAGAGGGACACGTCGCCAACGTCCGCTTCTAATGATGCTTGATGAATTTCCGGCCCTTGGGCGGCTGGATTTCTTTGAGAGCGCCCTGGCATTCATGGCCGGCTATGGCATCCGGGCCTACTTGATCGCCCAATCGCTCAACCAGATCGCCAAAGCCTATGGCGAGAACAACGCCATCCTCGACAATTGCCATGTACGTATTGCGTTCGCCGCCAACGACGAGCGTACCGCGAAGCGGATATCCGATGCGCTCGGTACCGCCACCGAATTGCGGGCGCAGCGGAACTACGCCGGTCACAGGCTCGCGCCATGGCTCGGCCACGTCATGGTCAGCCGCCAGGAAACCGCGCGTCCGCTCCTGACACCCGGCGAGGTGATGCAGATGTCGCAGGACGATGCCATCGTCCTGGTGTCTGGGCTTTCGCCGGTCCGGGCCAAGAAGTTGCGGCATTACCAGGATGCGAATTTTACGAGCCGGCTGCTCGCGCCCCCGTCGCTGGTGGGCGTTGAATATTCCGACAGGCCGCAACCGCGCAGCGATGATTGGCAAGGGCAGGTCAGGCCGATTGATCAGCGGCTATCGACGCTTCCATTCCGCGACCTGATGCAAAGCGCCGATGAGGATGGCGGGTTGAAACAGCAGCTCGCCATGTTCGACGAAGCCACGCCCGATCGGGGCGAGGCGCTCTCGGGCGAGGAGCGGCTGTTCGAGGACGAACCCGATCCCGCGGCCGACCGCAGCCAGATGCAGCGTGCGGCAGGTGCTGCTGACGGCACCATCCAGCGCGCGCACGCCGTCACCCGTGATGATGACGACCTTCTTCCGGCCTTTTGATGGACCCAATCATGAAACCGAAGCTTTCAGTCTATTTGTCCGATCATGTCGCCGACCGGCTTGCGCTTGCGGCAAAGCGGCCCGGGACCAACCGTTCGGCGATTGTCGACGCAGCCCTGGACCGTTTCCTCAATCCCGAGCGCGATACCAGCAGCGATGGCGCGCTGGTCAGGCGTCTCGATCGGATCAGCCGCCAGCTCGATCGACTCGATCGCGATGCAGCGATCATGGCCGAAACCGTGGCGCTGTTCGTTCGCTACTATCTCACCATCACGCCGCCACTGCCATCGGGCGATCAGGCTGCCGCGCGCGCGCTCGGCCGGGAACGCTTCGAAATCTTTGTCGCTCAGGTCGGCAAGCGCGTCGCATCCGGCGGAAGGCTGGTCGCCGATGTCATGGACCGCGTGAGCGCGTCCAATCCGGATTTGTTCATGCGGCATCTCGAGGAGGGTGCACCACTTGGTCCATCGACACCCGAGAACAGGACCCCGTCGGTTGATACCGAGGGTCAGCTGCCGGGGCATCCCCCGGCGGGACGAGAGGAGGTCGGCAATGTCTGATCTCCTCTCGTCCGAGACCCGCGAACGGCGGCGCGGCATGCTGCGTACCGCCATGGGACCGGCAATTGCGCTGGCGCTTGAGGAACCCGACGTCGTTGAGGTGCTGGTCAACCCAGACGGCCGTCTATGGCTCGACCGCCATGGCACGGGCCGCAGCGAAACCGGTGTGATGCTAACGCCGCACGAGGTGGAACGGATCATTCGTCTGGTCGCAAGCCACGTGCGCGCGGAAGCGAGCGGGTCCTGTCCGATCGTCTCGGCTGAACTTCCCGAAACAGGCGAACGGTTTGAGGGTTTGCTGCCGCCAGTGTCACTGGCGCCATGCTTTGCGATCCGCAAACCCGCAACGACCACCTTCCGACTTCAGGATTATGTCAAAGCCCAGATCGCAACACCGGCTGTTGCCAGGTTTCTCGCCGAGGCAGTGGCGAACGGCCGCAATATTCTTGTCGCGGGCGGCACAGGCTCGGGCAAGACCACGCTCGCAAACGCTCTATTGGCGGAGGTGGCGGGCCTCAACGAGCGCGTCGTTATCATCGAGGACACCCGAGAACTTCGCTGCGACGCCAAGGACGCCGTCACCCTGCGAACAAAACCGAACGTGGCAACACTTGCGGACCTCGTTCGATCGACGCTTCGTCTACGGCCCGATCGGATCATCGTCGGCGAGGTGAGGGGCGGTGAAGCCCTCGACATGCTGAAAGCCTGGAACACCGGCCACCCCGGCGGCATCGCGACGGTGCATGCGAATTCGGCACGATCGGCACTCTACCGCATCGAACAGCTGATCCAGGAGGTGGTCGCGACCGTTCCGCGCCGTCTCATCGCCCAAGCCATCAATCTCGTCGTGTTCATCAAAGGCCGAGGCCAGGCACGGCGCATCGAATCCGTCGTCGAGGTCGAAGGCCTCGACGCCTCCGGTGAGTACGTCCTTAAGGCCCCGCCCGGCCTCCCACTCCTTCCCCACAACATCTGATCCTGGAGAAAATCATGACTCGAGTTCGTCTGCTGTTGCGTAATGGCGCTTGTCTGCCTCGGTTCCGGAATGCCGCCGGGCCCCTGCTCGCCGGTATCTCGTCGGGCGCAATGATCACATTCCTTATGGTCTCCTCGGCGTCGGCCGCCGGTTCCGGCATGCCATGGGAAGCGCCCCTGCAGCGAATTCTGGAATCGGTGCAGGGCCCGGTCGCAAAGATCGTTGCCGTCATCATCATAACCGTGACCGGCATCTCGCTGGCATTCGGCGATACCTCCGGTGGCTTTCGAAAGATGGTCCAGGTCGTTTTCGGCCTTTCGATCGCATTCGCCGCCAGTTCGTTCTTTCTGTCGTTCTTCTCGTTTGGCGGCGGAGCGCTGATCTGATGCAGCCCTCCGGTTTCGAACTCGTGCTTCACCGCTCCTTGACGGAGCCGATTTTGATCGGCGGCGCGCCGCGCGCCGCCACGATCCTGATAGGGACGCTGTCCGCCGTGCTGGCGCTGGGCCTGCGGCTTTGGCTCGTGGGTCTGGCGCTGTGGATTGTCGGACACGGCGCAGCGGTCTGGCTGGCCAAACGCGACCCGGCGTTTGTCGAGGTCGCCGTGCGCCACACCAAACACAAGGGGTGGTTGGCATGCTGAATCTGCGTGAATTCCGTTCTGGCGCCTCAAGACTTGCAGACTGGTTGCCCTGGGCCTGCCTGGTGGGTCCGGGCATCGTCCTGAACAAAGACGGCAGTTTTCAGCGCACGATCCGGTACCGCGGCCCGGATCTGGACAGCGCCACGGAAGCCGAGTTGATGAGCGTGACCTCGCGCGTCAACAACGTGTTGAAGCGGTTCGGGGCCGGCTGGGCATTGTTTTTCGATGCAACGCGTGTGCCCGCGTCAAGCTATCCGCGATCGCAGTTTCCCGATGCCGTGTCCTGGCTGGTGGACGAGGAGCGACGCGCCTCCTTTGAAGGTACGACGGAGGCGCTGGCCTGGGACGATCCCTCACGCCCGCGCGGCGAACATTTCGAGAGTGTTTCGTATCTCACCTTGATGTATCTGCCGCCGGCCGAGCGCGTGTCGCGGTTTGAGGGAATGTTCTTCGAGAATTCCGGCGATGCCGTAAGTGGTCCACGCCGCCGATCCAGAACCTTCGGATGGAGGCGTGCCGACCGCTCGAAACCCGGGCAAGAGGGAGGAAATTACACCGGGGATGACGGCAGCGAACCCCGGCGAGACGCCGAAATTCGAGTGACCCGAGGCGGTTACCGCGAACATCTCGACCGGTTTGTTCAGGAAACCGATCGGGCCATTGATCTGCTCTCCTCGGTGCTTCCGGAAATCGCCAGCCTCGACGATACGGGCACGCTGACCTATCTGCACAGCTGCATTTCGACCAAGCGGCATCAGGTTGGCGTGCCGGAAATCCCCGCCTATCTTGACGCCTATCTGTGCGACGAGCCGTTGACCGCGGGCTTGTCGCCCGCGCTCGGCCGCAGCCATTTGCGAACGTTGACCGTCCTCGGATTTCCGTCGGTCACCTTTCCTGGTGTGCTCGACGACCTCAACCGGCTCGGTGTCGCGTACCGGTGGGCGACACGGTTCCTGCCGCTCGACCGTAGCCAGGCCAACGCTGTTCTCTCGCGTTACCGCCGGCTGTGGTTTGCCAAGCGCAAATCGCTCGGCGCGATCCTGAAGGAGGTCATGTTCAACGAGCAGGCGGCGCTGCTCGACACCGACGCGGACAACAAGGCGCTGGATGCGGATGCTGCGCTACAGGAGCTGGGTGACGATCTGGTCGCATTCGGGTATGTCACGACGACGGTGACGGTCTGCGACGAGGACTCGCATGCGGCCGACGAAAAGATTCGTGCTGTGGAACGGGCCATCAATACCCGTGGCTTCACGACGATCCGCGAAAGCGTCAATGCCGTTGAGGCGTGGTTGGGAAGCCTGCCGGGGCAAGTCTATGCCAATATCCGCCAGCCAATCGTGCACACGCTCAATCTGGCCCATATGTGTCCGCTGTCGGCGGTCTGGGCGGGGCCGGCGCGTTGCGAGCAACTGGATGGGCCGCCGCTTCTGATTGCCAAGACCAAGGGCGCCACGCCATTCCGCTTGTCTCTTCATGTTGGCGACGTCGGACATACCTTGATCGTCGGTCCGACCGGTGCGGGAAAGTCGGTTCTGCTCGCAATTCTCGCGCTCCAGTTCCGCCGCTATCCGAACGCCCAGCTCATCAATTTCGACAAGGGCCGCTCGGCGCGTGCGGCCACGATCGCCCTGGGCGGTGCCTGGTATCAGCTCGGCGTGAGGGGTGGCCTTTCATTCCAGCCACTGCGCAACGTTGATGATGAGGGGGCGCGGTTATGGGCGCTCGACTGGCTCTGCGGTGTGCTCGCACACGAGCGGGTGACGATCACGCCCGAGGTCAAGGAAACCTTGTGGTCGGCGCTCAGAAGTCTCGGCTCGGCGCCCGTCAAGCAGCGCACCATGACCGGCTTCGTGGCGCTCCTGGCGCGCGATGCGCTCCGCCAGGCGCTTGCTCCTTATACGCTGGAGGGTCCATACGGCCGGTTCCTCGATGCGGATACCGATGCGCTCTCCACCGCGGATGTATTGACGTTTGAGATGGAGGAATTAATGGCGCTGCCGGGCCTGGTGGCCCCGGTCCTGACCTATCTCTTCCACGCGCTGGAAGCGCGGTTCGACGGGCGGCCGACCCTTCTGATTCTCGACGAAGCCTGGGTTTTTCTCGATGACCCGCTGTTCGCCGGCCGCATCCGGGAATGGTTAAAGACGCTGCGCAAGAAGAACGTCGCAGTGATCTTTGCGACCCAATCGTTGGCGGATATCGCCGACAGTGCCATCGCGCCGGCAATTGCCGAGTCCTGTCCAACGCGAATCTTTCTTCCAAACCTCCGGGCGCTCGAGCAGGGGCAGACAGAAACCTATCGTCGCTTTGGGCTGAACGACGCCCAGATCAGCCTCGTCGCCGAGGCGTTCCCGAAACGCGACTACTACCTTCAATCTCGGGCCGGAAATCGCCTGTTCGAGCTTGGGCTTGGACCGGTCGCGCTGGCTTTCGCAGCGGCGGCCTCGCCAGAAGATCAGCGCGTGATCGAGAGCGTCCTTGCGCGTTTTGGGCCGGAACAATTCGCCGAACGCTACCTCGCAGAACGTGACCTCGGCTGGGCCGCCAACCTGCTTCGCACCTTTGAGCACGCGCGCGTCGCGTGAACGTACCCCCTTAACCTTAGCCTGGAGCCAACCGATGCTGCGAACGCTATTCGGCAAACCCGTTTCCCGAAAATTATCAAACACGGCGATTGCGATCGCGCTCGCACTCGTGATGGCGGTCAACGGGTCCAAACGACTTGGTGCCCAGGTCGTGGTGTTCGACCCATCGAATTACAGCCAGAACCTTTTGACGGCAGCGCGAGCGCTCGATCAGATCAACAATCAGATCAGGAGTCTCGAAAATCAGGCGCAGATGCTCCTCAATGGGGCCAAAAACCTGACGAGACTGCCCACCACGATTGCCGGCGAACTGACCTCCAAGATCAACGAGATCAATGGTCTGGTCGCCCAGGCCAAAGGTATCGCCTTCGATGTCCAGAAGACCAATAGAGACTTCGAACGCTTCTATCCGCGTCAGTATACGGCCGCGATCTCGTCGGACCGGATGGTCCAGGACGCCGCGGCGCGCTGGGACAATACCTATCAGGCGCTAAAGCAGACCCTCGTGACCCAGGCAACCATCGCGTCAGCGCTCGATCAGGATGGCCAGACGCTGCGAACATTGATGGCGAGTTCGTCCGGCGCGGTCGGCTCCTTGCAGGCCCAACAGACAGGCAATGAGCTGCTTGCCCTCCAGGTCAAGCAATCGCTGCAGGCCCAGGCACTGGTTGCGACCCAGGCAAGGGCCGACGCGCTCCGCTCGGTCGAACAACAGGCCTCGGCGGAAGCCGCGCGTGAACGCTTTACGCGCTTCATCGGTGATGGTCGCGCCTATTCCGACAAAAAGTGAGGGCAATCCATGGCCGATCTCTCAGTTATCGACCGATTCACGGAAACGTTCTCCCGCTACATCGACTCCGGGTTCGGGATCCTTGGCGGCGACGTGGCGTTCCTCAGCTCGACCTTGGTCGCCATCGATCTCACGCTTGCCGGGCTTGCGTGGAGCTTGCGCGGTGATGAACAGGTCGTCGTGACGCTGGCTAAGAAGGTGCTCTATGTTGGCGCCTTCGCCTTCATCATCGGGAACTTCAAATCCCTCGCCGATATTGTCTTTACTTCCTTCTCTAGTATCGGCCTGAAGGCGGGTGGCGGTTCACTGACCGCGGCCGATCTGATGCGACCGGGCTTTGTGGCCTCCGCAGGCTTCACCGCGGCTCACCCGTTGCTGGAAGAAACCAGTCAGTTCTCGGGCTTCGATGTCCTGACCAACCTGCCAACAATTCTGATCCTTTTGTTGTGCTGGATTCTGATCGTTCTCGCCTTCTTCGTGTTGTCGGTGCAGCTCTTTGTCACCCTGATTGAGTTCAAGCTGACGACACTGGCAAGTTTCATCCTGGTGCCGTTTGCGCTGTGGGGTAAAACCTCGTTCCTGGCCGAGAAGACGCTTGGCAACGTTGTCGCCTCGGGCATCAAGGTCATGGTGCTGGCGATCATCGTCGGGATCGGATCGACGATCTTCGGTGAGCTCGCGACAACTTTGACCCGGCCGATCGACATTACGTCGGCCATGAGTCTATTGCTTGCGGCGATTTCGCTGCTTGGACTCGGGATCTTCGGCCCCGGCATTGCTGCCGGCCTGGTGTCTGGAGCGCCCCAACTTGGCGCGGGTGCGGCTGCCGGTACCGTTGCGGGTGCGGCAGCCGTTACGATCGGTGGCGCCGCCCTTGCCGCCGGCGGCTTGCGAGCCGCTGCCGGCTCAGTCAGTGCCGTTCGGTCCGCAGCTTCCCTTGCGGGTCAAGCGGGAGGGTCGTCGGGAGCGAGCGCCGCCGCTTCCCACGGAGCCTCCAATCCCACACCCGGCGGCACGGCTCCGCAGGCAAGCGGACCTGGCGCTGCTGCATCGCGCGCGTCGGCGAAGGCTCCACCTGGTACGAGCGGACGCGGTGGTCATGAGCAGCGGATCAGAGATGCCGTTCACGTCGCTGGCCATTCGCTGAAGGAAGGCGACCGGGGCGGGCACTCTTCTGGACCGAAGCTGGGGGAGGACTGAAATGGTCTCGCATCCATTCCATCGCCCCTCTGTCCGGTACGGCGAAACGCCAGAGCCGGTTACGCCTTACCAGAAGGCCGCGCAGGTCTGGGACGAGCGGCTCGGATCGGCCCGCGTCCAGGCGGCCAATTGGCGCCTCGCGGCGCTCCTGGCCACAAGCCTTTCGGCCATGCTCGGCCTCACGGTGCTGCTGATCGTCGGCCGGTCGTCCGTGGTGCCCTATGTGGTCGAGGTCGATCGCCTCGGCGAGGTGCGTGCGGTTGGGCCGGCTATTGAAGCCTACCACCCGTCCGACGCGCAGATCGCCCATTTCCTGGCGCGCTTCATCGAGAACGTCCGTTCATTGTCGGTCGATCCTGTCATCGTGCGCACGAATTGGCTGCATGCGTATGATTTCGTGACCGATCGCGGGGCGCTGGCGCTCAACGAATATGCGCGCGAGGCCGATCCTTTTACCAAGATCGGCGCCAGGACGGCGACCGCCGAGGTGACATCGGTGGTGCGCGCTTCCAACGACAGTTTCGAAATCCGGTGGAAGGAAAGCACCTATGAGAACGGTGCGGTGGCCAAGACCGAGCGCTTCACCGGCGTCGTCAGCATCATTCTAAAATCCCCTTCAAACGCCGAGACGCTGCGGAAAAATCCGCTCGGGCTCTACGTGCATTCCCTCAACTGGTCGCGCGACCTCATCGGAGACCCGAAATGAAATCGTTTGTCATCAAGTTGAGCGCATCGGTGAGCTTGGTCGCGTTGACTCTTTCGCTCGGTGCCTGTGCAACGAAATTGAACCTGGAAGCTCCATATGACGAGATGGTGTTCGAACCGGCAAAGCCAGAAGCCGATCCACCAAAACCCGTCGAGATCGTCGAGATTCCGAAAGTGCTGCCGCTGCCGGGGCAACTCAAGCCGTTGCCGGGCAGGGGCGTAAAGGAAGAGAAGGTGCCGCCGGAGCAAGCCATCGCCAAGGCCAACAAGGCGGCGCGCGTTGAACCGACGCGGGCTGGCTACATCAATGCCGTCCAGGTTTATCCGTGGACCGAGGGCGCGCTGTTTCGGCTGTACGCAAGCCCGGAGAAAGTCTCGACCATTGCTCTGCAGCCGGGGGAGGAACTAATCGATGTCTCGACCGGGGACACCGTCCGATGGGTGATCGGCGACACCATCAGCGGGCAGGGGGCTGGAAGGCGGGTTCATATCCTGATCAAGCCGACGCTGCCGGATATCCAGACCAATCTCGTGGTGCTGACGGATCGGCGCGCCTATCACCTCGAGCTTGTTTCCACCAAGCAGACCTACATGGCGTCGATTTCCTGGACCTATCCGACCGACAGCCTTGTGGCCCTGCATAAACAGAACGACGCTGCGCGCAACAATGAGGCCCGGGTCGCCGAACGTGGCGTTCGGCTGGACAATCTGAACTTCCGCTACCGCATTGAGGGCGACGATCCGCCATGGCGGCCCCTTCGCGCCTTCGACGACGGCCACAAGGTGTTCATCCAGATGCCGTCGGGTCTGTCGCAAGGGGAGGCGCCGCCGCTGTTTGTTGCCGGCACCGATGGCCGTCCGAACCTCGTGAATTACCGGGTCCGGGGCTCGTACTACATCGTCGACCGGATGTTCGGCGCGGCCGAACTGCGGCTTGGCGAGAACCCCCAGCGTACCGTCCGCATTATTCGAACCGATGCGCGGCCGGTGTCTCAACTCTCGGGCACTGGAGACGCTTCATGATGGCGGAAGCTGAAAAGGAGCCGCCCGAACGTCTGGAGCTTCGAGCTCGGCCGCGGCCAATCCGCCGCCTCAACCGACGCATGCTGATTCTGGGGTGCGCGGTGGCTGCCGTGGTCGTCGCGGGGGCGACCCTTATCGCGCTGGCTCCGCCGCGGGCATTCAAACCTGGGGAACGGTCCGAGCTATACAATACGGAGAGGAAGCAGACCGCCGACGGACTGTCGAAGCTGCCGAAATCGTACGACCAACTGCCTCCACGGCTTGGCCCTCCATCGCCCGGCGACATCGGCCGCGCGTTTGCCGAAAATGAAAAGAGAGTGGCCCAGCCCGCCGATGCGCCTTTCCGGTCGGATCCGGAAGAGGACGCTGAGCGCGCGGAACGGATTCGCCAGGCGCGAATCACCCAGCAGGCCAAGGAATCCGGGCTGCTCGTCCGGCTCTCCGAGAAGCAGGATCGTCGCCGCCGGCCGGACGCACCGTCGCAGACGGCTGCGCAGTCGTCGGCGTTTCGGCCGGCAACCGACGCGCCAGCCGCGACCGACCACTCGACTGGGTCTCCCCAAGGGCTAAGGGATCGGTCCAGCGAGATTATACCGTCGTCGCAGGCTCGCAAGCTGGCGTTCGTCAACGCCAAACCTGACAAGGAGCCCACCAATCCGCATGCCCTGGCGGGGGCACCATCGCCTTACGCGGTCATGGCGGGAACGATCATTCCGGCCAGTCTCATCACCGGTTTGAATTCTGACTTGCCGGGCACGACGATCGCGCAAGTGACCGAGAACGTCTACGATACCGTCACTGGTGAGTTTCTCCTGATCCCGCAGGGCACGCGGCTGGTGGGAAAATACGATAGCGTCGTCGCTTACGGGCAGAAGAGGGCGCTCCTGGTCTGGACCCGCATCATCATGCCCAACGGCAACTCGATCGTGATCGACAATCTGCCGGCCACGGACGTGGCGGGCTACGCCGGGCTAGAGGATGAGGTTGATATCCACACCTGGCAACTCCTCAAGGGCATCGGCATGGCGACGCTGCTAGGCGTTGGGACGCAGCTATCGATTGGAAACAATGAAAGCGATCTCGTGAAAGCGTTGCGCGAGAGTGTCCAGCAGACAACCAATCGTGCAGGCCAGCGTATTGTCGAGCGGGAGTTGGACGTACAGCCGACGATTACGGTCAGGCCAGGATGGCCGCTCCGGGTGATCGTATCCAAGGATTTGGTGATGAAACCGTATGAGATAGAAACGGCCGGCAAGGGAAGGTGAAATGGATGAAACTACCGAAACTACCCGACCGGACACCGGTAAAACTCACAACCACGATTCCGCCTGCACTTGCGGCGCGGCTTCGCGCCTACGCGGATTTCTATGCGGAGACTTACGGCGTACGCGAAGAGGTTGCGGACCTTGTGCCCTTCATGCTGGAAGCGTTTTTAGACGGTGATACGGATTTCCGAAGGGCTAAGAGGACAGCAATCGCCGCGGAAATCGCCTCATCCTAGCATCCGGGTGCTAGCTGGCGGCGGGGTTCAGGGTGGCGATCGCGCGCTCTACAGCACGGATGGACTTATGAAGCGTTGCGAGAAATATTCTCAATTCGCTTTCTGTCGTTTCTTCCAAGTGGATGGTCTCGCGATCCAGGAGCATGTCGACGAGGTCATCAAGTAAGACAGTCTTAATTGAAGATGAGGAACCATATGCGGTATTGCTCGCCGTGGACGTAACCTCCCCAGACCCAGACAGGGTTATCTCAATCGAGACGTTTGTGAGAATGCTACGTTCAATCAGTTCCGTAGGGAGCTCGACTGAAGCCACCACTATCCCGCTTGAGTCATCTCGATATCCCACTATTGAAGTGGATTCCCCACATTTGGCAAAGGGAGTCAGTCGCGGCTTGTCATCTTGCGACACGATGAATGTCTTCTGGTTTTCTTTCGCCTTGATCATGGAATCTCTCTGATAGGGACTATAATCCCTAGAGACTATATGCCCCACCATGCTCGATCCTGCAATGCAGGATTGGCGCAAAATCGTAGGCAAGAACGTGCGGAGGATCCGCCAAGAACGGAGCATTACTCAGGAGAAGTTGGCGTTCGAAGCTGAGATAGACTTGACCTACGTCGGTGGCATTGAACGTGGCAAACGGAACCCAAGCTTGCTTGTAATGGCGCGAATAGCCGAGGCGCTCTCTGTGCCCTTGACTAAGTTGCTCGCAGAGTAGCTGTGCCGCGCCACAAGCCCTTGAGTCCATTTTTCAACTTATAAGCTTTTGAGTATTTGCTTATCAGTTGGCGACTAGATAGCATTCGAAACAAGAGTTAGGTCAGTTGTCAGCGCAGGAATCATGGTCTGGGGTCAGGGGTTCGAGTGTCTTCGTCGGTATCGTAGGCAAACTATCGCTTTAAACCAGCCAAGTCTGCCGACCATATCAGGCGAGCCAAAGCGGCCCGCTTTCGGCAAGGTACACACCAACAAAAATTATTGCTGTACTATCTCGGTTAAAGGCGGTTGCGATCGAGACGCTTGCCTAACTCTCTCAAGCTGGCATCACGATGAACCACGCGGAACCAGCCATCGGCCGTGTTTCCGAAAGGCTCGATCATGGCCGCGCCCAGGGTGCGAATGGGGCGTCCATCAATATAGAGTTGGACACGGAGCATTCCCTGATCAGATGCCATTTGGGCTAACAATACGATCTGGCCTGTCCGTGCGGTGATCCCTTCTCCCGAAGGGTCGATTTCGTCGATTGCGAGCACCCCGTGATCGGCGGGACCGTGGACAACGAGGTGTGTTCCCGGCGGCATCCCTGAATCTCGTTTAGGCGGCCGTCCCAAGTCGCCTAACGTCAGGTGTGTCGCGACGGACCGAAGGTGAGGTTGCTGTTCCAACACTTCGCGCGCGAGACCGAACGTATCCGTGGCGGCGTAGAGATACCGCGCACTATGAATAGTTTGCTCATGATTGAGGAAGAGCACCGTCTCTTCATCAATATCGATCGGGTTGCCGGACCTGAGGCCGTCTCTGTATCCGAACACTCGTTCCTTTTGATCCGCCTCGAGACCCGCTTGTTCAGCCAGCTCGTAGCGCTTCACAATTGTCGGACAGTGCAAAGCTATCATGATCTCGGGTGAGATCGGCAGGACGACAAGTATGCCGTGCGAAGTAAGTCCAAGCTCCCCATAGGGGAAGGGATTCATCAGCACGACGGGATGATCAGAGATTATGAACTTATGGCCTCCATTCGCTCGGTAGAGGGCGGGATACAGGCGCAGAAGCGCGACCACTTGCTCGCTGCGATTGAGGAATGTCCGTACTGCGCCGAGGCGCAGCGCGGCATCGGATGGCTTCGCCATGGTCGGATCCTGATCCGGATCGTAGCCTAGCTGCCGTGTCATCTCCCGAAGACGATCGGCGAGGTGCGCCGGTGTGGTCCGACTGAAATGCGTGCGGAGCATTTGGGTGGCGAACAAGTCGGCCAAAGCAAGACGATCATCCTCGGATAGCCAGGCTACCGACTCGCGCGAGAGGATCTCCGCAATAAGACGGGGCGACCGGGTATCGACCTCCTGGAATAGATCTTCGAAGTTCCACTTGCTGGCGCCGAGACTGACGGTGTTGAAGTCGTTTTCTGAGCCAGCGTTGAGTATCGCGGTTCGGAAGGAGCGATCCGTTTGCTTGTCTAGCACGTAAAGAAAATTGCGTTCCGGATCTGCAGAGAAATTCCGAAGCTGCGCCTGCGGCACGAAGTGGTGTTTTTTAGAAGGCCGATTCATTGTTTTGACGCGGTGCATGGACACTGAACATCCGAACGCCTACCGACGCGAACGTTTCGTAGGTAGTAGTTCACTACATCGCTGTCGGGTAGCCTCGTCAATCGTGAATTCCTCTGGCGATTTACCACCCAGTTCGCGCCTCCTGCCTCGCATCCATAAGGTTGCCCGCTCGTCGTCGTAGTACCGGGATTGTGCGAGCACGGCGAGCTCGGCGACGGCCTTTGCCTTCCGCTCGTTCGCTCGATGCTGAACCTCAATCTCTCGTGCTCGGGAATGAAGAGCGCCGACTGCGTCCTCGTGACCGCCTTGGCTATCTGAAGCGGCCTCGATGGGAGGGCGTCCCCCAGTGCTAGAGTTTATCGCCACGAGCCAGATTTCCGCTTCCCCACTGATCTGTCGAAGCGCGCGATTCCGCAGATCGGCGACACGCGAAGCTCTATCTGCCTCGATTTTCGCTTGGTTGGCGCGTTGACGTTCGGCTTCCTCTGCGTGCTGGCGTTCGAGGGCGCGCGCTAGCGCGCCTTGGTAGGGAAGTCCAATCAGATCTAAGCGTTCTCGCGGCGAGAATCGAATTTGGGTCGCGATGTTATCCAGGTCGTTTGTGAACGATCGCCACCTCGTTTCATCGAAGTCGACCGCTTCATGAGGTGAATGGCCGCGTTTCGGGAGTGTTGAACAGGACCATTGTTCAAATACGAAAGCTGCGGTCTCGTCAGCTGGAAGATCGGCAATCAGTTCCTCAACTAATTGACGGAGCTGTCGCGTGCGCTTCACCGGGCGCGCGCGGAGCTCGCGAGCCTTGTCGATACGCGCCTGCAGCGTATGTGAGGGCCGCCAAATCGCGGTCGGGCCCGAATGAACGAAACCAAGGCGCTCGAGTTGCGTCAAGTATGCTTCGACGGCTTCGAGCGGGGAATTGAACGGAATCCCAGACGCTCTCACCGCACGTGCAATTTCATCTGAAATGTCAGTAAACGATGTGTCGAGCCATCGTTTGTTTAGGAGTGTCGCGAGCCCATTGCGAGTTCGGAAGGGCGCCTTAGTTGGGGTGAGCAATACTTCCAGAACAGCCGCCTGCCATTCCGCAACGGCCACGGTGAAGCAACCAGACCCATCAACAGGCAGATTAATAAGGTCGGCGAGGCCGTTTTTCCGGGCCGCAGATTCGCAGGCCCCGCTTCCCGGCGCATTTGACGGTGAACGATGGCGGTAAGAGCCGCGATAATGTTCGACTTTTGTCCGATTCTCCTCTGCTCGCAGCAGAGCTCGCTCTTCGAGGCGGGCGCGCGCTTCACGTTCCCGCGGATTGTGCAGCCACATTCGCGGCGCGTGATATAGTATCTCGTCTGCGATCTCGCTGAGCTTGTGGTCGCGGTATTGCGAGAGGTCGATCTCGATTGCGCCGACATCCATCGCTTGGATCCGAGCGATTTTTTCCGAGTCGCACGGATGAGTGACCTTGAATTCTACGATGAGCCGGCGATCGCGTAAGAGCAGCACGACGTCGGGAACGATCTGGCCATCTTTGGTTTCCAGAATCGCTTGATCGAAAGCGCGCTTCGCGGCCCGGACAACAACTTCGCGATCTTTCTGCTCCTCCACGACCTGCGCTGGTAAAGTAATTTCCAGGCGCTCATCCAGAATGCGTTTCGCAAACTTATGCAGAGCCGTCTCGCCGGCGGATTCGCATGACCGGCCGTCTTGCTGAGCGTGGTGCGCAAAATGGTGGGCCTGCACATCTCCCTTTTTCGCAACCAGTCGCCTTTCGCAGCCGGGACAGACGCAGTTGCAGGCGAGGCCGGAGGGCACCTCGCCTATGTGCAGCAGTCGGCCCTCGGCAGACTCGGCGACGAAAGCGCCGCCTTGCTCCGTACAGGCAAACAGTTCTCCCAGGCGTATAGACATCGTCCGGCTTGCTCCCTGGCCGGTATCGCTAGGTGGAGTGTCAGCGCCACTCCATCCATCTCGCTACCCGTGACAGGTTTTCCAGAAATAGATCGAGGTACGCTTCGCTGCCCAATGCGAACCCTGCTTTAAGCAGTTGTTGCCTGGTAGGAGTCGATTTCAGCTCGTGTTCTATTGAGCGTCGCCCCTCGCTTCGCCAGCCGATGCGACCGACCGACATCCTAGCCTTCCTGTCGCCGTTCTCCAATTGATCCTTCAGTTCGCTTTCGCTGTTCTCTTCAAGGTGGACCAATGCCCCCAGCGCCTCGAAACGATCGAACAGCAGAGCATTATCTATGGGAATGCCTAAAAAAGCCGCGCCCCACTCGGAAGTTACGTCGAATAGATGGTCGCTGAGCGGTGTTTTTCGACGGTTGTTGGCAGTCGTGAAACCCTCAACATTGTTCCAGAGATTGTCGTCTGAACCCCTCCAGTCCCACAGGAAGAGCGAATTTACGAGGCGTTTGGGGTCCCGCTCCTCTCTAGGCATCGAGAGAGAGAACAGGTCATGCAACGTCTTCCAACGCTCTGCTCGCGCAAGTCCAAGACCATAGGCCGTCATGAGTAGAACAGCTGGATAGGTCCTTAGGTCTAGCCAGTAATTCAGGCCACTCCCCACCTTGTTCGCCCTGGCAACCACACCGCGGATCGTATCGGCGATGATTGCAAACTCGGCGTTATCCCCCCATCGCCCGAGGACACCGAAGGCTTTAGCGAGCGGCTCGGCCGCGGTCTCATAGAGCTTAAGGCGCCGGCGAAATTCCTCAACGGACCACGCACCTTGCGGAAAGAGCTCCTTCGCGTCCAGGCGGTCGAAAAGCTTGGTAACTTCTTGTGTGATAACTTCATCGAGTCGAATCCGGAATTCTGGCCGCGCAACGTATCGTTTGATGGAGCCGACGAGTAGATCAATTGTCAGCGGGCTCTGTTTTCGAGTCTCCGCGAGTGTTTGCACGCGCTCGGCCAACGTCAGAAAGAAGCTATCGGCGTCGGTAATCGGAACCGTCACAGCCTTACGCTGACTAATGATGGCCTCCGCGCCGTGCCCAACTTTCCCTCGTATGCTCCAGAAAGCAGGGTAACGCCTGTTAGGCGCTCGCAACAATGCCGCCCGCAACGCGTCATCCCATTCGCCTGACCAGCCGCAAACGATAAGGCCGTGCTCGTCGAAAATCCGATCGAGGAGCGCATCATATTGCGGCGGATAAGCGCCTAACTCTTCGTCGGTGTTCAGGATGCGTGCATCCTTATAGTCACCATGAAGCTTCAGCACGTAGCACGGGCTATGCGTGAGCGGCTCGGCTCCTGACAAAGTGTCAACGGAGGTGACGACAGTTGGCTCCACGCCAACTTCGCGCAGGGCGTTTTCTAGCAACCGATCGAAATTGGTTGTTACTATCACCCGAACATACCCGTCGCGAACTAGGCCGGCGATGGCATGGTGCGCGACAGTTGGAAGTTTCTTTCCCTCTGCGCGGTCGTCTTCGTCAGGCTCTATGTACGAATGTAAGATGGATCGCCGTTCGGCAGGCGAGGCCGCTAGTTCTGCCAGAATCGCTGAATAGTCGGGTTCCGCAGAATACTTTTTGCGATACCACGTCGCCCAATCGGCCTGGTTCTCTACGCCTTGCGCGAGAGCAACCCGACGAACCAAGTCCAAAGTGATCTCCCAGCCAGTTGGAATCCCGGCCGTACGAGAGAGACCAGAGCCGAGAAGCAAGGCATAGACGCCTTTGTTCTCGAACGTTGAGAATGCGAGCTGAATAGTCGGGTCGCTCGATAAAATGCTCATGGCAGGCGCGAATCAGTAGGAGGGAAGGATCCGAGCATAGCAAGATTGCGCAGCAAACGATCGCCGCTCGCGCCTGCTCGGGCGCGTCGGTTGCGAATCGGTCGGCGTACACGAAGGTCGTGCCGCGCTCGCCGTTGCGGACATTGCCGCCGAGCGGGAGCGCTTGGCGGAGGTGAGCCGGCTCTGGCCCGAAAAGCTGTGTTCACCGCGGCGCTCCAAAGGATCAGCACGTTGATCCCGAAATAATTCCGCCTTGGTCGCGGCGTTGGCAAGCGGCGCCTTCGCAGCCGCCGTCCTCCAAGGTTGGACCCAGGCACGCGCCCGGCCTCAAGTTCTGCGATGATATTGTCGGTGATTTCATCATATGGCTCGCCCGGTCCTGGCCAGTCCGAGCTTGTCTGGTCTTTCTGGACATCACCGATCTCCGCGGCGGGCCACCCGTCGCAGCGAAGCCGCTCCGCACTCTCACTCTGAAGGGGCGTTGCGGGGGGCCGCAAAAGGGATCGGCTGAGACGAATGCCGGCCGCAAGGCGTTCCCCTCAGAAGTGCAAAGCCGGGTTTCAGCTTCTCCGGGTTGGCATCTTTCCGCGTTTCAGGACATCACTCGTCCGGCGGATACTCACGCGGATCGAGCTCGGAAAAGTCGGTCAGCGTGTCGCATCGGATGCAATAGTACATCTGCGAGGCTTCCTGAAAATGCATGCCGCACAGGCATCCGCAGAACGGGCAGCACTCGTCGATCTCTAGATCGGCCCACTCCCACACGCCGAGATATTCAGGAATGGCGTCGCGATCATATCCAACGACCTGGAACGCGTCGGCGTTTTTAGCGACAAATCCATCGCGGCCAGCGCGCTTGAGAATGGCGAGAACGTCACCCGGTTCGATGTCGAACCATTCTCCACGCACATGGGTCGATCCAAAATGCTGGTGCAGCTCTCGTTCAAGCTGGAAGGTGTCGGTCGCTTCGATCCACCCCAGCAGCCGCAGCTCCAAGGGATTCCCTGTCTGGAGGTTGCGCTTGCGCGCCTCGATGTTCTTCGCCACGCCGATCTTGATCGGGGAGCATCCGTTTTCATCTTCGCCAATGAAATAGACCGGCACGTCGCGGTCCTTACAGCGTCAGCGGAGCCGGTCGAGCAGGGCCTCGACCATTGCCTGGCTTGAGTATGCGACGATGTCGAGTGGCCGGTTCTCCTGCCTCATGAGCGCGATGAGAAGGCAGGCCGTGAAGGGCCAGAAGGACGAGCCGGGCGGCAGATTGTAGCCGCCGATCATGGCTGTCAGCCGCTCGGCGATCGGCGGATATTGTCGATTGCCCCAATGCGCGTGGGTTGGCGTCATGGCATGGATGATCACGGCGGCGAGCGCTATTCCCATCGCGCGCTTCTGCTGTACTTGGGCGTAGTTGTGCCCATGCTCTTTCGCGTAGGCGGCGAGACCGCTGGTCATGAACTCGCGAGCCCAGTTATCGCAGCCGATTTCCTCCTCGGGCAGCGTCGACGGTACGTTCTTGTCGGCGCAATACATGACGTGCCGGAATTCGTGCAGCAGCGCGAAGGCGAGGGCAAACGAGACGAGGTCAAACATCGTCTCGTGCTGGATATCTCCCAAGCTGTCGCGGTCAGCGGTCGGCTCGGGGATGTCCGCAGGCCAGGAAATCTGTGCGGTCTGTTCGGCCGCGATGAGCGATTGAGCGGCGCTGATGCGCTGCTTGTAATCGAATTCATATTGCCCCCGTTCGGCATCGATCTTGAGGGCTTGGTCTAGCGGTATCCCGGTCCATGTCGCCATCAATAGGGCCGGCGAATACACCTCGATGGCGCGCCATGCGCTGAAGCCGAGCAGCCAGAAAAAATCGATCGTCTTGGTGTCGAACCGGATGCGCTTGTCATCGGCGTTCATCGTGACGCCCTTGGTGCTCGGCCCGATTTCCACACCATGACCGTACTGGCTCCACAGGCTGCTGATCTCGTTGGCACGCTCGGGTACAGCCCCGCGCAGGAGAT
Source organism: Afipia sp. GW821-FHT04G03 (assembly GCF_059419985.1). Lineage (NCBI taxonomy): Bacteria > Pseudomonadati > Pseudomonadota > Alphaproteobacteria > Hyphomicrobiales > Nitrobacteraceae > Afipia > Afipia sp. GW821-FHT04G03. The sequence continues at coordinate 1,033,347 of NZ_JBWKSV010000001.1, read as the reverse complement.
GGAGGACGATGGTCCGGTCGGATGGTTCGGCTTCCATGTTCAACGATGCTCCTTTGAGGGTCGATGACGGCGACGCCTGGCTGGCAGACACATCATGGCAGCTCGCTTTCGCCCGGCGCGCCGTCCGTCTTCTCGGGCTTGCCGGCCATGCGCAGATACGTGATCGACGAAATCACCGAGTTTGCCCACATGGTTCTGCATTCAACGGCGCCGTCGCGCTCGAACCAGTGTGTCGCCCCGGGCATGAGGTCGAAGGGAATGGGGTGCGTCGCCTGCGGGTTGTGAAAGACCTCCAGTTCTTGGCACCAGGCTTCGCCCCAAGGCCAAAGCGCCTGGTATTCGGCGCTATCGACTGGAAGATTGAAATCAATGGGCTCCAGCGCGCCAGGCGTTCGGTCGAAGAGAATGCCGCGGCGGGTCATCGTGAGACCTGGTGGCCGCCATCCGGCGAGAAAACCCATGCGGTTGAATTTCGCCAAGGTCCCCGCATTGCTGAAGATCACGGCGGAGAGGTGGGCGAAGTCGGGATCGCGGAACAGTCCGGCCGGAATGCCATGCTTGCCGGTCAGGGTGCTGATAGGCGTGCCCACCGCACGGCGCTGGGCACCTTCGCCTTCCACATCTGCCCGCAGGCCGTAGAGATAGGTTGGCAAAGCCTCGCGGCTCCACACCATCGAACCAGACTCATGGAAGTCGGCGATCGCGAGGGCCAAGGGCGTCCCCTTCACATGAGCCAGTTCATGATAGTTGCGCTGAAGCTTGCCGCGCAGCGTCTTGGCGAAGCGCTCGGCTGGCGCGCCAGTCATGCGCTCATTCCGGTCAACGGGAGCATGCACCCAATCCCCGATCCCGCCGGAGCGGGGCGTCTCGGAGTTGGCGGTCACTGCCTCGATCCAGCAGGCGGCGCCATCGTTTTCGATCAGGAAGTCCGGAGAGACATGCTCCTGCCGGACGATCAGGCCTTGCTCGCGAAAGCAGGCAAGAAGGTAGAGCTCGAAGAGGCGGGACGCGAAATTGTTGGTCTGCAGATCGGTGACGAAGTTGGCATCAGGATTGGGAAGCGCGAGGTAGCATTCGCCGACCGCCATCAGCGCCGGACAATGGCTGATCGTGCTCGTCAGCAGGTCGAACTCCGGCGATGTCCCTCGCGATCCGGTCTTCAGCAGAAGCGGCCGCCGCCGCGCGCCTGGCGGTAATGGCTCGGGCGGCTCGCCGGCGCGCATGCTGATTTTGAGGTGATCCAGCGCGGCTTCGGGAGTGGGATAGGGGCCGCCTTCATCGACGCGGACCCAGCGATGATCGACACGCCGGCGCAGGGCCAGGGTGGTGAAGGTCCCGCGCTCCGGGTCGAGGAGGATGCAGCCGCTCGCGCTGCCGCGCCCGGCTTGATAGCTCCCGAAGATCTGCGCGGGATCAAAATTAGGTCCATGTTCGAGCGACAGCGCATAGAGTTCGAACTGCCGTTGGCTGATGGGCGTGATCAGTCGCTGCTCATCGCCGACGGCCATGATCAAACCTCAAGGGCGGGAACGCGCCTGGCGCGCGCACGCGGGCGCATCGTCATGATGCCTCCGCTGCGGCTTGCGCCAGGATGTCATTGGCCTCCCATTCGTCGCCGCGCGGCGTGATGACGAACTCGCGATCCCAGACGCCCCAATTTGTCGCCAGCGGAACCTGTGCCAGAGGATTATTGACATAGGTCAGCGGGCGGGTCTTGCGCGACAAGTTGCCGAGGCCAACGCGCGACCAGATCACACCGGAGATGTCGGCGAAACGCTCGTCGAGAAATGCCGTGCGTGGGATCGGATTGCGTTCGCGGTCGATGAAGGGGGCTGGGTGAAATCCTTCTTCGACGACGTTGCCGGTCTCGCGATCGATGGTGATGTAGGCGTCTCCGATCGGAAACAACGTGGTCATGATCAGCGGCAACGGCTGCTCGGCGACATAGACGCCGAAGCGGCTCGCGCTGATCGCGATAATCCTCGTGTCTTCCGGGACGATCACCCCTTGTTCGAGATAGCGCGCGATCCTCTGCGCCTTTGTCCAGAACGCCCCGGACGTGCGCAACTGCGCTTGACGGATCGGTGCGGCGAAGAGACCGCCGCCCTCATTGAGGGGAACGGGACGCGCGATCTGGTCCGGACCCGGTGCGCCTTCATCAGGGGTGATGGCCTCGATCCAGATTCGGCGGCCATTTTCCAGGACGCACAGATCCGGCTGGCCGCCTTCGCGCTCGCGCTCGACGACGGGAAGCAGGGTGCGGCCCGCCTCGAGCAGCGTGCAGCCCAGATACATCTCCCAAAAACGGCCATCGACGTCGCGTGCGAAACCATGCCGAAAGTCGGGATCGGCATAGGGCTCGTAGCGCTCCCACATCTCTTGCAGCATGGTGTGGAGCTGCTGCTCGATCGGAAGCTCTGCGGCTTTCAGGTTTTCGAACCCGCGATCGAGATTGGCGCCATCGACGTCGAAAAGATCACTCATCGTCTGCTCGTCTCATGCCCGGCGCAGCGTGCGTGGGACCTGCACCCGGTGATAGCCGTGCGAATGGACCTGCTGACGAAGCTGCTTGATGTCGTTGACGCCGAACGCCACCGCCGCCTTCAGCGGGCTGGCGAAGGTTGCGTAGAAGGTCCAGCGCGGGCCGGCGGGCAGCGTCGGCTTTTGCCGGCGATCGGTGATGACGACGTCGCGCGGATCGCTGCTGTTGCGGAAGGCGTGAAAGGTGAACCAGTCGGGCCGACGATAGCGCGCCGCCTTGCTGAAGGGGACGGACTGGACTTTCACGTCGGTCTGGTCGAGCACCCAATCGCGTTGCTCCAGGATCTGCCGGACCATATGGCCGACCATCTGCTTCACGCGGTCGGCCAGGACCTCCTCGCGAAACTCCGCCAGGAGCTGCTCCTCGATGCCTTCGACCGCGGGCTTGCCGAGTTCGGATGCGGTTTCCAGGCGCGCGACATTTTCGGGCCGCGTGAGGAAGGTCCAGATGCGCTGACCAAGCTCGGTTGCGTACAGCGACGCAAATTTCTCGGGGTTATAGGCAAACATGACAGGGTCTCCTTTACCGGGCAAATATGGCCGGTTATAAACGCCTGTCAATGGTGGCGTGCCGCGCGTCCGCAGATATAGCGGGGGAGGCTGGATTGGACTTCGAGGATCTCGTGACGGCGCTGGAGCCGCCGCCGAACCGCGCCGGAAAAGCGGACGGTCCCCACGAGCACCATCTCTACGAAGGCGCGGTGATGGTCGCCTACGCGATGCACTTGCTCCGCACGCAGGGCGCATGGGACGTCCGTGTCCATCCCGACGGCGAACACGGAAAGCAGTTCGATTTCGCGGGTTGGTTGGGCCGGCGAGCGTTCACCAAAATCTCCGGCCTCGGTAGCACCGCCTATGGCGGGGTCTATCGAAATCCGGAGGGCAAGACGATCACCATCAACCCGAAGTCCGGGCTCGGTGATGTCGTCGCGGCTATCGGAGACCATGTCATCGCGGCCGAATGCAAGGGCGGCATCATCAATACGCGGTATCCAGGTCAGGTGTCGCGGCTCTACCGCGGTCTTTGCGAAACCGTGGGCCTGCTGATGGCGACGCCATCGCAGGGGCGTCAGGTCGCCGTGGCGCCGCTGACCGACGGCACCTTGCGCCTGGCCGAGCGGCTTGCGCCGCGTTGCGCACTGACCGGCATCGAGATCGCGCTCGTCGGCAGCCGCGGCGAGGTTTTGGAAGTGAAAGCGAGAGAGGCGGCCGAGCAGGCGGCCGGAGGGAACGACGCATGAAACGGGTGCTGACGGTTGGGGTGACTTACACCGGCGACAAAATCGAAGGCGTGGAGATCGATAATCTCGGGCTCTGCCAGCCCGATGCCGATCGAGAGCGGGCGGCCTTTCCGCTCTACGAATACGACACGATCATCATCAATCCGGAGAGCTACACGCATTTCCTGTTCGGCAAGGCCGGAGAGTTTTCAAACGAACTCAACGAACTGGGCAAGTTGAAGGGGCAGAACGATCGCTACGATCTCGACTCCGCCTTCGATGGCGAGGACCGGCGCAAGGAAATGGAGGCCGCGATTGCGGATGGTGCGACGGTCGTTTGGTGCCTGTCCGAACCGAAGCGGGCGAACTTCTTCGGCTATCGCGAAACCCATCTTGGATATGTGACGCCGAAGGTGGCGAGTTTCGTCAAGCGCTCGGAGCTTCTCGTGAAGAAGGGGCGCAGGATGGGGCCGGTCGATCCCGACAGCCCCTTCGCGCGCTATTTTGAGGTTCTGTCGCGGACCGGCGGCTGGACGCTGTGTCTTTCCAATCCCGGCGAAGGTTATGCGTCGATCGCTGGGACGCCGGAGGGCTACAGCCTCGGCGGCCAAGTTACGCTCGGGGCCACGACGGGCTGGCTGCTGACTCCGCCGACGTCGCAGGAAGCCCAGAACCAGCTCGTTCGCGACAGCCTCGCGTTGGAGAAGGCCCATCCAGCGCATGAGAAGTATCACGGCATCTTCCTGAGCCACACCGGCGTCGACAAACCGTTCGTGCGCCAGCTTCGCAAGGACCTGCTCGCTCATGGCGTCGAGCATGTTTGGCTGGACGAGGCCGAAATCGACATCGGGGACTCGCTGATCGCCAAGATCGAAGAGGGGATGAAGCTCAGCCGCTACATCGCCGTCGTGCTGTCGAAAAAGTCGATCGGAGCCCCTTGGGTGAAGAAGGAGCTCGACGTGGCGATGAACCGCGAGATCGCCAGCGGTGAGGTGGTCGTGCTGCCGCTGCTCTACGAGGATTGTGAGTTGCCGGAGTTCCTGAAAGGCAAGCTTTACGCGGATTTCTCCAAGCCCGAGGAGTATGAGACGGTTCTCGGCAAGCTTTTGCGGCGGCTGCGGATCTCCTGATGAGCGAAACCGGTCCAAGCATGGCGATGCTGGCGGCGATGACGGACTTGTGGCGGCTCCCTCCGCCCGGGCCTGACAATATTCTTGCGCACCCGGCCTTTGTGCGGCTGCGTGAGATCTGCCGCGACGGCTATCCAAATGCCGGCAAGAAGGGGCCGAACTTCGCCCTCGCGACCGCGCTGCGAGCCTTGGGTCTTCCATGTCACCTGCAGAAGGACACGGCCGATCTTGCCTTGCCAGTGGAGGAGGCGGCGAAGGCACTGGACGCGGCGCTGCGCGCCACCCGGGCCAGGCGCATTCACCTTGCGCCGCTTGATCTTGGCGCCGACCTGCCGCCGCTCGCATTTGGTCCGGCTAGGGTGTGCCGTTTGAGCGCGGACGAGTTGCGCGGCGTGATCGATACGGCCCGGTTGAGGCGCCATTATCCGCGTCAGGACTTCGATGCCAAGCGCTTCTCCGAATTCCACTGGCTGATCGTTGAGGAGGTCGTGGCGCTCGAGCAGGAGCCGGAGGAGCGCGCGGTCCCGGTCTTGTTCATGGATATGAGCCAGGATCTGGGGCGGATCGAACCGCATAAAGGGCGGTTCCCGACGGCCTTGGAAGATGCGCTGTTCTTCCTGCTGCTCGCGCCCTGGGAAAGCTGGTCCACCATGCGGGAATTCGATTGGCGCGGCTTCCGTTTGCCATGGGTCTACACGATCGACAACGACATCGTCGTTCGTCCCAGCTCGCCGCCGTCCCCCGATACGTTGAGCTGGGAGGACCGAGTCTACGACGACGGATATGGCGGGACATACGAGGAGGAGCGCCCGATCGAGCTCCACCTGGAGGAGGATGCAAAGACCGAGCTGACGGTGTGGGACCAGAGCCGATGGGTGACCGTCGAGCAGGCGAAACAATCGGTCTTGTTCGAGACGCCGATCCCTCACTTCCTCGTCCGCGCATTCCTGGCCGAGGGCGTGGATGAGTTCCTCGCGCACATCACGACGATTGAGGCGGCGCTCGGCTTGCGCGCGGACTATCAGAAGAACTTTCGCATCGCGCCTGATCGCCACAAAGGGATGCGCGCCACGAATAGAATGCGGGGACGGGTGGCCGGCCTGCTGGGCGATCGAAGCTTCGCCGACCAATATGAGCAACTCTTCAACGTGCGGAGCGCCTTCCTCCACGGGCGAGCCATGACCGCCATCTCGACGAACGAGCGGGTGATGGCGCGGTCTTTGGCCCGCCAGGTCGTGGAGGCGCTGATCATTGCCACGCTCGCGGGCCCGCTCGGCTCGCGAGAGGACTTTTTGGACGGTCTGCTCGATAGGGGCGCGCCCCTGATCTAGCCGAAACGGACGGTTCCCGGGCAGGTCCGTTTGCTTGAAAACTGTCAGAAAACCGCGTATATTTCTGACAGGAGCGCGGCCATGCAACGGTTAACCGAGCAGATTCTTGCACATGCCGAAGGGTTGCCGGAAGGCACGCCCGTAGCGGCTAAAAGCTTGCTCCATCTCGGCAATCGTGCCGCGGTGGATCAGGCCTTGTCGCGTCTGACCGAGCGGGGTCAACTGATCCGGGCCGGTCGCGGCGTTTATCTCCGTCCCATCACGAGCCGGTTCGGCACGAGGGCTCCCTCCGTCCAGCAGGCGGTCGAGGCGCTCGCCAACCAGCGTGGTGAAGTCATCGTCCCGAGCGGGGCGGCGGCGGCCAACACACTCGGCCTGACGACCCAGGTGCCGGTTCGATCGGTCTATCTGACTTCCGGCCGCAGCCGGACGATGAATCTCGGCAAGCAGGTCGTCGAACTTCGTCACGCTCCTCGCTGGCAGCTCGCCCTGGCTCACAAGCCGGCGGGCGAGGCGGTGCGAGCGCTGGCCTGGCTTGGGCCGGAGAAGGCGGAAGCCGCCTTGAAGACATTGAAGCGGAAGCTCCCTCCGTCGACCTTTAGCGAACTGGTGGCGGCGGCGCCGCAGCTTCCGACCTGGCTCGCGCGCAGCGTGGGAAAGGCGGCGCATGGCTGACGCCTTTCTCCTCCTTCCGGTCGCCGACCGCCGCGAGGCGCTAAGCGTCGCGGCCGATCGGGCGGGGCGACCCGCGCACCTTCTTGAGAAGGATGTATGGGTGGAGTGGGCGCTCGCCACGCTCTACGGATCGGCGCTCGGCGAGCACTTGGTGTTCAAGGGCGGCACGTCACTGTCGAAGGCCTATGGGGTCATTCGGCGGTTTTCCGAGGACGTCGACCTGACCTACGACATCCGGGCGATCGCGCCCGATCAGGTAGACGGCAACGGCGAGGCGTTGCCGAAAACTCGCAGCGAGGAGAAGCGCTGGTCGAGCGAGGTGCGTAAGCGCCTGCCGGAGTGGGTGGCGGGAGCCGCACAGCCGGTCATCGCGGACGCGCTGGCCGCGCAGGCGTTGGTCGCCACGATCCGCGTCGAGGGCGAGAAGCTGTTCATCGACTATGAGGCGACTGCGGCAGGCTCCGGCTACGTGGCGCCAAGCGTGATGCTGGAGTTCGGCGCTCGATCGACGGGCGAGCCGGCAAGTCTGCGGGATATCGCCTGCGACGCATCGGGCCTGGTCGAAGGCGTGGTGTTCCCAACGGCAGGGCCCCGCGTGATGCACGCCGAGCGAACCTTCTGGGAAAAGGCGACGGCGATCCACGTCTTCTGCTTGCAGGAGCGGCTCCGCGGCGATCGCTTCGCGCGACACTGGCACGACGTCGTGCGGCTCGATGAGGCCGGACTTGCGAAGGCGGCTTTCGCGGATCGCAAGCTGGCGAACGCTGTCGCGCGCCACAAGGGCATGTTCTTCGCCGAGAAGGCCGCCGACCGTAATCCGATCGATTACGTGGCCGCCGTGAATGGCGGTTTGCAGCTCGTGCCCGGCGGCGATGCCTCCAAGGCACTGCAAGAAGACTACGGCCGTATGGTCGAGGACGGGTTGCTGTTGGACGATGCCGAACCCTTCGAGGCGCTGATGGCGCGCTGCGCCGATATCGCCGCGCGGGCCAACCGCGCGGGCGCGTAGAAGGGGGAGGCCAATGCTCAGTCGGGGATCGGAATGGCGGAGGTGGGAGCCGCATATTCACGCACCGGACACGGTGATGAACAACCAGTTCAGCGGCCCCACGGCCTGGACTGACTATCTCACCGCGCTGGAGAGGGCCACGCCGGCCATCGAGGCGATCGCCGTCACCGACTATTACGTCACGGATACCTATGAGGAGGTGCTGAGGCAGAAGGCCGCTGGCCGGCTACCTGCCACCAAGCTGATCTTCCCGAATGTCGAACTCCGGCTCGATGTGGCTACGGCCAGGGGCGGGTTCGTCAATCTTCACCTGTTTGTCAGCCCCGAGGATCCAAAGCACGTCGAGGAACTGCAGCGTTTGCTGTCGCGCCTGCAGTTCAACGTCATGCAGGACCGCTTCGACTGCACGCGCGCGGACCTCATCAGGCTTGGCAAGAAGACCGACCCGAACATCACCGACGACAACGCGGCGCTGGCCTATGGGGCCAACCAGTTCAAGGTCAATTTCCAGAAGTTGCGCGAGGTGTTCTCGGAGAGCGGATGGGCGAAAAAGAACATCCTGATTGCGGTCGCGGGCGGCGCGACCGACGGAACGTCGGGCGTGCGGGAGGCCGCCGACCAGACAATCCGACGCGAAATCGAAGGCTTCGCGCATGTGATCTTTGCCAGCAGCCCGGCGCAGCGCGAGTTCTGGCTTGGCCGAAGGGATCTTGCCCCCGATGAAATGCGAGCCCGATACGGTGGATTGAAACCCTGTCTGCACGGGAGCGACGCCCACAAGCTCGACGATGTCGCCTCGCCGTTCGGGGACCGGTTCTCCTGGATCAAGGGGGGGTTGGAGTTCGATGCTCTACGTCAGGCGTGCATCGACCCCGGCGGCCGCGCGCATGTGGGTGCCGAACCGCCGGCATCGGCAACGCCATCGCAGGTGATCTCGGGTATCGAGATCGTTGATGCACCCTGGATGACGACGCCGGTCATTCCGCTCAATCCCGGGCTGGTCGCCATCATCGGCGCCCGCGGCTCCGGCAAGACCGCGCTGGCCGATATGATCGCGGCGGGATGCGACTCGATCTCGGACGAGGCCTGGAACGCCGAGGAATGGGCCAACCCCTCTTTTCTCATCCGCGCCCGGCCCCTTGTCGGCGATGGGAAGGTCAAGGTGAGTTGGGCGTCCGGAGAACCGAGCATCCGCGCGCTCGATGGCTCGGATGCGAACGGGCCTTTCAGCTATGAGCGCGTGCGGTATCTGTCGCAGCAGTTCGTGGAGGAGCTGTGCTCGTCGAGCGGGCTGACTGACGGTCTCCTGCGCGAAATCGAACGTGTGATCTTCGAGGCCCATCCAGATGACGCTCGGGACGGCACCTTGGACTTCGCCGAGCTTCTCGACCACCGCGCGTCGCGTCATCGCCTCGCGCGCGAACGCGAGGCCGAGGCCGTGGCGCAGATTTCTGAGCGCATCGGCACCGAGCTGGAGAAGGAGAAGCTGATTGCGACCTATGAGGGACAGGTTGCGCAAAAGAAGAAGCTCGTCGACGCCTACACGGCGGATCGTGCGAAGCTCGTTTCGGCCGGAAGCGAGAAGCGAGCCCAGCGTCACACCGAGCTGGCCGGAGCCGCAAACCAGATTCGAGCGAAGCTGCGCCAGTTCGCCGGCCAGCGGCAGACTTTCCTGGCAATGCAGGACGAGGTGAAGGACCTGCGACGCAACCAGGCCCCTGAAGCGCTGAGACAGGCCCAGTCACGCCATACCCACAGTGGCATGTCGGCAGAGCAGTGGGCGTCGTTCCTGCTGGACTACAAGGGACCCGTCGACAACGATCTCGCCGGCTATGTGAAATGGGTCGACGGCGAGATCGCCAAGCTCAAGGGAACGACGCCGACGCCGAGCGATCCGAATACGCCGTACTTTCGAGACGACGCCGATCTGAGCACGCTGTCTCAGGCCGTGCTCGAGGCAGAGATGGCGCGGCTGGAAAAGCTGGTCAGCGCCGACAAGGAGACGCAGCGGCGCTACACGTCTCTTTCGGGCAGCATCGCGACCGAGACTGCGGCGCTGCAAACGCTTGCCGATAAGCTGAAAGACGCCCAGGGCGCCAGAGATCGCGCGCGTGATCTGCAGACGCAGCGCGAGGAGGCCTATGGCCGGGCGTTCGACGCGCTTGTCGCGGAGCAAACAGTGCTGGAGGATCTGTACGCGCCGCTCATGGCGCGGCTCGCCGCGGCGTCCGGCACGCTGAAGAAGCTTTCCTTCTCCGTCACGCGTGTCGCCAATGTGGAGCAATGGGCGTCCGAGGCGGAAGACGGTCTGATCGACCTCAGGAAAGCCGGCGCATTCCGCGGCAAGGGCACGCTGCTGCAGAAGGCGAATGAGGTGTTGAAGGACGCGTGGGAGACCGGGGATTCGGCCGCCGTCATCGCGGCAATGGCGGAGTTCCGACGCCTCTATCAGAAGGATCTGTTGGATCATTCTCCGGTCGCGCACACCGACCAGGCAGAATTTCGCGCGTGGTCGAAGCGCTTTGCGCAATGGCTGTTCAGCACCGATCACATCTCGATCCAGTATGGGATCGATTACGATGGTGTCGACATCCGCAAACTGTCGCCGGGCACCCGCGGCATCGTGCTCTTGCTGCTCTATCTGGCGTTGGATGACAGCGACAACCGGCCGCTCGTGATCGACCAGCCCGAGGAGAACCTAGATCCCAAGTCGGTTTTCGATGAGCTGGTCCACCTCTTTATCGAGGCGAAGGCCCACCGCCAGGTAATCATGGTCACGCACAACGCGAACCTTGTGATCAACACCGACGCGGACCAGATCATCATTGCCGATGCTGGGCCGCATCCGCACGGCTCCCTGCCGCCGATCTCGTACAGGTCGGGCGGGTTGGAGAACGCCGAGATCAGGAAGGCGGTCTGCGACATCCTCGAGGGAGGTGAAGGCGCATTCCAGGAGCGAGCGCGAAGGCTGCGCGTGAGGTTGGAGCGATGAGGGTGGAGGTCAACGATTTGATCGAGCATCTCCCAATCCGGAGCCGTTAGGAGGCGATATGGCGACGAGGGCGATCTTTGTCGGCGTCAACAAGCACCGGGACCCTACAATTCCGGAGCTCGGTGGCGCGCGGCGGGACGCGACAGCTCTCTGGGCGCTGTTCACCGATACAATCGAGGGGCTTTCGGCGCATCTCCTCGTCGACGAGCGGGCAACTCATGCGGACGTATCTGGCGCCATCCTCGGCGCGCTGGACTCGGCGCAGGAGGACGACGTCGTCATGGTGGGCTTCGCCGGTCATGGGTCACCTGATGGCAGCTTGGTGCTCTTTGACACAGACGCTGCGGACCTAGCGCATACCGCGCTTCCCATGGCGGCCTTGGCCGAGGCCTTCAGGCGAACCAAGGCTAGGGCGGTGCTGTGCATCTTGGATTGCTGTTTCAGCGGCCAGGCGCCAGCGCGCGTCCTCGAAACAGAGGCCCGCCCACGGAGTGCCTTCGCCTTGGCGGAGGTCTACGGCGAAGGTCGGATTCTCCTCGCGGCCTGCGCTACCCACGAAGCCGCATGGGAACAGCCTGGGACGGGCCACGGCCTTCTGACCTACGCCACCATACAGGCCATGACCAAGGCTGCGGGCGAGACGGTCAGCTTTCCAGAGGTGGCTGGCGAGATCATTCGCCTCACGCGCGTCGAAGCCGAAAGAATTAGCGTTACCCAGACGCCGGTGTTTCTCGGCACCGTGCAAGGTGGGCTGGTTTTTCCCGTGCTCAAACGTGGCGACAACTTTGCAGCCGCGTTCCCGACGGTCGCCGTTCGGCAAATGTCGGGCTCCTTCACTGAGCTGGCCGAACATGGTTTCCCGCAGGAAGTCGTCCAGCAGTGGGAGGAGCATTTTCCGAAGGGGTTGAATGCGCTACAGCTCAAGGCCGTCAATGAACATGGAGTCCTTGAAGGCAAGTCCTTGCTCGTGGTGGCACCGACCAGTTCAGGTAAGACCCTGATCGGCGAAGTGGCCGCGATCCGCGCCGTCACGGCGGGGAAGAAGGCCGTCTTCCTTCTGCCGTACCGAGCCCTCGTGAACGAAAAATTCGAGGATTTCAGTGCGCGATTTGCGCCTGCCGGGCTGCGAGTCATGCGATGCAGCGGCGATGCGTCGGACGGTGTCGGTCCGGTTATGAGCGGCCGATATGACCTTGCCTTCTTCACCTACGAGATGTTCCTCAATCTGGCGCTCGCATCGCCGCGTCTCTTGAATCAGCTCGGGCTGGTGGTCCTTGACGAAGGCCAGTTCATCACCGACCCCACGCGCGGCATCACCGTCGAACTGATCTTTGCGCTGTTGCTTCGGGCTCGGGAACGTGGCGTCGAGCCTCAACTCGTCGTGTTGTCGGCCGTGATCGGCAATCTCAACAGCTTCGATAGTTGGCTGGGTCTGCCGCTCCTGACTTCGCGGGAACGACCAGTTCCGCTGATCGAGGGCGTTCTCGATCGGCGAGGTGTCTTTCAGTTTGTCGATGTCGACGGAACGACCAAGTCGGAAGCGCAGCTGCCGTCACATCAAATCGTGCAGCGAAGAGACAAGCCGTCGTCGCAAGACGTCATTGTTCCTTTAGCTAAGCAATTGGTGGCCAAAGGCGAGAAGCTTCTTGTCTTTCGGAACATGCGCGGTCCAGCGCAGGGCTGCGCCCGATATCTTTCCAGGGAACTCGGTCTCGCACCTGCCACGGGCGTCATCGCCGCCTTGCCAACACAAGACCTGACTGGAGCTTCGCAGGATCTGCGTGAATGCTTGCAGGGCGGTACGGCGTTCCACAACACAAACCTGCTTCGGGCAGAGCGCGAAGCGATCGAGCGAGGCTATCGCAACACCAACGGTGGCATCCACGTCTTGGCGGCCACGACGACGCTTGCGGCGGGAATAAATACGCCAGCCTCGACCGTCGTTTTGGCGGAGAACGAATTTGTCAGTGAGGATGGCCGGCCGTTCACCATTGCAGAATACAAGAACATGGCAGGCCGGGCGGGTCGCCTCGGCTACAATGAGATCGGAAAGGCGATCATCCTGGCCGACACGCCTGTCGAGCGCGCCCAACTCTTCCAGAAATATGTCTTGGGCACGCCGGAAGACGTAAGATCGTCGTTCCAGCAACGCGACCTGCCAACGTGGACGCTGCGCTTGTTGAGCCAGGTGCGCGGGGTGCGCCCCGAAGAAATTCCCGGCCTTCTTGTGAATACCTTTGGCGGTTACTCTGCTTCGCGCGCCAATCCACAATGGATGCGGCTTGTAGAAGGAGACGTGTCGGCGCTGGTGGCTCGACTGCTACAGGCGGGCCTCGCCGAACTTGATGGCGAGTTGGTACATCTGACACTGCTTGGAAGAGCCTGCGGTGCGTCGTCGTTGTCTTTTGAATCGAGCCTGCGTCTTATCGAACTGATGCGACAGCTTAATGTGGCGCAGACCGATCCGGTGCAGGTGCTCGGCACCATTCAGGTCTTGGCCGAGATGGACGGCATCTACACGCCGGTCATGAAGCGCGGGCGGTCCGAAAGCGCGCGCGCAGGTGACGTCGCACAACGCTTCGGACATGCGATGGCACAAGGGCTTCAAAGGTACTGCCGTGACGAGTTTGAGTTCTGGGCACGATGCAAGCGTGCGTCGATCCTGTTCGACTGGGTCGAGGGTACGTCGATTGATGAGCTGGAGCGTCGTTATTCGACCACTCCGTTCCAGGGCGCGGTTGGCTACGGGGACATCATCCGGATTGCTGACGGCGCGCGCTTTCACCTGCGATCCGCTCATCAGATTCTTTCAGCGCTATTTCCCGACCAGCCAATGTTCTTGGAAGCCCTCGATGAACTGCTACGAAGGCTGGAGTTCGGGCTGCCGAAAGGCGCACTCAAGCTGATCGATCTGCCTGTTGCGCTGTCTCGCGGACAGTATCTCGGACTGTTTGCGGCTGGTGCAGGTACGGTCGACACCGTATATGCTCTAGATCAGGACACGCTTGTTCGCTGTGTAGGTTCCGACGTGGCGAGACTCCTTCGCGAAGCGGAGGCGATCAGAGGTGTTGCGCGATAGATGGCGAAACCACGCCTTTCGCTTTTCAGCGAAATAGTCCAACGATTTCAGAAGGCGTGATTGGCGCGCGGCGGCCCAAAATACGTGTCAGATACTAATCGTCGAGTTGACCCTCGAATTTCGCTAGGAGGAACTCGGCTAAGCCATGCCCTTCCAAATGGAGGCCGATCTCGTCGAGAGGATTATCGGGTGAACCCGACTGAGAGCCCCAATTCATCGTGCTCACCACGACGTGATTTCTGTCCCACAAAAGAAACTTTGCATGGACTTGCGGATCCTCGACGGCAATCGATTGTCCATTCCGTCATCGGATCGAGAACCATCCCGCAGCCTGTCCGTCCAGATTCTTCGAGAAGCCGACGAACGCAATTTACTCGAGTTTTTCAAAACGAATTTGAAAATGTTGATCTTGGAGGAGCAAAAGCACGTGTCTCACGATGGTTTCTTCTAATTCCTTTAAGCGACAATTGAGGCAATCAAGTCGTATCATCAGCACGCTTCGGCGCCAGCCGGTGCGGCTACCTCCTAGTGAGGAGCGGGCGCCAGCAGCTCCGTTCATAGCTCGCGAACGAGAAATAATCGCTCTTAGAAAACAACGGTGCGTCCTCCCCTTCGAGGGGGCGTGCTGTCGGCTTTGTTGAAAAGCCAGGCTATCCTCGGTCGGGCTTCCATCGCTGACGCGGAGTCATAATCTACTCTGCTTCAGATTGGCAGATCCAGTTGTGGCTCAGCGCCATCTTCGGCTTGCAGCGATGAGAGTGAGATGCCTAAGAGGCGCACCGGTCTTGCCAGAGGTATTTCGTTCTCGAGCAGGCTGAATACCAAGCGCTCCAGGTCGCTGTGGCACGAAACGGCGACAGGTACGGAGTCGATGAGAGGCTTGAGTTCGAGTACCATGGCGTCGAAGTCGGTGAGGTCGGTAGAGAGCGTATTTTCGGCACCGACGGATTTACGGATCCGGTCGGAGCGGACCTCACGATTGTCGACGCCCCGCGAGATCCAGTAGTAGTAGCTTCCGGCCTTGCCGAAGTTTGCCTGCATGAATTCGAGCGACTGATTGCGCATATCGAGCCCTGTGTACAGGCCCAGCGCATTCATCTTGGCGCTGGTTGCAGGCCCGATGCCGTGGAATCTGCCGACGGGGAGGGTTTCTACGAACGCCGGCCCCATCTCCGGCGTGATGACGTACTGGCCGTTCGGCTTGCGGTGGTCGGAGGCGAGCTTCGCCAGAAACTTGTTGTAGGAGATGCCGGCCGAAGCGTTGAGGCCGGTTACCTCCTTGATCTTCGCACGGATCGCCAACGCGACGTCCCGGGCCAACGGAATGCTCTGCAGATTTTCGGTCACGTCGAGGTAGGCCTCGTCCAGCGACAGCGGCTCGATGATCGGGGTGTGCTCGGCGAAGATTTTGCGGATTTGCTGGGAGACAGCCTTGTACACCTCGAAGCGGGGCCTGACGAAGATCAACTCTGGACATTGCCGCTTCGCGGTAACCGATGGCATGGCCGATCTGACGCCGAACTTGCGCGCTTCGTAGCTGGCCGCCGCCACGACGCCGCGCTCGCGTGATCCGCCGACGGCGACCGGCTTGCCGCGAGATCCGGATTGTCCCGCTGCTCGACGGACGCATAAAAGGCGTCCATGTCGATGTGGATGATCTTGCGTTGGCGGCCAGGGGTAGCTGTCTGGTCGTCATCTTCCTCGATGGTCACGTCGCTAGCCCAGCCGTGTCTTCCTTGACGCCGCGGGCGACGATCCGGAGCGTCCCGTCGGCAAGCGGCCGCTGCAGCTTCAGGGCTTCGTCCGAAGGAGCTGTCATCCAGGCCTCCACTTCATCCGGCGTTGTCAGGATCACCGGCATCGCCTTCGGGTGGATGGCGCCGACGTCGGCGTTGGGCTCCGTCGTGAGGAACGCGAAGAGGTCGTTGGTCGTCTCGCCTTCCTTGACCTTCCGGACAGACGTCCAGTTGGTCCAGATGCCGGCGAAACAGGCGAGGGGACGGGTCTCATCGAGCGCGAACCAGATATCACCGCCCTCGGCCTTGTTGAATTCGCTGAACGAGTTGAACGGTACCACGCAGCGGTTTTCGGCTCCTAGCCATCGCGTCCAGTGCTTGCTCTTCACGTTGCGGATGTTCGTCGTGCCGCCGTCGGGCTCCATCCGTAGCAGCTCCTTGAAATCGACGGTCTTGCCCTTGGCCTGCAGCTTCTCGGCTCGTTTCTTGGTGGCGTCCATCAGCGCTTTTGACGAAGACGGCATTCCCCAGCGCGCCGTGGTGAGTTCGCGGCCCTCGGCCCCGTTGCGCACGATCGGCGCCTTGTAATCGGGAAAAACCCCGGGCATCGGCGCCAGATTGCCGACGTATCGGTTCACGACGCGGAACAGTGCGCTGATCGCGGCTTGGTTGGTCGTGATCGAATAGAGATTGCACATCGGTCAGGCTTCGGTCCGAGGGTGGCGCGGCTGCCAGGCCAGTTGTAGCAGAGTCGCGGATGGACGCCGGCCCGCCTTGGCGCATTTGCGGCAGCGCAGCCGGCTGGCGAGATCGTGCACGAAGGTGGTCGGCGGATGCTTCATCGCCGCGAGGTCAACGTCGCTCGGCGTCTTGCAGCGCGCGCACTGGATCTCCAGCCAAGGGAAGCCGCCATTCACCGCCTGCTCGATCGTCGGGGACGGATCAATCGGTTCTCCGTCTGACCACATGCGTTCGTTCCAACTCTCGCATAGCAGCTTGTCGGCCTGCTGGATGAGCGCTTCCCCCTTTGCTCGCGTCTCCGCCGATCGGGTAGCCAGGATGTTGGCCATTGCCCGCGCCTTGCCGAGTTCTTTCGCCAGAGCCTTTCGGTCGCCGCCCGACAGGGGCGTAGGGTGATACTTCGGGGCCATCCGGACATCCAGGCGCAAAGAGATCGAATCGGCAATTCAGAGCGGGCTACGGCGTCTCGAACGCTGGCCAGCACCCGTCTTCTTCATGCCTGCCGGTGCGCCGCTGGCAGGTGTTGTCGAGCAGCCGCTGCGCTACGTCCTTCCAGACCGAGTTGCCGCCATACAATCGGACTGCATCGGCGGTCTGGATTTCCACGGTTCGCTCGCAGCGGCGGCAGGAGATGCGCAGGACGTGGCGTTGAATTTTCGAAAGGCGTCGCTGCCGCATTTGGACCTCTGTCGCGCTAGCGCGAGGGTCTTTGAGGACCGATTCCCAGTATTCGGCTGGGAGCGGTGCATCCGGAGCCTCAGCGGAGGGGCTCCGCCTGCGGACGGCCTCAACGGCCAGCTTTTCCATCTGCTTCGGGGTGGGCATGCGCCAGCTCGCGGGTCGATCGGACATCCCGAATTAGAACATAAAGTGAACAAAAGTCGAGTCCGCTTGGGCAGGCTTCCGAGAAAAAATCGTGCTGTAGGGAAGCCCACGATGTCGGAACCAAGCCGGGCCGTTCGTCTTGAATCCAGCGTCAGTATTGGAGTTCCCCGTCATGGCCCCCCGCGCTAATTGGAAAGGCTTTCTGCGTCTTTCCCTCGTCACCTGTCCGGTAGCGCTCTATCCGGCCACGTCGGAATCCGAAAAGGTCTCCTTCAACCAGCTCAACCGGAAGACCGGCCACCGCATCAAATACGCCAAGGTGGACGCCGACACCGGGGAGGAGGTCGCCAACGAGGACATCGTCAAGGGCTACAAGGTCGACACCGACACCTTCATCGAGGTGACGAAGGAGGAGCTCGAGAATGTCGCGCTGGAATCGACGCGAACCATCGAGATCGACGAGTTCGTCGATCGTAGCGAGATCGACCCGCGATATCTGATTCGTCCCTACTACCTGGTGCCGGACGGAAAGGTCGGCCATGACGCCTTCGCCGTCGTCCGCGAAACGATCCGCGAGATGAACAAGGTCGCCATCGGACGGGTGGTGCTGACCAACCGTGAGCACATCATCGCCCTTGAGCCCATGGACAAGGGCCTGATGGGGACGCTGCTGCGCTATCCTTACGAAGTGCGTGCTGTGGACGAATATTTCGACGACATCCAGGATGTCAAAGTCACCAAGGACATGCTTGATCTCGCCAGGCACATCGTCAACCAGAAGGCGGGCCACTTCCAGCCGGACAAGTTCGAAGACCAGTACGAAACCGCCCTTCTCGATCTCATCAACCAGAAGCGCGCCGGCAAACCCATCACCGCGAAAGCGCGTCCCCGCGGCGAGAACGTGGTGGATCTGATGGACGCGCTGCGCAAAAGCATTGGCGGCGAAAAGGCGGCAGCGACAGAGGCGCCGAAGAAGCCAGCCAAGAAGGCGCGCAAGGCGACGGCCGGGCAGAAGGAAATGCTGATGCCGATTGCCGGCAAGAAATCAGCCAAGGAGGCGGTGGCAAGGAAGCCGGCGGCCAAACCGCAGCGGAAGTCGGCTTAAGGTATCTTTGCGGTGGGTTCACGGAAAGCTTGCTTCGACACCGTCAGGTAGGTTGCGCGGTTACTTGCTTTTCTCTCTCCGTCTTGTCGGCCTCGTAAGCTTTTGTTATGCGAGGCCGGAGGTCAGCGACGACGAAATTGTTCTTTCCCCACTTGGGATGCCACGTCTGATCCAAGTTTTCCCAACGCTCCCCGCGCTGAGCGTAGATGACATTCACCACAACGGGACCTATGCGATAGAACCAGAGAAAGATGAGTTTTCCCTGTTCTGTCTTGATTGGCTTTGCCGGAAGAATGCCGACGGTCCCATCCCCCTTTCCGAATTGAAGATAGACTTCATCGTGCCGACGGCGATTCATTATCGCGTCGGCAAAAGGCTCGATGTCGATTGCAAGGCTACCGGTCGCTTCCTTGATCATACCGCCAAATAGCTTCAAGAAAAAGAGATGTACCTCCAGCATACGTCGTCGTGTGTCATACGGGAAAATTCGGTCGCCGCGAACGTTTCCTCCGATGCGCAAGGGTGTCGGACGAAGTCGCAGCCAATTGGACATGTGTTCCCAGGCGCGGTCATGCGACTGAGTACGCGTGCTGTTGCAGTATTCGCAGATCAAAGCCGGCGATTTCAGAAGTTTGCCGTCGAGGCTCTGGACGTGAATATTCTGTTGCTTGGGGTTGCTGTAATAGTAGGGCAGCCCCCTTCCAGGCTTCCTGAACAGCGCCCGCAAGTCGCTATGCTTGATCCGATGCTCGCGTGTGGTCGCTGGATTGGTGAGACAAATCCAGCAGACGGTTGTCTCGTTGCTCACGATCGGCCCCCTGTTCATCGCCAAGGGCTCGGGATGCGCCTTGGCGGACCCGTAATATACACAAAATGCGTCCAACCTTCCGTGCAGAAAATTGCTGACTGCGGCCACTTAAGCTACCGTTTTCAACGGTTAGCTTACATTACTCGTGCTTATGATGTCAGGTGACGACTCCTCAAACGTGCCCAAGAACGCACCACGACCTGACCCTCGCGAGCCGCGTGGCAACGCCCCTCCGACAGGGTTAGGAGTAACGCGCGCTTACATAGGTAAAGCGTCTCATGGTGAGAAAACTGAAGACCTACCAGAGCTCGCTGGGCTTCTTCGATCTGGCGATCGCCGCTCCCTCAGCCATCTTTTCCACCAGGGCGTGGCGAAGGAGAGCCGCGACCCGGACGTCATCGCCGCGACCATGGCAAAGCCCGGCGTCGTTCTCAGGCGCCCGGTTGGAACCGACCGACCTCTCAGCGAACATGCCGAACTGCCCACCGCTCTTGGCGGCGGAGGTCCAACGAAAGCCGCTCGCAAGTCGAAAAGCCATGAGGAAGAAGCTTTCCTCTCACCTCGTTGACAAGGTTGCCGAACGAAAGGCCGCCTTCGACTACGAACGGGAACGGAGGAGCCGCGAGCTTGAACGGGCGAAGGAAGAGGCGCCAGGCAGAAGGAGCGGAACGCCGTCAGCAGCATGAAAATACTCCTGACGCGGACGGATCGTATTGCCCGCAATTCGTTCCGGCTGCGAGGACATGGTCGGGACTCGCAATGACTGGGATTGTAAAAACCGCTTCGACCGGTGATGAGTTTTGGTTGCAAATGGAGTTAGTCGGCTGACTGATAAGGTTTTTACACAAAGCTTATCAGTTTGTCGGACTGCTCCTCCATAGTACACCATCGATGAATGTAGCGATCGTCTCGTTAACGTTGGGGCCTCTAGGAGGCTAGCGTCGCCATGAATTCTTCCATCGATGGCTGCTGCGCGTATTGTAGCTTGAGAAGATCTTCAACCTTGAGATTGGTGTAGCGCTGAAGCTGTCGCCAATCTTTGTGGCCGGTGACCAGCGCTACCTTTTCGATCGGCAGTCCTGCCTCGAACAGACGGCTCGTTCCCTCGTGACGCAGGTCGTGGAAGTGCAGGTCGTCGATCTTGAGCTCATCGCATGCCCGGGTGAATGCCGCACTGACCGATTTGTGATTATGAGGAAAGATACGTCCATGGCCTCGGGTCACAATCCGCTGCTGAAGTACGACCTCCCAAGCGTCATAACCCGTTAGATTGAGTAAAGGGACCTTCTGGTCATTTCCGTTCTTATTCCTCGGATCTTTTCGGTCTCGAATGACCACCAACCGCTTTTTCATATCGACCAGTGACCACTCGGGTTTGCAAATCTCTTCCTGGCGCAATGTCGTCGCGACGGCATACCTGACGATCCGCCCCATCGGAATGAATTGCCGAGGGTTCGTCTCAAAGTACTCGATGAGCTCGTCGAGTTCGTCTTGCGTAGGCCGTCGGTCACGCTCTTTGCCTTTTCCAACCAAATTGAGGTGACTTAACGCGACGCGTGCGAGGCGTGCTTCCTCGGCCGAAACCTCGATACCGTGCACCGCGGCGGCATGAGTTATGATTGTCCGGATAAAAGATAAATCGATGGCCAACGTTGCGGGGCCAGCGCCTTCCTTGGCGCGCTTTCTTCCGAACTCGATCAGCCGTTCTCGATTGAGCGCGGGAAGCTTTACGCTGCCGAGCGCAGTCTTGAGCGACGCCATCACAGCAGCTTTTGACCGGCGAGGGGGCTTTCCAACTTCGTGCATGTCCTCATCGTGCAGGTCGATCAGATCGCCAAAGGTGCGGACGTTGCGCGTCGCGCGTGGCTTGGACGAGCCGTTGCGGTCGATATTGCGCTCCATTTCGAGCGCCCATTCCTCTCCGTCCTTGCGCCTTCGGAATGTCTCGGCCACATAGCGGGTCTTGCGGCGGACCTGGACGCGCCAGTTTCCGGATGCCATTTGTGTGAAGGTCGCCACGCGTGTGCACTCCGACTTTCGTGTGCACTATGTGTGCACTGAGAGGTCAAAACGGGTACAAACGTGTGCAATTTCGTCTAGTTTGGAGTGCACACGTTCGCTGTTCATCCCATTGAAGAGTAAGATAAACTGTTGAAATATCAAGACTATCGCTTTTCCGTCGCACCCATGATGGATTGGACCGATCGGCACTGCCGGGTGTTCCACCGTCTGCTGTCGCGCCGTGCGCGGCTTTATACCGAGATGCTGACGACCGGCGCGATCATCCATGGCGACCGTCAGCGACTGCTCGGCTTCGATGCCGTTGAGCATCCCGTCGCGCTCCAGCTCGGAGGCTCGAACCCGCGCGATCTCGCGGAGAGCGCGCTGATCGGTGAAGGGTTCGGTTATGACGAGATCAATCTCAACGTCGGCTGCCCGTCGGATCGCGTGAAGGGCGGAAACTTCGGCGCGTGCCTGATGGCGGAGCCGCAGCTTGTTGCGGATTGCGTTGCCGCGATGAAACAGGCAGTGAAAATTCCCGTCACCGTGAAGTGCCGCATCGGTATCGACGATCAGGATCCCGAGGTCGCGCTCGATACGCTGGCGCGCGCCGTGATCGCGGCCGGTGCGGATGCGCTGGTCGTTCACGCGCGCAAGGCGTGGCTGAATGGATTGTCGCCGAAGGAAAACCGCGACATCCCGCCGCTTGACTATGATCGCGTCTATCGCCTCAAGGCGGCGCTGCCGCATGTGCCTGTCTCAATCAACGGCGGCATAGCCACCGTCGCCGCTGCGAAGGCTCATCTCGATCATGTCGACGGCGCGATGCTCGGCCGCGCGGCCTATCAGGAGCCGTGGCGGTTGCTCAGCGTCGATCCGGAGTTATTTGGCGAGGCCGCCCCTCATGCCACCATGCACGACGCCATCGAGGCACTGATGCCGTATATCGAGCGCGAACTTGCCGCCGGTACGCGGTTGCACTCGATCACGCGGCATCTCGTCGGCGCATTTCATGGCGTGCCGGGCGCACGCGGCTTTCGCCGTTATCTCGCTGAGGTCTGCACCAAGCCTGGCGCGGGAACGGATTCACTGCGTGAGGCGCTTCGCATCGTCGGACAGCGCGTGGATGCGTCGATCGCTGCGTAAGGCAGATCGATTACGGATATCCGCGCAGCATCAGCTTGTCGGGACGGACTTCCCAGCTTTCCAGCCGGTTGAGAAAGCTCATGCCGAGCAGGTTGGACTTCATCTGGCCACGCGGCACCACCAGCGCGGGCACCGAGCGTTCCACCAGTTTGCCGACGGACAGGCGATCCAGCGTCAGCCGTGCCGCGCGAACGCGGCCGCCTGCGGTTTCGACATCCACGCTGTAGTCCAGCAGTTCAAGCGGCAGCCCCGCCGCCTTCGCGGTCTCGTAGGTCAGAACCACGGAGGTCGCGCCGGTGTCGATCACCATCGGCGTGCTGACGCCATTGATCTTCGCGCGCAGCGAGAATTCGCCGCTGTCGCCGCGTGCGATTTCGACGGCGCGGGCGGGCTTCGCATTCAGGGTCCGATCGGTGGCGCGGATCAGCGCGCCTTTCACATTTGCAAACGCAACCGGGTTCGACATCGACAGCAGAAAGCCGACGGCCGCGATAATGATTGCGAGGATCGTGAGTTTTCGCATCATGCCGCACCTGCGGCGATCAGGAGCCGGTCTGACGTGCGGCGGCTTCCGCCGGAATGGGCAATCCTGCGTCCAGCATCCGCCGATGCAGCGTCGCCATCACGGCCAGCCGCTCCGCGCGCTCCATCGCGTGCCAGCGTGCGATCTCGGGCAGGGTGCGCCCGCAACCGAGACAGAGCTTGGCCTTCGGATCGATGAAGCACACCGCTATGCAGGGCGTATCTGTTTTTGGCGGCGTTTCTTGTGTCATGGACGGTACTGATGGACATTTTCATCGCTCGCGCAAGATGTTCTACAAACCAGTTCCTGCGTTCATGATCGGCTTGTAGCGGGGGCGGCTTTTCTCACTCAATCCTTCCGGCGGCCGCTCCGGCTGCAGCGGCGGAGAATCGTCGCGCATCGGGGCCAGCGCCGTCATCACGCGCTCCGGCGGATAGGTGACGATCACCTCTGTGCCGACGCGCAGCGTCGACTTGAGGGTGAAGGTGCCGCCGTGCATGTCGATCAGGCTCTTTGCGATCGGAAGGCCGAGACCCGCGCCCTGTTCGGCGGACTTGATCGAGTTCGATCCCTGGCCGAACGAGGCCAGCACGATCGGAATTTCATCCTCGGCGATGCCGGAGCCTGTGTCCTTGACGCTGAGATACTGGCCGCCGGATGCGGTCCAGCCGACCTTGAGCCAGATTTCGCCGGCGGGCGGCGTGAACTTGATGGAGTTCGACAGCAGGTTGAGCACGACCTGCCGCGTGGCGCGTTCGTCGCCCCACAGTTTCGGCATGTTCTGCTCGAACACCTCGTGAATCGTGATGCCGCGGCTTGAGGCGCGCAGCTTCAGCAGATGATGGCAATCCGCCACCACGTGGACCAGCGATACCGGTTCTTCGTTGAGTTCATAGCGCCCGGCCTCGATGCGCGACAGATCGAGGATCTCGTTGATGAGATTCAGCAGGTGGACGCCGGAGTTGTGAATGTCGGCGGAATAATCCTTGTACACCTCGACGGCGTGCGCGCCGAAGATCTCGCTTTTCATCACCTCGGAAAATCCGAGAATGGCGTTCAGCGGCGTGCGCAGTTCGTGGCTCATCTGGGCGAGAAAACGCGATTTCGAGACGTTGGCGGATTCGGCGCGGTAACGCGCTTCGTCCGAGATCGACTTTGCCTGCTCGAGTTCGCCAATCAGCGCGTCCTTTTCGGCGCGGGCTTCCAGCGTTGCCAGCGTGGTGGAATGCAGGCGGTGGGCGAGCAAGGCGAAATAGCCCTCCGCCGTGACCGCGAGCGCTGCGAGAATGTAATCGTCGAAGGTGCCGCGAAGAATGAAGTTCGCTGCGATCGCCGCCGACACCGGGACCGTCGCGGCGAACGCCGCGATCGGAAGGCTCGCGGCCAGCATGCTGGATACGGCAATGACCAGCAGCATCACGAACAGCATCAGCGTGTTCGAGACGACGTCGATGCCTGACGGATGGATCAGAACAAGCGTCCACGCGAGACCGTAGATCAGGTCCAGTCCGATGAAACGCATCCGCCACTTGCGCGTGATGGCGGGAGATGACGACGTGGTGGCGAGAAATTTCGAGCAGAAGCGGATGACGATGCCGTGGATCGCGAGAATCCCGGCGGTCCAGACCACCGCTGCGACAGGAACAATCCAGAAGCTCGCCAGGATGCCTGTTGAGACGACGAGCAGGATGACGACCAGCGACGCAGAGATGCGTGTCTGCGCGTATTGCCGCAGCAACTCGTGATCGAAGGCCGGCCGGGTTCCGCTGGTCGAGGTCAGCCGGTCGCGCGCCTCGCGCACACGCTGGGAGGCCGCCCTGCGGCTGCGCGCCGGTATTTCCGCCGATGATGCGGAGAGTTCTTTTCTGTCGGCGGTTTCACTCATGTTTACGCGACGAATCCTGAACAAATGCGAATGCTGCGCCGGGCCGCCCGCGCGCATTGCCGCCCGTTTATTACTGGCGCTAAATCATTAAGAGGTGGCTTAAAGGTCAATTTAATCCGGTTAAGAAAGTATGAATTTCGTCGTTGCCGCATGCAGCGACTGAGGGCCGCCAGCCTGCAGGGGCGGGTCCAAAACACAAAAGGCGGCACGAAACCGTGCCGCCTGCGCGTGATCCGACAGTGAGAGTATTATCTTTGCAGCCGGGCCAGCAGGCTGGAGGTATCCCAGCGCTTGCCGCCCATCGTCTCGACCTCTGAATAAAAATTATCGACCAGCGCTGTCACCGGCAGGCTAGCACCGTTGCGGCGGGCTTCAGCGAGGCAGATCGACAGATCCTTGCGCATCCATTCGACCGCAAAGCCGAAGTCGAATTTGCCCTCGTTCATGGTCTTGTAGCGGTTCTCCATTTGCCAGGACTGCGCGGCGCCCTTTGAAATGGTGTCGATAACGGCCTGAACGTCGAGGCCGGCCTTTTTGGCGAAGTGAATTCCCTCGGACAGTCCCTCGACGAGGCCCGCGATGCAAATCTGGTTGACCATCTTGGTGAGCTGGCCGGAGCCGGCTGGGCCCAGCAATTTGCACATCCGGGCGTATGACGCGATCACCGGCTCGGCCTGCTTGTAGGCGGCTTCAGCGCCGCCGCACATCACGGTGAGCACGCCGTTTTCCGCACCCGCCTGTCCGCCGGACACAGGCGCATCGACGAATTGAAAGCCGCGCTTGGTCGCCTCGGCATCGAGCTGCCGGGCCACTTCGGCCGAGGCGGTGGTGTGATCGACGAAAACGGCGCCGGATTTCATCGCGGAGAAAGCGCCATCCGCACCAATCGTAATGGCGCGCAGGTCGTCATCGTTGCCGACGCAGGCCATCACGAAATCCTGACCTTCGGCTGCGGCTTTTGGCGTGGCTGCGGCGCGGCCGCCGAATTTTTCGGCCCAGGTCTTCGACTTGGCCGCGGTGCGGTTGTACACCGTCACCTCATGGCCGCCTTTGGCGACGAGATGTCCTGCCATGGGGAATCCCATGACGCCAAGACCGAGAAATGCGACTTTTGCCATGCCATATGCTCTTTGAATGGGGTGATTTGGGCCGGTGATCGGAGGCCACAGGTATGCGAAGCAAGCGCCGGGATGCAAGAGCGTTGACGGCGCAGGTGACGCGCGTATGAAGGCCGCAAGCGGTGCTTGAACTGGCCGCTTGCCTGGAGATGGATTGTGGCTGTCGATAAGGATCAGGTTCTTGATGCTCTGCGCGCCGTGACATCGCCTCGGGGCGTTTCACTGGTTGACGCAAAAGTGCTGTCTGAAATCACCGCCTCCGACGGAAAGGTATTCTTTTCGATCAACGTCGATGCGAACGAGGCGCGGGCGTGGGAAGACGTGCGTGCCAAAGCGGAAGCCGCGGTCCGTGCGGTCCCGGGCGTCACCACGGCAATGGTTGCGTTGACAGCGGAGCGCCGGCCCGGCGCAGCGCCTGCGCCACAACAGTCCCCCGGCGTGAAACCGCTGGGGCAGCACAAGCCGCACGTGCATGCCACGCCCGCGGATTCTCCCATGGGCAAACAGGCTTCCATTCCCGGCATCGGCTCCATCATCGCGGTGGCGTCGGGCAAGGGCGGCGTCGGCAAATCGACCACGGCGCTCAATCTGGCTTTGGCGCTGCGCGGTCTCGGCCTGCGCGTCGGGCTGCTCGATGCAGACATTTATGGTCCGTCGGTGCCACGCCTGACCGGCGTTCACGAGAAGCCGACGCTGAATGAAGCGAAGAAAATGGTTCCGATCGTCCGGTTCGGGCTGCCGCTGATGTCGATCGGCTTTCTGGTTGCGGAAGACACCGCGATGGTGTGGCGCGGGCCAATGGTGATGTCGGCGATCCGGCAGATGCTGTGGGACGTGGCGTGGGGCGAACTGGACGTTCTGGTGGTAGATATGCCGCCCGGCACTGGCGATGCGCAACTCACGCTTGCCCAGCAGGTCCCGCTGAGGGGCGTTGTGATCGTATCGACCCCGCAGGATCTCGCCCTGATCGACGCGCGGCGTGGAATCGCTATGTTCGAGAAGGTCAACGTGCCGACGCTCGGCATCATCGAGAACATGAGCTATTTCCAGTGTCCCGAATGCGGCACCCGTTCGGATATTTTCGGGCACGGCGGCGCGCGGCGTGAGGCAGAGCGGCTCAAGGTGCCGTTTCTTGGCGAAATTCCGCTGCATATGTCGATCCGCTCGGCGTCGGACGCAGGCACGCCGGTGGTCGACAGCGAGCCGGACGGCGGTCATGCCGCGATCTATCGCGCGATTGGCGCAGAGATCAAAAAACAGCTCTTGGGCGCGCCTGTCGGGCCGTAACAGGCGGGATTTGCCCGGGTCATTCGACTTTCGTTTAATCCGGCAAAACGCCTGCAATCCCGCATTTTCCGTTGGTCCCGTTCCGTGCTAGAGAGCGCCCCCAGAGGGATTTCAAAAAGAAACACCCCCCAAAAGGAGATGCCTGATGAAGCGTCGTGATTTTTTGAAAGTATCTGCTGCCGGAGCAGCCGCCACTGCGGTCGCTTCGCCGGCCATTGCCCAGTCGTCGCCTGAGGTCAAATGGCGTTTGACATCCAGCTTCCCGAAGTCGCTGGACACCATCTACGGCGGCGCCGAGCACATGGCGAAGCAGGTCGCCGAGATGACCGACAACAAGTTCCAGATTCAGGTGTTCGCGGCGGGCGAAGTGGTGCCGGGTCTGCAGGCGCTCGACGCGACCTCCAACGGCACCGTCGAAATGTGCCACACGGTTTCCTATTACTACGTCGGCAAGGACCCGACCTTCGCGATCTTCGCGTCTGTCCCGTTCGGCCTGAATACGCGCATGATGAATTCGTGGCTGTATCAGGGTGGCGGCAACGAACTCGCCAACGATTTCTACAAGAAGTTTGGCGTCATGGGCCTGCCTTGCGGCAACACCGGCACGCAGATGGGCGGCTGGTTCCGCAAGGAGATCAAGACCGTCGCTGACCTTCAGGGTTTGAAGATGCGCATCGGCGGCATCGCGGGGCAGGTGCTGGCGAAAGTCGGCGTCGTTCCGCAGCAGCTCGCTGGCGGTGACATCTATCCGTCGCTTGAAAAAGGTACCATCGACGCGGCGGAGTGGGTCGGTCCCTACGACGACGAAAAGCTCGGTTTCAACAAGGTTGCGAAGTTCTACTACTACCCTGGCTTCTGGGAAGGCGGACCGACGGTTCATGCCTTCACGAACCTCGAGAAGTTCAACGCGCTGCCGAAGAACTACCAGGCGATCCTCACCAACGCGTGTGCCAATACCAACACCTGGATGACCGCGCGTTACGACATGCAGAACCCGGGCGCGCTGAAGCGTCTAGTCGCCAGCGGCACGCAGCTGCGTCCGTTCACCAACGAAGTGCTCGACGCCTGCCTGAAGTCCACCAACGAATTGTGGGCTGAAATCTCGGGCAAGAACGCCGACTTCAAGAAGGCGATCGACGCGATGCAGGCCTACCGCTCGGATCAGTATCTGTGGTGGCAGGTTGCCGAATACACCAACGACAGCTTCATGATCCGCTCGCGCACGCGCGGCTGATCCGGCCTCGATCAGGCTTCATGAGCCCGGCCTCCGCAAGGAGGCCGGGCTTTTCTTTTGCGCTGCGGTGACAGGAATCGTCATGGATATTGGCTGCGGCTTGTTCCATGCTCAGGCCAAGCCTCAACAACAAGCTCAACAACAAGAAGGTGGTGCACACACAAATCACAGCAGGGAGCTCTTCATGAAGCGTCGTGACTTTATCAAGGTGGCAGGCATCGGCGCGGCAAGCGCCGCGGTCGCATCCCCCGCCATCGCGCAGTCATCGCCGGAAATCAAATGGCGAATGACGTCCAGCTTTCCGAAATCGCTCGACACCATTTACGGCGCAGCCGAGGTGTTTTCAAAAGCCGTCGCGGAAGCCACTGACAACAAATTCCAGATTCAGGTCTTCGCCGCGGGCGAGATTGTGCCGGGCCTGCAGGCGCTCGATGCCGCCTCCAACGGCACTGTCGAGATGGCGCACACGGCCACATACTATTACATCGGAAAAGATCCCACCTTCGCGCTAGGGACCGCAGTGCCCTTCGGGTTGAACAGCCGCATGCAGACAGCGTGGCTCCAGGTCGGTGGTGGCGGCGAACTGTTCAATGACTTTCTGAAACCCCACAATGTCATCGGATTTGTCGCGGGCAATACCGGTTGCCAGATGGGCGGCTGGTTCCGGAAGGAGCTGAAGGAGCCGTCAGATCTCGGTGGGTTGAAGATGCGCATCGGCGGATTTGCAGGGCGTGTGCTGACCAAGCTCGGCGTCGTGCCGCAGCAGGTGGCCGGCGGCGACATCTATCCGTCGCTCGAGAAGGGCACGATCGATGCGGCGGAGTGGGTCGGGCCTTACGATGACGAGAAGCTCGGCTTCCAGAAGGTCGCGAAGTTCTACTATTATCCCGGCTGGTGGGAGGGCGGCCCGACGCTGCACAACCTGGTCAATCTCCCCAAATGGGAAGCCCTGCCGGCGAGTTACAAGTCCATCATCAAGACAGCATCCGCGCTCGCCAACGAGACCATGCAGGCGCGCTACGACGCCTACAATCCACCCGCGCTGAAGCGGCTGGTGGCCAGCGGAACGCAATTGCGTCCGTTCTCGCAATCCATCATGGAAGCGTCTCTGAAGGCCGCGAACGAAGTCTACGCGGAAACGTCGGCGACCAACCCGAACTTCAAGAAAATCTACGAGAACATGGCGGCGTTCCGCAACGACCAGTACACGTGGTGGCAGGTCGCGGAATTCGCGTTCGATAACTTCCAGGTCCGGTCGCGCACGCGAATTTGATCGTTCCGCTCGGCGCAGACTGAACAATAAAAAGCCCGGCCTTCGCGAGAAGGGCCGGGCTTCTTCGTTGGAGAATCGAGGGCGAGAACGACCCGGCTCTACTTGATACTCGGTGGTCCGAAATCGAGCGCCGGCATTTCCTGCTGCTGGATCTGAATGTCGACCTTGTTCGGATCGACGGTCGACAACGTGCCTTTGTAGTGCATCACCATCGCCGGGAAGGCGATGACGAGGCCGACCATGATGACCTGAATGACCACGAATGGCACCGAGCCCCAATAGATTTGCCCGGTGGTGACCGGCTCCATGCGCTTGCCGCTGAGACGGTCGGTATACGCTTCCTTCGGTGCGACCGATCGCAGGTAGAACAGCGCGAAACCGAATGGCGGATGCATGAAAGACGTCTGCATGTTGACGCCGAGGATGACGCCGAACCAGATCAGATCGATACCCAGCTTCTCGGCCGCCGGTCCGAGCAGCGGGATCACGATGAAGGCGAGTTCGAAGAAGTCGAGGAAGAAGGCCAGCACAAAGACGAACGCGTTGACGAAGATCAGGAAGCCGGTCTGGCCGCCGGGCAGCGAGACCAGCAATTCCTCGACCCAGCGATGTCCATCGACGCCATAGAAGGTGAGGGAGAACACGCGCGCGCCGACGAGAATGAAGATGACGAAGGCCGATAGCTTTGCGGTGGATTCCGCCGCCTGCCGGGTCAGGTCGAAACTCAAGCGGCGTTTCATCATCGCAAGGATCATCGCGCCGGCCGCGCCCATGGCGCCACCTTCCGTCGGCGTCGCGACGCCGATGAAAATGGTTCCGAGCACAAGGAAGATCAGGCCGAGCGGCGGAACCATGACAAAAACAACCTGCTCGGCAAGTTTTGAGAGCAGCTTGAGGCCCGAGATGCGATTGATGACCGCAAGGACGAAGGACATCGCCACCACGATCGACATGGTGAGCACGACATAGTCCGCGCCGGCCTTGACGCCGGTGAATTGCATGATCTCCAGCGCGATCGCGGTCGCGCCGATCAGGACGGTAAACAGCGACAGCGTCATGGTGCGGATGATGCCGATGAACGGTTTTGCAAACAGGGCCGTGAAAATCACGAACCAGAAGCCATGCAGGACCAGCGGATTGTCGGAGATCATGTTGAAGACCGGCGATGTCCAGTCGAACAGCCCGAGCTTCACCACGAAGAAATAGGCGGTCGCGGCGGCGGAAATCGCGGCCAGCGGCAGGATCACGGGATGTTTGGCAGTTTCCGGTTCGCGCAGGGTTTGTGCTTCAAGCGGCAGGCCGGGTGTTGCTTCCGGAAAGAACGTCGAGACCAGGAAAATATAGACCGCGTACAGGATCGACAGCACGATGCCGGGGATGAACGCGCCTTCGTACATGTCGCCGACGGAGCGGCCGAGTTGGTCGGCCATCACGATCAGGACCAGCGACGGCGGAATGATTTGCGCCAGCGTGCCGGAGGCCGCGATCACGCCGGTGGCCACGCGGCGATCATAGCCGTAACGCAGCATGATCGGCAGCGAGATCAGGCCCATCGAAATCACCGATGCAGCGACGACGCCCGTGGTTGCCGCGAGCAGGGCGCCGACGAAAATGACCGCATAGGCGATGCCGCCGCGAATGCTGCCGAACAACTGCCCGATGGTTTCGAGCAGATCCTCGGCCATGCCCGACCGTTCGAGTATCAGCCCCATGAAGGTGAAGAACGGGATCGCCAGCAGCGTCTCGTTGTTCATCACGCCATAGACGCGCTCGGGAAGGGCTTGCAGAAAATCGGGCCGGAACAGCCCGAGCTCGATGCCGATGAACGCGAACAACAGTCCGTTGGCTGCGAGGGAGAACGCGACCGGGTATCCCAGGAGCAGGAATAGCACCAGCGACGCGAACATGATCGGCGCCATGTAGTGGATGAACATCGCCGCCATTTAGGAATCTCTCTGGTTGCGGGCTTTGACGGCGACGCCGGTCATGGTTTTTCGGTGGTGATGGCTTGCGCCAGCCTTAATGCTTCGAGTTCGGCGATCTCATGCGCACTGAGGGCATGTGCATTGGGATCGGGCAGAAGACCCTGCATGACGGCGGCGCGCTTGATGATTTCCGAGACGGCCTGAACGAGAAGCATCGCAAGACCGATCATGATGAGCGACTTCGCGGGCCATTGCGGCAGGCCACCGGCGCTGAACGACTGCTCATTCTGATGGAAGGACACGAGGAAGAACGGAATCGAGGTCCAGATCAGGATGATGCAGAAGGGCACGAGAAACAAAACGTGACCGACCATGTCGATCCAGCTTCGCACCTTCAGCGGCAGTGTGTGGTTGATGATGTCGATCTTGATGTGTTCGCCGTTCAGCAGCGTCCAGGGCGAGCAGAGCAGGAACACGATGCTGAAAAGCACCCACTGCAATTCCAGGTAGGCGTTCGACGAAACGTCAAAAACCTTGCGGATGGTCGCATTCGCCGACGAAATGATCACGGCAAGCACGATCAGCCACGACACCCAGCGACCGACAAACGTATTGAACGCGTCGATCGCGCGACTCAGTTTGAGAAGCGATTGCAAACCCCACCCTCCCGAATGTGCCCCTGCGTTGCTTGGCTCTGCCGGGACCAAAGAGGTGACGGCGGGCCGGCTTTTCCAGCCGGAGGCGCATAAAGCTGCCAAACCAAATCAGCGGCTTACGTCGCCGTCAATTGGAAGTTTGGAGATTTCATGAAGGAATAAAGGCGAAGACAGCGGGCGACCGCGTTTTCCGCAATTTATGAATGCGGGACGGTTCGATCCCGCAATTTTCGGAACGGGTCAACCGCCCGTGACGCTCATGTGCCGGCTGACGCTCGGCCGATTGTGGCGGCGGTCGATGATGAAGTCGTGGCCTTTCGGCTTGAGGCCGATTGCCCGATCGATCGCGGCGGCTAGTAGCGTGTCGTCGCTCGACGCCCGCAGCGGTTTGCGCAAATCGGAAGCATCCTCGTGGCCGAGGCAGGTGTGCAGCGTGCCGGTGCAGGTCACGCGGACGCGGTTACAGGATTCGCAGAAGTTGTGGGTCATCGGCGTAATGAAGCCGAGCTTGCCGCCGGTCTCGGCGATGCGCGCATAGCGTGCCGGCCCGCCGGTGTCGTCGTCGAGGTCGGTCAGGGTGTAGCGTGTTGCGAGGCGGGCCCGCAGCAGCGAGAGCGGCAGATACTGATCGATCCGGCCAGCGCCGATGTCGCCCATCGGCATGACCTCAATCAGGGTAAGGTCCATGCCCTTGCCATGCGCCCATTCCATGAGTGAGGGGATCTCGTCCTCGTTCATGTTCTTGAGCGCGACCGCGTTGATCTTGACCTTGAGACCGGCATCACGCGCGGCCTCGATGCCGCGCAGCACCTTGTCGAGGTCGCCCCAGCGCGTGATTTCGCGGAATTTTGCAGGGTCGAGTGTATCGAGCGAGACATTGATACGCCGCACGCCAGCGTCCTTGAGCTCGGCAGCAAATTTCTCAAGCTGCGAGCCGTTCGTGGTCAGTGTCAGCTCGTCGAGCGCGCCGGTGCCGAGGTGGCGCGACAGGGAGCGCACAAGCGACATCACATTGCGACGGACCAGCGGTTCGCCACCGGTCAGCCGCAACTTGCGGACGCCCTTGGCGATGAAGGCCGAGCACAGCCGATCCAGTTCCTCGAGGGAGAGCAGGTCGGATTTCGGCAGAAACGTCATGTCCTCGGACATGCAATAGAAGCAGCGCAGATCGCAGCGGTCGGTCACCGACACGCGCAGATAGCTGATCGATCGGCCGAACGGATCGGTCATCGAAGACGTGGTCGCCTTGGTCAGGGAACCCGGAAGAGGGCCGTTCATTCGCATGCCTTGCTTGTGGTGGCATACCGGCCCGTTGTTCCGGCTTGGTATGCCAACCATAATCTAGGCACGATAAGGCCTGGGCACAATCAATCTATCGGGGGTGAGGTCAGCGTCCCGGCGGTGGCGGGAACGGCGATTCCTCGGCGGGTGCGGCAGCAGCAGGTGGCGGCCGCTTGGCCTTCGGAGCGGCCTTTGGCGGCGCCTTGCGGCCTCTCGCCGGAGGAGCGGCAGGCTGCAACTCGGCGTAAACTGGATTTGGATCGACGTTGCTGAAGCCGGGATTCGCCGGGTCGCGGATCACCTGAGCCTGAACGGTTTCCGACTGATACTTCGGAAGCGAGAATGTCACCGTAAAATTGTTTTCGGCCGAGATCGAAACCGAGCAGGGCGTCTTGCAGCTTTCACCGGTCGAGGTTCGCGCGTCCGCTCCGGCAGGCAAGGATTCGAGCTGAACCTTGACCACAGGCGGCGTCGACTTGAACATTTCCGGCATGGAGAACGACGAACAGCCCGCGAGGCCAAGGCCCGCCGCCACGACAACGATGATACGCATGATTGCATCCGCCAAGTGATGCGGGTTTAGCCGCATAGTCCCCGAGGGGACCTTAGAAGTGTCCCAACCCACGTGCAACGGGGTGGCTTTTATTCGTTAAAGATAGGTTAACGACAGTTGAGAATCTTGCATTTAATAAAAATATATCAGTAATATCAATTACTTAAATTCCATCAATGTGGGCGAACAAATTGCCGACGGCGCCCGGCAGTTCACGCATATGACTAATGACAATGTCGGGCTTCAGGTCTGCGATGGGCGTTTCCGTATATCCGAATGTCACTCCGATGACCGGGATGCCGGCCCGTCGCGCGACGCCGACATCAGGTCCGGAATCGCCGACCATGATCGCTCTGGAGACGTCGCCGCCCGCCTGCGCGATGGTCTGGCGCAGGATCGCTGGGTCGGGTTTGGAGATGCCGAATGTGTCGGCCCCGCAGATCGCCAAAAATCGCTTCGTCATGTCCAGCTTTTCGAGCAGCAGCCTTGAGAGCCCTTCCAGCTTGTTGGTGCAGATCGCGAACTTGAACCCGCGGCCTTCCAACTCGTCGAGCGCGGCATACAGGCCTTCAAACGGGCGCGACGCATCTGCGATGTGGGCCTCGTAATATGTGATGAAATCGCCGGTGAGCCGATCGATGTCCTGCACGCTCATGGTGCGGTCATCGAGTTCCAGTCCGCGCTCGATCAGCTTGCGCGCGCCGGCACCGATCATGGTGCGCGCCGATTCGGCAGGCACGAGCGGAAGTCCCTCGCGTTGAAGCACGAAATTCAGCGCCCCGACGAGATCGGGGGCGGTATCGACCAGCGTGCCGTCGAGATCGAACACAATGAGGGGAAAGGAGGCCAGGGAAGATGTCATGGCGGATCGCTACCGGGCGGGAAGCGATCATGCAAGCGCGAAGGCGAACCCGGGATACCGCGCGTTTTTGAGGGCATTTCAGCCGGAAAGCCCATATCCACGGCCTGCGAAATCGCGCTATATGCCCCGCGTTCCGAGATGCAGGGCGTTGAGGTCAATCATGTCGATGGACGATCTGAAAAGGCAGGCGGCGGCGCGCGCAGTCGAGCAAGTGCAGGACGGCATGAAGCTCGGACTGGGCACCGGTTCGACCGCAAAACATTTCGTTGAATTGCTCGGTGAGCGGGTCCGCGCCGGACTTAAGGTCATCGGCGTTCCGACATCGGAAGCGACACGCGCCGACGCGGAGCGCTGCGCCGTGCCGCTCACGACGCTGGATCAGGTGGATCGGCTCGATCTCACGGTCGATGGTGCGGACGAAATTGACGCCAACCTCGAACTGATCAAGGGCGGGGGCGGGGCTCTCTTGCGCGAGAAGATTGTGGCAGCCGCGTCCGACCGGATGATCGTGATCGCGGATGACACCAAATGGGTGAAGACGCTGGGCCGTTTTCCGCTTCCGATCGAGGTCATTCCTTTCGGTCTTGGCGCAACCCGTCGGGCCATCGAGACGGTCTTTGCGGAAAATGGCGTTTCGGGACAAATGGATGTCCGCAAGGCCAAGAACGGCCATGCTTTCGTCACCGATGGCGGCCACTGGATTGTCGACGCCCATCTGGGGGCAATACCGGATTCTCCCAGGCTGGCGGCGGCATTGAATTCCATTCCAGGCGTGGTCGAACACGGCTTGTTTATCGGCCTTGCGCGCACAGCGGTGCTGGCAGGGCCTCAGGGTATTCGCGTTATTGAACGGCGCAATTGAGGAGACTTGAAATGAAGAAGCTTTTGAACATGGTGCTGGTGGCAGGTGCCGCGCTCGGCCTGATGTTGGGCAGCGCTGCCGCACAGGCACCCGCTCCGGCAGCGAAGCCGGCGTCCGCTGCGGCTCTTGGCTATGCCAAGGAGATCCTTTTGGCCAAGAATGTCGCGGGAATCTATCAGGGCGCCGTTCCAGGTCTGGTGCAGCGGACCAAGGACGTCCTGCTTCAGTCGAACCTGAACTATCAGAAGGACCTCGATGAAGTTGCCCTCAAGGTCGTGAAGGACCTCGCCGGTCGCGAAAAGGAAATCGGCGAAGAGATGGCGCGGATTTACGCGACTTCCTTCACCGAGCCGGAGCTGAAGGAGCTTGCGGCCTTCTACAAGTCGCCGCTCGGTGCCAAGGTGATCACGACGGAGCCCATCGCATTCAACCAGGCGCGCCAATATATGGACCAGTGGGCGCAGAAGTTTGCCGAGGAGATCAACGGCAAGTTTCGTGCTGAGATGAAGAAGCGCGGCAAAGAGATCTAAGCATCACAGGTTTTCCAGATGGCGGATTTGGACGTTGATCTGTTCGTAATCGGCGGTGGCTCGGGCGGCGTGCGCGCGGCCCGGATTGCCGCCGGTCACGGCGCAAACGTACTGGTCGCCGAGGAATACCGGATGGGCGGCACCTGCGTGATCCGCGGCTGCGTGCCCAAGAAGCTGATGGTCTATGCCTCCCATGTTCGTCACGAACTGGAGGACGCCGCGGGCTTCGGCTGGACCATCCCGCCGGCGACATTCGACTGGCCGACCTTGATTGCCAACAAGGATCGGGAAATCGCCCGGCTCGAAGCCGCCTACACGTTCAACGTCGAGAAATCCGGCGCGCGCATCGTCAAGACCCGCGCCGTGTTCGAGGACGCGCATACGCTGCGGCTGGGCACGGGCGAAAGCGTCAACGCGAAGTATGTGCTGATTGCGACGGGCGGCGCGCCCAATCACGGCGAGGCCATCCCGGGCATTGAGCATGTGATCTCATCCAACGAGGTCTTTCATCTTCCGAAGTTTCCGAAACGCATCGTCATTCAGGGTGGCGGTTACATCGCGCTGGAGTTCGCCTGCATTTTCGCGGGTCTCGGCGCCGATGTCACGGTGATCTATCGGGGCGAGAATATCCTGCGCGGTTTCGACGACGACGTGCGTTTGCATGTCCGCAAGGAGATGGAGAAGGCGGGCATCACGGTGCTGACCGGCTGCATCGTCACCAAGGTCGACAAGCACGGTGAGGCTTTCACGTCGCATCTGTCGAACGGATCGAGCATCGCATCCGATCAGGTGATGTTTGCCGTCGGCCGTCATCCGAACATCAAGGGTCTTGGCCTTGAAAAGGTTGGCGTCGCGCTGAACCCGGTGAACGGCGGCATCGCCGTGGACGGCTTTTCGCAAACCAGCGTTCCGCACATTTATGCGGTGGGTGATGTCACGCATCGGTTGAATCTCACGCCCGTCGCGATCCGTGAGGGTCATGCCTTTGCCGATACCGTGTTCGGCAAGCGCCCGACGCGGGTCGACCACGCCGACATCCCGACGGCGGTGTTTACCCAGCCCGAGGTGGGCACGGTGGGACTGAACGAGGCGGAGGCGAGGGCGCAATACACCCACGTCGACATCTACAAGACCGATTTCCGGTCGCTCAAGTCGACGCTGTCGGGAAGCGAGTCCCGCATCATGATGAAGTTGATCGTCGATGCAGCCACCGACCGTATCCTCGGTTGCCATATCGTGGGTCCGGAAGCGGGCGAACTGATCCAGATCGTCGGCATCGCAGTGAAGATGAAGGCGACCAAGGCCGATTTCGATGCCACCATGGCGGTCCATCCCACCGCCGCCGAAGAACTGGTGACCCTGCGCACGCCGAGCGCCCGCCACGTCCGTCAGGCTGCGGAATAGCCACTCGACGCTGTCCAGCGGCATCTGTCCGCATCGGGTTGGGCTGGCCCCGTCCAGCCATGCTTAACGGCCTCGAACCCGGCCAAGCCCCTGATCCGTCATGCCGATTTGCAACTGGCAAGACCCGGGCCATCTGTGTATAACCCGGCGCTATTAGATATTGTTGTTTCCTGAGGAGTTTCCGTCATGTCCGAGCGGTGGACGCCCGACAGCTGGCGCAAGAAGCCAGTCCTGCAAGTGCCAGACTATCCCAATGCGAAAGCCTTGGCCGATGTCGAGGCGCAGCTTGCGACGTTTCCGCCGCTGGTTTTTGCAGGTGAGGCGCGCAACCTGAAGAAGTCGCTCGCCCGAGTCGCAAACGGCGAGGCTTTTCTTTTGCAGGGCGGCGATTGCGCCGAGAGCTTCGCCGAACATGGCGCCAACAACATCCGCGATTTCTTCCGCGTGCTGTTGCAGATGTCGGTCGTGCTGACCTATGCGGCCGGTCTTCCGGTGGTAAAGGTCGGCCGCATCGCCGGGCAGTTCGCCAAGCCGCGTTCGTCGCCGGTCGAGAAACAGGGCGATGTCGAGCTGCCGAGCTATCGCGGCGATATCGTCAACGACATGGCGTTCACG
This sequence comes from Afipia sp. GW821-FHT04G03, assembly GCF_059419985.1. NCBI lineage: Bacteria > Pseudomonadati > Pseudomonadota > Alphaproteobacteria > Hyphomicrobiales > Nitrobacteraceae > Afipia > Afipia sp. GW821-FHT04G03. The sequence goes on along the minus strand of NZ_JBWKSV010000001.1, from coordinate 995,000 downwards.
CCTGAAGCGCGCATTCCCGATCCGCAGCGCCAACTGATGGCGTACCGCCAGTCGGCGGCGACGCTGAACCTGCTGCGCGCCTTCGCGACCGGCGGTTTCGCCAATCTGGGCAGCGTGCATCAGTGGATGCTCGGCTTCCTGAAGGATTCGCCGCAGTCGCGCCGCTACAAGGAGTTGGCCGACCGTATCTCGGACGCGCTCAACTTCATGCAGGCGTGCGGCCTTGATCTGGAAAGCCATCCGGAACTGCGTGCGACGGATTTCTACACCAGCCATGAAGCGTTGTTGCTCGGATACGAGCAGGCGTTCACGCGCGTCGATTCCACAACGGGCGACTGGTACGCGACCTCGGGCCACATGATCTGGATCGGTGACCGCACCCGCCAGCTCGATCACGGCCATGTCGAATATTTCCGCGGCATCAAGAATCCGATCGGTCTGAAGTGCGGCCCGTCACTAAAGCCGGACGAACTGATCAAGCTGATCGACGTGCTCAATCCCGATAACGAACCGGGGCGCCTGACGCTGATCAACCGCTTCGGCTCGGACAAGATCGACGCGCATCTGCCGCAACTGATCCGCGCCGTGAAGCGTGAAGGACGGTCGGTGGTCTGGTCGTGCGATCCGATGCACGGCAACACCATCACCTCGACGAGCGGCTACAAGACCCGGCCGTTCGATCGGGTGCTGGGTGAAGTGAAGTCGTTCTTCACGATCCATGCGGCGGAGGGCACCCATGCGGGTGGCGTTCACCTCGAGATGACCGGGCAGGATGTCACCGAGTGTATCGGCGGCGCGCGCGCCATCACCGATGAGGATCTCAACGACCGTTACCACACGGTCTGCGATCCGCGCCTGAATGCCGAGCAGTCCATCGACATGGCTTTCCTGATCGCCGAACTGCTCAAGCAGGAACGCGTGGGCAAGGTGAAGCCGATGCCGGCCGTCGCTGGGTTTTAATGTGAGCTCCATTCTGCTGCGGATGTGGCGGGCCACGATCAACACCGGCAACGGAATAAAATTCGCATTCCGGTCGGAACAGGCGTTCCGGGAAGAGACAGTCGCACTGCTGCTGTCCTTGCCGCTTGCCTGGCTGATCGGGGTCACGCCGGTGCGGCGCCTCGAACTCGTAATGGTCGTGCTGCTGCTGCTGGTCGTTGAACTGCTCAACACGGCCATCGAGAAACTGTCGGATCGTCTCACGATGGAGCACGATCCGCAGATCGGCCGCGTCAAGGACATGGGATCGGCCGCGGTCGGTCTTACGCTTGTCATGGCGGGGGCGCTGTGGCTGTTCGCCATCGTCGAGCGCATGGGTCTCATCTGATTTGTGCTCTTCGTGAGCAATTGCGGATGCCTCGCTCGCCGGGCTAAAAGCGATCATGACCAAATCCACGCAATTCACGATTACGCTGGCGCAGCTTAACCCCGTGGTCGGCGATGTCACGGGAAACGCCGCCAAGGCGCGGGCCGCGCGAACACGCGCGAACGCGGACGGCGCCGATCTTGTGGTGCTGCCCGAGCTGTTCGTCGCGGGTTATCCCCCCGAAGACCTCGTGCTGAAACCGGCGTTCCAGGCCGCGTGCCGTGCTGAAATCGAGATGCTGGCGCGCGAGACCGCCGACGGCGGACCGGCAATGCTGATCGGTACGCCGTGGGTCGATGACGGCAAGCTCTACAATGCCTGCGCTCTGCTCGACGAAGGCCGCATCGCCGCGCTGCGTTTCAAGGTCAATCTTCCGAACTACGGCGTGTTCGACGAGAAGCGGGTGTTCGCGCGCGGACCTGTGTCCGGCCCTGTGACCATCCGTGGCGTGCGGGTCGGCATTCCGATTTGTGAAGATACGTGGATGGAGGAATCCGCCGACTACGAAAACGTCGTCGAATGCCTTGCGGAGACCGGCGCGGAAATTCTGATCGTGCCGAACGGCTCGCCTTACACACGCGAGAAGAACGACATGCGGTTGTCGGTGTCGGTCGCGCGTGTCGCCGAAAGCGGATTGCCGCTGATTTATCTGAACCAGATCGGCGGACAGGATGAACTGGTGTTCGACGGCTCGTCCTTCGCGCTGAATGCGGATCGCTCGCTGGCGTTCCAGTTGCCCGGCTTCGTCGAAAACATCACGACGGTGCGCTGGACCAAAGGCGAGGATGGCTGGAGTTGCAAGGGACCGGTTGTGCCGGTGCTCGACGGCGACAAGGGCGACTACGCCGCCTGCGTTCTCGGCTTGCGGGACTACGTCGGCAAGACAGGTTTTCCGGGTGTGCTGCTCGGCGTCTCGGGTGGCATCGATTCAGCGCTGTGCGCGGCCATTGCCGTGGACGCGCTTGGCGCAGACAAGGTGCGCGGCGTGATGCTGCCGTTCCGGTTCACGGCACAGGAATCGCTCGACGATGCGGCGAAACTCGCGAAGGCGCTCGGCATCAAGTACGAAGTGTTGCCCATCGCCGCGGCGGTAAACGGCTTCGAGGAAATCCTGAAGCCACCGTTCGCCGGGCGGGAACGCGACGTCACCGAGGAAAATCTTCAGGCGCGCACGCGCGGCGTGCTGCTGATGGCGATTTCCAACAAGTTCGGCTCGATGCTGGTCACCACTGGCAACAAGTCGGAAATGTCGGTGGGCTATGCCACGCTCTACGGCGACATGAACGGCGGCTACAACCCGATCAAGGACATCTACAAGACCGAGGTGTTCCGTCTTTCGACCTTGCGCAACTCGTGGAAGCCCGAGGGCGCGCTTGGCCCGTCCGGCGAAGTCATCCCGCCGAACATCATCACGCGCCCGCCGACGGCGGAGTTGCGCGAGAACCAGACCGATCAGGACTCGCTGCCGCCTTACGACGTGCTCGACGCGATTCTGGAACGGCTGGTGGAGCGCGAGGAGCCGCTGGCGTCGATCGTGGCCGAGGGGTTCGACCGCGACACCGTCGCGCGGATCGACCGCTTGCTGAATATTGCCGAATACAAGCGCCGTCAGGCTGCCCCGGGCGTGAAGGTGACGCGCAAGAATTTCGGCCGCGACCGCCGCTATCCGATCGTCAATAAATTCCGCGACACCGGAAAGCCGCCGGCCGAGCCCGATCATGCGCTGGTGACACGATCCAGCCGCGGATCTGCGGAAGCGTTCGAGGGCTGAAGTTTACCGCGCCGGGATGAACGTCGGCCCCACCGAGCGGATCGGCTTGTCGCCGGACGCAGGCGCCTCGGCCGCAGGCGCAGGGGCCGCGCCGGTCGGCAACGGCTGGGCGTTGGCAGGGGTTGCAACGGTGCCCCCCTTCTTCTGAGCCGCCGCAGGCACTCGCGCCGGCTGCGACATTTTCTTCGAGCTTTCGTCCGTGACGATGATATCGCCTTGCTGCGCGGCAGATGCCTTCTCGTCGATGTTCTTCAGCGCGTCAGACCATGTCTGGCCCGCCGCCTTGCAACTGCAGGCCTTGTCGAAGCTCTGGCGGTAGCGGAACGCATTGGGTGACTGCGGATACGGCTGGCCGTTGATCGAGACTGCCTGATTGATGTCTTCGCCGGGGTTGCGGAAGCTGTAGAGCGTCGCGTCGGCAGCCGGGCAGAGCGCCTTGCAGGTGCGCTCGTCGTCCGCAAAGCGGCTTTGGACCGTGGCGAAGGAAATCGGGAAATAATAGCCATCGCAACTGCGCACGCAGACTGTGCGGAATGTCGATGACGGTGCTCCGTAATCGCCACTCGGCGGAGGCGGGCTGTTGCCACCAAACAGGTTTTCAAGGAATCCGCCGCCACCGCTGTTGCGGAGCATGCCGGCGTATTGCGGGCCGCAATTATTCTGGGCGAGCGCCATCAGCACCGAGCGGCGCTGGTTCTCGCGCTCCGAACCGCCGAACCCGCCGCCGCGTAGCCGCTCGAGATTGGTGGTGATCTGGTCGAGGTTTGCCCGCATCTGCTGAATGCGCGTGTTGAGCGGTCCGCACTGCGGCGACTGGCCGCTGAACAGCGAGAAGAAGCCCGAGCTGTCGCAGCCCTGTCGCTTGGCCTGCTCCTGCACGCGCTCAAGCTCCGATTGCTGCCGGCCCTGCGCTTCTTCGTATCGGCGGACCTGCTCGGCCTTGGCGCTGTCACCGCCGCCGCCGTCGATGGCCGACAACTGGCCGACCAGCCGCTGGCAGATCGGGTTGCCGCCCACGCCGGGCTGACCGCCGGGCGGTGGCGGATATGGCTGCTGCGCGGACGCGCCATGGCTCAGCAGCGCTGTGCTGATGAGCGCAGCGCCGGCAATGATCCATCGCAGATGAGAAAAACTCGGCAAGCTGTCACGATCCGTTTAGCTGACCGCGACGCGGCCGACGGACGCTCCCATACTAGCTTCCGGCGGCGAGGTCACGTCGATTTACGGGCAGAGATAAGGCAGACAATCGTGACGAAAAGAAGCCTCGGCTAGCGATCCGGAACCGGAAGGGCCGTGTCAGCGCTGGCAGGTAATCGCGATATATTCGCTGTTGCCGCGCGAACTTGCGGTGGAGGCCGGGGTAGCGCCGGTCACTTCATCGGGATCGACGCGACGGTAACCGGTGGCCTGTGCAAACTCGCGTGACTGGCAATACGCGCGCGCGGCGGGCGCTCCGCATTTTTCACCCTTGGCGAGGCACTCGTCGATGCCGTAGCCGTCCGGCTGGTTTGCAACAATGAACACCCGGCTGTCGGCACGAGTCTCGGCGGACATGGCTAGGAAGGCGATGGCGGACAACGTGAATGCGAATCGCATGGCATGAACCGGTTCTGGAAAAAGGCAGCCGCATACATCAATAAGTCCGAAGGGTTAAGAATGATTAAGGACGGCGAGGCCGGGCGGCCAAAGGCTTAATCACGCGCCGAAATCGTCGCCGGATGACCTTGACGCGGTCCCCCGGGCTGGACCATTGTGCGGCCCATGAACGGTTCTCTCTCCATTTTCGGCATCTGCCGCGAGATTATTAGCTAGCGATTCGCTGGCTGGAGCCGTCTTTTCTCAATCGAGATCATGGGACGACCCGGCCGCAAGGCAAGGGATTTTGGATTCCATGGAGCTGAAGCTCTACGACACGCTGACCAAGGAGAAGCAGCCGTTCCGGCCGCTAGATCCGAATGACGTGCGCATGTATGTGTGCGGGCCGACGGTCTATGACTTCGCGCACATCGGCAACGCGCGTCCCGTGATCGTATTCGACGTGCTGTTCCGGCTGCTGCGTCACGTCTATGGCGCGGACCACGTCAAATACGTCCGCAACATCACCGACGTTGATGACAAGATCAACGATCGCGCAGCGCGGGATTTTCCCGGCCTTGCGCTGAATGACGCAATCCGCCGTGTCACGGAGCTGACCGAGAAGCAATTTCACGACGACGTCGATGCGCTGGGCTGCCTGCGGCCTACCGTCGAGCCGCGTGCGACCGAGCATATCGCGGAAATGCGCACGATCATCGAGAAGCTGATCGCCAACGGCAACGCCTATGCCGAACAAGACCACGTTCTGTTCAAGGTGGCGTCCGATCCGAACTACGGAAAACTCGCGCGGCGTTCGCTGGACGAGATGCTGGCCGGCGCGCGTGTCGATGTCGCGCCCTACAAGCACGACGCGATGGACTTCGTGCTGTGGAAGCCGTCGAAGCCGGGCGAGCCGTCATGGCCGTCGCCGGGCGGCATCACGGCCGAAGGCCGTCCTGGCTGGCATATCGAATGCTCGGCGATGGCGTGGAAGCATCTCGGCGAGAAGTTCGACATTCACGGCGGCGGCATCGACCTCGTGTTTCCGCATCATGAGAACGAACTCGCGCAATCATGCTGCGCGTTTCATGAAGACCGCATGGCGAATGTCTGGATGCACAACGGCTTTCTTCAGGTCGAAGGCGAGAAGATGTCGAAGTCGACCGGCAACTTTGTCACAATCAACGATCTGCTCAAGGACTGGCCGGGGGAGGTGCTGCGTCTCAACATGCTGAAGACACATTATCGGTCTCCGATCGACTGGACGCTCAAGGGGCTGGAAGAAAGCGCCAAGACGCTGGACGACTGGTACTGGGTCGCTGCGGACGACAAGGGTGGCCGTCCGTCGCGTGTCGTGACCGACGCGTTGTCCGACGATCTGAATACGTCGCAAGTGATCACGTCGTTGCACGGTCTTCGCAATGCTGCGGCGTCCGGCGACGAAGAGCGCCGCGGCGAATTCGCAGCATCGCTGCGGTTGCTCGGCTTTCTGTCAACCAGCGCGGCTGAATGGAATGCGCGCAAGCAGACCGCCAGTGGCGTGGACGCGGCGCAGGTCGATAAGCTGATTCTGGACCGCACCGCTGCCCGCACCCGCAAGGACTTCAAGGAATCCGACCGGATCCGCGACGAACTCGCGGCGATGGGCGTCGTCATCAAGGATTCCAAGGACGGCACCACCTGGGAGATCGCGCGATGACCAAGCCCGACACTCCGTTTCCGAAACACTGGCGCTATTACATCGCGATCAAGTGGCTGCTGATCGTGGCGGCCCTCGCGCTGGCGCTGAAACTGATCGATGTCTGGTAAACCTATGGGCCAAGCTATCCCCAAAGTCGGCCTGCGGCCGCTCCTTCCAGCGGATACGCCGGTGCTCGCGGCGATTTTCGTCGCCAGCATCGATGAGTTGGCCGAGGAGGATTATACCGAAGCGCAGCGCGAGGCCTGGGCCAGCGTCGCCGAGGACGAGGAGAAATTCGGCAAGCGTCTTGCGGGCCAGCTCACGCTGGTGGCGACCATTGAAAGTTCACCCGTCGGTTTCGCGTCGCTGAAGGGCGCGGATCATCTTGATCTGCTCTATGTGCATCCGGGTTTTGCGCGGCAGGGTGTCGCATCGGCGCTTTGCGATGCGCTGGAAAAGCTCGCGGCCGCGCGCGGGGCGACCGCGCTGACGGTAGAGGCGAGCGACACCGCCGAACCGTTTTTCGTGCGCCGCGGCTATACCGGCCAGCAGCGAAATACCGTGACGGTTGGCGACGAGTGGCTCGCGAACACAACGATGACAAAATCCCTCGGCGGCGATGCGCCGCGAGGCGAGATGCCGGGAAGGCCATCATGAGCCGCGAACGTCTCTATCTGTTCGACACCACGTTGCGCGACGGCGCGCAGACCAACGGCGTCGATTTTACGCTGCATGACAAGCAGATCATCGCCGACATGCTGGACGATCTTGGCATCGACTATGTCGAGGGCGGTTATCCCGGCGCGAATCCGTCCGACACGGAATTTTTCGCGACCAAGCCGAAATTCGATCATGCGAAATTCACCGCGTTCGGCATGACGCGCCGTCCCGGCCGCTCGGCCTCGAACGATCCGGGATTGTCCGCGTTGATCGAAGCCAAGGCTGACGCGATCTGCTTCGTCGCGAAGTCGTCCGAATATCAGGTTCGCGTGGCACTCGAGACCACCAACGAGGAAAACCTCGCTTCGATCCGTGACAGCGTCGGCGCCGCGAAAGCGGCGGGCCGGGAGGTCATGCTCGACTGCGAGCATTTCTTCGACGGCTACAAGGAAAATCCGAAGTTCGCATTGTCCTGCGCCAAGGCGGCGTATGACGCCGGCGCGCGCTGGGTGGTGCTGTGCGACACCAACGGCGGCTCCATGCCGAACGAGATCGAGGCCATCGTCGGGGAGGTGGTGAAGCATATTCCCGGCGACCACGTCGGCATCCACACCCACAACGATACTGAACAGGCCGTCGCTAACTCACTGGCCGCGGTGCGCGCGGGCGCGCGGCAGATTCAGGGCACGCTCAATGGCCTCGGCGAACGCTGCGGCAACGCCAATCTCTGTTCGCTGATCCCCACGCTGAAGCTGAAGAAGGAGTTTGCCGACAAGTTCGAGATCGGGGTGTCGCAGGAAAAACTCGCGACGCTGGTCCATGCTTCGCGCGCTCTGGATGACATTCTTAATCGCGCGCCGGATCGTCATGCGCCGTATGTCGGCGAAAGCGCCTTCGTGACCAAGACCGGTATTCACGCATCGGCGGTGCTGAAAGATCCGCAGACGTATGAGCATGTCGCGCCTGAATCCGTCGGCAATCACCGCAAGGTCCTGGTCTCCGATCAGGCCGGGCGCTCCAACGTCATCGCCGAACTGGAGCGGGCAGGGATACCGTTCGACAAGAACGATCCAAAGCTCACGCGTCTTGTCGAGGAGATGAAGGAGAAGGAGGCGGCGGGTTACGCCTACGAGTCGGCAAATGCGTCGTTCGATCTGTTGGCGCGGCGCACGCTCGGCAAGGTGCCGGATTATTTCCGCGTCGTGCAGTTCGATGTCAACGTCGAGCAGCGCGATAACGCGATCGCCCAGCGCGTCACTGTGGCGATGGCGGTGGTGAAGGTCGATGTCGCGGGCGAGATGCTGATCTCGGCGGCGGAAGGCAACGGCCCGGTGAATGCGCTCGATGTCGCGCTGCGCAAGGACCTCGGCAAGTATCAGAAGTACATCGAAGGCCTGAAGCTGGTCGATTATCGCGTCCGTATCCTCAATGGCGGCACCGGCGCGGTGACGCGCGTGCTGATCGAGAGCGAAGACGAGGCTGGCCAACGCTGGACCACGGTCGGCGTGTCGCCCAACATCATCGACGCGTCGTTTCAGGCGTTGATGGATTCGGTGATCTACAAGCTGGTGAAATCCAACGCGCCTGTGTGAGCGGCGGCCGCGCATAAACTGGAGGTCCGATGATCGATCATGTATCCGTCGGCGTGGCCGACCTTGCGCGAGCAGCGGGATTTTACGAGGCGGCATTCGCGCCGCTGGGGCTGAAAAAGCTGATCGTGCGTCCCGGGACGATCGGGTTCGGCAAGGACTATCCGGAGTTCTGGATCAATCTTCGTGCGGGCATGGCGCCGGTGCTGCCGGAAAGTGGGACACACATCTGCTTGCGCGCCAGAAGCGCGGCGCAGATCGATGCGTTTCATGCCGCCGCGCTTGAGGTGAGCGGTCGCTCCGACGGTGGGCCGGGCCCGCGCCCGGAATATCACCCGAGCTACTACGCGGCTTTCGTCATCGATCCGGACGGCAACCGTATCGAGGTTGTGACATTCCTGAAGGACGAGCAGCCGGCGGCGTAATCCACGACGCGCAGCCTACAGCCGGCTGGCGACCTTGTCGTCCATCAGCTTCTCAGCTTCGGGGACCTTCGCCGCCGCTTTCTGCATGGTCGGGAGAACATCCTCGACCCGATCGGCGGTCAGAACATCGACCCACAGATTGGCGCGAATGAATTCCGTCTGCTTCATGTGCTCGATTAGAACGAGCAGGGGATTCCAGAACCCGTCGATGTTGGCGAGCAGGATCGGCTTGCTGTGGCGGCCGAGTTGCGACCATGTCATCTGCTCGACCAGTTCTTCCAGGGTGCCTACGCCGCCGGGAAACGCCACGAAGGCATCCGAGTGCTCGAACATCAATCGCTTGCGCTCGTGCATGTCCTTGGTGACGATGAGCTCCTGCGCGCGCTGAAGCGCGTTCTCGCGCTTGGTCAGGAAGGTCGGGATGATGCCGGTGACCTTGCCGCCATGATCGAGCGCGCCGGTGGCCACCGCGCCCATCAGGCCGATGGAGCCGCCGCCATAAACGAGACCGACGCCGTTTTCGGCAAGGGTCTTGCCGAAGGCTGTGGCTGCTTTGACAAACTCGGGATTGGTGCCGGGGCCGGAACCGCAATAGACGCAAACGTTCTTAATGGTATTCATACAGGGCGATGTGGCACTGCATTGCGACATCGTCAAGACGCGCGGTTTGCGGTGCACGGTCGATTGTTTTGCAGATCGCGCTTTTTGGGAAAAGAATCGCTGCGGAAGGGTGCGAAAACGCTTCGAAAGCTCTATATGACGGGGATGACGACACCACCGAACAGGCGCCCGGCGCAGCATTTTGCCGCCTCAGGCCTCAAGGCGACTGACGCTTAATGGCCGACCTCTATCCCGCTGAACCCGCCGAAGTTCTGGCCGACGCCAAGCCGCCGGCAGCCGTCGATCTGAATGCCGAGAAAGCGACGCTGTTCGGAACGCTCGCGCATTTGTGGCCGTATATCTGGCCGGGCGATCGCTTCGATCTCAAAATGCGCGTCGTGTGGTCGATGGTGCTGTTGCTCGTCGCCAAGGCCGCGACGCTGTTCGTGCCGTTCACCTTCAAGTGGGCCGTCGATGCCCTGACCGGCGCCGACACCGCGCCGGTGCAGTCGTCGAACTGGATGCTGTGGCTGATCGCGTCGCCCCTGATCATGACGCTGAGCTACGGCGCCATCCGCATCGTCATGATGGTGCTGACGCAATGGCGCGACGGTCTTTTCGCCAGCGTGGCGATGCACGCGGTGCGCAAGCTGGCCTTTCTCACCTTCGTTCACATGCACGAACTCTCGCTGCGCTTCCATCTGGAGCGCAAGACCGGCGGCCTGACGCGCGTGTTGGAGCGAGGACGCACCGGCATCGAGACCATGGTGCGCATGGTGATCCTGCAACTCGCGCCAACCATCGTCGAACTTGTTCTGATGATGGGTGTGCTGCTGTGGCAGTTCGACTGGCGCTACGTGCTGGTGACGTTCGTGACCGTGGTCGTCTACATGGTCTTTACCTACTACGCGACGGAATGGCGGATCGATATTCGCCGCCGGATGAACGACTCCGATACCGAGGCGAACACCAAGGCGATCGACTCGCTGCTCAATTATGAAACCGTAAAATACTTCAGTGCTGAGCAGCGCGAAGCGCAGCGCTATGACAAGTCCATCGAGCGGTTCGAGCGCGCCAGCGTCCACACCTATACCTCGCTTGCCGTGCTCAATACCGGGCAGGCGATTATTTTTACCTTCGGTCTCACCGCGACCATGCTGATGTGCGCTGTGGGCGTGCGCAATGGCACGAACACGGTCGGGGATTTTGTCATGGTCAACGCCATGATGATCCAGCTCTACCAGCCGCTGAACTTCATGGGCATGGTCTATCGCGAAATCAAACAGGCGATCATCGATATCGAAAAGATGTTCGGCGTACTGTCGAGAAATCCCGAAGTGAAGGATATCCCGGGCGCAAAGCCGCTGCAGGTGTCTACCGGCACTGTGCGCTTCGAGGATGTGCGCTTCTCTTACGACCCGGAACGCCCGATCCTGAAAGGACTGAGTTTCGAGGTGCCCGCCGGCAAGACTGTCGCCATCGTCGGGCCATCGGGCGCGGGGAAGTCGACCATCTCGCGGCTACTGTTCCGCCTTTATGATGTCAGCGGCGGTAAGATCACGATCGATGGCCAGAACATTCGCGACATCACGCAGTCGTCGCTGCGCGCGTCCATCGGCATGGTTCCGCAGGACACGGTGCTGTTCAACGACACCATCCGCTACAACATCCGCTACGGCCGCTGGGACGCGACCGACGCGGAAGTAGAGGCAGCCGCTACGATGGCGCAGATCGACGGCTTCATCCGGATGTCGCCGCATGGTTACGAGACCGAGGTGGGCGAGCGCGGATTGAAACTGTCCGGTGGCGAGAAGCAGCGCGTTGCGATTGCACGCACGATCCTGAAAGGCCCGCCGATCCTGGTGTTGGACGAGGCAACGTCGGCGCTGGATAGCCACACCGAACAGGAAATCCAGGACGAACTGGAGAAGGTGGCGCGCGGCCGAACGTCGCTGGTGATTGCGCATCGGCTGTCCACCATTGTGGGCGCGGACGAAATCATCGTGCTGGATCAGGGTCGCATCGCCGAACGCGGCACCCATTCACAGCTTCTGGCGGCAAACGGCCTTTACGCCAGCATGTGGAACAGGCAACGTGAGGCTCAGGAAGCGCGGGAAAAGCTGGCCATGATGGCCGACGAGAACATCGCGCCCAACCGTGTGCCGCCGCCGGTCGTCGATCCGCTGGCAGCGCCGGAAGCTGCCGAATAGCTTTGGCTCAAGTTTAACCACAGGTCTGTGAACTCATGTCCGTCGTCAATTCCATTCGCGCGCAAATTCCGCCGATCCACCCCGAAGGCTATCCCTTCATCGGAGCCTTCGCCTTCGCCAGTCTGATCCTGTTCTGGATCTGGACGCCGCTCGGCTGGATCGGATGCGGATTGACCGTGTGGTGCGCGCTGTTCTTCCGCGACCCGGTGCGCGTGACGCCGGTGCGCGAGGGCATCGTGGTGTCGCCGGCGGATGGCCGCGTCTCGATGGTGGTGCAGGCGGTGCCGCCGGCTGAACTCGGTCTCGGCGACAAGCCGCTGCCCCGCATCTCGATCTTCATGAGCGTGTTCAACTGCCACGTGAACCGCAGCCCGGTGGCCGGTCGTATCGACCGCATCGCCTACCGCCCCGGCAAGTTTCTCAATGCCGATCTCGACAAGGCGAGCGAGGACAACGAGCGCAACTCGCTGGTGATCTCGACACCGGCAGGCCGGATCGGGGTGATCCAGATTGCCGGTCTGGTGGCCCGGCGCATCGTGTCGTTCGTGAAAGAGGGACAGGTTCTGGGGGCAGGCGAGCGCTTCGGGCTGATCCGCTTCGGCTCCCGGCTCGATGTTTTTCTGCCGGAGGGCGCCAAAGCGCTGGTCTCGGAAGGGCAGACCGCCATTGCCGGCGAGACCGTACTGGCCGATTTCCAGCTCGGCGACGGCGGACGCAGCTACCGCGTCGATTAACCAAATCCTTGGTCGCCCTAACGGGCTTTTCGCCACAATGGTGAAGCAGGATAGGGCCTGCTATATAAGGCCCTATGACAATGCCTCCTGATCCCAGACCTGATCTGCGCCGCCGCCGGTTTCGCGAGATTCCGATCCGGATGCTTGTGCCCAACGTCATTACGTTGCTCGCGATCTGTGCCGGCCTGACTGCAATCCGCATGGCTATCGAAGGTCGTACCGAGCTCGCGCTCGGCCTGATCGTATTCGCCGCGGTGCTCGACGGCGTCGATGGCCGCGTTGCGCGCATGATCAAGGGCCAGTCCCGTTTCGGCGCGGAACTCGACAGTCTCGCGGACTTCGTGAACTTCGGCGTTGCGCCCGCGCTCATTTTGTATTTCTGGCAGTTGCACGACCTGAATAACGTCGGCTGGATCTCGGCGATGATTTTCGCGATCAGCGGCGGACTGCGGCTGGCGCGTTTCAACGCCACCATGGACGATCCGAACAAGCCCGCTTTCGCCGCGAACTACTTCACCGGCGTGCCTGCGCCGCTGGGTGCGATCTGCGTGCTGTTGCCGATGTATCTGGTGTTCATCGGCGCGCCCCAACTGCCGGCGCCGATCACGGCTGTTTTCACATTGGCAATTGCCTTCCTGATGGTGTCACGGCTTCCGGTGTTCTCGGGCAAGATGATCGGCGGCAAGATTGCGCCGGATATGGTGCTGCCGGTGGTCGTGCTTGTCGTGTTGTTCATCGCCGTTTTGATCAGTTATCCGTGGCATCTGCTGACCGGCGGCTCGCTGCTTTATCTTTTCAGCTTGCCGGTCGGGTGGTCGTCCTATCGCGAACACGAACGGCGCGCCCGCGCCGCTGCGGTGTCCGATCCGGCTCCCGCTTTTGTTCCGCCGTCCGATTTTCCCGCGACGGCCGATCCCGCCGCCGCGGATGACCGGCCCCCGCGCCTGAACTAGGGGCATGATCCCGACAGACCGTGGGTTCGCGCGCTCTTATGGTTAACCAATTCCTGACAGTTGTTATGGTCGCGCGTCGCTCCGCGTGAATATCGGCATGGATTACCGTCATTTGATGCTGTTTTCGTTGCGCACCCGACAATCTTGCCGGATGTGTGCGTGAATTCGATAACCTTTACCCGACCTTAATTGGCCCGACGCTAAGGTTAACCGCGCGCCTCAGAAAGAGCCGCGCCGTGCAGTTGCGTTGGAGTTGGTTATGGATATTGCCACCGGAGCCGGCATTCTGATCGGCATTGCCGTTCTGGTCACTCTCGTCCTGATGGGTGGCGATTTCCGGATTTTCTACGATAGCCACGCGATGATCATCATCTTCGGTGGATCGTTCGCGGCAACGCTGATCCGCTTTCCCTTCGTCGCCATCCTTCACGGCATGCCGCTGGGTCTGAAATACGCCTTCACCATGCGCCGCACGACGTCGCGCGATCTGGTCGACGAACTGGCGCGTCTTGCTGAAGTCGCGCGCAAGCAGGGGCCGGTCGGACTTGAGAAGGTCGAGACCGACGACCCCTTCCTCGCCAAAGGCATCCGCTACGTCGCCGACGGCTACGACATGGATTTCATTCGTGACAATCTCGAGCGCGACCGCGACAACTTCCTGCTTCACCTCGACGAGGGCCAGAAAATCTATCGCGCCATCGGCGACTGCGCGCCGGCCTTCGGCATGGTCGGTACGCTGATCGGCATGGTGCAGATGTTCTCCAACATGGCGGATCCGTCGAAGCTCGGTCCGTTCATGGCGATTTCGCTGCTGGCGACGCTTTACGGCGCGCTGGTCGCCAACCTGTTCTGTCTGCCGATCGCCGACAAGCTGCACGTGAAGCTGAGCGACGAGGAGGTCAACCGGACGCTGATCATCGACGGCATCCTGATGATCCGCGACGCCAAGTCGCCGACGCTGGTCCGCGAAATGCTTCTGGCCTATTTGCCGGAGAAGCATCGGATGGAAGAGGGCGAGCCGGTCCCGGCTTGAGATAACAGCACGGACGGGACGGAACACAGCACATGGCCAAGAAGAAACGGGGAGCGCACGCAGGAGGCCACGGCTGGTTCGTGACCTTCGCCGATCTCATGGCGCTGATGATGAGCTTCTTCGTCATGCTCGTTGCGTTCTCCACGCAGGACCAGCAGAAGCTGAAAATCGTCGCCGGCTCGATGCGCGACGCTTTCGGAGTCCAGAATGCCTCCCGCTTCTCTGGTTTGATCGAATCCGACGGTCTGCCGACGCGTCCGAAAATGAGAAACGTCGCGCACATCCCACCCGAAGAGGCGTCCAACACGCCGACCCCGGATCAGGAAGACAAGAACAAGACCGCCGGCGCGCGGATGAAGACCGATCGCGAATTCGCGCTGGCGTCGGCTTCGCTGCGCCAGGCGTTGCAGGATCTTCCGGAGATTTCCGAACTGTCGAAGCACATCATGTTCGAGGAAAACAAGCAGGGGCTCAATCTTGAAATCGTGGATCAGGATGGCCGCTCGATGTTCGCCGACGGCTCCAAGCAGCCGCTTGAACGGACGCGGCGACTGATCCAGAAACTGGCCGGACCGCTCAAGGCGACGCCGCTGCGCGTGGCCATTGTCGGACACACGTCCGCGGGATTTGTGCCCTCGCGATCCGGTTATGACGGCTTCGACTTGTCCGCCGACCGCGCCAACGTCGTTCGCCAAATCCTCGAGCAGGAGGGCTTGCCGTCCTCGCACGTGGGCTCCGTCACGGGCAAGGCCGACACCCAGCCGCTGTTTCCGGACGATCCCACGCTGGCCGCAAACCGGCGCGTGACCATCACATTGATGCGGGAGGAGCCGCCGCTGCCCCCGAATCTCAAGCCGTGATTTGACTGTATTATAATACCTTGAATTGGGTATGTTTTGCGGGTTCCATGCAGCTGTCGCAGTGGACTTCGCATGGCAGTGATATAAGAAGCGCCACTCCAAGGTGATTACCGGACTTGCCGGGATCAATGACTCCGTCAGGGCGTTTCCTCGATCATGGCTGCCAGCGACACACCTGCCGATACGCCCCAAGAGGTGCCGGTAACCACCGGGTTTTGGGCTCTGACCCTCGGCAGCATCGGCGTGGTGTTCGGGGACATCGGCACGTCGCCGCTGTACGCCTTTCGCGAAGCTGTTCATAACGCGACTCACGGCGGACCTGTGCCGCGCGAAATCGTGCTCGGCGTGCTGTCGCTGATCCTGTGGTCGCTGATCATCGTCGTCACCGTCAAATACGTGCTGCTGTTGCTGCGCGCCGACAACAACGGCGAGGGCGGAACGCTGTCGCTGATGGCTCTCGGGCAGCGGGCGCTCGGGCGACGCAGCTGGTTCTTGCTGGCGCTGGGCGTGATCGGCGGCGCGATGTTCCTCGGCGATGCAATGATCACGCCGGCGATCTCGGTTCTGTCAGCGGTGGAAGGTTTGAAAATCGCGGCGCCCGCGCTCGAACCTTATGTCGTTCCGCTGGCGATCCTCATTCTCGTTTGTTTGTTTGCCGTGCAGAGCCGGGGGACCGCGATGGTCGCCAACGCTTTCGGCCCGGTGATGATCATCTGGTTTCTGACGCTCGGCGTCATGGGACTGATGCATATCAGCGACGATCCAAGCATCGTGCACGCGATCAATCCCATCTTTGCGATCCAGTTTCTGCTGACGCACGGCATGATCGGACTGGTCATTCTCGGTGCGGTTTTTCTCGCCGTCACCGGCGGCGAGGCCCTGTACGCCGACCTCGGTCACTTCGGCCGCAAGCCAATCCAGTCAGCATGGTTTTTCTTCGTGCTGCCGTGCCTGCTGCTGAATTATTTCGGACAGGGCGCGCTCGTTCTGGCGCATCCGGAAGCCATCGAAAATCCATTCTACCGCATGGTGCCGGACCAGATGCTGGTGCCCTTGATCTGTCTTGCGACCGCGGCGACCGTCATCGCGAGCCAGGCGGTGATCACGGGCGCGTTCTCGCTTGTAGCACAGGCCATTCAGCTCGGGCTGCTGCCGCGCTTCGAGGTTCGCTACACCTCGGAGTCCCACGCGGGGCAAATCTACCTGCCGCGTGTCAATGTGCTTCTGCTGATCGGCGTTCTGCTGCTCGTCGGACTGTTCCGCACCTCGAGCGGGCTTGCATCGGCTTACGGCATCGCCGTCTCGACCACGATGGTCTGCGACGGCATCATGGGCTTCGTCGTGATCTGGAAGCTCTGGAACTGGCGCGCGGCGACGGCGGCTGCGCTGATCGTGCCGCTGGTGATCGTCGATCTCACATTCCTCACCGCGAACCTCCTGAAGATTTTCCAGGGCGCCTGGGTGCCGGTGCTGTTCGGAATGTTCATGGCCATGCTGGTCTGGACATGGCGCCGGGGCGCTACGATCCTGACCAACAAAACGCGGCGCACCGAAGTGCCGCTGCTCGACCTGATCAAGAGCCTCGAAAAGCGGCCGCCCCACATCGTCAAGGGCACCGCCGTGTTCCTGACCAGCGGTCCCGAATACGTTCCCACCGCACTGCTGCATAATCTGAAGCACAACAAGGTTCTTCATGAACACAACGTGATCCTCACCATTCGCACGGCGGAGACGCCGCGCGTCGATCTGACGGATCGGGTGTGGATGGAAAATATCAGCGACAAATTCACAGCTGTCCGGCTGAATTTCGGCTTCATGGAATCGCCGAATGTGCCCAAGGCGCTGGCGATCGCGCGCAAGCTCGGCTGGCAGTTCGACATCATGTCGACGTCGTTCTTCGTCTCGCGGCGTTCGCTGAAGCCTGCGGCGCAGTCCGGCATGCCAAAGTGGCAGGATCACCTGTTCATCGCCATGAGCCGTTCGGCCAATGATGCGACCGATTATTTCCAGATTCCGACCGGCCGTGTGGTGGAAGTCGGCACGCAGGTCACGATCTAGACTGACAGCTTGATTTTCTCTCTGCAAAAAGAGAGGGTTGCGCCGTTCATGCACGGTCCCTCGAAGCCTTTCGGGATCATGCCCAGCGGAGGTCGATGTGTCGCAAGATCATAAAGTTCACGATTTGACAGCGGAAGAGGTCGCCACCGGAATTGCCGAAGGGCGTTATCTTCTGGTCGACGTGCGCGAGCCGAATGAAGTCGCTGTCGAGGCGTATCCGGACGCGGTGGTGGTGCCGCTTTCGGCCTTCGACACAGCAGATATTCCCGACCCGCAGGGAAAGACGGTCGTATTTGCCTGCCGCTCCGGCAAGCGCTCGGTGACGGCTTCGCTCGCCGCGCAGGCCGACGGCAAGCCTTATGACTCTCACCTCGCCGGCGGCATGTTGGCCTGGAAGGCGGCCGGACTCCCGTCCAAGACCGGCGGCTGATCTTCCGATGAACAAGATTTTCGCGGACCTGCCGAACACCATCTTCGACGTCATGTCGCAGGCCGCGCGTGATTTGAACGCGATCAATCTCGGTCAGGGTTTTCCCGACGATCCGGGGCCGCTCGACATCCGCCAGAAAGCCGCCGACGCGGTACTGAACGGCTACAATCAATACCCTTCCATGATGGGGATCCCTGAGTTGCGTCAGGCGATCGCGACGCATTACGCCCATTGGCACGGTGTGCAACTCGACCCCATGACCGAGGTCATGGTGACCTCCGGCGCTACGGAAGCGTTGACGGGATCTATCCTCGGCTTGGTCCAGCCCGGCGATGAGGTGCTGGTTTTCCAGCCGATGTACGATTCCTATGTCCCGATCATCCGGCTCGCGGGCGGCATTCCGAAATTTCTTCGGCTGGAGCCGCCGCACTGGCGATTGCCGGAAGAGGCGATCCGCGCCGCGATCACGCCGAAGACACGCTATGTCATGCTCAACAATCCGCTCAATCCGGCCGCCGTGGTCTATCCGCGCGAAGATCTCGAGATGCTGGCACGTGTCTGCCAGGAATTCGATCTGATCGCGATTTGCGATGAGGTCTGGGAGCATGTGGTGTTCGACGGCCGCGCGCATATTCCGCTGATTTCGCTTCCCGGGATGCGGGACCGCACGGTGAAGATCGGCTCCGCGGGCAAGATGTTCGGGCTGACCGGGTGGAAAATTGGTTTCGTCTGCGCCGCGCCGCACATCCTGCGCGTGGTTGCAAAGGCGCATCAGTTCATCACCTTCACGACCGCGCCGAACCTTCAGGTCGCGGTTGCTTACGGCCTCGGCAAGCCGGACGACTATTTTATCCAGATGCGGACCGAACTGGCGCGCAGCCGCGACAGGCTGAGCAAGGGACTCTCCAGTCTCGGATTCCCCGTGCTCGATTCACAGGGCACTTATTTCCTGAATGTCGATCTCGCGCCGCTCGGGCTGAACGAGACGGATGAGGCTTTCTGCAAGCGGATCGTGCACGATCACAAGGTCGCGGCGATCCCGGTATCGGCCTTCTACGAGGAAAACCATGTAACCTCGGTGGTCCGGTTTTGTTTTTCCAAGAAAGATTCGACGCTCGACACCGCGCTGGAGCGGCTGTCGCACGTTCTTCACCGCTAAGACGAGAGATACCGATGCGCGTTGCTTTGATGAGAGCCATGCGGACAACCTGCGTCGTCGCGGGGGTGGTGGCGATAGGGGCACTGACCGGAGCGCAGGCGCAGCAGCGCAGCGTGAACTTCTACAACTGGTCGAACTATATGGCGCCCGGTGTGCTCGAACAGTTCACCAAGGAGACCGGAATCAAGGTCACCTACGATACCTTCGATGCCAACGAGACGCTTGAAACGCGCTTGCTCGCAGGCAAGTCCGGCTACGACGTTGTGGTGCCTACGGCGTATTTTCTTCAGCGTCAGATCGCGGCGAATGTTTTCCAGAAGCTGGACAAGTCGAAGCTGCCGAATCTCGTCAATGCATGGCCTGAAGTGACCAGGCGCCTCGCGATCTACGATCCCGGCAATACGTTTGCCGCCAACTACATGTGGGGCACCACAGGGATCGGCTACAACGTCGGCAAGCTGCGCGAAATTCTCGGCCCCGATGCGAAGATCGAATCCTGGGATATGGTGTTCAAGCCCGAGAACCTCGCGAAGTTCAAGGACTGCGGCATTCACATGCTGGACTCCGCCGATGACATTCTGCCGGCGGCGCTGAACTATCTCAGCCTCGATCCGAATTCGACGAAACAGGCCGATCTGGACAAGGCCGCCGATCTGGCCGGCAAGGTGCGGCCCTATGTGCGGAAGTTTCACTCCTCCGAATATTTGAGCGCGCTTGCGACCGGCGAAATCTGCTTTGTGGTCGGCTGGTCGGGCGATATCAAGCAAGCCCAGAGCCGCGCGGCAGAAGCGAAGAACGGCGTCGAGATCGGCTACGCGATCCCGAAGGAGGGCGCGCAGATGTTCTTCGACAATCTCGCCATTCCGGCGGACGCGAGGAATGTCGCTGAGGCCTATGAGCTGATCAACTATCTCTACAGGCCCGATGTCGCGGCGAAGAATTCCGATTTTTTGTCTTACGCGAACGGCAATCTTGCCAGCCAGAAGCTGATCGATCCGAAAATCTTCAATGACAAGACGGTCTATCCCGATCAGGCGACGCTGAACCGGCTGTTCGTCATTACGTCGCGCGATCCGGCGACCCAGCGCATCATCAACCGGCTCTGGACGCGGGTAAAGACGGGACGGTGATTACCGCCAGCGGCGGTGCAGCCACAGCCATTGTTCGGGATGTTCGCGAATCCATCCCTCGATCACTGTGGTGATCGCCTGCGTCGTTGCTTGCACGTCGACCTTGCCGTCGGCGTCGCGCACCGGCTTCACCTCGTCCGATATTTCGGCACGGAAGCGGTGGTTCGGCAGCCGGACGATACGGACGCCGTGGATCGGCACGTCCACCTGGCGGGCGAGGCGGGCGAGCAGGGGATTGGCCTTGGTGGTGCGGCCGAAGAACGTCACATCCACACCGCGCCCGAAATGCTGATCCACCAGCATGCCGACGTGTACGCCGCTATCAAGAGCATGAGCCAGCCGCAACGGCGCGTCGTGCGTGGTTGCGATCATCGTGCCCATGTTGACTGAGCGGATGTCCTGGATGGCGCGATCGACGGCGGCGATGTTCGGCCGTCGAAACAGCACCGCCGATTCGAGTCCGTAGGCCGGACCCGCGAGCGCGGGCAGTTCCCAATTGGCGAGGTGGCTCGCGAACACCAGCGCACCCTTGCCGTCATCGCGCAGCGCTTCAAACTTCGCCGTCGCGTCGGGCGCCAGTTCGATGCGGCCCTTGTCCGGATGATTGGGATCGAGGTTCCAGATGTGATCGAGATGCGCAAATTCGGCGCCGACGCGACCGAGGTTGTCCCACACGCCCATCAGAATGGCGTCGATCTCGGCGGATGATTTGTCGGGAAAGGCTGCGGTCAGGTTGGTGCGGCCGGTCTTGTGTTCAGGCAGCCATGGTCCGATGGCGCGCGTGACC
Organism: Afipia sp. GW821-FHT04G03; assembly: GCF_059419985.1. Taxonomy (NCBI): domain Bacteria; kingdom Pseudomonadati; phylum Pseudomonadota; class Alphaproteobacteria; order Hyphomicrobiales; family Nitrobacteraceae; genus Afipia; species Afipia sp. GW821-FHT04G03. Next base: position 973,979 of record NZ_JBWKSV010000001.1, on the reverse strand, counting down.
GATGCGAAGAAGTCAGCCGTCTTGTCCGGATCGAAGTAGCGAGTGACCCGCAACAGGGCGACGGCGATCGCGCCGAGGATCGCGCCCGTCACGGGCTTCAGCGCATCGCGCAGAATGGCTCTCGTTCGGAGGACAACGCGAAGCATCAGAATGTCACGACGATCTTGCCGAACACCTGTCGGCTTTCCATCCGCTTGAGCGCCGCGGCCACATCGTCGATCGGCACCTCGGTATCGATCACCGGCTTCATGCCGACGGCCATCTTGTCGAGGCTCTCGGCGATGTTGCGCATGGTGGCGCCGAACGATCCGAAGATGCGGTACTGTTGCTGAAAGAGCTGCATCAGGTTGATGGTCGTGGTCGGGCCCGATGTCGAGCCGCAGGTCACCAGACGTCCGCCGCGCTTCATCGTGAGCAGCGAGCCGTTGAAGGTATCCGCGCCGACATGCTCGAACACGACATCGACGCCTTTCTTCTTGGTGATCTTGCGCGTCTCGTGCTCGAAGCGATCCTTGCGATAGTTGATGACGTGATCCGCGCCGAGCGCCTTCACGCCCTCGATTTTCGAATCGTCGCCGACGGTGGTGATGACGGTGCAGCCGATGGCCTTGGCCATCATGATCGCGACCGTACCGATACCGGAGCCGCCGGCATGAACCAGAATGGTCTCGCCCGGCAGCAGCTTGGCGTTGTCGAACAGCATGTGCTGAACGGTGGAGAATGCGATCGGCGCGCAGGCGGCGTCGCGATCGGCCACGCCATCGGGCACCGGAATGACCAGTCGCTCGTTGAGGTTCATCAATTCACGCGCGAAGCCATCGACATGGAAGCCCATGATGCCGGCGACGTTTTCGCAGAGGTTATCGCGGCCGGCCTGACATGCAGGGCAGGTGCCGCAGGTCAGCGCGCCGTACATCACGACTTTCTGGCCGGGCTTGAAGCGCGTCACGCCGCTACCGACGGATGCGATCTCACCGGAGGCTTCCGCGCCCACCACGAGCGGGAGCTTGCGCTTGGCGAACGCCATGCCGCGGTAACCCCAGACGTCGATATGGTTGAGCGCCACCGCGTTGACGCGGATTTGCACCTCTCCCGCGCCCGGCGGCGGGGGAGGCGGCGCATCGGCGACCACCAGCTGGCGGTCGGCAACAAGACTGAGCGCACGCATAATACCGTGTCTCCGGTACGAAAGGTGATGAAAAACTGTTGGGCTGCGTATCGCCGGTTCGGCCGATGGCGTCAACTGCCGGCCGGCCGTAGCCGGGCCGCTAGATAGGCTCGCGCGTCAGGATCAGGGACGCGTTCTGGCCGCCGAAGCCGAACGAATTCGACATGACCGCGGTCACACGTGCATCGCGGGCCTTGTTCGGGACGACGTCGAACGGAATCGCGGGATCCGGAACGTCGTAGTTGATCGTCGGCGGGATACGCTGATGCTCTAGCGTCAGCAGTGAGAACACGGCTTCCACGGCACCTGCCGCGGAGAGCGTATGTCCGACCATCGACTTGTTGGATGAGACCGGAATTTCCTTGGCGCGATCGCCGAACACCATCGAAATGCCGAGATATTCCATCTTGTCGTTCTCAGGTGTTCCGGTGCCGTGAGCGTTGATGTAGTCGATCTGCTCGATGCCGACACCGGCGTCCGACAGCGCGTTGCGCACGCATCCGACGATGGGTTTGCCGTCCGGGCTGGAGCGGGTGCGATGGAACGAGTCCGCGAGTTCACCGCAGCCAGCGACAACGCCGAGAATCTTCGCGCCGCGCGCAGTAGCGGCTTCGAGGCTTTCCAGCACGAGTGCGCCTGCGCCTTCCGCCATGACGAAGCCATCGCGGTTCTTCGAGAACGGCCGCACCGCCGCGTGCGGCGGATCGTTGTTCGTCGAAAGCGCCGAGAGCAGCGAGAAGCGGATCAACGCTTCGGGATTGACCGAGCCGTCCGTCGCCACGCAGAGCGCAGCATCGGTTTCGCCGCGGCGGATCGCCTCGACGCCGAGTTGAATCGCGGTCGCGCCAGATGCGCAAGCCGTGGACAGCGAGATTGGCGAACCTTTTGTTCCGAAGGTGTCGGCCAGATGATCGGCGACCGAGCCGAAGACGAAACGGCGGTGTAGGGCGGTGAATTTGCCGCCGCCGCTTGCCTTGAGAAGCGCATCGTAGTCGATGCCGGATTTCAGCCCCGTGGCGCGGGCGATGTCCTGCCGCGGCTCCCATTCGAGTTCGACAGGCGCGACCGCCAGAAACAATGGACCGGGGAAGTCGCCCTTGGCGCCGATGCCGGCCTGCGCGACGGCTTCTTCCGTTGCGACGTCGGCAAGGCGTTCGGACAGCACTGTGGATGAGAACGGCTCGACTGGAATGAAGTCGATCGTACCCGCCATCGTGGTCTTGAGACCGTCGGTCGGAAAGCGCGTGATGGTCCGGATGCCGGATTCGCCCGCCGACAGCTTGGCCCAGTTATCGGATTTGCCCGCGCCGAGAGATGTCACGACGCCCATGCCGGTGACGACGACGATCGGCCGTCCGAATTTGTCGCGAGTCGCTGTCATCGTGTTTCCCCGCTTATACGGCCTCGACCAGCGCCATGCCTTCGCCGCGCCAGTGACCGGCTCCGATCACAACAATCTGGGATGGCGGCGTGGTCATTTCAATCTCGACGCCAGTGGTATCGTTCGGCGGGAACAGCGCTCCCCGCGAGATCGACAGCGCGGCGAGTGCGATGCCGAGAGGGAATTGCGCCTCCACGGTATGGCCAAACGCGGTACCTGTCGCGCGTGCGGGAATGTCCTTGTGATTACCAAGAAATGCGCGCTCCTCGGCGGTGACGGGCGCTGCCCCGGTGGCCCCGGTGATGATCGCGCTGGTCTGGCCGGCGGCGCCGATCTTCGACCACAAGCCGTCAAGCGTCGCGGTCACGTCGCCGCTCGCTTTGCGCGGTGCGCGGTCGGCGACAACCTTCGTGAGTTTCGCATAGGGCTTCGCGCCGCGCGCCTGCGCGTGTTCTTTCGATTCGATGACGAGAAACACACCGCCCGCGCCGAGCGCGAAGCCGTTGTCCCGCTGCCAGACCGGCGAAAACTTATCCTTGAGATTGAAATCGCCGAACTCGTAGAGCATCAGCATTTCCTTGCGCTCGCTGTTTTGCGCCGCGCCGACAAGAGCGATGTCGCTCTGACCGGCTGCGATACGCGCCAGCGCAATACGCGCGGCATCGACGCCCGCTGCTTCCTCGCCCATGAACGTGCGCGACGATCCGGTGACGCCGTGGACGATGGAGATGTTACCGGCAAGCAGGTTGGAGAGCTGCGCCAGGAACAGTGTCGGGCGCAGGTCGTTCATCAGCCGTTCGTTGAGAAAACCCGGCGCGGCGTTGCCCTGGACGTCGGCATTGATGATCGCGGAATCGACCGCGAGATCCCGTTCGCCGCCGCCGGCGGCGACGATCATGTCCATCCGGGAAAGAATGTCAGCGTTGCCTTTGACGCCGGCGGAGTCGAGCGCGAGACCTGCGGCATAGGTGCCGATGCGCTGCCACGCTTCCATCTGGCGCTGGTCGCCCTTCTTGGGGATCTGCGCGTCGAAGCTCAGCTTCGTCATCGGGTGGATGACGTAGGGGGCGAACGCCGTCTCATCGACATTGATCGTCTTGCTGTTCAGTGCATCCCAGTGCGCGTCGAGGCCTTCGCCGAGCGAGGTGGCAAGGCCGATGCCCGTGATCCAGGCTTCGCGCGGGCCGCCAGTCGATGAAGGGGTCTCAGCCATGAGCGATTGCCTGTTCAGGAAAGCCGATACGCTTCGCCATCGCTTCCATATGCACGCGCAAGTCTGGATGCGGGAACGGCGTGTGACGGAAGGTCAGCGTCGCGTTGCATTTCAGTTTGCCGCCGATGTGGATCTTCGCCTCGGTCACTGCAAATCCGGAGCCATCGTGGACCAGACTGGCGTCGATCGTCAGCAGTTCGCCCGGCGTCACGAAGTCCCTCATCTTGGCTTCCTTGACGCTGGCCAGAAACGGCATCCGCTGGAATTTCAGATGGGCGATCAGGAGCCAGCCGGAGGTCTGCGCCATTGCTTCGATCAGCAGCACACCCGGCATTAGTGGATAGCCGGGAAAGTGCCCTTCGAAGATCGTGCTGGCCTGCGGAACCTGCGCTTCGACCGTAATTGTCCGCTTGCCGACGTCGAGATCGGTGATGCGGTCAATCAGCTGGAAGTATTCGAGATGCATGGCCGGGCGCGTCAGGCGCCCTTGGCGGCGACCAATTCGTCGATGCGCGCGCTGAGGTTCTTCAGGACAAAGTACTGCTCGGTCGTGGCCTTGCCGTCATTGACCTCCTGCGTCCACTTCTCCAGCGGCAGCTTGATCCCGAATGCCTTGTCGATCGCAAAAGCGATGTCGAGGAAGTCGAGACTGTCGATGCCCAGATCGTCGATGGCGTGGCTTTCCGGGGTGATCGTGTCGCGTGGAATGTCGCAGGTTTCCGCAATGATCGTGGCGACCTGATCGAATGTAGCAGACATGCTAAACCTTTGAGATTTCAGAGATAAATGCCATGTTTGGCGCGGGGAGCACGCTGCGAAACCGTGCCGCGGTCCCCTCCGGACGGGTTGAATCCCCGTATATCGGAGCGATGCTCTGAGTTCAATGGCGCAGCAGGTCTGGCAAGAGGCTGGTTTTCGGGGCTAATTGTGGCGAACCGGGTCGGTTTTCTGCGCGGAAATTTGCGCGCAATCCCGCCGGCCCATCAGCACGCAATCCTGCTTGCTGCGCAGATCGGCCAAGGTCACCGCAAGCCAGATGCCAACGCCGGTCAGCGCCGCCGTAAACGCGATGGCGGCGACGTTCGTGATCATCCGGTGACGATATTCGTCGGGGCTCTCGTCTCCGCGCTCATAACGGGACAGGTCCGGCGCCAGCTTGCCGGACGTCGCGGCTGACGGCGGCCGCGCATGCGTGCGTGGACGGAATTTCAGCACGCGATGTTCGCCGTCGGTCATGGGAAGCGGCTCCAAATCAGCATGATCATACTAGTCCGCTGAACACTCGTGTCTCCGGAAAAGAGAGTATTCCTGTGATGCCAAAAAGGATAGGTCGGAACCTGCTTTCCGGAGAGCGCCTGTGCGGCGCATGATGACCGGAAATGCGATGTCCTGAAAGTGATGTGACAGGGCGCTTCGTCTCTCTGCAGTTTGGTAGATTGCTGCAATCGCCCACTGGAGTCCTGCAATCATGGCAAGCAAGCGAGAACCTCTTCTGACACCTGTTTCAATTTTGTCGCTGCGTCCGACGCAGATGACCGTCGGCATGAGGGAGGTCAAAGAAAAGCGCAAACGCTGGCGTGAGCACAAAGATAAAAAGCGAGCTCAACTGCTCGGCAAGCACATGATCCCGGTCGTCGTCGGCCCGGACAAGAAAAACTATGTGATTGATCATCATCATCTGGCCAAGGCACTGCATGAGGAAGGCGAGAAGGATGTTCTGGTCTCCGTCGTCGCCGATCTCACGATGGTCGACCGAAAGGCATTCTGGGTTGTGCTCGACAATCATCGCTGGGTGTACCCCTATGATGCGAAGGGCGAGCGCCGCAATTACAGCGATCTGCCGAAAGACGTGACCGGGTTGAAGGACGATCCGTTCCGGAGTCTCGCCGGCGAATTGCGCCGGGCCGGAGGCTTCGCGAAAGATACGACACCGTTCAGTGAATTCCTGTGGGCGGATTTTTTGCGCCGGCGCATATCGCGCAAGACGGTCGATGGTGATTTCGACAAGGCCATCGAACAGGCGCTGTCGCTCGGCAAAAGCAAGGACGCGATCTATCTGCCCGGCTGGTGCGGTCCAGCGGACGACGACTAGGCCTCATCTGCTAATTCATTTCAGGCTTGCATCAGTCGGGTTTTGCGTCATCCGACGGCTTTCCGCCGAAGGCCCGATGCACCGTCCGCTCCAGCGGTCCGCCGAACACAAGCAACAGAAACGCAATGCCGAGCGCGATGCCGACCAGTCGCCAATGTCCGAGACCGCATACGACGCCGATACAGGCCGTGAACCAGACGCAGGCCGCGCTCGTAAGTCCCTTCACTTTATGCTGTTCGGCGTGAACGATCACACCGGCGCCGAGAAAGCCGATGCCAGTGAGGATTCCCTGGATGACACGGCTTGTTGCGTCTGAAAGCTGGCCTGCCTCGAGAGCCGCCGGGTTGGAGATCAGGACGATCAACGCGGTTGCGAGGCCGACCATCCCCAGCGTTCGCAGACCGATCGGCTTTCCCTGCAGGTCACGGTTGAGTCCGATCGCGCCGGACGCCAGCGTGGCGACGCCGAGCCGCAAAACGATGTCCCACCAGTCGAGCATCGATCGCCTTTCCGAGGGCGCGTTATGTCTTCGGCACGCGGCCCATCATGTAGAATTCGTCGTTCGGGCGCATGTCGGTGACGCTCGCCATGCGGTTCGATAGCGCGAAGAACGCCGCAATCGCGGCGATATCCCAGATGTCGTCGTCGCTGAATCCGTGGCCGCGCAAAATATCAAAATCCTGCGGCGATGTTTTCTGTGATTCCAGACAGACCTTCACCGCGAAATCGAGCATGGCGCGCTGGCGTGGTGTGATATCGGCCTTGCGGTAGTTGTTGGCGATCTGGTCCGCGATCAGCGGGTTCTTCGCGCGAATGCGCAACACCGCGCCGTGCGAGACCACACAATAGTGGCACTGGTTCGCTGCGCTGGTTGCGACCACGATCATTTCGCGCTCGGTCTTGCTCAGTCCGCCGTCCTTTTCCATCAGCGCGTCGTTGTAGGCGAAGAACGCGCGGAACTCGTCCGGCCGGTAGGCCAGCGCGAGAAAGACGTTCGGCACGAAGCCCGACTTCTCCTGCACGCCAAGAATGCGCGTGCGGATGTCGTCCGGCAATGAATTCAGTGCGGGCACTGGAAAGCGGCTGATGGGAGGCGTCGTCATGATGGTGGGTCCGATGCAAGCGTCATGGATGACGTGGACCATAATCGAGGACGACGCCGGCGCAAAGCGGCGGCTCGCGCACGGCAGTTCTGCGAAGGTTCGGCAATCAGCGCAAGGGCTTCTTTAGCAGCGAGAACCGATCCGGATCGAGCCCGAGCGAGGGCTGCAGCATCGGCGCGTCCGGCATGCGCTGAACCGGGCGGTCGATGGCAGTTCGATCGAACGTCGGATCGTTCGGCGTCTCGCGATGGGATGTCGCGCCACGCCAGCGCTCCAGCACGGAGCTGACGAAGGAGATGTCGTGGCCGCTGTGTGCCGAGGGCGTCGTCGCGATGGTCGCTTCGCTGCGCGGCAACTGATGGGCCGGAACTTCCTTGAAGCGAAGCCGTGTCGGCAGCGCGACACCTTCGCCGAATGCCAGAACTTCGCGTGTTCCGAGCGATGGCACGAAGGACAAAAGATTCGCCGCGGCGTCCGACACCGCGGAGCGCAACAGCGCCTGGTCACGGTCATTCGCAAGCCGCATCGCGAATAGGGTGTTGCATTGGGAAATGATCGTTGCGTCGAGTTCGGCCGGCCGCTGTGTGACGAGTGCAAGATAGACGCCGTACTTGCGGCCTTCCTTGGCGATGCGCGACACGGCCTTGCGGGTCGGTCCGAAGCCTACACCGCGATCGGCAGACGCGTAGCGATGCGCTTCCTCGCAAACGAACAGCAGCGGCGAGGCGCCGTCGCTCCACAATCCGAAATCGAACGCCATGCGGCACAACACAGACACCACCGAGTCCACGACCTCTGCGGGGAACCCGGCGAGCTGCATGATGGTCATGGGCCGGCCGTTGGCCGGCATCCGGAACAGAAGACTGATGACTTCCGCCATCGTGTCGCCGCCGACGTTGGCGTTCTCGAACATGAAGGCGTAGCGCGGATCGTTCTTGACGGTTTCGATGCGCGAAATCAGCTTGTGATAGACGATGCGCGACGAGCGGTTTTCCAGCTTGCCCATGCGCTCGTCGATCAGCGAGATCAGATCGACCAGCCGGTAGGGGACCGGCGTATCGGCTGTGTAGCCGATGGTCTTGGCATCGACGCGCTTCAGGCCGACGCGGTCGCTGTTCTGGTATTGCGTGTAGGTGGCCTTCGCGACGGGAATAAGCTCGACGAGCACTTCAAGCTCTTCCGGAACGCCGGGGCGTCCGCCGAAGATCACGTCGACGAATTCTTCGAAATTGAAAAGCCAGAAAGGCAGCTTCAAATTGCGTGGATTGAGAACCAGGGCTCGTTCGCCGAAACAGCGGCCATATTCGTTATGCACATCGAGCAGGAAGACGCGCAGGTTCGGCCGCACGCGGAGAATTTCGTTCAGCAGCAGCGAAACGCCGCTTGATTTTCCGACGCCGGTGGACCCGAGCACCGCGAAGTGCTTGCTCAGCATGTCCTCGACGTCGACATAGGCGGTGACGGACGGATCCTGCTGCAATGTGCCGATGTTGATCTGCTCGGCTTTTGAAGGCGCATAGACCGTCCGGAGTTGCTGGTTGGTCAGCACGTCCACCAGATCCCCGATGGTCGGATAGCTGGTGACGCCGCGCTGGAAGCGGCCGTTGGGGCCGGCGGCGATTTCGCCCAGCAGATCGACGGACGCGATCGCGATGCAGTTGTCGGCGGCCGGCAGGTTCTCGCGGCTGACCTCGGTGATCATCGCGACAATGATCGTGTTTGCGGTTCGGATGCCGAAAAACTGGCCGACGGTCGCGCGCACGTTCGAATCGTTGATCTGGCTGGTCGCCACGAGCCCGATGCGCGCTTGCGAGCCGCGAACCGAAATGACTCGTCCGAGGGCCGCTGGTTGCGGTGAATTCATCATGCGGAGATTTGGCCTGTCTGAACGTCGAGGATTTTCTCGACTGTACAAAGGCTTGTTGCAGGAACTGTTAAACGTTTCCGAAGGGGCCGCCGTTGCTTCGTCCAGCCGGGAACGGAGCCGGCAGCGTCCGGAAAGCCGCCGGTCTGCTAATATCCCGTAGTTCAAAGGGTATTTTCATCCCGGCAGGGCGCAGGGCGAAGCGCCGAGTATGTGGCATTAAGTCTTTGTTTACCTTGGATTAATCGATGCCCTTACTGGCCCGGGGGGATTATCCGGGATCGGTTTTTTCGATCCGTTGGCTGGATAGGGCAAGGCAGGGGTAGACCGCAGCGCAACCCCGCTTTATATCCAGCGCGCGATATCGATTTGCTGATTTGGATAACGATCCGCCAGGTGACACACCACGCGTCTGATCAGGTCCGCGATCGATTGGGGGATCGTCCAATGGTAGGACTCCAGACTCTGACTCTGGCTATCTAGGTTCGAATCCTAGTCCCCCAGCCAACCAGTTCAGCTTTCAGAGAATATCCTTCTCAGACACCAGAAAGGCCCGCCAAATGCGGGCTTCTTTGACGTCGATGAGTCTCCAACATTCCAATTGTCGAACTTTTGCGGCGAGAATTCCCGGAAGTCTCCAGTCATCCTCTGAGAAATTCCCGTTTTCTGGAGACTTGCTTTGGAGACGGGAGAATAATCCACTACGCGGTGGGGGAATTAGTCGAAGCGAGTTTTAACATTCCCGACCTCGCGGAAGCGGATCGAGAGACTGGGTTCGAACTAGACTGGTTGAGTTCGAATCCTCGTTCTCCAGCCAACTAGTGTGGCTTTCAGAGAATATTCTTCTCTGGCATGAAAAAAAGCCTGCGAAATGCGGGCTTCTTTAATATCGACAAGTCTCCGCGGTACCAGTTGTCGAACTCTTACGGCGAGTATTCCGGGAAGTCTCCGGCGGTCCATTGGAAAATTTGTAAAGACTAGCCTTGGAGACTGGCGAACAGTCCCACTGCACGGGGTAGGGGGCATTCTGGTTCAAGCTTCGGCCCTTTTCGGAATTGCACGTCTCTAGTGTTGGCAGCGAAGCAACTGACTCTTAATCAGCGGGTCCCAGGTTCGAGCCTTGGTGCGTCCACCGTATCTTCCGCAAGTAGCCGCTGTGTCGCAGCGGTTTTTTTAATGCCCGCCTGCGATCTCAGGGCCGATTTTCGAGTGCGTTTTTCAGCTTTGGCACCGATTTGGCACCTCGCTTCAGGGTGTGAATAGCGGGTAAGGACCAAACTTGTTGGTAGAACAGATCGGGAACTGATATATTCGTTCCGTTGTATCGAGTTGCCTTCCCGCAACCAGCAATAGGAGAGTTGATGTTGAAACCGCAGGCCCGCCATGTGCGGCGCCATTGGGAAACATTGAGCGATGACCAGCTCCTCGAAACGGAGCTAGTGACCGATGACCCTGAAAGTCTACCAAACCTCGTCTATGAGATTCCGGCCGGCGATGAGGAACCCTACGTCGAGTACAAGTACGATCTCAGAAAGTCAGACAGGAGCATGTTCTCCTGTGTCCACGGCCACCATCAACACCTTGCCGGTTTCGTTATGCGGAAAGGTTCGGCCCGCTTCATGGTGGGATGGATCTGCGCAAAAACGATCTATGGCGCGGACTTTGAGAAATACAGTGCCGATTTTGCCGCCGCGGTCGTTCGGCAGGACGCGTTAAAGCGAGTCCGTGAAATTCGATCGGCAGTAATTCCGTTTGTCGAGTACCTAAATGGAATATCTCAGTCGGATATATTCAAGCACTTTAGCCGAGTCCGCGGCCAACTCGAAACGCAAATGCCTTGGATTTACGATACCCTCCCGGCCGCGGCCGCGATGGACCATCGCACCATAGGAGCGTCTTTGCCGAAAAGGTTATGCGCTCCGGGGACCGACTTGCGGGGAGAGTATGCCCGATTGATGGCGGACTTCGCAGCGACGATGGCTACTCTCGGTGGAGCGCCAGAGAACGTTGCCAAGATAATCGGCGTTATCCGGTCCAAAATGGAGGGCTTGGCTAAGCGTGCTGAAGCCGTCCTCGATACGCTTCGTGAAGTCGAGGAGTTCTTCCAGCCGGCAGCGCTTGCCGCGATTTGCAAGCTGGCTAACGAACACGACAATCCGAAACGAAGAAAATACGAGGTCGGGCTTTTGTCGGTGTCGTGCAAAAGAGATCGGGACAAGTCGGTCATCTCGATGCCGAAAGACTTCGTTCTTCCGAGCCGGAGGCCTCTCGAAGCGTTTCGATCGGCATTGGCTGGCGTAAAGGTCTAAAAACGAAAGAGGCACCTCGCATTGAGGTGCCTCCGTCGCTTAAAACAGCCGCGTTAAAAAAGCTAACACCGAGGCCAGATGCACGTTGCATTTGAAACCAAGGCGATAGGTCTTACCGCACGGATGGCTGGCTTCGAGACTGAGAAACACCGACATGGTGCGCTCCTTCTCTTTTGTACGAGGGTCCCTTTCGGTACGTGCCTTCGCACACTAGGCCAGTAGGCCGGGGATTTTTTCGTTGAGTGCTCTGGTGTCCCCAACACACTGCACGCATCTCGATAATTACAGTTTCAATATAGTCGGCGTTTGCGGCGGTTCAATGGCTGAAAACCTAGCAGAAGGTTAAACGTTAAAGGGGCGCTTTGATTCTTAGGTGGTGTCATCACGCCTGATCGCCGCCACCCTCCATGCTCGTTGCACCGCCACTGCTTCATGCCGGGCGAGTAGGGCTCCAAGGGCCGCGTCACGCATGCGCAGAACATGAGCGGTGCGCGTGCGAACCGTCCGGACAAGGTCGGGGCCGAGTTGGAAGCAGAGATGAGGCTTTCACGGTGACAGAAGTTGTACCAAGCGAACCCGCATCCTAAACTCGCATTTCGGCAAACCGCGCCTGAAATTACTGGCGGGCGCGGGAGCGGAAATGGGAGGGACACGTGTCGAAAGTTGGGGCCACCAAGAACAATCCGCTTAAATTGATCGTGGATACCTGCGTATGGCTCGATCTTGCGAAGGATAACAAGCAGCGTAGTAATCTACACGTCCTGGAGGAGCTAGTACGCAACAAACTCGTGGCACTGATCGTGCCTCAAATTGTGCTGGACGAGTTCAACCGAAACAAGGCCCGCGTGGTCGATGAGATCGGCAAGAGTGTTGCCACCACTCTCAAGCGTGCCAGAGACATCATCGTTGATCTTGGTGATAGGCGGCGAACGCAAAGCGCCACGCGCCTGCTGAATGAAGTGGATTTTCGCATTACCGGCCCCGGTGAGGAGTCAAAGCTCGCGATTGGTCGCATTGCGGCCCTGCTTGCTAAGGCGACCGTCGTGCCGACCTCAGAGGACATGAAAGCACGGGCCGCAGAACGCGCCATTTTGGGTGAAGCTCCATTCCATAGGCAAAAGAACAGCATTGGTGATGCTTTACTGATCGAGGCCTACGCAGACCTATCCAAGAACGCCAAATCCGGTGAGCGCTTTGGCTTCGTGACGCACAACACGAAAGACTTCAGCGAGCCTGGGGCAAGCCATAAGAACCCGCACCCGGATATCGCGCCGCTCTTCTCGCGTATCAAATCTCGCTACTTCATCACGCTTGGCGAAGCGATGAAGTCCGTCCAGCCCAGAGGTGTGGATGAGATTTTCGTCGAAGATAATCTTGATATGCCGCCACGCTCTCTTGACGAGATTGTAACAGCCATCGATGAGTTCGTTGATAAGGTCTGGTACAATCGGCACAAAAACAGAGAATGGGCCATACAGCACAAGAAGATAAAGATAGTCGAAACTTATGATCCTGCCCGTCACAATGAAACGATTGTTCGTCATATCTGGGAAGGCGCACTCAAGTCGGCGGCTCGTGTGGAGAAGCGCTTCAAGGATGAGCAGCTTCTTTGGGACGACTTCGAGTGGGGAATGATCAACGGTAAGCTCTCAGCGCTTCGATGGGTCCTAGGTGATGAATGGGACATGCTCGATACCTAGCGAATAATTTCTAAAGTGCTTCCCAATAGTCGATCAGTTCTCGACAATAATCCTTACCGCGGCTTTCCGCACCAAAGCCCCCGATAGCTGTTTTCAAGGCCACAGCCTTCTCACCTTTATGCGAGGAGGCTTTTAAGGTTGGTTCGAGAGTTTGATAAAATCGCACAGTCTCGAAGTCGCCGACGTGCCTATCGAGTAAGAAATGGTCTACTGCTTTGATCGCGACGGAGGCTTCCTTCCACAGTCGATTTGCTCGTTCTTGTGAAACGCTCTCCATAGGCAGCAGTTTAAGAACTCCATGTTTTCGTGCTTCGTCTATATCGCGGCCAAACGCATGCCCAAACCTGTTTCTAATCATGCGGATTTCATCAAGTGAACTATGAGCGGCCCTTAACTGTGGGACTTCCCCAAAAAGACTTTCAAACGCATCGATACGCTTGCTCCAAGTACCCTCAGTGCATGCTTGGATGTAGAAAGCAGAGTTGACACCTTTGTTCGGGCCGTTCTTTAACACAGCGGCGCCATCGATACATCGGCTCATGCCCAGTATTATCCCAGGGTCTGAATCCAGCGCAGTACCGATCACTGATGCTAGGTAGGTTTCGATCGTTGAGCTGATGGTCATCAACCTGCTCAACGTTACCCAGTTATCAAAAAGATTATATGCTTTCGACCACTCTTTGAGATTTTCATATATCTCAAAGTCGCGTTGCACCGGGTTAAAGAATTTCCTTGGTTTATCCTCCCACTTGGCGCCCTTATCTTTTAGGCCGCTGTAGAGCGCTTCAGTTGATACAAGGTGGGTATTTAGAAGCTGATGAAGCTCACCGTTGAACTTCAAAAATATGCGGTATGGCCACGTCGTCTTTCCAACAGCGTTCCACCGCTTGAATTCCCGCTTACTTCGAGACATTCCATCCCCCGTTTTCCTTGTCCCCACCCAAGACCTAGCACGTCCTTCATCAATGCTACAGTTAAGTAGAATATGCTGAACGTAGTGGTACATATCGTGCTTGCGTGCTGCCTCCGGACTTCGGTCGGGATGCGTCACGCCACTACGGCGATCATATTCACAGTAGACCGCTGCATCTCGTAAGAGGTTCGGGGGCGAACTGCGCGCGCCAATTCTGCCATGCCACGCCAGGTCATCCGCTCCGCTCAAACGGATGTAAACCACATAGTGCGTAAATTGGTAGCTCGTTGAAAGATTGTTGTCCGCTGGGCGACGTAAGTGTGACGTAGAAATGTACGGGGTCAAATCGTTGCGACGCTCTACGGTTCATATTGCCCAGCCGTCAGCAATTTTCGCCGCCGCTACTAAAGCTTCTTGAGGTGCTGTTGAAAGACAGCTGGGAAAACAAGTTGCCGACTCTTGCCCAGCCTTCTGAATAGCATCGCAAGGAGAGTTCACTGGGAGACAGATACAAACCACTGCTTTGCAGCCTTGCTTCGTCTGGTTAACAGGGGGAAAAGTCGGGCTATGGTCTTACGGACCGTATATTGGTTTCGAGGGCGTCAACTCTGAAAACCTGAATTGCGTGAGAAATCCCGCGAGGTGGTCGATCGCTTCGTACCAGAATGCCTCGCACTCTGGTGGGGTCGCGTAGTCTCCAGTGGAGATCCAAACACAGCAGGTGAACCCGGCCATACCGACCTTCTTGAAGCGGCATCCCTGCAATTCCCAGGCAAAATGCACTGAGTGTTTCCGCCGCGAATGTAACGATGCCGTCGTGCGCGGCATAGACGTTTGGGCCATGATAGGCCAGAGCTCGATGCCGTTATGGCCGTCCAGGCAAGCTGGCCCTTGTAGATGTGACACGCAGACGGGTGGCACTGCGGAAGCCTTGGAATTTGCGCCATGGTCGGACCGGATAGTAGAGTTCGAATTTGCTCATGTTATTTAAAGAAAGCGAGCCAAGATGCCCGACGACTACACAGTTCGTTACGTCGCTTTTGTCGACATTTTGGGATTCCGCAGTTTGATCCGCAAGCTCAATCACGAGCCGCATCTTTTATCAGAGCTGCGTACTTTATTAGAGAAGCTTCACAGCACCGACCAACTGGATATCGCATCGTTGGTGCCAGATTCCGATTTCAGGTCGAACAGCATTTCTGACGCTGTCGCAATATCTACCTCACCGACCGATCAGGGACTCATGCATCTGATAGGAGTCGTTGAGTACCTCACGATGTATCTCTTGCGACTCGGATATTTCATTCGCGGCGCAGTGGTAAAAGGACCCGTCTTTCACCATGAAAAGATCATGTTGGGTCCAGCGCTCGTTGATGCCTACACTCTTGAAAGCACTATCGTAAAATATCCGCGTGTAATGCTGACAAAAGAAGTGATGAAGGACCTTCATACTTACAAGGATCAAGAATCGCCGCATGCAGCGGTTTTTAAGAAATGCTTTCGCAGATCAGGCGATGGGCCTTATTTTGTTCATGGACTTCGTACGTTGGAAGGTCGTCGCGCAGAAACACAAACAATCGAGAGGATCGTTTCTTTGCGCAACAACATTGCGGCTCGCTTGGATGATGCTGTTGATACCCCAGCCCACTACGAAAAGATTCATTGGTTCGCCGGTTATTTCAACGATGTATTTTACAACACTGAGGGTGTTGCAATGATCAAAGCGCCCGGACTGGAAATTGGTTTAGCCTTGGAGTGATTTGCGGTTTACAGCTGGGTAAATCCGCTTACGAAAGCAAATAGGTGCTATCCATCGCCGGGGAAGAGACGACGGACGGTGCGGGTAGCTCGCCTGCCACGCTATGTCAGTAGGGGGTCTGCTATTATCGGTTGATGTTCCATAACATTCGATCTGCGAAGGGCGCGGTGATCAAAGTCCGATGGCGCTGCGCTGTGCGGCCCATGACAAGGGCAGGGTGGGCAGCATCGCGGTCAGCGTCAGGCCAGGCGGCTGGTCGCCCTGCAATATCGCCGCGAGGATGTCGGGCGCAAGAAACGCCAGCCGCAATTCCTGCCGCAGCATTTTCGGGTGGGCCTTGGCAGATGCAGCCAATGTTTCCACTGTATCGAAGCGACCGCTCGTCAAATCCTTGATGCGGGCGTGTGCCAGGGCGACAGCGTGAACAAGGGTCGGGTCGGCCTCACTGCTGTCTTCAGCTCGATATGTCGGTGAGGTCGCTTCTCTCGCGGTGCTGATCCAAGGGACAGTTAAATTCTGAATGCCAATGTGACTCGAGAAGACAATGGTAATCTCGCTCTTCGAGACATTGACGCGTTCAAGGCGGCTCTCAACCAGTTCTGCATCTGGAATTATAGCAGGATCTGGTAGATCGCATTCCACACGTATCGCCTGAAGTACGGTCGCTTCCAGCTCTATGGCCGAAATACGCGTCAGCGAGCCGGCCTCGGTCTTGCGTCCCCGCAACAACGCCGTACTGACGTAGAACCGATAGCGCACGCCTTTCTTGGTCGAGTAGCTTGGGCTCATACGGTTACCGCGATCATCGTACAGCTTGCCCATCAGGAGCGCGCCACTCTCCGAGCGCCGGTTTTTCCGGGTGACAGAGTTGGACGCAAGTTTTGCCTGCACGGCCTCGAAAATGGCTTTGGTGATGATGGGCTGATGCTCGCCCGGATGCCATTTGTCCTTGTGCGGTACCTCGCCGACATAAATGCGGCTGTTCAGCAGATAGGCGAGAGGACCATAGGTAAACTGCGAAGCCACGCGAGCATCAGATGCTTTTGCTTTCTTCATCCTCGATCGAAAACCCTTTGCATCGAGGTCCAGGACCAGTGGTCCGAGACTGCCGAGTTCAAGGTAGCGTTTGAAAATGTAGCGAACGATCTTGGCCTCGTTTTCGTCGATTACGAGTTTCTTGTTCTCGGTCCGATAGCCGAACGGAATATTTCCGCCGGTCCATTTGCCCTTGGCGCGAGAGGCTGCGATTTTGTCCCGGACACGCTCGGACGAGAGCTCACGCTCGAACTGAGCAAAGGACAGCAGCACATTGAGGGTCAATCTTCCCATTGACGTCGTGGTGTTGAACTGTTGCGTCACGGCGACGAATGAGATCGATCTTGCATCGAACGCTTCGACTAGTTTGGCGAAATCCGCCAGTGAACGGGTGAGGCGGTCGATCTTGTAGACCACGACGACATCGACCTTGCCGGCTTCAATATCTTTGAGCAGTTTCTTGAGGGCAGGGCGCTCAAGATTGCCGCCGGAGAATGCCGGGTCGTCATAGGGCTGCGTGACGACCTTCCAGCCGAGTGACGCCTGACTCTTTATATATGCCTCGCAAGCTTCCCGCTGGGCATCGAGCGAGTTGAATTCCAGCTCAAGGCCATGCTCGGTGGATTTGCGGGTGTAGATGGCGCAGCGCAGGGGTTTGGGAGCGTTACTTGCCATCGGCTGCCCCTTGAGTCTTGGACCGTAGTCCGAAGAACCGCGGTCCATTCCAGTTGGTGCCCGCAATCAGGGATGCGATCTCGGACAGACCCGTATAGGTCTTGCCATCATAGGCAAAGCCGTCCGGCCGCACCACGACGCGGTAGGTCTTGCCCTTCCATGTCCGCACTAGCTCCGAGCCTGGCTTGATCCGGCGTGGCAACTCGAGCTTCCCGTTGGGTTTCGCGGCCATGGCTTTCACCAGCTGGTCGAGCAGGCGCTTGGTCGGACCGGACAACCCGCCATAGGCCTTTTCCTGTATCCGATGCGCAATGCTCCGGCGCAGCAGGTCAGGACCAAAAGCTTTGGGTGGATCAGTTCGCAGCACTTCCCGGTAACGTCTGCGCAGTTCGACGATGGGGGCTGTCGCCAGTCGATTCAGTTCGGCTTCTATGGCTGGATTGACTGGCTTCGTGGACGAAGGCGCACGGTTCATTTCGCACCCGGTTTTGCGATCCGGTAGACGCGCTGGCCATCGGTTTTGGCCGAAGTCAGGTTCAGCTTGAGCTTCTTGCGCACGGTGCCTGCGAAGAAGCCGCGCACCGAATGTTGCTGCCAACCGGTTGCCTTCATGATGGCGGCGATGGTGCTCCCGGACGGCGCGCGGAGCATCTCGAGGACCTTGTCCTGTTTGGACACGGCCACGTTCGGCGTCTTCAGCATGACCGGCTTCTTCGGCGCGACGGGCGGCAGAGTCTTAGAGGCCGGTTTCGTCGATCGCTTTGCTGTCGGTTTAGATTTACGCGCGGTCTTGCGAGGCGGCTTTCGAGTGCTGATGGGCATTTCGGTTCTCCGTGGGAAACGACAGCATCCTGTGCCGCCACTGCCGCAAGCCCGTCGTTCGCAGACGGGCCGAGAACCTTTCGGTCGGAGAGATTGTTAGTCGCTGGATAACCGGTTCAGTAGCGAGGCCGCATCCTGCAGACGACCGGTCTCATAGAATATCTGTTCGAGATCCATCGAGACTCTGACGCCTTCACTGACGCTGCCGGCCAGCGCGCAGGCTTCGGCGGCCTTGGCAATCCGTGCCGCCTCGCCAAGGCGAACACCGATCTCAGTAAGGATCAGACCAATTGCTTGTTCTGTGATTTTGCGGTCCATCATTTGTCTCCGATTTACGGGGACAGTGACGCTCCATGTGCTGGCGAAGTCGAGCGGAAACGCAGCAATCTAGTGGCTCTTATCAGCCAGTCCGGATCACAAAATGATCCGAAGAAGGAGTCCGAAGCTGCACGACTTATTTGGCCGCCGGACGCTTTGAGGCGGCATTGGCATGAAGCGCGCGTCATCGGTCAGGTCTCAATAGGCAGATTGCCCCTAATCGCGTCACAAACGTAGAAGTTCACGCTGCCAATTTTTCGCATAATGACGGTTTATGGAACCGTTTTTGAATGAAAGAGCTAGGCAAGACTTAGTACAGAGGCGCAGTAGTGATTGGATGAGGGATTGTGCCCTATCTTCACTCACCGCTGAGGCATGCCTTCGGGAATGATGGTCTGGATGATGGATTGGTCTAGCGCTTCATAGTTGTGAAGCCCGATCATGTCGTAGAGTTCGGCGCGGGTCTGCATCGCGTCCACAGCCTTGTGGGTGCCGCCGTCGCGGGCGATAGCCTTATATAGCAAGTCCTGCGCCTTATTGGCGACGCGCAGCGAGGATACCGGCCAGATCACCATGCGATAGCCCATGCCCTGGAATTCCTGCGCCGTGAAGAACGGTGTTTTTCCGAATTCGGTCATGTTCGCCAGCAATGGCACACCGGGCATTCGCTTCGCGAAGGCGCGGAACATCTCCTCGGTGTTCAGCGCTTCCGGGAAAATCGCGTCGGCGCCGGCTTCCATATAGAGCTTCGCGCGGGCGACCGCGCCGTCCAGCCCTTCGCGTGCGGCGGCGTCGGTGCGCGCGATCACGACGAGATCGCGGCGTGCCTTCGCAGCGGCTGCGACCTTGGCGGCCATGTCGTGCGCGTCCGCTAGTTTCTTGTCGTTGAGGTGGCCGCATTTCTTCGGCAGCAACTGGTCTTCAAGGTGCACCGCGCCCGCGCCTGCATCCTCGAACGTGCGGACCATGTGCATGACGTTAAGCGCCTCGCCGTAGCCGGTGTCACCATCTACTAGTAGCGGCAGCCCCGCTGCGCGGATAATCTGACGTACGAAGAACGCGACTTCATCCACCGTAATCACGCCGAGGTCCGGCAGGCCCATTGACGCCGTCATAGCAGCGCCAGAAAGATACAGCGCTTCGAAGCCCGCGGCTTTGGCCTGAAGTGCAGCCATGCCGTTATGCGTACCCGGAAGACAGAGAATACTGGGACGCTGAAGGAGGGCGCGGAAGCGGCGTCCCGCGCTCTCGGCGGGAAGATCAGAGGCAACCAGATAAGGCATATCAGCTCCGTCAGGCTGCGCGGATCGAAGAGGGGGCTTTACCCCGTTCGTCGAGCGACACGAATGTCAGGTTTTCCGGACCAACGTAGTTCGCAGAAGGCCGAATGATCTTGTTGTCGATCCGTTGTTCGATCACGTGCGCGGCCCAACCGGAGGCGCGCGAGATGACGAACAGTGGCGTGAACATCGCGGTCGGCACCCCCATGGCGTGATAAGACACCGCACTGAACCAGTCGAGATTGGCAAACATCTTCTTCGTCTCGGCCATCACGGCCTCGATACGGTCGGCTATGTCGAACATTTTCAGGTTGCCGGTCTCGGCGCCGAGGCGGCGCGCGACCTCCTTGATGATCTTGTTGCGCGGATCGGCAATCGTATAGACCGGATGCCCGAAACCGATCACGACCTCCTTGGCCTCCACGCGGCGGCGGATGTCCGCTTCTGCCTGATCGGCGCTGCTGTATCGCTTCTGAATTTCGAGGGCGACTTCGTTGGCGCCGCCGTGCTTGGGTCCGCGCAGGGCGCCGATGGCGCCGGTGATCGCCGAATACATATCCGAGCCGGTTCCTGCGATGGACCGCGCAGTGAAGGTCGAGGCGTTGAACTCGTGTTCGGCGTAGAGAATGAGTGACGTATGCATCGCGCGCTCATGCGACGCCGAGGGCTTTCTGCCGTGCAGCAGGTGCAGAAAGTGCGCTCCAATCGACTCGTCATCGGTCTCGACCTCGATGCGCCGGCCGTGATGGGCGTAGTGATGCCAGTACAGCAGCATCGACCCGAGCGAGGCCATCAGCCGATCGGCGATGTCGCGCGCGCCGGGTTGGCCGTGATCGTGCACCTCCGGCAGGATACAGCCCAGCGCGGAGACGCCGGTTCGCATCACATCCATTGGATGCGCCGCGGCGGGCAGCAGTTCGAGACTGCGCAGCACTGCCACTGGAAGGCCGCGTAGGGACTTCAGCTTGGCCTTGTAGTTGCGCAGTTCCGATACGGTCGGCAGGCTGCCATGCACGAGGAGGTGGGCGATTTCTTCGAACTCGCAGGTCTCCGCGACATCGAGAATATCGTAGCCGCGATAGTGCAGGTCGTTGCCGGTGCGGCCCACCGTGCAGAGTGCGGTGTTGCCGGCCACAACGCCGGACAGCGCAACCGATTTCTTGGGAGCGGACTTTACATCCATCGCATGACCTCCTTACCGGGTGGTGGCGCGCTTAAGCGGTGCGTCGTGTTGCCAATCGAAGATGCCGTGGGCCGAGCGGCTGCCGAGCAGCTTGGCGTCGACGGTGAAAGTGAGGTCGGTCAGTTCACCCGCCTTCAGCGCGGTCAGATGTTCCACCGAGGCGATGAACCGGTCCTGTTCGGACGGCACGATCACGCCTTCAGAGAGCGTGCGAAATTTCTTGATATAATCCGTCCGCTTGAACGGCCGCGCGCCGAGCGGATGCGCGTCGGCAACGGCGAGTTCGTCACTGACGACCGAACCGCCTTTGAGCGTGACGACGACGCGCCCGCCGAACGCCTTTTCCTTCGGATCTTGGCTGTGATAACGGCGCGTCCATTCCGGATCTTCCACCGTGGAAATCTTGTGCCAGAGTGCGACGGTCTGTTCGCGGCTGGCCCGCTCCGGCGCGTAGGATTTCTCGTGATGCCAGCCGCCCTCTTCGAGTGCGACGGCGAAGATGTACATAATGGAGTGATCGAGCGTTTCACGGCTTGCCTTCGGGTCCATCTTCTGCGGGTCGTTGGCGCCGGTGCCGATCACATAATGGGTATGATGGCTGGTGTGGATGACTATGCTCTCCACCTTCGACAGGTCGCCGATCTTCGGACCCATGCGCCGTGCGAGGTCGATCAGCGCCTGGCTCTGATATTCGGCGGAGTGTTCCTTGGTATAGGTGTCGAGGATCGCGCGCTTGCGTTCCCCCTTTTCTGGCAGCGGCACGGCGTACTGTGCCTTCGGCCCGCTCAGCAGATAGGCGATGAAGCCGTCTTCGCCTTCCCAGGCGGGTGATGGCGCACCTTCGCCGCGCAGCACACGGTCGACGGCCTCGATCGCCATCTTGCCCGCGAAGGCGGGCGCATAAGCCTTCCAGCTTGAAATCTCGCCTTTGCGCGACTGGCGCGTCGTTGTGGTCACATGCAGCGCCTGCTGCACCGCCTGATAGATCGTCTCGGTGGGGAGATTGAGCAGCGTGCCGATGCCGGCGGCGGCGGACGGGCCGAGATGCGCGATGTGGTCGATCTTGTGCTCGTGCAGGCAGATGCCTTTCACGAGGTCCACTTGAATCTCGTAGCCGGTTGCGAGACCGCGCACCAGATCGGCGCCGGACAATCCGCAATGCTGCGCGACAGCGAGGATCGGCGGAATGTTGTCGCCGGGATGCGAGTAATCGGCGGCGAGGAATGTGTCGTGGAAATCGAGTTCACGCACCGCGACGCCATTGGCCCATGCGGCCCATTCTGGCGAAATGCACTGGTTCCTGTTCAAGCCGAACACGGTTGCGCCGGGCTGGTATGGATGCGCCTTGGCCTGTGCCCGCGCACTGGCGACCGGACGCCGCGCGACGGACGCGGCAGCGACTGCCGCATTGTCGATGATGCGATTGCCGATCATCTCCACGACGTCGTTGTCTACCGTCGCGGGATCGGATGCGACCTCCGCGATTTTCCAGGCGAGCTGGTCGGCGCGGGCCAGAGGTTCGGCGGATTTGTAGGTACGGACGGTATGCTGCTTCACGATTGTCTTTCCAGTTTCAGGTCAGCTGATGTTTCAGATTGAGCGGCGTGTTCTGTGCGATGGCGACCGACTCGTTGACGGCGACCATCTCGAAATTTCCGCGGGTGACGATGTCGCGCTGTCCACTGACAAGATTTTCGCGGATCATCTCGACCGACACCGTCATCGACCCTCGCGCTCGACGATCTCGACCATTTCGCCGCCCGGGATGGGTTTGTGGAATTCGTCTTGTCGGATGTCGCCATCACCACATTGCAGCGTGCATGGCAGCGTGGTTGCGACGAACGCCGCCTTGCCCATCCGTTTCAGTGCGTCGCCGCCGAACAGGGGGCCGTAATGGTTGGACAGACCCGGAAAGACCACTTCCACGAAGCGGGTCTCACGGGCCTGCTCTGCAGGGTTGGCGGATAATTGCATCGGGATCGCTCCGGGCGGCTTGTTATTCCGTCAGAACTTCGCAATATCTGCATGATAGTGTGCCTGGAAATGCCTGATATAGCGAATTTTTGCGAAGGTTTTCCGCCAAGTTTGCAAAGTCTGTAAAGTGAGGCTGTCCGATGAAAAAGACCTTCATGGGTGTGCGGCTGAAGCGGCTTCGCGAGGAGCGGCGGCTGACTCAAGCGGCGCTCGCGACCAAGCTCGGCATTTCGCTGAGCTATCTCAACCAGTTGGAAAATAATCAGCGACCGCTGACGCTGCCAGTGCTGCTCGCGCTGAACTCCACCTTTGGCCTCGACGTGCAGTCGTTTTCAGACGACGACGAGGCGCGGCTTATCGCCGATCTACGCGAAGCGCTGGCGGATCCGGCGCTGGGCGAGACCATTGCGACCGCCGATCTGCGCGAACTGGCGCTGAACATGCCAGCCGTGGGACGCGCGCTTGTCACGCTGAACCGTAAATACCGTCAGGCGACCGAACAGACCGCAGCCCTGTCCGCGCGGCTTGGTGAAGATCGCCAGGCAGCGTCCGCTATTTTGCCGTCAACGCCATTCGAAGAAGTGCGCGACTTTTTCTACGCGCACAACAACCATATACCGGAACTGGATGAGGCTGCAGAAGCCATCGCTGTTCGGATGAAGTTTCCCATCGGGCAGATGGCGCCGGAACTTGCCGCGTATCTCGATCGTCGGCACGGCGTCAAAGCGGTATTCGATACGTTCGAGGAATTGCCGTCCGGTACGCAACGGAAATTCGATGCCAGGGCAAAAGTCATGCATCTCTCGCGGCGACTGCGGCCGGGTCAGCAGGCATTCCAGTTCGCAACGCAAATCGCGATTCTTGAGTTCGACGGCGAGCTTCGCTCAATCGTAGACAAGGCTAAGTTCACCAATGATGAAGCGAGGGGACTGGCTCGTATTGGTCTCGCCAACTATTTTGCTGGCGCGATGGTTCTGCCCTACAAGGTTTTTCTGAGCGAAGCTGAGCGATGGCGTTATGATATCGAACTGCTTGGGCATCGGTTCGGCGTCGGCTTTGAAACCATTTGTCATCGGTTAAGCGCATTGCAGCGGCCTAATGCGCGCGGGATACCGTTCTTTTTCATTCGAGTTGATCGCGCTGGGAATATCTCCAAGCGGCAGTCAGCCACGGATTTTCATTTCTCCCGCGTGGGGGGAACTTGTCCGCTTTGGAATGTCTATGAAGCGTTTGCGAATCCGGGCCGCGTTCTGACACAGTTGGCGCGAATGCCAGACGAGCGGACCTACCTCTGGATCGCACGGACCGTAGCGCACGGGCAGGGCGGTTACGGTGCGCCAGCGAAGACATTTGCTGTGGCGCTCGGTTGTGACGTCCGTCATGCCGAACGTATCGTCTATTCGCAAGGCTTAAGCGTGGATCCAGCGGTGGCAACGCCGATTGGGATGGGCTGCAAGGTTTGCGAGCGACTCGACTGTCCGCAACGCGCGTTTCCCCCGATTGGGCGTGCGCTTAACATCGATGAATCGCGGTCCCATTTCGCACCCTATGCAACGTCTGCACCGAACGCGCTTGTATAGAGTTCTGGGATTGTTGCTGAAGTGTTGACAGAGCAAAACTAGCATTCAACCATCGAGAATTAGAAGATTGAGCGAGAAGCATCAAAGCCTAAGAGTTGTTGTTATCGAATGTAGTGTTCGCTATTTTTCGTGATATGTGGTCGGCGCTGTAAGATCGAAGTCGTAAAAAGTCAGATAGGTCGGCCGTCCAGTAGGTCACTCTTTTTAAGATGTAGTCGCCCCTGATCAGTTAGCATTCCATCGGTGATCAAACGCAAGGAAGCGCGCGCGTACTCATCGAACGAGATGACCTTGCGGAGCCGCCAGTTTTTTAAGCCCCAGGCATGTGCCGTAGTAATAATCCAGTAAGCGGCAAGCTCAGCGTTTGCCGTCGCAAAATAGCCGGCTTTGATACACTCCTCGATGCAGTCGACGATAAGCTGGTTTGTCTGCAGTTCTTTTGTCTTCAGAATCTTGATCTGATCTCGATCAAGAGACGCACTTTCGCGATAGGAAAACAGTGTCGCTGACACTCTTTGATTGATGACTTTGTAGTAAGCCAAAGAAGCCGATTGAAAACGTGCTATGGGATCTTTGACGCCTACAAGTGCGTTTGGCACGTCTCGATTATATGCCTCCAGGATTTCGAGAATGACCTGGAAAAGTAAATCCCGCTTATCCTTAAAATATTGGTAGATTAATCCTGAGCTGATCCCGGCGGCTTCCGCGATGTCTGTAACGGACGTCTCGTGGAAGCCTTTTCGCTCAAAGCATTCAAGCGCTCCAGAGAAAATCTGTTGTCGCCTCAGTTCGGTTTTGCGGTGCCTTTTGGGTGTCGGTGGGAGTTTAGCCCGCCGACTTGCGGGCGATAGTCTTTCAGCCGCTCGGCTCATAGGGTGTCCTATAGTCTCATATGTTCAGCGTGACGCTGCTTACTCTTTTCGATCGGTGTAAATGCGGCTACTACTCCGCCCACTCCCGGCGCGACTCGCTCAAGAGCACAATAAAATTGAATATACATTCAATTACTGGTTTCTCACAAGACCATCATCGTGTGGCGAGAGATATTCACTTCGTTGGCTCTGCAATTCGCTACAAACAAATCGAGCGTTAACGAGATGAGAGAAATGCCAGCACGGGCGTCCGATTGAGCCCAGTGCCGGCATTTTTTTGCTGTGACTAGACTATCGCCGACCGCGGAAGTTCGGCAGGCGCTTTTCTGCAAAGGCAACGCGTCCTTCCTTGCACTCGTCCGATTCGAGATAGAGCTGAAGTCCGGCGTCCGCAAACAGCGATTGAGCAGGCAGACCGCCCGTGTTCAGATTGAACGCGCACTTCAGGAAGTTTAGTGCTGTGGGGCTCAACGCAACGGCTTCCTTCGCCCATGCAGTGGCTTCGTCCATTAGCTTCTCGTAGGGGACGACTTTGTTAACAAGTCCCCAGCGTTCGACCTCGGTCGCGTCGTACTGGCGGCAGAAAAACCACATTTCTCGTGCGCGGCGTTCGCCGATCAAATTCGCTAAATGAGTGCCCCAGCCAGCATCAAAAGAGCCGACACGCGGTCCAACCTGTCCGAACTTCGCGTGATCGGCTGCGATAGCTATGTCGCAGACAGCGGCGAGGACGTTGCCACCGCCGATTGCAAAGCCATTTACAGCGGCGATAACGGGCTTTGGAATCTGGCGAATGAGAACGTGCAGGTCTTCGATCTCCCAGCGTCCATTTTCGCTCACGCCGTAGCTTCCAGTTTCAATAAACTCCTTCTGATCACCCCCGACACAGAATGCCTTCTTTCCAGCGCCGGTGAAAATGACCACGCCGACATTCTTGTCGGCCCAGGCGGCCTTGAAGGCGTGCAGCAACTCCTCGATTGTTTGTCCGCGGAACGCGTTCAGGCGCTGTTCGCGATCGATCGTGATGGTCGCAATCTGGTCGGCAACTTCGTAGCGAATGTCGGTATACTTCATCCTTGCATTCCTTTTATCGTGTGCCAGCCAAAAACTGGCCGATACGTGTGCGGGCTTCGGGCGTGTTGAACAGGATGCGATCGGCTTCGCGTTCTTCCGCGTAGCCGTCACGCGACGGGTCGCCTGCCGCGGCGATCAATGATTTCGCTTTGCGAATGGCATCTGGGGAGAGGGATGCGATCCTGCGAGCGATCAGGTCGGCCTGCTCGGTGAGTGCTTCGGATTCAAATGCCCACTGGACGATTCCGAGGCGTTCAGCAACTGCGCCATCGACGACATCTCCGGACAAAATCAGGCGCGATGCGGCCCCGCGACCGATCAATCGGGTCAGTCGTTGAGTTCCTCCAGCGCCCGGGATAAGTCCCAGCTTTGCTTCGGGGAGCCCGATTTTTGCGCGATAGGACGCAATGCGAAGATCGCAAGCGAGAGCAAGTTCCAGGCCGCCACCGAGAGCCGCACCGCCGATTTCGGCAAGCACCACAAACGGCATCACTTCGATTCGCGCGAACAGCCGCTGAAACTCGGTGACGTCCCGCACCATCGCATTTGCGCCGTCAGGCAGTTCAAACAGCGTGCGGATATGTTCCAGATCCATGCCAGCGCTGAACACTTTCTGATTCGAGCGGATATGGAGGACTACAATGTCCTTGCGCCCGGAAAGCCGGTCGAGCAACGCGTGAAATTTTGCCAGCCATTCGTCATTGATGGCGTTGACCGGCGCACGGTCGAGCGTGAGAACGACGCGTCGGCCGTCTTCGAGAATGTTGAACATCAGCGGCCTTTCGAGCGATCGATAAACGAGCGACCTATCAGTTGTTGATGGATCTGGTTGGCTCCTTCCCAAATCTGCGTGATCTTGGCATCACGCATCAGCCGCTCGACTTCATAGTCACGGCAATAGCCGTATCCGCCATGCAACTGGACGGCATCCTCGGTGACCTTCATCGCGACGTTGGAGGCTTTCATTTTCAGCATCGACGACTCGATGCCGAAATCGGTCGCGCCGGCGTCAACCATTCCGCCCACATGCCAAAGCCAGCTTTCGCAAAGTGCAAGTTCGGTTGCCATGTCGGCCACCATGAACTGAACGCCCTGGTTTTCGATAATCGCCCGGCCGGATTGCTTGCGGTCGTTGATGTAGGCGACTGTTCGGCTGAATGCGGATTGGGCAATCCCGAGGGCGTGGGCCGCGACGCTCGGGCGTGATTTATTCAGGGATGCGAAAAGAATTCTTAGCCCGTCTCCCGGCTTCCCGATCAGATTAGCGCGCGGAACTCGACAGCCATCGAAGGAAATGGCCGCGGTGCTGGACGCGCGATGGCCCATTTTCTTTTCGGTGCCGAGAACTGAAAATCCGGGCGTTCCTTTTTCGAAAATAAGAACCGAGATCGCATCCTTGGGGCTGTTGATTTCGCTCCATTTGCCGAACAGCAAATAAAGATCGGCCACGTCACCGTTGGTTATAAAGGTCTTGGATCCGTCCACGACGATGTGGTCGCCGTCTGGCCGAAACCGGGTTTTCATCCCGGTCGCGTCTGAGCCCGCACCCTGTTCCGTGATAGCCAGGGAGGCCAGACCTCCTTGCGCGATGCGCGGCAGCAGGCGAGCTTTTTGCTCATCGTTGCCGAAGTCGACCAGCGGCTTCATAGCGTGAAAATTGGTCGCCCAGATAATGCCGGTCGATGCGCAGGCGCGCGTTATTTCGCCGACGCAGGCAAGATAAGCGGTATACGACATAGGCGCGCCGCCAAAGGCCTCGGGCACGAACATCGCATTGAGGCCGAGGTCATTGAGAGCCTTGATGTTCTCCCAGGGAAACTCGCCGGTTTCATCAAAGCGCATCGCATTCGGAGCGATGACGTCGCGAGCGACCGCACGCACGCTTTCCAGCAGCATTGCCTCGTCTTCGCTCAGCTTGATTTGGCTTTTGATCCTGTCCAGAATGTTCATCGATTATACCACTCCTGCGGCGCGCAATTGCCTGATCTCGTCTGTGCCGAGACTTGCCCAGCGTTCGAGGACTTCATCCGTGTGTTGGCCGAGATCGGGCGGCGGACATCGCGGCGGATTTGCGACGCCGTCGAACTGAATACCGAGGCCGACCTGAGGTACGCGCGTGCCATTGCGTTCGAGCTGATAGAACATGCCCCGATCGATGAGCGACTGGTCGGCGGCAATCTGGTCGACCCGGTTGATCGGACCTGCGGGAATCTTGGCGGTATCGAGGATAGCCAGCCATTCGTTCCGAGGTTTGCTTCGGAGAATTTCCTGGATCTTTCCCGTGATTTCGGGCCGGTGAGCGTGTCGCTTTGCATTGGTGGAGAAGCGGGGATCGCTCGCGACCTCCGGTTGGCTGACCGCATCCCAAAACCGCTTCCAGATTCCGTCATTGCCAAGGCCAAGCGTAATGGGCTCATCCGCTGTATCGAAAGCTTGGTAAACCGCGATCACGCTGTCGCGTGCGCCGGTTCGACGCGGAATCTCTCCCGAGCCCAAATATGTAACGATTCGCGGCGTGAGAAAGCGCGTCATACTCTCGACCATCGAGATGTCGATGCAGTGTCCCTTGCCGGTGCGCGCGCGGTCGAGCAGCGCCGCCTGAGTTGCGATCACGGCGTCCATACCCGCGAGCAGATCGGCGGCGGGTGTTCCGATTTTCTGCGGCGGCGAATCGGGTTCACCGGTGATGTCCATCACGCCGCTGTAGCCTTCGGCGATGAGGTCGTAAGACGATTTGTTCGCGTTCGGGCCGACCAGCCCGAATCCCGTCAGCGACACGAAGATCAGGTCCGGCCGTATAGTGCGCAGCGACTCGTAATCCACCTTGAGCTTCTGTTGCACGCGGGGAACGAGATTGAGCACGACCACGTCCGCCGCCGCAACGAGCCGGTAGAGAACCTCCAGGCCTTCCTCAGTCGCGTAGTCGAGGGTGACGCTCGCCTTGTTTCGGTTGACGCTGAGAAACCAGAGCGACTGGTTGTCCAGAAACGGAGGACCCCAAGCCCTGGAATCGTCGCCGGCACCGACACGCTCGATCTTGACAACCTCGGCGCCAAGATCGCCCAGCATCATTGTCGCATAGGGCGCCGCGACGGATGTAGTGAGATCCAGAACGCGAATGCCGTCGAGAAGTTTGAGTGATTCTCCGGCTGGAGGGAGAGGGAGGCTTTCAAAGGGATGCATGGCGCTCACAGCTAAGGGTATCTAGAATTATTAATTGAATGGTCAGTTTTGTCAATCGACGTTAATGGAGACGAGCTTTTCCTAGCAGATACCAGTATTTTCGGGCGCTACGGTCGTATCCAATGTTGCGATACGATCTCTGATAAGATGCTTGACGACCCTTCCGGAAGAGAGTTATTGAATGACTAATCATTTATGAGGGGTTGGAATGGCGCCGAGTTTTCAGTTCTCGTCAGCAGGCGTGGCCGGTGCCGGCACCATGGGTGCGGGTATCGCCATTACGATCGCTCGGGCCGGCTTTGAGACGACGATCTATGACGTGTCAAAAGACGGTCTTGACCGAGCGCGGCGCCAAATGACCGAGTTCTTCGACAAGTCGGTTTCGCGCGGCAAGCTCGATGAGGCCAAGGCCAAGGTCATTCTGAGCAAGTTGAAGTTCTCGGACGACGTCGAAGCGTTGTCGTCGGTCGATGTCGTCGTGGAGGCGATCTACGAAGATCTCGCGGCGAAGCACGATCTGTTGGGCAAGCTCGATGACGTATGCAGCCAGGACACGCTGTTCCTCACCAATACGTCCACTCTGTCGATTACCGAGCTTGCCGCGGGCTGCAAGCGTCAGGATCGCGTCGTGGGGGCGCACTATTGTCTGCCCGCGCAGCTAATGAAGCTTGTCGAGATGTCCAAAGGCATTCACACGTCGGAAGAGGCGTGGCAGCGGGCCTGGGCGTTCGAGTTGGCGACGCTGCAGCAGCCGATCGAGACTAAGGACCGGCCTGGTTTCGTTCTGAATTTTTTCTGCATTCCCTACCACAACGACGTGATCCGAATGATCGAAGCCGGGGTTGCTGAACCTGCGGAAATCGATCGCGCGATGAAGGCTGCGATGGGCTTCGCGATGGGTCCGTGCGAGTTGATTGATCTCATTGGTCTCGACACACAGTTGCGCGCTTCCGAGGCGTTTTTCTCCGTCACCAACAATCCTAGGACGTCGCCGCCGCCTCTGCTTCGCCGGATGGTTGCTGCGGGTGTATTAGGCAGGAAAACCAAACGTGGTTTCTACGACTACAGCCGTGATGCGCTTTTTGGAGCTTGACCAGTTTCAGGTCGTCGGTGCGATTAAGGCAAACCAAGGAAAGCGTGGGGAGAGCGATGAAGCCGACTTACACAGTGCGAAGTGACGGAAGCAGTCGGTCGTTTCCGCAATCTCATGCATTGCTGAAGGCGGGGACGAGCGGCGGCTCGGTGCTCCTGCTGATCGGCAATCAGGCTGCTCTGCGCGGCGACGATACGAATTATGCGGCGATTGCCATAGAGGTTGGCGAAGAAGGACTCGGAGTTCATACCGGCGAGGATAGTGGAAGAGAGGGGTCCAGCGTCATCGGATTCTCCCGCTGGCGGCTGGGATCGGACGATCCGAGCGATCTGATAGAGCTTGTTGTGCAGCCTCAAACGTCGCCCGAGGCGGTCGATCTCGTGCGCGCCGTGTTCGAGGAGGCCGGCTTTCAGGTCAGTGCGTGCGCCGATCGGCCCGGACGTATCGTCGATCGCTTAATCCGCCCGCAATTCAATCTCGCTCTTCAGGCCATTGATGATGGTCTCGTCAACGCGAAGGATCTCGACGTCTGCCTTCAACTCGGCCTGGGTTACCGGAAGGGGTTCATTGCGCCGCTCGAGCGCTCCGGTCTCGACTATCACCATGATATATCGCTTGCCCTTTATCAGGCCTATGGCCGTCCTGAATATCTTCCGGCGAGGCGTGCGGTTGTAGCCAAGGCTAGATCGCACTCATCCGGCTCCTTCGTCGGCGCGCAGGAGCAAAAGAAGTGAGCATCTACGATGATATGCCGCTGTCTCCGGCCAGCAACACGCCGCTGACGCCGCTGCGGTTTCTCAATCGGGCCGTCCGTTATCACGGCGACAAGATCGGTCTCGTTCATGGGGATGACGCATGGACGTGGCGCGATATTGACGAGCGATGCCGGCGGTTTGCATCGTCGCTCATCGCGCGTGGCGTGGCGCGGGGCGACACCGTTTCGGTGCTTGCTCCGAACGGTCCGGCTATCTTTGAATCGCACTTTGGCGTCCCAATGACGGGCGCTGTTCTCAACAATATCAATATCCGGCTTGAGCCGGCGGCGTTGGCGTTCATCCTCAATCACAATGAAGCCAAGTTTCTGTTGGTTGACATCGAGTACAGCGCGTTGGTCAAGGCCGCGTTGCCGGGGGTCAAGTCGCCGCCGACTATTATCGATATTGTCGATACATGCGCCGAAGGAGGCGAGCGGATCGGCGTTCTCGATTATGAGGCGCTGATTGCCGAGGGCGACCCAGCGTTTAGCGCAACCGAGCCCGTAAGCGAACTGCAGCCGATCTCGCTGAACTATACGTCCGGGACCACCGGGAATCCCAAGGGCGTCGTTTACGATCACCGCAATGCCTATGTGGAATCGCTGGGCAACATGATCTCATGGAATGTGACCGGACAGCCTCGGCTGCTTTGGGTCGTTCCGATCTTTCATGCGAACGGTTGGTGCTATCTCTGGCCGATGGCGGCAGTCGGCGCGACAAATGTTATGTTGCGCAAGCCGAGCGGTAAGGCCGTTTTCGCTGCCATCGCCAAGCATGGCATCACCGATATATTCGGAGCACCGATCATAGCACATCTGATGGCGCAAGTTCCCGCGGAAGAACGGCCGAAATTGTCGCGACGCTTGCGTATGCTCACCGCGGGGGCGCCGCCCACGTCCGCAAATTTTCAGGCAATGGAAGAAATCGGAATCGACGTCGATCAGGGCTATGGTCTGACGGAAGTTTGGGGGCCGGCCATTTTTCGAGAATCTGCGCCTGAGTGGGCAGATCTTTCTCCTGCCGAACGTGCGCGTCTCAAGACACGACAGGGGATACCAAACCTTGCCTTGGACGATGTCGTTGTCGCCGATCCAACCACGCTCGAGCCCGTGCCGCGCAATGGGAAAGCCATGGGCGAGGTTCTCTTTCGCGGCAATGTTATTATGCGAGGCTATCTGAAAAATCCCAAAGCTACGGCAGAAGCTTTCGCAGGGGGATATTTTCACTCCGGTGATCTTGCGGTGTGGCATCCGGACGGTTCAATCGAACTGAAGGATCGATCGAAAGATATTATTATCTCGGGCGGCGAGAACATCTCGTCGATCGAGCTTGAGAACGTACTTTCAGAGCATCCGATGGTGATTGATGTCGCCGTGATTGGCGTTCCAGATCCAAAATGGGGCGAAACGCCTTGGGCGTTTATCGAACTCCGACAACACGCAACGGCGACTAGCGAAGACATTATCAATCATTGCCGCAGTCGTCTTGCCAACTTCAAGGTGCCAAGAGGCGTCACGTTTGGTGCGATTCCAAAAACGGTAACCGGCAAAGTACAAAAATTCCTGTTACGTCAGAAATTACGGGAGACCGCGGTATGAGCAGTGAATCAGATCTGAGAGGCAAAGCAGTCCTCGTGACCGGTGCGTCCTCGGGTATCGGTCGGCATTTCGCATTACGTCTGGCTGCAGAGGGCGCTCGTGTAGCTGCCGCCGCCCGACGCGTTGAACTGCTTCAAACGCTTTCAGATGAAGTCAGCCAAGTCGGTGGAATTTTGATCCCGATTCAAATGGATGTGAGCTCCGTTGATTCCATCCGGAAGGGGGTCGATGCTGCGGAGGCGGCTTTTGGTCCAATCGAAGTTCTCGTTAACAACGCCGGAATCGCGCACCAATCCCGTGTGATTGATGTGACGGAGGAAGATTTCGATCGGGTATTTGCGACGAACGTTAAAGGTGCATTCTTTGTAGCGCAGGAATGCGGTGCGCGAATGATCCGAAGTAAAATCGAAGGACGCATTGTTAATACTGCATCGATCGCGGGCCTTGTGACAATGCCACAACTCACCGCCTACGGCATGTCGAAAGCCGCGGTGGTTCAAATGACAAAATCTCTTGCTCGCGAGTGGGCAAGGCACGGCATCAATGTCAACGCAATTTGCCCCGGATATATCGCTACCGAGCTGAATGTCGATTTTTTTTCCAGCGAGATCGGCCAGAAGCTCGTGGCGGGCCTTCCGAAGCGCAGGATCGGGGAGGCCTCCGATCTCGATGGCGCGCTTCTTCTCTTGGCATCATCAAGTGCGTCCCGCTTCATCACGGGCGCAATCATCACTGCCGACGACGGATACAGTATATCGTGAGTAAAATCAGGGATCTTCGCGCGGAGCTCTTTATCGACTCTTCGCCGCCACGGTTGGTCGGTAGCCGCTGTAGCGAAACTGGCCAATTGTTCTTTCCGGTCCAGGCTATGAATCCCGTGACCCAAAAAGCCGGTACGATGGTTCGGGCGGAAATCGAGGGCGAGGGCAGGCTCCTCAATTTCACGCAGGTTGTGCGTGGCATGCCGGGCTTTGAATCGCCGTTCGCGCTTGGCGTGATCGAGCTCGATGCCGGCCCAATTCTGACGGCCCAACTCGCCGAATGGAAGGACATCCAGCTTCGCTCAGGCATGCGAGTCCAGTTGGTGATCGGTCCGATCAAGCGGGATTCCGACGATACGGTTGTGATGGGCCCCAAATTCCGCCCGCTTGAAGGAGCGACATCATGAGTGGTGTTTACGTCATTGGCGCGGGCATGACGACTTTCAAGCCACATCCGGATATCGAAGTGCACGAACTCGCACGACAAGCGGCATGGGACGCTATCGTTTCGTCGGGAGTAGCGCCTGCGGACATTGAGCTTGCCTACGCAGGACATGCCTATCAGGGGCAGTGCTTTGGCCAAAAGGTGCTGTTGAAGATCGGTATCGTAGGCCTGCCGGTCGTTAATTGCGAGAACGCCTGCGCCAGCGGCGCCTCCGCTGTATGGGGCGTTTATAACGCTATCAAGGCAGGGCAAGCTGACATCGGGATAGCGATTGGGGCTGAAAAGCTTGCGTCTGCGAAGGGCGGGTTCACCCCGCTCGTCGCGGATGATCTCGAGAGCAGCATGGGCCGCGTGATGCCGGCTGTTTTCAGCATGATGGCCCGAAAGCACATGGAGCGCTACGGCACTACGCCGACGCAGCTCGCAAAGATTGCGGTCAAGAACCGGCGCAATGGGGTTCTCAATCCCTATTCGCCTTGGCGCGATGAAATTACGGTTGAAGAGGTTCTTGCATCGCCTGTCATCGCAGGGCCGTTGACCCGTCTCTCGTGCTGTCCCGTTTCCGATGGCGCATCGGCTGTAATTCTTGCGTCTGAAAAAGTTGCGCGGCGATACACTTCGAAGCTCGTAGAGATCCGCTCTGCGGTGCTGGCTTCTGGGATTCGGAATGGCGTCGGCATGGCAGACGACAATTCTGAGATGACAGTTCGCGCAGCCAAGCGTGCATATGAGCAGGCGGGCATTGGTCCCAACGACGTCGATCTATGTGAACTCCATGATCCCTTCACCATCGCTGAGTTGGTTCATTACGAGGATCTTGGTTTCTGCGCGCCGGGAGAAGGTGGTCGGTTTGTCGATGAAGGCCGCTTTGAAATTGGTGGCGATGTCTCTGTGTCACCCTCTGGCGGTCTGTTGGCGCGGGGCCATCCCCTGGGTGCGACCGGCGTTGCCCAGATCGCGGAAATGTTCTGGCAATTGCGAGGCGAGGCCGGGGACCGTCAGGTACCGAACGCTCACGTTGGTCTTGCACACACGGTCGGTGGCGGCGTTACCGAAATCGAGGCCGGGGCTACCTCGGTCCACATCTTAGTTGCTTGAGGAATGACAATGGATCTTGGTGTTCACGGGAAGGTTGCACTCGTCACAGGTGGAGGCATGGGCGTTGGCCGTGCAATCTGCAAAAAGCTTGCTGCTGAAGGTGCAAAAATCGCAGTCAATGACATTCTCGGCGAGCGGGCGGAAGCTGTGTGTGCCGAAATACGTCAGGCCGGTGGCAAAGCCGAACCCTACGCTGTCGATATTACTGATCTCGAAGCTGTCCAGAGTATGGTGAGCAGGATCGAGCAGGAGCTCGGTCCGCTCGATATTCTGGTTAACAATGCGGGTGTTGTGCCGGAGCGTCGTACGGGCGAAATCGGGATGCCCACATTTCTGGAAATGGCCCCGAACTATTGGCGGAAGATTGTCGACCTAAATTATTTCGGCGTGATGAACTGTGTCTCGGCGGTCGCAGGAGGCATGGTGAAAAGGCGTAGCGGAAAAATTATCAGTATGATCTCCGATGCCGCGCGAACCGGAGAACCGCGTATGGCCGTGTATTCCGGGGCTAAAGCAGCAATTCTTGGCTTTTCGAAAGCCATCGCTAAAGAGCTCGGACCC
Source organism: Afipia sp. GW821-FHT04G03 (assembly GCF_059419985.1). Classification (NCBI taxonomy): domain Bacteria; kingdom Pseudomonadati; phylum Pseudomonadota; class Alphaproteobacteria; order Hyphomicrobiales; family Nitrobacteraceae; genus Afipia; species Afipia sp. GW821-FHT04G03. The sequence goes on along the minus strand of NZ_JBWKSV010000001.1, from coordinate 938,170 downwards.
CATCGCATCAACGTCAACACTGTGTCGTTGTCTGCGGTGGCGCACGAAAACCCGATCGCGGGATTTCAGCGTCCGGACGCGACCGTGGAGTCGAACGACACGTTGCGCAAGGTTCTTCGTAACTATCCAATCGGCGAGGGGCTCGGTCGGCTGACCCATCCAGAAGATGCTGCAGACGCAGTTCTGTTCCTGGCATCTGATCGCTCCGCTTACGTCACGGGTCAAAGCCTTGGCGTAAACGGCGGCTTCGTGATGGTTTGATCGTGCGCCATGACCAATAAATCTTCCAATTCTGCGATACGTCCATTGGCGGGATTGAAAGTCCTCGACTTCTCGACGTTGCTGCCTGGTCCATTCGCATCGCTCCTTCTTGCGGAGGGGGGCGCCGACGTCATCAAGATCGAGCGTCCCGTTCGCGGTGATGACATGCGTTCGTATGATCCGAAACTCGGCGCGGACAGCGCCAATTTCGTGCTTTTGAACCGTGGAAAGTCCAGTATCGCTCTCGATCTGAAGAATCCGGTGGAAAATGCGGAAGCGCGCAAACTCGCCGTGGGCGCGGACATTCTTATTGAACAGTTCCGGCCTGGCGTGATGACGCGGTTGAGTCTTGGCTATGAGGACATCGTCCGGGAGAATCCCCGTGTCATTTATTGTTCGATCACGGGTTACGGTCAGAACGGACCGAAGGCAAAAATCGCAGCCCACGATCTCAACTATGTAGCCGAGGCAGGTCTTCTGTCGCTGGTCTCTGATCTCAATGGCACGCCTACGCTTCCTCCGCTGCCCCTCGCCGACATTGGCGGGGGCTCTTATCCCGCTATCATGAATATTTTTCTTGCTCTGTATGAGCGCGAACGCACCGGGCGCGGACGTTATCTCGATATTTCTATGAGCGATAACGTGCTGCCCTTCTTGTACTGGGCCATTGGTAACGGAGCGCTTGGACATGCTCCACGTCCAAATGCAGAACTGATCACCGGTGGCAGCCCGCGATACAACATCTATCGGACGCGCGATGGTCGTTTCCTCGCTGCCGCACCATTAGAGCCGCAGTTTTGGTCGGCTTTTTGTCTGTGCCTTGGCGTTCCGCAGATCGCGACCGTTGCGGATATCGCATCTCGTATCTCGGAACGCGATGCCAATGATTGGATGAGAACGTTCGAAGGCCACGATGTGTGCTGTTCGATTGTTGCGTCGGTGGAGGAGGCAATGAACGATCCGCATTTTGCGGCGCGAGGAATGTTCTCTCGTACTGTGAGCAACGGTCCCCAATCAATGCCGGCGTTGCCCTTGCCGCTGGTTGGTGTTTACCGCGATCCAGAGCTTTCGCGGTCGGCGCCAGCCTTGCCGAAGGCAAATACGGCCAATTCACCAAAATAAGTCAACAAAGGGACCGGAGGAAACAATGAAGAAATCAAACTTCAAGTCTTTGTGTGTGGCGATCGCAGTATCGTTTGCAACGCCAGCGTTCGCTCAAATTTCGGACGATTTCGTCAAGATCGGCGTTCTCGACGCCTTGTCGGGCCCGTACGCCGACCTACAAGGAACAGGCGACATCGTTGCCGCCAAAATGGCTGTGCAGGATTTTGGGGGCAAGGTTCTCGGCAAGCCGATTGAGCTTGTTTCAGGCGATCTGCAACACAAAGTAGACGTCGGCATGAACATTGCGCGTCGCTGGTATGACGTGGACAAAGTAGATGCCATCTTTGGGCTTGGGGATTCTGCCGTTGCACTGGCCGTGCAGGGAATGACGAAAGAAAAAGATCGTATCAACGTTGTCATCGCTGCTGGGTCGCCCGCATTAACCGGTGCCAATTGCTCACCCAACGGCATTCATTGGACGTATGACAACTACGCCATTCCGCGCGCGACGGCGCTGGCGACGATGAAGGAAAATGGCAAGAGTTGGTATTTCATAACTGCAGACTATGCGTTTGGTCATTCGCTGGAGGCGAGCACAGTTTCCGTCGTAAAGGCTGCGGGTGGGACGGTCGCGGGTGCCGTGCGCGCTCCCCTGAACAGTTCGGATTTCTCATCCTTCATCCTTCAGGCGCAGGCGTCGAAGGCTGACGTGATTGCGCTGGCAAATGCAGGTCAGGATCTCATCACTAGCATGAAGCAGCTTGCTGAATTCGGAACGAAGCAGCGAACTGTCGGACTTCTTGTGACACTGACCGACGTGCATAGCCTTGGGCTTCAAGCCGCGCAGGGACTTACGTTTACTGAAGCTTTCTATTGGGATCAGAACGACAAGACGCGGGAGTTCTCCAAGCGCTTCAAAGATATTCACGGCAAGCCGCCGACGATGATGCAGGCCAGTACGTATGGCGCAGTCATGCACTATTTGAAAGCAGTTGCTGCCGCTGGCACCGATTCGGCGAAACCTGTCATGGCGAAGATGAAAGCGACTCCGATCAACGACTTTATGACCACGAACGGTCAGGTGCGTGAAGACGGTCGCGTGATCCGCGATCTCTATATTCTCCGCGCAAAGAAGCCGGCCGATTCCAAGGGTGAATGGGATCTCCTAGAACAGGTCGGCACCATCGCGGGCAAGGATGCGTTTCGTCCGCTTGCAGATGGCGGCTGTTCCTTCGTAACAGGAAAATAGTTGCCGAGCGTAAATCTCCACCCGGGTTTTAAATGCGTTGCGGGGTTGCTGTTGAGCGAAGCAGCCCCGCAGTTTAATGAACTGTATCAGGCATGACAGCGATATTTCCGCATCTTTTCAGTTCGCTGAAGATACGTCAGACCGTCTTCCGCAACCGCATGATCGTTCCGGCGATGGCCACTCATTTCGCAGAGCCGGATGGGTCGGCCGGGCAGTCGGTCACCGATTATCTTGAAGCCCGCGCCGCCGGCGGATTTGGTGCGATCATAACTGAGAATATCGGAGTTGACGCGGGTGGGCGCGTGATGGCGCGAATGCTTATGGCCGATGATGATCGGTTTGTGCCCGGATTGTCGCGGCTTGCGGAGCGGGTCAAGCGACACGGAGCCGCTGCCATCGGCCAAATCAATCACGGTGGCCGCCAAACAATCAGCAAGATCACTGGCCGGCAGCCCGTTGCGCCGTCTCCTATTCCCTGTCCCTTGATGCGCGAGATGCCGCGGGAACTCGACGTCGGCGAAATTCACGACCTGCAGGACGCTTATGCTTCAGCAGCGCTGCGATTGGAGCGAGCAGGTTTCGATGGCATTGAAATCCATGCAGCTCACGGCTATCTCGCAGCAGAATTCCTGTCGCGCTACTCCAACCATCGCACGGATGAGTTTGGCGGCGATCTGACTAACCGTCTCCGCTTTCTCAGCGGAATCATTGAGCGTGTCCGCGCCGCGACAAATCCAAAATTTCTCGTATTCGTCCGTATCAGTGTCGAAGAATTCGTTCCGAACGGCCTCGATACGAATGAGTCGATCTTGATAGGGCAACGGCTCGCAGCGCAGGGCATTGATGCGCTGTCATTGTCGGTTGGCGTCTATGAATCCTATAATCGGCTCACCATGCTGTCGGGTGAACCGGAAGGGCCGTGGTTGCCGCTTGCGAAGCGGGTGAAGCAGGCGATTTCGATCCCGGTGGTTGGCGTGGGTCGAATCAAGCGAGCGCAAATGGCTGAGGACGCCGTCGCTAGCGCGGATGTCGATCTTGTCGCGTTTGGCCGCGCATCGATCACTGATCCCGATTTTCCGAAGCGCATCAGATCGCCAAGGGCACGGACAATCAGCGGCTGTACGTCCTGCAACTTGTGCCTCGGACGGAGCGCGAAGCCGCAGATGGTTTGTCCGGTCAACCCATTCGTCGGCCGGGAAGCCCTTCTGCCGAACACAGCGTCGGTGTCTCCCAAAAGAATAGTGATCCATGGCGGCGGGATAGCAGCTCTGACGGCCGCCTGGCTTGCAGCTTTGCGTGGCCATCATGTTGAGCTTGTCGAGGAAGCGAGTGATTTTGCTGGAATGCAAGGGTGGCGGAGCCGTGTACCGGGACAGGCCGAATATGCGGATGCCGTGCAGGCAGTCACCGACCGTGCGATGGCTGCGGGCGTAATGCTGAGTAAGGTATCGCGAGATAGTGGCGAGGCAGCCGTCCTATGGACTGTCCGGCGATATGAGCCGACTCGGCGCTCGGGCTTGAACGGAATAACGTCAAAGTCGAGTTTTGATGCCCTCAGGGATGCGGACATCGTTCTGCCGGATCGTGTACTTGTCGTTGGCGACGATCTGAGCGCGGCGGATGCGGCGCTCTTGCTGGCAGCGGGTGGCCGCACTGTAACGTTGCGTTCACCTGCCAAGGATATCGGGTTCGATGCGCATCCAGGGTTCCGCAGCCTAAATCGCAAGTTGCTTTCAGAGTATGGTGCGACGATCGAAGTGAATGTGCCGCTTGATCAACTGGAATCCGCAGGCGCCTTCGATGCCGTCGTATATGGCCGTACCCCTGATATTGCCGGCGATCGTGCAGAGAACTGGGCGTTGCCATATGGCGCAGCCGGCACTCTCCTGATCGACGACGCCTACGAGCCCGGCGCACTCGTCAGTGGAGTTTATCGAGCTGTTGATCAGGTATTGGTATTCGACACCTGATCGAACATCAGGCGCTGTAAAACCATAGCCTAGCTTCGGCCACCGAATTTAGCGGGTCGCTTTTCGCGAAATGCAGTGACGGCTTCTACTGCGTCACGTGTCTGGACGAGGCGTGCTTGCACATCGCGTTCAAGGTCGAGCTGCGCCGAGAAATTGTTCTGGAAGGCTTTGTCCATGATGCCGGGTAACAGGGCGTAAGCATCTGCTGGGCCTTCACACAGCCGTTCCGCGATGGTGGTGGCCTCATGGATCAGGGCATTGTCATCGACGCACCGCCATATGACACCCCATTCGGCGGCTTGTTCAGCTGTGAGCTTGTCGCCAAGCATGGTTAGCCCCAAGGCCCTGGCGCGGCCGATGAGATTGGGGAGGAACCACGTGACACCCATATCCGGCACGATGCCAAGTTTAGGCGTGAACGGCTGAAGAAAGTAGGCGGACCTTGCAGCCAAGACGATGTCTGCGACAAAGGCGAGGCCGCAGCCGCCGCCGACAGCCAGTCCATTGACGGCGGCAACCTTTGGCTTGTTGAAGGCATAGAGGTCGCGCATCAAGGGATTGACCGACTCGTCCATCATGATTGAGAATTTACGGCCTCGCTCTTCGAGCGACACATCCAAGTTCATCAGCGGATCACCGAGATCAATGCCTGAACAGAAGGCGCGACCGCTACCGGTTATCAAGAGCGCCCCAACATCCGAGCGGCGGCGAAATTCATAAAGGGCTTCGCGGAATTCCTTCAGCATCGCGATATTGACCGCGTTCAGTACGTCGGGTCGATCAAGTCTGACAGTCGCGACTCCATTATCGATTGTAATGTGAAGGGTTTTGGTCATGGCGCTACTCCCGTGTAAGGCCCGCCGCGCCGGGGCCATAATATAATTGAATGTTCAGTTAATTTATGCTCCATTTCGCTCGCAACAGCAACCGGAATATTTTAGTTCGCGCGTCAGGCGCGGCACTTCGGGCGCGACGACAATATCGTTTCTCTTTATGAGGCAAACATGAAGCAACAAGCGCTGGGTGAGATTTTGCCTGCGACACGTATTGCAGCGATGGTGTCAGCCGGACACTGGCGTAATGAAAAGTGGTTCGTTTTTTTCGACGAGGCTGTTCGCCGTCATCCGGACAAAACAGCAATTGTCTCATTCAATTCGGCTCAGCTCCGGACGGAGCGCCTGACCTATGCGGACTTGAACGCGGCCGTCGAGCGACTGGTTCTGGCCATTGAGGATTGGGATATTCCTGCTGGCAGCGTGGTCTCCGTTCAATTGCCGAGTTGGTGGCAGTTCATCGCGGTGATGCTAGCGTGCGCGCGGCTGGGAATTGCGGTCAACCCGATCATGCCAACGGCGCGTCAGCAAGATTTGCGTCATGCCTTAAGATTGACAGGCTCGCGGTTGCTGTTCGTCCCGAGGGCTTTTCGGAATATTGGCTATCAGGAATTGATCGAAGGGATCAGAAGCGACGTTCCGGAGCTTCAGCACGTTGTCGTGGTGGATGGCATCGGATTGAACTCATTTCACGGCTTGCCTCAGCCAAGAGCAACGCGGTCTAAAGTAGCGCATTCCGCAGCGCACGACTCGAATAACATTGCGGAGGTGATGTTCACATCCGGTACGACGGGTGAGCCCAAGGGCGTGATGCACACATGGAACACGCTTATCGCGTCTACCCGCGGCTTTGCCGAGCGCCTCGAATTGAGTCCTAGGGATATCATTTTCATGGGCTCACCGCTGGCGCACCAAACTGGCTTTCTGTGGGGAGCGGTGCTTCCGGTGTTTCTGGGCGCCACGGTTGTCCTGCTCGATGTCTGGAATCCTGAACGGGCTGTTGCGCTCATCACGCAAGAGAACGCGACGTTCAGCGTCGCTGCGCCGACATTTCTGACCGACATTCTCGCAGTTCATGAGAAGGGGAACGTGCAGATCAGGTCTTTGCGGACTTTTTTGCTCGCCGGGGCGCCTGTGCCACGGGTGCTTGTCGAACTTGCTGCGGAAAAGCTTGGAGTGCGCATAGCTTCGGCATGGGGCATGACCGAGGTCGCACTTCCGACGATCACGCGTCCAACAGATAGCGTCGATAAAGTCGCCGGCAGCGATGGAGCGCCCCTTGATGGAACGGAGATTCGTGTTGTCGGTTTGAACGGAGAAATACAGGCAACGGGACAGGAGGGGCGCCTTGAGGCGCGGGGAGCCTTCAACTTCGTTGGGTACTTAAAGCGGCCCGAACTGTATGCGACGGATTCCGACGGCTGGTTCGATACCGGCGATCTCGCATTCATTGATGCCGATGGTTATGTTCGTATCACTGGTCGTACGAAAGACATTGTCATTCGTGGAGGAGAGAATATTCCCGTTGTTGAGGTCGAGAACGCTCTGTATCGGCATCCCGCAATTTCGGAAGTAGCTGTTATTGCCGTTCCCGACCTGAGGCTTGGTGAAAGGGCTTGTGCCTGCGTCACATTGAACGAAGGATTCACCCTCGGCTTCGAGGAAATGGTGACTTTCCTCGGCGAAGCCGGCCTGACAAAGACTTACTTTCCCGAACGACTTGAGATCATCACCGAGATGCCGCGTACGCCCAGTGGAAAGATACAGAAGTATCAGTTGCGTTCGAGATTTGGAAAATCTTGAGGTCCTTGCACGCGCGTGTGGAAGGATGAAACGATCACGTCTACCTGTTGCTCCGCAGTGGTCGATTAAGGCAGAATTCGGCGACGCTGGAGATCCGCAAGCATCTCCAGCAACATGCCCTCGCTGTCGACCTCAAGTCGCAAGCCATGGCTGCGCGCTTTGCGCGTATCCGAGATGACGTCGTAGTCTATGCCGAAAACATAATCTCCATAAGGCCAAGACGCTATCTCGGCAAAGGTATGAGGCGCGAGCTTCTCCCGTGCGACGATGGCGTTCCACGCCGGCTCTTTGTCCGCCATGAACTCGCTTAAGCTGGGCGCATTCGGTGATCCGGCCTCCATGCCGAATAGTGCGGCGATACACGGCCATATGTTGGACCAACGAAAGAGGTCGCCATTGGTGATGTTGAAGGCTTCGCTTGCAGCACCTGGTTCCAGCGCCGCCCATTCAGAAGCTTCAGCCAGGAGGCGCGCGTCCGACAACTGGAAGAGTTTGTCGTAGGCTTTTTGACTTCCGGGAAATCCAAGCGGTAAGCCAAGCTCCTTGCAGACTGTCGCATAGACACCAATGACCGTGATGAGATTCATCGCGTTGCCGACCGCGAAGCCGCAAATGGAGTGAGGTCTCACGGCGCTCCACGTCCAGGTCCGGCCACGCTGTGCAGCGACTACGCTGTCTTCTTGGTCGTAGTAAAAGAAATCGAGATTTGGCACGCGCGGGTCGGTTTCCCTCGCCGGCGTTTTGAACGGGCCGAGATGGCAGCCGTAGTACTTTGTGCCTTGAACCAGAACAATCCGCTTCAATCCTGAAGCCACCCGTTGGATGACATCGAGGGGATTGCGGACCAGCGCGACGTTGGCCTCGCTTAACTCGCGGATATTCTTGCGATCGACATAACCGCAGGAAAAAATATGGGTGATCCCGGTAAGTCTGCTGACGGCTCTTGCCGTGTCGTCCGGATCAAGGAGATCGACAGGCACGTGCTGGAAGTTCGCGAGGCCCTGAGCGTAGGAGGGTGGTCGCCGCGAGGCACCGTAGACTGTCCAGCGATTTGAGCGGGCAAGACGCTGTGCGAGATAACTGCCCGTGACGCCCGTCGCTCCAATGACAAATGCGGTGTTCTGCATGAATTTTCCTAGTTTTAACTCACCATTCAATGGCTTCGTTTCTGGACATTCCGGTCGGGTTGGGTCTGGTCGCGCCTGATCGTTGGATGATTTTGGGTGTTAGTGGCCAATATCAATCGATTTCAGGCAGCTTGATGCGCCCTCGTGACACTGCGAAATCTCCGTAGTGCAACGTGCTTGACAATCAGTCACCCTAAACGCTATCAAAAATTAAATGAACAATCAATAATATTTGGAGGGGAAATGGGTCGGAAATTATTCCTTGGGATTGCGATCGCCACCGCGTTGTCCTTTGGCCCGGTGAAAGTCAGCGCCGCGGATGAGGGTCCGGTGCGCGTGGGCATTCTGACGGACCTGTCCGGATACCTAGCCTCAGCTCTCGGACCGGGCACCGTCGATGCGGCACGGATGGCAGCCGAGGATTTTGGCGGAAAGCTTCTCGGCAGGCCGATCGAAATTGTTTCCGCCGACCATCAGAACAAGCCTGACATCGGTGCAGCGATTGCCCGGCGCTGGATCGATCAGGACAATGTGCAGGTGCTCGCCGGAATGGGAAACTCTGCGGTGGCGCTCGCGGTCCATGCACTCGTGCGGGAGCGGAATCGCGTCGGCCTCTATGTATCCGCTGCGACTACCTTGCTGACGGGGAAGGAGTGCGCTCCCAACGGAATTCACTGGAGCCATGATACCTTCATGTTCGGCAACGCCGTTCCAAAGGGGCTTCTGAACACCGGCGTCGATACTTGGTATCTGCTCGCGGCCGACTACGCTTTTGGTCGTTCGCTGGCGGACGAAATGCGGAAGGTTATCGAAGCGCGAGGGGGGAAGGTGGTGGGGGCCTCATATCACCCCCAAGGCACAGCTGATTTCTCTTCTTTCCTTCTTAGCGCACAAGCTTCCGGCGCCAAGGCAATTGCGATACTCAACGCAGGCAATGACACGGTCAATGCTATCAAGCAGTCGCGTGAATTCGCCATCACCGAAGGCGGCAAGCGGCTCGTCGTCGGAATGCTGCTGGTGTCGGACGCCTTCGCGCTCGGCACGCAGGTCGCGCAGGGAATCGAATTTTCAACTGTATTTTACTGGAACATGAATCCCGAAGCCGCTGCATGGTCGCGCCGATTCTTTGAACGCAATAAATCGATGCCGACCGAAGCTCATGCGGGCGCCTATAGTGCCGTTCTGCATTACCTGAAGTCGGCGCAAGCGGCCGGTACGCTGGAAACAAAAGCTGTCCTGGCGAAAATGCATGAGATGCCTGTCAATGATTTCTACAGCAACAATCTCACGATCCGCGAAGACAATCGCTTGATGCGACCGGCTTATATCGCTCGAATCAAGAGGCCTGCTGATCAACGCGAACCGTGGGACCTCTACGACATCACTGCGACGATTACGCCCAATGACGCCTTTCGTTCGCTTGCTGACAGTGACTGCCCGATGATCCGAAAGAGAAATTGATTTTGAGAGACAACGTTGAAGTTCAAGGCGGGCTCGAATTGCATGAGAGAGCGACCTCATCGGGAGAATACATGGCTCGCTCAAAGAAGCTCGCTGCCGAGTTCGCACCTAATCGGATCTCTCGATATCGAGGGGGTTGTTCGTGACGACCGCCAGCGAATTCATCCTTGAAACCCACGGATTGACGAAAGAATTCGCGGGTTTTGTGGCCGTGAGTGACGTCAATCTGCGGGTGCGGCGGGGGAGTATTCACGCTCTGATCGGCCCGAACGGCGCCGGAAAGACCACGTGCTTCAACCTGTTGACCAAGTTCCTGAAGCCGACGCGCGGCCAGATTCTCTATAAGGGGCAGGATATTACGGCAATGGCGCCGGCCGATGTGGCCCGGCTTGGCCTGGTCCGGTCGTTCCAGATTTCAGCGGTGTTTCCGCACCTCACGGCGCTGGAGAACGTGCGCGTCGCCTTGCAGCGTCAGCACGGCAACTCGTTTGACTTCTGGCGCTCGAAGTCCGTGCTGGATCGTTTCAACGACCGCGCGCGGGATCTGCTCGACGATGTCGGGCTAAGCGAATTTGCCAATACGCCTGCGGTGGAAATGCCCTACGGGCGCAAGCGCGCGCTGGAAATCGCGACCACGCTGGCGCTCGATCCCGAAATGATGCTGCTGGATGAGCCGATGGCGGGCATGGGCCATGAGGACATCGACAAGGTCGCGGCGCTGATCAAGCGGATTTCGCAGAAGTATACGATCCTGATGGTCGAGCATAACCTGAACGTCGTCGCCAACTTGTCCGATACCATTACTGTCCTGACGCGCGGCAAGGTCCTCGCGGAAGGTGACTACGCCACGCTCTCGAAGCATCCGCAGGTCAAGGAAGCCTATCTGGGAGCGGGCCATGAATAATCCCGCCATGACCATGAATAATCCCGCCATGAACAGCGTCGCAGGCTCTCCGGTTCTCGCTGTCAAGAATCTGGAAGCGTGGTACGGCGAATCCCACATCCTTCACGGCATCGATTTCGACGTGCGCCCGGGTGAGGTCGTCACGTTGCTCGGCCGCAACGGCGCCGGCAAGACCTCGACGCTCAAGTCGGTGATGGGAATTATCGGCAAGCGCACCGGCTCGGTGTCGTTCGAGGGCCAGGAAATCATCCGCATGTCGTCGGACAGGATCGCGCGCCTCGGCGTGGCGTTTTGTCCGGAAGAGCGGGGCATTTTCGCCAGCCTCGACGTCAAGGAAAACCTGTTGCTGCCGCCGATCATTCGCGGCGGCGGCATGTCGCTCGACCAGATCTTCGATTTGTTCCCGAATCTCAAGGAACGCCTCGGCAGCCAGGGCACGAAATTGTCCGGCGGCGAACAGCAGATGCTGGCCATCGCACGCATCCTGCGCACCGGCGCGCGGTTCCTGATGCTGGACGAGCCGACCGAAGGTCTTGCCCCGGTCATCATTCAGCAGATCGGCAAGATGATCGCGCGGCTGAAAGCGGAAGGCTTCACGATTCTGCTGGTCGAGCAGAACTTCCGTTTCGCCGCGACCGTTGCCGATCGCTTCTACATCGTCGAGCACGGCAAGATCATCGACACGTTCGCAAACTCGGAACTCCAGGCCAACATGGAGAAGTTGCACACCTATCTCGGTGTGTGAGAGATGGCCTTGTCATTTGTGAAAAGCCCGTCCGGCCCAAGCCACTGATCGGATAAATTCAAGTGTATCAAGCTCTCTTTGCCCAGCTTCTGGTCGGATTGATCAACGGCTCGTTCTACGCGCTGCTCAGCCTTGGGTTGGCCGTGATCTTCGGCATGCTCAACATCATCAACTTCGCGCACGGCGCGCTCTACATGATGGGCGCGTTCGTTGCGTACTTCCTGTTGAACCTTGCGGGCATCAACTACTGGTGGGCGCTGATCCTGGCGCCGATCATTGTCGGCGGCTTCGGCATCATTCTCGAGCGCACGATGCTGCAATGGCTGACAGGCCTCGATCATCTGTACGGTTTGCTGCTGACGTTCGGCATGGCGCTGATCATTCAGGGCGTGTTCCAGAACTATTTCGGATCGTCCGGGTTGCCCTATGCCATTCCCGATCTTCTTAAGGGCGGCGTCAATCTCGGCTTCATGTACCTGCCGATCTATCGCGGCTGGGTCGTGATCTTCTCGCTGATCGTCTGCATCGCGACCTGGTACATGATCGAGCGGACGCGGCTTGGCGCATATCTGCGCGCCGCGACGGAAAATCCGACGCTGGTGCGCGCCTTCGGCATCAACGTGCCGCGCATGATCACGCTGACCTACGGCCTCGGCGTCGGCCTTGCGGCGCTGGCTGGTGTGCTGTCCGCGCCGATCAACCAGGTGCGCCCGCTGATGGGCGCGGATCTCATCATCGTCGTGTTCGCGGTCGTCGTGATCGGCGGCATGGGATCGATCATGGGCTCGATCATCACCGGCTTCACGCTCGGGGTGATCGAGGGTCTGACCAAGTATTTCTATCCCGAGGCATCCAACACCGTGGTCTTCGTGCTGATGGTGCTGGTGCTGCTTGTGAAGCCAACGGGACTGACGGGACGGGCAAACTAACATGGCAACAATCACCGACAACGCCGTTCCCGTGAAGGGCCGCACCGCCGACGAGATGATCGCCTTCGTCATCATGGCGGGGTTGCTGGCCATTGTGCCGCTGACGGGCATCTATCCTTACTTCGTGATGCAGGCATTGTGCTTTGCGCTGTTCGCCTGCGCTTTCAATCTTCTGATCGGTTACAGCGGTCTGCTGTCGTTCGGTCACGCCATGTTCCTCGGCACGGCGGGCTATGTGACCGCGCATGCGCTGAAGGTCTGGGGCGTGTCGCCCGAGATCGGTATCATTCTGGGTGTCGTTGCTTCATGCGCGCTGAGCGTCATCACCGGACTGATCGCCATCCGCCGGCAGGGCATCTATTTTGCGATGATCACGCTGGCGTTGTCGCAGTTGCTGTTCTTCATCTACCTTCAGACGCCCTTCACCCACGGTGAAGACGGCATCCAGGGCATTCCGCAGGGCATGATGTTCGGCATCTTCGACCTGTCGAAGGCGACGACGCTCTATTACGTGGTCCTGACGATCTTCCTGCTCGGCTTCCTGCTGATCTACCGGGCCATCAACTCGCCGTTCGGCGAAGTCCTCAAATCGATCCGCGAGAACGAGCAGCGCGCCATCTCGCTCGGCTACAAGACCGACCAGTACAAGTTCCTGGCCTACGTTCTGTCGGGCAGCCTGGCGGGTCTTGCCGGTGCGGTGAAGGTGTTCGTGGCGCAGAACGCCTCGCTGACCGACGTGCATTGGACCATGTCCGGCGAAGTCGTGCTGATGACGCTGGTCGGCGGGCTCGGCACCGTCTTCGGTCCCGTGGTCGGGGCCTTTGTGATCATCGCCATGCAGCAGTATCTGGCGGGCTTCGGGCAGTGGGTCACCGTGATCCAGGGCGCGATCTTCGTGATCTGCGTGCTGACCTTCCGACGCGGCGTCATCGGCGAAATCGCTCATTTCTTCAAGCGATCGCTGTAGTTTCCGGCGGTTCCTCCCGATGGATACGACCACTTGTTGGTCGTCACTTGGCCCGGCATAGCGATATGCCGAGCCTTTTATGAGCCTTGTCTAAGGGCGGTAAATCGCTGTAATCGCCTAAGAATTCCCAATTGCGGCGGCACGCCGCGCGCTATCGTCGATGAGCGGACGATCGTGGTGATGAAGGCCATGATGGTCGCTCCAATCAGGATCGTAGCGGCTGGTGTGAAGATGCGTTTGCTGCCGAAGATCACACGGGGAGTCGTCATCGATTCAGTCCAATGGCGGCAGTGTCAGGTCGCGCGGCAGATTGAGTCGCGCGTATTGCCATAACACGGCGCAATACAGCGCGATGATCGCCAACTTGACGAAGACAGAGCCGAAAGCAGGGACGCCTGTGATGCCCAACACGGTCACGAGCGCAATGAGTGCGAGCAGAACAAGCCCATGTTGGAAAATATAGGAGGGCTATGAGAGGCCGGTGGAGATTGTCACAGAGGGCGCGCCAGTTGAACGCGCTGCACCAGTTCGCAAACGAAGAATGCGTATTGTGTGCCGCGATCCTCTAACGAGGCAAAGCCGATGTAGCTTGTGGAGATGATCGATGCGAGGGCGCCACCAGGACCTTGCTGATCGCAGCGATAGCGATTGGAGCCCACGCGCGTCGGATCGAAGAATAGCCTAGGCTCAGAACTCATCGATTACATCCAGAAGATGACGACTGTTGCGATGCAGATGGCTGACATGAAGGTGTGGGCGCATCGGTCGTAGCGGGTGTGGATGCGTCGCCGGTCCTTGAGCCTGCCGATCATGTGCGAACGCGCCTCCCGACATCGCCATTGAAACAATCCGCATATCTCCGCGCAACATATTTGATGGGTCTTGAGCCTAGTCTCATCAGACACGCTGGCTCCAGGACGCGGGATAAGGTTTCAGTACACATAGAGCGTCAGTCTGGAAATATTTTTCCTGGATTCATAATTGCGAAAGGGTCGATGGCAGATTTGATGGCCTGCATCACCGAAAGACCTGAGCTGCCGAATTCACTTTCGAGGTAGTGGGTCTTATTCTGTCCGACACCGTGCTCTCCGGTGCAGGTGCCGTCCATGTCGATGGCACGTTTAACGAGCGCATCCGAGAACGCGTGAACCGCGTCGATCTCCGCTGCGTTGCAGGGATCGACCAGCAGCGTGACGTGGAAGTTGCCATCGCCGACGTGGCCGCCGACCACCGCCGTAAATGCAGCGGTGCGAAGCTCCATGATCGTCTGTTCGACGCAATCAGCCAGTCGGGATAGGGGAACGCAGACATCGGTCGTGATAGTCGTTGCGCCGGGCCTCAGCGCTTGCGCGGCGTGGAAGGCGTCGTGGCGCGCTTGCCAAAGGCGGGCACGTTCCTCGCTGCGAGTCGTCCATTTAATACCCGTCCCTTGAAACTCGGCCGCGACCGCACCGAAGGCTGCCGCCTGCTCAGTCACCATTGTTTCTGACCCGCTGAATTCGAACAGGAGCAGGGGGTGCGGCGGGAGGTCTAGTTTCGAGTAGGCATTGCAGGCGAGAACCAGCGCTTCATCGAGAAGTTCTATGCGGCCGACCGTCAGGCCGGACTGCAATGCGGCGATCGCGGCGTCGCAGGCGTAGCGGATGGTGGGAAACGAGCAGATGCCGGCGGAGATTGCAACGGGTATGGCCTGAAGTTTGAGGGTTACCTCGGAGATGATGCCGAGCGTGCCTTCGGAGCCGACGAACAGGCGCGTTAAATCATATCCTGCGCTGGACTTGCGCGCGCGTGAGGAGGAGCGGATTACGCTTCCATCGGGCAGAACGATTCGCAGCGAGAGTACGTTGTCCTTCATCGTGCCGTAGCGAACCGCGTTGGTGCCCGAGGCGCGCGTTGCCACCATTCCGCCAATCGAGGCATCGGCTCCCGGATCGATCGGAAAGAAAAGACCTGTGTCGCGCAGGTATGCATTGAGTTGCTTCCGGGTAACTCCTGGCTCAACCACGCAGTCCTGGTCTTCGGCATGGATGGATTTGATTGTGTTCATCTGGCTCGTGTCGATGCAGACGCCGCCGTAAGGCGCGTTGGTCTGGCCTTCGAAAGAGGTGCCGGCCCCGAATGGAATGATCGGCACTTGCTGATCCGCGCACAGCCTGACGATATCGGCTATCTCGGCTTCAGTCGTCGGAAATACAACGACATCCGCCGGCTCGCACCGGCCGAGCGCGAGGCTGTTGGCATGTTGCCGACGCACTGTTGGGTTGGTCGTTGCGCGCGGGCCATACCTCTCAAGGAGTGTCGTGCGCACAAGATCATGTGTCGCCAGGGACGGAATCGTGGGTTCGGGTTTCGTCATGAATTGAGCCTTTCGTGTGAGGGGCGTTCCCATAGTGCGGCGGGCCCGGTGTCCAGCGTCGTTTATGGACCTTCTCGATCACGCGAGGCGCCGAACATGGTTGTGGCTGAGTTTTGCGACGTCGCTGACGCCGAGCAGGGCGAGCGTGCGAATGAATTCCTCTTGGAGGATCGACAGGGCCTTTGCCACGCCAGCCTCACCGGCGGACGCCAGCCCGTAGAGGTAAGGGCGTCCAACCGAGCAGGCATTGGCACCGAGTGCGATCGCTTTCACTATGTCTGATCCCCGCCGCACGCCGCCGTCGAGGATGATTTCCACCTTTCCCCCAACAGCGTCCGCGATCGGCGCGATCTGGTCGATGGGTGCAACCGTGCCGTCGAGTTGCCGTCCGCCGTGATTGGAGATGATGACGGCACTGGCACCAGAATCGGACGCGCGCCTGGCGTCATCTGCGGTCATGAGCCCCTTGATCGCGAGCGGGCCTCCCCACTCGGCAGCCATCCATTCGACGTCCTTCCACGTGAGGGAACGATCGACTTGCTCGGCGCCAAACTCGAACAGCGAGTATCGCGTCGGAAGCGTGCCGGTCATGCTCGCCTTGAGATTGACCAGATCCAGCGGATTTTTTGCCAGTGCTCGCAGCGACCATCGCGGTCGCAACGCAAAACTCGCGAAGTTGCACAGGTTGATCTTGGGCGGCAGACTTAATCCGTGCCTGCGGTCCCTTTCGCGATTTCCCGTCACCATGGTGTCGACTGTCAGGATCAGGCCGTCGTAGCCGGCTTCCTGGGCGCGCCGGATGAAGTCGGAGGTGATGCCGCGATCCTTGAGAATATAGATCTGGAACAACTTCGGGGCGCTCGTCGCTGTCGCGATGGTCTCGATCGTTGTCGTCCCCATCGTCGATAGCGCGTAGGGCAAACCTGCGCGTCCAGCGACAGATGCGACGGCTGCTTCTCCGGTGAAATGAAACAGGCGCGACAATCCTGTGGGGCTGAGCATCAGAGGAAAAGCGATGTCGCGTCCGAACAGCCGTGTGGCGGTGCGGATCGTCGAGACGTCCGTTAGCACCTCAGGAAGAAACTCGTAGCGGGCGAAGACCTCGCAGTTCCGCCGAATGGAAATTTCGTCATCGGCGCCGCCTTCGAGATAGTCAAAGATCAGCCAAGGCAATTTGCGGCGTGCTCGATGCCTCAGGTCATCGATATTGATGCAATTTGCGAGCGGTTGAGATGGCACCGAGGAATTCCCTGTTTTTGACGATTTTCCGCAGTTAGCGGATCGCGACCCGTTTGAGCTTGTCGAATATCCCTGCTCAGGCCCATTCTGCGGATCGTTTCCGAGTAACCGCTATGGTCTGGAGCGGCACGCCAACGGCGAAAGCGGCGGCGTTCCTTGCCACATGATCGACAAGCCGCCGATAGTAACCGGCGGGCGCTGCGCCGCCGAGATGCGGTGAGATGATGACATTGGGTTGCCGCCACAACGGGCTGTCGGATGGCAGCGGTTCAGGATCGGTGACATCGAGCGCTGCGCCGCCGATTCGACGGTGCTCCAAAGCGTCGGCAAGGGCGTCGGGATCGATGACATTACCGCGTGCAACGTTGACGATGAGCGTTTGCGGGCTACACGCGGCGAGTTCTTCGCGGCCCAAGAGATGATGCGTCGCCGCAGAGGAGGGGACAGCGAGCACGATCGCATCGGCAGCGCGTATTGCGTCGGTGAGCTGGTTTACGGCGTACATGACATCGGCTTGATCGTCCGCGCGTCCGGATCTCGATACTCCGCTTACGATCATGCCAAACGCCCGCGCGCGCTTTGCAACCTCGCGTCCGATATGACCCATACCCACAATCAGCAACCGGCTGCCATAGAGGGTGAGCATGTCGTTGCGGATCCTGTTGTCCCATTGTGCTGCACGCTGTGCGGCTTCAATGGGCCGAAACCGGCGCGCCAATCCGAGCAGCAGCGCCATGGCGTGTTCGGCGACGCATGGCGACCAGACATCTCCGGCGTTACTGATCTGAATGCTGTCGGCGATCCCGATCTCTTCTATCGTTTCATAACCGGCGGTGAGTAACTGGATCCACCGGCAGCGGCTGGATGGTGCCGCAAGGCTAGCCGCGAGCGCGGGGGTGTAGTGGAAGGCCGCGAGCACGAGTGCATCCACCTGGCTGGCGTGATCCTGAAGTTCGGGCGGTGTGCAGGAGAAGCACTCCAGCCCCGGAACTAATCGAAGCGCGTCCAGCATTTCAGTCTGGACAATGGGGGAGCACACTGCGATGCGCTTGGTCACTATCGCTTTCCTTCAATCCGGATACCTAACCGATGGCGACTGACTACCTTTTCAGAGCAATTTTAGGTTGATCGTCCCGAGTGGGCCGAAGTGGCCTGTCAAATTCTGCCCCGCCTTTGCCGGATAGGGTGGTGTGCATGTGCCGGTGCTGACGATTTCACCGGCTTTCAGCGGACGTCCGAGCGCGGCCCGTTCGCCAGTAAACTGGACCAGGCGACCGAGCGGATTATCCAGCACCATGGCGCCTGTTCCGCGGGCGACCGTTTCGCCGTCGGCCGAAAGCTCGACGGCGAGAGTGTCTAGATCGATGTCGCGCCAATTTTGCAAGGGTGGACCGATCACGAACGCTCCGGCATTCCCGAGATCGGCGAGAATTGTCGGCGCACCCGGATTTTTCCAGTCCTGCAATCGGCTGTCGGCGATTTCGAGGGTTGGAAAAATCTCCGCAATAGCTTCGATCACGTCCTGTCGCGTGCTGGTGGCTGATGGCAAGTCGCGGCCGAGGCGAAATCCGACTTCCGCCTCGATCACGCAAACGAAGAAGTTGCTGCGCTGAAGCGAAGCCGGGCTGTTATGAGTCCAGGCTGACAGGATCGGCCCGGTATAGGGCGCATCGAAGCCCATAGCCTTCATTGTGGCGTGGTTTGTCGCTCCGAGCTTGTAGCCGATCTGAGTACCGCCCAGTTGCTTCAGCAGCTGCGCGACGTGTGTCTCCTGGGCGGTATATCCATCAGCCAGCGACGCAGGACGGATCCTGGTGGGATTCGCGAACGGCTGACCGCTGTTGCGGGCAGCGATGAGGCCATCAATGAGCGCGGTCATGCTCACCATCGCCAGGCACAGTCGCAGGCGAGATTGGATCGCGCTTTTTCGCAAGACGTATGCTGCACGTTTGCGGTCCGATGTTCCATCCGCACCTCCCATTTTCCGCTTTGTCTTTAATCATAGAGACGACCGGACGGCTCGAACCGTCAAGATTGCGACAATCCGGGAAATCCCGTTTCGGCGAATTGTCGTCCCTTTGACAGTGCGGGCCGCGAGAGGCGGCCAATGTATCGGCGTATCTTGGAGAAAATCGCGCCTCTCTCTGGTGTTCGGCAGTGCCTGATCAAGCTTCGTCCACCTCTCTGTTTCCGTCTCGAATCAACAGCAAGATTGTCCGCTCATGACCATTCACGACGTCACGCTCGCAGACAAATACGAACGGCAGTCCGGCCGCATCTACATTTCTGGCATTCAGGCGCTTGTGCGGCTGCCAATGATGCAACAGCAGCGCGACCTTGCGGCCGGCATCAATACAGGCGGTTTTATCTCCGGCTACCGGGGGTCGCCGCTTGGCGGGCTGGATAGCGAGTTGTGGCGCACGCAGGCCTTGCTGAAGCGTCATCAGGTGATCTTCCAGCCTGGCCTCAATGAGGACCTCGCTGCTACTGCCGTCTGGGGAAGCCAGCAGGTCGCACTTCAGCCCGCCAGGGTGCAGGGCGTGTTCGGCATGTGGTACGGCAAGGGACCCGGCGTCGATCGTACGATGGATGTGTTCAAACATGCGAACATGGCCGGTACCTCCCGGCATGGCGGAGTGCTGGCGATCGCCGGTGACGATCACGGCTGCCAGTCATCGACACTGCCGCATCAGAGCGAGCAGCTGTTTGAGGCCGCGCTGCTTCCAATCCTCAATCCGGCGAGCGTACAGGAATATTTGGATTTCGGTCTGTTGGGTATCGCGCTCTCGCGTTTCTCCGGTTGCTGGGTTGGCTTCAAGGCGATAGCTGAAACCGTGGAGAGCGCAGCCTCGATCGAGATTGACGGCGCACGGCTGAATATCGTGACGCCTACCGACTTCGAGCTCCCTCCCGGGGGCCTGAATATTCGCTGGCCCGATCCGCCGTTGGAGGCGGAGCGCCGGCTACATGGGCCGAAGATGGATGCGGTCGCTGCCTTCGTGCGCGCCAACGCGATAGACAAGATCGTCGTGGAGCCCAGAAATCCGCGATTTGGCATCATCACTACCGGCAAGGCCTATCTCGATGTGCGACAGGCCTTTGACGATCTCGGACTGTCTGCCGAGGCGATCGCGGCGCTCGGCATCCGCATTTACAAGGTCGGCCTGACCTGGCCGCTCGAGCGGCAGGGGGCCCGCCGTTTCGCGGAAGGCTTGCAGGATGTCCTCGTTGTCGAGGAGAAGCGCGGCTTTATCGAGCGCCAGCTCGTGGAGATTCTCTACAATATGCCCGCGGATCGCCGGCCTGCCGTTGTCGGCAAGCGTGACGAGGCTGGAGCAGTACTGCTCGGCAGCGAAGGTGAGATCACGCCGACAATGGTCGCCAAAGCCATCGTCTCGCGGCTTGAGCGATTTGGCGCGTCGAATCCGAATGTGCGGCAACGAATTGCACGGCTGGAATCTTTCGAGCAGGTGCGCAACAGTGCCAAATTGGAGCGTGCGCCGTTCTTCTGCTCCGGCTGCCCGCACAACACCTCGACTGTTGTTCCGGAGGGAAGTCGCGCACTCGCCGGCATCGGATGTCATGGCATGGCGATTTTCATGCCTCATCGCCGCACGGAAACCGTCACGCAGATGGGGGGCGAGGGGACAAGCTGGATTGGGCAAGCTGCCTTTTCGCGCGACAAGCATGTCTTCCAGAATCTCGGCGACGGGACTTATGCTCACAGCGGATCGATCGCGCTACGCGCGGCGGCCGCTGCCGGCGTCAACATCACCTACAAGATTCTGTACAACGATGCGGTGGCGATGACAGGTGGTCAGCCGGCAGAGGGCGGATTATCGGTCCCGCAGATCGCGCATCAGGTCGCGGCGGAGGGCGCAAAACTCATCGCAGTCGTCAGTGACGAACCGGATAAGTATCCGAGCATTGATATCTTCCCGCCAGGGACGCTGGTCCACCATCGCAACGAGCTCGACGCGATCCAGCGCCGGATGCGTGATATGTCCGGCCTCACCGTGATCATTTACGATCAGACATGCGCGGCGGAGAAACGCCGACGCCGCAAGCGTGGCGAATATCCAGATCCGCCGAAGCGCGTCTTCATCAATGAGGAGGTCTGTGAAGGGTGTGGAGACTGTTCGACGCAGTCGAACTGTATCTCGGTCAAACCTCTGGGCACCGAGTTGGGACGCAAGCGTCAGATTGATCAGTCTTCGTGCAATAAAGATTTTTCATGCGTGAACGGATTCTGCCCAAGTTTTGTCACCGTGCATGGCGGCAGCATCCGCAAGGCCAAGGTCTCGACGGAAACGACGGCAACGTCCGACCCTTTGAATGCACTACCATCGCCTGACGCTACGCCGCTTCACGAAACCTACAACATCCTTGTCGCGGGGATTGGCGGAACCGGTGTTCTGACGGTCGGAGCGCTCCTTGGCATGGCGGGGCACCTCGAAGGCAAGGGCATATCGGTTCTCGACTTCACGGGCATGGCGCAGAAAAACGGTGCGGTCACGAGCCACATTCGCATTGCACCCACGCCGGATGATCTGAAGGCTGTGCGTGTGGGGGCCGGTGCGGCACACCTGCTGCTCGGATGCGATCTGGTCGTCGCTGCCAGCGCCAGCGTTCTTGAGCGGGCGGAACGTGAAGTTACCCGGGCTGTCGTCAATACGCACGAACAGCCGACCGCCCAGTTCGTCACCGATCAGGAGCTGAAGTTTCCTGCGGAGGACATGCGCAAGGCGCTTGCCGATGCTGTCGGCGAGGATCGGATCGATCTGGTGGACGCGACCCGCCTGGCGACCCGCCTGCTGGGGGACAGTATCGCCAGCAATCTGATCATGTTGGGCTATGCATTTCAGAAGGGTTTTATCCCGATCGGTTTCGAGGCGCTGGACCGGGCTATCGTACTCAATAACGTATCGGTGGCGGCTAACCGCAAGGCATTTGCCTGGGGCCGCTTCGCGGCGCACGATCCTGAAGCGCTTAGGAAGATGGTTGAACCCAAGCTTCTCGAATCGCGGGAAAAGCGCGACGTCGATTGGTTGATAGGCGAGCGGGAAGGGCGGCTGACGGCCTATCAGAACGCAGCCTATGCCCGGCGATATCGTTCCCTTGTCGATCGCGCCCGTGTGGCGGAGAGTGCCATGGGTGGAAGCGGAAAGTTCACCGAGTCGGTAGCGCGCTATTTTTACAAGCTCATGGCGTACAAGGATGAATACGAGGTGGCGCGCCTTTATACAGATGGCCGCTTCAACGAAAAGCTCAACGAACAGTTTGAAGGCGACTTCAAGCTGAGCTTCCATCTCGCGCCGCCGCTGTTTACAGGCCGCGACGGTAACGGGCGTCTCAGGAAGCGGGTCTATGGTTCATGGATATGGTCTGCGTTTCGAATTCTGGCAGCCGCGCGCGGGTTGCGTGGTACGGCCTTCGATCTCTTCGGATATACGGCAGAGCGCCGGGCAGAGCGAGCGCTTATCGCGCAGTACGAAAAGATCATCGGTGAAGTGTTATCGACGCTTGGACCTCACAATCACGCGCTGGCGGTCCAGATCGCAGAGTTGCCGGAGCAGATCCGGGGCTATGGACATATCAAGGAAGCCAAGATGGCGATTGCGGCGAAAGCGCATGACGAATTGCTGACGGCTTTCAAGTCAGCCTTAGCAGGGCAGGTGGCGGCCTGATCGTTCAGGCGGAGGACATTGCTGCATCGCGAATGCCGATGCGCTGCCCTGCGTGATATCGAAAATGGATGATGCCGGCTGGATCGGTGTCTGAAGGGAGAGAAGGCAATGGATCTCAGAATTGCGGGTCGGACCGCGATAGTTTGTGCGAGCAGTGACGGGTTGGGTTTTGCGTCTGCTTATTCGCTCGCCAAAGCCGGCTGCAAGGTTGTGATGAACGGCCGCAGGCCCAACGTGCTTGAGGCGGCGGCAGGCCGGGTGCGCGAGGAGACCGGTGCGACGGTACTCACCGTGGCGGCGGACGTCTCGACGCCAACAGGCCGCAATGCCCTCATCGCCGTTTGTCCCGATCCGGATATTCTCGTGACCAATGCGGGCGGACCGCCCAAAAAGGATTTCCGCGATCTGACGCCGGAGGATTGGTCGCGAGCTCTCGATGCCAATATGCTTTCAGCGGTCGCGCTCATCACGCACTATGTCGACGGGATGATCGCGCGCAGCTTCGGGCGAATCGTCAACGTGACGTCGATGACATCGGTGCGTCCATTCATCAACCTCGACCTGTCTAATGCTGTCCGTCTCGGACTCACCGGATTTGTCGCTGGTGTATCCCGTCAGGTGGCGGCGCATAATATCACCATCAACAATCTGCTGCCCGGCTCGTTTGCGACGGCTCGGGCGCGTTCGCTTGCAGCGGACGCCGAGAGCATCATCAATACAATACCAGCCGGGCGGTTTGGCGATCCCGGAGAGTTCGGCGATACCTGTGCTTTTTTGTGCAGTGGGTCGGCTGCCTACATCACCGGTCAGAATATTTTGATCGATGGTGGTTACTGCATGAACACGCTGTAATGATCGAGAGCACGGGCTGACATGGAGCTATCAGCGATCAGGGTTCACCGCACCGGCGGCCCGGAGGTGATGATTTGGGAGAAGGTTGATGTGCCCTCGCCGGGGCCCGGCGAGGTCCGCGTGCGACACACGGCTGTGGGGCTGAACTTTCTCGACACTTATTTCCGCAGTGGTCTTTACCCGGTACCTCTGCCGTTCGTCCCAGGTGCGGAAGCGGCTGGTGTCGTCGATGAACTGGGTGAGGGAGTGACCACGTTCCGCAAAGGCGAGCGTGTCGTCTATGCAGGGAGCACCGGGGCCTACGCTCAGGCTCGGATCATCGCGGCGGAGAATTTGATCAGGTTGCCCGATGACGTCGACGACCGTACCGCAGCTGCGGTGCTGTTGCAGGGTCTGACGGCACGTTTTTTGATTAAGGATGTGTACCCGGTAAAAAGCGGAGATTTCATTCTTGTTCATGCGGCCGCGGGCGGCGTTGGAACATTGGTGTGCCAATGGGCCAGCGCGCTTGGTGCGCAGGTTATCGGGACAGTCTCCTCGGATGAAAAGGCGAAGATCGCAGCCTCAAACGGATGTATGTATCCGATCGTGCATGGCCGGGAGGATTTCGTCGCGAGGGTCGCCGAGATCACCGGCGGCACGAAACTAAAGGTGGTTTATGATTCGATCGGGCGTGACACGTTCTTGCGGTCTCTGGACTGTCTGATGCCGATGGGCTTGATGGTCGTGTTCGGGCAATCGTCGGGCCCGATTGATCCGCTCGAGATCAATCTGCTTGGGCGAAAGGGATCGTTGGTGCTAACGCGCCCAATGCTGCCGGATTTCATGCGCGGCGCCGGCCGGCTTCAGCAGAGCGCGGACGAACTGTTTCAAGCCCTGCGCAGCGGAATGCTTCGAGTCGCCGTCAATAAGACTTACGATCTCCGGGAAGCGGCGACGGCACACCGCGATCTGGAGGGGCGTCGCACGATCGGCTCCATTGTATTCGATGTCCCGCCCGCGACGGACATCTGAACCTGCCGTTTAGGTCTCATTCCGGTGGGATCATGCCCGGCTGCGACCAAAAGCATCGAGGGATTGCATACGACGACGCGCCCATATTCGATGCGGATCATCTTCTTTTCCTCGAACTTGCGCAGCACGCGGTTAACCGTCTGCCGCGAAGTTCCGATCATGGCGGCCAGTGCCTCCTGAGTCATACGGCAGTCGGCGGATGATGGGGAGGGAACGTCTGATGTCTGAAGCAGGACCTGCGCCACGCGATTTGGCAACGGCATCGCCTTCATTTCGGCCAGCATGCTCATTGCCTCCCGGATATCTTGGCAAAGGAGTTGCGAGAATTGTAGCACGTAGCGCGGTTCCTGCTCGATGATCGCGTTAAAGGTTGATGTGGACAGATGAAGCAAACGCGTGGGGGCGGTAGCAACGGCGTCCTGAAATCGAGGTTGTTGATCGAGAACCGAAAGGTGGCCAAACCACGATCCTGGCTTCAGCACCCGATAAAGGATGTGCTTGCCGTCATTGGTGTTGGCGACCAGTCGCACTTCTCCGGAAAGTACGGCGAACTGTCCGTTCGAAAGATCACCCGTGGCATAAATCAGCGATCCGCTTGCGACGTCGCGCTGAGCAGATTTGTCGATAATCAACTCCATGAGCGATTCCGGCAACTCGCTGAACCAGCTGTGTCTGAGTAAGATTTTCTTGATCTGGCTTTGTACCACTGACCCGACCCATTTGCGTTTCCTGACAAACTATTGCGCTGGATGGGACATCGCGCAATGCCTTCGCGGCGGTCAGGGAATTTAACCGGCAATTTTGCAATGCAGCAAAACAGGATTGTCACAGCTTTGACAGTCTCGACAGATCGAGATGGCGACAGTCACCCCAGCAACGGGAGAGAGCAGTGAACGCACTAGCTTAACGGATCGTGCGATCGATGCGGAAAGGCCGCTCGTCGCGGTGCGGCGTCAGCAATCGTCGCTTGTTAAAATTTTGGGCAGATCGCGCCGTCGTTCACAAAATTGATGGGGAATACATGAAGGGCTTGCTTCGGATCAGCTCGGCAATCGATTTCGTTTCCGCTCGGTTCGGTGGACTGGCCGACTGGTTCATTTTGGCTGCCGTCCTTATCAGCGCCGTGAACGCCGCCGTGCGATATGTTTTCAGCTACAGCTCCAATGCGTTCCTAGAAATTCAATGGTATCTGTTTGGAGCTGTCGTGCTTCTTGGAGCGGCGCACACGCTCTGCAAAAACGAACATGTCCGCGTGGATCTTGTTTATTCGTCGGCGTCTCGTCGTGGCCGCTTATGGATCGACGTGTTCGGACTCTCATTCTTTCTGATTCCGGTGGGCTGCTATCTCACAAAGCTGTCTGTTCCATTCTTCCTTCGTTCATTCGAGGGCGGTGAGGTGTCCAACAACGCCGGCGGCCTCATTCTGTGGCCCGTCAAGCTCATGCTGCCGCTCGGATTTGTGCTGATCACGGCTCAGGGCATTTCCGAATTGATCAAGCGAATTTCAGCGCTCGCCGGATTGAGCGACGCGGAGATCGACTATGAAAGACCACTCCAGTGAAGTCAGTTGCGAAGAGGAGTGTCTGAAATGCTATCGCATGGATTGATGCCGCCACTGATGTTCGGTGGCATGATTGTCGTGCTGCTAATCGGCTTCCCCGTGGCGTTCTCGCTCTTCGCTGTCGGCTTGCTGTTTGGGCTTGCGGGTATCGCGACTGGACATTTCAGTCCGGATTTCCTGCAGGCTTTGCCTTTCCGGCTATTTGGAACGATCTCCAATGAGTTGCTGCTGGCGATTCCATTTTTCACGTTCATGGGTGCGATTCTGGAGCGATGCGGCCTCGCTGAAGACCTTCTTGAGGGAATGGGGCAGCTCTTCGGCGGACGGCCCGGCGGTTTGGCTTTCGCGGTTGTTATTGTCGGGGCCATTCTTGGCGCAATCACGGGTACCGTAGCGGCATCCGTTATCGCGATGGGTCTGATCTCTCTGCCCGTAATGTTGAGATACGGTTATGATATGCGGCTGGCCACTGGCGTCATCGCCGCGTCGGGCACCATCACGCAAGTCATTCCGCCGTCATTGGTCCTCATTGTTCTTGCCGATCAGCTCAAGCGATCCGTCGGCGATATGTATCTCGGAGCCATCGGACCGTCGATTCTTCAGGTCGCTATTTTCCTCGCGTTCCTCGCTGGCGTCGCCATTCTTCAGCCCGCGCGTATGCCACCGCTGCCGCTCGAAGCGCGGACGTTGCAAGGTTGGCCGTTAATTCGACGGGTGCTCCTCGCAATGGTGCCGTCGCTAGGCCTGATTTTCCTTGTGCTGGGGACGATTTTTCTCGGTCTCGCCACGCCGACGGAAGCAGGCGCGATGGGGGCGGTCGGAGCGATGTTGCTCGCCTGGCTACATGGCCGACTGAGCTGGAAGCTGGTTCGCGAAGGAATGAGTTCGACCGCGAGCGTCACCTCGATGGTGATCTATATCCTGTTCGGGGCAACCTGCTTCAGTCTGGTTTTTCAGGGTATGGATGGTGGCGCGTGGATTGAGGGCCTGCTCAAAAGCCTACCCGGTGGCCAAACTGGTTTTTTGTTGTTCACCAACATATTCATTTTCTTTCTCGCGTTCTTTCTCGACTTCTTCGAGATCGCATTCATCGTCATTCCGCTGCTGGCGCCGGTGGCCGACAAGCTCGGCATAGACTTGATCTGGCTTGGTCTTCTGATTTGCGTGAACATGCAGACAAGCTTCATGCATCCGCCGTTCGGATTCGCATTGTTCTATCTGCGCGGCGTCGCGCCAAAGGAAGTGAAGAGCTCCGATATCTATTGGGGAGCAGTTCCCTGGATCTGCCTGCAGCTGCTGCTCGTTGGCATTTTGATCATGTTTCCGCAGAGCGTCACTTACTGGAAAACAGAGGAAAGTCGCCTCGATAAAAGCGTGATCGAGCAGAAGCTGAACGATATCAGCCCGCCAGTTCCAGATGATGAGATCGAGGTGCCAAAAATCACCCAATGATAAAGCCGTGAGCTGCCAACAAAAATCAGATAATTACAAGGAGGAGAAAATGGATCGACGCGCATTTACGAAAGCGGTTGCCCTGGGAGGGCTCGGTGGAGCGCTCGCGACACCGGCTATCGCTCAATCAAATCCCAACGTGAAATGGCGTTGGGTTTCAAGTTTTCCGAAGAATCTGACGATCTCTTACGATGCGTGTGTGGGTTTTGCGAAGCGGGTTTCGGAACTCACGGATGGCAAATTCCAGATCCAGCTCTTTGGGCCAGGCGAGTTGGTCCCGGCCTTTCAGGTCCTGGACGCAGTTCAGAACGGCACCGTCGAGACCGGTTTTACAGCGTCCTACTTCAACGTCGGGAAGGATCCGACCTTCGGTTTCGCCACGGCGATGCCTTTCGGTCTCAACACGCGGCAACAAAGCGCGTGGATGCTGCGCGGCGGCGGATTGCAGCTCTGTAACGATTTTTATCGCGCTTACAATGTCAACTACGTGCCGATGGGACACACCGGAGCACAAATGGGCGGCTGGTTCCGCAAGGAGATCAAAAGCCTTCATGACATGAAGGGCCTTAAGATGAGAATCGGAGGTCTCACGGGAGAGATCATGAAGCGGATGGGCGTCGTCCCGCAAAACATCCCCGCAGGTGATATTTATCCGGCGCTTGAGCGCGGCACGATCGATGCGGTGGAGTATGTGGGCCCCTTCGATGACGAGCAACTGGGTCTCTACAAGGTCGCGAAGTATTATTACTATCCAGGCTGGTGGGAGGGGTGCGTGCAGGTTGGTAATTTCGTCAATCTCGAAAAATGGAATGAGTTGCCGGCTTCCTACAAGGCGGCATTCGAGGTCGCTGCAAGTGAAGCAACCTCTCTGATTCTTGCTGGCTATGACGCATGGAATGGTGCCGCACTTCGTCGGCTCGTTGGTCTCGGTGCCGAACTGCGGGCGTTTCCACGGGATATGATGTCCGAGGCCTACGGCGTTGCCTTCGACTACTACGACGAACTGGCAGCCAAGAACGAGAAATTCAAGAAAATCTATGATAACTGGAAGGCGTTTCGTGAGGATGCCTTTCTTTGGAATAGGATCGGTGAGGCGAGCTACGACAATTTCGTTTATGCCGAGCATGCGAAGAGAAAGCGCTGAGTTGTAATCAGGTTTGCGATTGCGGCCATCGGAGATACGTCTTCGATGGCCGTCTTATCCTATAATGCGAGGAACTCATGCAATATCGCTCGTCGTGGATGACTGAGGAGCTAGATACGTTTCGCGACCAGTTCCGGAAATTTCTCGCGAACGATTTGGCCCCGTATGCCGAAAAATGGCGTGATCAGAAAATGGTCGATCGTTCCGCCTGGCAGGCGCTGGGCCAAATGGGTGCGTTGCTGCCGAGCGTGCCGGAAGCTTACGGGGGGTTGGGGGCAACCTTTGCCTATGATGCTGCCGTATTCGAAGATCTGGAAAGTGTGGTGCCCGAGCTCGCGAGCGGCGTTACTGTAAGTAGCGGGATCGTCGCGCACTACATCCTGAACTACGGTTCGGAGGAGCAGAAACTGCGTTGGCTGCCGGGTATGGCACGTGGCGAGTTGATCGGCGCAATTGCCATGACCGAACCCGGAACGGGCTCCGATCTGCAAAGCATACGGACCACCGCACGCCGGCAGGGCGATACGTACGTCATCAATGGTCAGAAGACGTTTATTACAAACGGCCAGACTGCGGACCTGATCATTGTTGTCGCGCGAACCGGCGGCGCGGGCGCCAAGGGGCTGTCATTAATTGTCGTTGAGACTCAGGACAATGATGGATTCCGCCGCGGTCGAAACCTCGACAAGATCGGTTTGCATGCCTCTGACACATCGGAATTGTTTTTCGAGGATGCGATTGCCGCGTCGAACAATCTTCTGGGCGGGGAGGAAGGAAAGGGCTTTGTGCAGTTGATGCAACAATTGCCGCAGGAGCGTCTTATCATTGCAGTCGGTGCTGTCGCGTCAATGGAGCGAGCCGTAAAATTGACAATCGATTATACAAAAGAGCGTAAGGCCTTTGGTCAACCGATCATCGGGTTCCAGAACACAGCATTCACGTTGGCGGAACGTAAGACCGA
This sequence comes from Afipia sp. GW821-FHT04G03, assembly GCF_059419985.1. Taxonomy (NCBI): domain Bacteria; kingdom Pseudomonadati; phylum Pseudomonadota; class Alphaproteobacteria; order Hyphomicrobiales; family Nitrobacteraceae; genus Afipia; species Afipia sp. GW821-FHT04G03. The sequence goes on along the minus strand of NZ_JBWKSV010000001.1, from coordinate 908,551 downwards.
GGCCATGATCGCGCGGGTGTTTGTCGATTGGTGTATTGAACGGTTGATCGTTGGTGATCTCGATGCGGTGACGGCATCGATGGCGAAATGGTGGTGTTCGCAGAAACAGGTGGAGACAGCTGACGAATGTCTTCAGCTTCACGGTGGGTATGGCTACATGAGGGAGTATCCCATCTCTCGCATGTTCGTCGATGCGCGCATTCAAAAGATTTACGGCGGCGCTAATGAGGTCATGAAGTTGCTGATCGCGCGATCCTTGTGACGCGTTGAATTTGAAGTACCAATTGAGGTCGCGTGATGCACGAACAATAGCGTCGAACGACTGCGTTGACGCCTGCGGTCGCTGCAATCGGCGAAATTGTAAAAAAACGGATGGCATGAGTTCTGAATTAAGTGCGTTGTCAGAACCGAAGCGAATGCTGAAACCCGGTGACCGTGTTCGTATGAATGCGCGAGGTCGGACGCGCCACCCTAAATATGGCGATCGTGAAGATCTTGTTGCCGGGACGAGGCTCTCCGAGTAGCTGGAGGATCAAGTTCGACGAGCGCACCAGCATTCAGATTATCCATCAGGATTACCTGGAGCAGGTGCCTGGCATCGCGCATGAATCGGTATCGGCTTATGTTGCGACTGCCATCTTCGGCGGCCTTGCCTTTCAGATTTCGGTCGGCAAGCTCTCCGATCGCTTCGATCGGCGGCTCGTAGCCGCAGGGGTTGCGACCGGCCTTTGCATAATGACGTTTGTGCTCGCTGTGGTCCCGGTTGCCGCAAGTGGTAATTTTTATCGGCACTTTCGTACTCGGTGGCTTCATCACTACTATCTATCCCGTCTGTGTCGCTCATGCCAATGACAGGGTGTCGAGCGAAGGCATCGTTGCCGTCAGTGGTCAGCTTATTCTGATCACTGGTACGGCGTCGTTTCTGGGCCCGATCATCGGAACGACTGTGATGGGAGTCGCCGGGATCGAAGGCGTGTTTGTCTACATGACTGTTGTGGCGGCGATGTTCGCTGCTGCAGCCATTTGGCACACAGTTCGCGTTGGGGCCTTGACGGGAAGAACCGACCATTCGTTGTGCTCAACGACCGAATGAGCCAGCCGATCGCGCGTGTAGCCGAGGAAGAGAACATTCATATAGTCGTCGAGTGCGTATCGCAAATCGTCAGTGACGCCAACTGAACGGTCGGGGTGAAATGATCAAGATGCTCACGCTCGAGGAATTGTTATTCGGCTCTTTAATTGCGAACTGTCGTCAAGCTCTTTTGAGATGTCGGCAATGACGAGCGCGGTGCGGCTCGATCGGGTCTATTTTCGTTTTCGAAATCCCTGATCGGCTCTGAAAATTCGCTGTTCCGGGCCTGTTCGATCCCTGTTCTTTGCGTAGGGAATTCTGCGAGAAAGACCTGCCAAATGGGCGTATCTCATACTTGCTTCGCAGAAAAGTGCCCCGAATCTATAAAATACCCTGTTCTTTTCCCTGTTAGCAGGGAATTCACGCGGAGACGGGCGCGATCAGCACTGTGTCGCCAGCCAACCAGTCCGGCTTTCATAGAATATCCTTCCCATATGGAAGAAAAGCCAGCAAATTGCGGGCTTCTTTAACGTCCACCGGTCTCTGAGTGACGCGTTATGGAATGTCTTATTCTGCGTCGGCTTGTTTGGTGTGCATGAAGTTCAGACATAAAATCATCGACTTTGGACATTGCTAATTTCAGTAGAGGTACTGGAAATTGAAGCGGGCAGGTGCATTGTCACGATAAGCCTGTACGGCCCACCGCATGATCAACCGCCTCCTTCTTCCGAAGGCGAGAACCAGGCAGGTTATCGGGGGCTTTCGAAACCGGGCCGCGGAATGGTCCCCATGATGCCGCGCGTAAAGCCGCCATCGACGATGATATCGGCGCCCGTGATGTAGTCCGCACGGTCGCTGGCCAGGAACACGACCGCGTTGGCGATGTCTTCAGGTTCTCCGATACGGCGTCGTGGGACGAGGGCGCGCCGCGCTTCCGTGACGCCGGGCGTGTCGTAAAGGCTCTGCGTCATCGGGGTGCGGATGAGGCCGGGGCTGACGACGTTGCTGCGCACGCCGCGCGGGCCCCATTCCGTGGCGAGTTGTTCGGACAGCATGGTCACCGCAGCCTTGCTGGTGCTGTAAGCGCCGCTGAAGCTCTGAGGCGCATGCGCGGCGATGGACGCGACATGGACAATGGCGCCGCGTCCCTGATTCAGCATCTGCGCTCCGAACACGCGCGCGCAGCGAAAATAACCGGTCAGATTCAAGGACAGGATCGTCTGCCAGTCGTCGAGCGACATGGTGTCGAGATGTCCCGCGCGCATGGTGCCGGCGTTGTTGACGAGGATCGCGGCTGGACCGAACTCCTTGTGGGCCTGCGTTGCAGCTTCGTTCACGCTGTCGTCGCTGGTGACGTCGCAATGAATGAATGTTCCGCTCCCTCCGATCGACCGGATGTCATCGAGCGCATGCGAGGAGAATTCATCGCGATCGAGCAATGTCACCACCGCCCCGGCCTTGGCGAGACCAAGAGCGATGCCGCGCCCGATGCCTGCGCCCGCACCCGTTACGACGGCGACCTTACCGGCGAGATCAATCCAGCTCATTTTATCCTCGTCCTGCATGTGTCACCGCGATGCTGATGATCGCGGCGAATGAGTCGCCGTTGGTTTGGCTACGCGGTCTTGAGCGACGGCAACTCAATCCGCCGGATCAGTCTGTTCTCCTGCGCCGTGATGAGATGCTCGGACGCTTGAAGATAGGCCGGCCAGGCGGGGTCCTTGTCGCGCGCGGCATGCCGCTGCTCGAATTCGCCCATGTCGTCGAAGCCCCAGAGGTGGACGATCTGGTTAAGTTGGCCGACGGCGCTCGTATACATGGCCAGCGGCCGGCCCAGATATTTGAGCTGGACCGGCATCGCGAGGCGATCGAATACATCGATGAACTCAGCCATCTTCCTCAGGCGGATTGTGTAAACCCGCAGGTCGACGATCGGAGCATCATAGGGCATGCGATATCACCGTGGTTCGTTGTGGAATTTGTGGTGGCTCAGGTCTTGATAAACGGGCAGCTGCCTTCCGCGATCGGCCGGAAAGCTTCTTCGGACGGCAGGGTGGAGACCAGCTTGTAGATGTCGCCCGCGTGTTTGCTCTCTTCAGGTTTCTTGACCTCGAACAGATAGGCAGGATGAATCTTGCGGCCGTCTTCGCGGATTCTCCCGGCACCGAAGCAATCGTCGTCGGTGGGCATCTTCTTCATGAGGTCGACGACATCGCGGCCCGAGGCTTTCGCCCGCTCGACGCCGAGCTCCTTGACCGCCTTGAGGTAGTGCGTGACGCAGGAATAGTCGCCCGCCTGGCTCATGTTCGGGAAAACGCCGTTGCCGAGGCGTGGCTTGACACGCGACATGAAGGACCGGGTCCGGTCGTTCAGGTCCCAATAGAAGGTCTCCGTCAGCGACAGTCCCTTGGCGATCGGTAATCCCATGGCGTTCACGTCGGTGATGTATCCGACCATCGCGGCCATGCGGGCACCGCTTCGGTCGAGGCCGAATTCCTGCGCCTGCTTGAGGCAACTGATCAACTCGCTGCCGGAATTGGCGAATGCGATGACGTTCGCGCCGCTGGCCTGCGCCTGCAGGAGGAAGGACGAATAGTCAGTGGTTGATCCGAACGGATATCGAACCGATCCGAGAACCGTTCCGCCTGCCGCTTTGACGAACTTGGAGGCGTCGGCTTCCGCAGCGTGGCCAAACGCGTAATCCGCGGTGACGAAAAACCATTTCGTGCCGCCCGTCCGGACCAGCGATGTTGCGGTGGAATGGGCCAGACACCAGGAATCCCAGGCCCAGTGAACGAGATTGGGGCTGCAGCTCTTGCCGGTGAGGTCCGAGCTTCCAGCGGTCGTGATCAGCGCGACCTTTTTCTTTTCCTCGATGAGGTAGCGCGCGCCGAGCGCGATTGAACTGTTTCCGACGTTCTCGATCAAGTCGACGCCGTCTTGATCGAACCACTTGCGGATGATGCCGAGACCGATGTCGGCCTTGTTCTGGTGATCCGCGACCAGCACCTCGACCTTGATGTCGGGATTCTGGGCCATGAACTCGTTGACGGCCTGCTGGGCGCAGGCGACGGTGGTCGGACCGGAGACATCGCGATAGACGCCCGACATGTCGGTGATGACGCCGATGCGGATCGTCTTGCCGGCCTGCGCACGGGCGGCTTTCGGTCTCATCGTGGTGGCAGCGGCCAATCCCGTCGCAATGAACGTGCGGCGATCGATCTTCATTTTGTTTTTCCCTTTTGTGTTTGTCTTGAGTTTTTTGTCGTGGCTTTCGAAGGCGGCGGTTTGCCGTGTCGCGTGAACGGCGTCTATTCGTCGATTCCGGCCAGATGCCGGCCCGTGATGTAGCCAAATGTCATGATCGGACCGAGCGTGATGCCGGCTCCCGGATAGTTGCCGCCCATGATGCTCGCGCGATCGTTTCCGACCGCGTAGAGGCCGGGGATTGGCGTGGCGTTCTCGCCGAGAACGCGGCCCACGGTGTCGGTCGTCAGCCCGTCGAAGGTGCCGAGATCGCCCATGAAAAGCTTGAGGGCGTAGTAGGGTGCCTTACCGATCGGTCCCACATTCGGATTGGGCTTGTGTGCCGGATCACCGAGGAAGCGGTTGAAGGCAGTCGTTCCGCGGCCGAATGCGGGGTCCTCGCCGACGACGGCCCCCGTGTTGTACTCGCGCACGGTCTGTTCGAGAGCCTCGGCATCAAGCCCTGCGGCCTTGGCTAGATCGCGCAGGGTCGGCGCCGACTGAAGGTAGCCATTGCGCACATAAATGCTGGTCGGAACCGGCGCGGGCTTGGCGTGTCCAAGACCGTATTTCCGGATCGTGGCATGGTCGCAGATCAGCCACGCGGCGGTTTCCGATTCCGCCTCGCTGTCGGCGATCATCGCGGCGCCGGTGTCGTGATAGGAATTCGCTTCGTTGGTGAAGCGCTTGCCGTGACGATTGACCGCGATGATGCCCGGCTTGTAGCGATCGACGAGATGGGGAAACAAGCCGAACTTGCCGTCACCCATCGGCACCTTGGAGACAGGCATCCAGGCCGCGGCATTGGGAAAGCGGATCTCGCACGTGCCGCCGACGCTCTCCGCCATTTTCACGCCATCGCCGGTGTTGCCGTCAGGCGTCGGTGACAGATGTTGGCCGCCACGAGCCACATGCGGGTAAGCGCGCGCGATGCGTTCCTTGTCGTGAGGAAAGCCGCCGCACGCCAGCACCACAGCGCGGCGCGCGGAGATGCGGTACTCGCCATCGCCGTCTTGCACAATCGCGCCACGGATTGCACCATTCTCGCTCAGCAGGCGCCGCGCGGGCGTCTTCGTGAGAAGGGGAATCTTTAGATCGAAAACGGTCTTGGCCAGTCGCGCCACCAGCGCGTTACCGCTCGTGATCTGAACGCCGCGGCGATAGAGCGCGAGATCCTTCAGGTGATTCACAAGACGCTTGGCGACGTATACTGCGGATTTAAGCGAGCGGGTTGCGCGGAAGAAGTGCTTGAGGTCTTCGTTTGACGAGTTGAACATCATTCCGATGAAGGTGATCGTGGTCAGCGGCGGACGTAGTCGCTTGATCTCATCGCCTAGCGCGCGCGCGTCGAATGCGGCGGCCGTGACCGAACGGCCAATCGCGGCGCCGCCGGGTACATCCGGGTGGTAGTCCGGATAGCCGGACAACACGAATTTGGCCTCGGTCTCGCGCTCGAAGTATTCGAGCATGCGCGGGCCCTGGTCGAGGAAAGCGTCGATTGCTTTCTCGCTGTAGAAGTTCCCGGTTTCGTTCCGCATGTATTGGATTGCGGCTTCACGCGTATCGTTGACGCCCGCCTTGCGGGCGTGAGGATTGCCGGGAATCCAGAGAACTCCACCGGAAAACGCTGTCGTCCCGCCGAAGAATTCCTCCTTCTCGATGATGATGACGTCGAGTCCGTTTTTTTTCGCGGTGATCGCGGTGGACAGCCCGCCGGCACCCGAGCCGATGATCAGAACATCGCATGCGCGATCTCGCTGTGCATTGTGCATTGGTGTTCCTCCCGTTTTCAGCATGTCGGTCGCGTGAGTGTGATCTCATCGCGGGAGCATCTGCGTGCCGGAAAATTCTTAGGCCGGAGGTGAAACAGCGCCAATGGACGAATTCGGATTTCTATTGCACTTTTCGTAACTGCGCTTACTCTTCCATGCGTCAGAACGACACTGTCTGAATGGTGCATGGGCGATGATTCCTCGCTATTTTCTCTATGAAGAAACGGCTTCGGAGCTCGAACCCGCGTTTCTCCATATCGAGGCCATTCCGGTCCGAAGCAGCCGTCACGATTGGACGATTCGGCCTCATTCTCACCCCGATCATCATCAAATCCTTGTCCTTGATCGGGGCGGCGGAACGCTCCTGATCGAGGGCGAAAGCTGGCAATTGGCGCCGACGGCGCTGATCGTGGTCCCCGCGCTCACCGTGCATGCCTTTCAGTTTCAGCGCGATACCAATGGGTTCGTGATCACGGTGGCGTCGTCGTTTCTACGGTCCGCGCTGGAGGAGGATGCGAAGCTGCTCGACGGATTTCTAAAGCCACGCCATTTCTCCGAGGATCGGCTTGCAACGAGCATCAATCTTGTCGATGTATTCGCTTCTCTGGAGCGGGAATTTGTCTGGGCCGCGCCGGGGCGCCGCACCGCCATCAAGGCCTATTTGCAATTGATCGCCGTCACCATCGACCGCCTCGTTGGAAAGGATCGCGGCGGTTCCGTTTCCAGCGTTCGCGATTCCGATCTCGTCTTCCATTTTCGCGAACTCATCGAGATGCACTACCGCGATCATCTGTCGCTCGAAAATTTTGCGCAAAAGCTTGGCGTTACAACCGCCCGTCTCAATGCCTCCTGCCGCATGATCACCGGCCGATCGTCGCTGTCCCTGATCAACGACCGGATTCTGATCGAAGCCAAGCGGAGCCTGCTGTACTCCGGGATGAATGTTGGGGAGATAGGCGTATCTCTCGGATTCTCCGATCCCGCATATTTCAATCGGTTTTTCGCACGTGGCGCCGGTGTGTCGCCGGGAAAATTTCGTGAAACGATTATGCGCTCGGAACTGAGGTGAATGCGTGTGCGTATCGTTATTCCGGAATCAGGATGGGAAGCACGACGCCATCACTTACTCGCTCATATCCGATGCGAAGCGGCAAGCCGATCCGCAAGGTGACATTTCCGGGATTGTGCAGCCGCGCCAGCATACGGACGCCCTCGGGTAACTCCGCTGTAACGAGAGCATAGGGCGCTTCGGCTTTGAAAGCCGGGTGATAGGCGTGATGGGCAACTGTCCAGCTATGGATGTGCGCTTTGCCAGAAGCTTGCAGCCAGGAGACGTCCATCGCGTAGCATGCGCTGCAGACGGGACGCGGATAGTGGCGCAACGTTCCGCATTGTCCGCATTGCTGAATGAGAAATCTCTCGTGCGTCAAGCCTTCCCAATGGGGTTGGCTGTGCGGCGTGATATCGGGCAGGGGACGCGAAGAAGGTTCGCTCATGTCATCCCCGCCTCATGATGGCGACGGCGCCGTCGCCAAGATCGCCATACCCGGTCACCAACCCGATCTCCGGATTCCTGACCTGCGCCTTTCCCGCCTGCCCGCGCAGTTGCTTTACGAGTTCGACGACATGGTTCATGCCGGCGAGATGTGCCTGCGACAGCAGTCCCCCGTGAGTGTTGACCGGAAGCTTGCCGTTCAGACCGATGTTGCCGTTTTCAACGAACGCGCCGCCTTCGCCTTTCTTGCAGAAGCCGAGATCTTCAAGCTGGCACAGCACGATGTAGGTGAAGCAATCGTAGATTTGCGCGACGTCGATGTCCGCTGGGGTCAGCCCGCACATCGAAAAAACTCGCGGGGCCGCTTTGGCAACTCCGAGGCGAAGCATATCAGGGCGCTGAGTGATTGTGCTGGGGCTATCCGGATGAGCTTCCGCGACGCCCATGATGACGACAAGCGGCTGCGGCATGTCCCGAGCTTCGTCAGCCGCGCTGACGATGATCGCGGCTCCTCCGTCGCTTTCAAGGCTACAATCCAAAAGCCGGAACGGATCGGAAATCATCCGGCACGATTGATGGTCGTCCAGCGAGATCGGCGTGCGCATGATGGCATTGTCATTCAACATTGCGTGCTTGCGCATGGTCACTGCAATTTCGCCGAACTGTTGGCTGGTGGTTCCAAATAACTCCATATGTCGCCGCGCCATTGGCGCGTAGAGCGTGGCGGGAGCGACGGCGCCTTGAGGCAGCTCGAACTCGCCCACCGTTCGGAACTGAGGCATGGCATGAAGCCGGGTTCCGATCCGGGCGCCGGAGAAGCCGGTTCGACCGACGGGGAGCAGGACATGCCGACACACCCCCGAAGCGATCGCCATGGCGGCGGTCTGAAGAGCCGCGACGCAGCTCGCGCCCCCAAGAGGGGTAACGGCTGAAAACTTTAGATCCGGCAGTGCGAAATTGGTGATGAAATCTTCCGCAACGACCGGGCTGATACCCATTGGAATAACAATCCCGTCGATGTCCCGGGGCTCAATTCCGGCATCCGCTACAGCTTTCAGCGCGGCCTCCATCTGCAGGTCGAGTGCTGTCGGAGTGGGAACGCCGCCGCGTGTATAAGCCGTCTCTCCGATGCCTGAGACGGCTGCGATGTCCCTGATGGTCATCTCGATATCCTTAAGCGTCTTAGAGACCAGGCTGACGGCTACCGCAATTTCATTGCTATTTGTTGTTATGTCAACACAGGTTCGACGCTTGTGCAATGCATTCAAATCACACCAAGTTCTATGTTGTGATCTCAACATGAGAGATGTATAGACCCCTCTGCGGCGTGTGTTCAGTGGGGACACCCGTGTCAGGATTGCCAAACGTGTGCGAGAGGGCTCGATGAGCGATAAAAAGAAGGTCTCAACCAGCTTGGATGTTATCGTCGTGGGAGCGGGTTTTGCGGGCGTGTACGCGCTGCAGCGGCTGCGCGGCGATGGATACTCCGTCCGGGTGCTCGAGGCTGCGGATTCGATCGGCGGCACGTGGTACTGGAACCGCTATCCGGGGGCGCGCTGCGACGTCGAGAGCATGCAGTATTCGTTTTCGTTTTCCGATGAGATACAGCAGGAGTGGAGCTGGTCGCAGCTTTACGCGCCGCAACCGGAAATTCTCAGCTATATCAAATTCGTCGCTGACAAGCTGGACCTGAACAAGGACATTCAGCTCAACACGCGGGTCGTCGCCGCGACCTTCGACGAGCAGACGAAGATGTGGGAGGTGCGCACGGAGACGGGCGATACCTTCGTGGCGCCGTTTTGCGTCATGGCGACAGGTTGCCTGTCCATTCCGATCATTCCCACATTCCCTGGCATGGATAGTTTCAAGGGGGAGGTCTATCGCACGTCGGACTGGCCGCATGACGGTGTCGATCTCACGGGCAAGCGCGTCGGATTGATCGGTACCGGCTCATCCGGAATCCAGGCGGCGCCGCACATCGCCGAGCAGGCGGAGCACCTCTACGTATTCCAGCGCACGCCGAACTATTCGATCCCCGCACTCAACCGTCCGATGGATCAGGACTACGAGCTTGGCTGGAAGAAAAACTATCGCGATCGTCGCGTGGCTGCGCGGGAAACGCGCAACAATACGCTCAACCATGCCGGAACAGTGCTCGGCAGTTCGGTGAGCTATGAGGAGCGTGAGAAGGAATTCGAGCGGCGTTGGACGTCGATCGGCGGCATCAGCTTCATGTACGCCTACCCTGATATGACCAGCGACAAAGAGGTCAATGCGCACGCGTCCGATTTCGTGCGCCGCCAGATCGCCAAGGTGGTCGATGATCCGGCAGTCGCCAAGCGTTTGATGCCGAGCGATTACGGCATTGGCGGAAAGCGCATTTGCGTCGATACGGCTTACTTCCAGACGTTCAATCGCAGCAATGTCACGCTGGTGGACGTCAAGGACGGTCCGCTGGAGGCGATTACGCCGACGGGCCTCAAAACCGCGACGGCAACATTCGACCTCGATGTCATCATCATGGCGATCGGCTTCGATGCCATGACGGGGGCGCTGCTCCGCATCGATATCACCGGCCGCTCTGATCTCAAGCTACGCGACCGATGGGCCGAAGGCCCGAAGACATATATCGGAATGGCGATCTCCGGATTTCCGAACCTCTTCATGATTACGGGGCCGGGAAGTCCGTCCGTCTTCACCAACATGGTGACATCGATCGAGCAGCATGTGGATTGGATCGCGGACTGCCTTGCGCATCTGAAAAAGCGCGGCTTCTCGGCAATTGAAGCAACTGCTGAAGCTGAAGAGAAGTGGGTTTCTCACGTCAATGAAGTGGCGAACCGCACCATGATGCCGAACAACAACTCGTGGTATGTTGGAGCGAACATTCCGGGAAAGCCGCGCGTTTTCATGCCATATCTCGGCGGCGCAGCTGTCTACAAGCAGGTTATCGATAATGTCGCGAAGAAAGACTACGAGGGTTTTAGATTGGCGTGAGCCGGCCTCATGGTGAACCAACCGGAGGCATTAAGCCTCCGGGAAATACTGCTTCATGCGTTCGGTCGCTTCAACGTAGTCATTCAGGAAATCTCCGATGACGCTGCGAACCGAAGTCTCCTCAGTCATCGTGCCGACGACCTGCCCCGCAGGGATTGAGAGGAGGTCGCCGCGTTTGGCACGCTCAATACGCGCTTTGGCCAGGTAGTAGAGAGTGTTCTGGAGCGGAGGCATTAGGTGTCGGGGCGCGCCGGGCTGTTCCCAAGCTTCTGACAGCTTGCTTTTGATCATCCGGACGGTTTTCCCCGTCATCCATTTACGTTGCACGGCATCCTCGGTCTTTGCCTGGAACAGCACGCCTTTCTCCAGCGGAGTGAGTTCGCTTTCGCGAGTGCCGAGCCAGATCGTGCCGCACCACACGCCTTGCGCGCCGAGCGCAAGGGCGGCCGCAATCTGCCGCCCTCGGCTGATGCCGCCGGCTGCCAATACCGCCACCTCGGGACCGCAAATATCGACCACCTGCGGTACCAGCACCATCGTGGAGATCGTGCCCGTATGGCCGCCTGCTTCGGTCCCTTGAGCGATGACTATATCGACTCCGGCTTCCTTGTGGTGGATGGCATGTTCAGGCTTGCCGCACAGCGAACCGACCAGCAATCCGCGGGCGTGAAATTCTCCCACAAGGTCCTTCGGCGGCGGTCCCAAAGCGCTGACGATGAGCCGGACTTGTGGGTGCTTCAATGCGACATCAATCAGCTTGCGGGCGCCGGCTGGAGTCGTGTTGCGTTCACGGGCAGAGAGTTCTTGCGAAGCCCGCAGAGCTTCTGTCGGCGAAAGCTCCGGCACACCTTCGTGCGTCATGAAATTGTCGACAAATGTTTTTTGCGCTTCTGGGATGAGATCCTGGACGCTGGCTGTCGCGCCTTCCGCGGCGTGGTCATAACGCACAGGGATCAATACGTCGACGCCATAAGGGCGCCCCTCGACGTGGTTGTCGATCCATTGCAGCTCTCGCTCGAGTTGTTCGGGCGAGAACGTAACAGCGCCGAGGACGCCGAAGCCGCCAGCTTTTGTAACTTCCACCACGACGTCGCGGCAATGCGAAAAGGCAAATACTGGGATTTCGGCGCCCAGTCGTCGGCAAATGTCGGTTTGCACGGCAGTTCTCCAAGAAAGATCAAGAATATATCGATACAGACGAATGTTGTGTTGTCAACATCATGTCTTGCTGCGATGCAGTGCGAGGTTTGCGTCGAATAAATAATGTTGCGCTATCAACATGCATGCGACATTGTCCTGGGTAAGACAGCCAGTCGAAGCCGGACGTAGAAGAATGGGTGAGGGATCGACGAGAGATTTGCTGCTGCGGGCGGCTTGGACCGGTGTTTGCGCATCTCCATGCAATTATGTCGGTGCCGTCGTCGATGTGTGAGCTGTCATTGTTGCCATGGATGAGTGGGTTCCATGCAGAGCATGACGCCCGCTTAAGCGGTCGCCGCGGCTGAGAAGGCGCGGTTAACTGAGGATGCACATTCAGCAATGAATCATAACGTTCATTTGGAAGGCAGGAATATTGCAGTAGCGTGCGCGACGTGCACTGCTGCGCGAACGATTGGCGCTCCGCTTGTCCGGAGAGGCGCATGTTCGGCGTCATCCGATCGCGATGCAGTTGCGATGGATGTTGTCCGCTTCGCAAGAGTGTCGCGGTCATGATGGATGCAATCCTGTCTCAGCTTGCGAACGGTCTCGTTCTGGGATTTCTCTACATTCTCATCGCGGTCGGCCTCTCGATTATTTTTGGCTTGCTCGGCATTGTGAATTTCGCACATGGCGCGTTCTTCGCGCTCGGTGCGTATTTCGCGGTGACGATCATCGGACATGTAGGCTGGTGGGCGGTGATTTTCGCGCCCATCGCGGTCGCGCTGGTCGGCGTGGTGTGCGAACTGGTCCTGATCAAACGGCTGTATCGCGAAGGGCCGCTGATGAGCCTGATCGTGACGTTCGCGCTCGCGCTGCTGATCGAGGCGCTGATCCGCACGTTCTGGGGATCGGCCGGTCTTCCGATGAGCCCGCCGCAGTTCCTGACCGGCCTCGTCGAATTCGGTCCTATCCTCCTGACGACGTACCGCCTCGGCCTTCTCGTCATCACGGCTTTCCTTCTCGTGCTGCTGTGGGCGTTCTTCGCCTTCACGCCTTACGGCCGAATTCTGCGCGCGGGCAGTCGCGATCCCGAAATGCTGGCGCTGCTGGGCATCAATTTTCCGAAAGTCATGACCGGCGCATTCGCGCTGGGATGTTTTCTCGCTGGCGCTGCGGGCGCGCTTGCTGGACCGCTCTGGACTGTCTCGCCCGCAATGACCTCGGCCGCGAGCATGCCGGCGTTCGTGATCGTCACCATTGGGGGCCTCGGCTCCTATAAGGGCGCGATCGTGGCGGGACTGCTCGTCGGCGTTGTGACGGCGCTCTGTGTTCAGTTCCTGCCTGAAGCCTCCGGCGTGGCGATGTACGTGCTGATGGCGGTGGTGCTGCTGTTGCGTCCGCGCGGACTGTTTGGGGAAGCATGGGAACGCTTCGAATGATTAAATCAAAATTCTGGAGCCACCCGGTTCTATGGGCCGCGATCGTTCTCGGCGCGCTGACGCTGCAGGCGCTCGTGCTGGGCTCTCACCTGTCGATCATCACAGAGATCGTGATCTACGTTCTGTATGGCGTCGGACTGAACGTGATGCTCGGTTACACCGGTCTCGTCCCGTTCGGTGCGTCTGTTTTCTTTGGCCTTGCGACCTACGCGTCGGCCATCGCGATCCAGCGCTATGTCGGCAACGAGATCGGGGCGCTGGCGATCAGTGTCGCGTTCTCCGCGTTGCTCGGTCTTTCGCTGGGTGCGCTGGTGCTGCTGCGGCGCGGATTGTACTTTTCGCTGCTGACGCTGGCCTGTTCCCAGATTGCGTTCGAGATCGCGTTCAAATGGACTGACGTCACCGGTGGCGAAAACGGTCTTCAGAACGTGTCGCGTGTGTTGTTTCCGGACGCCAAGAGCTTTCATCTGTTCTGCCTGGCGCTGACCATCGCGATGCTGTTTGCGCTGTGGCGTCTTGGGCATTCCCCGCTCGGCCGCACCTTCCAGGCCATTCGTGAGAACGAGGAGCGGGCGCGCAGCCTCGGATACGACGTCTATCGGCTTAAGCTCTGCTCGTTCGTGATCTCCGGCTCCGTCATCGGCCTGGCCGGCGGACTGCTGGCCTTTTTGGTTCAGGGAGCCTACGCCAATAATCTGAGCTGGCAGCATGCGGGCGATGCCCTGATGGCCAATGTGCTCGGCGGCGTTCATCATTTTCTCGGTCCGCTGTGGGGAGCAATCGTCTTCATTGTCCTGCAGGACTATCTGAGCGCCATCACCGAGAACTGGTGGCTGCTGTTTGCGCCGATCGTGATAGTGCTCGCGCTTTTCTCGCCGCAGGGATTGCACGGGCTGGCCCAGCGGATTTTCTCGCGCCAGCGTTATACGCTGGTGAGGGACGGGATTCCGCAGCGGCCGCAGCATATCGTGCCCTATGATGCGGGCGGCGACGATGCCGCGCCGGTCGAGCCGATTCTTGAAGTCCGCAAGCTGTCGCGCAACTTCGGCGCGCTGGTGACGGCCCATGAGATCGACCTGCAGATCATGTCGCGAGGTTTGCATAGCCTCATCGGGCCCAACGGCGCGGGCAAAACGACATTCTTCAACATGCTGACCGGCGTCCTGCCACCAAATGGCGGGCAGATTTTCTTCGCCGGGCAGGACATCACCCGGATGGCGGTGCATAAACGGGCACGGATCGGCATCGGCCGGTCGTTCCAGATCGTGCGGGTCTTTCCGCATCTGTCGGCTTTCGAGAACGCCCGCATCGCGGTGCAGGCCACCAGCCCGAAACGCTTCGACGTGTGGCGCGACGCCTATGGGGTGAGCGACATCAACGGCAAGACGTGGAGCCTGCTGTCTGCGGTCGGCCTGCAGGATCGCGCGGAGATTCTGTGCGAGAACCTTGCTCACGGTGAACAGCGATTGCTCGAAATCGCCGTCACGCTGGCAGGCAATTCCAAGGTTCTGCTGTTCGACGAGCCGTTGGCCGGTCTCGCGGAGCAGGATCGCCGCGTCATCACGGATCTGATCGTGCGGCTTTCAAAGAGCCACGCCGTGTTCCTCGTCGAGCATGACATCGATCGGGTGTTGAGTGTTTCGGACCGGATCACGGTGCTGCACCAGGGCAAGTTGATCGCTGACGGAAAGCCGGACCAGATCGCGCGCGATCCCGCCGTGATTGCGGCCTATCTGGGCAAATCGCGCGGTGCTGGCGACGCGGCTTCGGAACGGACGGTCGAGCGCTCGGCGCGTGTGCCGGGCAAGCAGCTTCTGCGTGTCGCGAATCTCACAGGCGGATACGAAGGCAGCCGCATCCTCAGTGATCTCAGCATCGAGCTTCGCGAGGGCGAGGTGGTTGCATTGCTGGGGCGCAACGGTGTCGGCAAGACTACTGCGTTGCGCGCCATCATGGGGGCCTGCGAGATCGAGTCCGGCGATATCAGCCTGGATGGCAAGACGCTGCGCGGCGTTCCCTCGCACGAGATCAACCGCCTAGGCATCACGCTGGTTCCTCAGGGGCGCCGGTTGTTTCCGAATCTGACGGTTGCCGAGAATCTGCTTCTGGCCATGCGGCCGGGCGGCGCCTCGCTTGACGAGGCATATGCGCTGTTCCCCAAGCTGCGAGTGATGCAGAACGCCAAGGCGCAGAACCTGTCCGGCGGCGAACGCCAAATGGTGGCGATCGCGCGGGCGCTGATGGTGCCGAGCCGCATCATCCTGCTGGATGAGCCGTTCGAAGGCCTCGCTCCCGCCGTCGTCGACGACATCATGACAGCGATCCTCGAACTGCGTTCCCGCGCCAGCCTGATCATCGTGGAACACGATGCCTCTGCGATCCTTCAGATCGCCGATCGTGCCTACATCTTGGTCAACGGCGCTGTCGCCTACCAGGGCGAGGCCGACGCGCTGTCGCGAGATACGGCGGTGCAGGCGAAGTACCTCGGACTGGCTCACGCCGAGTGACAGCAGGTTACGACATCTCAGTCTGGTACAAAATCGATTTGACGGGAATAAACGGGAAAGGAAGCGACTATGAAAAAATCTGACAAGGGTAACAGCGACGCCGGGCTCCCGGTCCTCTCGCGATTCTCCAGGCGTCGTTTTCTGACGACATCCGGAGCCGCGATCGTTTCGGGCAGCGCGTTGTCGCTGTCGGCGCCCTATCTGCGAACCGCAGCAGCTGACGAGCCGATCCGCATCGGCATGGTGCTCGCCAAGCAGGGCGCGTTCGCGCAGCAGGGCGCTGACCTCGCGCAGGGCGTCCAGATCGCTCTCAAGGAGGCGAGCAACAAGGCGCTGGGCCGCAACATCGAATTGACCTGGCTCGACGAGTCCGATCCGCAAAGCGCAACCCAGAACATCACCAAGCTCATTCAGGAGCAGAAGGTGTCGGTGGTGATCGGCGGCACCTCGAGCGCGAACTCGCTCGCCATGGGCGCGGTGGCAAAGCGCAGCCGCGTGCCGTTCATTTCGTTGAACGCCGCGGCTCGGGAAATCACCGGCAAACAGTGCAACCGCTTCACCTTCCGCGGGCCTGCTTCGGTGCCGGTCTATGCCCGCGCGATGGCGCCGGAACTGCTCGCTGTCGGCAAGAAGTGGTATTTCCTCATCGCCTCGTTCACGTTCGGCGATGACGTGCTCTCGACCTACAGCGACATCATCAAGGCCGCGGGCGGAACGATTGTCGGCACCGACCGCGTGCCGGTCGAAACGACGGATCTCAGTTCGTACATCCTGAAAGTGCGGCAGGCGAAGCCTGATCTGCTCATCAGCGGGCTTGCGAATGTCGGACCGATCCTGAAGCAATTCAAGGAATTCGGCATGACCGGGCAGGTCGGCGTCGCCGGCCCGGCGGTGAGCGACACGGACCTGTGG
Source organism: Afipia sp. GW821-FHT04G03 (assembly GCF_059419985.1). NCBI lineage: Bacteria > Pseudomonadati > Pseudomonadota > Alphaproteobacteria > Hyphomicrobiales > Nitrobacteraceae > Afipia > Afipia sp. GW821-FHT04G03. The sequence goes on along the minus strand of NZ_JBWKSV010000001.1, from coordinate 891,971 downwards.
AGCGTTCCGCGCGAGGCGCTCACAGGCATTTACGGAAAGACCTGGTACTTCAACGATCCGAACAATTCCAAGGAAGACAAGGTGTTCGTCGAGGCCTACCGGAAGGCCAATGACAAGCCGCCGACCGATCGCGTTTGGTTCGGCTGGTTCATGACGCGCTTCCTTCTGTCGGCGATGGAAAGCGGGAAATCCGCCGAGTCCGTGAAGCTCGTGGAAGCGCTCGAAGGTCTCCGCTTCAAGGACGGCAATCAGGAAGTCGGATTCCGTGACTGGGATCATCAGATGATCCGGCGTCCTGTAGTCGGAACGGCGCAGGCCAATCCGTCGGACAAGTGGGACACGTTGAAGGTTAAGCCTCAGGCTGCGGCGGATGCAGCGGAGCTCGGCCGGCTGTTCGGGTCCAAGGACGAGATCGGCTGTAACATGGAAGCTCTGTAATCGAGAGCTGGACCCATCTGCCCCCGCCGTATGGATAGGTTCCTATCAATGCGGCGGGGGGTGTTTCGACGGATGAGCCGCCGCCCGTGACAGGCTGCAGAAAGTGTCCGATGGATCGCTTCGCAAACAAGATCATTCTGGTGACCGGAGCCGCGGGAGGTCAGGGGGCGGAGGAGGCGCGCAGACTCGTCAAGGAAGGCGGGCGCGTCGTCATCGGGGATATTCTGGACGAGCAGGGCAGGGCCCTTGCCGAAAGCCTTGGCGTCCGCGCGAGCTATAGGCGGCTTGATGTTGCCGACGAGGCGAACTGGCAGGCGGTCATCGCCGATTGCGAGGCGCTCGGCGGCCTGCACGGGCTTGTCAACAATGCTGGAATCTATCGCCCGAAATCCATTCCGGAAACCGACACGGCGTTGCTCGACGCCCATTTCCGGGTCAACCAGCTCGGCGTTGTTCTTGGTCTCAAGCACGCTGCGCCGCTAATGCAACGTTCGGGCGGAGGCGCGATCGTCAATGTGTCATCGACCGCCGGCCTGCAGGGCATCCCTAATGCGATTGCCTATGTCGGCACCAAATGGGCGGTGCGCGGCATGACCAAGTCGGCGGCGCTTGAATTTGCCCCGCTTGGCATCCGGGTGAACTCGGTCCATCCCGGCCTCATCGACACCACGATGCTGAGCAGCCGGGTGCGCGAGGATCTCGAACGCCGCGCGGCCTTGATCCCACTGAAGCGGATGGGAACCTCTGAAGATGTCGCGAAGGTCGTTCTGTTTCTGCTTTCGGACGACAGTGCTTACATGACCGGCGCCGAACTCAGCGTCGATGGCGGTCTTTCGCTGTAAAGAACGCATCCCGCTAGGCGGAGGCCCTGACGGCAGGGCCTCTCGCCAGCGCTGCTAGAATGGCAATCCGACGTAATTCTCGGAGAGCGATGCGGTCGCCGCCTTCGAACTGATCAGATACTCGAGTTCGGTCTGCTGGATGCGGACGGAAAAGCTGTCGGTGTTAGGAAAGCGATGCAGAACAGACGTCATCCACCACGAGAACCGTTCGGCCTTCCACACGCGCGCCAGCGCCTTTGCGGAATAGGCGTCGATCCCCGCGTCCGATTTTTCATCATAGAATTCGCGAAGTGCTTCGGAGAGGTAATAAACGTCGCTGACCGCGAGGTTTAGGCCTTTCGCGCCCGTCGGAGGGACGATATGGGCCGCATCCCCCGCAAGGAACATCCGGCCGAGGCGCATCGGTTCGGCCACGTAGGACCGCAGCGGTGCGATGCTTTTCTCGATCGAAGGTCCCGTGACGAGGTTGGCCACTGCTTCATCGTCCAGCCGCCGCTTTAGCTCATCCCAGAACCGGTCGTCCGGCCACTGGTCGATGTGATCGTCAATCGGACATTGAATGTAGTACCGGCTGCGCGTCATCGAGCGCATCGAGCACAGCGCGAATCCGCGCTCGTGGCCGGCATAGATCAGTTCATGGGAGACGGGTCTGGTGTCTGAAAGAATGCCAAGCCAGCCAAACGGATAAACACGCTCGAATTCACGAAGCGCCGGTTTGGAGATGCTTTGACGGCAGACGCCGTGAAACCCGTCGCAACCGGCGATGAAATCGCATTCGATCACCTGCGTGATACCGTCCTTCACAAAGCTGACGCTAGGCTTTGCTCCGTCGAACCCATGTGGCGTGACGTCACCTGCGTCGTATACTGTAGTCCGCCCCGCCTTTTCCCGCGCTTCCATGAGGTCGCGCGTAACTTCGGTCTGGCCGTAGACGGTGACACGCTTTCCGGTTGTCGCCGCGAGATCGATCCGATGACGCGATCCGTCGAAGGCGAGTTCGATCCCGTCATGCGGCAGGCCTTCGGTGTTCAGCCGAGTGGCGACGCCTATTGTTCGCAGCGTGTCGACGGTTCCCTGTTCCAGCACGCCGGCGCGAATGCGCGCCAGAACGTAATCCGCGTCCTTGCGCTCCAGGATGATATTGTCCACGCCGTGGTGATGAAGGAGCTGGCCTAGCAGCAGCCCGGCAGGACCGGCTCCAATGATCGCAACTTGAGTTCGCAAATCCGCACTTCCTATGTTGATATAGCAACATAGCGCAGCGAATAGTCAGGTCAATGTGCAAATACGGCGGTCCCTCACACAAGGCGCAATGCACCATGTTGACACGGCAACATAAAGAACTAGCCTGCCGACAGCGTTGCATGCTGAGGCGCCATGATAAGGAGGAATGCAGTGGCTGATCAAAATCCGACCGTAACGATTACGGGAGCCGCTGATGGAATTGGCTGGGCGACAGCCCAGCTGTTCGCGCAACAAGGCTATCGCGTTGCGTTAGTGGACATTAACGCGGTGAGTGTCGGTGAACGCGCGGCGGAGCTCGGGGCGCATCATTTCGGGGTCGGTTGCGACGTATCGAAGGAGCAGGATGTCCGCAATGCATGTCAGCTCATCAAGGCGCGATTTGGCCGTCTCGACGTTCTGGTCAACAATGCCGGCATTGGCAGTCCGCATCTGCCGACCACAGAGCAGACTCTCGATAGCTTCGAGAGAGTCCTGAGCATTCATCTCGCCGGTACGTTCCTGTTCTCGCGAGAGGCTTATGCGCTGATGGTGCCGCAAAAATCGGGCGCGATCGTCAATATCAGCTCGATCGCCGGTGTCACCGGGCTTCCCCGTCGAAACGCTTACGGAGCTGCCAAGGCCGGAATCGCGATGATGACCAAGTCGCTGGCGTGCGAATGGGCGTCCAGCGGAATCCGCGTCAACGCCGTCGCGCCGGGGTATGTGGCGACGGCGCTGGTCAAGAAACTCGAGAGCGATGGATCTATCGACGTGCCGCGACTTGAGCGGCGGATTCCGATGGGCCGCCTGGCGACGCCGCAGGAGATTGCTGCGGCCATCCATTTTCTGAGCTCGGAGGCGGCGGGCTACATCACCGGGGTTGTCTTGTCGGTTGATGGAGGGTGGGCTGCTTTTGGAGACGCAGGCGATGCATCAACGCCAACTCCGAGCTAGTGCCGGCGATATGGCGCAGATGCTGCGGGTTGATTCAAGGATTCGTCAATATTCGTCGGCGTTGATTGCTTCGACAGCCGGCAGGTTCTTGAGAAGAATATGAAGATAGCCGATAAGCTTGTCGCTGTCCTTCTTGCTCAGGCCGACAAGAAGCGCGTCCTCACGCGCCAATGCCAGCTGAATGATGCGGTCGTGCAGTTCGCGACCCTTGGGCATGAGGCTGAATTCAAGATTTCGCCCAAACCCCTGCTTGCTCTTGATCATCTTCTTGGTTTGGAGAAACGCGGCGCCCCTGCTGATGGCCGCCTTGTCGATCCCCATGAGCTGGCTCATTTGCGCGCCCGTCCCGCCTTCATATACGGCGAGATAAGATAGTATGCGCCACTCAACAACGCCGACGCCGAAGCGGCTCCGGTAGACTTGGGATGCGCTCGCAGCAAGTTTGTTCGAGAGCCAGGTAAGAAGTCCCGGAACGTATTGCTCGAGATGAAGTGCGGCCCGGGCTTGGGTCGATTTCTTGGAAGGCATGCGATGGGATCCGTACTCTCGCGGCGATTCTTCAGTGTTTCAATGAAGTATTGGCTGGAGAGCGATCCATCCGCAAGGCGTATTGGGGGCGATGATGAAAATGCTTCCATCCTGAGGTGGCAATCAGGTCTTTCCATTGAGGATCAGCCAGCGATTGGTTTGTCAGGTGGACCGGAAGGGCCAGCCCCCGTCGTTCGATCTTGGTTATTTCGCACATGCAAACGGTGCATGCCGGGTCATCCTTGAAATTGGTGAGCACAATGAATGCTTATTGACAAGTCAACATAGTTAGGAAGAATGAACGCTATATTGACATAACAACATAGTTGGGAAATATGCGAAGCATAAGAACAAGTAGCGAGATGAAACTCGCCGTGTAGGGAAACGTGAGTAGCTTGCGCAAGCAATGGCTAGGGGATGGGATGCCGAGTTCAGTTTTTTTACAGATATTGTTCGATGGGCTTTTGCTGGGAGCTATCTACGCCGCTATCGGTGTCACGCTCACGCTCATCTTTGGTGTGATGCGGATCGTGACGTTCTGCCACGGCGAATTTCTGATGGTGGCTCTCTATCTGGTGTACGTGTCGGTGACTTGGCTTGGGCTGGATTCCTACGCCTCCATCGTTGTCGTCGTGCCGGTGATGCTGTTGTTCGCGGTCATGGTTTACTACGTGCTGATCGAGCCGGTGCTGTCGACGAACGAGCATAATCAGATCGTGACGACACTTGCGTTCGGTCTCATTCTTCAGAATCTCGCGCTGGTGATCTTCACCGCCGACATGCAGACCATTCCCAGCGAATTCGCCAGTTACACCGCGCGACTTGGCCCGCTCATAGTGCGTGTCCCTGTTGCCTTGACCGCGGCTGTCTCGCTCGGTCTTTGCCTCAGCCTTGGCTGGATACTGCATTACACCAGACTGGGAAGAGAGATCCGCGCGACATCGCAGGACAAGGACGCCGCCTCTCTCTGTGGGGTTCGCGTCGGTCGTGTCTATCTCGTCGCGTTTTGTGCTGGTCTCATCATGTTGAGTATCGTCGCGGTCTTGCTTGCTCCGACCTTGTACGTCTCGCCGCTGATCGGCCACAGCTACACGCTGACAGCGTTCGTGATTGTCGTTCTCGGGAGTCTTGGAAACTTCGGCGGCGCGATCATTGGTGGCATTATCATCGGGCTCGTTGAATCCCTAGGAGGTTTGCTGACGAGCGGATCGATGCCGTTTGCTCTCACCTTCGGGCTTTTCGTGCTGATCCTGCTATTTCGTCCGCAGGGTTTGTTCGGGAGTGCGCGGCTATGAAACGCTTTTCCTTCGTCTTCGTGGCGGTCATCGTGCTCCTGAGCGTGCCGGCCTTCGTCTCTGCTCAGGCGCTGCACGTTCTGATCATGACGGCGCTTCATGGAATGCTTGCGCTCAGCTGGAACCTGATCGGCGGAATGTGCGGTCAGATGATGTTGGGGTTGTCCCTTTTCGTCGGGATCGGCGCGTACACGTCGACCGTTCTGTATCTCTGGTACGGGTTAACGCCGTGGCTCGGCCTTCCGGTGGGGATGGTATTGGCGGCTCTGATCGGCGCGATCATGGGATACGTGATCTTCAAGCGCAGGCTGGTCGGCGTCTATTTCGCACTCGTTACGTTGGCTGTCGGTGAAATGGGGTTGTTCATCGCGTTGAACTGGTCGGTGATCGGAGGCGCAAATGGTTTGATCATCCCGCCAACGACCGGTGGTGTCATGGCATTTCAGTTCGCGGGGAAGGTGCCATACTATTATATCGCGCTCGCCTTTCTTGCGTTGACTGCAGGGTTGTCGGTGGCCATCAGCCGGATGCGCTTCGGCTACATGCTCGCCGCCATTCGTGAGAACGAGCAAACGGCTTCTGCTTTGGGAATTGATGTTGTTCGCCTGAAGGTTGTTACGACGGCGATCACGGCGGCGATCGCGGCGGCAGCCGGGACCTTCTATGCGCAGTATGTGCTGTTCATCGATCCCGATTCCGTTTTTGGCATCTCGTTCACAATCGACGCCATCGTCTATTCCTTCATCGGCGGTGTTGGAACTTCACTTGGGCCGTTGGTGGGCGCCGTTATTCTCGTGCCGGTGCTGGACTCGCTGCTCGGTGCCCTGGGTGGAAAGATATCGGGACTTCATCTCATCATCTATGGCGTGATTATCATTCTCGTCATGCGATTTGCTCCGCAGGGCGTTGTTGAACTCGTTCGCGAGCGTTGGAAAAGGGCGTTGAAACCCCAAGCGGTGGTCGCACCATGACGTCGCTTCTCAAGGTCGACAATGTTTCCCGCCGTTTCGGCGGACTGCAGGCGCTCAAAGATGTGAGCTTCGAGGTTCGGCATGGTGAGATACTGGGGCTCATCGGTCCAAACGGTGCCGGAAAGACGACGATGTTCGGAACTATCTCCGGTCTCGTTACTCCCGACTCAGGCAACATATCCTATCTCGGCGACGACATTACCCGTCTTCCGCCGCACCTGCGTGCGCGGCGTGGGATAGGGCGGACGTTTCAGATTGTTCAGCCGTTTGTGCATCTGTCGACGCTCGACAACGTCCTGGTCAGCCTCGTTGCCCACGGGCATAGCGTGGCAGTCTCTCGAAAGATCGCGTCGGAAGCATTGGGTTATCTCGGGCTCGGCGAGCGTCTGGATATTCCCGCGGGGAAGCTGACGCTTCCCGAGAAAAAGCGACTCGAGCTTGCGCGAGCCTTTGCGCCGCGCCCCAAGCTTCTTCTGCTCGATGAGGTGATGGCCGGTCTGACTCCTACCGAGGTCGATGAGATGATGCCGGTTCTCCTCAGCATTCGAAAGGAGGGCGCCACGATTCTGATCGTCGAGCATGTGATGCGGGCGATCATGTCGATTTCAGACCGGATCGTGGTTCTCGCCAATGGCGAGAGGATCGCGGAGGGCTTGCCCGCCGAGATCGGCCGAAACGAGTTGGTTATCACATCCTACCTCGGACAAGGCCATCATGCTGCTTGATATTCGCAACGTCTCTGCCGGCTATGGTGATGGTGCTGTTCTGCACAACCTTTCCATGAACCTCAACGAAGGTGAGATTACTGCGCTCATAGGAGCCAACGGAGCAGGTAAGACAACGCTGATGCGTGTCATCTCGGGTTTGTTGCGCCCGTCGTCTGGAGAGATTTTCTATGCCGATGGTCGGATCGACGGACTGAAACCTGAAGACATCGTGGCTGCGGGGCTGGCCCATGTACCCGAAGGACGACGCCTGTTCCCGCGCATGTCGGTTCTTGAAAACCTTCTTGTGGGTGCTTCGAGCCACAGGGCTGCTGGCCGCAGCAAAGACAATCTGGATTTGGTTTTCTCGCTGTTTCCGAAGGTGAAGGAGAGGAGCGGCCAGATGGCCGGAACGCTCTCCGGAGGAGAACAGCAGATGGTTGCGATCGGTAGGGCCTTGATGGCCGCGCCGAGGCTTCTGTTGCTCGATGAGACCAGCCTTGGTCTTGCTCCGGTAATCGTCGAGGACATTTTTCGCAGTCTCTCAACGTTGAAGGATCGTGGCATTACCATTCTCACCGTGGAGCAAAACACAAGTCTCGCGCTCCAGGTGGCGAGTTATGCCTATGTGCTGGAGCACGGATCTATAGCCCTTCAAGGCGAAGCGTCCTCGATTGCGAGCGACGATCGAATCAGGCGCGCATACCTCGGCATTTAGAAGAAAAAAGGGAGAGCACAATGTTCAAGAGCAAAAAGCTGTCGGCCGTACTTGGGGCCTTCTGTTCCATCGCGATGGCGGGCACTGCATTTGCGGCGGATCCGGTGCGGGTTGGTGTGGTGGTCGCATTGACCGGTCCGTTCGCGACGGCCGGCGGCGATATCCGCAACGGCGCAACGCTCGCCGCCGAACGGGTGAATGCCGAGGGAGGTCTCAAGAGCTTGGGCGGAGCTCAACTGGAAGTGATTTTTGGCGATTCTCACAGCACCCCGGCGAGTGCGGGGAGTGAAGGCGAGCGCCTGATTGACCAATCGAATATTTCGGTACTCGCGGGAGCGAGCACATCGGCCGAAACCATACCGCTCTCGGTGGCTGCGGAGCGCAAAGGCATTCCGATGATTGTTATCAATGGTCAATCGGAGGAAATCACAAACCGGGGATTCAAGTGGCTGTGGTCGCTCGGCGTTCAGGACAAGGATTTCATGTCGACGGCGATTGCAGCGCTTGGTGTGGCGCAAAAGCAGCTGCCGGAATTGAAGCGCGTAGCCATGGTCTATGGCGACAACGAGACCGGGCAGGCCGCAGGCCGTGCCTTCCGGGAACTCATGAAAGCCCAGAAGACCTTCGAGATTGTCGGTGATGTCGAGTACAGCGCGCGTGCACAGGACTTTGGCCCGACTGTTTTGAAGATCAAAACGACTGGGGCTCAAATGGTTGTCCTGAACGGTGCGTTTCGCGAGGTCGTGGGTTTTTCCCGTGCGTTTGATCAGTACGACTTCCATCCCATGATCGTGACGTTGGGCGGCGGGACGGCTGATCCAAAGTTTGGCGCGCAAGTCGGCAAGAGCGCGAATGGTGTTTTCAACTCAACGAGCTTCGCCATCGATCTGAAAAAAGTTCAAACGGTGTCGGCTGCATACCTTGAGAAATACAAGTCGCCGATGTCGACTAACGCCGCCCAGGGCTATCAGACCGTCCGCACGATTGCGGAAGTCCTGGAACTGGCGGCGAGCCGGAAACCGGACGCGATCGCGTCAGCTATCGCGACGATCAAGATTCCGGGCGAGCGCGTGGCGACCTCGAGTTCTTTCATCGAGTTCGAAGGAAGTCTCAACAAAGGCCGCCGTGCGCTTCTCACGCAATGGCAGGACGGAAAGCTGGTCACGGTATGGCCGGAAGATGTGTCCAGCGGACCGGCGATTGCTCCGCCGATCAATACGGCAAGGTGAGTTTCTCTCGCGGTCTGACCGCCCAGTTGCAATGAGAACCAGGATCGTTGGAAAGTTCCATGATCGATAAAAGTCGCATGCCTATTATCGTTGGCGTCAGTCAGATCGCAGACACGACGACACCCGCGGGCCAGGCACGGTCACCGTTGGCATTGATGGTCGACGCAGCGCGGCTTGCGGCGGCAGACGCTGGAGCGGCCGCGCAAATCCTGCCCTCCATTGATTCTCTTGCCGCCATCCGATCCTTCTCGGATACGGTGCCGGCATTTCGCTCACCCTTTGGCCGTCTCGAGAATGCGCCATGGTCGGTTGCAAAACGGATCGGCGCCACGCCGAACGAACTGATCTATGCTCCGCAAGGAGGTGATACGCCGCAAACCTTGACGGCGCGCGCCTGCGAGCGAATCGCGAACGGTGAGAGCCAAGTTGCGATGATCGTCGGTGCCGAGGCGTTGCGCACCCAACTGGGCGCTCGCCGCGAATCCATCACGCTGGATTGGCACGAGGATGCGCCGGAGCTTCCCAACGAACTCGGTGGACCATCGGAGCTTTATGCGCGTCATGAAATTGACCACGGCATGCGTTCGGCGATTGCCATGTATGCCTTGTTCGAGCAATCACTTCGACGCAGCAAGAAACAGACGGTTAATGAGCGGCGCGACGCCTTGGGCGAAATGTTCGAGCCTTTCGCTCGCGTTGCAGCGGCCAATCCCTATGCGACTCGCAGGAAGGCCTACGACGCGGCAACGATTGCGAGCGTGACGGAACAGAACCCTGTCATCGGATTTCCCTACACAAAACTGATGACGGCCAACGTTTATGTCGATCAGGCCGCGGCAATTCTGATTTGCTCGGAAGAGAAGGCGGACGAGCTCGGCATTGCGCGCGAGAAGCGGGTGTATTTGCATGGCTCCGGCGAAGCTCATGATCAGTGGTTTGTGACGGAACGGGCGTCGTTTGACAGGTCGCCTGCCATCAAGCGGGTCGCGGCGGATACCTTCTCGTCGACAAAGATCGATATCTCAAACGTTTCCTACTTCGATATCTATAGCTGCTTCGGCTCCGCCATTCAGGTCGCATGTGATGAGTTAGGTATAAGCGCGACGGATCCGCGTGGTCTCACTGTTACGGGTGGTCTTCCGTTTTTTGGCGGTCCCGGCAATAACTATGTCACTCACGCGATAGCCGAGATCGTCATACGCCTTCGGAAGGTTCCCGGCACGTACGGGCTCGTTACCGCCAACGGCGGACTGCTGACGAAACATGCGGCAGGCCTGTATTCGGCGACACCTCTGTCGGAACCGTGGTCGAGACCCGATCCCGCCGCCGCGCAAACAGAGATCGACGCCATTCCGCTCGTACCGGTCGCCAAGGAAGCCACGGGCGAAGCCGTGATCGAGACCTATACGGTCGTTCACGGCAAGAACGGTGCCGAAGCAGGCATCATTGTTGGTCGCCTCAAGGATGATAATCGCCGTTTTGTCGCCAATACGCCGGTAGAGTCGTCGATTTTTGACAGACTGGAAAAAGCAGATTCGATCGGTCGGCCGGGGTCCGTCGTCCACGTCGAGGGTCGAAATATCTTCACGCCTGCGGCGTGAATGAAATTAATTCGCGGAACAGCGGGTCAGCATCTGCACATCAAGAAAATCAACAACGGAAATACAGAAAATGACCGCATCTCTTCAGTCTCAAAGGCCGCTTGATCGGTTCTTTCGTCCCGAGTCGATCGCATTGGTCGGCGCAAGCGACAAGTCGCGTTGGGCACGGATGGCTAAGAAGAACCTCGAAGCTCTTGGCTTTCAGGGGAAGCTTCACATCGTGAACAGGCGCGGTGGGGAGATCTTGGGGCAAACGGCGTCAGTTTCATGTGCGGCCATCGGCGAGCAGGTCGATGTTGCTTTGTTGCTTATTCCGGCGGCGGGATTGCTCGATGCGCTGGAAGATCTTGCGGCCGCGAAAATTTCTTATGCAGTTGTACTCTCGTCCGGCTTTGCCGAAGCCGGCGATAGCGGCAAGGCTTTGCAGGATGAGCTGCGCGACCGCGCCAATGGATACGGTATTACGATTCTGGGACCGAACTGCCTTGGTTTCGCGAATTTTGCGGAAAGGGCGGCGATCTGGACGGGAACGTTGCGGCTACCCTTCATTCCGGGTGATATCGGAATCGTGTCGCAAAGCGGCGCGGTCGCCAACGCCATGGGGCATTTTGCCTATCAGCAGGGCGTGGGTTTGAGTTGCATTATTTCTACCGGCAACGAAGTTAACTTCGGCGTGGCGCCCGGCATCGACTATCTGATCGATGATCCATCTACCAAAGTCATCTGCGTTTTTATGGAGTCGGTGCGCGATCCGCAGGCATTCCGGCAAGCGGCCATTCGCGCGTTTGAGAATGGTAAGCCTCTCATTGCTCTGAAGGTCGGCCGCAGTGAGATCACGGCAAAGGCTGCTCAGGCCCATACCGGAGCGCTTGTCGGCGACGATAAGGTGTTCGACGCATTATGTTCCCAGAGCGGGATCATTCGCGTGCGATCCATCGAGGAATTGGTCGTCACCGCGGATCTGATGGCAAAAGCCGGACCGCTCGCGGGGGCAGGTGTCGGACTTGTCTCTATTTCCGGTGGACTTTGTGAGATATCAGCGGATCTTGCTGACGAAGAAAGCGTTGAGCTTCCATCGTTCAGTAGCGAGACGCTCACGAGCCTGAAACAGATATTGCCTGATTTTGGCACCGCCCATAACCCGCTCGACTTGACCGGTGCCGCGACGGAGCATCCTGCGATGATGCAGGAGGCCATCAAGGCGATCTCCCGGGATCCGTCGGTTTCGCTGTTGTGCTATCTATTCGAAGTGCCTACCGGCGAGGACGACACGACCGCCTTTTCGCTGGCGTCGCTCGAATCGATCGGAAAAGGCGTGGGAGAAGCGTCGTCTCCTGTCATCGTACTTGCGAGCATGATGAAGACGGTGAGCGAATCCGGCCGTTCGATCATCACAAAAAACAAATTGCCCTACGTGTCCGGCGGCCTGGAGCTCGGGATGCCGGCGATCAGCCGCGCAATCCGCTGGTGGGAGAGGAAGCGGAAGGGCATCCCTGCGTTTGTTGATCATACATCGGCCGACACGTCCGATGTGTCCCCGCCATTGCCGAATTCTGAGTACGAAGCACAACAATACCTCTCTCAATTTGGTGTGCCGGTCGTGCCGACCATTCTGGCGCGGACGTCGCACGAGGCCGCGGCTGCCGCCGGGAAACTTGGAGAGCGACTCGTCATCAAGATTGCCTCGGAGGATATCGCTCACAAGAGTGATGTCGGCGGCGTCATGCTTGATCTTGCACAGACCGATGTTGCCGCTGCGTTCGATCGCATGATGAAGACGGTGAAGACGCGTCGTCCCGATGCGAAGCTCGACGGCGTTCTGGTTTCAGCCATGCGCAAAGGCGGTGTTGAGCTTCTGGTCGGCGTAACCCGGGATCCCGAATGGGGATACGTTCTTGCCGTTGGTCTTGGCGGTGTCTTTGTTGAAATTCTGAAGGATACCAGCCTGCGGCTCCTGCCCGTCACGGAAGGGCAGGTGGTCGAGATGATTTCGGAGTTGCGCGGCGCGAAATTGCTGGCGGGCTATCGCAACACACCGGCGGTTGATGTGCAGAAGCTTGCATCGATCATTGCGAAGATCGGTGACGCCGCACTGGCGCTTGGATCAAGGCTCGAAACACTGGAGGTCAACCCGCTGGTCGCATCGGGAGATCGGATCGAGGCGCTTGATGCGCTGGTCGTTGGCCGCGTGCAGAATAGGTAGAGGAATTTTGATGAGCAAGAAGCTGGAATACTGCACAGTCGAGCGTGAAGGTCACCTCACGATCGTCACGATCAATCGACCGGAGGTGATGAACGCCCTCCATTATGAAGGCGATCTGGAGCTTGACGGGGTCTGGACCGACTTCGCGAATGATCCCGACCAATGGGTCGCTATCGTTACGGGGGCGGGGGAGCGCGCGTTTTCCACCGGGAACGATCTGAAGGCCCATGCCAAGATCGGCGGCCGCCGACGTTTCCCGCCGTCAGGTTTTGCGGGTCTCACCACCCGGTTCGGTCTTGAAAAGCCTGTTATTTCTGCGGTCAATGGTGTCGCCATGGGCGGCGGGTTCGAGCTCGCGTTGGCGACCGACATTATCATTGCGGCAGAGAACTCGATGTTCGCGCTGTCCGAACCGCGTGTCGGCTTGGCGGCATTGGCCGGCGGGACTCAATATTTGCCCAAGGCGATTGGTCTGCCGCGTGCAATGGGCATTCTGCTCACCGGCCGCCGCGTTCCTGCGAAAGAAGCTTTCGATCTCGGCTTCGTCACTGCATTGGTGCCGGAGGGCGCGGCATTGTCCGAAGCCAGGAAATGGGCGGCGCAGTTGCTGGAATGCTCGCCGTTGGCGTTGCGTGCGACAAAGCAGGTCGCTCGCAAGAGCGCGCTATCGTCGGAGTTCGTCAATCTTTTTACAACGGAATCGGATGCTGTTGCGCGCCTGCGCTCCAGCAATGACTATCTGGAAGGGCCGCGCGCTTTTGCAGAGAAGCGAAAGCCGAATTGGACCAATAGCTAGTCGGGAGATCGTTGATGACGAGCGCTGATCGTCCATTCGGCCTGCTCGAAGACATTGCGATGGTGCAGGATGCCGCGCGCGGTTTCCTGTTGACCCATTGGCCTGAGTCGCGCGCTGTGATGATGGCGGATCAACCGGATGAGATCGCGCGGATCTGGCACGGCATGGCCCAACAAGGGTGGACGGCGCTCGGTATCGATGATGGCGATGACACTTCACTATCGTTGTGCCTCACCATCATGCAGGAGTTGGGCAGGGCGGCGTGCCCGGCACCGCTGTTGGACGTCTTTCTGACAAATATTACATTTCAGCGCTCTCGAAACTCTCAAACCCGGCACGCAGAAGAACTCTCCGCTCGTCTGCTTGATGGCCGCGCGAGGATAGCGTGGATATTTGGCGCCTCCAGCAGGGATGAGAAAGGCTACGCTCTGTCTCAGACGACGGACGCAGAAAGTACCTTCCTCGATGGGCAGGTCTCTTTCGTCGAGAATTCTCAATCGGCAACGCACTTTATCGTCGTTCTCGACGAACAGGCTGGGCGGCTCGCTGTCGTTTCGCAAGATCAGCAAGGTCTGCGTATCGTCCCTACACCGGGGCTGACGGCCCCCGCGCTGGCCGATATCCGCTTTGATCGCGTGCGACCTCTTTTTGAGCTGACTTCTGATATCGATCTGCGTCGCCTTCGGGCAATAGCGCGATTGCTTTTGACTGGGCGAGCATTCGGTGCCGCGCAGCGAGGCTTCGAGTTGCTGACGGACTATGTGAAAGTTCGAAGCCAGTTTGGCCGGAAGATCGGGTCGTATCAGGCTATCCAGCATAAGCTGGCCAATCTCCTGATCAATATCGAGACGTGCCGGCTGACGTTGTTGCGTGCTGGTGCTGCTGGATTGGCCCGAGGGGATGCTTATCCAGCCGCGGTCGCGGTGGGAGCTGCTGCACGGACACTGCGCGATACCGTTCTGGAAATCCATCATGGTTTCGGCGGCGTATCGTTCTGGGAAGATCATGAAATGCCGCGGCATTTCAGAAGAGTTCATGGCGATCTCGTTCGGCATGGCGGCGTGCACGAGGCTCGCCGCGAAATTGCGACCGCGCTTCTGGGGGGCCTTTAAATGCCACGGATTCCGGATCTCGATCTTGGTGAGCGCGCCAACCAGTTCCGTCGCGAAGTGCGCAGTTGGCTTGCTGAGAACTGGGAGCCGGATCACGCGGGCGCCGACCAAACCATTCCGGTCAACCATCGGCTGGCCGACCGCACTTTCAGCCGGAAGCTTGGCGAGAAAGGGTGGCTGAGCCTGACCTGGCCAAAGCAATGGGGCGGACAGGAACGCTCAGCAATGGAACATCTCGTTTTCGAGGAGGAAATGGCCTACGCTGAAGCGCCGATCGGCTGGCATTTCACCTCGGCCGGGATGATCGCGCCGACGCTGATCAATCATGGATCGCCGGAGCAATGTGCTCGAATGGTGCCGGCGATTGCACGCGGCGATGTATGCTTTGCGCTGGGTTATAGTGAGCCTGACAACGGCTCTGATCTTGGCGGCATCAAGACTGCTGCGCGGTCTGATAATGACGGCTGGATCATCCGTGGGCAAAAACTTTATACCAGCACAGCCGGGTACGCCAACTACTGCTGGCTTGCCGCCCGTACGAATCCGAACGACCCCCGCGCTGGCGGGATCAGCGTTTTTATTGTTCCGTTGGATACTCCCGGCATCACCATTCAGCCGCTTCACGGGCTCAACGGTCATCGTTCCAATGTCGTCTTTTATGATGATGTGCGGCTGCCGCGCGAAGCGTTGGTGGGTGAGGTGAATGGCGGTTGGAAGATCATCACGGCTGCGCTCGCTTATGAACGTATCGCGCTGGCCGGTATTGCCGCTCGTGCGCGATCCTACTTCGATCAGTTGATCGCTTATGTTTTGATCGCGACGCGGGATGGCAAGCCGATGGCTCATGATCCGCTCGTTCGCGATACGATTGCTTCCTTTGCCGTTCAGATAGAGGCGGCCAGGTTGCTTGCAGTGGAAACAGCCCGCCTGACCGAAGCCGGCTCCGTTCCCGTTCATCAAGCCGCGATGGTGAAAGTCTATGCCGGAGAACTGATGGAGCGTTTGGCGGAAACAGCGCTCGATCTCCTAGGAACTGGAGCATCGTTAAGTTCGGGGCCGCCTTCAGCACTTATTGACGGTCGTTTTGAATATGCCGTTCGCGATGCCTTGCTCTACACCATCGGCGGGGGCACCAACGAGATCCAGCGCACCTTGATCGCATCACGCGGTCTGGACTTGCCGCGATGAACAGAATGTTTTGGTGGAGGTTTCACGATGGCTCTTGATTCCGACAGCGCCGCCTTTGTTGCGCGTCTGCGCGAGCTCGATTTGCCGCGTTATGAAACGCTGACACCCGAGCAGGCGCGTAACGCCATGGCTGCCGCTCGTAAAGCTGCGGCTGTCGAGCCGCCGGCCATCGGCGAAATGCGCGATTTCGAGATACCGGTCGCGGATGGATCGATCTCAGCCCGGCTCTATCGACCTGTGGGTGCGAAGGGCGTGCTGCCGGGCCTTATTTTTTTCCATGGCGGGGGGTGGGTTCTGGGAGATCTTGAATCCCATGATATTCTTTGCCGCCGTTTATCGAATGCCGCAGGGTGTGCGGTTATCGCCGTTGATTATCGGCTTGCACCCGAGAGCAAGTTCCCCGCGGCCGTCGACGATGCCATCGCGGCGACCAAATGGGTTGTTTCGAATGCCGCCGCGCTTGCCGTTGACCCGGCCGGAATTGCTGTCGGTGGTGACAGCGCTGGCGCCAATCTCGCGGCGGTTGTGGCGCATACGGCCCGCGATGATGGTGCCCCCGATATCCGTTTCCAGCTTCTGATCTATCCCGTCGTTGAGCTGGCCTTTACTCATCCTTCGCATAAGCTGGATGAGGCTGCTCTTCCAGTCTTGGGTGAAACCATGATCTGGTTTCGCGATCATTATCTTGGCGATCCAGCGCATTGCGAAGACTGGCGTGCCTCCCCGCTGCTTGCAAAGAATTTCGCTGGGCTGCCGTCGGCATATGTTCTGACTGCGGGTTATGATCCGTTGGCGGACGAGGGAATTGCATATGTCCAAAAACTTGAGAGTGCGAAAGTTGCAGTTAATCACCGCCACTTTCCTGGGCAAATTCATGGCTTCCTGACGATGGGCACAAATTTCCCGACAACCGAGGCTGCGGTGACTGATATTGGTCAATGGATGAGAAAATCTTGGTAGGGCCTGTGATATGACTCTGATCTATCCACGCGAGAGCAATCTCGCGCACGCGCCGCGGCTGTCGCCTGACTACAAGAGCACGGTCAAGCGTTCGCCGACCAAGCCGCTGGTGATCGTCCCGCATACGCTGTCGGAGTTGACCGGGCCGGTGTACGGCCATGAGACCGTGCGCGAGAACGACAACGATCTCACGATCCAGCACGCCGGAGAGCCGCTCGGCGAGCGCATCATCGTTCATGGCCATGTGCGCGATGAAGATGGCCGCGGCGTCCCCAACACGCTGCTGGAAGTCTGGCAGGCCAATGCCTGTGGGCGTTACATTCACGCTGTGGACCAGCATCCGGCGCCAATCGATCCGAACTTCACAGGCGCTGGCCGCGCGCAGACCGATGCAGAAGGTTACTACAGGTTCGTCACCATCAAGCCAGGCGCGTATCCGTGGGGCAATCATCATAACGCATGGCGACCGGCCCATATCCATTTCTCGGTGTTTGGCCATTCGTTCATCTCGCGCATCGTGACGCAGATGTATTTCCCCGGCGATCCGCTGTTCGCCTACGATCCGATTTTCAATTCGGTGACCGACGAGAACGCACGCATGCGGATGGTGTCGAGCTTCGACCTCGAAAACACCAAGCCCGACTGGGCGCTGTGCTATCGCTTCGACATCGTCTTGCGCGGACGCAACGCCACACCGCTGGATAACGACTGATGAGCAAGATTACTCCGTCGCAGACCGTCGGCCCGTATTTCAAGTATGGTCTGACACCGGGCGACGACTACCAATGGAATGACGCGTTCAGTAGCGATCTGGTGACGTCGGATGTATCTGGCGAGCGGATCCGGATTGCCGGTCGGGTGCTGGATGGCGACGGCAAGGCGATGCCGGATGCCATGCTCGAGATCTGGCAGGCCGATGCGCAGGGACGCTTTGCCGATCCGCAGGATGCGCGGGCCGTGCCGAATACGGCGTTCAGAGGTTTCGGCCGTTGCGGCACGGACACCGACGGCGGCTTTACGTTTCAGACCATCCGGCCCGGCTCGGTGCCTGGACCCGGCGGGAAGCCGCAGGCGCCTCATATTCTTCTGGCGGTGTTTGCGCGCGGCATGACCCAGCAGGCGCTCACGCGGATCTATTTCGGGGATCAGGATGCTGCCAATGCGGCGGATCCGATCCTGGCGCTGGTGCCGGCGGATCGCCGCGCCACACTGGTTGCGACGCGCGAGCCGGGCGAGCCTGTGACTTACCGCTTCGACGTCCATCTCCAGGGCGACAAGGAAACGGTGTTCTTCGACCTGTGAGGTTTTCGAGTCAGACGAAATGCGTCGCCGCCGGGGGCCGGTCAGTAACCATTCAGCGTAATTGTCTCGCGCGGATGCTGCGCAGGTCTGTGACGTGATCGTTCGTCTTTCCCCGCTTCTGAAGAGACGTTTGCGACGTAGCAGCGGTGGATTTTGCTCTGTTTTCCGACGCAATCCGTCCGAAAAGTTCGCAGATTGACTGCCAGCCAGCTGTGCGTGCCGAAAACCTCATGCGGCTGCATTTGCAGGAAAAATTCGCTGTTCTTGTTCCAAATTACCTGATCTGCCAAATTCTTTCCCTGTTAACTCGCGCAGGGAGTTCCCGAAAGCCGCTGCAGCGCAGCAGTTTTTCGATAAAAAATCGTCTTCTGAAGTTTTGGAATGTTAGAAATCCCTGTAAGCAGGGAATTCCGCCGGAGACTGTTCCGATCATCACTGGGTCGCCAGCCAACCAGTCCGGCTCGTCAACGTGCGTCCCCGATGGTTCGTTTCGAATTATGGCTTGTCGCGGCCCCACGGGAAGAGTGAGGCCGGGAAATCTGCCGCGTAGCGCCGTCCTTTCGGCGGCCGGGGTGGTTCCTGGTATGGATTTGGATCTGGCTCCAGCGCCTTGCGATAAAGATGCCAGGTTGCGTGACCGAGCACCGGCAGAACGACGGCGAGACCAAGAAACAACGGTATTGAGCCGATCACCAGCAGCGCGGCAACGATTAGTCCCCATGCTGCCATCGCAACGGGGTTTTTCATCACGACCCGCAGCGAGGTCTGGATCGCATCCGTCACGTTCGCATGCCGGTCGAGCATCAGCGGAAACGCCACAACACTGATGCATAAGGCAACAACAGCGAACAGGAAGCCGACGCCGCATCCTACGACGACGAGCGTTAATCCCTCCGTGGTCGTAAAAATGCGTGAGGTGAAATCAGGAATGCTTGCAGCAGGGGTGTTGCCGAAGATGCTGACATAAATGGCATTCGCAGTGGCGACCCAAACCAGGAACAGGATGAGCAGGATTGCGCCAAGTCCGAGCATGGCTCCGAAGGATGGCGCCCTCAGAACGCCAAACGCGTGCCACGCTGAAGGCTCTTCACCGCGTTCGCGGCGGCGGCTCAATTCATAGAGACCGAGCGCGGCGAAGGGCCCAATCAATGCGAATCCTGCGGCCAGCGGGAACAGGAGCGGCAATACTGAATAGCCCAGCACCGTCCTGGCTATCACAAGCCCAAGGACGGGATAGATGATGCACAGGATAATCGCGTGACTTGGAATTGCCTTGAAGTCTTCCCAGCCGAGCCGTAGCGCGTCACGCAGGTCGGAGAAGCCAATGTTGCGAACGACAGGGGCGGCGGCTGGCGCAATTCGTGTGTCGGTATACGGTATGGCCATGGTCGCAATCTCCATGTGTTTGCACATGTGTTGCACCGGCGAGATTGGGCGTCACCTTTTCCGCGACGTTCAATCGCCTTCGTGCGCAGAAATCGCGACCACGTCTGGCAAGGCGGCCAAGCTCACGAAAAGATCTTTGCCAAGCAAAACCAGTCGCGACCTGTAGAGCACAGCATAGCGCAATTCGAAAACAATAGCACGTGCTGTTAGATCTGTTGTGCATCTGCACACTGTGTTCCAACCTGCAATGAGCTGTCGATGTTCCGTTGCGCGGCGCGAGCTTATGTGTGTTGCTCGATTGCAATGCGGTATCGCGGCGCGGCTGCCACGTTCAGTCTCTCAGCGAGTAAATTGTGCAGCGAGTGCGTTGTGGCATTGCCATCGGACAAACCGGTCTATTGACAACCAAGCCTGCCGGGGAACATCCTGTAGTGGTAAAATGCCCATCGTTCGTTGACACCAGCGGTCGCGACGTCTTCGCAGAACTGAACTCGACAAGATGATTGCTCAAGTCGAGTTCGATGTTGCGACCGGTTAAGGGCAAGGCGGCCAGCATCGCGATGGCGAGCTTGAAGTATGCCATCCATGCCGACATGAGTCATGCGCCTTAAGTCTTGTCCGTAGCCTCACAAGGCAAGGATGAACAAGGGATGGCTGTAGCGCTCATACTGCTTTTGGTCGCGGTCGCCTCGGTGGCGTTTCACCTCTGGAGCCCGTGGTGGTGGACGCCGATTGCTTCAAACTGGCGTTACATCGACGACACAATCACCATGACATTCTGGATCACGGGCATCGTTTTCTTCGCGATCGTCGCGTTCATGGCTTATTGCGTCTTCCGCTTTCATCACAAGGAGGGAAGGCAGGCAGCCTACGAGCCGGAAAACAAGAAACTCGAATGGTGGCTCACCATCGGAACTGCGGTCGGCGTTGGAGCGATGTTGGCGCCCGGTCTTGTCGTCTGGCACCAGTTTGTCACGGTTCCGGCCGATGCGACCGAGGTCGAGGTCATGGGCCAGCAGTGGCGCTGGAGCTACCGGCTCCCAGGCAAGGACGGTCGCATGGGGACGTCCGACGCGCGTAACGTCAGCGCCGAAAATCCGCTTGGCTTGAACCCCAAGGATTCCGCCGGGCAGGATGACATCGTGATCGAAAACGGAGATCTGCATCTGCCGATCGGCAAGCCGGTCAAGGTGCTGCTGCGATCGATCGATGTTCTGCACAATTTCTATGTGCCGGAATTCCGCGCCAAGATGGATATGGTGCCGGGCTCCGTCACATATTTCTGGTTCACACCGACGCGGACGGGATCGTTCGAGGTACTCTGCGCGGAACTTTGCGGACTTGCGCACTCGCAGATGCGGGGCAAGGTCATCGTTCAGGAAGAGAAAGATTATCATGCGTGGCTGGAGCAGCAACAGACGTTCGCGGAACTGTCTGGTCAGCGCAATATTATGAAAGCGACTTACAAGACAGGCAGCGAATGAAAATACCGACGAGGAGGCGCCGCACATCTGTGACGCTAACTCTTCGCGCAATAGAGGGAAGACCAAGGAGGACATTTCGATGGTTGATGTCCCGTCTGACGTCGTTGCACGCATCCCGCCAGCTGAGGTGGGAGAGGTCGATCTCTATCACCCGCATAGCTGGTGGACGAAGTACGTCTTCTCGCAGGATGCCAAAGTCATCGCCATTCAGTACTCGCTCACCGCGATGGCGATCGGGATGGTCGCGCTAGTGCTCTCGTGGCTTATGCGGTTGCAACTCGGATTTCCCGGCACATTCTCGTTTATCGATCCAAGCCAGTATCTCCAGTTCATCACCATGCACGGCATGATCATGGTGATTTATCTGCTCACCGCGCTGTTTCTGGGCGGCTTCGGAAACTACCTTATCCCGCTGATGGTCGGCGCGCGCGACATGGTGTTCCCGTACGCGAACATGCTGAGCTACTGGATCTATCTGCTTGCCGTGCTGGTGCTGGTTGCGGCGTTCTTCGCTCCGGGTGGTCCGACCGGCGCCGGATGGACGTTGTATCCGCCGCAGGCGGTTCTCTCCGGCACGCCGGGGCAGGAAGCGGGCATCATTATGATGCTGTTGTCGCTGATCCTGTTCATTATTGGCTTCACCATGGGCGGCTTGAACTATGTGGTGACCGTGCTGCAGGCCCGTACGCGCGGAATGACGCTGATGCGGATGCCGCTGACGGTGTGGGGAATTTTCACGGCGACAGTGATGGCGCTGCTCGCCTTTCCTGCGTTGTTCGTCGCCTCGGTGATGATGCTTCTGGACCGGCTTCTCGGCACCAGCTTCTTCATGCCAACACTCGTGGAGATGGGCCAGCAGATGAAGTACGGCGGCGGCAGCCCGCTGTTATTCCAGCATCTGTTCTGGTTCTTCGGCCATCCCGAGGTCTATATCGTTGCGCTGCCGGCATTCGGGATTGTTTCTGACCTGATCAGTACGCATGCGAGAAAGAACATCTTCGGTTATCGGATGATGGTCTGGGCGATCGTCGGGATAGGCGCGCTAAGCTTCGTGGTGTGGGCGCACCACATGTATGTCAGCGGCATGAATCCGAAATTTGGGTTCTTCTTCGCAACGACGACGCTGATCATCGCTATCCCGACAGCCATCAAGGTCTATAACTGGGTTCTGACCCTGTGGCGCGGCGACATCCATCTGACCGTGCCGATGCTGTTCGCGCTCGGCTTCATCGTTACGTTCGTCAACGGCGGGCTGACCGGCCTGTTCCTTGGCAACGTTGTCGTCGACGTTCCGCTATCCGATACGATGTTTGTCGTCGCTCATTTCCATATGGTGATGGGCGTGGCGCCGATCATGGTCGTGTTTGGCGCGATCTATCATTGGTATCCGAAAGTCACCGGACGGATGCTCAACGACTGGCTGGGCAAGGTCCACTTTTGGGTCACGTTCCTGGGAGCCTATGCAATTTTCTTCCCCATGCACTATCTCGGTCTGCTGGGTGTGCCGCGCCGCTATCATGACATCGGGGAGACGGCGTTCGTCCCGGCATCCGCGCATGATCTCAACGCGTTCATGAGCGTGGCGGCCTTGGTTGTCGGGTTCGCTCAACTTATGTTCGTGTTCAATCTGTTCTGGAGCCTGCGCAAAGGCAAAGAGGCAGGCGGCAACCCGTGGAAGGCTACCACGCTGGAATGGCAAACGCCGCAGACGCCGCCAGCACATGGCAACTGGGGCAAAGAACTCCCCGTCGTGTATCGCTGGGCTTACGATTACAGCGTTCCGGGAGCTGCGCGGGATTTCATCCCGCAGAATGAGCCGCCATCCGCATTAACAGGGAAGGGAGCTCACGCATGACTGCGATCATCCTGTTCATGGCTGGATTGGCCGCCATTGCAGGATGGTGGCTCTCGCAGCAACGCCTGAATGCGAAACCCTGGCTGGAGGAAGGATCGATTGGCGATTTTCCCGGCGGGGGCGCTTCGTTACTGCCGCCGGAAAAAATTGGGCTGGGTGTGTTTCTCGCGGTTGTCGGCTCGCTGTTCGCGCTCTTCATCAGCGCGTACTCGATGCGTATGGATCTGACCGACTGGCGCTCGTTGCCCGTGCCAAGGTTGTTATGGTTCAATACCGGCGTTCTGATTGTGAGCAGCGCAGCGTTGCAATGGGCTCAGGTTGCGGCACGCCGGGACGACAGCGACAATGTGCTGATTGGTCTGCTTGCGGGAGGTATCTCCTCTGTTGTGTTCGTGACTGGTCAGTTGCTGGCGTGGCAGCAGCTCAACGCCGCCGGCTATCTTCCGACGGCCAATCCGGCCAATGCATTCTTCTATCTCATCACCGCAGTTCATGGGCTGCATGTACTCGGCGGCCTCGCAGTGCTGGGCAGAACCACCGCGAAGGCATGGCGTGGTATCGAAGCTTCGCGGCTGCGCCTGAGCGTTGAACTGTGCACCATGTACTGGCACTTCCTGCTGCTGGTTTGGCTGATCCTGCTTGCGTTATTGACGGGCTGGGCGGACGATTTTGCCGCCATTTGCCGCCAGTTGTTGACATAAGGAGAGGTGAGCGCAATGGCTGAAACTGCGCTGACAAACGCCGGACAACAAACCCGAGCGCGGCCTGCAGGGGTGCGAGGCATTGTCGCCGACTGGTCTTCGGATCAGCGCGCGTTCAAGGACGTCTCGTGGGGTAAGGCCATGATGTGGATCTTCCTCCTCAGCGACACCTTTATCTTCGGTTGCTTCCTGCTGTCGTACATGACGGCGCGCATGTCCACGACGGTACCGTGGCCGAATCCCAGTGAGGTTTTCGCTCTGGAGATCGCGGGACATCATATTCCGCTCATTCTGATTGCGATCATGACCTTCGTCCTGATCAGCAGCAGCGGCACCATGGCCATGGCTGTCAACTACGGCTACCGCCGCGATCGCCGCAAAACCGCGATACTGATGCTGGTGACCGCTGCGTTTGGTGCAATGTTCGTCGGCATGCAGGCCTTTGAGTGGACAAAGCTGATCATGGAGGGTGTCCGGCCATGGGAGAACCCGTGGGGGGCGGCGCAGTTCGGCTCATGCTTCTTCATGATTACGGGTTTCCACGGAACGCACGTCACCATCGGCGTGATCTTCCTGATTATCATCGCACGAAAAGTCTGGCGCGGGGATTTCGACACCGAGCGGCGCGGCTTTTTCACGAGCCGGAAGGGACATTACGAGATCGTCGAAATCACCGGGCTGTACTGGCATTTCGTCGATCTGGTGTGGGTATTTATCTTTGCATTTTTCTATTTGTGGTGAGGTGACACACATGGCTGAAGTCACGATGAACGGAGTTTCTCATGCGGCACCTGCCGCAGCACCGGCTGCTGCACATGCCGAAGGACAACAACATCCGATCAAGCTGTACCTCGTGGTCTGGGCATGGCTGTTTGTGCTGAGCGCCTGCTCTTATCTCGTCGATTATTTCGGCGTTCACGGATACCTTCGCTGGTCGCTGATCCTGCTGTTCATGGTTGCGAAGGCCGGTTTGATTGTTGCCGTCTTCATGCATATGGCCTGGGAGCGGCTGGCATTGAGTTATGCTATCCTGCTTCCGCCACTGGCGCTGTTGGTCTTCGTGGCCATCATGGTGCTTGAGTCGGATTACACGCTGCTGACCCGGATCGTGTTCTTCAAGTCAGGAGCGTAGAAGCGGGGGCCTCGTGCGCAGGGAGGACTGCGATGACCACCTATGTTATGCTTGCAAACTGGACCGACAAAGGCGTCCAAAGTGTGAAGGACTCGCCACGTCGTTTGGACGCGGCGAAGAAAGCTCTCAAGGATATGGACGGCGAGTTCAAATTGTTTTTCCTGACCATGGGCGACTACGACATCGTCGCGATTTATGAAGCCCCGGACGATGCAGTCGCCGCGCGTTTCAACCTCCAGCTTGGAATGATGGGTAACATTCGGACGCGGACCCTGAAGGCATTTCCTGAGGCGGCTTATCGGGAAATCATCACGTCGCTCGGCTGACCAGCCAACTGCGCTCGCTTTAGATTCGTTTTTTGGCCGTACCGTTTGTCAGCCATGGAGTGGTCACATGCGCATTTTCGTTCTAGCCATCGCAGCAGGATTCCTCTCGACCGTTTCCGCCTCCGCCCAGGATGCAGCTGCGGGTGAGAAGGTTTTTGCTCAATGCAAAGCGTGCCATCAGATCGGTGAGAGTGCAAAGAACGCGGTCGGCCCTGTACTCAACGGGTTGTTCGGGCGTAAGTCCGGGACGATTGAAGGCTTCAACTATTCGCCCGCGAACAAGAATTCCGGTATCACTTGGGACGAGGCGACCTTCCGTGAATACATCAAGGATCCGAAGGCGAAAGTGCCGGGCACCAAGATGATTTTCCCGGGCCTCAAGGATCCCAAGCAAATCGACGATATTGTCGCCTATCTCAAGCAGTTTAACGCTACCGGAAAGAAGGCCGAGATCGTGCCTGCTGGCGAAAGTAGGCGACTGCACAGCTATCTGCGCTGATGGAAAGCCGGTTACCGCTGCCAAGCGGGCGCCGCCGTGGGCCGCTTCGCTGGTTATATAGCGATTTCAATGAAATATGAGTTCATAGTTTTGTTCTGAATGGCGCGCCAAATTCGCGCCATTGCCAAGCCCTGAGCCATTCTGCGGTGCAGCGAACTTTATGAGACTGATTGGTAAATTGTAAGAACGCACGGTATCGCCGCTCGCCGTTGCATTTTGGCAAATGCCCTCCATGCGTCGAGAAGTGCGCGGTTGTGGAGAGGTGACGGTATGGCGGCTATCGCCACACATCAATTTTCAGACGCGCTCGGATCACGCAGCAATCCAGTTGAATGGATGGCGATTTTTCTCGCTGAATGATTGCGGTCTAAGCGTCAGGGCAGAATCTCCATTCGAGATGTTCTCCCGGCGCAAAGTTCTCCGCGAACATCCGTGAACTCAAACCAAGACGATAAATCCGCAAAAGCGGATATCCAATCACCTTTAGGGAGTTGAGCCGATGATCAAAACAAAATTGCTCGCGGGATTTCTCGCAGCCACCGCACTTACCGCTCCTGCGTTTGGCGCCGATCCGATCAAGATTGGTGTCGTTACACCGTTGTCCGGCACGTATTCCCCGATCGGTCAGCAGGTGCGCTGGGGACTTGAGCTTGCAACCAAGGAAGTCAACGCTGCGGGCGGCATCGCGGGCCGCCAGGTGCAGCTGATTTTCGAAGACGAAGAAGCAAATCCGTCCGTTGCCGTGCAGAAGGCTGAAAAGCTGTTCGAGGTGCAGAAGGTCGATTTTCTCACCGGGACCGTGAACTCAGGCTCGACGCTGGCCGTCGGTCAGACCGCGGAGCGGGCAGGCAAACTGATCGCGACGACCGTGTCGTTTGCGGATTCGATCACGGCAGATAAGTGTTCGCCGAATGTATTCCGCGTGAATGCGCGCGCCGGTCAGCAGTCTACTGCGCTCGCCGCCTGGGTGTCCAAGCAGAAGCCAAAGGCGAAGGTCTACTTCCTGGGGCCTGATTATGAAATGGGCCGCTCCACTGTCGCAACTTTCAAGAAGACGGTCGAAGGCCTCGGCGCAACGTCGGCCGGCGAAGTCTTCGCGCCGCTCGACAGCAAGGACTATACGCAATACTTCGGCCAGTTGCGCTCGGCCAAACCGGAAGTGCTCTACACGTCGGTTGCGGGCAACGATACCGTCCGACTTCTCACCCAGTTGCAGGATTTTGGTCTTCTTGGAAATCTGCTGGTCGTCGGCGCATCGGGAACGGTGACGTCGCAGAACATTGCTGCCATTGGTGCAGCGGCGGATGGTTTCGGCACCGGCGTGGGCTACTCGACGCAGATCGACTCGCCTGAGAACAAGAAGTTCGTCGAAGCATTCAAGGCGGCGAACAAATCCGATCCGGATCTCTACGGCGCCGATAGCTATGGACTGATCTACTTCTACAAGGCCGCCGTCGAGAAGGCGAAGTCGACCGAAACCGACAAGGTGCGGGCGGCGATGAAAGACCTCGAGTGGATGACGCCGCAGGGCAAGAAGACCATGCGCGGCGGCGATCATCAGGCGATTCAGCCGATGTACGTCGTTCGCGTCAGCGGTGGCCAGTTCAAGATCGTTGGCGATGTCAGCGGCGAGGAAGCCATTGGACCGGATGACTGCAAGCGCTTCTAACGTATCCACAACAACGGAGAGTGGGGCGGCAACTGATTGAGTTGCGTCCCCGCTGCCGGATAATTAACAGCAACTGAAACATCGACAGGCGGATGGTGGTTCCGGATGACCGGATTGTTGGAATACGGGCAATTCGTTCTTGCGCCACAGATGATCACGGGACTGGCTCTCGGGGTCGCTGTGGTTCTTGTGGCAATTGGTCTGACGATCATTTTCGGTTTGCTCGACGTCATCAATATGTCCCACGGCGAATTCTATGCCGTGGGGGCTTATCTGGCGCTTGCATTGGGGGCGTCCGGCGTCAGCTTCTGGATACTCCTTGTGCTCGTGCCGCTGCTGATGCTGCCCATTGGTTACGCGGTAGAGCGCGGCCTGATTCAGCGCGTCTTCAATTTACCAGATCGGCACGTGACGACGCTGCTTCTGACGTTCGGTCTTGGCCTCGTGATCGAGGAAGGGCTGAAGGTCGTGTTCGGCCCGAATACGCAGCGGCCCCCGACGCCCATCTCGGGCGCGGTCGAAGTAATGGGCGTGCTGCTGCCGACATACCGGTTGTTCCTGATCGTTATCGGTTTTGCCATCGTCGGCGCGGTGGCTCTCATCATCAATAAAACGCGACTCGGCGCGCTTGTGCGGGCAGCGGCATTCGACCGTAACATGGCAGCCTCGCTTGGTGTGCCCGTGAAGCGCGTCTTTGCGTGGACCTTTGCGTTTGGTGTAGCGCTTGCTGGCCTTGCGGGCGTCTTGCTTGCGCCGATCTATTCCGTGTTTCCGACCATGGGGCGGGATTTCATCTTTCTCGCATTCACGGTCGTGATCGTCGGCGGCATGGGTTCGATCGCCGGCGCTGTGATCGCAGGGTTGTTGATCACGCAGGTGCAGGCGATCTCAAGCCTGATCGTTTCGCCGGTCTGGAGCGATCCGATCGTTTTCAGCATCATGGTGCTCGTGCTGGTGGTTAGGCCGCAGGGTCTGTTTGGGCGGCTTGGTCATGGATAACCCGGCACACGTGCGGCAGGAGCCGATGATCGATCGTCTCGGTCTCGCCATGCGGGCGAGCCATGTTCTTGTGGCGGTGTTCGTTGCTGCGTCCCTGATCTTCGCCGCCATCGGCGCAGCAATGGGCGACACGTTTTTCCTGCGGCTTGCGACTGAAGCTTTGATATTCGCCGGCCTAGCGCTCTCCGTCGATATCCTCTTGGGCTATACCGGATTGCTGTCGCTTGGGCAGGCGCTCTATTTCGGTCTTGGTGCGTATGTGTCCGCGCTGATGCTCAAGGAAGTTCCGTCCTTCTGGGCTGCGATGGGGGCGGTGCTGGCAGTCTCGCTCATTGTGGGGGCTGTCGCCGGATTGATCGCAAACCGTGTTCGCGGGGTTTATTTTGCGCTGGTGACATTCGGCCTCGCGCAGGTTGCAGCGCGCGCTGTCTACAATACCCGCTCGCTCGGAGCGTCGGACGGACTGATCGGCGTGCCGATCGTGCCCGTCAATCTTGGTCTCGGCACGGTGATGTCGAATTCGCCGGCCGGCTTCTTCATCTTCACGCTTGGTTTCATTGTCATACTGTATCTGGTGAGTGCCTATCTTCTCGATACGCCGTTCGGGCGCATTCTGGTCGCGCTGCGCGCGAACGAGCGCCGCGTCCCGTTTCTTGGCTACTCGACCCGCAACGCCCGCGTGGCAGCCTACATTCTCTCGGCTGTGGTAGCCGCTTTGTCGGGGGCTCTCTATCCGATGCTGCGTGGTTTCGTCTCGCCGGAATTGCTGTTCTTCAGCACCTCGGGAAATGCGGTGATCACGGTGGTGACCGGCGGTGTCGGTACGCTGGCCGGTGCGCTGTACGGCAGCGTCATTCTGACCGTGCTGAAATCCGTTATTGGTTCGATGACCGAACATCATCTGATCGTCATCGGCCTGATGTTCATGATTGTCGTGATCTTCCTGCCGAAGGGCCTGATGGGACTGATCCGGCCATCTATTGAACGCATGCTGGGTGGGGGCGGGCGATGACGGCTGTGCTTCAGGTTCACGACCTCGGCGTCGCGTTTGGCGGAATCCGTGCTGTGGATGGTGTCTCCTTCGCCGCCGAACAAAATGCGATTACCACCGTGATTGGCCCGAACGGCGCCGGGAAATCAACGCTGTTCAATCTGATCAGCGGACTCATCCGGCCGAACGCCGGGCGTGTCGTTCTTGGAAACGTGGATCGAACCGGAGCGCCGCCGCATCTTATGCAGCGGGCCGGCCTTGGCCGGTCGTTCCAGATCACGAACCTGTTCTTTGAACTCACGGTGTTTGAGAATCTGAGGCTCGCGGCGCAGCGGCTCGAACCGTCGCGCCGGTTATGGCTGCCGGTCCAACGCAGTGATCGGGCGCTTGCCCGTGTCGATGCATTGGTCGAGCGTTTTTCGCTTGCTGCCAAAGTCGGGGAACTTGCCGGCGCACTGTCTCACGGCGAACAGCGACGGCTGGAGATCGCCGTGGCGCTGGCTGCCGAGCCGTCGATTCTCCTGCTCGACGAGCCGACGCAGGGTATGAGCCATGCGGACACAGCAGATACGGCCCGGCTGATCCGCGATCTGGCTAACGACGTTACTATCCTCCTGATCGAGCATGACATTGGTGTGGTGATGGATATTTCCAACCACATCGTGGTGATGCACCAGGGAAAAAAGCTTGCTGAGGGCGCGCCTGCCGTCGTGCGGGCCGATCCGGCCGTCAAGGCCGCTTACTTTGGACATGCCTGATGTTCAAGATCGATAATCTTCACGTTCATTACGGGCTCTCCCACGTTATTCAGGGTGTGAGCATGGAAGCGCGCCCCGGCGAGGTCGTCGGCATCTTCGGGCGCAACGGCGTCGGCAAAACGACGCTTATGAAAACGATCGCGGGTTGGGTTGCTCCAAGCGGCGGCGAAATCGTCCTCGACGGTGCGCGTCTTGATGGCCTCGAACCGGATGGCGTTTGCCGCCACGGGGTCGGCTTTGTGCCGGAAGACAGGCGCATCTTTCCCGGCCTGAGTGTTGAGGAAAATCTCAAGCTGGGCCTGATGCAGCGTAAGGGGCGTTCGCGCGCCGAGGAGAACGCGGAAATCGACCGCATCTACCAGCGCATGCCGCGTCTCGCCGAGCGGCGGCGGCAGGCCGGCACGACGCTGTCCGGCGGCGAGCAGCAGATGCTTGCAATGGCCCGCATTATGATCGGCCGCCCGAAACTGGCGTTGATCGATGAGCCGAGCGAAGGTCTCGCGCCGATGATTGTCGCCGACATTTTCGCGATCATCCAGGAAATGAAAGCGAGTGGGGCGATTGTCCTGCTCGTCGAGCAAAACGTCGGTGGCGCGCTCAGCGTGTCGGATCGCTTTTACGCGATCGAGCGCGGGGCGGTCGTCCTGGCGGGAGACGCCAGAAATGACGCTGACAAGAGCCGGCTAATGGACGTGATTGCGGTCTAGCCAATCTTTCGTTTGACGAGACGCGAGGCGGAGGTCGCCGCGTTTGAAAGATCATTGGAAATGATCTCCATGACCGCTGACATTGCGGCCGACACGATGCGGCGCGGATGGGTGACCCAGGCCACCGTCCTCACGATTCCCGGCTTGCCAAGACGGTAGGCCTCGACGCGTCCGGCGGCGAGGTGCGGATACAACGCGATTCCCGGCAGCACTGACACAAGATCGGTGGTTGCCACGACTTCGCAAACTGCCGACAGCGTATCGATCTCCAGCCGGGGTTTCAGGGTGATATCGATCTCGGCTGCGGTTGCGTCGAGAATACGCCGCAAGCCGTGCCGCCGCGATGGGATGACGATGTCCAGATCCTTCAGTCGCCGGTAAGGCACGACGCCGGGGAGGGTGACTTTATTCATGGGGCCGCGCGCAAGCATCATTTCCTCGTCGAGAATGTGGCGGGCTTTCTGTGGCGTCTTCCCCGGGGGCATGTTCACGATAGCGATATCGAGCTGGCCTGCGAGAACCCATTCGAGCAGCACGTCGGTATAGCCCTCGCAGACCAGAAGCTGGATCTCGGGGTACATCGCGGCGATCTTCGCAGATGACGAGGCGAGCGTGCTTTGAGCGGCGGACGTGATCATCCCGATGCTGACGCGCCCGGAGATTTTACCATCCAGGCGTGCCATTTCGTCGCGCGCATGATCGACGTTTTGTATGATCGAGCCTGCAAGGCCTGCTAGTTTTTCGCCTGCCGGCGTTAGCGAGACGCCGTGTGCCGACCGATGAAAAAGCTTTTTGCCAAAGGACCGCTCAAGCTTCGCGATCTGCATGCTGAGCGCGGGCTGAACGATATTCAGCTGTCGCGCCGCGCGGGTCACGTTGCCTTCCTGTGCAAGGCAAAGGAAGTACTGCATCTGCTTGAAGTCCATTCGGGTCCTCTCGGAACAAGCCGCCTCGATCTCTATCATCAATTATAGTGATTGATAAAATCAATATCTATTATTTGTGTTGATTGCCCCATCTGCGTAGCCTTTGGCGATCCACGCGGGCTGGTTCCAATGAGGGCAGCGCCGCCAAATTCCTAACCTTAAGGTCGGGCCGGTGATGGTTTCTTCGCAACGACGTCTCATCGTCGGTATTTCCGGTGCTTCAGGTGTCGTGTACGGCGTGCGATTGCTTCAATTGCTGCGGAACGCCGGGGTTGAAACGCATCTCGTGATGTCAAAAACCGCCGAGATCACGTTCGCCTACGAAACATCGCTCAAGATCGCAGATGTGAAGGCGATCGCGCACACCACTCATTCCATCGACGATATGGCTGCATCGATCTCGAGCGGGTCGTTCCGGACCATGGGCATGATCGTCGCGCCATGTTCAATGCGTTCCATGTCGGAAATTGCCTCGGGTGTGACAACCACGCTCCTGACGCGCGCAGCCGACGTGACGCTGAAGGAAAGGCGTCGTCTGATCCTGATGGTTCGAGAGACGCCGCTTCACACCGGTCACCTGCGCACCATGACGGCGCTGTCCGAGATGGGCGCGATCATCGCGCCGCCGGTGCCGGCGTTCTATGCAAAGCCCGACAGTCTCGACGACATGGTCGACCACACGGTCGGACGCGCGCTCGATCTTTTCGACATCGATGTGGGCGTTGTCGAGCGTTGGGGTGAAACACCTGCGCTCAAGCGCCGCCCCGCCCGCGACGCGACCTGATTTAGACGCTATTCAAGAAGAAAATCTCCAGAGGGGAAAATGACAAAGAGCAGTGGCATTCATGCAATGACCGGTCACAACGCGGAGCCGGATCTGCGAAGCTGGTTGCAGCAGCTTGCGGCAACGGATCGCCTCGCTGTCGCGCGGGCAGGGGTGTCCCTGATCGATGAACTGGCCGCGGTTTCCAAGAGACTTGAGAACGACAGCGCGGTGCTTTTTCCGTCACCTGACCAACATCCGATCCCGGTTGTCGCGAACATCTTCGCCGACCGGAGCTGGGTCGCGGATTCCCTCGGCATTCCGACGGATCAACTGTTGTCGCATTTTCAGGAAGCCGTGCGGAACCCGCTGCCATGGGTCGAGGTGAAGAATGCCGCTGCGCAAGAAGTGGTCCATCGCGACGTGGATCTGCTGAAGCAATTGCCGATTCCGAAACACAACGAACACGACAGCGGCCCCTACATTACCGCAGCGCTTCTGATCGCGCGCAATCCCAAGACGGGTGTTCAGAACGTCTCGATTCATCGCTGCCAGGTCAGCGGCCCGGATCGCATCGGTGTGCTGCTGCTGCCGCGTCATACCTTGCATTACTTCAAGATGGCGGAGCAGGCTGGAGAGGCGTTGGAGATCGCGCTGGTCATCGGTGTGCACCCGGCCTGCATTCTTGCTTCGCAGGCTATTGCCGCGGTCGATGAAGACGAAATGGAGATTGCCGGCGCGCTGCTCGGCCGTCCAATCGAGATGGTAAAGTGCCTAACCAACGATGTGCGAGTGCCGGCACACGCGGAGATTGTCATCGAGGGCCGCATTCTGCCCAAGGTTCGCGAGCCTGAAGGGCCGTTCGGCGAATTTCCGCAGTATTACGGACCGCGCGCCAACCGCGAGGTTATTCACGTCGATGCCATCACGCATCGAAAGAGCCCGATCTTCCATACCATCGTTGGTGGCGGTATGGAGCATCTGGTACTCGGGGAAATTCCGCGCGAAGCCACGCTGCTCCAACACCTGCAACGCAGCTTTTCCAGCGTCCGTGATGTGCGGCTGACGCGTGGCGGCACCTGCCGCTATCACCTCGTCGTCAAGATCGAGAAGACCAATAACGGCGAGCCGAGGAACATCCTGATGGGTGCGTTCGGCGGTCATTACGATCTCAAGCAGGTCGTGGTCGTCGATATGGACGTCAACATCGACGATCCGAACGAAATCGAATGGGCCATTGCAACGCGGTTCCAGGCGGATCGCGATCTGTTCGTGGTCTCCGGTGCCCAGGGCTCCAAGCTCGATCCGTCAAGCGATGAAGGCATCAGCGCCAAGATGGGCATCGATGCGACCAAGCCGGTCGAGGCCGAGCCGATGGTGTTCAAGCGCATCCATGTGAAGGGTCTCGAAGACGTCGATCTGCCGAGCATTCTGCAAGGCGATCCGAAGGCTGCGTTTGCGCGCATTGTGACGGGTTAACGCGCCCGCGATATCTGGAAGCTAACACACTGGCACAAAGCCGGGATATTGGGAGAGAGATGATGAACAGACGAAACCTGCTGCGAAGCGCAGCTTTGGCTTGCGCGGCACTGATGAGCGGCACCGGTGCATTGCATGCGCAGGGCGTCGATCAGGTCAAGGTCGGGGTCAACAAGGTGATCAGCGACGTTGTCTTCTACATCGCGCAGGAGCGTGGATTTTTCGCCGAGCAGAAACTCGCCGTCGAATTGATTCCTTTCGATTCCGGACCGCGCATGATCGCGCCTCTCGCGGCGGGGCAGATCGACATCGGTGCAGGCGCTTCCTCAGCCGGTCTGTTTAACGCCGTGTCGCGCGGCATCGGGGTCAAGATCGTCGCGGACAAGGGCTCCACGGCCCCGACATACGATTACATGCCGTTGATCGTCCGCAAGGATCTGGTCGATTCCGGCAAGGTCAAAACGCTTTCCGACCTCAAGGGGTTGAAACTTGCAGCGGCTGGCCCGGGATCTGCGACGAACGCCAAATTGGCGGTGGCGCTGACAAAGGGCGGGCTGACCTACAAGGACGCCGAGAGCGTCAACATGAGCTATCCGCAGCAGGTTCTCGCGCTGAGTTCAAAGGCGATCGATGGCGCGATCACGACGGAGCCGTCCACCTCGCAAGCCATCGAGAGGGGCGTCGCGGTCCGGCTGTCTGACGTTACGCTATATCCGGGCCAGCAGGTGGCGGTTCTGCTTTACGGCAACGACATGCTTACGAAACGCCGCGACGTCGGGCAGCGGTTCATGAATGCCTATGTCAAGGCGTCGCGCATTTATAACGATGCGACCAGCAAGGGATTGTTCAACGGCCCGGGCTCCAAGGAGGTCGTCGATCTCATTATGAAGACCACGGGCCTGACGGATCGCAAGATGTTCGACACGATGGTGCCGAACGGCATTTCGCCGGATGGATCGGTGAATACGCAAAGTCTCGACGACGATCTGAAATTCTATGTTTCGCAGGGCCAGATCGAGAAGCCCGTTACGGTCAGTGATGTGGTGGACATGTCTTTCGTGGAGAGCGCGGTCAAGCAATTCGGCCCCTACAAGCCGCGTTAGGAAACAATTTGATGTCGACCATTCGCGTAGTTCACGACCGAGCGGCGCCACAGTCACAGGCCACGCAGATTTCCCTGTCCGGTGTACGCAAGTATTTCGGGACTGGCGGCTTTGTTGCGCTCGACGGGATCACGATCGACATCCCGCAGGGCGAGTTCTTCGTCATCGTGGGGCCGAGCGGCTGCGGCAAGACGACGCTGCTGCGGATTCTCGCGGGTCTCGACCGGGAAAGCGAAGGCACGGTCGATGTCCGCCAGGCGGATCCATCGCGCCCGACAAACTCCATGATCTTCCAGGGCGACTCTTTGTTTCCCTGGATGACTGTCTACGACAATGCCGCTTATGGTCTTCGCATGCGCAAGGTTGCGGAGAGCGAGGTGATGGACACCGTGCGCCTCTGGCTTGAGCGCATCGGGCTTTGGCGCTTTCGCGACCGGTATCCGCACCAGTTGTCCGGCGGCATGAAGCAACGTGTTTCGATCGTGCGCGCGTTTGCCAACGATCCCGAAATCCTTCTGATGGACGAGCCGTTTTCTGCGCTCGACGAACAGAACAAACTCCTGCTGCACGAAGAGCTGTTGCGAATTTGGGAAGCAACCAAGAAGACGGTGGTTTTCATCACTCACAGTGTCGATGAGGCTGTCACGCTCGGCGATCGCATCATGGTCATGACCGCAAATCCCGGGCGCACGAAAGCGCTCATCGATGTGCCGTTCGGGCGTCCGAGGAACGTGATGGAGCTACGGCAGAAGCCTGAATATGGTGAGCTTGTCTTCGATATCTGGGAGCAGCTTCGTGAGGAAGTTAACCGCGCGCGCCAGCTGGAGGGAAATCCCTCATGAACGCTACAGCGAAAGGATTTGAGCGAGTCATCGGACTCGTGACGCCGCTTTTGCTATTGGCGGCATGGGAAATCGCAGGACGCTTTGGCCTGATCGACGTGCGGTTTTTTCCTCCGCCAAGTAGCATCATGCATCAGGTGGGTGCGCTGCTTGCATCGGGAGAACTGGTGACGAATACGCTCGCAAGCTTGCGGCGTCTTGCGCTTGGCATGTTGCTCGGTGGCGTTCCGGCCCTGCTGCTCGGGCTAGCGATGGGGATTTCGCGGCCGCTTCGCGCCGCCATCGATCCCTTGATTTCGGCGACCTATCCGATCCCGAAAAGCGCGATCCTGCCGCTGGTGCTGCTGATCTTCGGCCTGGGCGAGATGTCGAAGGTGGTCATGGTGGCGCTTGGCGCTTTCTATCCCATCGTCATCAACACGCTGGTCGGGGTGGTCAATCTCGACCGCATTTATCTCGACGTCGGCCATAATTTCCGCGCCAGCAAGTGGCAGGTTTTCCGGACCATCGCATTGCCGGGCGCGCTTCCGTCAATTATGGCGGGGGTCAAGCTCGCCATGGGAATGGGGCTGATCCTGATCGCGATCTCCGAAATGGTCGCCGCCAACGACGGTATAGGGTTCATGATCTGGAACGCGTGGCAGGTCCTGACGGTCGATACGATGTATGTGGGATTGCTTGTTATCGCGATTCTTGGTTTTGTTTTCTCCGTCATACTCGACCAGATCGAGCGGTGGCTGATTCCGTGGAAATCCAGCGGCTGAGCGGGAGGCTCAAATGTCTACAGCGTTGCGTATCGCGCATGGTGCGTTCGGCAGGGTAGCGCTGTTGGATATGGATTGTTCGCTGGTGCGGCATGCGCATCCGCACTGCCACGTTCTGCTGAAGGTGGAGGGCGCCGATACCCAGTTTGCAGTCGGCGACAAGGTTTACCCCCTGACGGACACCAGCGCGGTTCTGGTCGATGGCTGGCAACCGCATGCCTATGTCCACGATCCTCAACGCCCCCGCACGCTGATCCTGGCCCTCTACGTCGAACCCCAGTGGCTGATGGAGTTCCGGCCGGGGTGGGTCGCGAGCGGCTCACCCGGGTTTTTCGGCAATCCTGCGGGCGAGGTCTCGCCGCGCATTCGGGAGCTGAGCATGGGGCTTGCGACCGATATGATGGCCAGGCCGGACTGTGTTTCCAATCACGAGGCGCTGCTGTCCGATCTCATGATCGCGGTCATCGAGCGCTTTACGCCGTGGCGGAGTTTCCCGGCATCGATCAGGGAAATGAATGTCCCAGGCCGCGACTGGCGGATCAGGCGTGCCGCGGAAGCGATGCGGGCTGAAGCTGGCCGCACAACGAACATCGACAAATTTGCGAAGGAAGCCGGCCTTTCCCGGGCACATTTTTTCCGGCTATTTGAGTCATCGATCGGGCTGCCCCCGAAGGTGTATCTCAATGTTGTGCGCATGGAGCAGGCGTTCGACGCTGTTCTCCATCAGGACGCAAGCATCGGCGAGATCGGTGAGCGTCTTGGCTTTGCAGAGCCGGCACACTTCACGCGCTTCTTCCGCAACCATGCAGGTGTCGGTCCCCGTGAGTTCCGAAACGTTTCGCGGCTCGCGAGTTGATGCTGCAACGCACAGCCGTCATCAAATGAGACGGTTTGGTAAGTCGTGAGAAGTGCCGGTATGGTTTGTCTTTCGTTCTGGCGGAAAAACACTCGCACGCGCGGCGTAACAAGCGCGATCGGGAGTGATTTTCAGGATGGCGCAATCCGCCACATCGGCATCGGACCTCGATAGTAATCGTCCCTGGGTCGGCCGGTCGATTGAGCGCGTCGAGGACCTTGCGCTGCTCACGGGACGCGGCCGCTTCATCGATGATCTCGGCACGCGGCCGGGCACATTGCACGCCGCTATCCTGCGTTCACCTCATGCCCATGCCGATATTGTCGCCATCGATACGTCGGCTGCGGCAAAAACCGCGGGCGTGCGCGCGGTGCTTGTCGGCGACGACATCAAGAAGATGACCACGAGTCTTGTCGTTGGCGTGAAAGCTCCGGTGGAGTGCTGGCCGATCGCGGTCGGACGTGTCCGCTACGTGGGCGAGCCCGTCGCCGTTGTCGTCGCAACCGACCGCTATCTCGCGGAAGACGCGCTCGACCTGATTGAGGTGCAATACAGCCCGCGTCCGGCGGTGGTTGACCCGCTTGCTTCGCTCTCAGCGGATGCGCCCGTATTGCACGATGGCTTCAACGGTAACGTCGCGAGCGACCGGCGCTTCCGTTACGGCGACCCCGAGCGTGCGTTTGCCGAAGCTGCGCATCAGATCTCGGTCGATATTACCTATCCGCGCAACTCATGTACCCCGATCGAAACCTACGGATTGATCGCGGACTATGATCCCGCGGAGAATGCATTCGACATTCTGGCCAACTTCCAGGGGCCTTTCAGTATTCATGCTGTGATTTCCCGCGCGCTCAAGGTTCCAGGCAACCGGGTGCGCTTGCGGACGCCGCCGGATTCGGGTGGCAGCTTTGGCGTCAAGCAGGGAATCTTCCCTTACATCGTCTTGATCGCTGCGGCGTCGCGCGCAGTCGGTCGCCCCGTGAAGTGGATCGAAGATCGCCTTGAACATCTGACGGCATCGGTATCGGCAACCAACCGCGCCACTACGATCAAAGCGGCAGTGAGCGGCGACGGTGTGATCCTCGCGCTGGATTGGGATCAGGTTGAGGATTGCGGAGCACATTTGCGCGCACCTGAGCCGGCGACGCTCTACCGCATGCACGGCAATCTCACAGGAGCTTATGACATCCGTCACGTGGCGGTGAGAAACCGCGTTGTCGTTACCAACAAGACGCCCACAGGGCTCAATCGCGGTTTTGGCGGGCCGCAAGTGTATTTCGCGCTGGAACGGCTTGTGCACCGGATCGCGGTTGAACTCAGGCTCGATCCGCTCGAAGTGATCCGGCGCAATCTGATTCCGGCCGGAGCCTTTCCATACCGCACCGCGACCGGCGCGCTTCTGGATTCCGGAAATTATCAAGAGGCATTGATCCGCGGCGCACGAGAGGGAGGACTTGCCGAACTGAAGGAGCGGCAGAATAAGGCGCGTGCGGAGGGGCGTCTCTACGGTATCGGCTATACTGCGGTGGTCGAGCCCAGCGTGTCGAACATGGGTTATATCTCGACAGTCCTCACGGCCGAGGAACGCCGAAAGGCCGGACCGAAGAACGGCGCACAAGCAACGGCAACAATCGGACTGGATCCCGTGGGCGGGGTCACGATTCATGTCGCGTCGGTCCCGCAGGGCCAGGGGCATCGGACGGTCTTGTCACAAGTGGTCGCCGACGTGTTCGGCCTCCAGCCGCAGGATATTCGCGTCAATACCGAGATCGATACGGCGAAAGATGCATGGTCGATCGCCTCGGGAAATTACGCCAGCCGTTTCGCGCCGGCGGTTGCAGGCACGGCGAAGCTGGCGGCGGAACGCCTCGCTGCCAAATTGGCGCGTATTGCGGCCAGTCAACTTAACGTCGAAGTTTCAGACATCATCTTTTCGAATGGCGTCGTTGCGTCGAGACATAATCCGGAAAACAAGATTGCGTTCTCGCGCCTCGCCGCACTCAGCCACTGGTCTCCCGGTTCGCTGCCCGATGACGTCGGCGATACCATTCGTGAAACAGTGTTCTGGACTCCGCCGGAACTGACGCCGCCGGACGACAACGATCTCGTCAACTCGTCGCTGTGTCATGGGTTCATCTTCGATTTCTGCGGCGTTGAAATCGATCGAACCACACTCGAAACGCGCATCGACCGTTACGTGACGATGCATGACTGCGGCACCATTCTACATCCCGGCATGGTGGACGGGCAGATTCGCGGCGGCTTCGCGCAAGCGCTAGGCGCCGCGCTCTACGAAGAATATGCCTATGGTGCTGACGGAAGCTATCTGACCGGCACGTTGGCTGACTATTTGCTCCCGACGACAATGGAGGTCCCGGATCCGGTCATTCTACATATGGAAACGCCGTCGCCGTTCACGCCATTGGGCTCAAAAGGCGTGGGCGAAGGTAATTGCATGTCGACGCCGGTCTGCATCGCCAATGCAGTCGCTGACGCGCTGAACGTCAGGGACCTGACCCTGCCGCTGGTGCCTGCGAAGCTGACGGAGATTGTCCGCGGTGCGGAACCCGTCGCGCCTGCAGGCCGATCTTCGGCTGTGCCGAAGGCAGGGGATCGGCGCTTGCGCGGTGAGGGCAGCGCCGCGGTGAGCGTGCCGCCGGAGCGTGTGTGGGACATGCTGCTGGATCCGGAAACATTGAAAGCCGTCATTCCGGGCTGCCGAAGTGTTGAAAAAGTATCCGATACGCATTTTCGCGCTGACGTCACGCTGGGTATCGGTCCCGTGAGCGGCCGATACCGCGCCAACGTGAAACTGACCGATCTGGACAAGCCGCATGCCGTGACGCTCGGCGGCACTGCCGAGGGCGCGCTTGGATTCGGCGGAGGCGAGGGCCGCATCACGCTGACGCCTGACGGCCAGGGCGGCACCGTCATGCATTATGTTTACGACGCTGCGATCGGCGGCAAGGTCGCCAGCATCGGCGGACGTCTGCTCGATGGTGCCACCAAGGTCATCATCGGACAGTTCTTTGCGGCACTCGCGCGTCAGGCCGGAGGCACTAACCCCGGCAGCGGCTCGTTGTCGATTCTTGCCCGGCTGCGGCGTCTCCTTGGGAGAGCCGAATGAAGCCGGCGGCTTTCGACTATGTTCGCGCTGACTCGCTGGGTGAGGCGCTGGATGCGCTTGCGAGCGATGGTAGCGACGCACGCATCATCGCTGGCGGCCAATCGTTGATGCCGATGCTGAATATGCGGCTGGCGAAACCGAAGGTGCTGATAGACATCATGCGGCTGGAAGAACTCGGCCGTATCGAGGCGAAGGCAGGGACTGTGACGATCGGGGCCGGCGTCCGTCAGGCGGCGCTGCTGGCGTGGCCTCAACTTGCGGCAACGTTACCCATCATTTCGCTCGCGTTGCCGTGGACGGGACACGCCCAGACTCGAAGTCGCGGTACGGTCTGCGGTTCGATTGCTCATGCCGATCCCAGCGCCGAGCTGCCGCTCATGCTGATTGCACTCGAAGGCGAAGTTCACCTGCGCAGCAGGAAGAAGCGCCGGCGTGTCGCCGCAAAGGATTTCTTCGCCGGTATGATGGCTACGGACAAGGCCGATGACGAACTGATCGAGGCGGTATCGTTTCCTGCCGGAACGGCGCCATGCGCATTTCGCGAAGTTTCACGCCGGCACGGCGATTTCGCCATCGTGGCGTGTGCGGCCGTCGCCACGAAGACAGGAGTACGCCTTTCGGTCGGCGGCGTCGCCGACGTGCCGACGGCGCGGGAATGGCCACGTCTGGAGGGTAGCGCCC
This sequence comes from Afipia sp. GW821-FHT04G03, assembly GCF_059419985.1. Taxonomy (NCBI): domain Bacteria; kingdom Pseudomonadati; phylum Pseudomonadota; class Alphaproteobacteria; order Hyphomicrobiales; family Nitrobacteraceae; genus Afipia; species Afipia sp. GW821-FHT04G03. The sequence continues at coordinate 850,858 of NZ_JBWKSV010000001.1, read as the reverse complement.
TCGATGATGCACTGAACGCTTTCGCATATGAACTCGAAGCACGTGATGACGTTCACGCAACGGCACGCTATCGCCGCGATCTCGTTCGCAATATCGGGCGCGATCTGGTGCGCGAGGTTCTGCAATGACGCGTTTGAAATCGGAAGCCCGCCATCCGGTCCGCTTTACGCTCAACGGAAACGCCACCGAAGGGGAGGCGGAGCCGCGCTTGCTGCTGACGGATTTCTTGCGGCAGCAGATCGGGGCGACGGGCACGCATGTGGGTTGCGAGCACGGCGTTTGCGGGGCTTGCACGGTGACCGTCGATGGCGCGATGGCGAGAGCATGCCTCACGCTTGCGGTCCAGATAGACGGCTGTGATGTCCGCACCGTCGAGGGTATCGCGCCGGCGATGGACAGGCTTAGTGTTCTGCAGGCTGCATTCCGGCGGAACCACGCGTTGCAATGCGGCTTCTGCACAGCCGGCATTCTCATGTCGCTGGATCATTTCCTGCGCCACCACCCGTCGCCAGGCGAAAGTGAAATCCGCGACCTTCTCAGTGGCCATCTCTGCCGCTGTACCGGCTACACGCCGATCATAAAGGCCGCGCTTGAGGCCGCAGCAGAACTCGCAAAAGTATCAAGGAGCGAGAAGATAGATGCTTGATCTCGGAAGTAGTTTTATTGCCAGCGTTGTACGCGATCCCGATGCCATCGCCATTGTCGATGGTAGCCTGCGTCTTACGTATCGCGAGTGGTATGCCCGCATCTCTGCGCTGGTTGCGTCATTTGATAGGATCGGTCTCAAGCCGGGCGATCATGTTTTGACCGTGCTGCAAAATCGCTGGGAAGCGGCGACCCTTCATTGGGCGTGCCAATTGGCCGGTATCGTCATAACGCCGATCAACTGGCGCGCAAAACCTGATGAGGTAGATTACTGCATTGAAAATTCAGAGGCCTGCGCGATCGTCTATCAGGATGTCTCAGCCGAGGCCGTGCAAGGTTCGAAGCTTGCACATCGACTTCGATGTATCACTGTCGATCGCGCACCGAACAACAGCAAAACGATGCAGTTCGACGGCATGATTGCCGGCAATGCGCCGGACGCAATGCCGCGCGTCAGCGCGGATGCCTGGTCCATCATGCTCTATACATCCGGTACGACGTCGAAACCCAAGGGTGTGCCGCGCCGTCATCGCGCGGAGCGTGCGGCCGGCGTCGCGCACGTTGCCCAGAATCTCTATCGTCGGAAAGAGCGGACGCTCGGTGTGATGCCGCTCTACCACACGATGGGCGTTCGTTCGCTGATCGCAATGTCTCTGATTGGCGGCACGTTCGTCTGCCTTCCACGCTACGATTCACGCCAAGCGCTGGCGATCATCGAGAAGGAAAAGATCGACAATCTTTATCTGGTGCCGACGCTGTATCACGATCTCGTTCACCACGATGCCTTCGCCAAGACGGATGTATCGTCGGTTCGCAAGCTTGGCTTTGCCGGCGCTTCGATGACCGATGGATTGCTCAGGAAGCTTGATGAACTCTTCAAGCCGGACCTGTTCGTCAATCACTATGGCAGTTCGGAAATCTACACATTCACTATCGATCAAAACGCAATCGCCAAGCCAGGGTCTGCGGGCAAAGCGGGGATCAATCAGCATATCAGAGTGGTGAAGCTGAATGCGAGATCCGTTACGCAGGTCGCAGACGTGGATGAGGAAGGCGAGATCATCGCGCTGCTCGCGAGCGACGAGGCCTTTGAGGGCTATTGGCGCCGTCCGGACGCGGATGCAAAGTCGTTGCGCGAGGGATGGTATTTTACCGGTGATACCGGGTTCGTCGACCGAGACGGAGATCTGTTCGTGACCGGTCGCGTCGACGACATGATCATTACCGGCGGCGAGAATGTATCTCCGGTCGAGATCGAAAGTTGTCTTTCGCTTCACCCTGCCGTCTCCGAAGTGGCTGTGGTCGGCCTTCCCGACGAAAAGTGGGGAAAGATCGTTGCCGCTTTTGTCAAGCGCAACGCGACCGTGACGGAAAGCGATCTTGAACAGTTCTGCCAAACGTCAGGTCTGGCTAATTTCAAGCGTCCACGCCGTTTTGTGTTTGTCGACGCGATTCCAAAATCGCCGGTCGGAAAGCTGCTGCGCAGGCTGCTTGTCGCCGGCGAATATGATCTTGAGCGATCTCCGCCGTCCAGCGCGGCCTGAATTTTCCAGTTCAACAGAAGGAAGTAACGATATGCCGTCCCCTTACTCGTTTGTCGATCCGCGTCTCGGAAAGCTCGACGGCTTTCAGGTTGAGCTTGATGAAGCTCACGAACGCGCCGATATCATTCTCAACAGGCCGCCGTACAATATCGTCACCATGCCGCAGCGCGATCAACTGCGTCTGGTCTTCGAAACGCTGGATGAGGATGCGCGCGTTCGCGTGATCGTGATCCGTGCGGTTGGAGAGCATTTCTCAAGCGGCGGAAATATCGGCGGCTTCATGGAAGCCACTCCGGAGCATGTCTCGAAGCTCGCATGGAATATTGCCGCGCCCGCGCGTTGCGCCAAGCCCGTTATCGTCGCGAACCGGGGCTATTGCTTCGGAGTCGGATTCGAACTGTCGCTCGCCTGCGATTTCCGGTTGGTTTCCGAAACTGCGTTCTATGCGTTACCTGAGCAGAAGCTCGGTCAGATTCCGGGATCCGGCGGATCGGCTCGCCTGCAGAAAATGATCGGCATCACGCGCACCAAGGACATCGTGATGCGCTCGAAGCGCATTCCGGGCAAGCAGGCGCAGGAATGGGGCATTGCCACCGAATGCGTGCCGGACGCCGATCTGGAAAAGGCGACGGACAAGCTAGTCGAGGAACTTCGCACGTTCTCGCCGTTGGCTCAGCGCACCGCGAAGAAGCTCCTGAACGATACCGAGGACTCGACATTGGCCATCGCGATCGAACTGGAAGGCCATTGCTACAGCCGTTTGCGGCAATCGGAGGACTTCAAGGAAGGTGTCGAAGCCTTCAACGGCAAGCGTCCGCCGAAGTTCATCGGCCGCTAGTCCCCAGTTCTATGCGTTAGGCATTGCGGCTCGCCGCAATGCCTAACGCCTTCGGGATTTCGATATGCCGTTCCATGTTGAAAATCTGGTCGAGGGCAGGACAGCGCTTCCGCATCATTTGCGTCCGAGTTTATCTATCGACTGCCATGCCGACGGGCCGCGGGTTCTCCTCGATCTTGAGTTTTCGCGCCATGAAATCGAGAAACGTCCTCAGCCGTCGCGATTCTTTCCGCTTGCCGGGGAAAGTTGCGGAAACTTCAAGCGTTGGACTTTCCCAGTCGGTCAGCACGCGGACCAGGCGCTTCGACCTGATGTCATTCTGACACATGATATTCGGCAGTATGCCGAGACCAACTCCGCCGATTACCAGTTCACGCGCGATGCCGATGTGGTTGACCGTGATACGCCCGGCCACGTTGATGATCTTGGCGCCGAGGCCGCTGCGGAAATTCCAGACGCCTTCCGCGCGCTGGTGCTCGGTCACGATGCAATCGAAGCGACCGAAATCCTCGATGTTCAGCGGTGCGCCCATTCGTTCCAGGAACTGCGGGCTCGCATAGACCCCTCGTGTAATGCTGGCCAGATGCCACGTCCGGCCTTGCGTTTCGGGCAGGGGACCGAGTTGTACAGCGACATCATAGGGCTCCACCGACACATCGACCCAGCGGCTGTTGGCGTCGATCACGAGGTGAATGTCGGGATAACTTACCGCGAAGGCGGCGATCGCGCTGCTGAGCCATCCGATGCCGAAGTCGACCGGCATGCTGACTCGAAGTGTTCCGCGCAACTCGGTTTGCGCGCGCGCGGTGCCGAGCCCGGCTTCGTCGATTTCGGACGCAATGCGTTCGCAATGCTCGAAGAGCGTCTGGCCGACGTCGGTGATCGTCAATTTGCGGCTGCCTTTCTTGAACAACACCGCGCCAGCCTGATCCTCGAGGAACTGGAGTTTCCGGCTGATCGTCGACTTCGGGATACCGAGTTTTTTGGCTGCGGCGCTGATGCTCCCCGCATTTGCGACTTCGAAGAACAGCAACAGCGCGTTGAGATCGAGTTTTCTGGTCATGGAACCGGACACCTGCATGAATCGGTCAGTCCAGCGGTAACAGGCTGTGGAATGACCTTATCGTCCCATATCTGGAACAAAGGCGGGTTCAAAATGCGCCACTGTCCCGGCTTTGGCAAGGTTAGAGTGATTTCCAACGAACATCAGGCGTTGGCGAAAGGTGCCCCGGGCACCTGACAACACCGAAAAAAGACACGCGAAAATCAAACGCGAACACGGGAGGGAAATATGAAAGGCATTTTCACACGGCGGGGATTCGTTGCCGGATCGGCGGCCGCATCGCTGATGCTGTCGCCGAGCGTTCGAAAGGCTGCGGCCGATACGGCAGTGCCGGTGCGCTGGGCGTCATTGCAGCCCGGCTTCACCGTACTTCCGGTTCAGTTCATTCTCGCCAACAAGCTTGGCCAGAAGAACGGTCTGACCATGCCGGACCCGATGCCGTACACGGCGGTTTCGACGTATTACAACGATTTCGTCGCAGGCAATTACGACGTTTGCATCGGAAGCTGGGACACCTTCGCCGCCCGATATCAAGCCGGCGTGCCGATCAAATATCTTTGCACCATCACCGACGCCAACATGATCGCGCTGCTCGCGCCCAAGACCGGCGTGAGCGATGTGTCGCAACTCAAGGGCAAGACGATTGCAGCGCTTCAGTCGACCGGCACCTATCGGATGGTGAAGGCGCTGATCAAGGAAGCCAACGGATTCGATATCGAAAAAGACGCCACGATTCAGAACGTCGATAACCCGGCTGCGTCGGTGACGCTCCTGATGGCGGATCGTGCCGACGCGGCGTTGTCCTGGGAGCCGAACATCACGACCGGCCTGATCAAGAAGCCGGATCTTCGCGTGATCTTCAAGGCGGGTGACGCCTATCACAAAATTGCAAAGGGCGCGGGCGACCTGCCTTATTTCGGCGTCGGAATTCGGCAGGAGCTGATCGACAAGCATCCCGGAATCGCTGCCAAGGTCGGAAACATGTTCAAGGAGTGCCTGCAAGGCATCAATGCCGACGTGGCGAAGACAGTTGATCTCTTCGGCAGCAGGACGGGGGTGCCCAACGACATCCTGAAGCAGGCCATGGAATCGAAACGCCTATCGTTCAACTACAAGCCGATGTCGGACGCCGCGTCGCGTAACACCGTTGTGAAGGCGAGCGAATTTCTTGCTCGCAACGGGCTGCTTACAAAACCTGTCGACGATAATTTTTTCGCAGTCTGAACCGGCGTGATCGAAAAGATGTCAGCAGTTGCTAAAGCAGAGAAAGCGTCGGACGCGGTTCGTCCCGCCGAACGGAAGATCGTGAAGCCTCTTTCGATGTCGATGGGGCCGCGCAAGAATCCCGAAAGCAGGCGCGATCTCTTTGCGACATGTGTCGTTGTGGTCCTCATCCTCATTGCGATGGAGATCACAAGCCGATACGTGCCGGATTATATCATGCCGTCGCCGATCACCGTCTGGAATGCGGCGCGGGAACTTTTCTTCACGGATCCCTATCACGTCGCCATCACGCTGGTGCGCCTTGCCATCGCTGTGTCGGTCGCCATGACTGTTGGCGTGTTGCTCGGTCTTGCGATGGGAATGCTGCCGCGGCTGAGGCCCTATCTTAAAGCGATCGTCGTGATCGACACTGGGATCCCGGCGCTGTCGTGGATGCTGATTGCCGTGTTCTGGTTCAAAAATCCAGAAACCCGCATCTTCTTTATTCTGCTCGTGATTCTTCTCCCGTTCTATGCCCTCAATGTCTACGAAGGTGTGCGGGCGCTGTCCAAAGACTACGTCGATATGATCGAGAGCTTCCGGCCTTCACGCTGGCAGGTCCTTCGGTATCTGATCCTGCCGCACATCGTACCCTACATCTTTCTGACCACGAAGTCGGTCATCGGCTATGCGATCCGCATGGTGATCTTCGCGGAGCTCGTTGCCTCCGCTGTCGGCGTAGGCGCGCGAATGAATCTTGCTCAATCGACGTTCCGGATCGATCAGGTTCTCGCGTGGACTTTCTTCCTTGTGATTCTCAATTTGCTTCTTCAATCCGCGGTTAGCGGGATCGAGAAGATTGTGTTGCGCTGGCGTGCGGAGGCGACGGTCCGATAATGAGCAATCTCATTGAAGTGCGCGGCGTCACCAAGACCTTCGGCTCATATCTCGCAGTCGATAATCTGTCGCTGAACGTCCAGCGCGGAGAAATCGTTGTTCTGTTGGGAAAGACCGGTGCTGGGAAAAGCACCGTCTTGAATTTGATCATGGGCACAACCGCACCGAACGATGGAACTGTGCGGGTGGCGGGTGTTGATCCATACGATTCCTTCAAGGAGTTGAAAGGCCGACTCTCGGTGAGCTTTCAGACTGATCGTCTGTTGCCTTGGCGAACCGCAGTCGAGAATGCAGAGCTTGGGCTTCTCATTCTTGGAAAATCAAAAGCCGAAGCACGCAAGCGTGCGAAAGATTGGCTGGGGCGGGTCCGTCTCGAAGATGCCGATGACAAATATGTTCACGAGCTTTCGGGCGGAATGCGGCAGCGCGTTTCGCTGGCCCGCGCGTTGGCGATAGATCCAGAGATCGTGTTTCTCGATGAGTCATTTAGTCAGCTCGACCATGTGACATCGAGGGCGCTGCGCCGGGATTTCTATCAGATAGCTCGCGAGTTCAACAAAACGTGCGTTTTGATTACGCATCGAATCGATGACGCGCTGGAAATGGCCGACCGTGCCATCGTTCTCAGTCAGCCTGCCAAAATCGCGCTTGAAGTCCGGATCGACGACGCGGCACGTGCCGATCCAAAAAAGATAGCCGAACTTCACGCACAAATCGCTTCCGCCATGGGTGGTGAAGACGAATCCGAACATTAGGACAATAAACGAGAAGCCTGGAGATCCGATCTGATGAACTATCAAGACGTTATTCTTAAGCGCGAGAATGGATGGGTCGAAATCACGATTAACCGTCCGGAAAAACTGAATTCTCTGCGCGAACAGACCGCGGAAGAAATTCTCGGAATTCTGGGCGAGGTCGAGCACGAACGCGATGTTCGCGCCGTCATCCTGCTCGGAAGCGACAAGGCTTTCTGCACCGGCATCGACACCAGCGAATTTCAGATCCAGGAAAACGGCTATTTCGACTTCTACCGATTCCGGAAGCGTAATCGAAAAGTGAACCGGTTGTTCCGCGAGATCGGTGCCTTCACAAAGCCGCTGATTTCGGCGATCGAAGGATTCGCATTGGGCGGCGGTCTCGAACTCGCACTGGTTGGCGACATTATTGTCGCGGGCGCGAACGCGAAATTCGGTTTGCCTGAAATCAAGCTTGGCATGATGCCCGGCGGTGGTGGCACTCAGACATTGCCGCGACTGATCGGCAAGCCGCTCGCCAAGGAGTTGATGTGGACCGGCCGTCGCATCACGGCTGCGGAAGCTGAGCGCTATCGCATCGTCAATCATGTCACCGAACAGGGCAAGGCCATCGATAAGGCGCGCGAGATTGCGAAAAGCATCAGCGAAAATGCGCCGATCTCGGTGATGATGACAAAATCCGTCATCGACCGCGGTGTCGACATGTCGCTCCCCGACGGCTTCGAGGCCGAGGGCGATGCATCCTTCCTGCTTTACTTCACCAAGGACCGCGATGAAGGCCTCAAGGCTTTCCGTGAAAAGCGGTCGCCAGCGTTCCGCGGAGAATAAACATGACAAAAAAACGCGACATCGTAATCGCCGGCTATTCGGAAACGGCCATCGATTTCAAATCGGGACGGAGTGCCTACGATCTTGGAGGTGAGGCGTTGGCGAAGTTGCTGGCGGCGACCGGGATCGAGAAGGATATGATCGACGGCCTGGCCGTAACATGTCCTCTCAGCGAAGCGCCAAATCCGTTTTTCGCCGTTTACATGACGGAAGCGCTTGGCTTGTCGCCGACGTGGCTGAACTACGGCGGCACCGGTGGCTGCTCCGCGACGGGCGGTGTGGCGCGCGCGGCGTCGGCCATTCGCGATGGCCACTGCGAAGTTGTGGTCGTGCTATCGGCCGATGCGCCAAGCACGTCATGGCGTGCGAACTACGGAGCTTATCGCCCGGAGTTCCAGGATCCGCCAGGCGTGCAGGGGCCGCCAGCGACCTTCGGCCTTCTGATGAGCCGCTATCAGCATCAATATGGCATCAAATCCGAAGCTTTGGGCAAGATCGCTATCACCCAGCGTGCACACGCTGCTCATAACGAAAACGCTTACGCGAAATTCAAGACACCGATCACGATGGACGACTACAACAAGTCGCGCGTCATCGCCGATCCGTTGAAGCTGCTTGATTGCGTCATGTTCTGCGATGGCGCGAATGCCTTTCTGGTGATGAGCGAAGCCAAGGCAAAGAGCCTCGGCATCAAGAAAATGGTGTATCCGACGGCTTACGCGGAAATCACGAACGTCAACGGCAACCAATCCTGTCCGGATATCACCGAAACCGGGTTCTCGAAAATTGCGCCCAAGGTCTACAAGCAGTCGGGCCTCTCGGCGAAGGACATCCGGATGTTCCAGCCGTATGACGATTTCACCATCGCCGTGATGATGAAGTTCGAAGACTTCGGCTTCTGCAAGCGGGGGCAGGGTAGCGACTACACACTCGACACCGATTTGTCTTTCAAGGGCACGTTGCCGTTGAACACCGGCGGCGGCCAGATTTCTGCGGGCCAACCCGGTCTGGCGAGCGGCGGATTGAACCTTGCTGAAGCTGTGCGCCAGATGTTTGGCGAAGGCGGCGGCCGTCAGGTCAGTAATCCGAAGAACGCGCTGATCACCGGTATCGGCGTTATCCCTTACGCGCGGAACTGGGGAACCAGCGCCGCTATGATCCTGGAGGCCTGACCATGGCAGAAGAAAAAACGGGACGTGCGGTCCCCAAGCCGTCTACCTACGTCGATACCCAGGCTTTCTGGGACGGCGCCAAGCAGGGCAAGCTAGTCCTGCAATACTGCAAGGACACCGGAAAGTTTCAGCACTATCCGCGGCCCGTCAGCATCTACACCGGCAGTCGCAATCTCGAATGGCGTGAAGTCTCAGGCAAGGGCACGATCTACGCCTACACGGTCATCCGGGTTCCGGGACCGGGGCTCGATGGTAGACTTCCGCTGCCGCTTGCGACCGTTGAACTCGACGAAGGCGTGCGCATTCTTGGCAATATTCTCGGAGCTGATCCTGACAAGGTCGCTATCGGGCAGCGCGTGGAAGTTGCGTGGGATAAGCTCGGAGACGACATCAATTATCCCGCGTTCAAATTGGGCTAGGTGAACTATGAGGCTGGAAACCGTCCTGCGCGCGCAGGCCGTCCGCTATCCTGACAAGATCGCGCTCGTTTGCGAAAACGAGCGGATCGCCTATCGCGATCTCGACGGAAGAATCCGTCGGGTCGCGAGCGGGTTGAAAGAGCAGGGCCTCGGTGCGGGTGACCGCATCGTGGTGTTTCTCAATAACGGGGTGGAAATCATCGAGTTGTTCTATGCGGCGTTCTCGCTCGGCGCGATCGTCGTTCCCGTTACGACGCGCCTCACGTCGCACGAACTGCAACATATTTGCTCCGACAGCCAGCCGTTCGCTATCGCGTTTGAGAGCCCGGGCAATTCCATCCATGAGGTTCTCGATTCCAATCCAAAAGCGATCCGGATCGCGATCGGGAAGGGCAGCGTTGCGGGCGCAATTTCTTATGACAGTCTGCGAGCGTCGAAGGTGGCACCATTGCCGTCGCTGTCGATCGAGTCTGACGACGCGGTCATCATGTACACGTCCGGTACGACGGGTAAGCCGAAAGGCGCGATCATCACCCACTCCAATATCATTACCCAGCATTGTTTCATCAATGCGGTGGAGTGGGGTATCTCGCGGGATGATCACTATCTGGTCACTACGCCATTGGCGCACCGCACCGGCTTTGCGCGGCTTGCGAACTCGATGACCCTTGGCGGCACACTCGTCGTCATGAAGAAGTTCGATCCGCGACAGACCGTGGAGACCATCGCGCGTGAGAAGATCACGGTGCTGGGCATGGTGCCCACCGTTTGCCGTATGATGCTTCCCGAGATCAAGGCTGATCCCGCGAAGTGCGCCTCGCTTCGGCGTATTGTCGTCACCGGTGAGGCGTTTCCGGTTGAGTTGAAGCGGCAGTTCCTTGCGCTCCTCCCCAATGTCCGGCTGGTGTCGTTCTTCGCCATGACCGAAGTGGGTGGGGTGACCTCGTTGTCGCACGAGGAGCAGTTCGATCATGCCGCATCCATTGGCCGGCCGACGCCGGGCGTCGAGGTGCGTATCGTGGACGATGCTGGCGATGCAGTGAAAACTGGCGAAGCGGGCGAGCTTCTCGTCCGTGTCGGCGAGCCTGGCCGCTATTCCGTGATGCGGGGGTACTACAATCGGCCGGACGAAACCGCCAAAGCGATCGAAGACGGCTGGATCAAGACAGGCGATGTCGCGAAAGCCGATGAGGACGGCTATCTTTATATCGTCGACCGCAAGAAAGACATGGTGCTGAGCGGCGGCTTTAATATCTACACAAAGGAAGTCGAGCAGGCACTCCTGCAAAATCCCGATATAGCGGACGCCGCTGTCGTCGGTGTCCCCGACGAAATTTTTGGGGAAGCTGTCGCGGCCTTTATCGAACGGGCGCAAGGAAGTGCTCCCACGCCGGCCTCGGTCGCCCAGCATGTTCGCGGACTGGTCGCGGGATACAAAAAGCCAAAGTACATATTCATCGTGGATGAACTGCCGCGAAACTCACTTGGCAAGGTGCTCAAGCGAGAATTGCGCGATCAGGCAACCGAGCTCGTCAAGAGCCCCGAGTCTGTGGAAAGAAGCGCTTGACTTTGTTCGAGTGAGTTTCTTCGCAGCAATATCGTAGCTCGTGCGAGGCAGAGTTGTGAGGTCGGACTTCAGACCGAAGCACAAGGCAGCGATATTTGATCGAAATGGGGGAGTGTGGCTTTTGATATCCACATTCCATCAGCGGCGCGTTCGCCCGGCGTGGCGATTAAGCCCGGCTTTCCAATTGAACGCAATTCTGTCGATTTAACCGCGCCGTATTGAGCGGATTTCCGCGATATGCGTGATGTATCGCTCCTTCAGAAACGCGCTATTGCCCGCTGAAAATCTAGAATGAATATAAACTCGCTAATGCGCGCGAGCGGTTCGCCCATGCGCAATCTGCGTGGCGTCGGATCGCCGTGAGAGTCGGTCGAAGGAAGGCAATTAATGCACGAATACAGCGCGGGGAAGGTTGCAGACTACAACAACGGTGACCGCAAGGTGATTGTTTGCGGTGACATGGAAGTTGGTGTCTTCAAGATCGATGGCGAGTTTTACGCCTGGCACAATCGTTGTGCACATCGTGCGGGCCCTGTCTGCCAGGGCCGCATCATGAAGCGGGTGCTCGAACCTGTCGCGGAAGACCATACGGTGCGCGCCATGGAATACGACGAGACGGAAAGCAACATCGTCTGCCCGTGGCACGGCTACGAATACAGCATCAAGACCGGTAGCCATCAGGGAAACCCGCGAGTCCGCCTGCGCAAGGCAGATATGACAATCAGGGATGGAGAAATCTATGTCCGAGTCTAATGCCGATCGGCGTAACGACCAGTACGGATGGATCGATTCGCTGGCTCCTGACCTGTTGCGCGCGTCGCGGGAATTGGTCGAAAGCGGCGAAGCTCATCGTGTGTCCGACGAATCCGTTGCGCAAATACTCACGGCGGCCATTCGCCTTTATGTTGCGAAGTCCGATGGCGAGGAAAGAACATTTCCGCCGATCGCGGGTGAGCGCGACAGCGAAATGACGCCGACGGAGTTGCTGTCAGCCGTCTCGGAAATGCTTCGCGCTCTGCATCTCGGCCCAGTGGAGCTTGCGCTTTGGTATCGCCGACGGCCGGACGAAGACACATACTACCCGGGTGCTAAATCATGAATGTTCGAGAGAAGGTCGGGCCGCAGTACGCAGCCACACAGCAGATTGATGTCTATACCGATACGCGCGATGTGCTTGCCCACGCGAAACGGAATGCGGTCAAGCGCGGACTGCAGGACTGGTTTGTCGTTGATATCGACGCACACCACGTCGAGTCGGTTTCGTGGAAAGAGGTCGTCACCTACATTGAGGATCCGGTTATTCGCGATAACGCGATGCGTTATCAGGCGGAGCGGATCGGTGCGCCGCCGTTTGGTTTGAACGGTGATCTCGGCCTGCGTTACCAGTCTGTGGGCGGGCGCATTCCGCATCAGGACGATCAACGCGAAACCGTGGAGGAAACCGACGTCCACCGCGACGTTACCCTGACGCGACGCGCGATGGATTCGCTCGGCGTGGACAATATGGTCGTTTTCCCAACGCCTATGCTGTTTCTCGGAATGCATCCGCAAACCGAAATGGAAGTGTGGCTCGGCCGCGCTTACAATCGATGGATGGGCGAGAGAATTTTATCCGCAGAGGACCGGATAAAAACGCTGATCTATCTGCCGTTCAATACGCCGAAAGAGGCGGAACGCGCCGTCGAGGAGTTTGGCGATAATAAAGGCGTGATCGGATTTTGCGTTACCAGCACGCGATACAAGCCGGTTCACAGCAACGAATATATGCGTCTGTACTCCATGATCGAGGAGACCGGGAAGCCTCTGGCCTTCCATGCCGGCTATCACTGGCAGGATCCCTCGCTGGCCACGGTCAATCGCTTTCTTGGCATGCACGCGTTGGGTTTTGCCTGGTGCAACATGGTGCATATGACCAACTGGATCTTGAACGGCATTCCCGAACGATTCCCAAAACTCAAGACGATGTGGGTCGAGAGCGGGTTGGCGTGGGTTCCCTTCCTGATGCAGCGGCTCGATGATCAGTATCTCATGCGGCCGTCCGAGGCGCCGCAGCTCAAGCGTATGCCGAGCGAATATATGAATACGAACTGCTTCTACACGACGCAGCCGATGGAAACGACGCATCCGAAGGCCCTTGAGAACACGTTCGAGATGATCAAGGCGGAAACCCAGTTGATGTTCTCATCGGACTGGCCGCACTTCGATTTCGATCTTCCTCAGGAAATCTGCGATCTGCCGTTCCTCAACGAGCAGGCGAAAAGAAACATTCTTGGGTTGAATGCGGCCCGACTTTTCAATCTGGATCCGACGCCAGTCAAGAAGCTCATCACGGCGTGATCCTGCGTGACGAACATCGAACATAATCAACAAAAAGTACAAACAACATCCGGGGGATGACAATGCGAAGGGCTCTTGTTGCGGTTTTAGCTGTATTTCTTTTAGGCGCAGGCGAAGCGAGAAGTACGCAGGGGCCGGAGATTCCGGGAAATGCGATCCGTATTATCGTGCCGTTCTCTGCGGGCGGCCCGACCGACGTGCTTGCGCGCGTGGTCGGCAAGATACTAGGTGAGAAGCTTGGGGTGACGACGTATATCGAGAACAAGCCGGGTGCTTCCGGTATCATCGGTACGGAACCCGTGGTGCGATCTCCCGCTGACGGCACGGTCCTTCTTCTCACGGCGACGCATCACGTGATTACACCGAGCCTTTACAAGAGCATTCCTTACGATACGAAAAAGGATATCTCTCCGATTGCACTCGTCGCGGCGGTTCCCAACGCGATTTTGGTGACCAACAATTTCCCGGCCAAGAACGTCAAGGAACTGATCGAGATTCTCAAAAAGAATCCGGGCAAGTATTCGTTTGGCTCGGCCGGCACGGGGAGCGCCAATCACTTGTCGGGAGAACTGTTCAAGCAGATGGCGGGTGTCGATATTGTTCATGTTCCTTATAAGGGGAACGGGCCTGCAATGAACGATCTCATCGGTGGACATATTCCGATGTTGTTCGATTCGCTCCCGACTGTGGTGAGCGCATCCAAGGGCGGGCTGGTGCGTGTTCTTGCCTTGACCGGTCTGAAGCGTTCGCCGTTGCTTCCGGATGTTCCGACGCTCGATGAATCGGGCTTGAAGGGCTTCAATGTGCAGGCCTGGTTCGGCATCTACATGCCTCAAGCCAACGGGTCACCCATTTACAAGAAGCTGGTCGCCGCAATGAAGGAAGTTAACGAGTCCGAGGAAGCCAAGCGAAGATTTGCCGAGATGGGTGTTGAACCCGGCGACCTCTACGGCGAGGAGTTTCGCACTTTCGTAGACAGTGAGATCGCGCGTTGGGGCGAGGTCGTCAAGAAGGCGAATATTCCGCCGGAATGACGCCCGGGGAATGCCGATCCCGCGCATCGGCGGACATCTGACTGCGGTTGATCGGGATCGGAGGAATACGCATTCCTTCGGTCCCGGCCAGCCCGAATTTTATAACGCGATCATTTTCGCATGCAGTCGGGTCGCGGCTACGAAAGCGTCCAAGGCAGGGGACGAATGCCGGTAGGCGATCGCCAATTCAAATTCGACCGGGGTTCCGGGTCCGGTGAGTTCCCGAAACACGACACCCTTGCGGCCGCTCGTTGCGAGCGCTCTCGATACCAAAGCAACACCCATTCCGCCGGCGACCAGGTTCGCGATCGTGTCCATCTGCGGTGCCTCCTGTCCGATCTTCGGTGTGAACCCGGCCTTTGAACAAGCCGCGTGGATGATCCGATGCAGGCCCGGGCCCTGGCGAGCAGCGAATAAAATCCAGGATTCCTGGGACATATCCGCAAGGGTTATCTGGCTCGCCATCGCTAATGGGTGCCTCTCGGGCAGAGCGGCGACGAGACGGTTGCGGGCGATGACCTCGACCGTCAGATTTTTGGCATCCTCAAGGGGAGGGATGACAAAGCCAAGATCGCTTTCATCGTTTGCCAGGGACGCGAGTTGCTGCGTTGTCATGGCTTCGCGCAATTCAAGCTTGACTGCGGGATAACGTTCTCGAAATCGCAGCAAGATTGACGGCAGTAACTCGCGAGCCGCGCTGGCAACGAACGTCACGCGTAACATTCCAGTGAGGCCTGCGCCGGCGCGTTGTGCCGCCAGCAGGGCGCGCTCCGCTTGATCGACAGTCTTGCGCGCTTCATCGAGGAAGACACGGCCAGCTTCGGTCAGGCGTTCGATGCGGTTGGTTCGTTCGATAAGAACTGCGCCAATTTCGTCCTCGATGCGTTTGATTGTTGCGGTTAATGGCGGCTGCGCCATATTGAGCCGTTCCGCGGCGCGCCGGAAACTCAATTCCTCTGCCACCGCGATGAATTGCTTGAACTGGCGAAGTTCGATCATTTCGATACCCTTCCTCGTCAGACTGGATCGATGTGCCGAGCAGTCAGGCGGAAACATCCTGCTTCAAGGGTCGTGCGGTCGCGAAGCCGCTTGGCCGAATGGCTGAATTTTTTGAGCTTCGCGACCGGTATCCGATAAGACCGTCAGTCGACCGTAATACCGCTGGACTTGATCGGGGCAGCCCACTTCGCAATTTCGCTCGTGACGAACTTGCCGAGATAGGCCGGTGTTGTCCGATCGTTCGAAACAAATCGAAGGCCGGCGCTTTCGAGCTTCTCCCGCACTGCCGGTGTCTTCATTGCATCGACCGTTGCCTTGTTCAGTTTTTCGACAATGGTGGCTGGTGTTCCCTTGGGAAGGAAAAATGCGTTCCACGTATACGCCTCGACATCGTATCCTTGTTCGATAGCGGTCGGTACGTTCGGAAGCACAGGCGAGCGCTCCTTGGTCAGGATGGCGATTGCCTGTACCGTGCCGCCGTCAACCTGAGCCTTCGCGGTCGTGACGATATCGCAGAGGTAATCGATTCGGCCGCTCATCAGATCCTGCATCGCAGGATTGGCCCCGCGATAAGGTACGTGCACGACGTTGAGACCCGTCACCGAATTCATCAGCACGCAGCCGAGATGGATCGCCGATCCTGTGCCGGCTGATCCAAACTGCATCTTGCTTTCGTTGGCTTTGGTGTAGGCGACGAATTCCTTCATGCCTTTCGCCGGGAAGTCCTTGCGAGCCACCAGCACGAGAGGCGCCTCGACGATAAGGGCAACCGGTTCAAAGTCCGTCACGGAATTGTACGCGGGCTTTTTGAACAGGCTCTGGTTTTGAGCCTGCGTTCCGACGGTGCCAAGCAGAAAGGTATAGCCGTCGGGCGGCGCTTTCGCGACGCGGTCCGCGCCATTCATTCCGCCCGCGCCTCCAACATTTTCCAGAACCACAGGCTGGCCAAGGAGTTCACCCATCCGCTGCGCAAACAACCGCGCAAGGACGTCATTAGGTCCGCCCGCCGCAAAGGGGTTGATCATGGTGATCGGCCGTGTCGGCCATTCCTGGGCCTGGGCGGCATTGCCAAGCGCCAAAAGGCCTGCTGTTGCGACGATTGCTAACCTGCGTAACATCTGGTTCTTCCCCATGAGTTTCTGGTTTTTGAGACGATGCATCAACGAATTGCCTGAATGCATGAGGCCAACCCGATCAGGAACATTGCGAGCAGGAACCAGCGTTTGAAGGTCGCGGCCGATATCCGGCTGACATAGTAGCGGCCGATGGCCATTCCCGCTGTCGCCGGCAGCAGCGCAAGCGCCGACATCAGCGCTGTATCGCTGCGGAAAATACTCGCGCTTGTGAGAACGGTCCCCAGCGCAAGGGCCGAGATGAAGAATGAGAGCCCCAATGCCTGCAGCAATTCTTCTTTCTCGAGATTGATTGCCTGCAGATAAGGAACGAGGGGAATAGCCATCAGGCCGGTTGCCGCGACGATGACGCCGGTGATCAGGCCGATGATGGGAGACAGAAACGGCTCGTAGCGTTCAGAAATCCGCGGCGTCGCGGAGGTCGTGCCGTAAACGGCGTACACCATCAACATGATGCCAAGCAAAAATCCCGGCAGCTTGGATGTTTGCGTCGTCAGGATGTCCCCGCATAGCCAGGCGCCGATGCAAATGCAGACTTCAACCGTCCAAAGCCGCCTGACGATAGCAAGAAAATTTCGTCCCGACATCATTTGCCAGATGTTGGTCACGAAGGCGGGCACGAGAACCAGCGCAGCGGCCTGCGCCGGCGGCATCGCAAGCGCCATGATGCCGATGGCAACGGGCGGTAATCCCATCCCGACGACACCCTTCACGAGGCCGGCGAGTAGAAATGTTGCCGCGACGAGCGCGACAAGCGCAAACGGCTCCATTGTTTTTATGTTCCCTGCCTGATCGGCGATTGTTGGCTTCGCCGTTTTCGTTGCTTTTTGTTGTGTGGGCTTGGTTCGCCGCCGCCGTGATGGCTTGCTCAGTTAGACAAAGGATATTGTTTCCGTCATTTCGAGGATGCGTTTGATCTCGACCATTGCTTTCTCGAGGTCGGCTTCCGTGGAGGGATGCCCAAGACAAATTCGAATCCCAAGCGTTCCACGCTCGACTTGCTGCAAGGCGCCGGGTGGCGCGAGCGTAATTCCGGCGTGGGCCGCTTGGGTGACGAGCGCATTCAATGTGCGGCCCGCGGGTAACGGAAGCCAACGATGAAATCCGGGAGAAGACGAGATCGGCGGCAACCAGGCGCTGAGAATCCTGTTTGCGATTTCATTCCTGACGGCAGCCTTCTCGCGCTTACGCTTCACCTGACGGATCAGGCCGCCATCGCGAATGAGTCTTGTAACGACTTCGGCCATGACGGGCGTGGCCATCCATCCCGTGGCCCGTATAGCGTTGTTGCAACGGTCGCGAAACGAAGCGGGCGCGATCATCGCCGCGATGCGTAGTCCCGGAGCGAGGCATTTCGCAAAGCTCACGACATAAAAGCTGCGTTCCGGGATCCGCACGGAGATCGGGCGAGGTGCTGTTTCGAAAAGGAATGCGTAGGCGTCGTCCTCAAGCAAATATGCGTTATGCTTGCGAACGATTTCGGCGATGGCGTCGCGGCGCGCTTCCGACATCGTGGCGCCTGTTGGTGTCTGCAAGGTCGGCATGCAGAACAGGACCTTGGCGCCGGTTTCGCTGAACGCGCGGTCGAGTTCTTCGGGAATGAGGCCGTCAGCATCGGCCGTCACGCCGTGCAGCCGATAGCCGTTCTGCGCCGACAATGCGATCATCCCTGAATAGGTAAATCGTTCTGTGAGAACGACGTCTCCGGGCGAACTCACCAGATTGAGCGCAACGGAGATGGCGTGTTGACCTCCGTGCGTGATGAACAGCTCATCGGGATCGGCCGTAACTCCCAACGATGCAAGCCAGATCACCATCGCCTCGCGGTGACGCTTGACGCCTTGATGTGGCAGGTAGCCGAGCAGGTTGGTCATTTCGCCTTGCGCGGCAATTTCGGCAAGAGCCGAGGCGATGACTTCGTCTTCACCAGTGTAGGGAGGAACGTTCAGCGCGAGATTGATCGTTGCGTCGCCAGAACCATAGCCGCTGCGTTGTGCGGGTTTCCGGCGCTGCACGAAGGTGCCGCGTCCAACCTCGCCGGTGATGAGGCCGCGCTGTTCTGCTTCGGAGTATGCTTTCGAGATCGTGCCGATGCTGAGCCCAAGCCGCTGGGCCATCTCACGCTGGGGTAGCAGCCGCATGCCCGGCTTGATCTGGCCGCTCGCGATGTCCCCCTCAAGAGAATCGACAAACGCGAGATAGCGCGGTCCGCCATTGGGGGGGAGGGTTGGTACCCAATCGTTCATTTGCTTCCCGTGAATGATCTACGACGGTCAAATCGTCGCAGCATTGTCGAATAGTACAATTCGGAAAACCTTTCAATGTGACCTGCCAACAGACGCTACAATGCGAAATTTCATCGTTTGGAGCCACTAAAATCGTATGTTTATATATCAATCCAGAATTGTACCAGTCTCAAATCAGCATAAATTGGCGAATTGCTTCATTTTTAATTTGACAATGACCACCGCGAATTCTTACCTCGCGTCGAAAGCTGCTGGCTAACGGCGGCACGAACCGCCTGGCTGTTGGGAGAGCGTCTTGGTTTATGAAATTCGGGTTTATGAGGCCGTGGAAGGCCGCGCTGAAGCGATGCGCAAACGTTTCCAGGATGAGGTCGCGGCGAAATTCTTTCCTCGTCATGGCATCGAACTCGTCGGAGCATTCGTTGCGCCAGAAGAAGACGAGCGCCTCACTTACATAACGCGGTTTTCAAGCGAAGATGCGCGGAAGGCGGCATGGGCCGCATTCGGAGCCGACAGCGAGTGGGCTGCGGTCAAGAAGGCGAGCGAGATCGATGGGCCGCTTCTCAAGAAGCAGACCATATCGGTGCTGTCGCCCGCTTTTGCCGGTCCCTTGCTCGGCTGAGGAATTATGAAACCTGCGTCATTCGATTACGTCAGACCAAGCTCACTTGCCGAGACGTGCGAGTTGCTCGCCGCGGATGAAGATGCGCGTGTCATAGCGGGCGGGCAGACACTTGTGCCCATGCTTGCCATGCGCCTCGCCCGGCCGGCGAGGCTGGTCGATATTCTGCGGCTGAAAGAGCTTTCAGGCATCCGTGAGGACAATGGGTCGATTGTGATCGGGGCGACGACGCGGCAGGCGCTGGCGCTAAACGATCCGTTGATCCGGAAATCGGTGCCATTGCTTGCCTTGGCTCTCCCATGGGTCGGGCATCCTCCCACCCGCAATCGCGGCACGGTCGGCGGTTCGATTGCCAATGCCGATCCGTCCGCAGAAATTCCGCTGGTTGCCGTGACGCTCGGCGCTGAAATCGAAGCGGCGTCCCCTGATGGAACGATGTCCACACCGGCGGACGATTTCTTTATCGGTCCGATGCTGACCACGATCGGCATGGGTGAATGCCTCAGCGCGGTCCGCTTCCCCGTCTGGACGCATAAGCGCATTGGTGTCGGTTTTCACGAAATCAGCGCGCGCCGGTCCGATTTTGCGTTCGTTTCTGCGGCGGCACAGATCGCGCTCGACGAGGAGGGGCGCTGCATTGACGTGGCGCTCGGAATTGGCGGCGTCGGCGACCGGCCTGTTAAACTTGATACATCGTCGCTGCTCGGAACGCGTCTGGAAGCAAAGCCGCTGGCTGACGCGATAGCCGCTGCCGTTTCCGATCTCGAGGCGACCAGCGATCTGCATGCAACAGCGAGCTATCGCAGCCGCGTTGCTGCCACTCTTTGTGCGCGGGCGCTGGAAGATGCGCATGATCGCGCGAAGGGCCAGGAAGTCCGAGGAGGAGCCCGATGAAGATTGAACTCAACGTCAACGGGTTGCGTTGCACCGGCGATGTCGAGCCGCGAAAGACGCTGCTGGATGCGTTGCGAGATGATTTCTTGCTGACCGGCGCGCACGCGGGCTGTGAGCATGGCGTTTGCGGCGCCTGCACCGTGCTGCTCGATGGCGAGCCGGTGCGCTCCTGCCTGATGTTCGCGGTTCAGGCCGACGGCTATGCGATCACGACAATCGAGGGTGTCGCAACCTCTCCTGGAGAACTGAGCGTCATACAGGATGCGTTTTGCGAAACCCACGGCATGCAATGCGGTTATTGCACGCCCGGCATGATCCTG
This sequence comes from Afipia sp. GW821-FHT04G03, assembly GCF_059419985.1. NCBI lineage: Bacteria > Pseudomonadati > Pseudomonadota > Alphaproteobacteria > Hyphomicrobiales > Nitrobacteraceae > Afipia > Afipia sp. GW821-FHT04G03. The sequence continues at coordinate 830,342 of NZ_JBWKSV010000001.1, read as the reverse complement.
ACAGCGCACGCGCTTCTTGAGCGGACGCATGACGTCAACCGCGAAGACATCGTCGAGGCGATTTCCGGGAACATCTGCCGCTGCACGGGTTACGGGCAGATCATAGAGGCAGTCGAGTTCGCGGCCGATCGCCTGAGAAAATCGAATGTGCTTCGGGCCAACAAGGCCGCGCTAGATGGAAATGCGCCCGGCCACGATGCGCCGGAAGAGGGCGTTCTCGAAGTTGCGGCTGATGCGCCGGGAAAGGGCCCGAAATGAGCGCGGATCCGTCAGCCTTCCGTTTCGTATCGACCAATCGTCGCGTTCGCGAGGATCGCCGCTTCGTCGTAGGCCGTGGCCACTACGTCGGTGATATTGCCCTGGAGGGTATGCTTCACGTCGCGATCCTGCCTTCGCAGTATCCCTCGGCTCGCATTCTCTCGATCGACAGTTCTGCCGCAATGGCAATGCCGGGCGTCCAATACGTTCTGACAGGTGAGGAACTGGCAGCGGCAGTCGATCCGCTAATGAACGGCCTCGATACGCCAAACGTGAAACGCTATCCATTGGCCGTTGGCCAGACCCGATATGCGGGCGAGTGGGTCGCTGCCGTGGTGGCGGAAACCCGCGCGCAAGCCGAGGACGCGACCGAGAAGCTTCGCGTGAGCTATGAGCCGCTTCCTTTTGTGATCGACGCCGAGGAGGCGATCAAACCGGATAGTCCTCCGGTTCATCCCGAACATGGCTCGAACGTTTTGCTCGACAAGACGTTTGTCTGGGGCGAGGTTGAAAAGGATTTCGCCGAAAGCCCGCGCCATCTGTCTTTCCGCGTCGTGTGGGGCAGAAATTCGACTGTGCCGATCGAGACGTTCGGGGTGGCGGTATCCTGGGATCCGTGGCGCGAAATTCTGGACGTCTGGGCCTCGATTCAGATGCCGAAGTATCCGGATCAGATTGCGCGCGCGCTGCGAATTCCGGCGAATAACGTTCGAGTCCATCAGGACGTCGATGTAGGCGGCAGTTACGGCGTCAAGCGAGGCATCAAGCATACCGTTCTCGTTTCGCATCTTTCGCGACGGCTTGGCCGTCCCGTTCGGCTGATCGAGGATCGGCTTGAGAACATGCGCGGCGGCGACCAGCACGGCCCAGAGCGCATCTTCGATGTCGATATTGCGTTCAACGATCAGGGCATCGTCAAGTCGATGAAGATGCGGGCGCTGGACAATGCCGGCGGCTACGCCGGCCGGGCGCCTTTCCAGCTCGGCAAGCCGATCGGCGCTATCGTCGGGCCCTACAAAATCAACAGTGTGCAGTATCGCGCGCAATCGGTGACCTCCAACAAGGCCGTACAGGAAGCTGTGCGCGGCTTCGGTCAGTCGCCGACGAACTACGCAATTGAAACGGCAATCGACAAGGTTGCCGCCGCAATCGGGATCGATCCTGTCGAAGTTCGTCGCCGCAATTTTATTTGCAAGGACGAGTTTCCGTATCTGATCCCAAGCGGCACGCGGTATGATAGCGGCGACTATCACACGGTAGTGGAGAAGGTTCTCGCACACGTCGATTACACGGCGCTTCAGAAAGAGCGTGATCGGCTGCGGGCGTCCGGAATGCTCGCGGGGATCGGTATTGCCGCGTGTCTTGAGCCGAGCGGTGGAAACTCCTCCTTCGAGCCACTGCTGAATGAGAAGAACACCACGACGACGTGGATGGATTCTTGCCGCATCAATATCGATGGTGTTGGCTTCGTCACGGTCACGATTCACACGACGTCTGCCGGGCAGGGCCATGAAACGCTCGTAGCCACAGTCGTCGGCGAGGTTCTGGAAATCGACCCCGACAGCATCCGCGTTGTGCGTCCGGATTCGCTGGCGTCACTGCCTTCCAACACGCCGGTCGGCAGCCGCATGGCCATCATGCTCGGTGGTGCGGCATTCCACGCGGCGCAGAAGCTAAAGGCGAAGTTCGTCAAGATCGCCGCGCATCAGTTTGGATGCAAGGAAGACGAAGTAGAATACGCAAAGGGCAGTGTGGTTGCCACCAAAGGCTCCAGTCAGCTGAACTGGGCTGATCTCGTCAACATTGCTCACCGCAACTTTCATCTGCTTCCGGAAGGTATGGAGCCCGGACTTGAAACCACGCATGTGATGCAGGTTCCGACCGGGGACAAGCTTCCGGAAAACGGACGGGTGCAAATGTATCCGTGTCACTCGTTCGAGTTTCACGTTGTCCTGGTTGCGATCGATCCTGTTCTCGGAAAACCGGATATTCGCCGCTACGTCATCGGTCACGATTGCGGCACCGTCATAAACCCGCACATCGTGAAGGGAATGACGCTGGGCGGCATTGCTCACGGTATCGGAGCGGCGTTGCTCGAGGAGTTTGTCTACGACGGCGAGGGACAAATGCTGACCCAAAGCTTCATGGACTACCTGCTCCCGTCATCACACGAGATTCCGAAGGTCGAAATCGTGCATCACTGCACGCCGTCTCCGTATACCGTGTTCGGACAAAAGGGTTCCGGCGAAAGCGGCTACCTTGGCGCACCGGCCGCAATATCGAACGCCATCAACGATGCCGTGCGTAGCCTCGACATCTCGTTCTCCAAGCTCCCGATTCGCATTTCCGCCATCAGTGATGCGGTTGCGGCGGCCAAACAAAACAAAAAGTAAGGACCGGCTGTATGATTATCGACTGCCACGCTCATCTTGTTCCTCCAAGCCTGCTGGATGCGATCCGCTCACAGGCCGCGAACTTTCCATCGGTTCGCCTAATCGAGGAGGGCGGAAGCCTCGGGTTTTCGTTTGCAGGCGGTAAGCCAACGCGGCCGGTGTCGAAGCCGCTTAGCGATCTGCCAGCACGGTTGCAGTGGATGGATGCGCAGAAGGTTGAGCGACAGGTTGTCGGCGGCTGGCTCGATATGTTCGCCTATGAGACGCCCGCGGAAGAAGGTGCGCGCTGGTCGCGGCTGATCAATTCGCATCTCGCGCAGGCCGCCAAAAACGAGCCCCGGTTTGTTCCGTTGGCGACGGTCCCGCTTCAGAATGGTGCGCTTGCGGCAGAAGTGCTGCGCGAGGCCCATGCTTCGGGATTCAAGGGCGCCATGATCGGCACCCAGCCGAAGGGAAAAGGTGGCGTGCTCGACGATCCGACGTTGGTTCCGTTCTGGGAAGCTGCGAACGAACTAGGTTCAATTGTTTTCATCCATCCGGTTTTCGAGAGCGGCGATGACCGTGTTCACGACTACGGCATGGCCAACGCCGTCGGCCGGATCACCGATACGCTGATAGCCATGTCGCGGCTGATCTATTCAGGCGCCGTCACGCGTTATCCCAAGGCGAAGATCGTCGCTGGTATCGGCGGCGCGGCGTTGCCTTACGTGATCGGCCGGTTGCGGCGCAATTACTCCCTCGACAAGGACAAGCTCGGCGACCCCGATGCAGCACTTGCGGCGCTCTATTACGACACCATCGTTCAGGATACGCGCACGCTGCGTTTCCTTGCTGACGTTGTTGGCGCCGACCGGATCATGATGGGCTCCGACATGCCATTTCCGATCGGCGATCTGGCGCCGCTCAAGATCGTAGCTGATACGCAGTTTTCGGATTCAGAGCGGGCATCCATCAATGGCGGCCTTGCTCAACGTCTTTTCGGAATTTGAGGACATACCATGAAGCTCGATATCGGCGGCACCGAAACAATCCAGGCCTCTGTTGAAGCGCTCTGGGTCGCACTCAACGATCCCGTCGTGCTGACGCGCTGTGTTCCAGGCTGCAAGAGCATGACCGAAATTTCGCCCGACACTTACAAGGTCGACATGCAGTTGCGCGTCGCCGCTGTGGGCGGTTCGTTCGAGGGCGAGATTGCGCTTTCGGACAAGGAGCCACCCAAGACCTGCAGCATCAAGGTCTCCGGTGCAGGAACGCTTGGGCATGGCAGTGGCACGGCACGCTTCGAGATTACCCCGGAGAGCCCGACCGTATCCAAATTGACCTATCAGGGTGTCGGCGAGATCGGCGGCCTTGTCGCTGGCGTAGGCCAGCGCATTTTGGGAAGCGTATCGAAACATCTGGTTGGGAAATTCTTCACCGCGCTTCGTAAGGAGTTCGATGTGCCGGCCCAGGGCGCGGCTGAGTAGGAAGCGGATATGAACGTTGCCATTCGCAATATGCACAGCGTGGAGGTTGAATCCGGTGTCCGGCTCGCTGTGAGTGTATCGGGTGCTTTGGATAAACCCGTCATCGTCTTCAGTAACTCGCTCGCAGCCTCTTATGGAATGTGGGACGAGGTTGCCGATCGGTTGGCGGCACATGCTTGCCTGGTGCGTTACGACACCCGCGGACATGGGCGTTCCGATGCGCCTGAGAATGGCTACTCGATTGAAGCGTTAAGCAAAGATGTGCTTGCGATCCTGGACGCGCTGAAGATTCAGAAGGCCGTTGTTTGCGGCGTTTCACTCGGCGGTCTGACCGCGATGTGGCTCGGCATTCATGCGTCTGACCGCGTGAGCGGGTTGATACTTGCGAATACGGCTGCGAATTTCCCGCCCGAAACGATGTGGCGCGATCGCGCCGCGACCGCGCGGTCGAGTGGCGTTGCCGCATTCGTGGAGCCCTCTCTGGAGCGCTGGGTGACGGCCAAGTATCGCGAGGCATATGCACTGCGCGTTGCCGATCTTGCCGCGATGATCGGGAATACGTCGCCGGCTGGATATGCCGGCTGCTGCGAGGTTCTTGCGTCCGCGAATGTATTACCCGATCTCCCCCGGATTTCGTGTCCGGTGAGGGCTATCGCGGGACAACACGATCCATCGACACCACCGTCGCGCGCTGAAGAAATCGTCGCGGCTATTTCACAAGCTGATCTCGTAACTCTCGATGCCGCTCACATATCGTGTGTCGAAGCTCCGGATGCCTTTGCTGAAGCTGTCCGCGACTTTCTGACACTTATCAAAGCAACGGATAAGACCTAAAAGTCATCAGATCGATCTGGAGAAATGAATATGATCACCCGCAATGTTCTCACGAGCCTAGCCTGCGTTTCGATGTTAGCCGTCGCGACGCCTGTCCGCGCGCAAGCTCCCGCAGAACTTTCCATTGTTGTCTTCGGTGCACCTTCGCTGGGGGCATTTCTGCCTCCAGTTATTAAGGCGCAGAAGCTGGATGAAAAGCATGGCCTGCGCATCAAATTTGAAGAACGCACGCCGGATGCCTACACCGCGCAGTTCAATTCCGGCGAGTTTCAATTGGGCGGCAGCGCCGCTCTGCTGACTGTGGGCCTCGCTGACACGCGCGGCGTCAAGGTGACGTACCTTTTCAACCTCTTTGACTTCTGGGGCGCGGTCGTGACGTCGCGACCGGAAGTGAAGACATTGAAAGATCTGGAAGGGAAGGATCTTGCCGCGGCGAAGGGAACGACGAACTACGTCATGTTTGACTGGTTCGCCCGTCAGGCTGGCGCCGACACGTCCAAGTTTTCGGTGGTCAATACTGCAACGCCCGGTCTCATAGGCTACGCGCTTGCTGATCGCGCAGCGGCGATCCAGCTCTGGGAGCCGGCGTATACGACTCTGCTATCAAAAAGAACGACCATCAAGACGATCGATATTGGCATTGCCGACAGCTGGAAGAAATTCACCGGCAGCCGCAATATTCCCTATCTCGGTGTTGCTGCGCATGTGGCCTGGGCTGAAAAGAATCCGGAACTCGTGAAGAAGCTGTTCACCGCCTACAAGGAAGCCGCCGAATGGGTTGCAACTCATCCGGATGAAGCCGCGAAGCTAATTGCCGCTAAAGGAACGCCTGAGGATCAGAAAGCGATCAGCGAATTGATCAAGGCGAACGATCGGCTTGGAATGAATGTTAAATGGGCTTCCGATGTCGAGAAAGAGATCAACTCGGTTTATTCCGCCGGAAAATCGATTGCGTTCCTGAACGCCGATCCGACTCCAGCGACGATTTACAAGAGGCAGGGTAAGTGAGCGACCAGACCTTGGAAATAAGTTCGCCGTTGTCAGCCCGCTTGCATTCTGCGGCGAAGCGCCTTGGTGCGTCGATCCTCCCGTTTGCGGTGGTGATTGCGCTATGGCAGTTTGCGTCATTGTTCTTTCCGGGCTTCCTGTTCCCGTCGCTGGTCACGGTGTTCTGGCGCTGTCTGGAAATTCTTTCCAGCGGTACGCTATTTGCTGACGTCCTTGCCACGGTTCTGCGAATTCTGGCTGGACTGGCGGGAGCATTCGTCATCGGCGGCGTTCTCGCGCTACTGATGGCGCGGTCGTCGGCCGTTGACAAGTTCCTGTCGCCAATTCTGTCTCTCTTCCAGGGCATTCCAGCGCTTTCATGGGTCGTGTTCGCCATCATCTGGTTTCATGGTGTGGAGTTCCGGATTTTCTTCATTATGGTCATGACCACACTTCCGGCATTTGCGTTTCAGATTCTTGGCGCACTGCGCGCGATGTCGAAGGATCTGATGGAGATGGTGTTTAGCTTTCGTCCCACGCGGTTGAAACTGTTCCGCGTTATGGTTGCTCCGGCTATTCTTCCCGAAATCCTCACTGCATGGAAAGTGAATCTCGGTAACGCGTCTCGCGTTGTGGTCGTTGCAGAGCTCGTCGGCGCGACCGGCGGCGTAGGCTATCAATTGCTCCAGCAGCAGCAACTGTTCGACATGGCCGGTGCGTTGGCCTGGACGTTGCAACTCGTTTTCTTTGTCCTGATCGTTCAGGCGTCGTTGACGCTGATCGAGAATGTAGCTTTCCGCTACCGCGCTGCTTCGGAGCGAGCACTATGATTGCGACTCAAAACGCGACCGCCGCCACGATCCATCTGAACGATGTTTCGAAGGTCTTTGGCATCGAGGGGACGAAAGGGGGCTATCGCGCCGTCGACCGGATCAACCTCGATGTCAAGCCCGGCGAAATGCTGGCGATCCTCGGCAAGACTGGCTGCGGTAAATCGACCATCTTCAACATGATCGCGGGTCTGACTGAGCCGACCAGCGGTGACGTGCGCGTGAGCGGGCGGAATCCGTTTTCCGATTTCGACTCGTTTCGCGGGAAGATCGCCATCGTTTTTCAGAACGATCGGCTTTTGCCCTGGCGAACGGCAATTCAGAATGTCGAGCTCGGTCTGGAGATGCTCGACACACCTGCGGCGGAGCGCCGGGAGGCCGCCCAGCATTGGCTCACGAAACTGGGGCTGAACGGTCACGAGAACGATTATCCGCATGCTCTTTCCGGCGGCATGCGTCAGCGTGTGTCGATTGCGCGCGCGTTCGCGACCAATGCGAGCATTCTTCTCTGCGACGAGCCGTTTTCCGCTCTCGACGAAATGACTGCCCAGCGGTTGCGGGGAGAGTTCGTGAAGCTCGTCAGGGAAAACGGCAAGACTGCGGTATTCATTACGCACAATATTGGAGAAGCGCTGGAAATCGGCAGCCGCATTATCGTTCTTAAGCGGCCGGCAACGATAGCTTATGACGTAAGCTTTACTGCAGCGACCGGCGCCGAAGACCGCCAACGCATTCGTGAGCGTATCTCGGAAGTTCTGTCGATCTAGACCGGGGCGGCGCTTCACTCACCCGAAATGCCGGTGTAGTTGCAATAAGCCGGCGGCGAAATCCGTCGGCGATCGCCATTGTCTACGCCAACATAGTGTCGGCGCCGGGTTCTTGACCCGGCGACCGGTTGCGCGCCTTATCGGATTGAGCCGTCAACTGCTGGCTATTTGGCCGGGAACCTTTCCGCTCACGAACCATCCAAGACATATCAACTCACTGGCGCTCCGGCGCCGGTAACAGGAGATGTCTTCATGAGTTCAAATGTGCAGGCGCTGGAACGGGTCAAACCCTTGCCGGCGGAGACCGAACGACCAAACCGCGCCGATGTCGAGGCCGCTTTCCGGACCATCATACGCTGGACCGGCGATGATCCGGAGCGGGACGGGCTGGTCGAAACCCCCGGTCGCGTCGCCCGCGCATTCGAGGAGTTTTTTGTCGGTTACAGTCAGGACCCGGTCGCAATCCTGCAAAAGACCTTCGAGGAAATCGAAGGTTACGACGAAATGATCAGCCTGCGAGGGGTTCGTTTCGAGAGCCATTGCGAGCATCACATGGCGCCGATTATCGGCAAGGTATGGGTGGCTTATATTCCAAACGGTCGCGTGGTTGGTATCAGCAAGCTCGCACGGGTCGTTGAGGTCTATGCCAAGCGATTGCAGATTCAAGAAAAGATGACGGCGCAGATCGCCAATACGATCAATGAAGTCCTCAAGCCGCAGGGGGTCGGCGTTATCATCAAGGCATCGCACCACTGCATGACGACACGTGGCGTGCACAAGCCGGATACGGATCTGGTGACCAGCCGGATGCTCGGTTGCTTCCGCGACAATCCGCTCACCCGTCAGGAATTCATCGGGCTGTCGGTCGAGCAGGCAGGATAACGTCTGTTCCGCCAGGGTCGGCAGTTAAGGAGAGATACCATGACACAAGAGCAAGCCAAGCCAAGTGGTCCTGATTTCGCCGGCGGTATTGCTCTTGCAGACCTCAAAGACGGAAAGTTGCTTGGGCATGTTGGCGATCAGGATGTTTTGCTGGTGCGAACCGGCGAAGAGATTTTCGCCGTAGATGCTCATTGCAGCCACTATCACGGCCCGCTGGCAGAAGGGGTGGTGGTCGGCAGCAGTATACGATGTCCCTGGCATCACGCCTGTTTCGATCTGCGGACGGGCGAAGCCACGCGCGCGCCGGCATTCAGCGCGCTCAGTTGCTGGCGTGTCGAACAGAGGGACGAACATGTTTTTGTCCGGGAGAAGCTTCAGCCGCACAGGCCGGTCGGCAAAGCGCTGATCGATGTACCGGACAAGATTGTCATCATCGGTGGCGGTGCGGCGGGATTTGCCGCGGCGGAGATGCTTCGGCGTCAGGGTTTTGCCGGCAGCATCGTCATGTTGAGCGGAGAGGCGTCGGCTCCGGTAGATCGGCCTAATTTATCGAAGGACTATCTTGCCGGCAGCGCGCCCGAGAATTGGATGCCGCTGCGGCCGGATGACTTTTACCACGACGTCGGCATTACATTGCGCCTCGATACTCATGTCACCGCCATCGACACCAAAGCCTGCAATGTCGTCGTAAGCAACGGCGAGACCGTTGAGTATGACCGGTTGCTGCTGGCGACCGGTGCAGAGCCTGTGCGGTTGTCGATTCCCGGCGCAGAGCTGCCACATGTTCATACATTGCGCTCGCTCGCGGATTGCCGCTCCATCATCGAGGCCGCCAAAAATGCCCGCCGGGCGCTTGTCATAGGGGCAAGCTTTATCGGGCTGGAAGCGGCGGCTGCGCTGCGCACGCGCGGGATCGAGGTTCACGTCGTCGCTCCGGAGAAGATCCCGATGGAGCGCATCCTCGGCTCTGATATGGGCCATTTCGTTCGTGCGTTACACGAGGAACATGGTGTCGTTTTTCATCTCGAGGATACTGTAGCCGCAATCGACGGCCAGCGCGCAACGCTCAAAAGCGGCAAGGTTCTCGCGACGGACATGGTGATTGTCGGGATCGGCGTACGGCCTCGCTTGGCGTTGGCCGAGGGCGCGGGCCTTGCGCTCGATCGCGGCGTCACGGTGAACGCGCATCTGGAAACGAGCGTTTCCGGAATTTACGCTGCAGGTGATATCGCGCGATGGCCTGATCCCCACTCCGGTGAGAATGTCCGGGTCGAACACTGGGTGGTGGCCCAGCGCCAGGGACAGACCGCCGCGCGCAATATGCTTGGAGCACGCGAGACCTTTGACGCGGTGCCGTTCTTCTGGAGCCAGCACTACGACGTGCCGATCAATTACGTCGGCCACGCCGAACATTGGGACGAGATCGTGGTCGACGGCGATATCAAGGCAAAGGATTGCGTGCTGCGATACAAACGAAAGGGGCGTGTTCTGGCTGTTGCGTCCATATTCCGCGACCTCGCAAGCTTGCATGCGGAGATCGCGATGGAGCGGTCAGATTGATTGCTGGCGAAGCGCCGGTCCAGCAGTTCGGCTGCGATGAAGTTGCCGCGCTTGATATTGAACCGGAAGACTGCGTCGCGAGTCTTCCTCACGATCGTATTGATTTATTTGCTGATCATCAATTTTGATGCGTTTGCGTACAAGCCATCGACCAGCAGCAACACGGCGCCTTCCGCATCCTTGGGAATATCCACGTGATAGACCCATTTCCTAACGCCAATGTAAAAGATGGCTCCGTGCAAACCCCACATCAGCTCCAGTTCGGTTTCCGAAACCGGTAGCGCCGTGATGTCAGGCAATTTGAACTCGTGGCGAAGCTCCCGGATAACCGGCTTGAACACGTGTTCCGCGACGAAATTTGCAAATTTCCTGTTGATCGATGCGCCGGCGAGGCCCGACAAAAGATAGATGCGGACCCATTGGTAATTGTGCAGCATCCGCGCTGCATACTCGACGTAAAATTGTCGGAGGCGAGCGGGTAGTGGGATTGAGCGGTCTGCTATCAGCGCATCCCAGTCGGCGCTCCAGCGCCCCATGAATACTTCTTCGTAAATGCGGTCGATCAACGCGTCCTTGCCGGGAAAATATCGGTACAGCAAACCTTTTGAAATGCCGAGACGCGTCGTGAGTTCTCTGGTCTGCCCTTCGAAGCCACGTTCGGCGAAGTAGGAAATCGCACCATCCAGAATCTGTTGCGCACGGAGCTCTGGATCGAGCCGGACACGCTCGGTTTTGACGGGTTTCTTCGTGGGCCGCTTTGGCTTGGCTGCAGTTTTTTTCATCGACGCTTTGCTCAAGTTGAACGGGCTCGCATGCTTGGTGATGCCCCGAACTCTCTTAATCGACTGACCGAGAAATACCACTCGGATGTTGACAAGGAAAAAGTAGAATGCAACAAATGGGCAAATGCCCAATAATGGACGACAGCCGATTTAGACATCGGCCAAACGTCGCCAGCGGACGGAAACGATCAGGAGCGAGAACAAGCCACCACCAGAAATAGCGCAAGGCGGAAAATCCGGACTTTGGTCGGTGCGGATGTTGCCGTGCGTTATGTATGCAGGGCGCGGTGTGCTCGCGCTCATCTTCGCCGTTCACATCAGTCGAAGCCAAGAAAGGAAAGAACCATGGAACATCTGCCCAGAGCTGGTCTCCCGCGCGCGGAAATGATGAAGCGCGTCGCGTTTTTCAAGGATTTGAAGGGCTCGGATGGTGGTCTTCCCGACAGCAAGATGCAGGGCTGCATTCGCACGCTCTATAACGTCATCGGTTTTCAGCCTCCGAAGGGCGAGGGTGGAGCCGTCACGTCGCCCGTTGGTGACGATGCGTCTCGTCTCGCGGCTATCAAGATCTCTGAAGGCTTTAATCTAGGGTACTGCCGCGCCAAGCCCAACAACGGGCCGATGATGCACAATCACGATACCAACGAGACATTCATCCCGATGACCGGGACGTGGCGCTGCAGCTGGGAAGACGAAAACGGCAAGGTCGATTTTGTCGACGTCGGTCCTTACGACGTTGTGTCGTTTCCTCCCGGTGTCGCGCGGCGGTTTGAGAACATTACGGCTGGCGATCCGAACGAGGAATCGATCCTTATGTTCGTTATCGGAGGCAACGGTCCCAAAGCCGAGTTCACCGATGAAGCAATGGCGACACTGGAAGCCGCAGGCGCCTGGAAGAAGCCGTAACGAATGCGATCCCAGATGGCGAATTCGGATCTGACCGGTCTTGCGAGTGATGGTGCCAACGGCGTTCCGCCGTGGCACCTCACGGCGCAAATTCAGGTATTGCGAATTCAAGATCACGAGTGGTCATGGGTCGATAGCGGGGGCAGCGGTGTCCCGGTGATCATGCTGCCCGGTGCGCTCGGTACATGTGAGGTCTTCTACAAGCAACTTTCCGACACACGCCGCGATATCCGCATGATCGCGGTGACCTATCCCGGAATATCCGAGCCGGAGCGGCTGGCGGATGGGCTCGGCAAGTTGATGGATCACATCGAGCTTCCCAAGGCGCACGTGCTGGGATCGTCGTATGGCGGATACTGGGCGCAGTTCTTTGGTGTGTCCCATGCAGACCGGTTGGAAACCTTGACCATCGGCAACAGTTTCGTCGAGCCGTCCGGGCTGTTCGCCAATCCGCTGTTTAACCCGGAATGGATCTTGAAATCGAGCGCCGAGGAATTACAGCTTGCCTGGAAAGATGCTGTTTCCAAGGCGCCGGCGAGCGAGCTCCGCAGCCTGCAACTCGATATGCTGTCAGGCCGGCAATCTGCGGAAAATTTCAAGGGCAGGGTGGTCGGTGTCGTTACAGCGAAACCGTGCCCGAAACTCAATCTGGCGCTTTCGAAATTGACGGTGCTGGACTGCGACGACGATCCGGTTGTCGGCCCATCGATGAGAGAGGCCGTCCGCGCACGATACGCCGGCGCAACGCTGCGAACGCTGCGAACTGGCGGTCACTATCCGCATATTCTCAACGAGAAGGTCTACGGCGAGACGCTGCGGTCCATGTATCTCTAAGCGCCTGATAAAGAGGCGTGCCTCAAAATTGCAAGAATTGACAGGGGAGGAAAAGCACGTGACACGTTTTTTCAGTATGCTGGATGCGGGCAAGCAACGCTTGTCCAACGGGTTTAAAATTCTCTGCGTTGCCTTGTCGGCGATGGCAGTTTCGGCGCCCGCGAGCGCTGCTGATCCGATCAAGATTGGCTTCAGCATGGCCTTGTCCGGCGGCATCGCCTCGAACGGAAAGGCAGCGCTGCTCGCGATCAAGATGTGGGCCGAGGAGATTAATGCCAAGGGCGGACTGCTCGGACGTAAAGTCGATCTGGTTTATTACGACGATCAGAGCAACCCTTCGACAGTCCCAGGCATCTACACCAAGCTCATCAGTGTCGATAAGGTGGATCTCGTTTTCTCGCCCTACGGCACGAACCTGATCGCGCCGGCGATGCCCGTTGTGATGCAGGCCGGTTACACCATGATGAGCCTGTTCGGCGTCGGTGTGAACGATCAGTTCAATTACGATCGCTACTTCCAGATTATGCCAATGGGGCCTGAATCGGCCTCGGCGATTCCGACCGGCTTCTTCGATGTTGCGATGAAGCTCGATCCCAAGCCCAAGACGATTGCTCTCGTGGGTGCCGATGCCGAATTCGGCAAAGTGACCGTCGATGCTGCGCGCGCGATTGCAAAGAAGAACGGTCTGAAGATTGTCTATGATCGGTCCTATCCGCCGAACACCGTCGACTTCGCGTCGATTGTCCGGTCGATTCAGGCGAGCAGCCCTGACCTCGTTTTCATGGGATCCTATCCGCCCGACTCGGTGGGAATGATCCGGGCCGCGCGTGAAGTCGGCTTGAAGACGATGCTGCTGGGCGGCGGCGCTGTCGGCCTGCAGTTCGCAGCCATTAAGACGCAGCTCGGTCCGCTGCTGAACGGCGTCGTCGGCTACGAACTCTACGTTCCGTCACCGACGCTGAACTTCCCCGGCATCAAGGACTTCATCAAGCGTTACGAGAAGGAAGCACAATCGCAGGGCGTCGATCCACTGGGCTTCTACGTGCCTCCGTTCGTTTACGCAGGCGCCCAGATCCTCGGTCAAGCCGTGGAAAAGACAGGCTCGCTTGACCAAAAGGCCCTCGCTGCGACGCTTCATCAGAATTCCTTCGACACCGTTGTGGGCAAGATCAAGTTCGCAAAGAACGGCGAATGGGATAAAGCCCGTGTTCTGCTCATTCAGTATCAGGGCGTTACCGACAACAGCATTGATCAGTTCCGCAAGGAAGGTACCCATGCCATCCTGTATCCGCCGGAACTGAAGTCCGGGACTCCTCGCGTCCCATTCCAGGACGCCAAATGAGAATGCGTCATGGATTCCGGTGGGCGGGGTAGCGCGTAATGGTTATCTCTGCCGATCTGATAGCAAACGCCGTCATAGCGGGCCTCCTTCTGGGAGGCTTCTATGCGGCGATGACGCTGGGCTTGACGATCTCCTTCGGATTGCTCGACGTCGTCAACATTGCTCACCCTGCGTTCATCGTGACCGGTTCATATATCGCGTACACCATCAACACCGCCTTCGGGATCGATCCGATCGTTGCCGGATTCATGGCCAGCCCCTTGGCATTCGTCGCGGGGGTGCTGCTCTATCGGTTCTATCATGAGAGTTTTGAAAAACGGGGCGACGACTCGTTGCGCGGGCTCGCGTTCTTCTTCGGAATCATGCTCGTCATCGAAGTGTCGCTGATTCTTGGATTCGGCGTCGATTACCGGACGGTTCAGACGGCCTATCAGGATGTAACACCTGTTGTCGCCGGAATGGATTTTCCCCTCCGGATGACGATTCCGTTCGCCATCTCGATCTTTCTGGTCGTCGCCGTTCAGCTTGTCTTGTCCTTGACCTTCTTCGGCAGGGCATCACGGGCTGTTTCCCAGGATCATGTGGCGCTGCGCCTGATGGCGGTTGATCCGGTTCGCGTGAAGTCGATCGCGTTTGGCGTCTCTGTCGCGCTTGCGACGATTGCAGGGTCGCTGCTGATCGTTATTCAACCGGTTGAGCCATCGATCATGTGGCTTTACGTCGGAATTCCATTCGCCATCTGTGTGCTGGGCGGCATGGGAAGCGTGTCTGGGACCTTGATAGCAGGGCTTCTTCTCGGGGTCGCCGAAAGCATTACTGCGGTGTTCTGGGGACCGTCATGGTCTCCAGCGCTGGCCTTTGGTGTGCTGCTCGTTGTCATCGGGTTCAGGCCCGCCGGCCTGTTTGGGAGATGACCGTGAGGGCAACTTGGTTTTATGTAAGTTTGCTCGCAGTTACGGCCATCATTTTCCTGGCAACGCATCTGGTGGGAAATGACTACGCTTACTTCGCGGGCTACGTCATTTTGCAGTACGTCGTTCTCGCAACGGCGTGGAACATTCTTGCGGGTTACACCGGATACATCAACTTTGGCACCGCTGCATTCATGGCTGTCGGGACCTACTCAACAATCGTCATCTCAAAGCTGACGTCACTGCCGCTTCCGCTGTTGGTGGTGATCGGTGGATTGATGTCGGGCATTCTCGGTCTGCTGACCGGGTACATGACGATGCGTTTCAAGGGCATTTTCTTTTCGATCGCAACGCTGGCGCTCGCCATTGTCCTCCAGACGCTTGTCGTCAACTGGTCCTACGTCGGAGGTTCGCGAGGCGCCTACGTCCTGCGTCCGGCAAGCATCGCGTTCTTTCAGAACTATGCGCAGTATCTTTTTGCCATCATGCTGGTGCTGGCGATGTTCGCAGTAAGCGTCGCGCGGGCCATCGGCCGTTCGACGATCGGTGTCGGTCTGGCAACGATCAGGGACGACGAGACCGCGGCCGAGGCTTGCGGCGTGCCGACGTTCAAGCTCAAGCTGTTTGCCACGGCCGTGAGCGGTGCGCTGATGGGAATGGCCGGCGCGCCGCTTCCATATTACCTGACCTACGTTGAACCGACATCGGCATTCAGTCTGAGCTACACGGTCAACAGCATTGCCATGCCCATTATCGGCGGGATGGCGAGTTGGCCGGGCCCGGTGATCGGCGCCATTTTGCTGGGGTCGATCCAGCAACTCGCGACCGTCACCATTTCGTCCTCGCTCAATTTGCTTGTTGTCGGTGTCCTGCTGTTGGTTTTTGTGACTGTCGCGCCGAATGGGATCCTTGGTCTGATTTCCAGTCTTCGGAAGAGGGCGGGACAATGAGCGAATCGAAAGAAGCGCTGCTCTCCGTTCGTGGGCTGGAAAAGAAGTTCGGCGGTTTCACCGCGTTAAAATCGTTCGATCTGGACATCAAGCCGGGCGAACGTATCGGTGTTATCGGCCCGAACGGTGCAGGCAAGAGTACGCTTGTGAATTCTCTCACCGGAACGATCCGGGCGGATGCCGGAAAGATCATTCTGGATGGACAGGTCATCGACAACCTTGCCGCGCATAAGCGCGCGAGAATGGGATTGATGCGGAGCTTCCAGCTGCCGCGTCCTTTCAAGAGCATGAGCGTCATCCAGAACATCCTGGTGCCTATCGCCTATGCGCGCCCGTCGCAGGATGGGAAGGTTTACGACCTGGCGCGGGCGCAAGACGAGGCCAGGGAAATCCTGCAAGCGATAGGTCTCGGCAAGAAGGCTGATTTGCCGGCGATGTCGCTGACGCAGGTCGATATGCGCAAACTCGAGTTGGCCCGAGCCATGGCAGCCAAGCCGAGAATTCTGTTCTCGGATGAGGCAATGGCAGGGCTTTCCGACAGCGAAGTCGATGAAGTTCTGGATTTGCTGTTCTCCATCAACAAGGATGGAGTGGCGATTGTGATGATCGAGCACATCATCAAGGCGGTGACGAAGTTTTCTCAGCGTATTGTGGTGCTCGTCGCCGGGCAGAAGCTGGCCGACGGAAATCCGCAGGAGGTACTTTCCCTTCCCGAGGTAGAGAGGGCGTATCTTGGCGAATAGTTTGATGATCAATGAAATTGATGCCGGCTATGGGCGCAACCGGGTTCTCACCAAAGTTTCGCTTTCGGTAAATCCCGGCGAAACGGTTGTTTTGTTGGGGACCAATGGCAACGGGAAAAGCACTCTCATAAACAGCATCGCGGGATTGGTGCGTCCGGAAGCCGGCGAAATTGTCGCGACTCTCGGAGGAGAAACCCATTCGCTTATCGGAAGTTCGGCCGATCAGATCGCCGGCCTTGGTGTCAGTCTTGTGCCGGAGGGCCGACGGCTGTTCCCAAAGATGACCGTTCAAGAAAACCTCATGCTGGGCGCAAACCGGAAGGCCGCGCGAAGCGAAATGCAAGGCAACCTGTCGTATTGTTTCGATGCGTTCCCGGTACTCAAGGAGCGGCTCAACCAATTGGCCGGGAGCATGAGCGGTGGCGAGCAGCAAATGCTTGCGCTGGCGCGCGCCCTGATGTCGTCGCCCAAGATCCTTTTGATCGACGAGCCTTCGGTTGGCCTGGCGCCGATCTATGTCGCCCGGATGATCGATAAAATTCAGGATCTCAAGGATCGCTTCAAGCTGACAATTCTGATGGCCGAACAGAATTTCCGCCAGGCCAGCCGCATTGCCGATCGTGGATATGTGCTGGTCCACGGAAAGATCGTCTTTGAAGGCAAAACCCGCGACGAGCTCGTGGACAATGATATCGTCCGGAAGCTCTATCTCGGGCTGTAGGCGTGGCTTGCTTTGCTTACTTTTTTGTCGCGCGTGCGAGAAACTGAACCAGCGCCTTGCGATCGTCGTCTGAGCCGATGACTTGCTCGGGCATTTTGGTGCCGGGTGTATAGGCTGCGGGTCCGATCTCGAAAAGTTTCGACACCGTTTCCGGCGTCCAGATGATGTCGAGTTTTTTCAGCGGCTCCGAGAAATTGTAGTCCGGCAGGGTTGCGATCCTGCGCCCAAAGATCCCTGACAGCGTCGGGCCCGCCTTGTTGCCCTGATCCGGCGTGAGCGTGTGGCAGGCGACGCAGGCACGGAAAATCTCAGCACCACGATCACCGGCGTAAGCGGCAAGCGGATCGTTCGGACTTTTCTGAATGGTGGCTCCGACAGGCTCGCCCGTGAGCGCATTCCAACGCCGGATCATGCTGTCGGTGCCGCCGGTGAGAAGCGTACCGTTGTCCGGCATGAACGCGACTGACCATACCGGGAGTCCAGGTCCAACCAGCCTGCGCGCAAGCGTCCGCGCCTTACGGTCGATAATCGCGACCGATCCCCGAATATCGGCGGCTGCGAGCAGCGCGCCATCCTTTGACATCGCCATCGCGATCACGGGGATCGGCCCTGCAGTGACCTCGCCTACAGATTTGCCTGCATGGTCGAGAAAATGAACTTTGCCGTCTGCGCCGGCGGTGACGATTTCGCCGTCGTCGGACACGACGACCGAATTGAGCGGCGCGGGCAGGGTGGTGATGGACGGGGCGGCGGTGCTGTCGAGTGGCCAAATGCGGACGGTCAGGTCGTAACTCACGCTGATGAGAGTCTTGCCGTCGACGCTGAACGCGACGCCGTTGACGTTCTGCGTGTGGCCTTCGAGAATCCGCGATGTCCCGCCGGTGAGAGGCCAGAGCCGCACGGTATGATCCCACGATGCCGAAGCGAGGGTTGCGCCATCAGGTGACAGCGCAAGTGCGGCGATCGGCGCGGTGTGGCCATCAAGCACGATGTCAGGCTGCTGTTTGCCCGAACTCCAGATCGCGATGCGGCCATCCGCGCCGGCGGTCGCGGCACGCCCGTCCCTCAGCAGGGCGGTAGCGTTGACGGCGTCAGCGTGAAACCGGAGAACCTGTTCGGCAGCGTCGCGACCGAGCGACCATCGGATTGCGCTGCCGTCGAAACTTCCCGACAGCAGTGTTTGTCCATCGGGTGAAATCGACAACGCCCGGACCGGCCCGCCATGGCCTCGCAACTGGGCGACAGCAGGCGCCGCGCTGAATGATGCAATCAGCGCGCCGATTATCAGCAGCACGTGAAGCCGATAGTTTCTGACATGCCCGTCAGCGTTCCGCACGCGTGGTTCCCTCTAGGCAACGCGTATCGAAGCACGAAAATCAGGTTCAATAAACCGATACGGAAGCGTTCGGATATGCGGCGAAAGCCGCAATGTCAGGCGAAATAGCGAATCTTGCCGGCCGGTGCGGTGTCGTAGCCCGCGAGATCGTCCGCGCGTTGTTTGAGGGCAGGTTGCGCAATGAAGGTCATTAGCGCTTGCAGCGCAGGCTTGAAGTAAGCACGCTGCCGCATCAGCAGATCGAAGTTTTCCCAAAGCAGTGGCATAAAATCGAGACCGGCAGCCCTGGCGGCCGCGCGCGTCGCGATGCCGCAATCGGCTTCGCCCGCGCGAATGGCTGTCGCGAGATCAGGTCCGGTCAGGCACGGCGGATCGAGTCGGCGCAGATCCTTCAGCTTCGCATCATGTTGCTTGAGCAATGAACCGAGCAGCATTTGTGCGCCTGCGCCCGCTTGCCTCATGGCGATCGTGGCTCCGGACGCGAGAACGTCAGGGATACTCATGAGCTTTTTCGGATTTCCCGGCTGGAGCAAGAGGCCTTGTTCGCGGCGCACGAACCCGACCAGCACGGCATCGTGTAAACTTGGTATCGCGCGCACTGCTGCAATATTGGCGTCGTTGCCAGAATTCGGCGTGTCTTGTTCCGTGTGGAAGTGGATCGCGGCAGCAATTGCTTCGCCCCGCAGCACGCGGCCGACGCCGCTCTCCGTTCCTTCAACAAGCGTCGCCAGCCCGGAGCCGGACTCGCGCAAACTCCACTCGAGGAGCGCGTCCTGACTTCCGCCGACGATCAAAGGCGCATCCGCTGGGGCCATTCCGGCCGGCCGCATTAGTCCTGACAGCACCCACCGATCGAGTTCCTCGCGCGGGAAAAGCCACTTGCCCGTCACTTTGGTGCAGGGGATCGCGCCTTCAGCCACAAGCTCATAGAGCTTGCGTTCGCCAAGCCGCAGGTACTCGGATGCCTCGCTTGTGGTCAGGAAATCCATCCTGCATTTATATGCATATTGCTGTTTCAATTCAATTCGTTGACATAACTGAAAAATATGCAGGACAAGGCATTGGGAGGAAAATCATGCTGGACGGGCTGAGCGCCTGGCAATTGATCACGAGCGGCGATGCGACGCTGTTCGCCATCGTCAAATTGTCGCTGGCCGTGAGCCTTTCTGCGGTCGTGCTGGCGGCGGTCGTCGGGTTGCCGCTGGGGGCATTGCTCGCGCTGATGCGCTTCCCGGGACGAAGCGCGATCGTCGTGCTCGTCAACGCGTTCATGGGACTGCCTCCGGTCGTGGTCGGTCTTGCGGTCTATCTGTTGCTGTCGCGGTCCGGACCGCTCGGCAACCTCGGCATCCTGTTCACGCCCACGGCGATGATCATCGCGCAGGCGATCCTGATCGTGCCGATCATCGCGGCCCTGACGCGCCAAACCATTGAAGATCTCTGGATCGAATACCGCGATGAATTGTCGGCGATGGATGTCGGTCCCCTCGGTCGCGTCACGACGCTGCTGTGGGATGCGCGCTTCAGTCTGCTGACCGCACTGCTCGCGGGATTTGGACGCGCGGCGGCGGAAGTTGGTGCTGTGATGATCGTCGGCGGCAATATAGAGGGCTTCACCCGCACTATGACCACGGCGATTGCGCTCGAAACCTCGAAGGGCAATCTGCCGCTCGCACTCGGTCTGGGCATGATCCTCGTGGTGATCGTGCTTGCGATCAACGCAGCGGCTTGGGGCGCACGAATCTGGTCCGAACGGCAGGCGGGATGACCATGCGGGCGCCGGTGACAGATCTTCCAGTCGCGTTCGATCGTGTCACGGTGCGCGCCGGCGCTACGACGATCATCGATCGTCTCACGCTGACATTGGCGTCGGGTTCACCGACGCTTGTGGTCGGGCCGAACGGCGCTGGCAAAAGCACCTTGTTGCGCTTGTGCATGGGACTTGCGGTGCCAACCGAAGGCCGCATTACATGGGGCGGCCGCGCCGACAGGAAACCGACGCGCCGCGCCTTCGTGTTTCAGCGGCCAGTGATGTTGCGCCGGACTGCGGCCGCTAACATCGCGTATGGCCTGACCCACGCCGGCTATCCGCTTGAGAAGGTGGCGGCACGCACTGCCGAATTGCTGGAGCGTGTGGGCCTGTCGGACCTGGCAATGCGTCCCGCCCGTCGGCTGTCCGGCGGCGAACAGCAGCGACTGGCGCTGGCGCGCGCCTTGGCGCGCGACCCCGAACTGCTTCTGCTCGATGAGCCAACCGCGAGTCTCGACCCCGCGGCCACGCGCAGCGTCGAGGAGATTGTTCGGAGCGCTGCGCAGTCGGGCATCAAGATCGTAATGGCCTCGCACGATCTCGGTCAGGTGCGGCGCCTTGCGGGCGACGTTGTCTTCATGGTGCGTGGCGCGGTGTGCGAACAGACGCCAGCGGAAGATTTTCTCAAAAATCCGTCAACGCCGGAGGCTGCGGCTTTCGTGCGCGGCGATCTCGTTGTTTGAACTCGAAAGGACACATTATGAAACATCGATCAGCATCTTTTGCCGTTGCGCTCTCGCTGCTCGCGGTGGCATTCGCAACGCCGGTCTCCGCGCAGGACAAATCCATCGTGGTGGCATCAACCACGTCGACGCAGGATTCTGGCTTGTTCGGTCACATCCTGCCCTTGTTCGAGGCCAAAACCGGGATCGAGGTGAAGGTGATCGCGCAGGGCACCGGGCAGGCGCTGGACACGGCGCGGCGTGGTGATGCCGACGTTGTTTTTGTGCATGCCAAGTCGCAGGAAGAAAAATTCATCGCCGAGGGGCACGGCGTAAAGCGCTTCGATGTCATGTACAATGACTTCGTGATGATCGGCCCGAAAAGCGACCCGGCCGGCGTCGGCGGATCGAAGGATATCGTTGCCGCACTGAAAACCATTCAGGGAAAAGCACTGCCGTTCGTTTCGCGCGGCGACAAATCCGGCACGCATTCGGCTGAACTTGCGCTGTGGAAGCAGGCGGGCGTCGATATCGAGGCAACCAAAGGTCCGTGGTATCGCGAAATCGGGCAGGGCATGGGCGCCGCGCTCAATACGGCAGGAGCGATGAATGCCTATGTGATTTCCGACCGGGGCACCTGGCTCTCCTTCAAGAATCCTGGCGATCTGGTGATCGCGGTCGAAGGCGACAAGCGGCTGTTCAACCAGTATGGCGTTATCCTGGTGAATCCCGAGAAGCACCCAACTGTCAAAAAAGATCTCGGCCAGAGCTTCATTGACTGGATCCTGTCAACGGAAGGCCAGGGCGCCATTGCGGCTTATCAGGTCAACGGCAAGCAGCTGTTTTTCCCGAATGCCGAGAAAAAGGCGTCCTGAGGAGAGGGCTCAGAACGCAAATTGAAGCGGCTGTCTTACTTCTTGGTTTCGGGCGGACAGTCGGGCCGCACTGCCATCGGTTTTCCGTCGCTTTGCACCGTGGGAGCGGCGGAATTTGCGTGTCCGCCTGCGGATGGTAGGATGGCGCTCTTTTCAACGCCCATCGACGTATCACCGGTCTTGGCGTTGCCGGAAGTCGTGCCTGCCGACGATGTGGTGTTGCAGCTCGTTTCGGGCTTGTCGGAAGCGGCTGGTGTTTGTGCCGGCGAGGGCGTTGCGGCGAACAGTGCCACAAAGGCAGCAACGATGATTTGAGTGCGCATTTTGAGCCTCTGTGTGGGTGTAAAAGGAATGAATGAAACGTCCTCTCCAACGTGCCATGCTTGAGATGGTTCCCCGGTGCGCGCTGTTGATGCTTTGCAGAACGATCCGCTATCGAGCGTCAAGATGACACAGCGTTTGCCGGCTGCGCTGACCCCGCTCGATGTTGCCCTTCATTTGCTGCTTGACTGCGTGGGCCCGGTTGAACCTGTCGTTGTATCTGTTACGGACTCTGTCGGTAGCATTGCGGCTGTAATTGCGCCGCTGCAACTGGCGCATCCGGCGTTCAATATCGCGGTCTCCGACGGCTGGGCAATGCGATCCGAGGATATTGTCGGCGCATCGTCCTACTCGCCACTGCCGTTGGCCGCCTCGCCGGTATGGGTTGAGGCGGGCGATCGGATGCCAGCCCACTGTGACTGCGTGCTCGATGCCGATCTGGTTGAAGAGCTTGGACCGATGTTTCAGGTTCTCGCTGAGTCTGTTCCCGGTCATGGCATTCGTCGGGCGGGGGACGACATCGCCGCCGGGCGTTCGATCATCGCACCGGGGCAGCGGTTGAATGCGTTCGATCTGCTTGCAGTACGTGCCGCCGGGCTCGATCGCATTCCGGTTCGATCTCCGCGTATGGGCGTGATCAATGTGCCGTCCGGCGATGGCAATACCGCATCCTCGCAATTCATTTTTGAATTTGCGAAAGCTGCCGGTGCGCGTGCCGTCGTCTTGCAGGCAGAGAGACGCCATGCGTCCAGCATTTCCGCCGCTGTGGAGAGCGACGCTTACGATCTGATTGTAGCTGTGGGCGGCACCGGCCTCGGCCATACCGATTCAACGATCGACGCGCTGGCGGTCCATGGAGCCCGTTTGATTCATGGACTTGCACTCCAGCCCGGGCGCACCGCGGCAGTTGGAATGATCGGCTCGACGCCGGTGATCGCTGTTCCAGGCGCTCCCGATCAGGCGCTGGCTGCGTGTTTGGTGCTGGTTCAGCCGGTGCTGGATCGGCTCACGGCGAGGTCGCCGCGACGAGAACTTATCCGGCCGCTTGCGCGTAAGATTTCCTCGTCTATCGGTGTTGCGGAGATCGTCTTGCTGGAAAAATTGGATGAAGCCTGGATGCCGGTTGCCGTTGGACAACTCTCCCTTGAGGCAATCGCCCGCGCTGACGCATGGCTCGCCGTGCCGGGAGACAGTGAGGGCTATGCAGCCGGGACAACAGTCGGCGCGTTTTCTCTTCGCGACATGATGTGAGACTTTCACGATGATCAAGCCGAAGGCGTCGTCAAACAATGCAAACGTCGATCAGGATCAATTTCTGACGATCCTGTCGCGTGAGGATGCGCTTGCACGCTTTGAGGCTGCACTGTTCCCGCGCGATCTGCCGGCAGACGATCTCGCGCTGGCCGATGCGCTCGGGCTTGCGCTGGCGAACGATGTCGTGGCGGCCGTCGATGTGCCGCCGTTCGATCGCTCCAATGTCGATGGCTTTGCCGTACGCTCCGCCGATTTGGCGTCTGCAGGCGAAGCGCTGCCGGTTCGCCTGGGTTTGAACGATGAGGTAATTGCTTGCGGCACCGCGCCGCGACTGCCGGTGACACAAGGCACGGCGACGCCGATTGCAACGGGCGGTCCCATTCCCCGCGGCGCCGACGCCATTGCGATGGTGGAACACACGCAACCCGCAGGAGGTGACGCAATTGAGATCAGACGCTCGGCGTCACCCGGCCAGTTCGTGTCCTATGCGGGATCGGACATCGCGCGGGGCGAGGTTTTACTGCGCGCGGGAACGCTGATTGGTTCGCGTGAGATCGGAATGCTCGCGGCATCCGGAGTTGCGCGTGTCCCGGCGGTGAGAAAACCGCGGGTGGCGATTATGTCCACCGGCGACGAATTGGTACAGCCCGGCCAGCCGCTGCGTCCCGCGGCGATCTTCGACACCAATGGCGCGATCGTGACGGCGGCCGTGTCGGAGAATGGCGGCGAAGCGCGTTTTCTCGGCGCATTTCCCGACGATGAGGACAAGCTCGAAGCCGTGATGCGCGAGGCGCTGGCAACCAGCGACATGCTCATTCTGTCGGGCGGGACATCGAAAGGCGAGGGCGACGTTTCCCATCGTATCGTCGCGCGGCTTGGCAAGCCCGGCATTGTCGCGCATGGCGTCGCGCTGAAGCCTGGCAAGCCGCTGTGCCTCGCGGTATGCGACGGCAAGCCCGTCGTCATCCTGCCGGGGTTTCCCACGTCGGCCATGTTCACTTTCCATGACATGATCGTGCCGGTGTTGCGCCGTCTCGCCGGCTTGCCACCCCGCAACGATGCGCGGGTGACGGCGAAAGTGCCGGTGCGGGTTGCTTCCGAACTCGGCCGCACGGAATTCGTGATGGTCTCTCTGGTCGAGGGCGACGACGGATTGATTGCCTATCCGACCGGAAAGGGCTCTGGCGCGATCACGTCGTTCGCTCAGGCCGATGGATTCTTGAAGATCGACGCACTCGCCGAACAGATGCCAGCAGGCACACAAGCGGAGGTCTCGTTGTTCACGCCGCATGTGCGTGTGCCGGATCTCGTCATCGTCGGCAGCCATTGCACGGGGCTGGATCTGATCACAGCACCACTGGCGCGTGCCGGTCTGTCCGTACGTTCGATCTCGGTGGGAAGTCTCGGCGGACTGGCGGCGGCGCGGCGCGGCGAATGCGATCTCGCACCCATCCACCTGTTGGATGAGAAGACCGACACATACAACACGCCGTTTCTTATGGGGGGGCTCGAACTCGTGCCGGGCTACCGGCGTATGCAGGGCATCGTGTACCGCGCAGGCGACAAGCGTTTTGAAGGTCTGAGCGTGGAAGACGCGGTGCGGGCCGCGCTGAAAGACCCGTCATGCCTGATGGTTAACCGTAATCAGGGCGCTGGCACCCGCATTCTGATCGACCGCCTGCTGGGCGAAGCACGGCCGGACGGCTACTGGAACCAGCCACGCTCGCACAATGCGGTGGCGGCCGCTGTGGCTCAGAACCGTGCCGACTGGGGCATGACCATTGCTCCCGTCGCTCATGCGGCGGGACTTGGATTTATTCCGTTTGCCGAAGAGCATTACGATTTCGCGCTCGTGACGTCGCGCAAGCAGCGCCCTGCGGTTCAGGCGTTTCTCCGCGCGCTCAGTTCGCCGGATGTGCAAGGGACGCTGGAGCAGGTGGGTTTCCGGCCGGCGTAACTCATCCGGATCACGCGCCTCTGTCGAGCGCAGCGAACCGCTCTGCTTCCGCGATATCCTCGACCGTATTCGCGTTGAAGAATGGATCGAGCGGATCGGTCGGCCACGTCACCGTCGCGAGTTTATAGCGAGCGGTCCAGCGATCGATCTTGCGCATGTCTTCTGCCACCAGCGCGTGACGCAGTTCGCCGCGCAGCGCGACGTTCCATAGTCCGATCACAGGGTGGATCTGATCGCCGGAGGCAGCGACCGCGAGTTGCGCGCCTTCCTCGGTCCGTGCGCGCTGTAATCGCACAACGAGATCGCGCGGCAGGAACGGGCAATCCGTCGCGGCGCTGAGAACCCATTCGATATCCGGCCTGTGCGCCACAGCCCAGTCGAGCGCCGTGAGCACCCCGGCAAGAGGCCCCGCAAATCCTTCAACGGTATCCGCGACGACAGGCAATCCGAAGGAGGCGAAACGAACCGGATCGCCGTTGGCGTTGAGGATGAGCCCGTCGCACTGCGGCGCAAGCCGCGCGATCACGCGCTCCAGAATGGTGCGGCCGCCGATGGTTTTCATCGGCTTGTCGCCGCCGCCCATGCGCCGCGCGAGGCCGCCAGCGAGAAGCACGCCAAGCGTCGATGGCCGATCGTCAGTCATCGTCGCCGCCTTTGCGACGATGGCGCGGGGATTCTTCTGCGACGAAGGCGAGGTTCTGGTCGAACACGATCCGCTCTTGCCCGGAAAGCGCGATAAATCTCTTTCCCTTGGTGCGGCCGACCAGCGTCAGTCCCACTTGCCGTGCGAGCTGGACACCCCACGCCGTGAACCCGGACCGCGAGACCAGAATCGGAATGCCCATGCGGACAGTCTTGATCACCATTTCGGAGGTCAGACGGCCCGTCGTGTACATGATCTTGTCGGCGACATCGACGTTGTGCCGCCAGGCCCAGCCCGCGATCTTGTCGACCGCGTTGTGGCGTCCAACGTCCTCCATGTAGCAGATCGGCTCGCCTTCCTTGCACAGCACACAACCGTGGATAGCGCCTGCTTCGAGATAGAGCGAAGGCGCGGTGTTGACCGCATGGGTCATCTGATAGAGCCATGACGTACGCAACTCGGCTTGCGGCAGGGATGCGCCCTCGATGGCCTCCATCAGGTCGCCGAAGGCTGTGCCTTGCGCGCAGCCGGAGGTGAGCGTTTTCTTCTTCAGTTTCTCTTCGAAATTGGTGCCGTGCTCGGTGTAGACCACCACCACCTGCAGATCGTCGTCGTAGACTACCTCCGTCACGACGTCGTCCGGCTTCAGCATGTTCTGATTGAGCAGGTAGCCGAGCGCGAGATACTCGGGATAATCGTTGATCGTCATCATCGTGACGATTTCCTGCGCGTTCAGATAAAGCGTCAGTGGGCGCTCGACCGGCACACTGATCTCAACCGGAGCGCCGGTCTGGTCGATGCCGGTGACACGCTCGGTCAGCCGCGGATTCTTCGGGTCCGGCATTACGCGCGGCGCGGACACGCCTTTCAGCTTTAGCTCTTGGGATTTCGCGGTCCCGGACTTGATCCGTGTTTCGGTCATGGCTTACTCGATCACGATACGCGGCGCGGGCCTCGCCGCAATGCCGGTGGTGACGGACGTCCAGAGCCGGCGGGCGATGTCGATATAGTGCTTCGCGTGAACGCCTTCAGGGTCGGTCGCGACGATAGGGCGTCCGTCGTCCGACGTCTGACGGATCGCCATGTCGAGCGGAATTTCGCCCAGATAAGGAATGCCGCGCTTCTCGGCTTCGAGCCGCGCACCCCCGTGGCCGAAAATCGGCGTGACATGGTTGCAGGTCGGGCAGCAAAAGCTGGACATGTTCTCGATCAGTCCCAGCAACGGCACGTTGACCTTCTTGAACATCTCGATGCCGCGCCGCGCGTCGATCAGTGCGATGTCCTGCGGGGTGGAGACAATGACCGCTCCGGCCAGCGGCGTCTGCTGCGACATGGTCAGTTGCGCGTCGCCGGTGCCCGGCGGCAGGTCGACGACAAGAATGTCGAGGTCGTTCCATGCGACTTCGCGCAACATCTGCGTGATGGCCGACATTACCATCGGCCCGCGCCAGATCATGGCGTTGTCTTCCTCGACGAGAAAGCCGATCGACATCACCTTGACGCCGAAGCGCTCCATTGGCTCAAGCATACGCGGACCCAGCAGACGCGGCTTCCCGCGCAAACCGAACAGCCTCGGTTGCGACGGTCCGTAAATGTCGGCGTCGAGAAGCCCGACCTTCAATCCGATTGCTGCGAAACCGAGAGCGAGATTGCACGACGTTGTCGACTTGCCAACGCCGCCCTTGCCGGAAGCCACAGCGATGACATGTTTGGCGCCGGGAATTCCCGAGGCTTTCGATGTCGCGGGGGCCTGCAGGGTAGGATGGGTGACGGACAAATCCGGTCTCCTGATCGATGATGCGTGCGGGGCGCGTCAGCTTACTGCGATCCGAACGGATCGTTCTTCTTGGCTTCGCGCGCGCGCAGATAGTCCTCGGTCGACATCACCGGCGGGCGCTGCGGCCCGGCGTGCGGGTCGAAACTCTCGTTGACGACGGCCTCGACGCGGCAATCCGCGCACATCTTGATGACATCGAGCCGCCGCGCATTGGCGCCCTCGAACATCCAGTGTTTTTCCTGCAGCTTCGACAGCACGCGCTCGATCGAACTCCGGGTTCCGAACGGCGTACCGCAGGCGATGCAATGAAACGGCTCTTCTTCCTTCAAGACACGCAGCGGCGCATTCCAGGCCTGAAAATCAAGGCGCGGTTCCAGCGTGATGACATCCTCCGGGCAAGTCGACTCGCAGAGCCCGCACTGGACGCAAAGACTTTCGGTAAAGCGCAGCATGGCGCGGTCTGGATTATCCGAGAGCGCGTGGGTGGGGCACGCGGTCACGCAGGCATGGCAAAGCGTGCAGCCTTCGACGTTCAATTGCACTCCGCCGAACGGAGCGCCGGACGCAAGCGGCACGACGTCGACAGGCGAGGGGGCAGCAAGATGCAGTTCCCGGAATGTCGTCTCGAGCAGGCCGCGCTTTGCGCCGCGCGGCATGAAACTCGCGGGAGTGCTGCTCGCGATGCCGGCAGGCATGGCGTCGAGCATCGCGCGCAATTGATCGGGGTCGTCGGTCTCGATCACGCGGACAATGCCTTCACCGAATCCGATTGCGGCAACGATCGTTCCCGACATATCAGCGGCGCGATGCAATCCGGCTGTCTCATGCCGGGGCTGCGCTCGCGTCAGCAACGCGGCGCCCGCGCCACCAAAGGCGAAGACGGCGGCAATAGCTTCAGGCCCAAGCTGCGTAACTTCATTGACGCGGACCGGAAGCACATTTGCCGGCAAGCCGTCGCCGAACCGCGCGAGCGCACCGATGAGCGGTTCGCCGTGATCTCCGTCATGAAACAAGACGACGGCGTTTTCTCCGCCTGCCTTGCGATAGGTTTGGAGCAACGTCCGCAATCGCCGCATCAAGGCGTCGACGCTGGGCAGCGAATAGGACGCCGCGCCGGTTGGACATACCGACGCGCATGACCCGCAGCCTGCGCACACGTTCGGATCGATGGCGACGGCATTGCCGTTCGATGTGATCGCGCCGGTCGGACACACATCGAGGCACCGCGTGCAGCCGGTAATGTTGGAGCGGGAGTGCGCGCAGATCGACTCTTCAAAATGAATGAAGCGCGGCTTGTCGAAGGTGCCGACGAGATTGCCTGCATCCGCAATCGCGCGCTCGACAGCCGCTCGGTCGCGCGGATCAGCGCGCAAATAACCGGGCCGCAACTCGTGAGCCGGAAACAGCGGCAGGCCGCCGCTGAGGTCGAGAATGAGATCGCATGTCGAGGTCGCGCCGTTGCGCGAGGCTCCAAACAGCAGCTTGTTGCGCGAGGATGGCGACGGCAGAGCATAGTCGTCGATAGCGAGCTCAAATTTCCCGAGATAGCCGCGCGCGTTACGGATCGTCCCCTTCAGGACAGGAAACTCATTGACGGCGCGCGGTGTCAGGTCGCCCGGCTTGGTAAGTATAACGGTGATATCGAGACGATCGGCGAGGCGCCTGGCCGCATCGATGGCGACGTCGTCGCAGCCATAAATCAGCGCGACGCCGTCGCTCTCCAGCGTGACCAGCGAGATTGGCGGCATCTCTTCCGAGGCCGCCGCTATGAGCGCGGCGGCCTTCGGTCCGGCCGCTGCGGCGTCTTTCGACCAGCCGCCGGTTTCACGGATGTTGACGAAGGTGAGCGGAACTTGCGGGAAGTCCTCGGCGACCTCCTTGAACAGCGGCGCTTCCTGGGTGCAGGCCACGGTGATCTGCTCGCCTTCGGCGAGAGCCGCCTTGAACTGTCCGAGGTCTAGTCCGCAGAGCTGGTTCGCCTGCGACATGTTGGCCGCACAGCCGCGCCCGATCGCTTGCGCGTCGAGTGGCATGGTCTTCTCGCAACTGCAAATCAGAAGGCGGGACTTTGCGCCATTCATACTCTACGACCTTGAACCTTCCTCAGCCGCGCGACTATCTCACAATATGGTGCTGCAGGTGCCATCAGCGCAAGCACCGGCACCTTGACCGAGATAGCATAGACTGCCCAAATACAAAGAGCTTAGGGAATTTTTCTGCGATGATGGTTTCGCGTACTGCGCGGGCAGAACCGCCGCTCGATCTGCCACCGGGCTATACGCTCGTATCGCTTCGCGAGTACGGCGACGCGTTTGCCCATGGCTGCGACATTGCGGCCGAAGCCGGTGCTGGAACGCTGGTTTGGGTCCGGCGCTACGATCTCGTCGAGTTCGCGGTTGTGCTCGAACCGGACGAGCCGCTGGTGTCGGCACGCCGGGCATTCTTTGCGGGCATGAATGCGACTGCGGATGCCATTGCGGTCCATTGCCCGCCGGAGCGTCAGGTGAGCTTTACGTGGCCGGATACGATCCTGTTCGACGGCGGCGTGCTCGGTGGCGTGCGGCTTGGCTGGCCAAAAGATTGTGGCGAGGAGGACGTGCCGGAGTGGCTGGTGCTCGGCGTCATGTTGCGCGCTGCGGACATGGCACATGTCGGGGAAGCGGAAGCGGCGGGCGGAGTTGCGCTGTTGAACGAAGGATTTGAGATGGTGGATACCGAGGCGATGATCGGCAGTTTCGCCCGGCATCTCATGACGGCATTCGATCAATGGAACGAACGCGGCTTCGATCCGGTGGCGCGTGACTACCTGGAGCGGCTTGCCAAGGATACCGCCGGCGCACGGCGAGGGATCGACGTCAATGGCGATCTCCTCGTCAAGACGCCTGCGCCAAAGGAACCGCCGGGGCGAAGTAGCCTCGTTGAAGGCCTCGCAAAGGTGGCGTGGTACGATTCGGAGTATCGCGCTCCGAAGATGGGGTGAGGCGGATGATGAAACTTCCGCGCACGATCAGGCTGGATCCATCGGACACGTTTGTATTCGAGCGTGCAGCCGAGCCCGGCGAATGGGCCGTGTCGGGTGCGTTCGTGTTTTGGAACAGTGATCCTGCTGCGCTTGGACAAAAGCAGCGGGTCGCACTGCGATCCGGCTTTCTCGGCATCGACAGTCTCGGCTGGTCGACATTGGCCGTCGTCACCGAAGCAACCGAGATTGAATTGCTGGCCGTCATCGACCGGCTGGCGGCGCAGCTTGTGGCGACATTCGGCGCGCCGGATATCGAAGCCGCAAGGGCTGCGGCAGAGGAGGAAGTCGCGTTTGCTGCTTCCCTGTGCGATCACCCGCCGCAGACGATTCTGGCGGTGCAACGGAGCGTTGAAGACGGTGAGATCCGCGAGCGCTTCCGCACACTGAAGCCGCGCGAAACGGAGCGGGGTGCGGATCGATTGCACCATCATGCACCGGCCTTTACCTTCCATGAGATTGAGGGCGACGAACCGGTCGAAGAGGTCGATCTTCTCGGACTGGACAACACGAATCGTATCAAGGCGGATCGGACATGAGAGAATTCTGGGTGGCGTCGGGTCACCACCTGACGCGCCGTGCCGATCACGGCGGGCTGATTGCGACCCCTGAACTGATCATGGCGTACCTCGCGCGACCGGAATTGATGCCGCCCGATGACGCCTGCGACGCTGAACGAAAGCTGCACGCCGGTCTGTTGGCCGATCCGCTTCGGCCGGTCTCCAAAGCGGACATTGCGGCGCTTGCCGACGCCGACGCGCGCGAGAACTGGACGTTCATGATGGCGTTTCGCGACCGGCTTCTCGCGGCGCCCTCGCTTGAGGCCGTTTATGTGTCGCTGGCACGCAAGGGCGCGAGCGATCTGCCGCCGATCTTTCTCTCGCAACTGTGCCACCTGATCCTGCGAAATGCGCTTGAGGGCTGTGAAGATCCCTATGTGCTGCGCGCAGCGGAACTATTCTACCGCAGCCAGAAGGCCACGATTCATGAAGGCTCGCTGCTGTTGGCCGACGCCGAAGTCGTGGAGGCGCAGCACAACGCACAACACGACATCCATTCCTCGCCATTGACCGCGATGCTGCAGCCGCAGCAGGCTTTTGGCGAGATCGACGTTATGGATGACGACAACGCGTGGACCTATTGGTCGCGCTCGGATGCCCACGCGATGGTCATGAATCTCGGCGGCAATCCCAAGGCGCGCGACGGACTTTGCCGCGTGATCGAACGCTGGATCGCTCATCTTCTCGGCGTCACGGTGAAGGCTGAAACGGTCGCGTCGATCGAGGATCGCGATTGGCGCTGGTTTGTCGGCCTCGACAGCGAAGGCACCCGGATCGGAAATGCTCTATGGAACGGCGATACACCGGGCGCGGATGCAGCAGGCCGGATCGTCGCGTTAATCCGCCTGACCTTTGATGATGCGCGTTTTGTCGATGAACGTGTGGGTGCAAAACCGATCTATCTCATTCTGGCGATGGATGCGGACAAGGTGGTGCGCCTGAAGCCGCAAAATCTAGTGGCAGGCCTGCCGCTCGCGTCCGCTGCGAACGTCGCGTGAGTGACCGGCAACGGGAGGGTCAGCAATAACGATGACCGAGGTGTCCCGCGAAGTTGGCGTCGTGCTGCGCCGCCGCACAATCGATAATCCCTGGATCGACCATATGTGGTCGCCTGTGACGATTCTCGAGCATGTGCCGGCAACTGCGCCGTGGACGGTGCTGTCTCGCGAGGGCGATGCGACGCTGTACTATGCCGGCTGCGCGACGATCGAGTTGTTCAGCACGGATACGGCCAGTTACCGCGACAATCTTGCCGACGGCACCCCCAGGATATGGATTGCGCTGCGGCGGCAGGACGGTGGTCCCGAGCTTGAATTGACGAAGGTGACCGCCGATCCGACCGAAGGCGAAGCGATGTTCGAGAGCGGCATCGATGTCATCGGTACGGTTCCGATGCCGCCGGATATTGCGTCGTGGATCGCCGCGTTTGTCGACGAATTCCATGTCGAGCAGGTGTTCCACAAGCGTAAGCGCGACCGTGCGAATGTTG
This sequence comes from Afipia sp. GW821-FHT04G03, assembly GCF_059419985.1. Taxonomy (NCBI): domain Bacteria; kingdom Pseudomonadati; phylum Pseudomonadota; class Alphaproteobacteria; order Hyphomicrobiales; family Nitrobacteraceae; genus Afipia; species Afipia sp. GW821-FHT04G03. Next base: position 797,473 of record NZ_JBWKSV010000001.1, on the reverse strand, counting down.
ACCGTAAGCCCGACTACGATCCATCCGTCGAGCGGAAGGATGACACATGAGCCAGGATGAGAAAGGCGGCGAAAAGGATCGTGGCGAGAGCTTCCTGTCGCGCTGGTCGCAACGCAAGCAGGAGGCGAAACTGCCGACTGCCGGGGATCCGGCTGCAAAGGCCGATGAAAAGGCGGAAGCGTTACCTGCGCCGGTTGCCGAAAGCGTTGCCGAAGAGGAATTCGATCTTTCGAGCCTGCCGAAACTCGAGGACGTCACGGAGACCACCGACATCACCGGGTTCTTGCGCAAGGGCGTTCCGGAGCATTTGCGAAACGCGGCTCTGCGAAAATCGTGGGCGCTGGATCCTGCGATCCGCAACTACGTCAATCCGGCGCTGGACTACGCCTACGACTGGAACACGCCGGGCGGTGTGCCGGGAAACAGCGAGCTCGCGGCCGGGACGGACATCGCGAAAATGGTTTTACAGATCATGGGTAGTGATTCGGCTGCTGCCACTCCGCAAGAACCGGAGATCCAGCCCCTGAGTGATGCCGCCGGCGAGTCCGTCGATATTGATGCGCTGCAAAATCCTCAGCCGGATTTACCGCTTCAGCAGGTGAGATTGTCCGCAGCGGCAACCGCTTCAGCTCCCGCATCGGTTGATGATCCACACTCCGAGCATACGCCGGTTGAAAATGCGCGAAGTGCTGCATCCGACGGAGTCGGTGCACCGCAGCAAGAGGTGCGACGACATGGCACTGCAAAACCAAGGGTTTAGACAAAAGTCTTCGAGACATAGGACGAGCCTATGGTACACATTAGAACTAGAACAGTTCTAGTGAACGAAGATGCCTCGTTTGAAGGCACGGGTGGGGGGAACTCGGTTCGCACCATGCGGGACGCCGGTTTAGAGCAGGCAATCAAAGCAGCAGGCGGTGTTGCATCGCTGGCGAGAGCTGTGGGTATTTCGCAGCCTTCGATTTCGGCCTGGTCGCGCATTCCAGCGGAACGAGTCCTGACTATCGAGGCGCTCACCAGCGTTCCGCGTTTCATCCTTCGTCCCGATCTCTACGGATCAGCGGGGGCTGACGTGTTATCGACATCTAAAATTGATGAAATCGATCAGCTTCGCGCTGCAGAGTACGGGTTGCTTTCGTTGTTGCTCGGCAAGGCGCCCGACACGGAAACGCTTTCGCGCGTTGCAACGATCAAAGGCGACGCGTCTGATCTCGGCATGGCCCATGTCGAACTGGCCACAGCGGCCGAGATGGACGGGCACGCGGCCAGCAGGGAATTTTTCGATCTGTTCATTGGTCTGGGTCGCGGCGAGTTGCTGCCCTACGCCTCGTATTATCTGACCGGCTTTCTTCACGAGCGTCCCTTGGCGCGCGTCCGTGAAGACTTCGATTTGCTTGGAATCGAGCGAGCAGGACTGTCGCGCGAGCCGGAAGATCACATCGCGATCCTGCTTGAAGTCATGGCCGGTCTCGCTCGCGGGGAGTTCGATGCGGACTTCGCCATGCAGGCACGATTTTTCGAGCGGCATCTCAAGCCATGGGCGGCGCGAATGTTTGCCGATCTCGAGATGTCGCAATCCGCCAAATTTTACCGCGCGGTCGGCCGCGTCGGGCGCGTCTTTATGGAACTGGAATCAGAAGCTTTCACGCTGTCCGAGTGAAGCGGGAACGCAAAACGGAATCGACTGGAAGGAGATCGCGATGAGCAAACCGTCCAAGATCAAGATGCCCGACACGAAGGGGCTCGACCGCCGCCGGTTCTTCATGATGGGCGGATCGGCCGTCGCTGCCGCTGCGGTCGTGCCGATGGCGAGCAGCGAAGCTGAAGCGGACGAGTCGCAGGCCGAGCGCGTCAAGGCCCGCTACAAGGAAACCGCTCACGTCAAGGACTACTATCGCGTCAACCGCTATTGATGGAAGCACGCACATGTTGATCAAGCGAAAAGAAGGATCGGCCGGACGCGCGCGGTTGCAGGGTATCGCCGCTGGACTGGCTTCAGGCGTTCTTGATCGCCGCACGTTTCTGCGCCGTTCCGGTTTGGTGGCGGGCGCAGGCGCTGCGATCGGATTGTCGCCGCTCGGATCGGTGCGCAAGGCGCAGGCCGGTCCGAAGATTGTCGGCGCGCCGACCGAGATCAAAAAGAACGTTTGCACACACTGTTCGGTGGGCTGCACGGTGATCGCCGAAGTGCAGAACGGCGTTTGGGTCGGCCAGGAACCGGCATGGGATAGCCCGATCAATCGGGGTTCGCATTGCGCCAAGGGCGCGTCGGTTCGCGAACTGGTGCACGGCGACCGCCGCCTGAAATACCCGATGAAGTTGGTCAACGGCGAATGGCAGAAGATCGAATGGGATCAGGCCATCAATGAAATCGGCGACAAGATGCTCGAGATTCGCGCCAAGTCCGGCGCCGACTCCGTGTATCTTCTCGGTTCGGCCAAGTTCTCCAATGAAGGCGGCTACCTGTTCCGCAAGTTCGCCGCGTTCTGGGGCACCAACTCGATCGACCATCAGGCGCGCATCTGTCACTCGACGACGGTCGCCGGCGTAGCCAATACATGGGGCTACGGCGCCATGACCAATTCCTACAACGATATTCGCAACTCGAAGACGATCGTCTTCATGGGATCGAATGCGGCCGAAGCTCATCCGGTATCGCTCCAGCACATTCTGACCGGCAAGGAAATCAACCGCGCCAACGTCTTCGTACTGGATCCGCGCTTCACGCGCACCGCCGCGCACGCAACGGAATATGTCCGGTTCCGCAGCGGCACCGACATCGCGGTGATCTGGGGCATGCTCCATCACATCTTCGCCAATGGCTGGGAAGACAAGGAATACATCGCTCAACGCGTTTACGGGATGGACCAGATTCGCGCCGAAGTCGCGAAGTGGACGCCTGAAGAAGTCGAGCGGGTCACGGGTATCCCCGGTGAACAGGTGAAGAAGGTCGCGGAGACTTTCGCAAAGGTGCGTCCGTCCACATTTATCTGGTGCATGGGCGGCACGCAGCACACCGTCGGCACAGCGAACGTCCGCGCCTATTGCAACCTGCTTCTCGCCACGGGCAACGTCGGTGTGTTCGGAGGAGGGGCCAACATCTTCCGCGGCCACTGCAATGTGCAGGGCGCAACCGACATCGGCCTCGATATCACGTCGCTGCCGCTTTATTACGGTCTAGTCGAAGGCGCGTGGAAGCATTGGGCCCGGGTCTGGGAGGTCGATTACGACTATCTGCAGGCGCGCTTCGATGAGGTGCCTGCTAAGGCTGGACGTCCGGCCCGTACCCGCAAGCAGAACATGGAATTGCCGGGCATCCCGTGGACCCGTTGGTTCGATGCGACGCTTGCCAAGCCCGATGATGTCGATCAGCGCGACACCGTGAAGGGTGTCGTCATCATGGGGCACGGTGGCAACACCATCCCGCGAATGACCGAAATGGTGAAGGGCCTTGAAGCGCTCGAACTGCTGGTGGTCGCGGATCCGCATCCCACCACCTTCGCAGCAATCTCCGAGCGCAAGAACGGCACGTACCTGCTGCCCGCGTGTACCCAGTTCGAGACGTCGGGTTCACGCACAGCCTCGAACCGATCCCTCCAGTGGGGCGAGCAGATCGTCAAACCGATTTTCGAATCGAAAGACGATTACGAAATCATCTACCGGCTGTCGAAGAAGCTCGGCTTCGCCGACCCGATGTTCAAGAACATCAAGGTGGAAAACAATCGCCCGATCCCGGAAGACGTGCTGCGGGAAATCAATCGTGGTGGCTTCTCGACCGGCTATTCCGGACAGTCGCCGGAGCGCCTCAAGGCGCACATGAAGAACCAGGGTAAGTTCGACCTGGTGACGCTACGGGCCAAGAAGGATGAGCCGGAGATCGGCGGCGATTATTACGGCCTGCCGTGGCCGTGCTGGGGTACGCCGCAGATCAAGCATCCGGGAACACATACGCTCTACAACACGAACCTTCATGCGAAGGATGGCGGCGGCACGTTCCGCGCGCGCTTCGGTGTGGTGTACGAAGAAAAACAAGCCGACGGTTCGGTGAAGAACGTCAATCTTCTGGCCGAAGGCTCCTACAGCAAGGGCTCGGAACTGACCGATGGTTATCCGGAGTTTACCTATGGCGTGCTGAAGAAGCTCGGTTGGGACAAGGACCTCACCGAAGCTGAACTTGCCACCATCAACAAGATCGGCGGCAACAATCCGGACGGCGTGGGTTGGGCAGTCGATCTGTCCGGCGGCATCATCCGGGTCACGCTCGAGCATGGCGTGATGGCGTATGGCAACGGTAAGGCCCGCGCGGTGGCGTGGAATCTTCCCGATCCGGTGCCGGTCCATCGCGAGCCGATCTACACACCGCGTCCTGAGCTGGTTGCGAAGTATCCGACACGTCCTGACGGACGCCAGTTCCGCATGGCCAATCTCGGCTTCTCGATTCAGAAGGCGGCGGTGGACAAGGGACTTGCAAAGCAATTCCCGATCATCCTCACTTCTGGACGGTTGGTGGAATATGAGGGCGGCGGCGAAGAAACGCGATCCAACCGCTGGCTTGCTGAATTGCAGCAGGACATGTTCGTCGAGGTCAATACGTCCGATGCCGCCGAACGAGGCATCAAGGATGGCGGCTGGGTCTGGGTGACGGGCCCGGAAAACGGATCGAAGGCACGCGTCAAGGCGCTGGTCACCGATCGCGTCGGCAAGGGCGTAGCGTTCATGCCCTTCCATTTCGCGGGCTGGTTCCAGGGTGTTGATCAGCGCTCCAAGTATCCGAAGGGCGCAGACCCGATCGTGCTCGGTGAAAGCGTCAACACGATCACCACCTACGGCTACGATCCGGTCACCGGTATGCACGAGGGCAAGGCGACCCTGTGCCAGATCCAAACGGCGTGAGAGGAGAATAGAAGATGGCTCGCGTCAAATTTCTTTGTGATGCCGACCGTTGCATCGAGTGCAACGCCTGCGTGACGGCCTGCAAGAACGAACACGAGGTGCCGTGGGGCATCAACCGCCGGCGCGTCGTCACCATTAATGACGGCAAGCCCGGTGAACGCTCAGTGTCGATGGCCTGTATGCACTGTACGGATGCGCCTTGCGCCGCCGTTTGCCCGGTGTCGTGTTTCTACACCACGGCGGATGGCGTCGTCCTTCACTCGAAGGATCTCTGCATCGGCTGCGGATATTGTTTCTATGCGTGCCCGTTCGGCGCGCCCCAGTATCCGAAGGTTGGAAACTTCGGCTCGCGCGGCAAGATGGACAAGTGCACCTATTGCGCGGGCGGTCCGGAAGCAGACTCCACCCCGGCCGAATACGCAAAGTACGGTGCCAACCGGCTGGCCGAAGGCAAGCTGCCGATCTGCGCCGAAATGTGTTCGACCAAATCGCTGCTCGCAGGTGACGGCGCCATCATCGCTGAAATCTACAAGGAGCGTGTGATGAAGCGTGGCTACGGGTCGGGCATGTGGGGTTGGAAGACAGCCTACAGCGATTCACCGACCGGCTAGGGCAGGTTGCCGAAGGCCGTTCAGTGGCCTTCGCATCATGCTCAGGTCTTTCTTGAACGGAAACTGGAAGGTCGTACCGATGTCGATCTCGCTCTCAACCCTCAAGGCCCTATGTGCCGCTCTGGCGCTGCTGTTTGTGCTTGCGCAGCCGGCAGGGGCGCAACTGTCCTTCAAGCCTACCGCCGATGCCGTGCATGAAGACCAGCTTCTCAAGGCGCTGAAAGAGGGCGACAAGATCACCGGCAGGATCACTATTCCGGACCCGATGGCGTCGAGCCTGATTCAGCCCGCCGGTCGCGACTGGCGCGATTTTCAGCGTCACAAATTGCCCATCATCGGCGGTGTCGCTATCATCGGGATGCTGGCTCTTCTCGCGATCTTCCTGGCCGTGCGCGGGCGTGTTCGCGTCGAACACGGATTTTCCGGCATCAAGATTCTTCGCTTTGCCAGTTTCGAGCGGTTCACGCATTGGCTGACGGCGACCTGTTTCATCATTCTTGCGCTGTCCGGTTTGAACATCAGCTTCGGGCGCGTGCTGATCCTGCCGCTGTTTGGCGCGGAAGCGTTCTCGACGCTGACGGCCTGGGGCAAGATTGCTCACAACTACCTGGCATTCCCCTTCATGCTCGGCCTCGTGATCATGTTCCTGATCTGGATCAAGGATAACATTCCGGGGAAGCTTGATCTTGTATGGATCAGGAAGGGCGGCGGTATGTTGAAGAACGGCGAGCATCCGCCGGCCAAGCGCTTCAATGCCGGTCAGAAGGGAATCTTCTGGATCGTGATGATCGGCGGCGTGCTGATGTCGCTGTCGGGCTGGTTCCTGCTGTTCCCCTATATCCCCGCCAACGTCACGGCGCTGCAGTTCTGGACGGTCATCCATGCTGTGATCGCCATGCTCTTTATCGCTGCCATGCTGGCCCACATCTATATCGGGACGGTCGGCATGGAAGGCGCGTTCGATGCCATGGGTACGGGCGAGGTGGACCTCAACTGGGCCAAGGAGCATCATTCTCTCTGGGTCGAGGAAGAGCAGGCGAAGGGCCGTGCGCCCGATACCGGCAGCACGCGGCCCATGCCAGCCGAATAATTCAAGCTATCGATCAGGCGCATATCTATATAAAGGGACTGTCCGGCATGGTCGGGCGGTCTCTTTGAGTTTTTGGAGTGCGGCATGAAGGTGATAGGTCTTTCGGGGTGGAGCGGGGCAGGCAAGACGACGCTGCTTGCGCGGCTGATCCCGCATCTGATCGCCGAAGGTTTGCGTGTCTCAACGATGAAGCACGCCCACAGCAATTTCGATGTCGATGTTCCCGGCAAGGATTCCTGGCTGCATCGGCAGGCTGGCGCAACCGAGGTCCTGATTTCGTCGGGACGCCGCTGGGCCTTGATGCACGAATTGCGTGGCGCGCCTGAGCCTCCCTTCGCCGAGCTGCTGGCGAGGATGTCGCCGGTGGATCTCCTGATCGTTGAGGGCTTCAAGGCTGATCCGCATCCCAAGATCGAGGTTCATCGCGCCGCGAATGGCAAGCCGCTGATGTTTCCGAAGGATACGACGATCGTCGGTGTGGCCGCCGATATTTCGGTCGAAACGAGGTTGCCATCGGCTCATCTCGATGACATCGCAGCGATCGCGCGCATGATGCGAGCCTTGGCGGTGCGTATTGAAGATTTACCCGTGCGAGAGGCCGCGGGAGCCTGACGATATGGCCCAACTCTCCGATGATTGTTTCGCGTTCGGCGGTCCGATGATGTCGGTCGATGACGCCGTTGCCACGATCGCGGCCCGCGTCAGCTCGGTAACGGAGACCGAATGGGCCGATCTTGCTGACGCCGATGGCCGTGTCCTCGCATCAGACATCAGAGCGCCGCTGGCGTTGCCGCCATTCACCAACTCAGCCGTTGATGGATATGCGGTGCGCAGCGCCGATCTGCCCCGCGCAGGCGAGCAGGCGTTTTCAGTGTCCGGACGCGTTCAGGCAGGGTCGTCAGGTTTGAATGCAATCGCTCCCGGCGAAGCGGTTCGCATTTTCACTGGTGCGCCGATGCCCGCGGGCGCCGACACGGTCTTCATGCAGGAAGATGTGCAGATCGATGGGACAGGCAAAGTCGTGCTGCCGCCCGGCCTCAAGGCGGGCGCCAATGTGCGGCCCGTGGGCGAGGATATTCCCGAGGGCCATGATGCGTTGTTGGCGGGGCGGCAGTTGCGGCCGCAAGACATCGCTCTCATCGCGGCATTGGGGTTAACTCGCGTTGATGTGAGACGCCGGTTGCGCGTTGCCGTATTTTCGACCGGCAATGAAGTGGTGTCGCCCGGCGCGCGACGCGGCGCTGCCCAGTTGTTCGACTCCAATCGCTTCATGCTGACGGCGATGCTGAAGCGGCTTGGATGCGAAGTTAGCGATCTCGGCATTTTGCGCGACGAGCGCGCTTCTCTCGCGTCCGCTTTGAAGGAGGCCGCCGCCCGTCACGATCTCATCGTCACGTCGGGCGGCGTCTCCACGGGAGAAGAAGATCACGTCAAAGCCGCGGTGGAGAGCGTAGGCACGTTGGTGCTGTGGCGTATGGCAATCAAGCCGGGCCGCCCGGTGGCGATGGGCATCATCGGCGGCACGCCGTTTATCGGTCTGCCAGGAAATCCTGTGGCAAGCTTCGTGACGTTTACCTACGTCGTTCGTCCGACTGTTCTGGCGCTGGCCGGGACGGCACAAAAGAAGCCCATACCGATGCCGGTGCGCGCCGCCTTTAGTTACACAAAGAAGATCGGCCGCCGTGAGTATGTCAGGGTCAGTTTGCGCAAAAGCGGCGAGGGCGCGCTGGAGGCGGTGAAGTTTCCGCGAGAGGGCGCTGGCCTTCTCTCCTCGCTGGTGGATACCGACGGGCTGGTCGAACTCGGTGAAGAGATCGCCATGGTCAACCCCGGCCAGATCGTCGGGTTTATGGACTACTCAAGCTTGGTTTAATGCTCAGCTCGGCCCGACCAGGTTGTGGCCGGGATCGCCAACGCGAGCGCCACTTGTCGTGAACGCGACGTAGCCGGGCTCCTGAAACGTGTTGAGCAGCACCGACACGGCGGCTGCGGAAAGTCCCGCGAAAACCAGTGCGACGATGAAGATTCTCATGACACGTTTTCCCCCGACAAATCACTTGTTCCGGTTCCATTTTGGGCGTCGGCACTGAGCAAAGCAAGCCGCGCTTTCGTCGCACGTCCCGGATCAAACGAAACGTGCAAGGCCTTCTAAAATGGTGCATCGCAAGATGCGTCGCATGGGGCCGTTGACGGCGAATAGCGCCTCCGCCATTGAGGGGTATGGCCATGACCAAACTCGATCTCACAGGGCTCAAATGCCCGCTGCCGGTATTGAAGACGCGCAAGGCGCTGAAGGCGCTGACCGTGGGCGAACGGCTGGAGGTGCATTGCACCGATCCACTGTCGGTCATCGATATTCCGAACCTGATCCGGGAGACCGGAGATCGCGTCGAAATCACCGAGCGCGCCGAAAAACGAATCGTGTTCCTGATCGAAAAGATGGATGGGGCTGTCGCTTGAGCGGCCCCGTCTGGCCAACGGAAATTCGGCTTGCGAAAGACCGGCGCTCGCTGCGTATTGCGTTTGATGACGGCGCCAGTTTCGACCTGTCTGCGGAGTTGCTTCGTGTCACCAGCCCTTCCGCCGAAGTGCAGGGCCATTCCGAGGCGGAGCGGAAAACCGTCGGCGGCAAGCGCAACGTCGCTATTCTGTCGGTCGACCCGGTCGGAAATTATGCGGTGCGGATCGGTTTCGACGACATGCACAATACCGGGATCTATTCTTGGGCCTTTCTGTACGATCTCGGGATCAATGCCGAAACGCGCTTTCAAAACTATCTCGACGATCTGGCCGCGAAAAATCTGAATCGCGACAAGCCCGGCGTTCGTTAGCGATGTGTGATGTGCGGCGGCACACCGCAGGCAAGCGTGACCACCGGAATTTCATTTCATATTGCGGAACAGCGGAGCAACCGGCGTGATGCCGAGGCACAAACCTTGGAATAATTCTTGGCATATTGAATGCCAGGCCCTATCCTCCGAGGCTAAGAAGACCTTGGGGAAGAGACAATCGAATGAGCCACGGCGTCCAGAAAGTTCAGGCATTCGACCATCCGGGTGAGGGCCGCCGGCGCGCAAAATCGACACCGAAAGGTCGGCAAATCGATCCGCAAGCGGCTGAAGAAATTGAGCTTTTACTTGGCGACCGCTCCCGGCAGCGCGACCTGCTGATCGAGTACCTCCACCTTATCCAGGACAAGTACAACCAGATTTCCGCGGCCCATCTCGCGGCACTCGCCGACTCGATGAAACTGGCATTTTCCGAGGTGTTCGAGACCGCGACCTTCTATGCGCATTTTGACGTTGTGAAGGAAGGCCAGCCGGATCTGCCGCCGCTGACCATCCGCGTTTGCGATTCTCTCACCTGCGCGATGCTCGGCGCGGAAACGCTGTTGAGCGAATTGAAGAAGAACGCAGGTCCCGGCGTCCGTGTCGTCCGCGCACCCTGCGTCGGGCGTTGCGACACCGCGCCGGCTGCGGAAGTCGGACATCATTTCGTCGATCATGCGAGCGTCGAGAGCGTTCTGGCCGCGGTGAAAGGCGGCGACACGCATGCGCATCTGCCAAAATACGTCGATTACGAGTCCTACGTCGCCAACGGCGGCTATGCGCTGCTGAACAAGCTGCGCTCCGGCGCGATGCCAAAAGAGGATTTGCTGAAGGCGCTCGATGACGCGTCGCTGCGCGGTCTCGGCGGCGCTGGTTTCCCTACCGGCCGAAAATGGCGTGCCGTACTGGGCGAGCCCGGTCCGCGCCTGATGGCGATCAATGGCGATGAGGGCGAGCCGGGTACGTTCAAGGATCGCTACTATCTCGAAACCGATCCGCATCGCTTCATCGAAGGCATGTTGATCGGCGCACATGTCGTCGAAGCGACCGATGTCTATATCTATCTGCGCGACGAATATCCGGCGTCGCGCGAAATCATCGAACGCGAGATCAAGAAGCTGCCAGCGGGCGGACCCGTGCTGCATCTGCGCCGGGGCGCGGGCGCATATATTTGCGGCGAAGAATCCGCGCTGCTGGAAAGCATCGAAGGCAAGCGCGGGTTGCCGCGCCATAAGCCGCCATACCCGTTTCAGGTCGGTCTGTTCGGATTGCCGACGCTGATCAACAATATTGAGACGTTGTGGTGGGTGCGCGATATCGTCGAGAAAGGTGCCGGATGGTGGCAGGGGCAGGGGCGCAACGAGCGCCACGGTCTGCGCAGCTATTCGGTTTCTGGCCGCGTGAAAAATCCCGGCATGAAACTCGCGCCCGCAGGCGTCACGGTGCGCGAGCTGATTGATGAATTCTGCGGCGGCATGGCCGATGGACATACGTTCCACGCCTATCTGCCGGGCGGCGCTTCGGGCGGAATTCTACCGTCGTCGATGGACAACATCCCGCTCGATTTCGGCACGCTGGAAAAATACGGCTGCTTCATCGGTTCCGCCGCCGTCGTCATCCTGTCCGACAAGGATCAGGTCAAGGACGCCGCGCTGAACCTGATGCGTTTCTTTGAAGATGAGAGCTGCGGCCAGTGCACGCCGTGCCGGGTTGGAACACAGAAGGCGGCGACGCTGATGGAACAGCGCGTCTGGAACCGCGACCTGCTTGATGAATTGAGTCAGGCGATGCGCGATGCATCCATCTGCGGTCTGGGTCAGGCGGCGTCGAATCCGCTGACCACCGTCATCAAATATTTCCCAAATGAGTTCGCGCCCAAGGAAGCTGCAGAATGAGCAAGATTCAGTTCGAGCTTGATGGGAAAATGGTCGAAGCGGCGCCAGGTGAATCCATCTGGCAGGTTGCAAAGCGCGAGGGGACGGAAATCCCGCACCTGTGCTATTCGCCTGAACCGGATTACCGCGCCGACGGCAACTGCCGCGCCTGCATGGTCGAGATTGAAGGCGAGCGCGTGCTCGCCGCCTCCTGCAAGCGTATGCCCAATGTCGGCATGAAGGTGAAGTCAGCCAGCACGCGTGCCGTCTCCGCCCGCAAGATGGTGATGGAGCTTCTGGTCGCCGATCAGCCGGCGCGTGAAACCTCGCACGATCCCGACTCCAAATTCTGGAACTGGGCCGACAAGGTCGAGGTTACAGAAAGCCGCTTCCCCGCCAATGATCGCTGGGCCGGCGATAGCAGCCATCCCGCGATGAGCGTCAATCTCGATGCCTGCATTCAGTGCGGGCTGTGCGTGCGCGCGTGCCGCGAAGTTCAGGTCAACGACGTCATCGGCATGGCGTACCGCAATCACGACGCCAAGATCGTGTTCGATTTCGACGATCCGATGGGCGAGTCGACCTGCGTCGCCTGCGGCGAATGCGTGCAAGCGTGCCCCACCGGCGCGCTGATGCCGTCGGCATACCTCGACGCCAACCAGACCCGCACGGTTTACCCCGACAAGAAAGTGGATTCGCTTTGTCCGTTCTGCGGCGTCGGCTGTCAGGTGACGTATCAGGTCAAGGACGAGAAGATCGTCTATGCCGAGGGGCGCGATGGCCCGGCTAATCACAACCGGCTTTGCGTCAAGGGCCGCTTCGGCTTCGATTACATTCACCATCCGCATCGCATTACCAAGCCGCTGGTGCGTTTGCCGAACGCCGAAAAGAGTTCAACCGATCAGGTCGATCCGGCGAACCCGTTCACGCATTTCCGTGAAGCGTCGTGGGAAGAGGCGCTCGATATCGCCGCGAATGGTCTTACCAAAATTCGCGATACCAAGGGCGCCAAGGCGCTGGCCGGTTTTGGCTCGGCCAAGGGCTCGAACGAGGAGGCCTATCTGTTCCAGAAGCTGGTGCGCACCGGCTTCGGCTCCAACAATGTCGACCACTGCACGCGGCTGTGTCACGCCTCGTCGGTGGCGGCGCTGATGGAAGGCGTGAATTCGGGCGCGGTGTCCGCACCGTTTTCCGCCGCCGCCGATGCCGAGGTCATCATCATCATCGGCGCCAATCCGACGGTGAATCATCCGGTCGCCGCGACCTTCATCAAGAACGCCGTGAAGAAGGGCGCCAAGCTGATCGTCATGGATCCGCGCCGGCAAGCCTTGTCGCGTCATGCGACAATGCATTTGCAGTTCAAGCCGGGTGCCGACGTGGCGATGCTCAACGGTATCCTGCACACGATCGTCACCGAAGGGCTGACCGATGCACAATACATCGCGGGCTATACCGAAGGCTTCGATGACCTCAAGGAGAAGATCAAGGACTTCCCGCCCGAGAAGATGGAGGCGATCTGCGGCATTCCTGCGGAGACTCTGAAAGAAGTCGCGCGGATGTACGCCAAGGCGAAGTCGTCGATCATTTTCTGGGGCATGGGCGTCAGCCAGCATGTCCACGGCACCGACAATGCGCGCTGCCTGATCGCGATGGCATTGACCACCGGACAGATCGGCCGTCCGGGAACCGGATTGCATCCGCTGCGCGGCCAGAACAACGTGCAGGGCGCATCCGATGCCGGTCTCATTCCGATGCTGCTGCCGGATTATCAGCCGGTCGGCCGCATCGACTTGCGCGAGCCGTTCGAGAAGGTTTGGGAACAGAAGATCGATCCGGTTCCGGGACTGACCGTTGTCGAGATCATGGACGCGATCCACGCCGGCACTATTACCGGCATGTACATCGAGGGTGAGAACCCGGCGATGTCCGATCCGGATCTGCAACATGCCCGCGAGGCGCTGGCCAAACTAGAGCATCTCGTGGTGCAGGATCTGTTCGTGACCGAAACGGCATTCCATGCCGACGTCATCCTGCCTGCGTCGGCGTTTGCCGAGAAGGTAGGGTCATTCACCAACACTGACCGCCGCGTGCAGATCGCGCGCCAGGTCATCAAGCCGCCTGGCGATGCACGTCAGGATTTGTGGATCATCCAGGAAATCGCCAAACGCATGGGATGCGACTGGAATTATGCCGGTCCCGCCGATGTGTTCACCGAGATGGCAAGTCTGATGCCATCGCTAAAGAATATTACCTGGGAGCGGCTGGAGCGCGAGGGTGCGGTGACCTATCCGGTCGACGATCCGTTCAAGCCCGGCAACGAGATCATCTTCACCACCGGCTTCCCGACCCAGAGCGGCCGCGGCAAGATCGTGCCAGCGCGTGTCACTGCACCGGACGAAATTCCGGACGCAGACTATCCGATGGTTCTTTCCACCGGCCGCGTTCTCGAACACTGGCACACCGGCTCAATGACCCGACGCTCCGAAGTTCTCGACAGCATTGAGCCTGAGGCAACAGCGTTCATGTCGCCGAAGGACATGCGCAAGCTCAATGTGTGGCCCGGCGATTTCGTCCGGCTGGAGACTCGCCGCGGCGCCATCGAGGTCAAGATTCGTTCCGACCGGGACGTGCCGGAGAACATGGTCTTCATGCCGTTCTGCTACGCCGAAGCGGCCGCGAACCTGCTGACCAACCCGGCACTCGACCCGTATGGAAAAATTCCGGAGTTCAAGTTCTGCGCGGTGAAGGTGGAGCGCGCCGAACTGCGCACTGCGGCGGAATAGCAGGCCTGCGCCGCGCGAGGCGCGGCAACGGCTATGATTCCCACACGACCTTCTGAGCCGAGGCGGCCATCAGACGAGGCCGCCGTTGGCGCGGAGCACCTGACCATTGATCCAGCCGCCGTCGGGGCCTGCCAGAAAAGACACAACGCCGGCGATCTCGCTCGGCTGAGCGAGCCGCTCCAGCGGCGGCATCTTTGCGAGACGTTCAATGAGCTCCGGCGATTTGCCGTTCAGGAACAAATCGGTGGCGGTCGGGCCGGGCGCTACGGCATTAACCGTGATGTTGCGGCCTCGCATTTCCTTGGCAAGGATGGCGGTCAGCGTTTCGACAGCGGCCTTGGTCGCGGCATAGATGCCGTAATTCTCAAGCTTTGTTCCAACCACACTCGTCGAGAAGTTGATCACGCGTCCGCCGTTGCGCAGCCGTTTTGCGGCTTCGCGCAGGCCGTTGAAGGTGCCTTTCAGGTTGATGGCGATCATCCGGTCGAATGCTGCGTCATCCGCGTCCGCAATGCTGGAAAGCGTCATGATGCCCGCGTTGTTCACCAGCACGTCGACGCCGCCGAACGCCGCTTCCGCCGCATCGAACATCCGGCCGACAGCGGCAGGGTCGCTGACATCGGCCTTCGCCGAGAGGGCGCTGCCGCCCGCAGCTTCGATCTTGTGGGCGAGTGCTTCCGCTTCAGCCTGGCTGCCTGAATAGTTGATGACGCGAAGCCGTCCCTGGCGAGCCGCTCGGCGATCGCAGCGCCGATTCCGCGCGAAGCTCCGGTGACGATTGCAACCTTCTTGGACGTCTTGGTCATTTCTGATCTCCATCCCCGGCTTCATCCGGTTCGCGGGACTATGTCCATTTTCTGCCGGTGAACAATCTGACTGTCGGTTCGCTTGGCCCCGACCGAACTGAACGCCGTTTTCGTCTGCCAGGCCTTCGACTTGACCACGATCAACGTAACGCTGAGGGCGAATGCGTGTCGCGGAGAGGCATTCACAGTTGTTAAAAAGTCCTTGCCGCCAATACAATGAGCAGATCAGCTAAATCTTATTTTTGATAGTTATTTCAATATGATGTTTAGGTTTCCTCTCCGGCAATATGTGCCGTCACATGGTGTCACACGACTGTCATCCAACCTCCATAAAAGCTCTATGCCGGACCTCTAAAGAGACGGCCTCGGGAAGCAAGCTTTGATGATTGTGCACCCGCTCACACGATGGAGAGACCCAGTGAATTTCATTAAAACAGTCGTTGCTGCTGGCCTTGTCGCCGCATCGACGTCGGCATTTGCCGCGGACATCACCGGCGCGGGTGCGACGTTCCCGTTCCCCGTCTATTCGAAATGGGCTGACGCCTACAAGAAAGAGACCGGCAACGGCCTGAACTATCAGTCGATTGGCTCGGGCGCCGGCATCAAGCAGATTCAGGCCAAGACGGTGACTTTCGGCGCGACCGACGCGCCGCTGAAGGCTGAGCAGCTTGAGAAGGACGGCCTGATCCAGTGGCCGATGGTGATGGGCGCGATCGTGCCGGTCGTGAACCTCGAAGGCATCAAGCCGGGCGAACTCGTGCTCTCGGGCGAACTGCTCGGCGATATCTATCTCGGCAAGATCACCAAGTGGAACGACGCGGCGATCGTTAAGCTGAACCCGAAGCTCAAGCTGCCGACCGATGCCATCACGGTGGTGCGCCGCTCGGACGGTTCGGGAACGACCTTCAACTTCACCGACTATCTGTCGAAAGCCAACACGGAGTGGAAAGCCAAGGTCGGCCTCGGAACTGCCGTCGAGTGGCCCACCGGCGTCGGCGCCAAGGGCAATGAAGGTGTCGCCGGCAACGTCGGTCAGACCAAGAACTCGATTGGTTACGTTGAGTACGCCTACGCCAAGCAGAACAAGCTGACCTACGCCGCGATGATCAACAAGACCGGCAAGACCGTTCAGCCGACCGTCGCTTCGTTCCAGGCTGCTGCGTCCAATGCCGATTGGGCCAAGGCTCCCGGCTACTATGTAATCCTGACCGACCAGCCGGGTGAAGGCTCATGGCCGATCACCGCCGCAACCTTCATCCTGATGCACAAGACCCCGGTCGATAAGGCTGCATCCGCGGAAGCGATCAAGTTCTTCAAGTGGTCGTTCGAGAAGGGCGGCAAGATGGCTGAAGACCTCGACTACATCCCGATGCCGGAGCCCGTGGTCAAGCTGATTGAAAAGACCTGGTCAGCGGACATCAAGAGCTAAGCAAGCGTCCCGGAGGAGAGGCCAGCCTCTCCTCCGTTTTCTTTGATGACGTCGGACGCCGATCAGAGCGCGTGGCTTCCGGCAGACTGAACTAGAGTGAATGGGACAGGGGACCAGCGTGGCAGAAATGGCCGTTCAGAGCACCTCTATGGAAGCAGCCGGGCCTTACGATCGCGCGAGAGCCCTGAGCGCATTCAAGTTCGGCGACAAGGCCTTCTACTGGACAACCCGGGTCTGTGCGCTCGCGGTGCTTCTCATTCTTGGCGGCATCATTCTCTCTCTGATCGCGGGCGCATGGCCGGCGATGAAGGAATACGGATTTGCATTCCTGTGGACGCAGCGCTGGGCGCCGTCCGCAGACCCACCGGTTCTCGGGGCGCTCGGTCCGATCTACGGCACGCTGGTGACGTCGGTCATCGCGATGATGATCGCCATTCCGGTCGGTATCGGCATCGCGATCTTCCTGACCGAGCTTTGCCCGCAATGGCTGCGCCGGCCCATCGGCATGGCGGTCGAGCTTCTGGCTGGCGTTCCGTCGATCATCTACGGCATGTGGGGTTTCTTCGTGCTCGGCCCGTTTCTGGCGAACACGTTCCAGCCTTTCATGATCCGGATCTTTGAAGGTGTTCCGGTCCTAGGCACGATTTTCGCGGGTCCGCCGTCCTATTTGAGCCTTTTCAACGCTGCGTTGATCCTGGCAATCATGGTGCTACCGTTCATCACGTCGATTTCGGTCGACGTGTTCAAGACAGTGCCGCCCGTGTTGAAAGAAGCGGCCTACGGCGTCGGCTGCACGACGTGGGAAGTGGTCCGCAACGTCGTCATCCCGTATACGCGGGTCGGTGTGATCGGCGGCATCATGCTGGCGCTCGGTCGCGCGCTAGGCGAGACGATGGCGGTGACCTTCATTATCGGAAACTCGTTCCGCATATCTTCATCGGTGTTTGCGCCCGGCACGACAATCTCGGCGGCCATTGCCAGCGAATTCGCCGAAAGCGACGGACTCCATCAGTCGGGCCTCATTCTGCTCGGCCTGTTGCTGTTCGTGTTGACGTTCTTCGTGCTGGCAGCAGCCCGGCTGATGCTGATGCGTCTCGAAAAGAAGGCGGGAAACTAGGCATGATCCGGAAAAGTGGACACCGGTTTTCCGACAAGATCATGCCTCTTCAGGTGATGTCATGAACCCGATTTATGCCTCCCGCCGCCGCTCCGACATCGTGGTGCGATTTCTTTGCCTTGGGGCCGCTCTTTTCGGCGTCACCTGGCTCGCGCTGATCCTGTTCACGTTGTTCTACAATGGTCTCGCGGGTCTGAATCTTCAGATCTTTACCGAGAACACGCCGCCGCCGGGATCGACCGAAGGTGGATTGCTCAACGCCATTGTCGGCTCGATCATCATGACCGTCCTCGGCGTCGGCATCGGTGCGCCAATCGGGCTGTTTGCCGGTACCTATCTCGCCGAATACGGCAAGCACGACCGGCTGACCTCGGTGATCCGTTTCATCAACGACATTCTGCTGAGCGCGCCGTCGATCATTATCGGTCTGTTCGTATACGGCGCGATCGTCATTCCGATGGGCGGCTTCTCGGCTTTGGCAGGTACGCTGGCGCTGGCCGTGATCGTTATCCCCGTCGTGGTGCGTACTACTGAGGACATGCTTGGCCTTGTTCCCAATCCACTGCGTGAAGCCGCGTCCGCGCTGGGCTTGCCGCGCTCGCTCGTTATCAAGCGCATCGCTTATCGGGCCGCACGTTCGGGTCTCATCACCGGCGTTCTGCTCGCGACCGCACGCGTCGCCGGCGAAACCGCGCCGCTGTTGTTTACCGCACTCAGCAATCAGTTCTTCAGTCTCGATCTCACCAAGACGATGGCCAACTTGCCCGTGACCATCAACAACTTCGTCCAAAGCCCTTATGAGTATTGGAAACAGCTCGCATGGAGCGGGGCTTTGCTTATCACCTTGACCGTACTTGCCCTTAACATTGGCGCGCGCATCCTTGGCGCCGAGAGGACATCGAAATGAGCGAGCAGCTTTCTGTCAGCGTAGACCTTCCTCGTGGGCACGCGCCGGGATTGGCCGGCCAGCTGGACGCGCGGCCCAAGGTGACGGCGCGCGATCTGAATTTCTATTACGGCGAGCACCACGCCTTGAAGAACATCAACATTGCCCTTGGCGAGAACCGCGTCACTGCGTTCATCGGTCCATCGGGCTGCGGCAAGTCGACCCTGTTGCGGATATTCAACCGGATGTACGATCTTTATCCGGGCCAGCGCGCGACAGGCCAGCTCATGCTGGATACGACCAACATTCTCGATCCGAAGCTCGATCTCAACCTGCTGCGCGCGCGGATCGGAATGGTGTTCCAGAAGCCGACGCCGTTCCCGATGACCATTTACGAAAACATCGCGTTCGGGATTCGCCTGTACGAGAAAATCTCCAAATCCGAAATGGACGGTCGTGTCGAAGCCGCGTTGAAGGGCGGTGCGCTCTGGAACGAGGTCAAGGACAAGCTAAATGCGAGCGGCCTCAGCCTGTCGGGTGGTCAGCAGCAACGCCTGTGCATCGCACGGACGGTCGCCGTCCGTCCGGAAGTGATTCTGTTTGACGAGCCTTGCTCGGCGCTCGATCCGATCTCCACCGCCAAGGTTGAGGAACTGATCCAGGAGCTCAAGGAAGATTACACAATCGCCATTGTGACGCATAATATGCAGCAGGCGGCGCGTGTGTCGGACAAGACCGCGTTCATGTATCTCGGCGAACTGGTTGAATTCGACGATACCAACAAGATCTTTACGTCGCCGACAGATCGGCGGACGCAGGATTACATCACTGGCCGTTTCGGCTGACGCGCATTTCGCGGGAGAGACAAATCATGGGTTCAGATCATACCGCCAAGGCGTTCGACGAAGACCTTCAGGAACTCAACCGGCTTGTCGCCGAGATGGGTGGCCTGGCTGAGCGACAGATCGTCGATTCTGTCGATGCGCTGATCCGGCGCGACGTTGCGCTGGGCAAGCGCGTCGTCGCCGCCGACGTCGAGATCGACAAACTGCAGCATCTGATCGAGGAGCGTGCCGTGCTGACCATCGCGCGCCGCCAGCCGATGGCGGTCGATCTGCGCGAGATCGTCGGTTCCTTGCGTGTTGCGACTGACCTCGAACGGATCGGGGATCTCTCGAAGAATATCGGCAAGCGTGTTTCGGCGTTGGACAGCGATTTTCACCCTTTGAAGCTGATCCGCGGCCTGGAGCACATGACCGATCTCGTGCAGTCACAGGTGAAATCAGTGCTCGACGCCTATGCGGCACACGATCTGCCGGCTGCGATGACGGTCTGGAAGGGCGACGAGGAGGTCGACGCGATCTGCACCTCGCTGTTCCGCGAGCTTCTGACCTACATGATGGAAGATCCGCGAAACATCGGGTTCTGTATTCACCTGATGTTCTGCGCCAAGAACATCGAGCGTATCGGCGATCACGCGACCAACATTGCCGAGACGGTTTTCTATATGATCGAAGGCCAGCAGATGCTCGATCAGCGCCCGAAGGGCGACATGACGAACTTTGCAACGGCCGCGTCAGGCAGCTAACTTGCAGGATGATGAATTGAAGGACCGCTCATGAGCGCCCGCATTCTTGTGGTCGAAGACGAAGAGGCGTTGACGACGCTGCTTCGTTACAATCTGGACGCCGAGGGTTACGACGTCGAGACCGTGGCCCGCGGCGATGACGCCGATACGCGGCTTAAGGAGCATATCCCAGATCTGATCGTGCTTGACTGGATGCTTCCCGGCCTGTCGGGAATCGAGCTTTGCCGCCGCCTGCGCGCGCGGCAGGAGACCAAGCAGATTCCGATCATCATGTTGACCGCGCGCGGCGAGGAAAGCGAGCGGGTGAGGGGACTTGCGACCGGCGCAGACGATTACATCGTCAAGCCGTTCTCGGTTCCCGAGCTGCTGGCGCGGGTCAAAGGCCTATTGCGGCGTGCAAGTCCCGAACGCCTTGCGACGGTTCTGGCGTTCGGCGACATCGAATTGGACCGCGACCGGCGTCGCGTTGCGCGTTCGGGCCGGCCGATCGATCTCGGCCCTACCGAATATCGCCTGCTGGAGTTCTTTCTTGAGCACCCAGGCCGCGTGTTTAGCCGGGAACAGCTGCTTGATGGCGTATGGGGACGCGACATCTACATCGACGAGCGCACGGTTGACGTACACATCGGTCGGCTGAGGAAGCTGCTGAACCTGGGCCGCGAGTCGGACCCTATCCGCACCGTCCGCGGCGCGGGCTACGCTCTCGATGATCGTTTCGCCAAGGCCGAGTGAGTTTGGTTCCGGTTCTTTCGCATTGCAGCGAAGTCACATTTTTGTGGCGGGCGGCATCCAAGTTTCGTGGCGCCAAAATCGAACTCCGTGGTAGCTTCGATGGTGATGATGGCACGAAGTCCGTCATGCAATGGGCAAGGAGACCGCAAATGGCCTGGAAGACCCCCAAGATTGTCGAAGTGCCGGTCGGCATGGAAATCAACATGTACGCCTGCGCGGCGCGCAAGTAAGCGGCATTCTCGTTATCAGGCTCGCGGCTAAGCGGTCCGGTTTGCGCTAGGAATTCCTTCATATGTGAAGGCTTTCCGGCGCGAGGCCGGGTTTTCTTGTGTCTGCGGCGCTGCCCCTTATGAGATCGAATCGAGGACGGAGCTCCCTCATGCGCGTCGTCGTTCTCGGGGCTGCGGCGGGCGGGGGCGTACCCCAGTGGAATTGTAACTGCGATGTCTGCCGCCTGGCGCGCAGCTCGCATCCGGAATTGCAGTCGACTCAGACATCGATTGCGGTCAGCGCCGACGGTGAGCACTGGTTTCTGGTCAACGCCTCGCCTGACTTGCGTCAGCAATTGATTTCGACGCCGCAGCTTCATCCCAAGGCCGGTCATCTGCGCCACAGTCCTGTCGCAGGCGTCATCCTGACCAATGGTGAGGTTGATGCCGTCGCCGGATTGTTGTCGATGCGCGAGGGCTCGCCTTTTTCGATCTACGCGCACCCACGTGTGCTCTCCATTCTCAAGTCGAACAGCATCTTCAACGTGCTCGATGAGACGCGCGTGCGGCGCGAGGCTGTCGAATTCGATAAACCGTTCGAACCGAAGCTTCCTGACGGCTCACCGTCTGGTCTCGAAATTCTTCCCTTTGCCGCGCCGGGCAAGCGCGCCTGGTATCTGGAAGGGGCAGCCTTTCCTATCGACGGCGATGAGGCGGGGGATACGCTCGGATTGCGGATCACTGACAAGGCAAGCGGGGAACATCTCTACTTTCTCGCAGCCTGCGCGGCGCTCACCCCCGATCTCAGGCAGCGCCTTCGCGGCGCGTCTCTGGTTTTCTTTGACGGTACGCTGTGGCGCGACGACGAATTGATCGCGGCCGGCCTTGGCACCAAAACCGGTCAACGCATGGGGCACATGGCCATTTCCGGTGAACAGGGCGTGATCGCCGGGCTTGAGGATCTCGGCATCGGGCGCAAGATTTTCCTGCACATCAATAATTCGAATCCGGTTCTGCTGCCGGGCGCCGCCGAGCGCGAAGCCGTGGAGCGCGCCGGCTGGCAAATTCCTTCGGATGGCACGGAGATCACCATTTGATCGCGACGAGCGTATTTGCATTGAAGACAGGTACGCCGCTTGCAAATGCGGAGGACCTTGAGGTTGCGCTGCGCGGTATCGGCGCGACGCGCTATCACAATCTGCATCCGTTTCACCGGTTGCTTCACGGCGGCAAGCTGAACAAGGGGCAGGTTCAGGCCTGGGCGCTCAACCGCTACTATTATCAGAGCTCCATTCCCATCAAGGACGCGGTGGTGATTTCGCGCTTTCGCGACCGCGATATTCGTCTCGAATGGCGACACCGCATCGAGGACCACGATGGCGACGTCGGCACCGAAGGGGGTATCGAGCGCTGGTTGAAGCTGACCGAAGGGCTCGGCCTCGATAGCGCTTATGTCGAATCCGCCGAGGGAATTCTGCCTGCTACGCGCTTCGCGGTGGATGCCTACGTCCATTTCGTTCGCGACAAGACGCCGTTGGAAGCCATTGCGTCCTCATTAACCGAACTTTTCGCGCCGAACCTGCATGAGGAACGCATTTCGGGAATGCTCGCGCACTACGACTTCATCAATCCGAACATCATGAGTTACTTCAAGCGGCGCATGGAGCAGGCGCCGCGCGACGCCAATTTTGCGCTGGATTTCGTCAAGCGGCACGCAAAAACACCCGAAGAGCGCGAAGCTGTCTGCAATGCGTTGATTTTCAAGACCAACGTGCTCTGGGTCCAGCTCGACGCGCTCTATCATGCCTATGTCGACGGCCATATTCCGCCGGGTGCTTTCGTGCCGGAGCGCGGCTGATGGCATTGCGAAGCCGGCGGATCGACATAACTGAAGGGAGCAGGCCCGTGCTGGCGCGTCATGCCAGGCTGAAGTTCGACGAAGCGCGGCAGGTCTGGGTGATCCTGGTGCCGGAGCGCGTACTTGCGCCGGACGAGATTGCGGTAGAGATTTTGCAACTCTGCGATGGCGTCCGTAACGTCGATCAGATCATCGATGTGCTTGCCGCAAAGTATGCTGCCGATCGCGGGATGATCGGCGCTGATGTAATGGCCATGCTGCGGGATCTCGCCGAAAAGGGATTTCTTGCAGAGGCACAGGATCCGAAGTCATGAGCCCGACGCTCACCGATGCTTCTCCGGTTCGCGCCGATCCAGCCGATGGATTGGCGGTGCTGGAGCAGCGCAGATCGCAGGCCGAAACATTCGGGATTCCGCTGGCTGTTCTGGCCGAGCTGACCCACCGCTGCCCTTTGCAATGTCCGTATTGCTCGAACCCGGTAGAACTGGAGCGAGGCGGCGCGGAGCTTTCCACCGACGAATGGAAGCGGGTGCTGAGCGAACTCGCCGCGATTGGCGTGCTGCAGATCCATTTTTCCGGTGGCGAGCCGACGGCGCGCAAGGATCTCGCAGAGATCGTTCAGCACGCAACCGACGTCGGGCTTTATTCGAACCTCATCACCTCGGCGGTTCTGCTTACGAAGGAAAAGCTGACTGCATTGGCCGATGCTGGGCTGTGCCATGTTCAGATCAGCTTTCAGGGCAGCGAGCAGAGCGTCGCCGACCGTGTCGCGGGGCTGAAAGATGCGCACGCGAAAAAGATCGAGGCCGCAGGTTGGGCGCGAGAGCTCGGACTACCGCTGACGGTCAACGCGGTCATGCATCGACAGAACCTGTGTCAGCTTGCGGACATCATCCAGATGGCGGTCGATCTCGATGCCGACCGGCTCGAAGTCGCCAATGTGCAGTACTACGGCTGGGCCTTGAAAAACCGCGCGGCACTGATGCCAACCATCGCGCAGATTGACGAAACCTCCCGTATCGTCGAGGAAGCCGAGGTGCGGCTGAAGGGCATCCTCGCCATCGATTATGTGGTGCCGGATTACTACGCGTTGCGCCCAAAGAAATGCATGGGCGGGTGGGGAAGGCAGTTCTTCAACATCTCACCGTCAGGTAAAATTCTGCCATGTCATGCGGCTGAAACCATTACCGGCCTGAAATTTGAATCGGTGCGCGATCATTCCATCGCCTGGATCTGGCAGAATTCCGAAGCCTTCAATCGCTATCGCGGCACCGGCTGGATGCCCGAGCCGTGTCAGAGTTGTGAGTTCAAGGAGATCGACTACGGCGGCTGCCGCTGCCAGGCCTTCGCGCTGACGGGCAATGCTGGCAATACCGATCCCGCCTGCGCGCTGTCGCCTGCACACGAACAGATTTTCAAAACGGCTATGAGAGAATCCGTGGGAGACAGCCGCCGCTTCATCTATCGCAACTTCGCGGGCGGCACGCTTGAGACCGACACACGCGAGATTGATAAACATGGAGCCTGACGCCGCGGACATCACGACACCAGGCAAATCCGATCGCTTTGCGCCGCTCACCGCGCGGCATCTGTCGGTGGGCGATGGTCACGAAATCTACGTCGAAACAGTCGGCCGCGCCGACGGCATTCCCGCGGTCTATTTGCATGGCGGCCCCGGTAGCGGCTGCCAACCCGATCATCGGCGGTTGTTCGATCCGCTTCGGTTTCATGCAGTGCTGTTCGATCAGCGCGGGGCGGGCAGAAGCCGTCCCAAAGGATCGCTTGAGGCGAATACGCTGCCGCATCTGATCGCGGATATGGAGGCGATCCGCGAAAGTCTTGGCTTCGAACGTTGGCTTGTGGTTGGTGGATCGTGGGGCGCGACACTGGCGCTGGCCTACGCACAGGCGCATCCGCAGCGCGTCAGCGGTATCGTCCTGCGCGCGACGTTTCTCGGCACCCGCAGCGAACTGGAGAGCGCCTTCCTCAAAAACCTGCCGCGCCTCTATCCAGAATTGAATGAGGATTTTATCGGAGTGTTGCAGCCCGAGGACCGTGATCGGCCACTAGATGCGTATTGGCAGCATATTCTCGATTCTGATCCGACTGTGCATGGGCCCGCGTCCCGCGCATGGCACGACACCGAGCGCATTCTGTCGGAGCACAAGCCTGCCAAAACCCGGCTGGATATTGCCGCTGTGAACGATGTGAGGCGCGGTCTTCCGTCTACGCCATTCATGGAGGCCCATTATTTTCAGAACGATTGTTTCATGAAACCCGGACAACTTTTGGAAAATGCGGGACGGTTGAAGGGCATTCGCGGGATCATCGTGCAGGGCCGCTACGATTTGCTGTGTCCGCCGTCGACCGCTCATGCGTTGATGGCGGTTTGGCCCGATGCGAAATTGAGGATGGTCGAGGCCGCGGGGCACTCTTTGTATGATCCTGGGGTGAGGGATGCTGTTGTTGCTGCGATCAACGACCTAGCCTACTATTTTACCCGCGCGCGTTAGATCTCTGTTGCGCGAATCTCAGTTTGGCAGCGTCACGTTGACCTCAAGTCCGGAATACCACGCGGCGAGGTCCGCGATGTCGGCGTCAGACAACGGCTTTGCGACAACGCTCATGGTTTCGTCTTTGCGTTCCTCCGAGCGGAAAGCTTTCATCTGTTTTTCAATATACATCGCGGGGGACCCGGCAATATTCGGCGCCATCGGCATTTTCGAAATGCCGTCGATGCCGTGACAGGCCGCGCACATTTGCGCCTTCTTGCGTCCGGCCTTGGCGTCGGCAGCATGAGCCGGGTCCGTCAACCCGGCTGTCCCCAGAACAAGCAGGGCGAGGGCTGTGCGCACGATCATTTCTTTTTCCCTTGCGTCGTCAGGCGTTGGAGCACCATTGATATTGCGCCGCGAGACAGATGGATATCCGTCTCGCGGCGATTCTTGATATTGAACCCGACGCTTACTTGCCGTCGTAGGTGATGCGATACAGCGCTCCGGCAAGATCGTCGGAAACAAGCAACGAGCCGTCACGCAGCGTGGCAATATCCACCGGCCGCCCCGTATACTCGCCGTCGGGCGTCAGCCAGCCGGACGCAAAGACTTCCGTCTTGTCCGCGCTGCCGTCAGCCTTGAGCGAGGTGAACATTACGCGTGCGCCGACGGGATCAGTCCGGTTCCAGGAGCCGTGCTGGGCGGAGAAGATGCCGCCGCGATACTTCGCCGGGAACGACTTGCCGTTGTAGAACGTCATGCCGAGATCGGCGGCATGTGCGTCCATCTCCACTTCGGGGTAGGTCACGTTGGCGGGCGGCGTGTCGGCCTTGTACTCGGTAGTGCGAACCTTGCCGCCGCCGTAATAGGGGAAGCCGAAGTTCTGTCCGGCCTGCGTGATACGGTTCAGTTCGCCGGGAGGGATGTTATCTCCCATGCCATCGACCTGATTGTCCGTAAACCAGAGCTGATTGTTCTTGGGGTTGAAGTCCATGCCGACCGAATTGCGAATTCCGCTAGCATAAACTTCGCGGTTCTTGCCGTCCTGATCGATCCGGATGATGCCGCCGATGCCGTGCTTTGCGAAACCTTCGAGCTTGTCCTTCGCCGGCACGTTGAAGGGCTGACCAAGCGAGACGTAGATCTTCTTGTCTGCGCCGACGCGACAGACGCGCGCGGTATGGTTGAAGCTCTCGTCTTCCTTCGGGATCAATTCGCCTTGCGGGACCACCACGGCGACCGCGATGTCCGGGCTTTCATAGAAGAATTCCGCAGCGGGGAAATTGAGAATGCGATTTTGCTCGACGACGAAGAGGAAACCGTCCTTGGAGAAACAGACACCGTTCGGGATGGTGAAGTTTACCGAGGGCGCGAATTCCTTGACCTCTTCCGCAAAGCCCGCCTTGCCACGATCGGTGACGGCGTAAACCTTGCTCTTGCGCGTGCCGACGAACGTCACGACGCCTTGCGGGCCGACGGCGATATGCCGCGCGTCCGGAACCAACGCGTAGAGGCCGATCTTGAAGCCCGGCGGGAGCTTGATCTTGGCGAGATTAGCCTTGATCGCATCGACCTTGCGGCCAGTCTGCGGCACGGTCGGGATTTCCGTGACGCCGGTCTTCTGGAAGTTGCCGAGCTTGTCGAGGTTGTTATTGTTTTGCGTTTGGGCCGAAGCCGACATCGCCGAGGCGCAGATAAACGCTGCGACGGCGACCGAATTCAGCGCATGATGCTTAAAAGCGTAAAACATGATCTTAATCCTCCCGGGGGTTCGATTTTTTTGACGTTTTACGGGCGTGAGCCTATCGCACGTTTGTGACGACGCAAGGTGAGCCGCGCGCAAATCATTCTGGCGGTGCAGCATTGAAAAACGCCATCGCGTGATCGTGATTTGTGGCGGAGACCGGGTGCGACATTAGGGCCGAAAGCCGCGAGGCGTTTGGCTTCTTCGACTGCATACGGAGACCGGAGTTGTATCAGATCGTGACGATCATGATGGCTTATCGGGCAGTGAAATTCCGAACGTCGATGCAAGATCGGAAACCTGATCGGGCGTGAGGCCGCGCGGGTTCATCCCGCGCAGCATTAAATAGAGCTTTGCGGTTTCTTCCAGTTCTTCCGTGGCGAAAACGGCCGCTTCGAGAGATTCGCCTGCAACCACGGGCCCGTGATTGGAGAGCAGCACGCAGGCGTATTTTCCGGCGAGCCCGCGAATGGCGTCAGCCACCGTCGCGTCACCCGGACGGTAATAAGGCAGCAGGGCCGTTGCGCCGCAGCGCATCACATAATAGGGCGTCAGCGCTGGCAGCGCGGCTTGCGGATTGATCTCGGGCAGCATCGACACGGCAACGCAGTGGGCGCAGTGCAGGTGGACGATGGCTCGTGCGGTGCTTCGCGTCTCGTAAAGCGCAGCATGGAGGGGAATCTCCTTGGTGGGAGCGTCCCCGGACCGCAGATGGCCGGAGGAATCCAGCCGCGAAATGCGTGCGGGATCGAGGAAGCCGAGGGATGCGTTGGTCGGCGTAACCAGCCAGCCGCCGTCGTCGAGCCGGACGCTGATATTTCCGGATGACCCCGGCGTCAGTCCGCGCTCAAAGAGCGAGCGTCCATAAAGGCAAATCTCCTCGCGGAGCCTGGTTTCGGTCATTGGTCATCCTTTGCGTTCGCTTTTCCCACGGTTTCGGGCATGGCTCAAACGCCATTTTGGCCACACCGCGGGGCATGCTACCAAGCGGTCAACCGCCCGCCGCCAAATGTGCGAGCACGCAACAAACTGGGAGATCATATGCCCGTTGGACGTATTGGAGTTGTCGGTCTCGGTTCAATGGGCTTCGGAATGGCGCTGTCGCTGAAGCGCGCCGGGTTCGATGTCGCAGGCTGCGACGTGACGCCGGAGACAGTCGCCAGATTTGCTGCCGAGGGCGGGCGGGCGGCATCGAGCCCGGCGGACGCCGCTCGTGACGCCGACGCTGTCGTCAGCGTCGTGGTCAATGCGTCGCAGACCGAAACCATTTTGTTCGGCGCGCAGGGCGCTGCCGAGACGTTGCCGAAAGACGCAGTGTTCATTTCCTCTGCGACGATGGATCCCGACGTCGCGCGCCGCCTTGCGAAGCAGCTTGAAGCCACCGGCCGCCATTATCTCGACGCGCCGATCAGCGGCGGAGCTCAGCGCGCCGCTGAGGGCGAACTGACAATCCTTGCTTCCGGCAGCAAGGAGGCTTTTTCCAGGGCGCGATCCGCGCTCGATGCGATGTCCGCGAAGCTCTATGAACTTGGGGACGCCGCAGGACAGGGCGCAGCATTCAAGATGATCAACCAGTTGCTCGCCGGCGTGCATATCGCCGCTGCGAGCGAGGCTATCGCGTTCGCCGCGAGGCAAGGTCTCGACATCCGTAAAGTTTATGAAGTGATTACTGCGTCGGCGGGCAATTCGTGGATGTTCGAGAACCGGATACCGCATGTGCTCGACGGCGATTACGCACCGCGCAGCGCGGTTGATATTTTCGTCAAGGATCTCGGCATTATTCAGGACATGGCGCGTACCGCGAAATTTCCGGTGCCGGTGTCGGCCGCGGCGCTCCAGATGTTTCTGATGACGTCGGCCGCAGGCATGGGCCGCGATGATGACGCATCGGTGGCGCGCATGTATGCCCGTGTGACGGGAACGAAATTGCCGGGTGAATAGCGCCCGACTATCGTAATCAAGAAAATGGAAATGTCCGATGCCCCGCTTTGCAGCCAATCTCAGCATGATGTTCAACGAAGTGCCGTTTCTCGATCGCTTCGATGCAGCCGCGAAAGCCGGTTTCACGGCGGTGGAGTTTCTGTTCCCCTACGAACATTCGCCTGACGACGTGGGAAAGCGCCTGCATCGCAATGGCCTGACGCAGGCGCTGTTCAATCTTTACCCCGGCGACTGGAATGAGGGCGAGCGAGGCTTTGCAGCTCTGCCCGATCGCTTTGCTGACTTGCAGGCGAGCGTCAAGCAGGCGTTGCCTTACGCTAAAGCGACGGGAGTGAAGCGATTGCACCTGATGGCGGGAATCGCTGATCGCTTCGACCCAAAGGCGGTAGATTCATTTCGCCGCGGAGTGGCGTGGACGGCCGAGGCGTTTGGCAGGGAAGGCATCACTCTCGTGATTGAGCCGATCAATCCACGTGACGTGCCGGGCTATTTCCTGAACGATTTCGATTTTGCAGCGGGCGTCATCGAGGATTTGAAAATTCCGAACCTGAAACTGCAGTTCGATATCTATCACCGGCAGATCGTCCACGGCGACGTGACGATGGCGCTGCGCAAGATGATGCCCATGATCGGGCATATCCAAATCGCCAGCGTGCCGTCGCGCAATGAGCCGGGCGGCGAAGAGTTAAACTATCCGTTCCTGTTCGATGAACTGGACCGGCTGGGTTACGATGGTTTCGTTGGCTGCGAGTATCGTCCAAAGGGCGATACCGTTGAAGGTCTCGGCTGGTTCGCGCCTTACGCGGCCAAGGCTAAGAAAGGAGCGCGCGCGTGACGTTGGCGCTAGGCTGCATCGCCGACGACTATACCGGCGCATCCGATCTAGCCAACACGCTGACACGCTGTGGCCTTCGCACGGTGCAGACCATCGGCGTGCCCGACGATGCGTTGGCGCTGCCAGATGTAGACGCTGTTGTTGTCTCATTGAAAAGCCGTTCCATCGAGGCTTCTCAAGCTGTCGCGCGGTCGAGAGAAGCAGATAAATGGCTGCGTGCGCGAGGCGCCCAGCATGTGCTGTTCAAGATCTGTTCGACGTTCGATTCCACCGATGCCGGTAATATCGGACCGGTGATGGATGCACTGCGCGCCGAATCCGGTGACGCCATTGTGCTGGTAACGCCGGCGTTCCCGGGAACGGGGCGGACAGTCTATCAAGGCAATCTGTTCGTCGGCAGCGTGCCGCTGAACGAAAGCCCGTTGAAGGATCATCCACTCAATCCCATGCACGATTCCAATCTGGTGCGGGTGCTGGCGCGGCAAAGCAAATCCAACGTCGGTCTTGTCGATCTTGCGACTGTGGGGAAGGGAGCGGCCGCAATCCGCGCGCGCCTCGCGGAGTTTACGAAACAGGGGATTGGCGCAGCCATCATCGATGCGGTGTTCGATCCAGAACTAGAAATTGTCGGTCAGGTCGCGCTCGACCATCGATTGTCGGTCGGCGCATCGGGAATGGGACTTGGGCTGGCGCGCGGATTGATAACGTCGGGCAGGGTGAAGAAAACCTCATCGTCCGTTAATGAGAAAGCTATCGGCGGTCCTGTGGCCTGTCTCGCCGGAAGCTGCTCGCAGGCGACGCTGACGCAGATCGTACAGGCAGAAAAATCGATGCCGGTGCTGCGGCTCGACCCGGAGAAGATCGTAGCGGGTGGAGCGGAAGCCGACCGCGCGCTGAACTGGGCGCGTGAGCATCTTGGGAAGGGGCCGATCCTGATTGCCAGCAGTTCGACGCCGGATCAGGTGGCGTCCTTGCAGGCGAAGCATGGCCGCGATGCGGCGGGTCATGCCATCGAGCAGGCGATGGCCGCGATCAGCGAAGGACTTGTCGCCGCGGGTGTGCGGCGTCTCGTGATCGCGGGCGGCGAAACGTCGGGCGCCGTGGTCGATCGCCTCGGCATTCCGGCGTTTCTGGTGGGACCGGAAATCGCCGCCGGCGTGCCGGTGCTTCGTTGTGTCGGCTGGAGCAAGGGCGAGGCTGTGTTGGCCTTGAAATCCGGAAACTTTGGTGGTCAGGATTTCTTCAACGACGCAATCCGTCTGATGCCGTAGTGTTCAATCTTCCTTGAACCCGTACTCCATGTTGTTGCCGGTCGCGCCGTAATATTTGAACGGCAGGAATTTTCCCGTCATCACGAACTTGACGCGATCGCCCTTCGGATTAGCGACACGTTCCATCGTGAAATCGAAGTCGATGGCGGACATGATGCCGTCGCCGAATTCCTCCTCGATCAGCGCCTTCCATGCTGGTCCATTCACCATGACCATTTCATAGAACCGGTAGATCAAGGGATCGGTCGGCGGCATTGGCGTGCCGTCACCGCGCATGGGAACTTCGTTGATCATCGCGGTTTCCGCCTTGGAGAGGCTGAACAGCGCGGCCGCATTGGCGGCCTGTGGCTTGGTCAGTTTCATCTGGCCCAGAATAGCGCCGACGATCAACGCATCCGAGTGCCCGCCGATCTGCTCGCAAATGTGTTTCCAGGTCCAGCCCTTCTCGCGTTTGATGTCGAGCAGCTTCTCCGTGAGGTCTGAGCGCTTCATGGCCTGTCTCCTTGGTTGATGCCGGAATGCTTCGATCCATCACGCAAGGCACATGCCAAGAGCTGATTGGTGCGCCACATCGCGTCCTGAGCAGTGACCAGATGACATGAACCCTGCGTATTCGGCCGGACAGGCTGCCGTGGAACTTTGATTATCAAAGTCAGCCATGTGAAATCGCGACTCAAACCGCTCGGGATTTCAGCACGAAACCCCGATTTGCCACCGGGTTAGGCAGTTCATGCCGGTTGTTAGCGCTTGATAGAGGCTTGCGCAGATGTTCTGCTCAAAAAACGAGCCATCGAGGTTGTCGCGTCGTGTCCATTACCGTCGCCCTGCATCATGTCACACACTATAGGTATGACCGGCCCGTCAGCCTCGGACCGCAGGTCATCCGCTTGCGTCCCGCACCGCACACGCGCACGCGAGTCTCCAGCTATTCGTTGAAAGTTCTGCCCGAAAAACATTTCGTCAATTGGCAGCAAGACCCGCAGGGCAACTGGCTCGCGCGTTTCGTGTTTCCGGAGCCCACGCGTGAATTCAAGATCGAGGTGGATTTCATTGCCGATATGGCAGTGGTCAATCCGTTCGATTTCTTCGTTGAGCCATATGCTGAGAAGTTCCCATTCGCATATCCACCAGATCTTGCCGACGAACTCGCTCCGTATCTGAAGACAAGCGTGCCGACGCCGCTTTTCGCGGAATACCTTGCCGGTATTCCGCGCGAAGCGCCGAGTACGGTGAATTTTCTCGTCGATCTGAACGCGAAGCTGCGCGAGAAAATCAATTATATCGTCCGTATGGACCCAGGTGTCTGGACTCCGGAAGAGACTCTTAAATCCGGTGCGGGATCATGCCGCGACTCGGCATGGTTGTTAATCGAAGCGTTACGTCATCTCGGATTGGCGGCGCGTTTTGTGTCCGGCTATCTCATTCAGTTGCGCCCGGACATCGATCCGCTGCAAGGCCCGCGCGAAGTCGAGGCCGACTTCACCGATCTGCATGCCTGGGCGGAAGTCTATCTGCCGGGCGCGGGGTGGATTGGCTTCGACGTGACATCGGGGATGCTCACCGGCGAGGGGCACATTCCGGTCGCGGCATCGCCGCATTATCGGACTGCGGCGCCTATCAGCGGCGGGGTCAGCGCGGCCAATGCCGATTTCGGATTCGAGATGAAGGTGACGCGCGTCAATGAAGCGCCGCGCATCACCAAACCATTCTCCGACGGTTCGTGGCAGCGTCTCGACGCGCTTGGCGAGAAGGTCGATGTTGACCTCAAGGCCGATGACGTGCGGCTGACCATGGGCGGCGAGCCGACATTCGTGTCGATCGACGACCTGGAATCCGCTGAATGGAATACGGCCGCGGTCGGCCCGACCAAGCGCGGCATCGCGGACGATCTTATTCGGCGTCTTCGCACGCGTTTCGCGCCGGGAGGCTTGCTGCATTACGGACAGGGCAAATGGTATCCCGGCGAAAGCCTGCCGCGCTGGGCGTTCGGACTTTACTGGCGCAAGGATGGAGTGCCGATCTGGCGCAATCCCGACTTGATCGCGCCGATGGAAGGACCGCGTTCGGCGAAGATCGAGCAGGCGGAAAAATTCGCCGCCGGAGTGGCCCAAAAGCTCGGCGTCGATGCGGGCAATGTGCTTCCGGCCTACGAAGATCAGGCGCACTGGCTGCTCAAGGAGAACAGTCTTCCCGGCAACGTCGATCCGAGCGACTCCAAACTGGCCGATCCGGAAGAGCGCTCACGTATGGCGCAGGTGTTTCAGCAAGGGCTTAACGTGCCGCGCGGTTTCGTGCTGCCGGTGCAGCGCTGGAACGCGAAAGCCACGAGCCGCTGGCGCAGCGAGAAGTGGAATCTGCGGCGTGGAAATCTGTTTCTGACGCCGGGCGATTCCCCGCTTGGGCTGCGGCTGCCGATGAATTCACTGCAATGGATTCCGCCGGAGGACTATCCGTATGTTGTTGAGCAGGATCCCATGGAGGAACGGGGAGAGTTGCCGGCTTTCGGGGCACCGCAATCCGAACCCGTTGCGCAGCCCCCAGTGTTCGACGGCGGCGCGCTGGCTGACGGCGCGCCACGTCAGTTCGTTCAGGAGCAGCAGGCCGGCGGGAAGGGTGGCGTCCGCACCGCGCTGTCGATCGAAATCCGCGACGGCATCCTGTGCGCGTTCATGCCGCCGGTCGAAAAGCTGGAGGACTACCTCGAGTTGATTGCGGTGGTGGAGGCCACAGCCGAGGACATGCAGATTCAGGTGCATGTCGAAGGTTATGCGCCGCCCTATGACCCGCGCGTCGAGGTCATCAAGGTGACGCCTGATCCCGGCGTGATCGAGATCAACATTCATCCGGCGAAGAATTGGCGCGAGATCGTCGATACGACCCTCAGCCTTTATCAGGAAGCGGCGCATGTCCGGCTCGGTGCGAACCGTTTTCTGATCGATGGACGCCACACCGGCACCGGCGGCGGAAACCATGTCGTGATAGGCGGAGGCACGCCGGCGGACTCGCCGTTCCTGCGGCGGCCCGATCTGCTCAAGAGCGTGGTGCTGTATTGGCAGCGACATCCGTCGTTGTCGTACTTGTTTTCGGGCATGTTCATCGGTCCGACCAGTCAGGCACCGCGCATCGATGAAGCGCGGCACGATGCGCTCTATGAACTCGAGATTGCTATCGCGCAGATTCCGCCGAAGGGCGAAAAGGTGCCGTTGTGGCTGGTGGATCGCACGTTCCGTCATCTGCTGGTGGATATCACCGGCAATACTCATCGGGCGGAAATCTGCATCGACAAGCTGTATTCGCCGGATAGTCCGACGGGGCGTCTCGGTCTTGTCGAATTTCGTGCGCTCGAAATGCCGCCGGATGCGCGCATGAGTCTCGCGCAGCAACTCGTGATCCGCGCACTCATCGCGAAATTCTGGCGCGAGCCGCAGGATGGCCGCTTTGTGCGCTGGGGCACGACGCTGCACGACCGCTTCATGCTACCGCATTTTCTTTGGGAAGATTTCAACGACGTTATGTCGGATTTGAAACAGGCCGGTTACGATTTCGAGCCGGAATGGTTCGAGGCGCAACTTGAATTTCGCTTTCCGGTGTTCGGAAGTGTGCAGCATGGTGGCGTGACCCTCGAATTGCGTCAGGCGCTGGAGCCGTGGCATGTGCTGGGCGAGGAAAGCTCGGGCGGTGGCACGGTGCGTTATGTCGATTCGTCCGTCGAACGCTTGCAAGTCAAGGTCAACGGCTATGTCGAAGGACGGCACGTCATCACCTGCAACGGCCGCCGGCTGCCGATGACGGACACCGGGCGTTCCGGAGAAGCTGTAGCGGGTGTTCGCTTCAAGGCCTGGCAGCCGTCATCCGGTCTGCATCCGACGATTCCGGTTCATGCGCCGCTGACCTTCGACATCATCGACACCTGGAACGGGCGCTCGCTAGGCGGGTGCGTCTATCACGTCGCTCATCCCGGCGGCCGGAGCTATGAGACCAAGCCGGTCAACAGCTACGAAGCCGAGGCGCGGCGGCTGGCCCGATTCCAGTCCCATGGCCATACGCCGGGCCGGATTGAGGCGCCCGCCGTGGAGCGATCCCTCGAATTTCCCTTAACTCTCGACCTTCGGACGCCACTCCCGCATTGAGGCCACCGCAATAATCGGCGAAGTTGCTGCGGAAGCAAAAGGCGAGTCGGAATGGCCAATCTGGACGGCGGGGACACAAGGGCGCGGGCGGGGCAGCACGATCTTCTGGACTGCACCCGCGGCTACGCGCCACTGCCCGGGATTCCGGACGAGTTTATCGATGCCAGGGGTGAGCCCCGCGGGGTCTGGACGCGGTTCTTCGACGCGTTCTCCGCACTTGGGTCGGGCGAGATCGAACGCCGCTTTGCCTCTGCTGACCAGCACATGCGCGATGCGGGCGTCACCTACCGCGCACCCGGCGAGTCCGCCGACCGCTCATGGCCGCTCAGTCATTTGCCGCTGCTGATCGACGAGGGCGAGTGGAAACAGATTTCCGAAGGCGTCGCGCAGCGTGCGGAGCTGTTCGAGCTGACCCTGCGGGATTTGTATGGCGAGGGCCGCCTCGTTGCGGATGGTGCGCTACCGGCCGCTGCGATCGCGGGCAGCAACGAGTATCTGCGATCGGTTTGCGGAGTGAAGCCGCCGGGCGGGCAGTATCTCAACCTTTATGCCGCCGACATCGGCCGGGGTCCTGACGGACGCTGGTGGGTACTCAACGACCGGACGCAGGCGCCGTCCGGCGCGGGGTATGCCCTTGAGAACCGGTTGGTGCTGTCGCGCGCGCTGACCAACCTCTACACGTCGATGAATGTCGAGCGTGTTGCGCCGTTCTTCGAGGCATTTCGTGAAAACTTGCGCGGACTTTCCGACCGCGACGAGCCGCGCATTGGGCTGCTGACGCCGGGAAATTCCAGCGAGACCTATTTCGAACACGCGACGCTCGCGCGCTATCTCGGCTTCCTGCTGGTGGAAGGTGACGACCTTGCGGTGAGCGAGGACCGGCTGCACGTCCGTACAGTTGCCGGCCTGAAGCGCCTTGATGTGTTGTTGCGACGGGTCGACTCGAATTTTCTTGATCCGCTCGAACTCGACGCGCGTTCCATGCTCGGCGTACCGGGCCTGATCGATGTTCTGCGAAAAGGCGGTGTCGCGGTCGCCAACATGCCGGGCTCCGGCGTGATGGAGGCGCGGACGCTGCTCGGGTTCCTGCCAAGTCTCAGCCAGCGCTTCTTCGGCGAGGGGCTGAAGATGCCGCACATCGCGACATGGTGGTGCGGGCAGAAGTCCGCGCGCGAGGAGGTTTTGTCTCGTCTGGATGAAATGGCGATCGAGGGCGCTTACGGCCAGTCTGTTCCGGGTTTTCCTGGACATGGTCCGATTGTCGCCGCGTCGCTTTCAAAGGACGAGCGCGCGCGACTGGTCGAGGCCATCGGCAAACGCGGTATCGATTACGTCGGGCAAGAGATGGTGCGCCTCTCGACCACGCCGGTATGGGACAACGGGCATATCTCGCCGCGCCCGTTTGTGCTGCGCGTGTTCGCTGCGGCGACGCCGAACGGTTGGACTATCTTGCCGGGCGGATTCTGTCGCATCGCCGATCAGCCCGACGCGCGGGCTGTCTCAATGGGCGAGGGGGCGCGCGCTGCCGATGTCTGGGTGGTATCCGAGAAGGAAGTCGCCACATCCACGCTGCTGCCGCCGAGCGATACTGTTCGTATCAAGCGTATCGCCGGATGGGTGCCGAGTCGTGCTGCGGACAATCTGTTCTGGCTCGGGCGTTATCTTGAGCGCGCCGAAGCCACGTTGCGGCTGGTGCGCGCGTTGGGCGGCGCATTACGGGAGCCCGGCAAAGGCCCGTCACCGATGCAGCCGATGATCGAGCGGATTCAGCGTCTGCTGGTGAGCTGGGGGGCGACTACGCCGTCGGCGCGCGCCAAACTGGCGACGACAGCCGCGCAGGCGCTGCAGTCCAAGGATAAATTCGGCTCCGCACTGTCGCTGCTTCGCTCGGCGCAGCGCACCGCAACGACATTGCGGGAGCGGCTTTCGCCGGACGCATGGCATGTCATTACCGGCATGGTCGAACGTCTGTCTGAGAAAGCAGATGACGACGAGGCATTGCTCGAAGCTGCGGAATGGGCTTTGCAGTCGCTCGCGACATTTGCGGGTCTCGCACAGGAAAACATGAATCGCGCGGCCGGTTGGCGCTTTCTCGAAATGGGGCGTCGCGTCGAGCGTGCGATCAATACCGCGCGTTTCGCGCGTCAGTTTGCCTACGATACCGCGACCGGCGAAGATCTTGATCTGTTGCTGACGCTCGTGGATTGCCAGATCACCTATCGCTCACGCTATCTCGTGGGACCGTTGCTGGCCCCGGTGCGCGATCTGGTTGTTCTGGACGAATACAATCCGCGCTCGGTGGCGTTTCAGATCGCAGCCCTCAACGAACACATTGCGAGCCTGCCGAGTATGCGAGAGGGTGGCCTGATCGATCCGCCGCATCGTCTTGCCGTGACGCTTCAGGCCGCGATGACGGCTGGTGAAGCAGAAGCGTACGATACGAAGGCGATCTTCGCGCTCGAACAGAGCTTGCTCAATCTGGCTGACGCCATCGGATCGCATTACTTCCCGCACGGCAGCATCGCGACGCGGCCTGAGAAGTTGACGGGGTTTGCGTGATCTACGACATCCGTCATGTCACGACATATTCCTACGAAAGCCCGGTCAGCTTTGCCCGTTGTTCCTTGAGGCTTGAGCCAAAAAGCGGCGATGGCCAGCAACTGATCTCCCACAGTGTCGAGATCAAACCGGCTCCGGTGGAACGCTCACTGCGAACTGATTTTTTCGGCATCACCACCGAAGGCATTGTGATCGAAACGGCGCATCGCGTTCTTCGCATTGACGCGCGATCGCGCGTTGACGTGTCGCGCGCCGCGCCAAGCCGTGAGATGAGTTCTCCCGGCTGGGCGCAAGTGCGCGAGGCAGCGTTTGCTTCAAATGGCCTCGGCGCGTCGTCGCCGGTGGGGTATCTGTTCGCAAGCCCACTGGTGCCGATCAAGCCGTCGGTTACGGAATACGCTACGGCAAGTTTTCCGGCAGGAGCGGGCATCTTCGCGGCAGCGGCCGATCTGATGCAGCGGATCAACCGCGATTTCGTCTACGACTCCAAGGCAACGGAAATCTCCACGCCGTTGCAGGAGGTCTTCGAAAAGCGGCGAGGGGTCTGCCAGGACTTCGCACATATCATGATTGCCGGCTTGCGCGGCCTCGGTTTGCCAGCGGCGTATGTCAGCGGTTATCTGCGAACCACGCCGCCGCCGGGACGTCCGCGGCTTCAGGGCGCGGACGCGACACATGCGTGGGCGTCGGTCTGGTGCGGCGAGGACATCGGATGGGTGGGATTCGATCCCACCAACGATTTGGTGGTCGGCAACGATCACGTCGTTCTGGCGGTCGGGCGCGACTATACCGATGTATCGCCGGTCGATGGCGTGGTCGTCGGCTCTCGCAAACAGAAGCTGACTGTCGCGGTGGACGTGATTCCGGCGGAGTAAGCACGCTTGCTAACTCTTGTGGCTGCCGTCGGCGCAGAACGAGGCCCGGACATTGCAATCCGACGGACTACGGCCCTCGTTGCGGCAGCGCGCCGAGGCTGCATCGATCGCCTGGCCGAGGGTCGCGCCCTCGGCGGTGAACGCGCCCCAATATCGGGTCCGCTTGATGCGCGCGGTGTAGAATGCCATCGCACCGCATTTGGTCGTGGATGAAACCTTGCAGCCGCGTCCGCCGTTGTTGACGCATAATGTCAGTGCCCGTGCTTCAGCCTCGTCGCGGGTCGCCTTCTGCCAGGCCGCGCCCCAGGCACCGCGCGCGGCAAACCCGATAGCCGCCCATTGTTCACCGGAAGGGGGCGTTGGCACGGCCTTCGACTTCAGCGATTCAAGCCGAATTTTGGCGAGCGTTGCGAATGTGCCGTCGGGGTATTTGTCGAGATAGGCGGCAATCTCAGCCGGATTGCGCGAGTCTTTCACTGAATTCCAGAACGTGATCTCGACACTGGAATCCGTCTGTGCGAACGCGGCTCCGGGGTGCACCAATAAGGCAGCCGCGAGCGCCAGCGCGCAACAGATCGTCCGTAACATCACCAGCCTCATTCGGAGTCCCGCGAGCAGACTAAAAGCCAAAATTAGCGTTGTCGAGCGGAGGCCAGTTGCGTTCAACCGAAAAAGAGCGTTGCAGTACTCAAAGGCGCGAAGCGCGACGGACACGGAAAAACTCAGAGATTGGGCCATGGATGAGTGCTTATTTCGAGGAGCTTGACTATCGCCCGACGCCGATGGGCGTGCTGACGCTGCGCCGCCGCAAAAATCTTACGCAGGCTGTGGACATCTATGAGATCAAGCTCGGCGACGAGTTTTTGATGTCGAGCATGTTTACCGCGTCCGAGATTGCCCTGGCGCGTCTCGGCCTTGCCGAACTGTCGGGGCAGGGCCTCGAGGTCGTTGTGGGAGGGTTGGGCCTTGGTTACACAGCCGAGGCTGTGCTGGAGAACACGCGGGTCGGGGCGTTGCTGGTCGTCGATGCGCTTTCCGAAGTGATCGAATGGCATGAACGCGGCCTCATCCCACTTGGCGCGAAACTCAAGGCGGACGGACGCTGCCGGTTCGTGCACGGTGATTTTTTCGCCATGTCATCGTCGGTCGATGGCTTCGATCCAACTCAGCCTCAACGCCGCTTCGATGCGATTCTCGTCGATATCGATCACTCACCACAAGACTTTCTGCATCCGACTCACGCGTCGCTGTACAGCGTGGAAGGCTTGACGAAGGCTTCGAGCCATCTCCGATCAGATGGCGTGTTCGCGCTGTGGTCGAACGATCCACCGGACGATGTCTTTCTGAAAATTTTGTCGAGCGTTTTTGCTGCTGCTAACGCGCACGTCGTCACCTTCTACAATCCATTGCAGGATCGGGAGGCGACAAATACTGTCTATGTCGCGAGGAAGAGGGCCACTGGCTGACGTCTTATTCGGCAGCCTTCATCTCTGGAACCCGATAATTGCCCTCTGCATCGAAGCGCGCGCACACGCTGCCGTCCTGAGCCGTCCAGTCCGCGAACGGCGCGGGGCCGCACAGGAACATGTAGTAGTCGTATGGCGCACGGCGATCGTTGGACATGATGTACTGATAGTGCATGCGCCAATAATTGAACCTGACCTTGGCGAAAATTTCGGGCGCGATCATCTTGCGAAACGGCACCTGCCAGATATGCGGGTTGCACCGCCGCTCACCGGCGTCCGCGCCGATGCCGCTGACGGGATCGAATTCCCAGAAATTCATGAAGTCTTCGCGGGACTGGCAGTCGGTCCATAACACGCTGCGCTCGGCCGCGATTGCAGCGACCGTGCGGCGCAACGGTTCGGCGGCAGGGTGCATGGCCAGTGCCGGCATGATCGATCCGGCCGTCATCACCGACACGCGGGGTCCGTGCCGGCCGACGTCAGGATCACGTTCAAGCGCCTTTCCCATTGTCGCCAGCGCCAGCATCGCGCCTGCGCTGTGCCCAACGACAATAATTTCATCGGCCTCGTTCGCGCGGGCAACCGCAACAATGCGGTCGGCTAGAATGTCGAGCAGGCGGTCAAATCCGGTTGGCGTGCCGCGTGCGAATTCGCGCAGGTAAGGCCAGCAGTTGTTGAGTTGGTTGACGAACATGCACGCCGCGACCGGATAGAAAAGTGCAAACCAGCCGGCGGAGAATGCAGCGGTGAGGGCGAACGTCACCACGCCAGGACTTGTCGGCGGGCTGATAAAGTCGGCTGCGTACCAGCCGCCCGTAAGCGCGAGCGCGATCCATGCCATCAGTATTACCTGCGAATAGATAAGCAGCACGCCCATGCGCCATGAGGCGCGGAATACCCGGGCCAGCGCGCCGCTGACGATGTCGTCGAACATCCAGCGCCCGGTGCGAACCAGTTGCAGCCAGAATGGCTGCGCGAGATTCGATCGGATCAGGTGCTCGAGCCGCAGGAATTCGTATGTTGTCGAGACCTGCCAGTTCGAGCCCGTAGTCTCAACGGTCCAGCTGGCGATCTCATCGGACTCGTTGTTGCAGTCTGAAAGGTTGCTGCGGACGCCCCAGTTTTCACGAAAGCGCTTCCATTCGCGCCGAAACATGCGGTGGAATCCGTCCGCGCCCTGAGGCTCGTAACCTTCAATAAAAAAAACGTGGCGTCGCCGGATTTGACTCACGCGCTATGACTTCGATCGTGTCGTCTTTTTTGCTTTTTTTGTTTTGCGGGATTTGGCCGCGGATTTCTTGGAGGATTTCTTCGCGGGCACTTTTTTCCCTTCCTTTCGCGCTTCTGAAAGGCCGATAGCAATTGCCTGCTTCCGACTCTTCACCTTCTTACCCGATCCTCCACTTTTCAAAGTACCCTTTTTCCGCTTGTGCATTGCACGCGCGACTTTCTTCGCTGCTCCCTTGGAATACTTTCGGGCCATGATTTTCTCCGCGATTTGTTGTCGAGCACAAACAATCGCTGAGAATATCAATATGTTCCGATGCGAATCCGGTGAATGCAGCGATAAGGAATTTCTGGCGGGTTAGTGGCCGTTCGCCGCGGTCACGATCCAGATCGAGCCGCCAAGAGGGATCGTATTACCTTTTTGATGCGCGGGGAGCGCCGTCCGAATCGACTGCGTCGCCGCAGCAATTTTATCCGGAGGCTGGCCTTCGAGCGCGCGGCTTGTCGGGCCGATGGCAAGCACGGTTTCAATAGCGGCATCGAGTCCGCGGCCGGTGGCAATGTCCAGCGACAAGTCGGCGCGCTCCATTGCGATGTCCGAGAAACCTGCTTCGTCCAGAATGCGGTGGACGCGTTCCTCGCGGGCGAAAGCAAACGGGCCGGGGTCTTCCGGTTTCACCTCGGGGAGCTTCGGCACGTGCTTGTAGGCTTCCTGAAGGGCCAGCATCATCCAGGGATTGTCGCGCGGTGTGCGCCAGCAGGCGAAGGCGAGGCGTCCGCCCGGACGAAGCGCCTTGCGCATGTTGGCAAAGGAAACCGAGGGCTGCGCGAAAAACATGACGCCGAAGCGGGAGAACAGCAGGTCGATACTGCCACCAGTAAAGGGATACACGGTTGCATCCGCCAGCACGAACTCGACCGGCGAGCCGGAAGGGGCAAGCTCCCGCGCCCGGCCCAGCATAGGCTCCGAAATGTCGATGCCGGTGACGTGTCCGCCGGGGCCGACCCGTTTGGCCAGATCGAACGAAGTCGCTCCGCAGCCGCAGCCGACATCGAGTATGGCTTCCCCGCTTTTGACGGCGGCACGGCTGAGCAGGATTTCGGACACCGGCGCCAGCACTATGTCCTGAAGCTGCTGTCGGTCAGTCCAGTGGCGGCCGCCTGGGCCATTCCAGTAGGCGATTTGATCGGCATTGTGGTCGTCGATGGCGGACAGGGTCATGAGGCGCTCCGGTAGCTTAAGCCCTGTCTTAGGCCAGCCCGGGCGGCCTGAACAGAAGCGGTCCAACTATGTCCGGCCTTGTAGACCGCGATCACGCGAGACTATCTCACTCCCAAAAACAAGCGGTTATTGCGCAAGCCGGCCTGATAACGGCCGCGCGTATTTTGTTTACCAGGCGCGGAACAGAACGCTCGCGTTGACGCCGCCGAAGCCGAAGCCGTTCGACAGCACATGCTCAATCGCCATCGGCCGGGCTGCGCCGCGCACAAGGTCGATGCCTTCCGCGGCCGCATCCGGATGATCGAGATTGAGCGTGGCGGGCGCAATCTGGTCACGCAACGCGAGCACCGAGAAAATGGCCTCGAGGCCGCCCGCCGCACCAAGCAGGTGCCCCGTGGCGGATTTGGTCGAGCTTACCGCAACACGGCCTTCGGTGCCGAACACGGCCTTGATCGCCGCCAGTTCGCCGCTGTCGCCGACCGGCGTCGATGTGGCATGGGCATTGAGGTGCTGCACTTCCACTGGGGAAATTCCCGCTTGCCGCAACGCGATCTCGATAGAACGGCGCGCGCCGTCGCCATCGTCCGGGCCGGCCGTCATGTGATAGGCGTCGGACGTGGTTCCGTAGCCGACGAGTTCGGCGATCGGCGTCGCTCCGCGGTCGAGTGCATGATCGAGCGTCTCGATCACAAGAATGCCGGCGCCTTCGCCCATCACGAAGCCGTCGCGGTCCCTGTCGAAGGGGCGCGACGCGCGCCGCGGTTCGTCGTTGAAACCGGTCGAGAGCGCGCGGGCTGCGGCGAATGCGCCGAGACTGACGCGATCGATGCAGGCTTCAGCGCCGCCTGCGATTGCGACATCCGCTTCACCCGCGAGCAGGAGCCGCGCGGCATCGCCGATGGCCTGCACGCCAGCTGCACATGCCGTTACCGGCGCGCCCAGCGGGCCTTTGAATCCATGACGGATCGAAACCTGCCCGGCAGCAAGATTGACGAGAAACGAGGGGACGGTGAAAGGCGAGAGACGGCGCACGCCGCGTTCGTCGGCGGTGCGGACAGCATCGACGATGGCAGGAAATCCACCGACGCCGGAGCCGATGATGGTTGCGGTCCGTTCGCGCGAACGCGCGTCTTCCGGTTTCCATCCGGCCTGTGCGATCGCCTCATCCGCCGCCAGCAGAGCGAACTGGATGAAACGGTCCATCTTCTTCTGATCCTTGCGCGGCGCTGCGCGGTCCGGATCGAAACCGAATTCGGGATCATCCGCGATGTCAGGTACTGCGCCCGAGACCTTGGCAGGCAAGTCGGCCGCGGCGTTGTCCGACATCGCTCGGATGCCGGACTGTCCCGCGATCAGCCGTGACCAGTTGCTCTCCACGCCGACGCCGAGCGGAGAGACCGCGCCCATTCCAGTGACGACGATCCGTCGTATCGCGCTGTTTCGTTTCACGATCTCACCACAGGTTGCCCAGGAACAACGCAGCCCGCTTGCCGGGTGCGGTTACGACGCCAGCGGAACGAGCCGCCGGCGCATTGCAAGTTGGCGACGGCGATCAGTTGAGCTTGCGCTCGACCGCGATGGCGGTTGCTTCACCGCCGCCGATGCAGAGCGAAGCAATGCCGCGCTTCACGTTGTTCTTCTCCATCGCGTGCAGCAAGGTCACGATCAGACGTGCGCCGGTTGCCCCGATCGGATGGCCGAGCGCGCAGGCGCCGCCGTTGACGTTGAGCCTATCGCGCGGAATTCCGAGATCTTTCGCGGCTGCCATC
Source organism: Afipia sp. GW821-FHT04G03 (assembly GCF_059419985.1). Taxonomy (NCBI): domain Bacteria; kingdom Pseudomonadati; phylum Pseudomonadota; class Alphaproteobacteria; order Hyphomicrobiales; family Nitrobacteraceae; genus Afipia; species Afipia sp. GW821-FHT04G03. Next base: position 753,235 of record NZ_JBWKSV010000001.1, on the reverse strand, counting down.
GGCACCACGGCGAAAGCTTCATTGATTTCGAACAAGTCGACGTCGCTGACTTTCCAGCCCACTTTGTCGAGCAGTTTGCGGATCGCCGGAATTGGGGCAGTCGTGAACCAGTCGGGAGCCTGGCTGTGGGTCGAGTGGCCCTTGATTTCGGCAAGGATCGGCAGACCTTCGCGCTCCGCGATCGAGCGGCGCGTCAAAACCAGCGCAGCCGCGCCGTCGGCATTTGCCGAGGATGCTGCCGGTGTGATCGTGCCGTTGGCGCGGAATGCGGGCTTCAGGTTCGGAATCTTGGCGGGATCGACCTTCAGCGGATGCTCGTCATTCTCGACAACGCGAACGCCTGCCTTTTCCTTGACGGAGATCGGCGCGATTTCTTTTTTGAATGAGCCGTTCTGAACCGCATTGCGAGCGCGGGTCAGTGTCTCCATTGCGTATTCGTCCTGATCCTTGCGGCTGAACTGGTAAGCTTCCGCGGCGGCTTCACCGAAGTCGCCCATCGAGCGGCCGGTTTCGTAGGCATCCTCAAGACCGTCCATCATCATGTGGTCGATGATGCGGTCGTGGCCGACGCGATAACCGCCGCGTGCTTTTTGAAGGAGGTATGGCGCATTGGTCATGCTTTCCATGCCGCCGGAGACGACGATCTCTGCCGAACCGGCATTGATGATGTCGTGAGCCAGCATGGTGGCCTTCATGCCTGAGCCGCAAACCTTGTTGATGGTGGTCGCGCCTGTGGCATCCGGCAGTTTGGCGCCGCGCGCGGCCTGGCGGGCGGGGGCCTGGCCCTGTCCGGCGGGGAGAACGCAGCCCATGAAGACTTCATCGATTCGCTCGGGCGACAGCTTCGCCCGCTCAAGCGCCGCGCCGATGGCATGAGAGCCGAGGTTATGCGCGCTGAATGACGATAGATCTCCCTGGAAGCGGCCAAGAGGTGTGCGAACTGCGGATACGATGACGACGGGATCGGATGAAGACATGCAACTCTCCTGATGACCCGCGTGCGCAGGGATTGTGAGTTTGGATGACGAGTATCATATGAAGGGATACACAAATTGCAATCGGCGTGCGGACAATAAAAGCATGAATCCTGCGCCGACAAGCTGCCGCACGTTTAAAACGCACCCGTGGCATGCCAAAATTCGCATGACTTATTTTCTTGCGTCGGATGAGTTATTTTCGTCTATCGAGAAATGCCTGCATGTGACGCTGTGGTTCGCCGGTCAGGAATGACTTGCCGAACACGCCGACGCTGAGATTGATGGATTCGGTGAGCGCAAGCTCTTCCCACTGCCGCAGAAGCGCTTTCTGGTTCCGCATGACCTCGGGCCCGCACTCTGCAATTCCTCCCGCGACTACTGCAATCGCCGAATCGAGGTCGGCATCGGGCACGACCTGATCGACCAGTCCCCAGCTCAGCGCGGTGGGGGCATCGATTGTTGCGGCGGTCAGGATCAGCCAGCGGGCGCGGCCCCAGCCAATCAGCCGAGGCAGCAACGCCGCGTGGATGACCGAGGGAATGCCGACCTTGACCTCCGGCATGGCGAACTTCGCGTCTTGCGACGCGATCCGCAAATCGCACGCCGCAGCAAATTCCAGTCCGCCGCCGAGGCACCATCCCCGCAGCCTCGCGATCACCGGCGTTGGAAATTGCCGGACCGCTTCACAAAGGTCGCGCAGGCCGGTGATGAAGGTCTCGGCGGAAGCTTGATCAAGAATCGCCATCTCCTTGATGTCCGCGCCGCCGATCATGCTTTTCTCGCCGGAGCCCCGCACGATCAGAACGCGAATGTCGTGGTCGTTCGCGAGCTGTTCCAGTCCCTCCCGAACGCCGCGGATAACCTGAGAGTTGACGATATTGAGCGGCCCGGCATTGCTGATCGTTAATGTTGCAACGCCGTTTTCGCCGCGCACGACGTTGCAATAATCGTTGATGGTTTGCATGTATCGGGGCCTGACGGTTGCTGTTTTGGAGCTTGATGGCGATGGTGCGCGATCATCTTTCCCTCGTCAAATGCGGCGCATGGCAGCTATTTTCGCATATTGCGGGCTCCGGTGGGCGAAGATTGTGCTATTATATGATCTGAAACATGTGATGAGGCGCCGATGCGCTACTCGAAGGACCATAAGGCCGAGACCCACGAGCGGATCGTGAAGAACGCATCCGTGCGCCTGCGCGAGCGCGGCGCGGCGAGCCTCGGCGTCGCTGAGTTGATGAAGGAAGCCGGTCTTACCCATGGCGGCTTTTATGCGCACTTTGCCTCGCGCGATGCGCTGATCGGCGAAGCCTTTGCGCACGCCATGGACCAGACCGCGAAGCGGTGGCGCAAGCGCGCCGAGCAGGCGCCTGAAGGCAAGCAGCTATCATCCATCGTCAACGGGTATCTCACGGCCCAGCATCGCGACGATGTCGGCAACGGTTGTGCATTGCCGTCGCTGGGGGCGGAGGTGCACCGCGCGAGCCCCAAGACGCGCAAGGCCGTGGCCGCGAAGCTGGAGGAAATGATCGATGTCATTTCGGAGCAGATGCCGGCGCAAACCGCGAAGGCCGCACGGCGGGAGGCTATTGCAACGCTTTCCACCATGATGGGGACCATGATTCTGGCGCGGATGGCCGGGACGGGAGAATTTTCGGACGAGGTCCTCGCTGCGGGCCGACAGGGCGCGTTGCGGGTCGAGAATGTGCCGAAACCTCGCGTGAGAAAAACCAGGGCATCCAAGAGCGGCGCCTGACCAGCCCGGGTGTTTCGTCAAGGTGGTTCTTTGCGTAGCGCGCCACCGAGCTGTGCGCAGAACCCCGTTCCAATGCCCTCGCGGACAGTGCTAGCATCCTCAAAACACACGCTTTTGGAGGATACTTATGCGTACGATCGGGCATTTCATTGGTGGCCGCGAGGTCAAGGGCACGTCGGGACGTTTTGCCGACGTGTTTTTACCTATGACGGGCGAAGTTCAGGCCCAGGTCGCGCTGGCGTCCAAAGCGGAAATGCGCGCGGCGGTCGAGAACGCCAAGGCTGCCCAGCCGGCTTGGGCCAATACCAACCCGCAGCGCCGCGTTCGCGTATTGATGAAATTTCTCGAACTTGTGGCGCGCGACAACGATGCGCTGGCTGAATTGCTTGCGCGCGAGCATGGCAAGACCATTCCCGACGCCAAGGGCGACATCCTGCGAGGGGTCGAGGTTGTGGAATTTGCGCTGGGCATCCCCCAGCTGATGAAGGGCGAATACACGGAAGGCGCGGGTCCGGGCATCGATCTCTATTCGATGCGCCAGCCGCTTGGCATCGTTGCCGGCATCACGCCGTTCAATTTCCCGGCGATGATCCCGATGTGGAAGTTTGCGCCGGCGATCGCCTGCGGCAATGCGTTCATTCTGAAGCCGTCGGAGCGCGATCCCAGCGTGCCGATGAAGCTTTGCGAACTGATGCTCGAAGCGGGATTGCCGCCGGGCATTTTGAATTGCGTCAACGGCGACAAGGAAGCAGTGGACGCCATTCTCGACGATCGGGATATCAGCGCCGTCGGCTTCGTCGGCTCGTCATCGATCGCGCAGTACATTTACGAGCGTGCCGCGGCGACCGGCAAGCGCGCACAGTGCTTTGGCGGAGCGAAGAATCACGCCATCGTCATGCCCGATGCCGATATGGACCAGACGGTTGATGCACTGGTCGGTGCGGGTTACGGCGCTGCCGGCGAACGCTGCATGGCCATTTCTGTCGTTGTGCCCGTTGGCAAGACGACCGCCGACCGCATGATGGAAAAACTCATTCCTCGCGTCGAGAGCCTCAAGATCGGCCCTTCAACCGATCTCAGCGCGGATTTCGGTCCGCTCGTGACCAAGGCGGCGCTGGAGCGCGTCAAGGACTACGTCGAAGTCGGCATCAAGGAAGGCGCCAAGCTCGCCGTCGACGGTCGTGGCTTCAAAATGCAGGGCTACGAGAACGGCTTCTACATGGGTGGCTGTCTGTTCGACAACGTCACCAAGGATATGCGCATCTACAAGGAAGAGATATTCGGCCCCGTGCTGTCGGTGGTGCGTGCCAACGACTACAACGAAGCGCTGGCGCTGCCGTCGGACCACGATTACGGCAACGGCGTTGCGATCTTCACCCGCGACGGCGACGCGGCGCGTGACTTTGCCGCGAAGGTCAATGTCGGAATGGTCGGCATCAACGTACCGATCCCGGTGCCGGTAGCTTATTATACCTTCGGCGGCTGGAAGCGTTCGGGCTTCGGCGACCTCAACCAGTATGGTCCGGATTCCGTGCGGTTCTACACCAAGACCAAGACCGTCACCGCGCGTTGGCCGTCGGGCATCAAGGAAGGCGCCGACTTCGCCATGCCCACAAGCTAAGGACGGCGCGCCATGCAATTCGCTCTGACCGAGGATCAAATCGCGGTTCGCGACATGGCGCGCGAGTTCGCGGCCGAGAAGATCGCGCCGTTCGCGCTGAAATGGGACGAGGAAAAGTTTTTCCCCGTCGACGTGATGCGCGAAGCGGCGGCGCTCGGCATCGGTGGCATCTACATCCGCGATGATGTCGGCGGCTCGGCGCTGACCCGGTTCGACGCGGCGCTGATCTTCGAGGCGCTGGCGACGGGCTGTCCGACGGTGTCGGCGTTCATCTCGATCCACAACATGGCGTCATGGATGATCGACGCCTACGGCTCGGATGCGCAGCGGCAAAAGTGGCTGCCGCGGCTCTGTACGATGGAACTGATCGCAAGCTATGCGCTCACCGAGCCCGGCGCGGGCTCGGATGCGGCGGCGCTTGGCACGCGCGCGGTGCGTGACGGCGATCATTATGTTCTCAACGGTCAGAAACAATTTATCTCGGGCGCAGGCGCGGGCGATATTTATGTCGCTATGGTGCGCACCGGCGGCAACGGCGCAGGCGGCATTTCCACGCTGGTCATCGAAGGCAACACGCCGGGTGTGTCGTTCGGCGCCAATGAGCGCAAGATGGGATGGAATGCGCAACCCACGCGCGCCGTTATCTTCGAGAATGCACGCGTGCCCGTTGCCAACCGTCTCGGCGAAGAGGGGATCGGCTTCAAGATCGCAATGGCGGGCCTTGACGGCGGACGGCTCAATATTGCGGCCTGTTCGCTTGGCGGAGCGCAGTCCGCCCTCGACAAGTCGCTTGCCTACATGAAGGAGCGCAGGGCCTTCGGCCAGCGCCTCGATGAATTCCAGGCGCTGCAGTTTCGTCTTGCGGACATGGCAATCGAGCTCGAGGCCGCGCGTACCTTCTTGTGGCGCGCTGCCGCGGCGCTCGACCGCAAGGACCCGGATGCCACGATGTTGTGTGCGATGGCCAAGCGCTTCGGTACCGATGCGGGCTTCGAGGTTGCCAACCAGGCGCTGCAATTGCATGGTGGCTACGGCTATCTCTCCGAATACGGCATAGAGAAAATCGTAAGGGATTTGCGCGTGCATCAAATCCTCGAAGGAACCAATGAGATCATGCGCGTGATCGTCGCGCGCAAACTGATCGAGGGAGCGCGATGAGTGCGCACGCGACGGCGGTGGCCGGGGCGGACAATGACCTGATCGTTTGCCGGGACGGCGCGGCCGGAATCATCCGGCTTAACCGCCCGAAGACGATCAATGCACTGACATTGGGAATGACGCGCGGGATTGTGGCGGCGCTCGATACATTTGAGGCGGACCCCGGCGTGTCGCTGATCCTGCTGGAAGGTGCGGGGGACCGCGGGCTCTGTGCGGGCGGTGACATTCGCGGACTTCATGACAGTGCGAAAGCGGGCGGCGATCTCGGGCCGGTGTTCTGGCGCGAAGAATATATCCTGAACGCGCGCATCCCGGAATTTCCCAAGCCTTATGTCGCCTACATGGACGGTCTCGTCATGGGTGGCGGCGTCGGCATTTCGGCGCATAGCGCGTATCGGATCGTCACCGAGAAAACGAAAATGGCGATGCCGGAAGTCAGCCTTGGTTTTTTCCCCGACGTGGGCGGAACATGGCTGCTTTCGCGGGCGCCCGGCGAGGTCGGGACTTATTTCGCACTGACCGGAAAGCCGATGAGCGGGGCGGACGCGGTTTATGTCGGTGCCGCGGATGTGTTGATCGTGTCGGGCGATTGGCCGGCATTGCGCGATGCGCTTGCAAATGCACCGCTACAGGCGACTGGCGACGACGTTCGCGCAATTCTGAGACTTTTCGCGGTGACGGATGCTCAGGCGCCGATTGCGAACCATCGCAGCCTCATTGATCGCACTTTTGCACACAACACGATGGAAGAGATTGTTGCGGCCCTGAAACAGGACGGCTCGGAATTTGCGCTTGCGACGTTAAAGGCGTTGTCCGCGAATTCTCCGACGGCGCTCAAGGTGACGCTGGAGTTGCTTCGGCGCGCGCGAGGTTCCAAGTCGCTCAAGGAATGTCTGATCCGCGAGTACAATTCGGCGCTGACGGTTTTCACCAGCGCCGAGTTCGTGGAGGGCGTCCGCGCGGCCATCATCGATAAGGACCGCAGTCCGAAGTGGTCGCCGGCCAGGCTGGAAGATGTCACGCCGGACATCGTCGAGAAGTATTTTGCACCGAACGCCAAATACAAGCTGGTGTTTCCGGACTGAGTGGTCATTAAAACAACGATAACGAGGGCAGGACATGGCAAACGTCGCATTCATCGGTCTCGGCAACATGGGCGGTCCCATGGCGGCCAACCTCGTCAGGGCCGGGCACAAGGTGCAGGGCTTCGATCTTGTGCAGGCCTCGAAGGATGCAGCCAAGGCGGAGGGTGTGACCATTGCAGCATCAGCGGCGGATGCGGTGAAGGGCGCTGACGTCGTGGTCACCATGCTCCCGGCGGGCAAGCACGTTCTGAGCGTTTGGAAGGAGATCATCCCGTCTGTCGGCAAGAACACGTTGATGATCGATTGCTCCACCATCGACGTTGAGAGCGCGCGCCTCGCGCATGCCCATGCGACCGAACACAATTTGCCGTCGATCGATGCGCCGGTATCAGGCGGCACGGGCGGCGCGAAAAGCGCGACGCTGACATTCATGTGCGGTGGTGAGGATTTTGCTTTCGCTGCTGCAAAGCCTCTACTCGAAAACATGGGCAAGAAGGTCGTGCATTGCGGGAAAGGTGGTGCAGGGCAGGCCGCCAAGATTTGCAATAACATGATCCTCGGTATTTCGATGATCGGCGTGTCGGAAGCATTCGCTCTCGGCGAGAAGCTGGGCCTGTCGCATCAGGCGCTGTTTGATGTGGCATCTACCTCGTCGGGCCAGTGCTGGTCCCTGACGACCTATTGCCCGGTGCCGGGGCCGGTTCCGGCATCGCCCGCCAACAATGAATACAAGCCGGGTTTCGCGGCGGCACTGATGCTGAAAGACCTGCGGTTGTCGCAGGAGGCGGCAAAGGCGGCAGGCGCCGCAACGCCGCTTGGCGCTCATGCGGAAAGCATCTATGACGCCTTTGAGAAAGCCGGTCATGGCGGCATGGACTTTTCCGGCATCATCAAGCATGTGCGCGGGCTGCCATCGAAATAGGATTCATTGATGACGACATTCCAGGACGCGCGCGCATTCCTGCTTCAGCATCGCACCGACTACGACAAGGCCGTCGCGGACTTCCGCTGGCCCGATCAGAAGCAATTTAACTGGGCGCTCGACTGGTTTGACGCGGATCTGGCGAGCGCCGCGGAGAGCCGCGACCGCACGGCGCTCTGGATCGTCGACGCCGCCAGCAATACCGAAACCAGACTGACTTTCGCGGCACTGTCGCGCCGCTCCAACCAGACCGCGAATTTCCTGCGCGATCTCGGTTTGAAGCGCGGCGATCATCTGCTCTTGCTGCTCGGCAACGTGGTGCCGCTATGGGAAACGATGCTTGCCGCCATGAAGCTCGGCGTCATCGTGATTCCCGCAACGACGTTGCTGACGGCGGATGAGTTGCGTGACCGTCTCGATCGCGGCAAGGCGAGGGCGGTTGTCGCGACGCAGGATCAGGTCGCGAAGTTCGAAGGTCTGGGCGGTGAGGGCTTCACGAAGATCGTTGTTGCCGCGACTGCTGAACATAAAGGCTGGCGGCGGTTCGAGGACGCTGCAAACTATCCGGACGCGTTCACACCGGACGGCACGACTGGCGCCGACGACCCGATGTTGCTCTATTTCACGTCCGGCACCACGGCGAAGCCGAAGCTGGTTCTGCACAGCCACAGCAGTTATCCGGTCGGCTCGCTCTCCACGATGTATTGGCTCGGGCTTCAGCCGGGCGACATTCATCTCAACATATCTTCGCCTGGTTGGGCGAAGCATGCGTGGAGCTGCTTCTTCTCGCCGTGGAATGCGGGGGCAACCATCTTCATCGTCAACCAGCCGCGTTTCGATGCGAAAGGTTTGCTCGCGACCGTCGCGCGTTGTGGCGTGACCACGTTATGTGCGCCGCCGACGGTGTGGCGGCTGTTCATTCAGGAGCGTCTCGCGGATTACAAGGTTTCGGTGCGCGAAGTCTGCGGCGCAGGTGAGCCGCTTAACCCGGAAGTGATCGATCAAGTCAAGGCGGCGTGGGGTCTGACGATCCGCGATGGCTACGGCCAGACTGAAACCACGGCGCTGGCCGGGAATTCGCCCGGTCAGCCGGTGAAAATCGGATCGATGGGCCGGCCGTTGCCGGGTTACAAGGTGGCTGTCGCGGACGCCGACGGCAATCCTGCGAAGGAAGGCGAGGTGCGTCTTGTGCTGGGCGCGCATCGTCCTGCAGGGTTGATGCTGGGTTATCAGGGCGACGACGGCAAGCCGAAGGGCGCGGACGGTGCGGTCTATCAGACCGGTGACGTGGTGTTTCTCGATAACGACGGCTATCTGACATTTGTCGGCCGCTCCGACGACGTATTCAAGTCATCTGACTATCGCATCAGCCCGTTCGAACTTGAGAGTGTGCTGCTCGAACATGATCTGGTGGCCGAGGCTGCCGTCGTGCCGACGCCGGATCCGATCCGGCTCGCGCTTCCCAAGGCTTACGTGTCGGTTGTGCCGGGCACCGCGATCTCGCGTGAAACGGCGTTGGCGATCTTCCAGTATGTCCATTCACGCCTTGCGCCGTTCAAGCGTATCCGACGTATCGAACTGGTGACTGAACTGCCGAAGACGATCTCCGGCAAGATTCGCCGCGTTCAACTGCGCCGTCTTGAACATGATAATGATCGCACGGACGCGCTGCGCGGCACGGAATTCCGGGAGGAAGATTTTCCGGAATTGCAGGTGGGCACAGGCGGAACGCGGTAGTTTCCATTCCCCGGAGCCTGTTGCGGTCAAAGTTTTCACTTGGCCGGGCCGCCGTTCTGTGGAATGTGCCAATCCAGTTCGAATTCGAAGCAGGGGACAGCCGGATGGGCGTTGCGATGGATCGCGAAGACTTTGTGAAGCTCGTGGGCCAGGAGCTCGGCGTCTCCGAATGGCATACAATCGATCAGAAGCAGATCAACGCCTTCGCTGACGCGACCGAGGATTTTCAGTTTATCCACATCGATCCGGAACGCGCCAAGCGCGAGACGCCGTTTGGCGGGACCATCGCGCATGGCTTCCTGTCGTTGTCGGTGCTGCCCAAGCTTGCCTATGCGACGATGCCGACATTGAACGGCGCGGCGATGTCGATCAACTACGGTTTCGACAAGATCAGATTTCTGACGCCGGTGCGCGCAGGCAAGCGGGTGCGCGCGCGCTTCGTGTTGTCCGAGGTGACGATGAAGTCGCCGCAGGAATTGCTGGCGCGTACCGCAACCACGCTCGAAATCGAGGATGAGTCGAAGCCCGCTCTGGTCGCGGACTGGCTCGGAATGCATTTCTTCGCATAATACAGGGAACGATCATGGCAATCAGATTCGATGGGCGCGTTGCGGTCGTGACCGGCGCGGGTGCAGGTCTCGGGCGCGCACATGCGCTGGGACTGGCGAAGCTAGGCGCGCGCGTGGTCGTCAACGACATGGGCGCTGCGCGTGACGGCAGCGGCGGCTCGGTCAGTCCGGCGGAAGCCGTCGTGGAAGAAATCCGCAAGGCGGGCGGCGAAGCGATCGCCGACGGCGCGGATGTCTCGAACTTCGAGCAGGTCAAGGAGATGGTCGCCCGCGCTGCGTTGAAGTGGGGCAGCGTCGATCTGATGGTCGCGAACGCCGGCATCTTGCGCGACAAGTCGTTCGGCAAGATGGAGTCGGACGATTTCGCCAAGGTTATCGCGGTGCATCTCACCGGCACGTTCAACTGCTGCCGTGCGGTGTGGGACGGGATGCGCGAGCGCAACTACGGACGCATCGTGGTCACCACGTCGTCGTCGGGTCTGTTTGGAAACTTCGGGCAGGCGAACTACGCCGCCGCAAAGGCCGGCATGATCGGCCTGATGAATGTTCTTGCCGAGGAAGGCCGCAAGACGAACATCCGCGTCAACACGATCTCGCCGACGGCGGCGACCCGCATGACCGAAGGCTTGATTGGGCCGGAAATTCTGGAATTGATGAAGCCGGAAGCGATCACGCCGGCGGTGCTCTATCTGCTGAGCGAGGACGCGCCGACCCGTACCATCATGGGCGCGGGCGCAGGTTCGTTCGCGGTCATCAAGGTCGTCGAGACCGAAGGCCTCAATCTGCCGAAGGACCAATGGACGCCGGACGCCATTGCGGCGAACTTCACGAAGATCGGCGACATGTCGACGGCACGCGATCTGGGCGGTGCGTTCTTCCAGACGTTCAAGTATGTCGAGCAGGCCGCGAAGGCGGCGGGTATCAAGCTTCCGCCGATGGGCGGTTGAGATCTTGAATGTCGCCATCATCGGTGCCGGTCCTGCGGGACTGATGGCGGCTGAGGTTTTGGCGGCGGGCGGTGCGCAGGTCACCGTCTATGAGCGTATGCCGTCTGTCGGGCGAAAGTTTTTGCTCGCCGGACGCGGCGGCCTCAACCTCACGCATAGCGAACCGCTTGACCAGTTCCTGCCGCGCTATCGCGAGGCGACGCCGCATCTGCGCGCGGCTATCGAGGCGTTTTCGCCCGACGCATTGCGCGCGTGGAGTGAAGGGTTGGGTCAACTGACCTTCGTCGGCTCGAGCGGCCGGGTGTTTCCCCAAGTCTTCAAGGCATCGCCGTTGTTGCGCGCGTGGCTGCGCCGTCTCGATCAGCTGGGCGTGCGCTTCGCGCTCAACCATCGCTGGACGGGATGGAGCGCGAAAGGCGACCTGCAATTCGAGACGCCCGAAGGCCCAGCGTCGTTCAGGCCTGACGCCACCGTCATTGCCCTCGGCGGTGCAAGCTGGCCAAGGCTCGGCGCGGACGGTGACTGGACCGATGCGCTGAGCGCCAAGGGAATCGGTGTTACGCCGTTGCGTCCGGCCAATTGCGGATTTCGTGTCGACTGGTCGAACTTGTTCCGCGACAGGTTTCAAGGAGAGCCGCTGAAAAGTATCGCTTTATCATTCGGCGGTGAGTCGGTGCGCGGTGAGGCGACGATTACGCGCGATGGCATCGAGGGCGGCGCGGTGTATGCGCTGTCCGCGCCAGTGCGTGATGCGGTGCTTGCGAACGGCGAGGCCGTTCTTCACGTCGCGTTGCGGCCCGATATCCCGCAAGCCGATCTGGCGAAGCGCCTGGGCGCGCCGAGAAAGAAGCAATCGCTATCGACCTATCTGAGAAAGCAGGCGGCATTGTCTCCCGCCGCGATCGGATTGCTTCAGGAAGCGACCATTGCGTTCGGGTTGCTTCCGTCGACAATGTCGCCTGATCAACTGGCGACATTCGTCAATGCGGTCCCTGTACGTCTGACAGGCGTTGCGTCGATCGATCGCGCAATCTCGACGGCGGGCGGAATTGCATTCGCCGAGATCGATACGCATTTTATGCTGCGCTCGTTGCCAGGCGTGTTCGTCGCGGGCGAAATGCTGGACTGGGAAGCGCCAACTGGCGGCTACCTGTTGCAGGCATGTTTCGCGACGGGCGCTGCGGCCGCGCGCGGAGCGCTGGACTATTTGAAGCGCTAAACCCCACTCTCGATCTCCTCGCGAAGCATTTCGAGCGCGAGCCACTTTTCCTCGGCGACGTCCAGTTCGGCCTGCGCCTTGGCGATGGCTGCTGACGCCGCGTCGAACTTCTTGCGGTCCTTCGTGAACAGTTCGGGATCGCTCATCAGGTTCTGCTGTTTGGCGATCTCGGACTGAAGCTTCGCCATCGTCTTCGGCAAGGTTTCGAGCGCGTGTTTCTCGTTGAAGTTGAGACGACGCTTTGAGGACGACGATGGCGCGGACGCTACGCCCTTGCTTTCTCTCGGCTTGTCAGCCGCTGCAGATTCCGCCGCGCGCTGCTTCAGGTCTTCGCCGCGCTGTGCCAGCATGTCGGAATAGCCGCCGGCATATTCGACCCACTTGCCGTTGCCTTCCGGCGCGATCACCGACGTTACGACGCGGTCGAGGAAGTCACGGTCGTGGCTGACAAGGATGACCGTGCCCTGATAGTCGCCGAGCATTTCCTCGAGCACGTCGAGGGTTTCGAGATCGAGATCGTTGGTCGGCTCGTCCAGCACCAGCACGTTGGACGGCTTGGCCAGCGCGCGCGCCAGCATCAGACGTCCGCGCTCGCCGCCGGACAGGACTTCGAGCGGCGTGCGGGCCTGCTCCTGCGTGAACAGGAAGTCTTTCATGTAGCTGATGACGTGCTTCGGTTTGCCGTTGACCATGATGCTGTCGCCACGGCCGCCGGTCAGCGCGTCGGACAGCGTCGATTTCGGATCGAGGCTTTCGCGGTGTTGGTCGAGCGTCACCATTTCGATGTTGGCGCCGAGGCGGATCATGCCGGTGTCGGGCTTGTCGGCGCCCGTGAGCATGCTGATCAATGTGGTCTTGCCCGCGCCGTTGGGGCCGACGATGCCGATGCGGTCGCCGCGCGCGACCCGGATTGAGAAATCATCGACGATGGGACGATCGCCATACGACTTGAAGATGTGCTTCGCTTCGATCACCAGCTTGCCGGAGCTTTCAGCCTCGGCTGCTGCGAGGTTCGCCTTGCCGGCGGTTCCGCGATAGTCGCGGCGCTGGTCGCGCAGTTCGAACAGATTACCGAGACGCTTGACGTTGCGCTTGCGGCGGCCCGAGACGCCATAGCGCAGCCAGTGTTCCTCGGCGACGATCTTGCGGTCGAGCTTGTGCTGGTCGCGTTCTTCTTCCGCCAGCACCTCGTCGCGCCATTCCTCAAACGCGCTGAAGCCTTTTTCGATGCGCCGGGTCTGGCCGCGGTCGAGCCACACGGTGGCGCGCGACAGATTGGACAGAAAACGCCGGTCATGGCTGATCATCACCAGCGCGGTGCGCCGGCTGGCGAGTTCGCCTTCGAGCCATTCGATGGTGGTGAGATCGAGATGGTTGGTCGGCTCGTCCAGCAACAGGATGTCGGGCGAGGGCGCGAGCACGCGCGCCAGCGCCGTGCGCCGGGCTTCGCCGCCGGACAGATTGGCGGGATCTTCAGAGCCTGTGAGCCCGAACTGCTCCAGCAGGTATTGCGCCTGATAGGAATCGTCGCCCGGGTTGAGGCCGGCTTCGACATAGGCGAGCGTGGTCCTGAAGCCGGTGAAATCCGGTTCCTGCGGCAGATAGCGGATCGTCGCGCCGGGCTGCACGAAGCGGCTGCCGCGATCCGCTTCCACGAGTCCTGCGACGATCTTGAGAAGCGTCGATTTTCCGGAGCCGTTGCGGCCGATCAGGCAGACGCGTTCGCCGGCGGAGACGGCAAGCTCGACGCCGTCGAGCAGCGGGGTGCCGCCGAAGGTCAGCGCGATGTCTTTTAACTGAATGAGAGGAGGCGCCATGTCGTCGGGGTACTCTTACTTCTGTTGCGCGCGCTGGATGCGGCGGATGGTCTGGTCGAGGGCCGACAGGAACGCGGAGCGGTCGCGCGGTGAAAACGAACGCGGCCCGCCGGTGACTTCGCCGCTGGAGCGCAGGTCGGTCATCAGGTTGCGCACCGCCAGCGTCATGCCGATGGATTCTTCGGAGAACGGCTTGCCGTTCGGTGCGATGACATCCGCGCCCGCCTTGACGCAACGCGCCGCGAGCGGGATGTCGGACGTGACGACGATATCGCCTGTTTGCGCGCGTTCCGCAATCCAGTCGTCGGCGGCGTCCATGCCCGCGCCTGCGGCAATCCGCTCGATCATTGGGTCGTTCGGGACCCGGATGAAATTGCCCGCGACCACGCTGACCGGCAGGCCGTGGCGCGCGGCGACACGGTAAATCTCGTCCTTCACCGGGCAGGCGTCGGCATCGACATAAATGCGGGTCGTTCGGGTCAAGGCGGTTCCGTTCAGGTTTGCGCTGCTGGTACCCCAGCCAAGCCAAAATGGCGAGCGAAAGGCGCGAAACCCGGACTGCGAGGCATGTGCGGGCGCATCTTGTCTTCGCCCCGGCTTTGCGGTCCATTTATGGCAAGAAACGCAGCAATTCGAGCAAGCCGAGGAAACTTATGACCGCGCTCAAGCCCTACAGCGTCGATGCCTATAATCTCGCCAAGAACTCCGAAAACAAGATGCACGACGATTCGGTCGCGCGCCGGTTCGGATTTCAGGGCGGGCTGGTGCCGGGTGTCGATGTGTTCGCCTACATGACGCACATGCCGGTGGCGAAATGGGGACGGGCGTTTCTGGAACGCGGGCTGATGGACGGCCGTTTCTTCAAGCCGGTGTATGACGGTGAGATCTCGGTCGTCACGGCGGAGGAAACCGCCGACGGTCTCGCCATCAAGGTGGAGAGCCGTGGCGAACTCTGCGCCACCGGCGTGGCCTCGATGCCGTCCGAGATGCCGAAAATTGCGCTCGATGATTTCCAGAACGCCGCCGTCGTCGGCAAGAACGCACCCGCCGACGAGAAAACCTACGCGGCCGGCAGGTGGCTCGCCATTCCGCCGTTCACGCTCGGCGGGCAGGGGGCGTCCGATTACCTGCGCGACGCCCGCGAAACCGATCCGCTTTATGCAAACGAGAAGATCGTTCACACCGGCATGTTGCTGCGGACGATGAACTGGGCGCTGATGGAGAACGCCATTCTCGGTCCGTGGATTCATGTCGGCAGCACGATCCGCTATCTCGCGACCGCAGGCGTGGACGACGAGCTCACCGTGCGCGCGAAGGTCACCGGCAACTACGACCGCAAGGGCCACAAGTTCGTGGAGCTGGACGGCGTGATCGTCGCGAACGGCACGAAGCTGATCGCGCATTGCCAGCATGTGGCGATCTACCAGCCGCGCGAAACGATGGCGGCGTAGCTTTTCGATTCAGTTTTCAAACAGCCAGACGTATTCGTCCTCGCGCCATGCGCGAGTTGGGCTTTTGGTTCTGCCCGCTCAAAACAGCGAGGGGCATGGAGCGCCGCGAGGCGCACGTTGTCTTGTTTCGCTCCCGGCACCGCGTGCGAAGCGGCGTGTCTCCGGAAGCGCATCGCCTCACGGCGCTCCATTGCGGCGATTTTGGGCGAGAGGACCGTACTTCCGGGACAGGACGGACGCGGTGCGCCCTGATCCGGCGGGATTTCCCCGCCTTCATCCTGTCCGCGTCCAGCTGCGAACGGCAGAGCCCCATAGTGAGCCCGGACGGTGACCCCGCAGGCAGCTTGCGCCGGCTGCGTTTATCGCGCCTCCCGAGCGTGTGTTTGCGAAACACACGTGCAGGCGCCGCATCCTGCTCCGCTCTCAAGACGCCTCTAGAAAGCGCCCCTCACGAACAGGACGTGCTGAACATAAGAGAGGTCCGGAGCGCGGGGATTTGTGTCCCCATCACGAAATGTTTCTGCGAGGACCACAGCCGTGGACTCCGGGCCGGGCGGGAAATCACTTCACCCCATCCGGCTTACATTCGCTGTCGTTTTCATGGCGCGCGGATTCCCGCTTGACCAACGCATAACTCGATGGTTATACGTTAATCCATAACCACAAGGTTATGGGTTTCAAAATGTCTAAAGCTCACGACACGTTGTTCAGAACGCTCGCCGACCCGACCCGGCGGGCGATCTTCGAGCGGTTATGCCGCGACGGAGAACAGACGGTGAGCGCGCTGACGGTTCGGGCCAAGGTCTCGCAGCCGGCCGTCTCGAAACATCTCGGCGTTCTGAAGCAGGCCGGGCTGGTGCGTGACCGCCACGAGGGCCGCCAGACACATTACAGCGCGCAGCTCGGCGCGTTGGCCCCCCTGATCGACTGGACCAGTCAGATGGCCGGCTTCTGGGAGAAGCGGTTCGATGATCTCGAAGACTTGCTGAAGAGGATGGATCAATGAGCACCGAAACACTCTCTGTTGTTGTTGAGCGTGAGTTTTCCCACCCGCCGGAAAAGCTCTGGCGTGCGCTCACGCAGCCGCACCTGATCGAGGAGTGGCTCATGAAGAACGACTTCAAGCCTGTCGTGGGCCACAGCTTCAATCTTCGTGGAGACTGGGGCGGCGTGCTGGACTGCGAGGTGCTCGCCGTCGAACCGAACAAGACGCTGTCCTACACTTGGAATTTTGCGCACGACGATGCGGCCTTCAATCTGACCAGCGTTGTGATCTTTACGCTGACGCCCACGCGCACGGGGACCCATTTGCGCATGGAACAATCGGGCTTCCGGCCGGATCAGAAGCAGGCCTTCGGCGGCGCCCGGCACGGGTGGCAGCAGTTCTTTGGAAATCTGGAGCAGGTGTTGTCGAGAACAGATTGACGTCTGCCGCACACCAGCGCCCGTGAATGAATGATGCAGTTTAGAGTCAGAGGAGAGTTCTCATGAACTGGAACAGTACCATCCGGCAGGGCCACCGCTGGCTGTCGATTATTTTCACCGTGACGGTGATCGCTAATTTCGTCGCGATGTCATTGGACACGCCGCCCGCCTGGGTGGTCTATTCACCATTGCCGCCGCTCTTCCTGCTATTGTTCAGCGGTCTCTACATGTTCGCGCTGCCGTATGTCGTCAGCATGCGGCGCAAACCGGAAGATGAATTGCGGGCGTAATCCAATGACTCCATCGGACAAGATCGATCAACTGATTGCGAAACTCACCGACTGGCGCGGCAAAACGCTCGCCAGTGTGCGCAAGGCCATCCTCGCGGCCGACAAGGAAATTATTGAGGAATGGAAATGGATGGGAAGCCCGGTGTGGGAGCGCGACGGAATCATCGCGGTCGGCAACGCCCATAAGGAGAAGGTAAAGCTGACCTTCGCCCACGGCGCGAGCCTTTCCGATCCCGACAAGCTCTTCAATGCGGGTCTTGAAGGCAAGGTGTGGCGGGCGATCGATCTGTTCGAGGGTGACAAGATCGATGCGACGGCGCTGAAAAATCTGATTCGTGCGGCGATCGCGTTCAATCAGAACAAGAAAGCGAAGAAGAAGGCGGCGGCAACCAAGGCAAGGAAGAAGACAGCGCCGGGCGCTCGGGCAAAGGCGGGCGAGAGCAGGCGATAGCCCTTCGCTTCGAATATCCCGCTGCGCTGTCATTGCCCGGCTGTTGCCGGGGACTCGTCGTGTCCGGCGAGGTTACTCCCGGAAAAATGTCGATAGTTCCTTCAGGAGAAACTCCGGCTGCTCCTCGGGAATCCAGTGCCCGCAGTTTTCAACGATGCCGCCGCGCACATTGGTCCCCACGCGCTGCATGGATGACAGCGTTTCGCCGCCGCGCCCGAACGCGTCCGCGCCGCCGAACGCCAGAATGGGCATCTGAAGCTTCTGCGTTTTGAGAAACGCCTCGTTGTCGAGGACGTCCTGATTGAGCGTCCTGTAGTAATTCATGCCCGTGCGCAGGGTGGAGAAATCCCGATAGGTGCGCAGATATTCCACGATCTCCTCTTCGCCGATCGCGTCGCGCACCCAGCCGAAGTTCGCATAGAACCAGCGGTAGTAGACGTCTTCGCGTCCGTGAATGAGCTGTTCCGGCATGTCCAGCGTCTGATGAAACGCGTGATGCCAGCGCCGGCCGTTCTGCGAGAACGTGCCGCTGCCGTCGCCGGGGATCGCCACGTCGAGGATCACAAGCTTCTTCACGAGGCCGGGGTGATAGGCCGCGAGCGCGAATGCAACCGGGCCGCCCCAGTCATGCCCGACCACGAATGCGTCCTCGCCAGGCCGGATCAGGTTCAGAAGCTTTGCGATGTCCGCGCCGATGGTCTTCTTGTCGAACCCGCCGAGGGGCCGCGATGAATCGCCGAGGCCTCTCAGGTCAGGCGCGATGACAAAATAGTCCTTCGCAAGTTCAGGCATGATCTTGCGCCAGGCGTACCAGGTCTGCGGCCAGCCATGGAGCAAAACGACGGGCCTGCCGGAACCAGCGGTAACATAATGCAGGGTGACGTCGCCAAGGTTCGCGTGGTGGTGATCGGGCACAAAGGTCATCGCATATCCTGTTGTCAGCGTCGGGTTCATTCACGTGTGAATCACGCCGTTGTCCAGCGACATAACAAAAAAGGCGCTCCTTTCGGAGCGCCTTTTCGTTTGCGTAAGCTGAGTTCTGCTTACAGCGAGTAGTACATCTCGAACTCGATCGGATGCGGGGTCATTTCGAACCGCTCGACCTCGGTCATCTTCAGTTCGATGAAGCTGTCGATGAAGTCATCGTCGAACACGCCGCCGGCCTTCAGGAACGCGCGGTCCTTGTCGAGATTTTCCAGCGCCTCACGGAGCGAGCCGCAGACCGTCGGAATGGTCTTCAGTTCTTCCTTCGGCAGGTCGTACAGGTCCTTGTCCATCGCCGGACCCGGATCGATCTTGTTCTTGATACCGTCGAGGCCGGCCATCAGCATCGCAGCGAAGGCGAGATACGGATTGGCCATCGGATCGGGGAAACGCACTTCGACGCGCTTGGCCTTCGGGTTGGTGGTGTAGGGGATGCGGCAGGAGGCCGAACGGTTGCGCGCCGAGTAGGCGAGCAGCACCGGCGCTTCATAGCCCGGGACCAGACGCTTGTAGGAGTTGGTCGACGGGTTGGTGAAGGCGTTGATGGCCTTGGCGTGCTTGATGATGCCGCCGATGTAGTGGAGGCAGGTCTCGGAGAGGTCGGCGTACTTGTTGCCGGCGAAGGTCGGCTTGCCGTCCTTCCAGATCGACTGGTGGACGTGCATGCCCGAGCCGTTGTCGCCATACACAGGCTTCGGCATGAAGGTGGCGGTCTTGCCGTAGATGTGCGCGACCTGATGGATGCAGTACTTGTAGACCTGCATCTGGTCGGCCATGTGGGTCAGCGTGTCGAACTTCATGCCGAGTTCGTGCTGGGCGGAAGCGACCTCGTGGTGATGCTTCTCGACCTTGACGCCCATGCGGGCCATCGAGCCCAGCATTTCCGAGCGCATGTCCTGCACCGAGTCCTGCGGCGGAACGGGGAAGTAGCCGCCCTTGGTGCGGATGCGGTGGCCGAGGTTGCCGCCTTCATACTCGGTGTCCGAGTTGGTCGGCAGTTCGGACGAGTCCAGCTTGAAGCCGGTGTTGTACGGCGTGGTCTGGAAGCGCACGTCGTCAAACACGAAGAACTCGGCTTCCGGGCCGACGAACACGGTGTCGCCGACGCCCATCGCCTTGACCTGGGCTTCGGCCTTCTTGGCGATGCCGCGCGGGTCGCGGTTGTAGGGCTCGCCGGTCGACGGCTCGAGAATGTCGCAGACGATGACCATGGTGGTCTCGGCGAAGAACGGATCGATCGTCGCGGTGGTCGGATCGGGCATCAACGTCATGTCGGATTCATTGATCGCCTTCCAGCCCGCAATCGATGAGCCGTCGAACATCGTGCCTTCGGCAAAGATGTCTTCGTCGATCATCGAGATGTCGAACGTGACGTGCTGCCACTTGCCGCGCGGATCGGTGAAACGCAGGTCGACGTATTTTACGTCGTTGTCCTTGATCGACTTGAGGACGTCTTTGGCGGTCTTCATGAATACCCCTTATGTCTGCTTGGTCTGGTGTTTGTCGTCGTGGATTTTAGTCGTGATTTCAGTCGTGGATTTTCAGTCGAGGTGTGCTGGTCGTTCGTGGAGGGCGGCATCCGGATGCCGGTCGGGTCCGGCGAACGTGACGCTGCCGAGAGGCGAGGCGGTCAGGCTTAAATGGCGTCGAGGCCGGACTCTCCCGTTCTGATGCGGATGGCCTCTTCGATGTTGGACACGAAGATCTTGCCGTCGCCGATGCGGCCGGTCTGCGCGGCGCGCCGGATGGCGTCGATGGCTTTTTCGACAAGATCGTCGCCAATCACAATCTCAATTTTGACCTTGGGCAGGAAGTCCACGATGTACTCCGCGCCGCGGTAAAGCTCGGCGTGGCCCTTCTGCCGCCCGAAGCCCTTGGCCTCGGTAACGGTGATGCCTTGAATTCCGACTTCCTGAAGTGCCTCTTTCACCTCGTCGAGCTTGAAGGGCTTGATGATGGCTTCGATCTTTTTCACTGAGCGTCTCCCGGCACTTCCAATTGTTGCACGTCTATTTCCATATCGCGCGGTGTTGCGCACCTGATTTCGCGTACGGAGCCTGTTCCGCGGTATGAACCGTCTCTTTCCGGGCCGCGTGCCTCAGGCTGTGCGGCAAAAAAAGCCGAACTCCCCGCGCATCCGGCGGTGAGCACGACGAAACCAGGTTATCGCGCTAAAAGCAGGGTCCGTGCCAATTTATTAAGAGGTTGGATTCCCAAGTGTTGTCAGATTGTTAGCGGGGCGATTGCCTCATTGTACGGCGCGCTCGAACACCGCGAGAGCCTGCAAAAGAGGCAATTGCTCATAAATTAGCCGCTCAGATCGGCGCTCTGGCACCCACATTGCCTCAGGATGAGGCGAACCGAACAGGCAATTGGCAATGGAAGTTCTGACCGTTTCCGAGATGGCGCGCGCCGACCAGATCACCATCGCGAACGGCATGCCCGGCTTCGCCCTGATGCGCCGGGCCGGGCAGGCGGTTGCGATGGTCGCCGAGTCGATGTCCGGGCAGGGGCCGATCCTGGTGGTGGCGGGCCGCGGCAACAATGGCGGCGACGGCTTCATCGCGGCGGCCGAACTCGCCGCGCGCGGGCGCGAGGTGTCGGTGATCCTGCTGTGCGACCGCGCGACATTGACCGGCGATGCCGCGCTGGCGGCGGCGGAATGGAAAGGGCCGGTGCTGCCCTGCGATCCGGCCGCCATCGGCACGCCCAATCTGATTATCGATGCGCTGTTCGGCGCGGGGCTCAACCGCCCGGTGAAGGGCGACCCTCATGCGATGATCGAGGCGATGAACGCGAGCGGCGTTCCGATCCTGAGCGTCGATCTGCCGAGCGGCATCAACGGTGACACCGGCGCGGTGATGGGCGTCGCCGTTGAAGCATCCGCGACCGCGACGTTCTTTACCCGCAAGCCGGGTCACCTGCTGTTGCCGGGGCGCGTCCATTGCGGCGAGGTTCATGTCGCGGACATCGGGATCGACACGGGCGTGCTCGACGAGATCGCGCCCGTCACATACGAAAACGTGCCGGACCTGTGGGCCGATACGTTTCCGTCGCCGCAGATCGACGGCCACAAGTACGCGCGCGGACATGCGGTGGTCGCGTCGGGCGATGTGATCTCGACAGGCGCTGCGCGTCTCGCGGCGCGCGCGGCGTTGCGCGCGGGCGCGGGGCTGGTGACGGTGGCGTCGCCGCGCGATGCGCTCGCGGTGAATGCCGCGGCGCTGACGGCGGTGATGGTGCGCGAGACGGAAACGCCGCAGCAGTTTACCGAACTTCTTTCCGACAAGCGGTTCAATGTCTGCGTGATCGGGCCAGGAGCCGGTGTCGGTGAGCGCACGCGCGGGCTGGTGCAGGCGGCATTGTCCGCGCAACGCGCTCTGGTCCTCGATGCCGATGCGCTGACGAGCTTCGCGGGCGATCCGGAGCGGCTATTTGCGGCGATCAAAAACCAGCGCAATCCACAGGTTGTCCTCACCCCGCATACGGGTGAATTTGGACGGCTATTCAAAGGCTTGAATGCTACTGATCCAGATCATTCAAAACTCGAACAGGCGCGCCTAGCCGCGCAAGCATCCGGCGCGGTGGTGTTGCTCAAGGGCGCCGACACGGTGATCGCGGCGCCCGACGGCCGCGCGGCCATCACAGCCAACGCGCCGCCGTGGCTTGCGACGGCGGGATCCGGTGATGTGCTGGCGGGAATCCTCGGCGGAATGCTGGCGCAGGGCGTGCCGGCGTTCGAGGCGGCATGCATCGGCGCATGGATGCACGGCGAGGCCGCGCATGAGTTCGGTCCGGGACTGATTGCGGAAGATCTTCCCGATATGCTGCCGGCGGTGCTGCGAAATCTCTACGACGAGCTTGGGATTGCTTACTGAGGCGATGGGCGCGGGATCGCTTCATAAATGGTGTCGATAGTTCTGCGAAAGCGGACCGGCATTCGCTACTCCTGATCCATTGCATGAAGTGGATGAGGAGGCCGGGGTGGCCGTTTACGTGATCGCTCAGTTGAAATTCACGAACGAGGAACGCTATCGCAAGTATCAGGCGAAGTTCTTCGACGTGTTCAAGGACTCCGGCGGCAGGCTGCTGGCCGCGGACGAGAAACCTGTTGTTATCGATGGCGAATGGACACGCGACAAGGTTGTGGTGATGTCGTTTGCCGACGAGGCGCAGGCGAGGAGCTTTCTGGATTCGCCCGGCTATCAGGAAATTTCCAAAGACCGGATCGCGGGCGCGGATACCATCGGCCTGCTGGTCCAAGGGCTCTAGCGGGCGCTACTCCACCGCGTAACTGCGCACCAGTTTCGGCGCGGCCCAGTTCAGCGCGGTGGCCTCCATCAGCCATTGTCCGGCATGGTCCGCCGCGAACGCGATGCGCTGGGTCTGGCTCTTGTCGATCATCAGCGTGTCGAGCCAGAACGGTTTCCAGCCGTCATCGAGCCGGTCGAGCAGGCGGAAGTGGTGACCGTTCAGGCGGAACACCACGGGACTGGCGGCGGGATTCGTGATCGCCATCACGACGGTGCGTCCGCGCTTGACGCGATAGACCGGCGCGGTGGAGGCGTTGAGATCGCCAGGCGTGGTCCACTGCGCCTTCGGATCGAGCGACAGGTCCGAGCGCAGCGCGCCTTGCAGGTTGAGGCGTGCCGGAAGATTGCCCGGAGGAAACGCCGCCGCAGGCGGCAACGGTGCGGCACGGAGCGGTGCGTCGTTCGACATTACCAGCCGTGCGATGGTTCGCGGCGCAGTGCCGTCATGCATGACGATCTGCGAGATCGTGCCCGGTGCACGCGTTGCATCGATAAAAGCATCGATCCGCGATCCCGGCGCGAGCACGATCTGGCCGTCGCGCGCGGGAAAAGGTTCGGCGGGCGCGCCGTCGATCGCCATCACCCGCACGTCGTGATTCTCGATTTTGATGCCGACGGGGGAGCGCGGACTGCCGTTGACGAAGCGCAGGCGCAGCCGCTCGTTGACCTTCGCAGTGATGTCGAGGCTCGGCTTGCCGTTGACGGTGAAGGCCGCGGTGCTGCCTTCGGGGTTGTTCCCCGATGGAATCGAACTGCCGTCGGGCTTCAGCCGCCATTCCTCGATCAGCAAAACCTCGTCGCGGTCCACGGCGAGCGGCGGGTTGTCGTCAACGATGAGCGCCCGACCCGCGATCGGTCGGGCAGCGGTGTCGCCAAGAAGCTGCGCGCTGGCCAGAAAGGTTCCCGGTTGCCGCAGCGGCAGGACGAACGACGCCCGCCCGTTCGGTGGCACCGGCGCTTGCACCGTGAGCGGGGCGATGGCCTGCGCGCCGTCGATTCCGAGCCAGTTCAAGATGATAGGGGCAGGGAGTTCATTTGAAAGCGTAACCGCAAGGTCGCCCCTGGCGAACCGGAACGCGCCGGCGTTGGCTGCCTCGAGCGTCCAGACCTGGCTCGGGGGGAGCCCTGCGCCGAGCGACATGGTTCCCGGCCGGGCGCGTAGCGCCAGCGTCTGACCCGCCTGAGCCAATGCTTGTCCCTGAGCAAAGGCCGGCAGCCGCAGCCCGGAGGTGAGGGCGATTCCTCCCAGTCCGGCCAGTATTGCCCGCCGCGACGGCGAAAAAACCCGATTTGTCATGGGCTATGCGGACCATTTTTGATCCCGGCTGTCCAGCGGGCGCTTGGTCGCCGCGCGGGACCTCCAAGCGCGCCCTAAGGCCGCGTTGCGAAAGCCATTTTTTTGCTGCGAAGCAGTTGCCTCATGTTATAAGCCCGCCGCTCGCGGCTGTGCCGCTGGACTGAAGATGTGCGCTGCGCGGGCGTGGCGGAACTGGTAGACGCGCTGGGTTTAGGTTCCAGTGACGAAAGTTGTGGGGGTTCGAGTCCCTCCGCCCGCACCAAGCGCGAAATTCGTTTGCGCAAGTATTCTGGAGGAGACGTTTCCGTCGGGAACGTGTCCGCCGTGCCACCGATACATGCCGAACGGCTCTGCTGCCGAATGGCTTTGTGTCCAACAGATTGACAACGACCCGGCGACGCCGGGTCAAGCCGGAAGAAGATTGACGCCATGCAGGTCACAGAAACCCTCGCCGAGGGATTGAAGCACGAGTTCAAGGTCAGCGTTCCCGCGTCGGATATCGATGCCAAGGTGGATGCCCGGCTTGTCGACATGAAGGACAAGGTGAAGCTCAACGGTTTCCGTCCCGGCAAGGTGCCCGTCGCGCATCTCAAGAAAGTTTATGGCCGCTCCGTTGCCGCCGAGACCGTCGAGCAGCTGATCCGCGACACCAACTCCGGAATCTTCACGGAGCGCGGCTTCCGTCTCGCGACCGAACCCAAGGTCACCATGCCGACCGAGGAAAAGGAAATCGAAGCGATCCTCGACGGCAAGTCCGACCTGAACTATTCGGTCGCGATCGAGGTCGTGCCTGCGATCGAACTGGCCGACTTCAAGAGCTTCAACGTCGAAAAGCCGGTGGCGACTGTCACCGATGCCGACATCGATGAGGCGCTGAAGCGCATCGCCGAGCAGAGCCGCCCGTATGCCGCGAAGGCAGACGGCGCCAAGGCCGAATCCGGCGACCGCGTCACGGTGGCTTTCAAGGGCAGCATCGACGGTGAGCTGTTCGACGGCGGCACCGGCGAGGGCATTCAGGTCGTGATCGGCTCGAACACCTTCATTCCGGGCTTCGAGGACCAGCTGATCGGGATCGCTTCCGGCGAAACGCGCACCATCAAGGCGTCGTTCCCGAAGAACTATGCGGCTGCGAACCTGGCCGGCAAGGACGCCGAGTTTGAAACCACTGCCAGCGCCATCGAAGCGCCGCAGGAAGTCAAGATCGATGAAGAGTTCGCCAAGACGCTCGGCATGGAATCGCTCGACAAGCTGAAAGAGGCGATGCGCGAACGTCTGGTCGCCGAGTTCGCTGGCGCGTCGCGCCAGCGCGTGAAGCGCGTGCTGCTCGACAAGCTCGACGACGCACACAAGTTCGGTCCGCCGCCCTCGCTGGTCGAGGAAGAGTTCAAGCTGATGTGGAATTCCATCAAGTCTGAAATGGAATCCTCGGGCAAGAGCTTCGCCGACGAGAACACCACCGAGGAAGCCGCCAAGGCGGAATACGAGAAGATCGCAGACCGCCGCGTTCGCCTCGGCCTCGTGCTCTCGGAGATCGGCGAGAAGAACAAGATCACCGTCACCGACGATGAAGTCAGCCGCGCGCTGATCGACCGTGCGCGCCAGTCGCCGGGCCGCGAAAAGGAAATCTGGGATTTCTATCGCAGCAATCCCAACGCGCTGGCGCAGCTTCGCGCGCCGATCTACGAGGACAAGGTCGTCGACTTCATTCTTGAGCTTGCGAATGTCACCGAAAAGCAGGTGACGCGCGACGACCTGCTCAAGGAAGAAGACGACAAGACCGCCGCCTGATTGCGATCCCCGATTTCCGGTAAGGGGATTGGGGCCGCATTAACGATATGACCGAAATGAGCAGTGCGGCGCGTCCGCGCTGCTTTGCGTGCTTGGCCGAATCAGCTTCAACTCCCGCCACTTCGGGTTGCCTTTCGCTCTTGTGGCCGCCTTATCGGTCCATATGTGTAGTGTCCAACCCTTCTGCATCACGAGGCATTCCGGCCGGCTGCCTCCGCCAACCTTCAGGTGAACAATGCGCGATCCCGTTGAAACCTACATGAACCTCGTGCCGATGGTGGTCGAGCAGACCAATCGCGGCGAGAGGGCCTACGACATTTTTTCGCGCCTGCTGAAAGAGCGCATCATTTTCGTGACCGGACCGGTCGAGGACGGCATGTCGGTGCTGGTCGTCGCGCAGCTCCTGTTTCTGGAAGCCGAGAATCCCAAGAAGGAAATCTCGATGTACATCAACTCGCCGGGCGGCGTGGTGACATCGGGCCTCGCGATCTACGACACCATGCAGTTCATCCGTCCGCCGGTCTCGACCCTGTGCACCGGGCAGGCGGCGTCGATGGGGTCGCTCCTGCTGGCCGCCGGTGAGAAGGACATGCGCTTCTCGCTGCCGAACTCGCGGATCATGGTCCACCAGCCGTCGGGCGGTTTCCAGGGCCAAGCGACCGACATCATGCTGCACGCGCAGGAAATCCTGAACCTGAAGAAGCGTCTGAACGAAATCTACGTCAAGCACACCGGCCAGAGCTACCAGGCGATCGAGGATGCGCTGGAGCGCGACAAGTTCCTGACCGCCGAGATGGCGAAGGACTTCGGCCTGGTCGATAAGGTGATCGACAAGCGCGCCGAGGAAGCGACGCCGAAGCTGCCGTAACGCGAATTCCCGGCCTGGTTGCGAATAAGATGGACGCCCCTCAAGGGCGTCCGTTTTTGCATGAGGGTGCCGTCACCCGCTTTGGTGAATGCGAACGCTTTTTAGGGTTCCGCCCGCGCGCCGGTCTTGACCGGTTGCCGTTCTTGGCGGCTAATTATTGCCATTGATCCGGGACTGCTGGACCCGTCGTTTATTGCGATCCTTATTTTTTTGACGGCATCCATTGCGCTCCGGGCACACCATTTTCGATGAGAATGAAAACGTCCGGGAGCATCCGTCATGACACGCACAACAGTCGGCGTGGCCGCGTTTATCGTTTCGTTTCTGTCGGTCATCACCGGGCTTCCGGCTTCCGCCCTTGAACTCGAACAGGCCCGGGAGCAGTGCCGCAATTCCATCGGCCGGCCCACCTACATGGCGTGCAAG
This sequence comes from Afipia sp. GW821-FHT04G03, assembly GCF_059419985.1. Classification (NCBI taxonomy): domain Bacteria; kingdom Pseudomonadati; phylum Pseudomonadota; class Alphaproteobacteria; order Hyphomicrobiales; family Nitrobacteraceae; genus Afipia; species Afipia sp. GW821-FHT04G03. Next base: position 726,137 of record NZ_JBWKSV010000001.1, on the reverse strand, counting down.
CAGGGCGGCGGCCCCCATGAGGCGTGCATGGCGCGGGCGAAGGCTGCCGCCACGCCGTGCGTGCGCAATGCGATGATGGCTGCCCGCCCGAAGGCGGCGCTGAACGACGCCGCCAAGATATCCGCTCCGAAGGCCGAGGACCTCGCCGCCGGCGCGAAACTCGCGAAAGAGAACACCACGCTGGTCGCTCCGCCGCGCTCGGTGTCCGACATTACGGCCATCCTCGACCAGCAGAAGCCGGACCCCGCCAAGATCGCGGAATTGACCGCAACCGCGGATGCGCCGGTCCCGGCGGGTCTGAAAGGCGGGGCGCTTGCGGACTTCCACTACAAGCGCGCGCAGGCACGAACACTGCTTGGCCGTTCGGAAGCGGCGCTGGCGGACTCCGAACTGGCGGTCAGCAACGGGCAGGGCGGCGACTACAAGACTGAAGGCAGCCGCTATGAGTCGTTCCTGATGCGTCACCTGCGGGATGCGGGGCAGCACAAGCGCGCCAATGCGTTGCTGCTGAAGCAGTCGGCGGCATTCGCCAACCAGTCGAAAGGCAGACTGTTCGTTCTGCAATACATCCAGACCCTGGGTTACATCCGGAACGGCGACACCAACACCGCGGAAAGCTACGCCGCGCGCAACCGCTCGCTGCTGGCCGAGGCACAGCGATGGCCGGTGTTCCCGATCTACGGCATGAACTGGCAGGCCATCGTGGAAGACGGCAACGCGCGCGTTGCCGAGGCCCGGGGGCGGTTTGCTGACGCCGAAGCGGCTTATCGCAAGGCGTCCGTTTTTTATACGAGTTCGCTCGCAACGCTTCCGAAATGGGAAACCCAGCCGCCGGAAGGACAGATCGAACGGTCGGCCGATTGGGCGCTCGCGCTGGAAGGCCGCACCAAGGTCAAGCAGGGACGGGTTGGTGAAGGCGAGGCGGATGTGCGCCGCGCGCTTCTCAGCCGGCTCAGCAAATCGGGAAAATTCCATGCCGATACCGCAGGCATTCTGGGGGTGTTCGTCTACGTCATCCAGGAGCAAGGCCGTTACGCGGAAGCCGAGCAGCTTCAGAGGGAAGTCATCAACATCTACAAAGGACTCGGCTACGCCGACGACTCCGGCCAGCTGGTCAACGCCAATGTCTTCCTCGCGCAGATTTTGAACCTCGAACGCAAGTACGAAGAGGCGACGAAACTCTACGATCAAGTGGACGTCTGGACGGCGAAGTGGGAACCGTCGCGCCGCGAGAACGTGAGCGGCGGTCTCGCCCGTGTCTCCATCATGCTGACGCAGGGCAATTTCGACAACGCGCTTGAAATTGCGCAACGCTCCTACGAGCGCGAAAAAGCGCGCTCCGGCGACAAAAGTTTGAACACGGCGGTGGCGCGCGGCTATTACGCCGTGACGCTGGCGCGCAAGGGCCGCACACCCGAGGCGCTGCAGGCGTTCAAGGAGTCGATCCCGGTTCTGCAGACCGCATCCGGCGGCAGCGATGACGACAGCGGGTCGACGGCGGCGGCGCGCGAAGGCCGCGTTCGTTTCGTCGTCGAAGGTTATCTCCGCACGCTGGCACTCAATCCGGCTGCTGCTCCGGCAAATGTCGCCGAGGAAACTTTCAGCTACGCCGATCTGCTGCGCGGACAATCCGTGCAGCGTGCGTTGCAGGCCTCGTCGGCCCGTGCGTCGACCAGCAACCCTGAACTCGCGAAACTGATGCGCGCATCGCAGGACGGCGAAAAGCAGATCGGTGCGGCTGTCGCCACGCTGAACAACCTCCTGGCCCTGCCGCCGGCGGAACGCGAGGACAAGGCGCTGAAGGCGACACAGGCGCAGATCGCGGCGTTGCAGGCATCGCGCGCGCAGACGCTCAAGGACATCGCGAAGAAGTTTCCGGATTACGGCAATCTGGTCAATCCGCCGCCGCCGAATGCGAGCGACCTGCAAAAGCAACTGACGGGCGACGAGGCGCTGCTGTCGTTCTACTTCGGCCGCTTCGACAGTTTCGTCTGGGTGGTGCGCAAGGACATGCCCGTGCAGTTCGCGCGGATCAAGATGTCGCTCGGCGACCTGAATGCCACCGTGACCAAGCTGCGCGAGGCGCTGGAGCCGAAGGCTGCGATGATCTCGGACATTCCCGCTTTCGATGTGAAGCTGGCGTCGCAGTTGTACGATCAGTTGCTGAAGCCGCTTGAAAGCAGCTGGAAGCCGGCGAAGAGCCTGATCGTCGTGACCAACGGCGCGCTCGGCCTGTTGCCGCTGTCGCTGTTGCCGACCGCGGCGGCCGAGGTGAAGACGGACGACGATCCGCTGTTTGCGAGCTATCGCAATGTTCCGTGGCTGGCGCGGACGCACGCCGTCACGCTGGTGCCGTCGGCCTCCGCATTGCAGACCTTGCGCAAGCTGCCGCCGGGCAAGGCGTCGCGGCAGGATCTGATTGCATTCGGCGATCCGTATTTCAGCAAGGAGCAAGCGGACGACGCGGCCAAGACCGACAAGCTGATCCAGGTCGCCGACGCATCGAACGTCACCCGCGGCGTGCCGTTGAAGCGGCGCAACAGCCCGCAGCTCGAGGGCGTCGACAGCGCGCAGCTCGGACAATTGCCACGTCTGCCGGATACGTCCGACGAACTGACCTCCATCGCGCTCGCGTTGCAGGCCGATCCCACCAAGGTGCTCAACCTCGGCAAGGAGGCCAACGAGAGCAAGGTGAAGTCGATGGACCTTTCGGGGTTCAAGATCGTCGCCTTCGCCACTCACGGGCTGGTGCCGGGCGAACTGGACGGCCTGACACAACCGGCGCTGGCGCTGTCAGCGCCCACGCTGTCGGATTCCAGCGGCGACGGGCTGCTGACAATGGAGGAAATCCTGTCGCTGAAGCTCGATGCGGATTGGGTGGTGCTGTCCGCCTGTAACACCGCAGCCGGGGCAGGCGCGGGAGCGGAGGCGGCATCCGGTCTGGGCCGCGCGTTCTTCTATGCGGGGACGCGCGCGCTGCTTGTGACGAACTGGTCGGTGCACTCGCAGTCGGCCCGCGAACTGGTGACCGATTTGTTCAAGCGGCAGGCGGACGATCCCAAGCTGACGCGCGGGGAGGCGCTGCGGCAGGCCATGATGGCGCTTGCGGACGGGCCGGGCTACGTCGGCTCGGACGGAAAAGCCGAGTTTGCCTATGCGCACCCGCTGTTCTGGGCTCCTTATTCGATCATCGGCGACGGCGGCGGACGTTAAGGAAACTGCTGCAAGCGGCTTTCGGAGAACATTGCCGTGCTGTAGTCTTGCGGCATTGCGGTTAGGGAGATTTCCAGATGCGGCGTTCTCTTTTGCGGGCGTTGATTTTAACCACCGGCATTGTTGTTCTGGCCTCGTCGCCGGTGAAGGCCGGTACGGTCCTCATCTCCGCGGACGAAGCAAAACTGCCGCCGCCGAAAGGCGCGGTGGCGGTTGCCAGCCGCGGAATTACGCGCGGCCCCAAGGTCGCCTATGTCGGCTCCGACGCCGCGCAGTCGCCGATGCGGCTGCAGCTCAAGTTCGAATCCTTCGGCGGCGCCAAGATCGACACGGACTCTCTCAAAGTCACCTACATGAAGAACCCGGCCGTCGATCTGACGCCGCGGCTGAAACCCTTCGTGCAGCCGACCGGCATCGATATGCCCGGAGCCGAGTTGCCGCCCGGCGACCATCTCATTCGCGTGGATGTGAAGGACTCCGACGGCCGCGCCGCCAGCACCAGCTTCACGCTCAAGATCGCACCCTGAGCCGCATGCCGGCCGATTGCCCCTTCTGCGCACAACCCGTCGTCCCGCAAGCGCTCGTCTGCAGTTCATGCGCGCGCGACATCGCGGTTCCCGCGTCATTGATTGCGGAGCGCGATGAGCTTCTCCTCAAGCGGGAAGCGGTGCGCGAGGAACTCGCAAGCGCAAAGGCGGAACTCGAAACGCTTCGGCGCCGCCAGCGCATCTCCTTGCGGCGGCGCTGAGATGTCCATACCGCGCGCAGCCGTCACGTCAAACATTCGGGCATTCTGATGGAGTGCCCTTTTTGCGCGGAAAAAGTCAAAGACGAAGTCCTCGTCTGCAAGCATTGCTCGCGCGATCTGCGGGTGGTGCGCCCGGTGCTGCTCGAAGTCGAAGGGATTGTCGAAGACCTCGAGAAGCTGCGGCACGAATTCGACAGCGTCAAAGCGAAACTCTACCGGCGGCGGCATCCGGTCAGGTCCTTCGCGGTTCACAGCATCGCCTACATCCTGATCCCGGCGGTCCTGTTGGTGGCGACGCATGTTCTGGTCACGATCGTGTTCAATGTGTCGCCGGTGTATCTGCGCATCGCGTCTGTGTTGATCCCGTTGCCGTTCGGGGTGGCTATCCACATCATTCAAAAGGTCGGGGTGCGCGGCGCGGCGATTGTCGGAATCCTGACCGCGCTGCTCAGCGTGTTCTGCATGCTGACCGTCACCGGCCTCAACGATCACGTCCCGATTCTCCCGGGGCCATGGGTCGAGTGGCGCGAGGTGCTGGAATATTCCGCGAGCATCGCGCTCGCCTTCGTGACCGGCAACATTCTCGCTATCCTGATCCTGCAGCTTCTTGCCAGTTCGCTGTCGCAGGGGGACCGGCCGAACGCGGCGGCCTATCGGATCGCGCGGGTGCTGGGCCCCTATGCCGGTGACGACCAGCTTCGGCGTCGCGCGCGGATTATCCAGGATCTGATCAAGACCGCCGGGCCGCTGCTGGGCATTTTGTCGACCGCCGCGGGGTCGATTTACACCGGTCTCAAGGGGATGCTCGGCTCCTAGCAGCCCTCCGTCAGGCCCCGGCGGAGTTCCGCAGCGGGTTATCCCGTGTCATTCCCGCAACGCTGCAATGAATTCGACCCCAAGAGCTCCTTAAAAGGCGCAAAATTGCGCCCAGATCACGGAGTTGGGTGGTTCAGCGATTAGCGAATTCTTGATAGTCGGGTGTCAGCATGGTTGGCTAGGGCCTGATGAGCGGGGATTCGATTGAACCGTGATTCGCACGGTAACTGGAGTGATGGGTCTTTTTTGGTACGGTTTTTGCTCCTATCTACACGTCGTACCGGCGTGTGCCGGGATGGGGCAAGCCCCTAGGACAAGATCGAGCGGCGGACGGAGATTGGAATGAGCAAGGTCGGTACGAGCGATTCGAAGAACACTCTCTATTGCTCGTTCTGCGGGAAGAGCCAGCATGAGGTCCGCAAGCTGATTGCGGGCCCGACCGTATTCATCTGCGATGAGTGCGTCGAACTGTGCATGGACATCATCCGCGAAGAGAACAAGTCCTCGCTCGTGAAGTCGCGCGACGGCATTCCGACGCCGAAGGAAATCTGCAAGGTTCTGGACGACTACGTGATCGGTCAGCAGCACGCCAAGAAGGTGCTCTCGGTCGCGGTTCACAACCACTACAAGCGCCTCAATCACCAGACCAAGCACAACGACGTTGAGCTTGCGAAGTCGAACATCCTGCTGATCGGTCCTACGGGTTCGGGCAAGACGTTGCTGGCGCAGACGCTGGCGCGCATTCTCGACGTGCCGTTCACCATGGCTGACGCGACGACGCTGACCGAAGCCGGTTATGTCGGCGAGGACGTCGAGAACATCATCCTGAAGCTGTTGCAGGCGGCCGACTACAACGTCGAGCGTGCGCAGCGCGGCATCGTCTACATCGACGAAATCGACAAGATTTCGCGCAAGTCCGACAATCCGTCGATCACCCGCGATGTGTCGGGCGAGGGCGTGCAGCAGGCGCTGCTCAAGATCATGGAAGGCACCGTGGCTTCCGTGCCGCCGCAGGGTGGCCGCAAGCATCCGCAGCAGGAGTTCCTGCAGGTGGACACGACCAACATCCTGTTCATCTGCGGTGGTGCGTTCTCCGGCCTCGAAAAGATCATTTCGGGACGTGGCCGCACCACGTCGATCGGCTTCGCCGCTCAGGTTCTGGCACCCGAAGATCGCCGCACGGGCGAAATCTTCCGTCACGTCGAGCCTGAGGACTTGCTGAAGTATGGTCTCATTCCGGAGTTCGTCGGCCGTCTGCCGGTTGTGGCGACGCTGGAGGATCTGGACGAGGCTTCGCTGAAGAAGATCCTGACCGATCCGAAGAACGCGCTGGTGAAGCAATATCAGCGCCTGTTCGAAATGGAGAATGTCGAACTCACCTTCGCGGACGAGGCTCTCGGCGCGGTGGCCCGCAAGGCCATCGAACGCAAGACCGGCGCACGTGGACTGCGTTCGATCCTGGAAAGCATCCTGCTCGAGACGATGTTCGATCTTCCGGGCCTCGAAGGCGTCGAGGAAGTCGTCATTTCCCGCGAAGTCGTCGAGGCAACGGCACGTCCGCTGTACATCTACGCGGACCGGGCCAAGGAAGAGTCCAGCGCCAGCGCCTGATACCGGCGCGGGAACCCTGAGAATTGTCCCGGAAGGGCCGCTGAACCATGTTCGGCGGCCCTTCCGCTTTCGGTCGAGACTTTGGAATAAGCCCAATTCACAGGGGTTTTTCGCACTCTTGACACCCCCATGCGGCATAGCCACCTAATGATGTGCTGCGGGACGAAGATCTTCCAAGATTCGCAGCGACCCGACCCGGGTAGGTGAGAGGCCATCGCGGCCACTGGCTCAAAAGAGCTCTTTCTTCTCCGGTACACCAAGGCACCTTGTGGCGGTTGCGTCAGAACGGCGGACTGCGTGCAAGGGGGCGCAACAAAAGGAATATGGGCATGACTGCCTCAAAGCCTCGTCCAACCATCGTTCACGGCGAAAGCCACTCCTATCCGGTGCTGCCGCTTCGCGACATCGTCGTCTTCCCGCATATGATCGTGCCGCTGTTCGTCGGCCGCGAGAAGTCGATCAAGGCGCTCGAAGAGGTGATGAAGAACGATGCGCTGATCTTCCTCGCGACGCAGAAGAACGCGTCGGACGATGATCCGGCCCCGGACTCCATTTACGAGATCGGTACGCTCGCCAGCGTGCTGCAGCTCCTGAAATTGCCCGACGGCACCGTCAAGGTGCTGGTCGAAGGTTTGGAGCGCGCCAAGGCCGGCAAGTATTCCGATCGCGCCGACTTCTATGAAGCTGAAGCCGTGGCGCTTGCCGACGTCGATGCCAAGAGCGTCGAGGCGGAAGCCTTGTCGCGTTCGGTCGTCTCCGACTTCGAGAGCTATGTGAAGCTGAACAAGAAGATTTCCGCCGAAGTGGTGGGCGTCGTTCAGCAGATCACGGATTTCGCGAAGCTCGCGGATACCGTGGCGTCGCATCTCGCCGTCAAGATTTCCGACCGCCAGGGCATTCTGGAAACGTTGTCCGTCTCCCAGCGCCTCGAGAAGGTGATGGGCCTGATGGAGAGCGAGATCTCGGTGTTGCAGGTCGAGAAGAAAATCCGCTCGCGCGTCAAGCGCCAGATGGAGAAGACCCAGCGCGAGTACTACCTCAACGAGCAGATGAAGGCGATCCAGAAGGAACTCGGCGACGACGAAGGTCGCGACGAGCTGGCCGATCTGGAAGAGAAGATCGCCAAGACCAAGCTCTCGAAGGAAGCTCGCGAGAAGGCGACGCACGAACTGAAGAAGCTGCGGCAGATGTCTCCGATGTCCGCCGAGGCAACGGTCGTGCGCAACTATCTCGACTGGCTGCTGTCGATTCCATGGGGCAAGAAGTCCAAGGTCAAGAAGGACCTCGTTGCCGCGCAGGAAGTGCTCGACAACGATCACTACGGGCTTGAGAAGGTGAAGGACCGCATCGTCGAGTATCTCGCCGTGCAGTCGCGCGCCAACAAGCTCACCGGTCCGATCCTGTGCCTCGTCGGCCCTCCGGGCGTCGGCAAGACCTCGCTCGGCAAGTCGATCGCGAAGGCGACCGGCCGTGAGTTCGTGCGCGTGTCGCTTGGCGGCGTGCGGGACGAAGCGGAAATCCGCGGTCACCGCCGCACCTATATCGGCTCGATGCCCGGCAAGATCATCCAGTCGATGCGGAAGGCGAAGACCTCGAACCCGCTGTTCCTGCTAGACGAGATCGACAAGATGGGCGCGGACTTCCGCGGCGATCCGTCGTCGGCCTTGCTTGAGGTTCTTGACCCCGAGCAGAACGCGACGTTTGCCGATCACTATCTGGAAGTCGACTACGATCTCTCCAACGTGATGTTCATCACGACCGCGAATACGCTCAATATTCCCGGACCTCTGATGGACCGCATGGAGATCATCCGTATCGCCGGCTACACCGAGAACGAGAAGGTGGAGATTGCCCGCAAGCATCTCCTCCCGAACGCGATCTCCAAGCACGGTCTGAGCTCCAAGGAGTTCTCGATCGACGACGAGGCGCTGTCGTTCCTGATCCGCCGCTACACCCGCGAAGCGGGCGTGCGTAACCTCGAGCGTGAGATTTCAACACTCGCCCGCAAGGCGGTGAAGGAATTGATGATCTCGAAGAAGAAGTCGGTGAAGGTGACTGCGGCCGTGGTCGAGGAATTCCTCGGCGTGCCGAAGTATCGCTACGGCGAGATCGAGAGCGAGGACCAGGTTGGCGTCGTGACAGGTCTGGCCTGGACCGATGTCGGCGGCGAGTTGCTCACCATCGAAAGCGTCATGATGCCCGGCAAGGGCCGCATGACGGTGACGGGCAACCTGCGTGACGTGATGAAGGAGTCGATCTCGGCTGCTGCATCCTACGTTCGCTCGCGCGCGATCAACTACGGCATCGAGCCGCCGTTGTTCGAGCGTCGCGACATCCACGTCCACGTGCCGGAGGGGGCGACCCCGAAGGACGGTCCGTCGGCGGGCGTTGCGATGACGACGTCCATCGTCTCGGTGCTGACCGGCATTCCGATCCGGCATGATGTCGCCATGACGGGCGAGATCACGCTGCGCGGACGCGTGCTGCCGATCGGCGGTCTGAAGGAGAAGCTGCTTGCGGCCGGACGTGGCGGCATCAAGACGGTCTTCATTCCGGAAGACAACGCCAAGGACCTCACGGAGATTTCCGACGCCATCAAGGGCGGCATGGAAATCATCCCGGTCGCGCGGATGGACGAAGTGCTGGCCAAGGCGCTGGTGCGGATGCCGACGCCGATCGTCTGGGAAGAGGATACCAAGGTGCTGGCGAAGCCTGACGCAGCGGACGAAGCTGCGGGCGGCCTGACCGCGCACTAAGCGGCCTCTTTGAGCGAAATGAAAACGGCGCCTTCGGGCGCCGTTTTTGGTTGAGCTGACTGGCCGCGGCTGGACTCACTGGATGCCGAGTTGCTGCAGATAGGCCGCGTTATCCCAGAACAGCTGTTCTTCGGCGATGCAGCCATTTTCCCAGCGCGCGATAGTCGCCATGGGTAACTTCAGCTTATTGCCAGTTGGCTGAATGGTTTTGTTCATCATGGCCATTGGCTTGGTGAAGGTCGCTTCGAGGATGCCGATCGTGGCTGTCCAACTATCTTTCTTCATGACCTTCGAAGACGTTCTTAAATTCGGATTGGTCGATGCCCAGTTCGCTGAACCGAAACTGACAGGATGCGATGACACACGCATATCCGGGGTCGCGACGAACATCTGGGCGATGTCGGACTGGTGCTGCTTTATGCCACGGGTTTCATGCCCGTCCGGATAGACGACCCTAACGTCCGGGCAGTGAATTTCATTGAAGAGCTTCCAATCCTGCTTGGAAAAGGCGTCGAAATCCAATTGATCAAAGCGGGCGAGATGGCCGGTCGTACCGCGGTGTTCGGGAGCCGCGGGTGCTGGTGCCGAAACAATAGATACCGCGAACACGGCGAGAATTCCGACTGAGGCTTTTGAACTAGTCATGGGGATCCCTCCACAGGATATATCTGGGCATTCTCAATCCCGTCCCTGACTATTACGCTTCTTGGGTTGCAGGGAAAGGCGTCACTTGCTTGCCTGCGGAGGTGGCGTTAGAAGCTGAATTACGGGCGATTAGCTCAGCTGGTTAGAGCATCTCGTTTACACCGAGAGGGTCGGCGGTTCGAATCCGTCATCGCCTACCAATCCTTGTCACGGCGCTGCCATGTTGCGTGCCTAAGCATTCGCGGTCGCTTTCCCATCTGTTCTGTTGTCGCTATCAGCGCGGAGTGTCGGATGAAGTACTTCCTGTGCCGCTTCATTCCTCCGGGCCCCGATTTTCTCAAGACGATGACGCCGCAGGACAAGTCGCTGATGAAGGCGCATGGCGAGTTCTTGCAGGCGCTGCTGGAAGAGGGCGGCGTGGTCGCGCACGGGCCGGTGGCCGATCCGGCCGGCGGCTGGGGCATGTCGCTGTTCGAGACAGCGGATGACGAGAGCGCCGATGATGTCCGCGCCGTTGTCGCGGAAGACCCGATGATCAAGGCCAATATCGGCGCACGCTACGAGGTGCTGCCGATGCTTCAGTTGCGGATGAGAGGCTAGAATCCGGGGCCGATCTTGATCAGCCGGCCGGTGGCTTGCCGGTGTTAACCGCCAATTGCGCGGCGAATGCACGCTTGTAGGCGGGCCGCGCTTCGCCGCGGGCGACATAGGCCGACAGGTTCGGATATTCGTCCAGAATGCCCGATGGTTTCAGCCTCTGCAGCACCGACACCATCATCAGGTCGCCCGCGCTGAACCCGCCATCGAGCCAGTCGGCGCTGCCAAGACGAGCGGAGAGTTGCTTCAACCGTTCGCGGACGCGATCCGCGACCAGAGGCATGCGCTCCTTGCTCCAGGGCTTGGAGCCTTCCAGAATCCTGGCGGTTGCCAGTTCGAGGATCGGCGGCTCCACCGTGTTGATCGCGGCAAACATCCATGTGATCGCGCGCGCCCGCGCGTTGGCATCGTCCGGCAGCAGGCCCGCATGGCGCTCGGCGAGATGGAAGACGATCGACCCTGTCTCGAACAGCGCGAGATCGCCGTCCTCATAGGTCGGGATCTGACCGAAAGGATGAAGCGCCAGATGTGCGGGTTCCTTCATCGCCTGAAACGAAACAAGCCGAACCTCGTAAGGAAGGCCGACTTCTTCAAGCGCCCAGCGAACACGCGTATCACGCGCCAATCCCCTGCCGCCGTCGGGTGACCGTTCAAAGGCGGTAATGGTGATGGTCATCGTCTACGCCCGTTCCTCCCAGATCGCCGCGAGATGCACGATGGTGCGCACCGCCGCTTCCATGTCCTGAACGCTGACCCATTCGAGGCGCGAGTGGAACGCATGTTCGCCCGCGAAGATATTCGGGCAGGGCAGCCCCATGAAGGATAGCCGCGATCCGTCGGTGCCGCCGCGAATGCTGCTGAGGATCGGCTGAAGACCCGCGCGGCCGATGGCTTCCAGCGCGTACTCCACCACCTCGGGATGGCGGTCGAGTACCTCTTTCATGTTGCGGTACTGTTGCTTGATCGCAAGCGTATAGGTCGAGCGCGGGAAATCCTTCATCACGCCACGCACGATGTCTTCGAGCAGCGTCTCCTTGTCCTTCAGGCCCTGTTCGGAAAAATCGCGCACGATCAGCGACAGCGTCGCGCTGTCGAGACCGCCTTCAAGGCCGACCGGATGCAGGAAGCCCTCGCGGCCTTCCGTGGTTTCGGGTGCGAGATCTTTCGGTAGCCGGTCGACGATCCGCGACGCAATCTTGATTGCGTGCTCCATCTTGCCCTTGGCGAAACCGGGATGCGCGCTGACGCCCTGAATCGTGATGGTTACGCCGTCCGCCGAGAATGTCTCGTCTTCGAGGTGGCCCGCGCTTTCGCCGTCGATGGTGTAGCCGAAGTCGGCGCCGAGCTTCTTCAGATCGACCTTGTCCGCGCCGCGGCCGATTTCCTCGTCCGGCGTGAAGAGAATCTTGATCGGGCCGTGCTTGATCTGCGGATTGGCGATCAGGATTTTGACCGCATCCATGATCTCGGCAAGGCCCGCCTTGTTGTCGGCGCCGAGCAGGGTGGTGCCGTCGGTGGTGACGATGTCATTGCCGATCTGTTCGGCCAGCGCCGGATGTTCGGCGGCGCGGATGATCTGCTTCGGATCCGCCGGCAGCACGATGTCGCCGCCGGGATAGTTGCGGACGATCTGCGGCTTTACATCCTTGCCGGTGCAGTCCGGCGAGGTGTCCATGTGCGAGCAGAAGCAGATGACGGGAACGGTCTTGTCCGTCGTCGCCGGCAGCGTGGCGTAGACATAGCCGTGTTCGTCGAGATGGGCGTCCTTGAGCCCGAGATCGCGCAATTCCTGCGCGAGCAGGCGGCCGAGGTCTTTCTGTTTCTCGGTGGACGGGCAGGTGGGAGACGAGGCGTCGGACTGCGTATCGATTCGGACGTAACGCAGGAAGCGTTCGAGAACGGTGTGGGTGAATGCGATAGCCAACAGTTGCTCCGTCGTCCTGAGTGCGGCTTGCGGAATGTAGGGGCGCTGCTCTCAAAAGAAAACGCCATCCCGGCGTCGCGCGAAGCGGGCCGGAATGGCGCTAATTCCAGACGGAATGCCGAAGTTAGACGGCTTCCTTGAGTTCCTTGGCGGCGCGGAAGGCAACCTTCTTGCTCGCCTTGATCTGAATCGCTTCGCCGGTCGCCGGGTTACGGCCCATGCGGGCGGCGCGCTTGCGAACCTGGAGAATGCCGAGGCCGACGATGCGGATACGCTCGCCCTTCTTGAGGTGCTTGGTGATCTTGGTGACCAGATCGCCGAGGATGGCTTCGGCGGTCTTCTTGGACAACTCGTGCTCCTCGGCGAGCGCCGCGGCAAGGTGCTTAAGGGTCACGGTGGCAGGGGTAGCTGCTTTCTTCGCCATATTGATCCTCCTCTAGGGTACGTGGCTCTGCGAAAACTAACGATACATCAGGGCTTATTTGATTCGGGAGCAAACTGACTACGAGTTTTGCCTGTAAACAGTGCCTTATTTGCATCGACAGTGGAAAAGACACTGTCAGATAAGGGGATTCGCAACAACCTTGACTCGGCATGTCGCCCCCTTTAAGTCCCACCTCCTGTGCGGATCGCTTCGATCTACGCGGGAGTAGCTCAGTTGGTTAGAGCGCCGGCCTGTCACGCCGGAGGTCGCGGGTTCGAGCCCCGTCTCTCGCGCCACAAAATCAAGCACTTAGCCCATATTTTCTGGCGTTATTCGGCTCCGCAAGCCCATCCCCGCTGCTCTGCATCCCCGCCAATCGCGATTGTGCGTTTTGGCGCGCGCGCTCTCTCCTGTATGGCTATGGCGCGTCCGACCGGGCGCCAAGAAACCCCATTCCACAGGCAAGGAACGTGACGATGCCGACCAGCAGAACCGGGACCAACAGAACCTACAGGCTGGCCGTGATTCCCGGGGACGGCATCGGCAAGGAAGTGGTGCCGGAAGGCCTGCGCGTGCTGGAAGCGGCAGCCAAGAAGTTCAATTTTGAACTGAAACTCGACAACTTCGATTTCGCGTCCTGCGACTACTACCAGAAGCACGGCAAGATGATGCCGGACGACTGGAAGACCCAGATCGGCAGCCACGATGCGATCTTCTTCGGCGCGGTCGGCATGCCAGCGATTCTGCCGGACCATATTTCGCTGTGGGGCTCGCTGATCCAGTTTCGCCGGGAATTCGACCAGTACGTCAACCTGCGGCCCGTGCGCCTGATGCCCGGCGTGAAGTCCCCGCTGGCCGGCCGGAAGCCCGGCGACATCGACTTTTTCGTCGTGCGCGAGAACACCGAAGGCGAATATTCGTCCATCGGCGGACGCATGTTTCCGAACACCGACCGCGAGGTGGTGATTCAGGAAAGCGTCATGTCGCGCACCGGCGTCGACCGCATTCTGAAATTCGCGTTTGAGCTGGCCCAGAGCCGCCCGAAAAAGCACCTGACATCCGCGACCAAATCGAACGGTATCTCGATCACGATGCCTTACTGGGACGAGCGGGTCGAAGAAATGGCCAAGGCCTATCCGGGCGTGAAGTGGGACAAGTATCATATTGATATTCTGGCCGCGAACTTCGTGCTGCATCCGGACTGGTTCGATGTGGTCGTGGGATCGAATTTATTCGGGGATATCCTGTCCGATCTCGGCCCGGCCTGCACCGGCACCATCGGCATCGCGCCATCCGGCAGCCTCAACCCGGAACGCAAGTTTCCGTCGCTGTTCGAGCCGGTCCATGGCTCCGCGCCGGATATCGCCGGGAAAGGGATCGCCAATCCCGTGGGGCAGATCTGGTCGGCGGCGATGATGCTGGATCATCTCGGCGAGCCGGAAGCGGGGCAGGCGATTGTGACGGCCATCGAGACCGTTCTGGCCAACGAAAAGCTGCGAACGCGGGACCTCGGCGGGCAGGCCGATACGGTGGCGTGCGGCAAGGAAATCGCGCGTCTTTTGTCGTGACGGGGCAGCAACGGACTGCGACGAAGGTCGCAGATGTCGTTGTTCCCTGCATCTGCCATAGGCATCGCGCGTAGGGCCATCGGCAAGGCCCATCGGCACCGGAAATTCGTTCCCGGCGCGCGTTCCAGGTGGCGATTCAGGCTTCAAAACAGCTTGTCTTGCCCTCCCTGTTGCGCTGCGCTATCCCTTTCGAACCATTCCAATGTTTCGCGAATCCGCGAGACAAAATCGGGCAGCACGAGGGTCGCCGATGGGCGGAATTCTGCAAAACTACCTGCCGCTTGTTGTGTTCATCGGGGTCGCGACCGTCATCGGTCTTGCGCTCCTGGTTGCGCCCTTCATCGTTGCGTATCAGCAGCCCGATCCGGAAAAGCTTTCGGCCTATGAATGCGGTTTCAATGCATTCGACGATGCGCGCATGAAGTTCGATGTCCGGTTTTATCTGGTCGCCATTCTTTTCATCATCTTCGATCTTGAAGTCGCCTTCCTGTTTCCGTGGGCGGTGGCGTTCGGCAAGCTCGGCCTCGCCGGGTTCTGGTCGATGATGGTGTTTCTCGGCGTGCTGACCATCGGCTTCGCCTATGAGTGGAAAAAGGGAGCGCTCGAATGGGATTGAGCCCCACCGCGACGGCTTCTCCGATCATGCAGCCGGCGGTCTCGCAGGCGGCGACGGGGATTCTCGATCCGCGCACCGGCCTGCCGGTCGGCGCGGACGACAAGTATTTTCTCGAAGTGAACAACGAACTGTCCGACAAGGGCTTCTTCGTCGCCGCGACCGATGACCTGATCACCTGGGCGCGCACCGGCTCGCTGATGTGGATGACGTTCGGTCTGGCGTGCTGCGCGGTGGAGATGATGCAGGTGTCGATGCCGCGTTACGACGTCGAGCGCTTCGGCTTCGCGCCGCGTGCATCGCCGCGGCAGTCCGACGTGATGATCGTCGCCGGCACGCTGACCAACAAGATGGCGCCTGCGCTCCGCAAGGTTTACGACCAGATGCCGGAGCCGCGCTACGTGATCTCGATGGGATCCTGCGCCAACGGCGGCGGCTACTATCACTATTCCTATTCGGTGGTGCGCGGCTGCGACCGCATCGTGCCCGTCGATATTTATGTTCCCGGCTGTCCTCCGACGGCGGAAGCGCTGCTCTACGGCGTTCTGCTGTTGCAGAAGAAGATCCGGCGCACGGGAACGATTGAACGGTAATCGCACATGGACGACGCGCGACTCAACGCACTGGGTGAGACGATCGTTGCCGCGCTTCCGGGCGCGGCGCTGGGATACGCGGTTGCGTTCAACCAGCTCACGATCGCGGTTGATATTCAGAAAATCGTCGAGATCGTCCGCGTGCTGCGCGATGATCCGCGTTTCCGCTTCGTGAATTTCACCGACGCCACGGCGGTGGATTACCCCGGCCGCGAAAACCGATTCGACGTGATCTATCATTTCCTGTCGCCGGTGCTGAATACGCGCGTTCGTTTGCGCGGCGAGGCGAGTGAGTCCACGCAGGTGCCGTCGATCATCACAGTGTTTCCGGGCTGCGACTGGTTCGAGCGCGAGACCTACGATCTCTATGGCGTGATTTTCACCGGCCATCCCGACATGCGCCGGCTGCTGACCGACTACGGCTTCGACGGCCATCCGCTGCGCAAGGATTTTCCGCTGACGGGTTTCGTCGAGGTTCGTTACGACGATCAGGAAAAGCGTGTGGTGTACGAGCCGGTGCGGCTCAACCAGGAATTCCGCAAGTTCGATTTTCTCTCGCCGTGGGAAGGTGCGGACTACGCGCTGCCGGGTGACGAGAAGAAAAGCGGCGATGTGCCGCCGGCGCCCGGTGCTGCGCCTGCAAAGGCAGGTGCCTGATGAGCGAAGTTATCGGCGAAGCCCCGGGCATGCGTAACTTCACGATCAATTTCGGACCGCAGCATCCGGCGGCGCACGGCGTGCTGCGTCTGGTGCTGGAGCTTGACGGCGAAGTCGTCGAGCGCGTCGATCCGCACATTGGGCTGCTTCATCGCGGCACCGAGAAGCTGATCGAGCAGAAGACCTATCTGCAGGCGATCCCGTATTTCGACCGGCTCGATTACGTCGCGCCGATGAATCAGGAGCATGCGTTCTGCCTCGCCGCTGAGAAGCTGCTGGGCATCACCGTGCCGCGCCGCGGCCAGCTGATCCGCGTTCTGTACAGCGAAATCGGCCGCATCCTGTCGCATCTTCTCAACGTCACCACGCAGGCGATGGACGTCGGTGCGCTGACGCCGCCGCTGTGGGGCTTCGAGGAACGCGAAAAGCTGATGGTGTTCTATGAGCGCGCATCGGGGTCGCGGATGCACGCGGCGTTCTTCCGCCTTGGCGGCGTACATCAGGATCTGCCGACCAAGCTGATCGACGATATCTATAACTGGTGCGATCCGTTCCTTCAGGTGGTCGCGGACCTCGAAACGCTTCTCACCGGCAACCGCATCTTCAAGCAGCGTAACGTCGATATCGGCGTGGTGACGCTGGAGCAGGCGTGGGAGTGGGGCTTCTCCGGCGTCATGGTGCGCGGCTCCGGTGCTGCATGGGACCTGCGCAAGTCGCAGCCCTACGAATGCTACGCCGAGATGGATTTCGATATTCCGATCGGCAAGAACGGCGACTGCTACGACCGCTACTGCATCCGCATGGAAGAAATGCGCCAGTCGGTGCGCATCATGAAGCAGTGCATCGAGAAGCTGCGCGCGCCGGACGGGCAGGGACCGGTCTCGGTCGAGGACAACAAGATCGTGCCGCCCAAGCGCGGCGAGATGAAGCGCTCGATGGAAGCGCTGATCCATCACTTCAAGCTTTACACCGAAGGCGTTCGCGTTCCCGCGGGCGAAGTCTATGCTGCGGTGGAAGCGCCCAAGGGCGAGTTCGGCGTGTTCCTCGTCGCCGACGGCACCAACAAGCCCTACAAGTGCAAGATCCGTGCGCCGGGCTTTGCGCATCTTCAGGCGATGGATTTCATCTGCAAGGGTCATCTGCTGGCAGACGTGTCGGCCATTCTGGGCTCGCTTGACATCGTGTTCGGCGAGGTGGACCGCTGATGACGCAGCCGCCGATTATTTTTGATCGCAACACCGGCGTGATGACCGGCGCAACCGCATGGGAGCGCACGATCGGCTTCGCGTTGCTCGCGGGGTCAAAGGTCGGCGCGCATATCTATCATCGCGGTTACAACACGGCGGCCAATACCCTGAAGAAGCTGTTGCCAGCGCGTGACATCAACGTGATGCTCAATCCGGACGCCGCCTTCTCGTTTCCCTACGGTGACGGCTACTGGAGCAAGCTGCTGAACCGGACCTTCCTCTACGAGGAAGAACTCGAGATGCTGCTGCTCGACTCCAGGGATATCGATTACACATTTGTCGATTGCGGAGCGAACTACGGTTACTGGTCCGTCATGGTTTCCAGCAAGCGCTTCGGTTCTCACAAATCCATCGCTATCGAGCCATCTTCGCGCAACTTTCCGCGCCTTGCGCATAATGCGAAGATCAACAGCAGCCGCTTCTATCCAATCCACGCTGCGATCGGCTCCTCGCGCGGTACGGCGACGCTGTCCGGCAATCGCCATGAAGCGTTCAGCATCGCCGGCGGGGCTGACGAAAAGGGCGAGACTGTGTCGGTGCTCGCGCTCGACAACCTGATCGAGGACGGCAGGATACCTGCAACGGGCAAATATCTTATCAAGCTTGATGTCGAAGGCGTTGAGATCGAAGCGATGAAAGGTGGTGCGCGGCTTGCGCAGACCGATACCGTTTTCATTTGCGAAGAGCACGGCAACGATCCGACGCACGCGGTGACCCGCTACATTGTGGACGAGACGCCGATGAAGGCGATCATTCATGATCCGGTGGCCGACAAGTTCGAAGAGGTGAAGGATCTTGCGATCCTCGATCGGATCAAGACGCTGTCCCACATCGGATACAATGTTTTCGCGACGTCGAGCGCGTTCTGGGAAGAGCGCATCTACGGTTTGAATTCAGGCAACGCACGCCGCGCCATGACTCTTTGAGAGGTGACTCGATGAGAGAGCTGGCGCAATGATAAATCGAAAGAACTAAACGATGGCCGTCCGCCGTTTGGCCCCGAAAGACAAGCAGCCCACCAGCTTCGCGTTCAGCGCGGAGAATTTGGCGTGGGCGAAAGCGCAGATCGAAAAATATCCTCCGGGCCGTCAGGCATCCGCGGTGATTCCGATCCTGTGGCGAGTGCAGGAACAGCACGACGGCTGGGTGTCGGAAGTTGCGATCCGTGCAGTCGCCGATCTGCTCGATATGCCCCACATCCGCGTGCTGGAAATCGCGACCTTCTACACGATGTTCCAGCTCGAGCCGGTCGGCAAGAAAGCGCACGTTCAGGTTTGCGGAACGACGCCCTGCATGTTGCGTGGTTCGAAGGATCTGATCGAGGTCTGCAAGCATCGCATTCATCACGATCCGTTCCATGTCTCGGCCGACGGCAATTTCAGTTGGGAAGAGGTCGAGTGCCTGGGCGCCTGTGTGAATGCGCCCATGGTGATGATCTGGAAGGACACCTACGAGGACCTGACGGCAGATAGTCTCAACCGCGTTCTCGATGGATTCGAAACCGGCAATCCGCCGAAGCCCGGCCCGCAGATCGAGCGCCAGTTCGCAGCGCCCGTCAGCGGCCTCACCTCGCTCCAGTCCGACGCCAAGGGCGGCGCGTCCTCGGCGCGTACGAAAGAGCCGGCGCTCGGCGACGCCGAACCGAAGAAGCAGACCGAAGCCGCGAACACGCGGGAGCGTCCGTCGCCGAAGGCGCCGATGGGTGACGCCACCGCGAAAAAACCTCCGAAAGGCGACAAGTCATGAGGGGTCCGATGCTTCGCAACATTGCGTTCCACGCGGTCTGTGCCGCGGCATTCATCTTCTTTCTGAATTTCTACATTCTGAAAACCGAGCTTCAGTCGGCTGTGTTCTGGGCCATCGGGTTCGGCGCGATGGCGGCGGGGCTCGCCTATCAGCAATCCAAGCGTTCAGGGTCTTAAGGTAGCGACAATGCTCGACGACAAGGACCGCATCTTCCGCAATCTCTACGGCCTCGAGGACTGGGGCCTGAAAGGCGCGCGCGCGCGCGGCGCATGGGATGGCACCAAGGCCATTCTCGACAAGGGCCGCGACTGGATCGTCGCCGAGATGAAGGCGTCGGGTCTGCGCGGGCGCGGCGGGGCGGGATTCCCGACCGGCATGAAGTGGTCGTTCATGCCGAAGGACAATGCCGACGGCCGGCCGAGCTATCTTGTGGTCAACGCCGACGAGTCCGAGCCCGGCACCTGCAAGGATCGCGAGATCATGCGGCACGATCCGCATCTCTTGATCGAAGGCTGCCTGATCGCCGGTTGCGCGATGGGCGCGCATGTCGGCTACATCTATGTGCGCGGCGAATTCATCCGCGAGCGCGAGCATCTGCAAGCCGCGATCGATCAGGCCTATGAAGCCAAGCTGATCGGCAAGGACAACGTCCACGGCTTCCCGTTCGACCTTTACGTTCACCACGGCGCGGGCGCTTACATCTGCGGCGAGGAAACCGCACTGCTCGAAAGCCTCGAAGGCAAGAAGGGCCAGCCGCGCCTGAAGCCGCCGTTCCCGGCCAATGTTGGCCTCTATGGCTGCCCGACCACGGTAAATAACGTCGAGTCGATCGCGGTCGCGCCGGATATTTTGCGCCGGGGTGCGGCATGGTTTGCCGCCATCGGCCGCCCGAACAATGTCGGCACCAAACTTTACGGCATCTCCGGCCACGTCAACACGCCTTGCGTCGTCGAAGACGCCATGAGCATCCCGTTCCGGGAACTGATGGAAAAGCACGGCGGCGGCATTCGCGGCGGCTGGGACAATCTGCTGGCGATCATTCCCGGCGGCGCGTCGTGTCCGCTGATCCCGGCGGCGGATTGCCAGGATCTGATCATGGATTTCGACGGCACCCGCGCCGTGAAATCGAGCTTCGGCACGGCCGGCGTGATCGTGATGGACAAGTCCACCGATGTGGTCGCGGCCATCGCGCGCATTTCCTATTTCTTCAAGCACGAGAGCTGCGGCCAGTGTACGCCGTGCCGCGAAGGCACCGGCTGGATGTGGCGCGTGCTGTCGCGCATGGTCGAGGGCCGCGCCCACAAGCGCGAGATCGACATGCTGCTGGAAGTTACCAAGCAGGTCGAAGGCCACACCATCTGCGCGCTCGGCGACGCGGCGGCATGGCCGATCCAGGGTTTGATCCGCGCCTTCCGTCCGGAGATCGAGCGGCGCATCGATGATTTCACGCGCAAATCGACGATCGACGACATCGGAATTCTCGATCCCGTCAACATGGTCGCGGCGGAGTAGTGGCGATGACCAAGATTCTCATCGACGGCAAAGAGATCGACGTTCCGGGCGAGTACACGCTGTTGCAGGCGTGCGAGATGGCGGGCGCGGAAATTCCGCGCTTCTGCTATCACGAGCGTCTCTCCATCGCCGGCAACTGCCGCATGTGCCTCGTTGAGGTCGCGGGTTCACCGAAGCCGGTTGCAAGCTGCGCCTGGGGCGTGCGCGACTGCCGTCCGGGTCCGAAGGGCGAGTTGCCGTCCGTCTCGACGCGTTCGCCGATGGTGAAGAAGGCGCGCGAAGGCGTGATGGAATTCCTGCTGATCAACCATCCGCTGGATTGCCCGATCTGCGATCAGGGCGGCGAGTGCGACTTGCAGGATCAGGCGATGGGCTACGGCGTGGATACGTCGCGTTTCGCCGAGAACAAGCGCGCGGTCGAAGACAAGTACATCGGCGCGCTGGTGAAGACCTCGATGAACCGCTGCATCCAGTGCACGCGCTGCGTCCGTTTCACCACGGAAGTCTGCGGCGTGCCGGAAATGGGCCTCACCGGCCGCGGCGAGGACGTCGAAATCACGACTTATCTCGAGAGCGCGCTGACGTCCGAGTTGCAGGGCAATCTCGTCGACATTTGCCCGGTCGGCGCATTGACCTCGAAGCCGTATGCGTTCGCCGCGCGTCCTTGGGAACTGGGCAAGACCCAGTCCATCGACGTGATGGATGCTGTCGGTTCCGCGATCCGTGTCGATACGCGTGGCCGCGAAGTGATGCGCATTCTGCCGCGCATCAATGAGAACGTGAACGAGGAATGGATTTCCGACAAGACACGCCACATCGTCGATGGACTGCGCACGCAGCGTCTCGACCGGCCGTATGTGCGGGAAGATGGCAAGCTGCGCCCTGCGACCTGGACCGAGGCATTCGGGAGGATTGCCGCGGCGGTGGCGCGTTCCGACGGCAAGCGCATCGGCGCGGTTGCCGGCGATCTTGCTGCTGTCGAGGAAATGTTCGCGCTCAAGGAATTGCTGACAAAGCTCGGCTCGAACAATCTCGCGACCCAGGACGGCGGCGCCTTCGATCCGAAGGCGGGCCGCGCGTCGTACATCTTCAATCCCACCATCGCCGGCATCGAGCAGGCGGATGCATTGCTGATCGTCGGCTCCAATCCGCGCAAGGAAGCGTCCGTGCTCAATGCGCGCATCCGCAAGCGCTGGCGCACCGGCGCGCTGAAGATCGGCGTGATCGGCGACAAGGCCGATCTGACCTACGGTTACGAGCATCTTGGCGCGGGCACCGATACGCTTGGCGATCTTGCCGCGGGCAAGCATTCCTTCGCGGACGTGCTGAAGGGTGCGAAGAATCCGATCGTGCTGGTAGGCGCGGGCGCTGCTGCGCGTCACGACGGCGCGGCTGTGCTGGCGCTGGCGGCGAAGCTCGCCGTGGATTTCGGCGCGCTCAAGGACGGCTGGAACGGATTTGCCGTGCTTCACAACGCGGCCTCGCGTGTCGGCGCGCTCGACATCGGTTTCGCGCCGAGCCCGGGCAGCTTGAACACCGCGCAGATGACCACCTTCGGCACCCTCGACGTGCTGTTCTCGCTCGGTGCCGACGATGTCAAGCCGGCGGACGGAACCTTCGTGGTTTACATCGGCACGCATGGTGACAAGGGCGCGCATCGCGCCGACGTCATCCTGCCCGGTGCCGCCTATACCGAGAAGGCCGGCATCTACGTCAACACTGAAGGCCGGGTACAGATGGCCAATCGCGCCGCGTTCCCTCCGGGTGACGCGCGCGAGGACTGGGCGATTATCCGTGCGCTGTCGGATGCGCTGGGCAAGAAGCTGCCTTACGATTCGCTGGGCGCGTTACGTCAGGCGATCTTCAAGGCCGTGCCGCATCTGATGCGGATTGACCAGATCGAGGCCGGCGATGCGGCAGGCGTGAAGACGCTTGCGGCGCGCGGCGGTTCGGTCGAGAAGGGCGCGTTCAAGAGCCCGGTCGAGGACTTCTACCTGACCAACCCGATTGCGCGGGCGTCCGCCGTGATGGCCGAGTGTTCAAAGCTCGCCTCGGGGCAAATCCTGACGGCAGCGGAGTGAATGTGATCCGATGACCGAATTCTTCTCAAGCGAGTTGTGGACGGGCTTTCTCTGGCCGCTGATCATCATGGTCGCGCAGAGCCTTTTGATGCTCGTGCTGCTGCTGGTCGCGATCGCCTACATCCTGCTCGCCGACCGCAAGATCTGGGCCGCGGTCCAGATCCGGCGCGGCCCCAACGTGGTCGGACCGTGGGGTCTGCTGCAATCCTTCGCGGACCTCCTGAAGTTCGTGCTGAAGGAGCCGACGATCCCGGACGGCGCGAACAAGGGCGTGTTCCTGCTGGCGCCGCTGGTCTCGTGCGTGCTGGCGCTGGCGGCGTGGGCGGTAATCCCGGTCAACCTCAACTGGGTGATCGCGGACATCAACGTCGGCATCCTCTACATCTTCGCGATTTCGTCGCTGTCGATCTACGGCATCATCATGGCCGGCTGGTCGTCGAACTCGAAGTACCCGTTCCTCGCGGCGCTTCGTTCGGCAGCCCAGATGGTGTCCTACGAAGTCTCCATCGGCTTCGTTATCATTACGGTCTTGCTGTGCGTCGGCTCGCTGAATCTCACCGCCGTGGTCGCGGCGCAGGATACGAAATACGGCATCCTCGGCTGGTACTGGCTGCCGCTGTTCCCGATGTTCGTGATCTTCTACGTCTCGGCGCTCGCGGAAACCAACCGTCCGCCGTTCGATCTGGTCGAGGCGGAATCGGAACTGGTCGCAGGCTTCATGACCGAATACGGCTCGACGCCGTATCTGCTGTTCATGCTCGGCGAGTATGTCGCCATCTGCACGATGTGCGCGCTGGCGACGATCCTGTTCCTCGGCGGCTGGCTGTCGCCAATTCCGTTCGCCCCGTTCACCTGGGTGCCGGGCGTGATCTGGTTCGTTCTGAAGCTGTTCTTCATGTTCTTCCTGATCGCCATGGCGAAGGCGATCGTGCCGCGCTACCGCTACGATCAGTTGATGCGGCTGGGCTGGAAGGTCTTTCTGCCAATCTCGCTAGCGATGGTCGTCATCGTCGCCGGTGTTCTGCAATTCGCGGGGCTTGCACCGAAATGAGGTCGAGAGGTACAGATTCATGGGCATAGCAAGCACAGCCAATTCGCTTCTGCTGAAAGAGTTCGTCTCGGCGTTCGTTCTCGCCATGCGTTACTTCTTCAAGCCGAAGCCGACGCTGAACTATCCGTTCGAGAAGGGGCCGATCTCGCCGCGCTTCCGTGGCGAACATGCGCTGCGCCGTTATCCGAACGGCGAAGAGCGCTGCATCGCCTGCAAGCTGTGCGAGGCGATCTGCCCGGCGCAGGCCATCACCATCGAGGCCGGTCCGCGCCGCAACGACGGCACGCGCCGCACCGTGCGCTACGACATCGACATGGTGAAGTGCATCTATTGCGGTCTTTGCCAGGAAGCCTGTCCGGTGGACGCCATCGTCGAGGGGCCGAACTTTGAATTCGCGACCGAAACGCGCGAAGAACTTTATTATGACAAGGCGAGGCTGCTCGCCAACGGCGACCGCTGGGAGCGCGAGATTGCGAAGAATATCGAACTCGATGCGCCGTACCGGTGAGGTGAAGGTATGATCGGTCCCGCGCTCTTCTTTTATTTGTTCGCCGGCGTCTGCGTGGCGTCCGCGATCATGGTCGTGACGTCGCGCAATCCCGTGCACTCGGTGCTGTTCCTGATCCTCGCGTTCGTGAACGCGGCGGGTCTGTTCATGCTGCTCGGCGCGGAATTCCTCGCGATGATCCTGATCGTCGTTTACGTCGGTGCGGTCGCGGTGCTGTTCCTGTTCGTCATCATGATGCTTGACGTGGATTTTGCGGAGTTGCGTCAGGGCTTCATCGAATATCTGCCGTTCGGCCTGCTGATCGGCGCGGTGTTCCTCGCCGAACTCCTGCTGGTGGCCGGCGGCTGGATCATGAATCCTGCGATCTCGAAAGCGATCACCTCGCCGATTCCGGGCGGCATCAGCAACACCGAGGCGCTCGGCCTCGTGCTCTACACGAAATATCTGCCTTACTTCCAGTTGTCTGGTCTGGTGCTGCTGGTCGCGATGATCGGCGCCATCGTGCTGACGCTGCGGCACAAGCCGAGCGTCAAGCGTCAGGATATCAATGTGCAGAATGCGCGCACTCCGGAGGCGGCCATGGCCGTGCGCAAGGTCGCCGCGGGGCAGGGCTTGCAGGACGCGGATTCCGGGGAGTGGGTGAAATGACGATAGGTCTCGGTCATTATCTCGCCGTCGCCGCCATCCTGTTCACGGTCGGCATTCTCGGCATCTTCCTCAACCGGAAGAATGTCATCGTCATCCTGATGTCGATCGAGCTCATTCTGCTTGCGGTGAACATCAATCTTGTCGCGTTCTCGTCGTTCCTCAACGACATCGTGGGGCAGGTGTTCGCGCTGCTGGTGCTGACGGTTGCGGCGGCGGAAGCCGCGATCGGGCTTGCCGTGCTGGTGGTGTTCTTCCGCAATCGGGGATCGATTGCGGTCGAGGACATCAATCTGATGAAGGGCTGACGGGGCGATGATCCAAGCTATTGTTTTCCTGCCGCTGATCGGCGCGCTCATCGCGGGCGCGGTGGCGCTCTATGGCGCACACGCGCGCAATCCGAGCGGCGACGAGATGGATCATGCGCATGGTCACGTGCACGGCGATCATGGGCACGACACGGCTCACGCGCACGTTGCCCATGACGATCATGGCCACGGCGATCATGCGCATGACGATCACGGCCCGGTCGAACCGCCGGCTGCCGGTTCGCGCGCGGCGGAAGTCGTCACCACGGCGCTGCTGCTGATCTCCGCGGCGCTGTCATGGATGACGCTGGTCGATGTCGGTTTCCTGCATCATGACGCGCGCGTGCAACTGTTCACCTGGATCGGCTCCGGCGACCTCGTCGTGAACTGGGCGCTGCGGGTCGATACGCTGACCGCCGTCATGCTGGTGGTTGTCACGTCGGTGTCGTCGCTCGTGCATCTGTATTCGATCGGCTACATGCACGAAGACCCGAACCGTCCGCGGTTCATGTCGTATCTGTCGCTGTTCACCTTCGCGATGCTGATGCTGGTGACCGCCGATAACCTCGTGCAGCTGTTCTTCGGCTGGGAAGGCGTCGGTCTTGCGAGCTACCTGCTGATCGGGTTCTGGTTCCAGAAGCCGACGGCGAACGCGGCCGCCATCAAGGCCTTCGTCGTCAACCGCGTCGGCGACTTCGGCTTCGCGCTCGGCATCTTCGCTGTCTTCATGCTGGTGGGGTCGACCGACTTCGACACCATCTTCGCCGCTGCTCCGGGCCTGACCGGCAAGACCATTCACTTCTTCCGCTGGGATGTCGACGCACTCACGCTGACCTGCCTGCTGCTGTTCATGGGCGCTATGGGCAAGTCCGCGCAATTCCTGCTGCACACCTGGTTGCCGGACGCCATGGAAGGCCCGACGCCGGTGTCCGCGCTGATCCACGCCGCGACCATGGTCACCGCCGGCGTGTTCATGGTGGCGCGCCTGTCGCCGCTATTCGAGCTTGCGCCGAACGCGCAAGCCTTCGTGATGCTGATTGGCGCGACGACTGCGTTCTTCGCCGCCACCGTCGGTCTCGTGCAGAACGACATCAAGCGCATCGTTGCTTATTCGACCTGTTCGCAGCTCGGCTACATGTTCGTGGCGATGGGCGCGGGCGCTTACTCGGTCGGCATATTCCACCTGTTCACCCATGCCTTCTTCAAGGCGCTGCTGTTCCTGGGCTCCGGTTCGGTGATCGTCGCGATGCATCACGAGCAGGACATCCGCAACATGGGCGGCCTGAAGGACAAGATTCCGTTCACCTACATCACCATGGTGATCGGCACGCTGGCGCTGACCGGCTTCCCGCTGACAGCGGGTTATTTCTCCAAGGATGCGATCATCGAATCCGCTTTTGTCGCGCATAATCCGTTTGCGCTGTACGGCTTCCTCTGCACGGTCATCGCGGCGGGTCTTACCTCGTTCTATTCATGGCGTCTGATCTTCAAGACGTTTCACGGCGAGCCGCACGACCAGAAGCATTACGATGCGGCCCATGAGAGCCCGTACACGATGCTGGTTCCGCTCGGCGTGCTTGCGGTCGGGTCGATCCTGGCAGGCTTCCCGTTCAAGGAATTGTTCGCAGGGCATGGCGTCGAGGAGTTCTTCCGGGAGTCGCTGAAGAACCATCCGAAGATTCTGGAGGAGATGCATCACATTCCGGCGGCGATTGCGTATCTGCCGACAGTGATGATGGTGGTCGGTTTCTTCGTCTCGTATGTGTTCTACATCCGCAAGCCCTATCTGCCGGTCGAACTCGCTAACCAGCATCCGGGCATGTATCGGTTCCTGCTCAACAAGTGGTACTTCGACGAGCTCTATGACTTCATCTTCGTGCGTCCCACGAAATGGCTCGGGCGCTTCCTGTGGAAGAAGGGCGATGGCTTTGTCATCGACGGCTTCGGGCCGGACGGCATTTCGGCGCGCGTGCTCGATGTGACGCGGGGCGCGATGAAATTGCAGAGCGGCTACCTTTATCACTATGCCTTTGCGATGCTGATCGGCGTGGCCGGCCTCATCACCTGGTTCATGTTCGGTCTTGGGGGCCATTGATGACGAGTTCAGTCATGACCTGGCCCATTCTTTCGGTCGTCACCTTCCTGCCGGTGGTCGGCGCGATCCTGATTTATCTCAGCCGCGGCGACGATGAAGCCGCGCGCAGGAACGCGCGCTGGATCGCATTGTGGACGACGCTGGTCACCTTCGCGGTGTCGCTCATTCTGGTGATGCGGTTCGATGCATCGCAGCCGGACTTCCAGTTCGTTGAAAAGACGACCTGGCTTGCCAATGGCATCGGCTACCATATGGGCGTCGACGGCATTTCGCTGCCGTTCGTGATCCTGACCACCGCGCTGATGCCGTTCTGCATTCTCGCGAGCTGGAAGTCGGTCACGCTGCGCGTGCGCGAATACATGATGGCGTTTCTATTTCTTGAGACGCTGATGGTTGGCACGTTCTCCGCGCTCGACCTCGTGCTGTTCTACCTGTTCTTCGAGGGTGGCCTCATTCCGATGTTCCTGATCATCGGCGTGTGGGGCGGCCCGCGCCGGGTCTATGCCAGCTTCAAGTTCTTCCTCTACACGCTGCTCGGTTCGGTGCTGATGCTGCTCGCCATCATGGCGCTGTATCTGAACGCCGGGACCACCGACATTCCGACGCTGATGCATACCGCCGTGCCGCGCAACATGCAGACATGGGTGTGGCTCGCGTTTTTCGCGTCGTTCGCGGTCAAGATGCCGATGTGGCCGGTCCATACCTGGTTGCCGGACGCGCACGTCGAAGCGCCTACCGCGGGCTCCGTGGTGCTGGCGGCGATCCTGCTGAAGATGGGCGGCTACGGCTTCCTGCGCTTCTCGCTGCCGATGTTCCCGCTGGCGTCGCATGACTTCGCGCCGCTGATCTTCACGCTGTCGGCGATCGCGATTGTTTATACGTCGCTGGTCGCGCTGATGCAGGAAGATATCAAGAAGCTGATCGCTTACTCGTCGGTCGCCCACATGGGTTTCGTCACCATGGGAATTTTCGCGGGCACCACGCAGGGCGTCGCCGGCGGCGTGTTTCAGATGATCTCGCACGGCATCGTATCGGGCGCGCTGTTCCTCTGTGTCGGCGTCATCTACGACCGGCTGCATACCCGCGAGATTGCCGCCTATGGCGGCCTCGTGAACCGGATGCCTCTCTATGCCTTTGTGTTCCTCGTGTTCACCATGGCCAATGTCGGCCTGCCGGGCACCTCGGGCTTTGTCGGCGAATTCCTGACACTGCTCGGCACCTTCAAGGTCAGCATTCCGACCGCAACCGTCGCGACGCTGGGCGTCATCCTGTCGGCGGCCTATGCGCTGTGGCTGTACCGCAAGGTGGTGTTCGGCGTGTTCGACAAGCCGTCGCTGGCGGGCATCAAGGACCTGACGCTGCGGGAGGCCGTGATCCTCCTGCCGCTGGTGTTTCTCACCATTCTCTTTGGCGTGTACCCGCAGCCGGTTCTCAACATGTCGGCGGCGTCAGTGCAGCAGCTTGTCAATAATTACAACACAGCCATCACCGCCGTGAAAGCGGCGGCGCTGGTTCAGTAAACCGGATCGGGATGATGACTTTCGCAGGATATTCGCTGCTCCCCGTGTTGCCGGAACTGGTGCTGGCCGCCGGCGCCATGGCGCTGTTGATGCTGGGCGCGTTTCGCGGCGCGCAGACGACGCAGCTTGTCACCGGGCTTGCTATCGCTCTGTTTGTTGTGACCGGCGCGCTCATCTTCTGGCTGCCCGCGGGCAAGCTCACGACTTTCGGCGGCAGCTTCATCGTCGACGACTTCGCGCGCTTCCTTAAGGTTCTGTCGCTGATCGGCTCCGGCACGGCGTTGATCCTGTCGCGGGGCTATCTTGCCACGCAGGCCAGGATTTTCGAATACGCCATTCTCATCATGCTCTCGACCGTCGGCATGATGGTGCTGATCTCCGCTGGCGATCTCATCATGCTCTATCTCGGCCTCGAACTGATGAGCCTTGCGCTCTATGTCGTGGCGGCGAGCCATCGCGACGACACCAAGTCGACCGAGGCGGGCCTGAAGTATTTTGTGCTCGGCGCGCTGTCGTCGGGAATGCTGCTGTACGGCGCGTCCCTGATTTATGGCTTCACCGGCACAGTCAGCTTCGCGGGCATCGCGACGGAAGCGAAAAGCGGCAATGTCGGCCTGCTGTTCGGACTCGTGTTCCTGCTCGCGGGACTTTGCTTCAAGGTCTCCGCGGTGCCGTTCCATATGTGGACGCCGGACGTTTACGAGGGCGCGCCGACGCCGGTCACGGCGTTCTTCGCGTCCGCGCCGAAGGTTGCGGCGCTTGCGGTGTTCACGCGCGTGGCGCTGACCGCGTTCCCGGGCATTGTGCCGGAATGGCAGCAGATCATCGTGTTCGTCTCCATCGCCTCGATGGCGCTGGGATCGTTCGCCGCGATCGGTCAGAAGAACATCAAGCGCCTGATGGCGTATTCGTCCATCGGCCACATGGGTTTCGCGCTGGTCGGACTCGCCGCCGGAACGGAGCAGGGCGCGCAGGGCGTGCTGGTCTACATTGCGATCTATGTCGCCATGACGCTCGGCACCTTCGCCATCATCATCGCCATGAAACGCAACGGCAAGGCTGTCGAGACAATCAGCGATTTTGCGGGACTCTCGCGCACCAATCCGCTGCTGGCGTTCTTCTTTGCGATGTTCCTGTTTTCGCTGGCGGGCATTCCGCCGCTCGCGGGCTTCTTCGCGAAGTTCTACGTGTTTCTCGCGGCGATCAAGGCGGGCCTGTTTACGCTGGCGGTGATCGGCGTGGTGACCAGCGTCGTCGGCGCGTTTTATTATCTCGCCATCATCAAGGTGATGTATTTCGACGAGCCGAAAGAGGCGATGGAGCCGATGGGCGGCGAACTCCGGTTCGTGCTGGCGCTGGCAGGCGCGTTCAACATCCTGTTCTTCGTCTATCCGGCGCCGCTGGTGAGCGCAGCTTCGGTGGCTGCGAAGTCGCTGTTTTAATGACGTTCGCGCTCGGTCCACGGGCCAGAGCCCAGAACTATCGCGTGGAAGCGTTCGACAGCATCGGTTCGACCAACGCGGAGGCGCTGGAACGGGCGCGGGCAGGCGAGCGCGGCCCGTTGTGGCTGGTGACGGACCAGCAAACCGCTGGACGCGGACGCCGCCAGCGCGCATGGGTATCCCCGCGCGGCAATCTCGCAGCCACCATCGTCGAGACCGTCAATGTCCAGCCCTCCGTCGCTGCGACTTTGGGCTTCGCCGCGGGGCTCGCCCTCGAAGCGGCTTTGCAGACCATCACCGTGGAATACCGAATGCGATCCGGCGGCGCCGCCAACAGCAAGTTTCTCCTGAAGTGGCCGAACGACGTTCTGGCCGGCGGCGAAAAGCTGTCCGGGATATTGCTCGAAGCGGAAACCATTGGCGGCGATCTCGCGGTGGCTGTCGGCATGGGAACCAATGTGGTGTCCGCGCCCGAGGGCACGCCGTATCCCGCGACATCGCTTGCGGCGCTTGGCATCACCGTCAGTGCCGATGACCTGTTCATGGCCCTGTCGGATTCCTGGGCCGAGTTTCGTGGCATCTGGGACGATGGCCGCGGCTTTCCCGAGATTCGCCGCTTATGGCTTGAGCGCGCCGCCGGACTTGGCGAAGCTGTCTCCATTCAATCGAGTGGCGCCGGCGTTGAGGGTATCTTTGAAACCATCGACGAGACCGGCTGCCTGATCGTTGCGGGCCATGATGGCAAGCGCACGCCGATCGCCGCCGGTGACGTTCATTTTGGATCCGCTAAATCGTCTGGAGCAGCCTGATGTCGCGACCTGACGAACTGACTTTTGCGCCGCTCGGGGGCGTCGGCGAGATCGGCATGAACCTGTCGATTTATGGCCTCGGCAATCGCCACCAGCGAAGCTGGCTCGCGGTCGATCTCGGCGTCTCGTTCGGCAACGAGGAGCATCTGCCGGGCATCGACGTGATCATGCCGGACATCCGCTTCCTGGTGAAAGAGCGCAAAAACCTGATGGGTCTCGTGCTGACCCATGCCCACGAGGATCATTTCGGCGCCATCATCGACCTGTGGCCGCAACTGAAATGTCCGATCTACGCGACCCAGTTCAGCGCCTCGTTGTTCGAAGCCAAATGCGCCAGCGAGCGCAATCCGCCGAAGATTCCGGTGACGGTCGTGCCGTCCGGCGGACGGATCGACATCGGCCCGTTCAGCGTCGAGTTCGTCCCCGTCGCGCATTCGATTCCGGAATCCCACGCGCTTGCGATCAAGACGCCGGTCGGCACCGTGCTGCATACCGGCGATTGGAAGATCGATCCGACGCCGATCATCGGCAAGCCGACCGACGAGAAACGGCTGCGCGAGCTGGGCGATGAGGGCGTGCTGGCGCTGGTCGGCGATTCGACCAATGCGGTGCGCGAAGGCCGCTCGCCATCCGAGCAGGAAGTCGCAAAGAACATCACCGACCTCGTGAAAGCCGCGCGCGGGCGCGTGGCGGTGACGACCTTCGCATCCAACGTGGCGCGGCTGCGCGCCGTGGCCGATGCGGCGAAGGCCGCCGACCGCGAGGTGGTTGTGGTCGGACGCGCGATGGAGCGCGTGGTGCAGGTCGCGCGCGAGACGGGTTATCTCGACGGCGTGCAGCCGTTTCGCGGCATGGATCTCTACGGACATTTTCCGCCCGACAAGGTTCTGGCGCTGTGCACGGGCAGCCAGGGCGAACCGCGCGCGGCGCTGGCGCGCATCGCCAATGACGATCATCCGATGGTCACGCTCAACAAGGGCGACACGGTGATTTTCTCGTCGCGCACCATTCCCGGCAACGAGAAAGCCGTCGGCGCGATCATCAACGGCCTCGTGACGCAGGGCGTAGAGGTCATCACCGACCGCACGCACATGGTCCACGTGTCGGGCCACCCACGGCGCGACGAGTTGCGCGACATGATTTCGTGGGTGCGTCCGCAACTGCTGATCCCGGTGCATGGCGAGGCGCTGCATCTGTCGGAACACGCCAAGCTCGCGCGCGCCTGTGGCGTGCCGAAGGTGCTGATCTGCAAGAACGGCGATCTGGTACGGCTGGGGCCGGGCGATCCCGCGATCATCGAGGAACTGCCGAACGGGCGGATTTTCAAGGACGGCAACCTGCTGGAGACGGACAAGGCGCGCGCTGTCACCGAGCGGCGGCGGCTGGCGTTCGCCGGCTGCGCCTTCGTCGCTATCGCCGTCACCGACAAGGGCGAGCTGGCCGACGATCCCGAGGTTGATCTGGTCGGCATTCCGGAAAAGAATAAGGAAGGCGCGGTGATCGAGGACGACGTGTTCGACGTTGTCGTGTCTACGGTCGAGAGCCTGCCGCGCGGCAAGCGCCGCGATCCCGACGCGATTGCCGAATCCGTGCGCCGCGCCGTGCGCGCCGAGATCAACGAGCAGTGGGGCAAGAAGACGCTTTGCTATGTTCACGTGCTGATGGTTTGATTTCCCCGGTTGTTGTGTTGTGGAGAGAGTGATGCTGGGCAGGCTCAATCATGTGGCGATCGCGGTAAAGGATGCCGAGAAAGCCGCGAAGATCTACGGCACGGCGTTCGGCGCCGAGATTTCGGCTGCGGTGCCGCTGCCCGAGCATGGCGTCATCACGGTGTTCGCGACGCTGCCCAATACCAAGATCGAATTCATCCAGCCGCTGGGCAAGGATTCTCCGATCGCGAAGTTCGTCGACCGGAACGCCGACGGCGGCATCCACCATATCTGCTACGAGGTGCCGGACATCATCGCGGCACGGGATCAACTGATCGCGGAAGGTGCGCGGGTGCTCGGCGACGGCAATCCGAAGATCGGCGCGCACGGCAAGCCGGTGCTGTTCCTGCATCCGAAGGATTTTTCCGGTGCGCTCGTCGAAATCGAACAGTCCTGAGGGCTGCAAAATGAAACGAACGGATTCGAGACGCTGATGGTCTATTCGATCTCAACCGCGTTCGCGATTTACTTTGTGCTGTGGTGGGTCGTGCTGTTTGCGGTCCTGCCGTTCGGCGTGCGCAGCCAGATGGAAAACGGTGAGGAGATCGCGGGCACCGATCCCGGTGCTCCGAGCGTGCCGCGCATGGCGCGCAAGCTGCTCTGGACCACCGTGATTTCGGCTGTGATCTTCGCGGCCGGAATGGCGGCTTTCAAGGCGGGCTATTTCAACATCGAGCGCTTGACGAAGCTGATGGGCATTCCGCTCTAACGCGGGATGCTGCGCGCCGCCGAGGTGCTTTAGCCGACATGCAGTATAATGCGCTCGTCGCTCGCAGCGCACGTTCGCGAATCTTCCACGCGCATTGCGCGAACACTGATCCGCAGAAACACATCTCAAAGAAAAAAGAGCAGGGCCAAAGCCCTGCTCAAAAATCGTGTCGACCCTATTTTCCCCGATAAATTTGGATTTATCCTTGATTGAACGGGGCGACGCTGCTTGTGCGCGCCAGGGGCTCCTCCCGAGACTTGGACCACCAGCGGAATACGACGATTAGCCGCATCGCGCTGACGGGATTTTGTAGCCGAAGGATTCTGCCTTGTCACGTTTTTCAGCACTAAATGTCTACTTTTGCGGCACTGCACAAATAGCTCAAAACCATGCTGAAAACCGGCGATTTTCGCATTTTGTACCAGACCCGGTTGAGGGTTGGACGAGGAAGGTGCGGAACTACCATTTGACGCGCATTCCGGCATAGACCGCGCGCCCTGTGCCGGGCTCGAACAGCGGAGATGCGGCATTTGCCGTGCGCGCGATGCTCGAGCTTGCGATGTAGGCGGTGTTCGCGATGTTGCGCGCCTCGAGATAGATCGCGTACTTGCCGTCATCGACACCGGCCTTCAGTCCCCAGATGGCGTAGGCGTCGGACGTGAACGTATTCGCGTTGTCGACGTAATAGGCCCGCGGCACCCATTCGATGTTCGGCCCGATGTAGAACCCGCTGGTGTGCTTGTAGAGCAACTCTGCGCGCAGGAAGTGACGCGGCGCGCCGGGAAGCTGGTTGTTGCCGAAGGTCACATCGTTGTCGAAGCGGAAGTCGTTGTAGGTGTAGGCGAGGTTGACCCACACCTTGTCCGCACCGGGAATGTTGCTGAAGATGTTCTTGAAAACCGCAACGCCGAGTCCCGCTTCGATCCCCTGATGAATCGTGCGGTCCGCATTGACCACGTTGCACTGACCGGGCGCGCCATACATGCATTGCAGTTCGTTCTTGATCTCGGCGCGGTAGCCGGTGAGCTCCCAGGTCAGGTCAGGACGCCGTCCACGTGTGCCGACCTCATAGGTGGTCGCCGTCTGCGGCCGGATCAGATTAAACGGGATCGCGGGCGCGGCCGAACTTTCACCAAAACTCGGCACCTCGGCGCTGCGCGAGATGTTGGCGAAGGCTTGCCATGTCGGGTCGATGTCCCAGAGCAACCCGGCCTTCGGGCTCCATAGATTGAATTCCGTCGAACCGCTTGATGTCGCGCCGAACCGGGCCGTGCGATCGCGCGTGGCGTACAGGAACTGGGTGCCGCCGATCGCGGCGACGTTCGGCAGGAAGTAAAACGAATCCTCTACGTAGACCGATGTGTTCTTCGACTTGTCGACCGATGACGAGAGCAACGCGCCCTTATAGCCGCCGATGTTCGCGTACTGCTGGTTGTCGATAGTGCCGTTGACGACATTCACGCCGGCGATGAAGCGATTGCGGAAGCCGCCGATCAGCCGCTCGTCGGTCGCCTTGGCGAAGCCGCCGTAGTCTTTGTACTGGTAATCGAGCCACTGGAAGATCGGATGCATCAGGTGGCGGTCCACCGCGAACGCGCCGAACTCGACCGTGGTGGCGTCGAACCGGATTGTGGTCTTGTTGGCGAGGCGCACGCTGTCGATGTTGCGCTGCTGGTCGCCGGTGAGGTTTCCGGGAGCGGCTGTCTCGGGCGAAGTCAAAGCCGAGGTTTTGGTCACTGAGCCCGGGATGCGTTGCCGTATGTCGTTGGCGTTGATGTAGAAGCGCGTCTCGAAGTCCGGCGAGAACTGATAGCCGATGTTGCCGCTGGCGCGGGTGCTGTGGCCGGAACTGTGATCGCGGAAGCCCTCGGCGCTCTGGTTCGACGCCGTGAAGAACGCATCCCATGGGCCGTTGGCGCCGCCGACGCTGCCCTGAAAGCGGCGATAGCCGAACGCGCCCATGTCGATGCCCGCGCTGTTGACGCCGGCATCGCGGCCGGTCGGCGTCACGAAATTGATCGCGCCGCCGAGCGAATTCGCGCCGAACCGCAGGGCATTCGCGCCCTTGAAGACCTCGACATACTTGTAAGCGGTCGGGTCGATCTCCTGGAAATCGCCGTAGCCGTCGGACGTGTTGATCGGAATGCCGTCCATATAGAGCTGCACGCCGCGCAAATGGAAATTGCGCGACAGGCTCGATCCGCGAATCGAAAGGCGGGTGTCGTCGCCCCATTTCGGCTGTGCGAATACGCCGGGGACATATCCCAGAACATCCTTGATCGTGCTGGCGACGGAGTTGTTCCGGTACTCCTGCGCTGACACGACCGCGACTCCGCCGGGTGTCTGCTGAATCTCCTGACGCGCCTGTTCGGCGGTCTTCACGCCCAGCGGTCCGGGCGTCGCAGGACCCGATGCGGCCGGTGTGGTCGAAGCCGCAGCGGGTTGAGGATTGGTCGGGCGTGCTCCTCGATCTGTGACGGGACGAGCCTGTCTCTCGGCTTCGACGTTCACCGTCGGAAGCGTTTGCGGCGCGGTCTGCGCATGAGATTGCGCGGCAGTCATCACGGCTGCGATGGATGCGGACGCCAGCAGAATGCTGTGCGCCCGTAGGGATACGGAAAACATGGACTTAGTCCCACCAGTGACGTTGACGATTGAACGGATGCGCCGAAGCGCTGGTCGTCAGCTCAGGTGGGGAGGGCCGCGGGGCTGGTGATCGAGGACCGCGAAGCGCGCGATGCCGTCATCGTGGCGCACGGGCTCGAAGAAAACCTGCAACGCGATACGGATGGCCAGCGCGGGGGTATGCGGCAGGTCAGCCACTGCTGCTGCGCTGGAGACACACAGCGGGCAGCGGATGATCGGCTTGCCGTCATCGGTACCGCCGCCTGCATCTGCCGGCGACGAAGCGCCATTGAGACACAGTTCGTGCAGGGCATCGAGCTTGAGAGGGGAAACCTTGGCCAGCAGCGCGCTGGTCAGCATCACGTTGAAGACGAGCGCATAGGCTGCGACAAACGCAGCCCATCGTCCAATCGTTCTGATCCGTGCTGCACCCATTTTAAACCCCATCAGGCTGTTACCATGGGTGGAGGGAACCGCAAATCCCCCAAAAACCACACCCATGCTTCCTCTTGTGTTTTGCCATTTGATCCGCTTTCACTGAAAAGGTTCCTAGGCTTCGCTGCCGATTCCCTGACCAATCGAAAACCCTGAGTGATCCCATGCGATTGTCGCGTTTTTTTCTGCCAATTCTCAAGGAGACGCCGAAAGAGGCGGAGATCGTGTCGCACCGGCTGATGCTGCGCGCCGGCATGATGCGGCAGGAAGCGGCCGGCATCTATGCGTGGCTGCCGCTCGGCTTACGGGTGCTGAAAAAGATCGAAAAGATCGTGCGTGAGGAGCAGGACCGCGCGGGGGCGATCGAGCTTCTGATGCCGACGCTGCAACTCGCCGATCTGTGGCGCGAGAGCGGACGCTACGACGCCTACGGGCCGGAGATGCTGCGCATTGCCGACCGCCACAAGCGCGAGCTGTTGTACGGGCCGACCAACGAGGAAATGATCACGGAGATCTTCCGGGCTTACGTGAAGTCTTACCGGAGCCTTCCGCTCAACCTCTATCATATTCAATGGAAATTCCGCGACGAACAGCGTCCGCGTTTCGGCGTGATGCGCGGCCGCGAATTCCTGATGAAGGATGCCTATTCGTTCGATATCGACGAGGCGGCGGCGCGGCTATCCTACAACAGGATGTTCGTGGCTTACCTGCGCACCTTCGCGCGCATGGGCCTGAAGGCGATCCCGATGCGCGCCGAGACCGGACCCATCGGCGGCGATCTCAGCCACGAGTTCATCGTGCTGGCGGAGACCGGCGAGTCCGGGGTGTTCTGCAACAAGGACGTGCTCGACCTGCCGGTGCCGGACGCGAGCGTGGATTACAACGGCGATCTCACGCCGATCATCAAGCAGTGGACGGATCTCTACGCCGCCACCGAGGACGTTCACGATGCTGCGCGCTACGAGCGCGAGGTGCCGGCCGACAAGCGGGTGCAGACCCGTGGTATCGAGGTCGGGCAGATTTTCTACTTCGGCACCAAATACTCCGACATCATGAAAGCGGTCGTGTCCGGTCCCGACGGCGCGGAGAAGCCGGTTCATGGCGGCTCTTACGGCGTCGGCGTGTCGCGTCTGGTGGGCGCGATCATCGAGGCCTGCCACGACGAGAACGGCATTCAGTGGCCGGAAGAGGTGGCGCCGTTCCGGATCGCCATTCTCAATCTCAAGCAGGGCGGCAGCGATACCGACGCGGCCTGCGAGAAGCTCTATGCGGCGCTGACGGCCAAGGGCGTGGATGTTCTGTACGACGACACCGACCAGCGGCCGGGCGGTAAATTCGCCACTGCCGACCTGATCGGCATTCCCTGGCAGGTTTTGATCGGGCCGAAGGGGCTCGCCGAGGGCAAGGTCGAAATCAAGCGCCGCAGCGACGGATCGCGTGAGTTCATGAGCCTTGACGACGCGATCAATCGCTTCGCGCCTTAAGTCATACACCGATTTATGTACCGGCCGTGTCGCAGTTACTGCGGCACGAGACTAGAATTCGCCCGATTCGTGTGAAAATCCGAACCATGGAACCAACATGAGCGAGCCAGTTCGGACCCCACCTTTCGCGCCATTCGAATGGATGTTGTCGTCCCGCTATCTGCGGGCGCGGCGCAAGGAAGGGTTCATTTCGGTCATTGCCGGATTTTCGTTCCTTGGGATCATGCTCGGGGTGGCGACGCTCATTATCGTGATGGCCGTGATGAACGGCTTCCGCAAGGAATTGCTCGACAAGATTCTCGGCCTCAACGGCCATGTGGTTGTGCAGCCGCTGGAATCGCCGCTGACGGACTGGAAGGAAGTGGCCGAGCGCATCAGCCGGGTCGACGGGATTCGCCTCGCGGCTCCGGTGGTGGACGGACAGGCGCTGGCGTCGTCGCCGTTCAATGCGTCGGGCGTTTTCGTCCGGGGTATCCGGGCTCAGGACCTCAACAGCGTCACGTCGATCACCAAGAACATCAAGCAGGGCACGCTGGAAGGCTTCGACGAGGGGCAGGGTGTCGCGATCGGCCGCCGCCTCGCGGATCAATTGTCGCTGCGCGCCGGGGACAGCATCACGCTGGTGGCGCCGCGCGGCGCGGTGACGCCCATGGGCACGACGCCGCGCATCAAGCCCTACAAGGTCGCGGCGGTGTTCGAGATCGGGATGTCCGAGTACGACGCCTCGTTCGTCTTCATGCCGCTGGTCGAAGCGCAAGCCTATTTCAACCGCGCCAATGACGTGACCGCCATCGAGGTCTACACGACCAATCCCGACAAGATCGACGTCTTCCGAAAGTCGGTGACCGAAGCGGCGCAGCGGCCGATCTTTCTGGTCGACTGGCGACAGCGCAATTCCACGTTCTTCAATGCCTTGCAGGTCGAGCGCAACGTGATGTTCTTGATCCTGACGCTGATCGTGCTGGTGGCCGCGCTGAACATCGTCTCCGGCCTCATCATGCTGGTGAAGGACAAGGGCAGCGACATCGCGATCCTGCGCACCATGGGCGCGTCGCAAGGCTCGGTGATGCGGGTGTTCCTGATCACCGGCGCGGCCATTGGCGTGGTCGGGACTCTCGTCGGATTTCTGCTGGGGCTGCTGATCTGCATGAACATCGAATCGATCCGGCAGTTCATTTCGTGGATGACCAACACCGAACTGTTCTCGCCGGAACTGTATTTCCTGTCCAAGCTCCCGGCTGAGGTCGATGTCGGGGAAACCGCGGCAGTCGTCATCATGGCGTTGACGCTGTCGTTTCTGGCGACGCTGTATCCGTCGTGGCGCGCCGCGCGCCTCGATCCCATCGAAGCTCTCAGATACGAATGAGCGCACAGATGGAGCAGGGGGAAAATGGCGTTCCGGTCGTGTATCTGCACGACGTCCGCAGGCGGTACAAACAGGGCGAAGCGACGCTGACCATTCTCGACGGCGCAAGTCTGGCGCTGTGGGAAGGCCAGTCGGTCGCGCTGGTCGC
This sequence comes from Afipia sp. GW821-FHT04G03, assembly GCF_059419985.1. Lineage (NCBI taxonomy): Bacteria > Pseudomonadati > Pseudomonadota > Alphaproteobacteria > Hyphomicrobiales > Nitrobacteraceae > Afipia > Afipia sp. GW821-FHT04G03. The sequence continues at coordinate 686,532 of NZ_JBWKSV010000001.1, read as the reverse complement.
ACCGTCCGGTACGGGAAAATCGACGCTGCTGCACATCGCAGGGCTGCTGGAGCAGCCCGACGAGGGCGAGGTCTATGTCGGCGGGACCGCGACGTCCGGATTGTCGGACTCAGAGCGCACGCAGATCCGCCGCACCGACATCGGTTTCGTCTATCAGTCGCACCGGCTGCTGCCGGAATTCTCCGCGCTTGAGAATGTGATGATGCCGCAGATGATCCGCGGCCTGCCGAAGAAGGAAACCATCAAGCGGTCGCAGGAAATCCTGGCCTATCTCGGCCTGGCAGATCGCGTAACGCATCGGCCGGCGGAATTGTCAGGGGGCGAGCAGCAGCGCGTGGCGATTGCCCGCGCGGTCGCCAATGCGCCGCGGGTTCTGTTCGCCGATGAGCCGACCGGGAATCTCGATCCGCATACCGCGGATCATGTGTTCAAGGCGCTTACGCAGCTTGTGAAGGCGACGCGCGTCGCGATGCTGATCGCGACGCATAATATGGATCTGGCTGCACGGATGGACCGCCGTGTGTCGCTTCAGGACGGCCACGTCGTCGAACTCGACTGAACGCTGTTAGGTGAGCGCCGTTAGAGTACCGATTGATCAGTACGACCGGCGCCTGCGTGAATAAATCCGGTCATCCGGCTCGTCATAGCCGCCCTGGTAGAAATAGTTCCGGTCGCAGTAGGCGCGCTGCCCAGAGGCCGTGATCATGCACTGTGCGTAGGTGTAGTAGCTGCAATCGCCACGATCCGAGGTGTTCGGGCTGAAGAGACAGAACGGAAGGTTGCGCGCCTCGGCGGCGGAAGGCTGAAAGGTCAAGGCGGCGCCGATAGCCGCTGCAGCCAGAATCAAAGTTCGCATTGGGATCTCCTGTTCGGCTGACTGCCGACTCTCCGTTGGTATTTGTCCCACACAAAGCGGTTCAAGCCTGCGTGGTCAACTCACGTTCGCGCGCAACGGCGTCGCACGGCTGCCCCTGACGCCAATTTACGAGTCGTTAGCTTTGTTGGTTTCAGCGGCTTTTCCGGTGTTGGTCCCTGCTTGACTTTGAGAACAAATAAGGAACAATGTTCTTATTACGTTCTCATAGACCGATGAGGAGTTGGATCATGTTGAAGACGTTCGTGGAAGAAGCCGCTGCGCTGACCTCGCTGGTGCTTTTCGTTGGAATGATCGCGATCTGGGCGCAAGTCATTCCTCAGATGTAAAGCTCGCATCCTCGGGAATGTTCGAGAATGCCGAGAGGCTGGGGATAAGGATGATGGACCGACAGGTCGGCGTGTTCCGCGTGGACACCCACTGCTCAAGGCACCACCATCAGTCTCTCTGAGTCGCGGCTCCCGGAGTCGCCGGCTTTTCCTAGTCGCTCTGCATCGCAGGCTGTTCATCCACCGATGAATCGCGTTTGCGAAGGTTGCCAAGGTAAGCATGTCCAAAAACGTACCGTCGAAATTGTCCGCGTCGGATCCCGGATTCGTTCATCTGCACGTTCATTCGGCCTATTCGCTGCTGCAAGGTTCGATGACGATCGCCAAATTGGCGGAACTCGCCAAGGCCGACCGTCAGCCCGCGCTGGCGCTGACCGACAACGACAACATGTTCGGTGGGCTGGAATTTTCCGAGAAGATCGCCGGCTACGGCATCCAGCCTATTACCGGCTGTGCGGTGTCGGTCGATTTCGGCGATCAGGACATCACGGCGCGCAACGCGCTCGCACCCGCGCGCATCGTCCTGCTCGCGACCAATGAAGACGGCTATCGCAGCCTGATGAAACTGAACTCCCGCGCGTTTCAGGACACGCCGGTCAATCAGGCGCCTCACATCAAGGTTGAGTGGCTGGAAGGCGAGACCGGCGGCCTCATCGCGCTGACCGGAGGACCGGACGGGCCGATCGCGCAGGCGATCGTCGCCGATCAGCCCGCGCTGGCGCAGGCGCGCTGCGACGTGCTGGCGAACTTGTTCGGCGACCGGCTTTATATTGAATTGCAGCGTCATGGACTTGAGAGCGAGCGCCGCTGCGAATCCGTCCTGATCGACATGGCTTACGCGCGTAACCTGCCGCTGGTCGCGACCAACCAGCCGTATTTCGCAACCGCCGACGATTACGAAGCGCACGACGCGCTGCTTTGTATTGCGGGCGGGCGGCTGGTCTCGGAGACCGACCGCAACCAGCTGACCCCTGATCATCGCTTCAAGACTCGCGCCGAAATGGCCGTGCTGTTTGCCGACTTGCCGGAGGCGCTAGCCTCCACCGTCGAAATCGCGAAACGCTGCGCGTTCCGCCCGAAGACGCGCAAGCCGATCCTGCCGCGCTTCACGGTTGTCGGAAGTGCCAATTCGGATAATGCGGAAGGTGAGGAGGGCGCCGAGTTACGCCGTCAGGCCGAGGAAGGACTGGCGGGACGTCTTGCGACCCACGGTCTGGCCCAGGGCGTGTCCGAGGAAGAGTACCGCGCGCGTCTGGCGTTCGAGATCGACGTCATCACCCGCATGAATTATTCGGGCTACTTCCTGATCGTGTCGGACTTCATCAAATGGGCGAAAGCTCAGGGGATTCCCGTCGGCCCGGGCCGTGGTTCGGGCGCGGGCTCATTGGTGGCCTACGCGCTGACGATTACCGACCTCGATCCGATCCGTTTCGGCCTGCTGTTCGAGCGCTTTCTCAATCCCGAGCGCGTGTCGATGCCGGACTTCGACATCGACTTCTGTCAGGACCGCCGCGGCGAGGTGATCCGCTATGTGCAGGACCGCTACGGCCGCGAACAGGTCGGCCAGATCATCACGTTCGGAACCCTGCAGGCGCGCGGCGTGCTGCGCGACGTCGGCCGCGTGCTGCAGATGCCTTACGGACAGGTGGACCGGCTCACCAAGCTGGTGCCGCAAAATCCCGCAGCACCGGTGACGCTGTCGGCGGCGATCGCCAGCGAACCCAAGTTGCAGGCGTTTCGCGATGAAGATCCGGTGGTGGCCCGCGCCTTCGACATCGCGCAGCGTCTCGAGGGCCTGACGCGTCATGCCTCGACCCACGCCGCCGGCATCGTGATCGGCGACCGGCCACTCTCTGAACTCGTGCCCATGTACCGCGATCCGAAATCGGACATGCCGGTCACGCAGTTCAACATGAAGTGGGTGGAGCCGGCGGGACTGGTGAAGTTCGACTTCCTCGGTCTGAAGACGCTGACCGTGCTCGATGTCGCGGTGAAGCTCCTGAAGCAGCGCGGGGTCGAGGTCGATCTCGCGACGCTGCCGCTCGACGACAAGCCGAGTTACGAGATGCTGGCGCGCGGCGAAGTGGTCGGCGTGTTCCAGGTTGAAAGTCAGGGCATGCGGCGCGCGCTGGTGGACATGCGCCCCGACCGTTTCGAGGACATCATCGCGCTGGTCGCGCTGTACCGCCCGGGTCCGATGGCGAACATCCCGACCTATTGTGCGCGCAAGCACGGTGACGAGGAGCCTGAATACCTGCATCCGATGCTGGAGCCGATCCTCAAGGAAACGTTCGGCGTCGTCATCTATCAGGAACAGGTGATGCAGATCGCGCAGGTCATGGCGGGCTACTCGCTCGGCGACGCCGACCTGCTGCGCCGCGCGATGGGCAAGAAGATCCGCGCCGAGATGGACAAGCAGCGCGCCGGTTTCGTCGCGGGGGCCGTCAAGAACGGCGTGCCGAAAGGGCAGGCCGAGGTTATCTTCGAGCTGCTCGCGAAGTTCGCCGACTACGGCTTCAACAAGAGCCACGCAGCGGCCTACGCGCTGGTGTCGTACCAGACCGCCTACATGAAGGCGCATTATCCGGTGGAGTTCATCGCCGCGTCGATGACGCTGGACATGAACAACACCGACAAGCTGTCGGAATTCCGCGCGGAAGCGCAACGGCTCGGCATCAAGGTCGAAGCGCCGTCGGTCAATCGCTCGGGCGCGACGTTCGAAGTCAACGACAAGACGATTTATTACGCGCTCGCCGCGCTGAAGGGCGTCGGTGGCCATGCTGTCGATCTCATCGTCGAGGCGCGGAAAGAAGGCGCGTTCACGTCGCTGGCCGATTTCGCCGCGCGTGTGAATCCGCGCGCCATCAACAAGCGTGTCGTGGAAAGTCTCGCGGCGGCAGGCGCCTTCGACACCATCGACGCCAATCGCGCGCGGGTGTTCGCGGGCGCGGACGCCATCGTCGCGGCGTGCCAGCGCGGCCACGAAGCATCGACCAGCGGACAGAACGACATGTTCGGCGGTTCGGCGGATGCGCCGAGCATCGTGCTTCCCAATCTGGAACCATGGCTGCCGGCGGACCGCCTGCGCCGTGAATACGACGCCATCGGCTTCTTCCTGTCGGGCCATCCGCTGGATGACTACGCGACCGTACTGAAGCGTCTGCGTGTGCAGTCATGGAGCGAGTTCTCCCGCGCGGTCAAAACGGGCGCGACGGCAGGGCGTGTCGCCGCGACAGTGGTGTCGCGGATGGAGCGCCGCACGAAAACCGGCAACAAGATGGGCATCATCGGATTGTCCGACCCGACCGGCCATTTTGAAGCGGTGCTTTTCTCGGAAGGACTGGCGCAGTATCGCGATGTTCTTGAGCCGGGCTCCGCTGTTCTCATGCAGCTCGGCGCGGAACTTCAGGGCGAAGACGTGCGCGCGCGGGTGCTGCACGCCGAACCGCTCGACGATGCCGCGGCCAAGACGCAGAAGGGACTGCGCATTTTCGTGCGCGACGACAAGCCGCTCGAATCGATCGAGAAGCGACTGGTGGGCCATGCCGCGGCACCGGCGGGTGGTGCAGGCCGCTTCCAGCAAACCAAACCGGCGCCGGCATCGGCAGGTGCGAGCGACGGCGAAGTCACGCTGGTGATGATGCTCGATCTCGAAACCGAGGTGGAATTGAAACTGCCGGGCAAGTACCGCGTTTCGCCGCAGATTGCCGGCGCGCTCAAGGCTGTCTCCGGCGTGGTGGACGTGCAGACCGTGTGACGATTTTGCGCAGGCGAACACATCGCCTTATTTCGACTGTTTTTCGTTCAACCAATGTTCATGCGGCACGGAATTGACTGTGTGCGATGGGCTGAACGAGGGACTGTTTCGATGCGCGGGATTCTCAGGCTCTTGAAGGTCGCGGTGCTCATGGTGGCCGCCGCCGTGGCGTCGCCATTGGCAGCGCAGACCCCAAATCCTTCGGCGCAAGCGAAGCAGCAGGATCGCATCGCGCTGGTGATCGGCAACGGCAACTATCAGGGGTCTCCACTGGCGACGGCTGCGAATGATGCCGGCCTAATCGCCCAGACATTGCAGGCGGCAGGCTTCGACGTTGTCGGCGCGCGCGATCTCGACGGCGAGACGCTGCGCCAGACCTTCCGTGATTTCATCGACAAGGCGAAGAAGGCCGGACCGGACACCGTCGCGGTCGTCTATCTCGCAGGCTACGGCCTTCAGCTCGCGGGCGAGAATTACTTTGCGCCGGTCGATGCGAACATGGCACGCGACACGGACGTGCCGGTCGAAGGGTTGCGCGTCGGCGATTACATGCGCCAGTTGTCGGCGCTGCCACTGAAGGCGACAGTCGTCGTTCTCGACGCCGCCTACAGTCATCCGTTCGCCAAGGAAGGCCAGCCGCTGGCCGGTGGTCTTGCGCTGATCGAGCCTGAGCCCAGGAGCCTGATCGCATTCAACGCGGCACCCGGAACGGTCGCACCGTCTCCGACGGGCAACTACGGTCCTTATGCGCAGGCACTGGCGGAAATGATCCGCACCGGCGGCATTTCGCTGCCCGAAGTTTTCAACCGTACGCGGCTACGCGTCAACGATGTGACCAAGGGCGCGCAGGTGCCATGGGATGCGCAGAAGCTCGAAGGCGAGTTCATGTTCTTCGAGCGTGCGCCCGATGCGCCGCCGCTTCAGGCCGATCAAGGCGCCGCCGCGCGTTCAAAGCCGATCCGCGATCTCGGCGCGCAGGATGCTTACACAGCCGCGCTCGAACGCGATACGATTGCGGACTACGAGGCCTTTCTTGCGGCCTATCCCGACGATCCGATGGCGAAGCGGGTGAGGGCGATCGTTGCCGCGCGCCGCGAAGCAATCACATGGCGGCAGACCTACCGCGCAAATACGCAGCAATCGTACTGGTCCTATCTAAAGCGCTATCCGAAAGGCCCGCACGCCGCCGATGCGCGCCGCAGGCTGGCCAATATCGCTGCTGCGCTCGAGCCGCCGCCGGCGTTCGACGAGTACGCCTATGACCTGCCGCCGCCGCCGGAATATGAGTACGAATATATCGATCGGCCCTATCTGATGTTCGACGATCCGGTGTTTGGTTTCGCGCCGCCGCCGCCGATCGCGGTGTTCTTCCTGCCGCCGCCGCCGGATGATTTCATCGTGCTCGATCCGCCGCTTTATTACGACGATGTGTACTATCTGCCGCAGCCGGTGTTCATTCCGATTCCGATTTACATCCGTGCGCCGATTTACGTGCGGCCGCCGCGCAACCGTTTCCTGTTCACCAACATTCACAACACGAACGTCATTCAGAACATCATCAACCGGCGTCCACCGTCGCTCGACGCGGCGCGACCCGGTGGCCGCCGTCCGGGAGGACGTGATGGCATAGCGGCGACAACGCGTCCCGCGTTTGCGCCGGCTCTGCCGCCATCAGCCACGCGCCGCGCAAACCTGATCCGTCAGGGCAAGGTGGCTGCGCCTGCGGGCGTGCTTCCGGGTCGCGATCGGCCGGGTCGTCCGGGGCAGGGCCAACCGGGTGACTCAGCCAGACCGGGTAACAACCTTCGCCCCGGCAACGTGCTGCCGGGTCAAACCCCGGGAGCGGGTCCCGGTGCGCGGCCGGACAGGAATGCGCGGCCAGGCGGCCCTAACGCCTTGCCGACACCCGGCGTGACCGGTCCCCAGCCGGGACGCGACGGTCGTCCGGGACGGATCGACCGGGGTTCGGCGGCCCGGCCCGATGTCGCGCGGCCATCCGAGCGACCGGGAACTGTCGCGCCGTCAGGACCGTCCGCGCGGCCGCAAATCCGCCCTGAGCGGCCGGAGGGCCGGACCCGGCCGCAATTCCAGCGTCCGCCGACAGCGTCCCGGCCCCAGACAGCCCCCCGGCCACAGGTCCAGAGGCCTCAAATCCAACGGCCGCAGTTCCAGCGCCCGGCGGCGGCTCCGAGGCCCCAGATGGCGCCACGGCCGCAAATGGCTCCACGGCCACAAATGGCGCCCCGGCCTCAGATGGCTCCGAGGCCTCAAATGGCGCCGCGGCCACAGATGGCCCCGCGTCCGGCTCCGGCTCCCCGTGCCGCCCCGGCTGCCCGGCCCGCACCGGCCGCAAGACCCGGCAAGCCGCCAGGTTGAGGGCTCAGACCGAGCACTTCGTCTCGCCGTAACCGGCGGGACTTCCGCCGTGAAATCGGCCGGATTTGCTTGCTTAACCATGGTCGCGTGGGTATAAGCCGCGCATCTCACACGGAAGCATGGCTCTTAAAGGCCGTCCGGTGGCACGCCGGGCCGAGACTTTTGTCGTTGGTTCGTAGTGCTCACACGCTTCCGGAGGAACCAACCGGAGAATAGAACTATGGCGTTACCTGAATTCTCGATGCGTCAGCTATTGGAAGCTGGCGTTCACTTTGGTCACCAGTCTCATCGATGGAATCCGAAAATGGCGGATTACATCTTCGGTGCCCGTAACAACATTCACATCATCGACCTCGCGCAGACCGTGCCGTTGCTTCATCGCGCGCTGCAGGCTGTCAGCGACACCGTCGCCAAGGGCGGCCGCGTGCTGTTCGTCGGCACCAAGCGTCAGGCACAGGACGGCGTGGCGGAAGCCGCGAAGCGTTCCGCACAGTACTTCGTCAACTCGCGCTGGCTCGGCGGCACGCTGACCAACTGGAAGACGGTGTCCGGCTCGATCAAGCGCCTGCGCCAGCTCGACGAGATGCTCGGCTCGGGTGAAGGCTCGCAGTACACCAAGAAAGAGCGCCTCACACTGACGCGCGAACGTGACAAGCTCGACCGCTCGCTCGGCGGCATCAAGGACATGGGCGGCTTGCCCGACCTGATCTTCGTGATCGACACCAACAAGGAAGACATCGCGATCCAGGAGGCCCAGCGCCTCAACATTCCGGTCGCCGCGATCGTCGACACCAATTGCGATCCGAAGGGCATCACCTACGTGGTTCCCGGCAACGACGACGCCGGCCGCGCGATCTCGCTGTATTGCGATCTCATCGCGCGCGCGGTGATCGACGGCATCTCCCGTGCACAGGGTGGCTCTGGCATCGACATCGGCGCGATGGCCAACCCGGTTCCGGAAGCCATTGAAGCAGCACCTGTCGGTTTTCAGGGGCTTGCGGGTCCGCGCGGCGTCGCCGACGACCTCAAGAAGCTCACAGGCGTGTCGGGCGCGATCGAGAAGAAGTTCAACGATCTCGGCATCTTCCACTACTGGCAGCTGGCCGAACTCGATCACGATACCGCCCACAAGATCGGCGAAGAAGTCGGTCTTCCGGCACGTGCCGATGGCTGGGTCGCCCAGTCGAAGGCGCTGACCGCGGAAGCGGAATAAGCCTCACACCTCTCGCGCGGCCGGTTGATCCGGCCGCGTCTTTCCCCGGACGGCGCGTGTTCCGCACAAGTGCGACCTGAATACGCGCGAGCTTATATGTAATCCTGCGCGTCGAACCCGGCTTGCCAGCACATGCTGCGCCGCGCGGCCCGCAGAGGCAAAGGACATCCGACGATGGCAACGATCACAGCAGCATTAGTCAAGGATCTGCGCGAGAAGACCGGCGTAGGCATGATGGACTGCAAGCAGGCGCTCAACGAGACCAACGGCGACATGGAAGCCGCCATCGACTGGCTGCGCAAGAAGGGTCTATCCAAGGCCGCCAAGAAGGCCGGCCGCGTCGCAGCCGAAGGCCTGATCGCGGCCATCACCGCGGGCACCAAGGGCGTTGTCGTCGAGGTCAATTCCGAGACCGACTTCGTTGCGCGCAACGAACAGTTCCAGGGCCTCGTCAAGATGATCGGGCAGGTTGCGCTCAAGGCGGGCGCCGACGTCGAGAAGATCAAGGCGGCTCCCGTCGGCGACCTCACGGTCGACCGCGCCATTCAGGATGCGATCGCCACCATCGGCGAGAATATGACGCTGCGCCGCGCGGCCGAACTGTCCGTCAAGGACGGCGTCATCGCGAGCTACGTCCACAACGCGGTGCTCGACGGCCTCGGCAAGATGGGCGTGATCGTCGCTCTCGAATCGACCGGCAAGAAGGACGAACTCGCGACCCTCGGCCGCCAGATCGCCATGCACATCGCTGCTTCGAATCCGCAGGCGCTGGACGCAGCGAGCCTCGATCCTGAAGCCGTGCGCCGCGAGAAGGACGTGATGGCGGACAAATACCGTCAGCAGGGCAAGCCGGACGCCATGATCGAGAAGATCGTCGAATCGGGCCTCAAGACCTACTACAAGGAAGTTACCCTGCTGGAGCAGGCTTTCATTCACGACAGCGCCAAGACAGTGGCGCAGGCCGTGAAGGAGGCTGAGGGCAAAGTCGGCGGACCTATCAAGGTCACCGGGTTTGTGCGCTATGCTCTGGGCGAGGGAATCGAGAAGCAGGAATCCGATTTCGCCGCTGAAGTCGCTGCCGCTGCAGGCCAGGGGTAACGACATCCGCGCGCGTCGGTCGAGATTCTGAGCGCATTCAGCAAAGTCGTTTTGCTCCGGAATGCGCTCAATTCGAGAGAGTGAGCGATCGCATGGGTGAACCGGCTTACCGACGTGTTGTGATCAAGGTCTCCGGCGAGTATCTCGCCGGCGACCAGTCCTTCGGCATTCACCAGCCCACCATCGACCGCATCGCCAGCGACATCATCAAGGCGCGCGAGCTTGGCGTCGAAATCGCCGTGGTCGTCGGCGGCGGCAACATTTTTCGCGGCGTTGAAGTTTCCTCGCGCGGCGTCTCCCGCACCACCGGCGACACGATGGGAATGCTCGCCACCGTTATGAATTGCCTTGCGCTCGAATCCGCGCTCGAGCGCAAGGGCCAGTCGGCCCGCTCGCTGTGCGCTTTCGTCATGCCGCAGATCAGCGAACTGTTTACGCGCAGCGCAGCCCACAAATACCTCGCCGAGGGCCGCATCGTGCTGCTCGCCGGCGGCACGGGCAATCCGTACTTCACCACCGACACGACCGCTGTCCTTCGCGCATCGGAAATCGGCGCGCAGGCGGTACTCAAGGCCACCAATGTGGACGGCGTCTACAGCGCCGACCCGAAGAAGGACAAATCCGCCAAGCGGTTTGACCGGCTGAGCCATTCGCAGGCGGTCGAGGGCGGCTATAAGGTGATGGACGCCACGGCCTTCGCGCTTGCCCGCGAAACATCATTGCCTATCATCGTGTTCTCGATCGCGGAGCCGGGCTCCATCGGCGCCATCCTGAGCGGCAAGGGCAAGGGCACAATCGTTTCCGGCTGACGCCGCGCAGCCATCGACGGCGCGAGCGAAAAAGCCCGTGTTCGAACAACAAGATACAGGGTGCGGTCGATGAGTGGGCCGCGTCAGACTTGAAGGAGTAGCATCATATGGCCGCCGCGAACTTTGATATCAACGATCTCAAGCGCCGGATGGAAGGCGCGATCAGTGCGCTCAGGCACGAACTGGGCGGACTGCGCACCGGACGTGCTGCGATCTCGATGGTCGAACCCGTCCAGGTGGAAGCCTATGGCAGCCATATGCCGCTCAATCAGGTCGCGACCGTGAGCGTGCCCGAGCCGCGCCTCCTGTCGGTGCAGGTCTGGGACAAATCGATGGTGAAGGCCGTCGAGACCGCGATCGTCAATTCAAACCTCGGCCTCAGCCCCGCGACCGAAGGTCAGGTCATCCGCCTGCGGATTCCCGAACTCAACGAAGAGCGCCGCAAGGAACTGGTGAAAGTCGCGCACAAGTATGCCGAAGCCGCGCGCGTCGCGGTTCGTCATGTCCGCCGCGACGGACTCGACGTGCTGAAAAAAGCCGAAAAGGATCACCAGATTTCGGAAGACGACGAGAAGCGTTTTTCGAACGACGTGCAGAAGGCGACCGACGCCGCGATTGCCGACATCGACAAGCTGCTCGGCACCAAGGAAAAAGAAATCCTCACCGTTTAAGAGATCGCGCGAATGTCCAACGGCGCCATGCCAAAGCCAGAGCCATCGGATCGTGCCGATGCGCCGCGGCATGTCGCGATCATCATGGACGGCAACGGACGCTGGGCGGCGGCGAGGGGATTGCCCCGCGCCGAGGGACACCGCCGCGGTGTCGAGGCGCTGCGCAAGGTGGTCCGCGCCACCGGCGAACTCGGCATCTCCTATCTGACGATCTTCTCGTTCAGCTCGGAGAACTGGTCGCGCCCTGCGAGCGAGATCGGCGATCTGTTCGGTCTGCTGCGCCGGTTTATTCGCAACGATCTCGCGACGCTGCATGCCGACGGTGTGCGGGTTCGCGTGATCGGCGAACGCGAGGGGCTGGAGTCCGATATTTGTGCGCTCCTGACCGAAGCCGAAGAACTCACGCGAAACAACGACCGCCTCACGCTGGTCGTGGCTTTCAACTACGGCTCGCGGCAGGAAATCGCCAACGCCGCGCAACGGCTCGCGCGAGAAGTCGCAGAGGGCAAGCGCGATCCTTCCACGATCACGCCCGAAACTCTCGGCCGTGCGCTCGATGCGCCGGATATTCCGGACCCCGACCTGATCATTCGCACCAGTGGCGAGCAGCGCCTGTCGAATTTTCTGATGTGGCAGGCCGCTTACAGCGAACTGGTTTTCGTCCCTGTCCATTGGCCGGACTTCGACAAGGCCGCGCTGGAAGGCGCGATTGCCGAATACGCGACCCGCGAGCGCCGTTTCGGCGGCCTGGTCGCGAAAACCGGATCGTGAGCGGCGTGACGCCGGATACGACCCCCACACCGGATTCCGTCAAAGGCTCGAGCAATCTCTTTATGCGCGTGATCGCGGCGCTTGTGCTTGCGCCGCTGACCATTGCAATTGCGTGGGCCGGCGGCTGGCCGTGGGTCTGCCTTGTGACGGCGGCAGCAGCGTTGCTTTACTTCGAATGGCTGATGGTCGTCGGCGCGTCGCACAACCGCATCGTCGCGGCGGTTGGAATTGTCGCGCTCGTGATCGCCGGGCCGTTTCTCGGGGGCGGACGCCTTGATGTGACGCTTGCGGTCATCGCGGCGGGACTTGTGTTGCTGGCAATTCTTGCGCGCGGTCGGCGCCTCTGGGTCACGAGCGGACTGGTATATGCGGCGGCGGCGCTTGTCGCGTCCGTTCTGGTACGCCTCGATGCGGACTTCGGATTTGTCGCGCTCATCTTCGTGCTGCTGGTCGTGTGGATGACCGATATCGGCGGTTACTTCGCGGGACGAGGCATCGGTGGACCGAAGCTCTGGCCGCGCGTCAGCCCGAAGAAGACATGGGCGGGCGCGGTCGGCGGACTGGTGCTGAGTCTCGCGGTCGCTGCTATTTTCGCGTTGCTCGGTTTCGGCAAGATGCTTCCATTGCTGCTGCTCGGCACGGTGCTGTCGGTTGTTTCGCAACTCGGCGACCTGTTCGAATCCGCAATCAAGCGCACGTTCGGCGTCAAGGATTCGAGCCAGATCATTCCCGGTCACGGCGGATTGCTGGACCGGCTCGACGGTTTCGTTGTGGCGATTGTTGTCGCCGCGGTTATTGGCTTTATGCGCGGCGGCCTCGATGGCGTCGGTCGCGGTTTCATGGTTTGGTGATGAGATGAATGCAGTTCCGTTGCGTAACGACAAGCCTGCCGCGTCCGCCCTGCGCAGCGTGACGGTGCTGGGCGCCACCGGTTCCATCGGCGACAGCACGATGGATCTGCTGCGCGCCTCGCCGGAGCGCTATCAGGTCGAAGCGCTGACCGCGAACAGCAATGTAGACGCGCTGGTCAAGCTCGCGAAGGAATTCAACGCGCGCTACGTGGCGGTGGCGGATGCTTCGCTGCTCGGTCAACTGCGCGACGCGCTGGCCGGAACGGGCATCGCGCATGGCGCGGGCGACAGCGCCATTATCGAAGCCGCGGAACGGCCGGCCGACTGGGTCATGGCGGCGGTCAGCGGCGCTGCGGGGCTGAAGCCTGCGCTGGCGGCGGCGGATCGCGGCGCGACCATCGCGCTCGCCAACAAGGAATGCCTCGTCTGTGCCGGTGACTTCTTCATGGACCGCGCGCTGAAAGCAGGGGCCTGCATCCTGCCGGCGGATTCCGAGCACAACGCGCTGTTTCAGGCGCTGGCCTCCGGCAACCGCGACGAACTCGTGCGCGTCATCATCACAGCCTCCGGCGGTCCGTTCCGCACGTGGAAAGCCGCCGACATCGAGCAGGCGACACTTGCGCAGGCGCTGAAACATCCGAACTGGACCATGGGGCAGAAAATCACCATCGATTCCGCGTCGATGATGAACAAGGGCCTCGAGGTCATCGAAGCCTCTTATCTGTTCGCGCTGTCGCCGGACGAGATCGATGTGCTGGTGCATCCGCAGTCCATCGTTCACGGCATGGTGGAATTCTCGGACCGCTCAGTAATGGCGCAACTCGGCACCCCCGACATGCGCACGCCGATTGCGCATTGCCTCGGCTGGCCCGATCGCATCGTCGGCCGCGCCGCGACGCTGGACCTTGCCAAGATCGGCTCGCTCACGTTCGAAGCGCCGGACTACACCCGGTTCCCGGGGTTGAAACTCGCTTACGACGCGCTCCGCACAGGCAATGGCGCGACAACCGTGTACAACGCTGCGAACGAGGTCGCGGTGGCGGCATTTGTCGCGCAAAAGATCCGCTTCGGCGGTATCGCGCAGCTGGTCGAGGCGACGCTGAACAACTGGGTACGGAGCGGAAATCTGGCGCCGCTGGCAAGCGCGGATGACGCGATTTCCGTTGACCATATCGCGCGAAATAGTGCTGCCGCCCTCTTGCCTCAAATTGCCTTAAAGGCATCCTAGTAGGTTGGGGACGGGGCCATGCGGCTTGCTGGTGAGGGATAGGCTTGTGGATTTTTTCCTGAATAGTTTCAGTACGTTGAGTCATGGCCTGATCGGCTACATTATCCCCTTCCTGTTTGTCCTCACCATCGTCGTGTTCTTTCACGAGCTCGGCCATTTCCTTGTCGCGCGCTGGTGCGGGGTAAAGGTCCTCACGTTCTCGCTCGGTTTCGGCCCGGAACTGTTCGGGTTCAACGACCGCCACGGCACCCGCTGGAAGGTGTCGGCCATTCCTCTCGGCGGTTACGTCAAGTTCTTTGGTGACGAGTCGGAGGCCAGCACGCCGTCGTCCGACACGCTCCAGACGATGACCGAGGCCGAACGCAACGTCAGTTTCCATCACAAGAAGGTCGGAGCGCGCGCCGCGATTGTCGCTGCGGGTCCGATCGCGAACTTTATCCTTGCGATTGTCATCTTCGCCGCGCTGTTCACGTTCTTCGGCAAGCCGAGCCAGACCGCGCGCGTCGATACCGTTCAGGAAAACAGCGCCGCCGCTTCGGCCGGGTTCAAGTCGGGAGACGTCGTCGCCGCTATCGACGGCACTGCCATCGAAAGCTTCACCCAGATGCAGCGGATCGTCAGCACCAAGGCGGGTACGCCACTGGTGTTCACGGTGAAGCGCGGTGATCAGGTCATCAAACTGACCGGCACGCCGCAGCAGCGCGACATCAAGGACAGCTTCGGCAACGTCCATCGTGTCGGCGTTCTCGGAATCACCCGCGCATCGGGGCCGGGGGACACCATCACCCAACCAGTGAATCCGGCGACCGCTGTTTGGCTGGGCGTCAAGGAGACCTGGTTCGTGGTGGACCGGACGGTCTCCTATATCGGCGGTATCTTCACCGGCCGGGAGAATGCGGACCAGGTCGGCGGCCCGATCCGGATCGCCCAGATCTCGGGGCAGGTGGCCACCATCGGTCTTTCAGCGTTGATTCACCTGGCTGCGGTACTGTCGGTCTCCATTGGCCTTCTCAACCTGTTTCCGGTGCCGCTTCTCGATGGTGGACACCTTTTGTTCTACGCCGTGGAAGCGATCCGCGGGAAGCCGCTGTCGGAGCGGTCGCAGGAGCTTGGATTCCGGGTCGGGCTGGCTCTGGTGCTGATGCTGATGATCTTCGCGACCTACAACGATATCCTGCATCTCGCCGCGTCCTGATTGCGGCTTTTTTACAGGCGTGGCCGAACAGCAACGTCTTGTTGGGAAATTGGAATTGCGCCGCGAAAGGTCGTTTGCCCATTTGGCAAAATTGGCTACAAGCGGTGCAACATTGGGGAATCTCCCGGTCCGGAAACGGGTCGGCTTTGGAATGACAAGGGCGCCTGGCGCATGATGGTTGGAATGCGAGTGCTACGGGGCGGCCTGGTCGCTGCCCTGGTCATGGTTGCTTTGCCGGTCGCCGCTGTGGCGACGGCGACGCTTGTGTCGTCTCAGGCTGCCGCCCAGACCGCGGCGTCCATTGGGGTCGAAGGCAATCGCCGTATCGAAGCCGACACCATCCGCTCCTATTTCAAACCAGGCCCCGGCGGGCGTCTGGACAGCGCCCGTATCGATGACGGGCTGAAGGCCCTGGTCGAAACCGGCCTGTTTCAGGACGTGAGGATCAACAACGCCGGCGGACGTCTCGTCGTCGTGGTTGTCGAAAACCCCGTCATCGGGCGCGTCGCTTTCGAAGGCAACAAGAAGGTCAAGGACGAGCAACTCTCGGCCGAAGTCCAGTCGAAGGCCCGCGGAACGCTGTCGCGCGCGATGGTTCAGGCCGACACCGCACGCATTACCGAAATCTATCGCCGCAGCGGCCGTTACGATGTCCGGGTCGAACCGAAAATCATCGAGCAGCCGAACAACCGCGTCGACCTTGTCTTCGAGGTCACCGAGGGTGCGAAAACCGGCGTCAAGTCGATCGAGTTCATCGGCAACCAGGCGTTTTCGTCCTATCGCCTGAAGGACGTGATCAAGACCCGCGAAAGCAACTTCCTCAGCTTCCTCGGCGGCAACGACGTCTATGATCCGGACCGCATCGAGGCCGATCGTGATATTTTGCGCCGCTACTACCTGAAGAACGGCTACGCCGACATTCAGATCGTTGCCGCGCTGACCGAGTATGATCCCGAGCGCAAGGGATTCCTCGTGACCTTCAAGATCGAGGAAGGCCAGCAGTACCGTGTCGCTTCGGTCGAGTTCCAATCCAGCATCTCGACGCTCGACGGAAACGCATTCCGCCCGCTGTCTCGTGTGAGCATCGGCTCGGTGTACAACGCCGAGGCCGTTGAAAAGTCCGTCGAGGAGATGTCGATCGAGGCGTCCCGGCGCGGCTATGCATTCGCGACGGTGAAACCGCGCGGCGACCGCAACTTCGAAGCGCACACGGTTTCAATTGTGTTCGCCATCGATGAGGGCCCGCGCACTTACATCGAGCGAATCAATGTTCGCGGAAACACGCGAACCCGCGACTACGTCATTCGCCGCGAGTTCGATATTTCCGAAGGTGACGCCTACAACCGCGCGCTGGTCGATCGCGCCGAGCGCCGCCTCAAGAATCTCGACTACTTCAAGACCGTCAAGATCGTTCCCGAACCCGGATCGTCCAGCGACCGCGTCGTTCTGAACGTCGATCTCGAAGAGAAGTCGACCGGCGACTTCTCCGTGTCCGGCGGTTACTCGACCGCGGACGGCCTGCTTGGCGAAGTCAGCATCTCGGAACGAAACCTGCTGGGACGCGGTCTGTACGCGAAGGCAGCCGTTCAGTACGGCCAGCGCGTGCAGGGTTACTCGCTGTCGGTCGTCGAGCCGTATCTGCTCGGCTATCGCGTCGCGCTCGGTCTCGACTTCTATCAGCGCAAGCAGCTCGCCTCGAGCTACGTGTCGTACGATTCGCAGTCGATCGGTTTCAGCCCGCGCCTCGGCTTCCAGCTTCGTGAAGACCTGAACCTTCAGCTGCGCTACTCGATCTCGCAGCAGAAGATCACGCTGCCGTATTATCTGACGAATTGTAACAACGACTTCGGATCATCGTTGTACTACCCGACTCCCGCCTATCTCAACGCCGGTGGCAGTGCGGCCTCCCCACCGGGTGGAGTTATTCCCGGTCCGTTTGCGGTCGGTGGCAATAACTGTTTCGCGGACGGCGAAGCTTCGGTTGCTGTGAAGCAGGGGCTTAACAACGGCGCGGTGACGACGTCGGCCATCGGATACACGCTGGCCTACAACACGCTCGACGACAACAAGAACCCAACCAGCGGTCTTCTCGCGACTCTGGCGCAGGATTTCGCCGGTGTCGGCGGCGACGTCAGCTATCTGAAGACCACGGGTGACGTTAAGCTGTACACACCGGTCGTGTCCGACATCGTCGGCGTCCTGCGCCTGCAGGGCGGTGTGCTGACCGACACGGGCAGCGGCATTCGCATGCTGGATCACTTCCAGATGGGTCCGAATCTCGTTCGCGGCTTCGCGCCGGTTGGTATCGGTCCGCGCGATATCACGCAGGGCACTTATATGGACGCACTTGGTGGTACCAAGTATTGGGGCGCGTCAGCCGAATTGCAGATGCCGTTCTGGTTCCTGCCCAAGGAAATCGGCATGAAGGGCGCGGTTTACGCCGACGCCGGTTCGCTGTGGGACTATCAGGGAGTGACATCAGGCGTTATCGGAGCGTCGTGTAACAGCACGCCTTTGATCAATGCCCAGAACCAGTGCATGGACATTGCTTCCAACGGCATGGTGGTGCGTTCATCGGTCGGTGTCGGCCTGATCTGGCAGTCGCCATTCGGTCCGCTGCGCTTCGATTACGCGGTTCCGCTGACCAAGGGTGCGAATGACCGCGTGCAGGAATTCCGGTTCGGCGGCGGTACCTCATTCTGAGTTCGGATCGGACTCGCACTTCGCATAAGGCGGATACCGAAACTCCATTCGGTATCCGCTGCATTATTTGTTGCAGGCATTTTCCCTCAGCGAGCCGGAGTTCCAGTCGCGGGAAAGTGCATTTCCCTGACCGCGGCGGGTGGAATGGCGCAGAGGACATTCTTTAAACGCCCGTCACCCGTGACGCTGGCGGATCTGGCCACCCTGACGGGGGCCACGCTTGCCGATCCATCATGCGCAGACCGGATCGTCACGGGCGCCGCCTCGCTTGATCGCGCGGGGCCCGGCCACCTCACATTCTGTGAAAGCCGGAAATACACGGCCCAACTCCAACAGACGCACGCAGGCGCGTGCTTGGTGAATGAGCGCATGGAGGGGAGCGTTCCCCTACACGTGGCCGTCCTGCGCGTCGCAGAGCCGTACCGGGCGTTTGTTGCGGCGATGCGGGCGCTATACCCCGATACGTTGCGGCCCGCCTCGTGGTTCGACAATGGCGGCGTTGCGGCGGGCGCGGTGGTGCATCCGTCGGCTCACCTGGAGGATGGGGTGGTGATCGACCCGCTGGCGGTGATCGGGCCGGACGTCGAAATTGGGTCCGGAACCGTGATCGGGTCGGGGGCCGTGATCGGCGCGGGTGTCCGGATCGGCCGGGACTGCAACATCGGCGCGAACGCGACGGTGCTGTGCGCGCTGATCGGCAACGAGGTCATCATTCATCCGGGCTGCCGGATCGGTCAGGACGGCTTTGGGTATATGCCCGGCGCGAAGGGGCATCTGAAGGTGCCGCAGGCGGGCCGCGTCATCATCCAGAACGGGGTGGAGATCGGCGCCGGCACGACTGTGGACCGGGGCGCCCTGAACGACACGGTCATCGGCGAGGGCAGCAAGATCGACAACCTCGTCCAGATCGGCCACAACGTCACCATCGGGCGAAACTGCATTGTGGTCAGCCAGAGCGGAATCGCGGGCAGCTCCACGCTCGGCGACGGGGTTGTCCTCGGGGCGCGGATCGGTGTGAGTGATCATGCGACGATCGGAGACGGAGCCATGATCGCGGCGCGAAGCAGCGTGGTCGGCGATGTGCCTCCGGGCGTGCGCTGGGGCGGCTCGCCGGCAAAACCGATCAAGCAGTTCTTTCGTGAGTTATTTGAGATCGAACGTCTCGGCCGGGAAGGCAGCGCGAAATCGAAATCGAAGCCGTCCGGGGCGGGCGACGAGGAAAAGACATAATGGACGAGCAGGCGCCAATCACCATCGAGGCCGTGGACATCGGGCAGATCCTGAAGACACTGCCGCATCGCTATCCCATGCTCCTGATCGACCGGGTGATCGACATCCGCAAGGATTTCAGCGGGATCGGCATCAAGAACGTCTCAGCCAACGAACCGCAATTCCTGGGTCATTTTCCCAATCGTCCGATCTATCCGGGCGTCCTGATGATCGAAGGCATGGCGCAGACCGCAGGCGTGATCGGCATGTTGTCGACCGAGACCGATCGGCCGACCGCCGTGTATTTTCTGACCATCGACAAGTGCAAGTTTCGCAAGCCGACCGGCCCGGGCGACATCATCCATTATCATATGAAGCTGGTCACGCGGCGGCGGGACATGTGGTGGTTTCACGGCGACGCCAAGGTTAACGGCGAAATCGTCGCGCAGGCCGACGTCGGCGCCATGCTGGCGGACTGATCCCGGCGGTCTGACGCGGCGCACGTCATCATGCGTAACAATTCATGACCGCATTTGTGCCGCCAATCGCCTAAGTGAAGGGTGGGGTTGAGTTATAAAATTGTCATGCCGTCCGCACGCTGTTTCACGACGTGCGAACGATGCTGACCAGAGGGGCTGATGAGCAAGATCGATCCAACCGCGCGAATAGAGGACGGAGCCGTCATTGGTGACGGTGCCTCGATCGGGCCTTATTGCATCGTCGGGCCGAACGTGACGATCGGCGCGAACTGCAAGTTGCACAGCCACGTCAATATCGTTGGCCATACTACTCTTGGAGCTGATTGCACGGTGTTTCCTTTTACGTCGCTCGGAACGGCGCCGCAGGATCTGGGCTATCGCGACGAGCCGACGACTCTGGACATCGGTGACGGCTGCGTCATTCGTGAAAGCGTCACCATGAATGTCGGAACGATCAAGGGCGGCGGCAAGACACGGGTCGGGAAGCGCGGTTTCTTTATGGCGTATGCGCATATCGGCCACGACTGTATCGTGGGCGATGACGTAATCTTCGCGAGCAGCGCGACGCTGGGTGGTCATTGCGAGGTGGGCGACTTTGTTTATTTCGGTGGACTGTCAGCCGCGCATCAGTTCGTGCGGATAGGACAGCAGGCGATGGTGGCGGGCGTGTCGGGCTTGCGCCACGACGTGATCCCTTACGGAATGGTCAGCGGACAATTTGCGCATCTCGTCGGCATGAACGTGATCGGGATGCGGCGCCGGGGTTTCACGGCGTCGCGTTTGAAGATCGTGCGGGAATTCTATCAGCAGTTGTTTCATGGCGGCGGTGTCTTCGCAGATCGGCTTGATGCGGGACGCAAGATGAAGGACCAAGATCCGGCGATCGCCGAAATTTTGCAATTCATCGATGACGGCAAGAAACGGCCACTTTGCATGGCCCACAACAATCCCGACAAGCCGAGTGAACGCGCGCACCGCGAGGTCTGATGGCGGCAGATTCTGCGATCTCATCGACAGTCGGCATCATTGCTGGAGGCGGTGTGCTGCCGTTCTCGGTCGCCGAGGCGCTGCGCGCGCGGGGCATCGCCCCTTTTATATTTGCCGTCAGGGGCTTTTGCGATCCGGTTCGCGTGACGCAGTTTCCGCATCATTGGGTTGCGCTCGGTCAGGTCGGCCGGTTGACCCGTCTGATACGTTCCGAAGGTTGTCGCGACATCGTATTCCTCGGCGGGATGGTGCGACCGGCACTGTCCGACATTCGTCTGGACTGGGGCACCGTGCGCGCCATACCCGCGATCGCCGCAGCGTTGCGGGGCGGTGACGATCACCTGCTGTCGGGCGTGAGCCGCATTTTTGAACGGTACGGCTTCCGCGTTGTCGGCATCGGCGACGTCGCGCCCGAACTGCTGATGCCGGAAGGAACCCTCACACGCCGAGAGCCTGACGCTGACGCGCTGGCCGACATCGCAAAGGGGCGCGACCTGCTGCGGGCACTCGGCCCCTTTGACGTCGGTCAGGCGGTTGTCGTCATTGACGGACATGTCGTCGCCGTCGAAGACATCGAGGGCACGGACGCTCTTCTGGCCCGGGTCGCGCGACTGCGCGAGGTGGGAAGAATTCGCGCCAAGGCCGGCCGCGGTGTCCTGGTCAAGACACCGAAGATCAGTCAGGACTTGCGCTTCGACTTGCCGACACTCGGCCCGAAGACTGTCGATGGCATTGTAGCCGCCGGTCTTGCCGGCATAGGCACCGTTGCCGGACATTCGCTCGTCGCCGAAGCCGATGTGATGACCGCAAAGGCCGATCAGGCTGGACTGTTCGTCACGGGATTGCCGCTGTGAGTTCGAGCGCCGCTCATGCCGACGCGCCGCGAACGATATTCCTGATTGCCGCGGAAGAATCCGGCGACCGGCTCGGTGCAGGGCTGATGGTCGCGTTGCGCGAACGGCTCGGACCTGCTGTGAGGCTGATCGGAATCGGCGGCCGCCACATGGCGGAGCAGGGACTCGACTCGCTGGTTTCAGTCCAGGGACTGTCGATCATCGGCTTTGCTTCGATCCCGAAGAAGTTGCCGATGATCCTGAAGCGTCTTCGCGATGCCACCGACGCGGTGCTGAAGGAACATCCCGATGTTCTGGTGCTGATCGACAGCCCGGATTTCACCCATCGTGTCGCGCGGCGCGTTCGTGCCCGCGATCCGTCGATCCCTGTGGTGAACTATGTTCCGCCGACCGTATGGGTCTGGCGAGGCGGACGCGCGAAGAAGATGCGCGCCTATGTCGACCGGGTTCTCGCGGTGCTTCCGTTTGAGAAGGACGTTCACCGCAGGCTCGACGGCCCGCCGTGCTCTTATGTCGGCCATCCGCTGCTGGAAGACCTCGACGCGCTGCGGCCGAATGCGGAAGAACTCGCGCGCCGCGTCACGGCGCCGCCGGTGCTTGTGGTGTTGCCCGGAAGCCGCCGCAGCGAGATCAGACGCAACATGGCGATCTTCGGCGAGACGTTGCGGCTGTTGCGCGCGCAGGGCGTAACCTTCGAGCCGGTGCTGCCGACCACGCCCGGATTGCTGGACAGTGTCCGTGCGGCTGCCGAAAGCTGGCCGGTGCCGGCGAGGATCGTGGTCAGCGACAGCGATAAGAGGGCGGCGTTCCGCAACGCGCGCGCGGCTCTGGCGAAGTCGGGGACAGTGACGCTTGAATTGGCGCTCGCCGGCGTGCCGATGGTGACGGCCTATCGCGTTACGGAAATCGAGGCCTTCGTCGCGCGCCGCGTGATCCAGACCTCGTCGATCATCCTGGCCAATCTTATTCTCGGCGAGAATGTCATTCCCGAGTTCCTGCAACAGGATTTCACAGCGGAGAATCTCGCGCCGGCGTTGCGCGATATTCTGGCCGATACGCCCGCGCGTCAGCGGCAGGTGGATGCTTTCGCGCGTCTGGAAGAGATCATGTCCACCGGCGGCAAGCGGCCGAGCGAGCTGGCGGCGGACGGCGTGATCGCCACAATGCGCATGATCCCGAAAAGTGGGAACCGGTTTTCGGAATAGATCAGCGCATCAAAAATAGCCGAAAGCACCTATTTTCCAAGTTGCCTTCAAACAAAAAGGCCGGTGCTTTCTTGCACCGGCCTTTTTCTGCGAATTGTTCCGCTTACTTGCGCTTGTCGATTCCGACGTAGTCGCGCGACGTGGCGCCCGAATAAAGCTGGCGCGGACGGCCGATCTTCTGCTGCGGGTCCTGGATCATTTCGCTCCACTGGCTGATCCAGCCGACGGTGCGGGCAACCGCGAACAGCACGGTGAACATCGAGGTGGGGAAGCCCATCGCCTTCAGGGTGATGCCTGAATAGAAATCGACGTTCGGGTACAGCTTGCGGTCGATGAAGTACGGATCGCTCAGTGCGATCTTTTCGAGCTCGAGCGCGATCGGGAGCAGCGGGTCGTTGGCGTGACCCGTCTCCTTCAGCACCTTGTGGCACATCTGCTGCATGATCTTGGCGCGCGGATCGTAGTTCTTGTAGACGCGGTGACCGAAGCCCATGAGGCGGACGTTGCTGTTCTTGTCCTTCACCTTGGCGATGAAGTCCGGAATGTTCTCGACGCTGCCGATGTCGGCGAGCATCTGCAATGCCGCTTCGTTGGCGCCGCCGTGCGCCGGTCCCCACAGGCAGGCGATGCCGGCGGCGATACAGGCGAACGGGTTGGCGCCTGATGAGCCGGCGATGCGCACGGTCGATGTCGAGGCGTTCTGCTCGTGATCGGCATGCAGGATGAAGATCTTGTCCAGCGCTTCGGCCAGCACCGGATTGATCTTGTACTCCTCGCACGGCACGGCGAAGCACATGTTGAGGAAGTTCTCGGCGAAGGAGAGCGAGTTCTTCGGATAAACGAAGGGCTGGCCGACATTGTACTTGAAGGCCATCGCGGCCAGCGTCGGGATCTTCGCGATCATGCGCATGGAGGCGATCATGCGCTGCTTGGGATCGGAAATGTCGGTGGAGTCATTATAGAAGGCGGCGAGAGCGCCGACCGATGCGACCATAACGGCCATCGGATGCGCGTCGCGGCGGAAGCCCTGGAAGAAGCGGGCCATCTGCTCGTGCACCATCGTGTGATGCGTCACGCGATAGTCGAAGTCTTCCTTTTGCGCCTTGGTCGGAAGCTCACCGTAGAGCAGCAGATAGCAGGTTTCGAGGAAGTCGCCTTTTTCGGCGAGCTGCTCGATGGGATAACCGCGGTACATCAGAATGCCGGCGTCGCCATCGATGTAGGTGATCTTGGAGTCGCAACTGCCCGTCGACGTAAAACCGGGATCGTAAGTGAACATGCCGGTCTGGGCGTAGAGCTTGCTGATGTCGATGACATCGGGCCCCACGCTGCCGCTCAAGACGGGGAAATCGACGGTCTTTCCTTCAACCGTCAGCGTTGCCTTCTTGGTGTTCGTCTTTGCATCCATCGTAAAGTCCCCGGTGACAGTGTTGCGCAGGGCAAGCGAGGCTCACGAACGCCATGTATATGGGGACGCAAGCGCTTTGTTCCAGAAGTGTGGCCCAAATGGGTAGCTCATTGCAGTGTGCGCTGCAAGATAGGCAATATCCGCCCAAAGTTGGGGCTGCCTTGCATGCGCCCCGGCTATGCGAGGGCCTGATCTTGCAGGCGTTCCAGACAGGTTTCCCGTCCCAGCACGGCCAGGACGTCGAATATGCCGGGAGAGGTGGTCCTGCCGGTCAGGGCGACACGTAACGGCTGGGCGACCGCCCCGAGTTTGAGATTATTTTCTTCGGCAAAGCTGCGCATGGCGGCTTCGGTGGTATCGGCTGCCCACGGGCTGACTGTTTCCAGCGCAGCTTTCAGTTTCCCGATCAGTTGGCGCGTCTCCGGCGTCATCACCGCCGCCGCTTTTGGTTCAAGCTCAAGCGGCCGATCGGCAAAGATAAAATGAGAGCTGTCGATCAATTCCAGGAGAGTCTTGGCGCGCTCCTTCAAGCCCGGCATGGCAGCCAGCAACTGGGCGCGGGTGGTGTCATTCAGCTTGGCTTTGATCGCCGCCCCGCCGGGCACGAATTGCAGCACATCCTCGAAGCTCGCCAGCAGCGTCTTGTCGTCCGTCGTGCGGATGTAGTGACCATTGAGATTTTCGAGCTTGGCGAAATCGAACCGCGCGGCCGAACGCCCGATCGCCGGCAGATCGAACTCCTTGATCATTTCGTCGGTCGAGAAAATCTCCTGATCGCCGTGGCTCCAGCCTAGCCGCACCAGATAGTTCCGCAGCGCCTCGGGCAGGTATCCCATGGCGCGATAGGCATCGACGCCGAGGGCGCCGTGACGCTTGGAAAGCTTCGAGCCGTCCGGGCCGTGGATCAACGGAATGTGAGACATGACAGGCACGTCCCATCCGAGCGCGTCGTAGATATGCTTCTGGCGGGCGGCATTGATCAGATGGTCGTCGCCACGAATGACATGCGTGACGTCCATGTCGTGATCATCGACCACCACGGCGAGCATATAGGTCGGGTTGCCGTCGGAGCGCAGCAGCACGAGATCGTCGAAGTTCTCGTTCTGCCAGACCACGCGGCCCTGCACCTGATCCTCGATCACGGTCTCGCCGGTCTGCGGCGCTTTCAGCCGGATCACCGGCTTGACGCCGGCGGGCGCTTCCGAGGGATCGCGGTCGCGCCAGCGCCCGTCGTAGCGCATGGCGCGTCCTTCGGCCTTGGCGGCCTCGCGCATCTGGGTGAGTTCCTCTGGCGTCGCGTAGCAATGATACGCCTTGCCCTCCGCGAGCAACTGCTCGGCGATTTCGCGGTGCCGCGCGGCGCGGGCAAACTGAAAGACCGTCTCGCCGTCCCATGTGATGCCGAGCCATTTGAGGCCGTCGATGATCGCGGCGATGGCAGGCTCAGTGGAGCGCTCGCGGTCGGTATCCTCGATCCGCAGCAGCATCTTCCCGCCCCGTCCGCGTGCGTAAAGCCAGTTGAACAGCGCGGTGCGTCCTCCGCCAATATGGAGGAAGCCGGTCGGTGAGGGCGCAAAGCGGGTAACGACGGGTTTGGTCATGGCAGCGTTCAGGAGCCTCGGGAAAGTGTTGGCGGGCCGTGTATCACACCGGCGGCGCAGTGTCTCAAAGCGAATTGCGACGAATTAAATGGACTTTCGCCGGGTGCCGCCGGTCACGGGAACGCCATTTGGCCTTGGCGGGGCCGCCCGGATTTGGCACATAGACGCCAACTTGAAAGGGTTTCAATGACTGACGAATCGGGTTCGGACGCGGGCGGCGACTTCATCCGCGACATTGTCGCTGCGGATCTTGCCGCCGGGAAGCACGCCGGCGTGGTGACGCGCTTTCCGCCGGAGCCGAACGGATACCTGCATCTCGGCCATGCGAAATCGATCTGCCTGAACTTCGGAATTGCCGAGGAATTCGGCGGGCATTGCAGCCTGCGCTTCGACGACACCAATCCGACCAAGGAAGAACAGGAATACATCGATGCGATCGAGCGCGACGTGCGCTGGCTCGGCTTCGACTGGGGCACGCACCTGCATTTCGCGTCGGACTATTTCGAGCAGCTTTTTGGCTGGGCGCAGGATTTAATCCGCTCCGGGAAGGCCTATGTCGACGATCAGTCGCAGGAGGAAATCCGGCTGACGCGCGGCACGCTGACCGAGCCCGGACAGAACAGCCCGTTCCGCGAGCGGAGCGTTGCGGAAAATCTCGACCTGTTCACGCGGATGCGCGCCGGCGAATTTCCGAACGGCGCGCGCGTACTGCGCGCCAAGATCGACATGACGTCGGGCAACATCAACCTGCGCGATCCCGTGCTCTATCGCATCCTGCACGCGCATCATCCGCGCACCGGGGGGGCGTGGACAATCTATCCGAGCTACGATTTCGCGCATGGCCAGTCCGACGCCATCGAGCACGTCACCCATTCGATCTGCACGCTGGAATTCGCCGATCATCGGCCGCTCTACGACTGGTTCATCGAGAATCTTCCGGTGCCGTCGCGCCCGCGGCAGTACGAATTCGCGCGTCTCAATGTCACCCACACGCTGCTGTCCAAGCGCGTGCTGACGGAACTGGTGCGTGGCGGGCATGTCACCGGCTGGGACGATCCGCGCATGCCGACGCTTGCGGGTTTGCAGCGGCGTGGCGTGCCGGCGGAGGCGCTGCGTGAATTCGTGAAGCGGATCGGTGTCGCCAAGGCGAACAGCACCGTGGACATCGGCATGTTCGACTTCGTGGTCCGCGAGACGCTCAACAAGAGCGCGCCGCGCCGCATGGCCGTGCTGCGTCCGCTCAAGGTGGTGATCGAAAATTATCCGGAGGGGCAGGTCGAACATCTCGACGCCGTCAATCATCCGGAGGTGCCGGCATTGGGATCGCGGCAGATTCCGTTCGGGCGTGAAATTTACATCGAGCACGACGACTTCATGGAAACGCCGGTAAAAAAGTTTTTCCGGCTTGCACCGGGCAAAGAGGTGAGGCTGCGCTACGGCTATTTCATCACCTGCCGCGACGTCATCAAGAATGCCGCGGGCGAAGTGATCGAACTGCGCTGCACCTACGACCCAGAAACCCGGGGCGGCAACGCGCCCGACGGCCGCAAGGTGAAGGGGACGATCCACTGGGTCGCCGCGTCGGACGCAGTGCCGGCTGAGGTGAGGCTCTACAATCTTCTGTTCTCGGCGCAGCAGCCCGACGCCGCCAACTTCGCGTCACAGATCAATCCGGACTCGCTCGAGGTCGTGACGGCGATGGTCGAACCGTCGCTGGCCGGCGCGAACGATCCCGGCACGATGCAGTTCGAGCGGCAGGGATACTTCTGCCGCGACCGCGACTCCACGCCCGGCAAGCTGGTGTTCAACCGCACCGTTGGATTGCGCGACACCTGGGCCAAGGTTGCATCCGAAGCGTGAAGATATAGTCGCGCATTCTGCATCCGTTCCGCTGTCCCTTTTGATGCACCGTCAGGTAGCATCCGATCGCGGGGACGCGCGGGCGGGGCGGCGCGATGGCCAGCCGGGACAACGATCAGCGGCGCACACAAGGCCGGGTGACCACCTGGCCGCCGCGGGGTGCTGCGCAGGCCGGCTCAGCCGCCGAAAGCGGCGCGGGTCTCTGGTCGTCGTGGATCGGCCTTCTGAAAAGCTGGTTGCGCGCCGAAGCGGGACCGGGGCGGTTGTTGCCCTGGGTGCCGGTCGCGTTCGGCACAGGCATCGCAGCGTATTTCGCGGTGGACCGCGAGCCAGTTGCGTCCGTTGCCGCCGTGACTGCGGCCGTCCTCTGCATCGCAGCGTTCCTCGCGCGTAGGCACCCGATGTTTCCGGCGGTGGTGATGCTGGCCGCGCTCGCGGCGGGCTTCGCGACGGCCGCGCTCAAGACCGCCCGGGTCGCGCATGGCGTGCTGGCGCGTCCGATATTCGCCGTGACCATGAAGGGCTTTGTCGAAACCCGCGATGAGCGCGAGCGCACCGATCGCTTCGTGCTGCGCGTGGAAGAGATGGAAGCTCCGCGCAGCGAAATCAAACTCGAACGTGTGCGGCTGTCGGTCAAGAAGGGCACTGCGCCTGCGGTCGGCAGTTTTGTTGAGCTGAAGGCGCGGCTACTGCCGCCGCTGTCGCCGCTGCGCCCCGGCAGTTACGATTTTGGCCGCGACATGTATTTCGCCGGGATCGGCGCATCCGGATTCGCGATGGGCGCGATCAAGACCATCGAGGCGCCGCGCAGCGGCGGCACATATCTACGTTATGCCGCGACGATGCAGGGGATGCGCGATGCAATCGACGCGCGGATTCGTAGTGTGCTCAACGGCGATTCACGCGCCATTGCAACGGCGCTGCTCACCGGACGCCGCGACGCGATTTCCACGCCGGTGAATGACGCCATGTTTATCTCCGGGCTTGGCCATGTGCTGTCGATCTCCGGCTATCACATGGCGGTGGTGGCGGGCGTCGTGTTCTTCGCGGTGCGTGCGCTGCTCGCGCTGTTTCCCGGATTAACGGTGACGTTCCCGATCAAGAAATGGTCGGCGGCGGCGGCCTTCGTCGCGGCGTTGTTCTATCTGCTGTTGTCGGGCGCGGAAGTCGCGACCCAACGCTCGTTCTTCATGACGGCGGTGGTGCTGATCGCGGTGATGGTCGACCGCCGCGCCATCACGTTCCGCACCCTCGCGGTTGCGGCCATGATCGTGCTGCTGATCGCGCCGGAGGCGCTGGTGCATCCGAGCTTCCAGATGTCGTTCGCGGCAACGCTGGGACTTGTAGCGCTGGTTCAACTCGGGATGCCGAACCTGTTCGCGTCGCCGGACAATACGCAGGTGGCGCGCGCCGCGTTGTGGGGCGGCCGCGAAATCACGATGCTGGCGCTGGCGTCGCTGGTCGCGGGATTTGCGACGATGCCTTATGCGGCGTTTCACTTTCATCGCGTGACGCCTTACGGCGTGCTGGCCAATCTTGCTGCGATGCCGGTGGTGTCGGTGCTGGTGATGCCGGCCGGATTGCTGGGGCTGCTCGCCATGCCGTTCGGCTTCGACGGCGTGTTCTGGCGGCTGATGGATGTCGGCATCGGCTGGATGATCGCGGTGGCGCAATGGGTCGCCGCATTGCCCGGCGCCATCGGACGGCTTGCGGCGTTCGGGGCCGGGCCATTGGCCGCGATGAGCGCGGGCATCATCGTGCTCGGTCTGTTGCGGACGCCGCTGCGCTGGGTAGGAGCGGGGCTGATCGTGCTCGCAACGGCGTGGGCGCTGACGACACCGCAGCCGGATATTCTCGTGGCTGGCGATGGGCACACTGTCGGGGTACGCGGCAAGGATGGCAGGCTGCGCCTGATGCGCACCGGCAAGGATGCTTTCCTGTCGCGCGAATGGCTGGCCGCCGATGCCGATACCCGCACGGCGGCCGATCCGTCGCTGATAGATGGTGTGTCCTGCGACCATGCGGGATGCGTGGTGCAAGCGGAAGGCGGCGCCACCATCGCTCTCACGCTGAAACCTGGAGCTTTCGCGGACGACTGCGCGCGGGCCGCCGTGATCGTGACGTTGCGGCAGGCGCCCGCTGATTGTGCGGCCATGGTGCTGGATCAGGACACGCTGCGCAGGCGCGGCACGCTCGCCTTGCGCAAGACCGCCGACGGCTATGCCGTCACAGCCATCAGGCCGCGCGACGTCGATCGCCCATGGTCTGCGGCAGTTGCGGAGGATGAGTCACAGACTCCGGCGTCTCGGCCGAATGTCCCGGCGCGCTCTGTCGATGCGACGCCCGCCGAAAGCGACCTCCAGCCGGACGATTAATTCTCGAGGCTCAATACTTCCGGAGCAGGCCGATCAGCTTGCCCTGAATGCGCACGCGGTTGGGCGGCAGGATCCGGACTTCATAGGCCGAGTTGGCAGGCTCAAGCGCAATGGATGCGCCGCGCCGCCGGAAACGCTTCAGGGTGGCTTCTTCCTCGTCGATCAGCGCGACCACGATGTCGCCGGTGTCGGCGCTGTCGTTGCGCTGGATCAGCACGGTGTCGCCGTCGAGAATACCGGCTTCCATCATGGAATCGCCGCGCACTTCGAGGGCGTAGTGTTCGCCAGACCCGAGCATGTCGGGCGGCAGGCTGATGGTGTGGCTGCGGGTTTGGAGCGCCTCGATGGGCGTACCGGCCGCGATCCGTCCCATGACCGGCACGGAGACGGGGAAGTTCGTATCGTCCTCGTGGCCAGCGGAGCTACTGCTGCGGACCTTGCCGAGGTTGCCCTCGATGACGCTGGGGGTGAATCCGCGACGGCCGTTGCCGCCGGCACCCGAATTCCCAAGCTCCGGCAGTTTGATGACTTCAATCGCGCGGGCACGGTTGGCGAGCCTGCGGATGAAGCCGCGTTCTTCCAGAGCCGTGATCAGCCGGTGGATGCCGGACTTGGAGCGCAAGTCCAGCGCGTCCTTCATTTCGTCGAACGAGGGCGGAACACCAGCTTCCTTCAGCCGCTCGTTGATGAAGCGCAGAAGCTCGTATTGTTTGCGTGTCAGCATCTATCTGGTCCCCGATCGCCTTTGCTCCGATGCCGCGCCTCTCTGGATACGGACCGTTGGACGGCCAATCAGGAGTTGCGAGTCACTCGAAACAAATCATGAACGAACACTATCTGTTCCATATGTGTTCCGCAACCCCTTAATTTCACGTCAACGACGGGGAGCTTTAGTTGGGAAGCCGGAGGATCGTGCAGGGCGAGCCGGCAGGGGCCGCTGGTGCGAAGGGTGGGCGGACGATAAGCGCATCCGCCGCCGCCAGATTGCCCACCAGAGAACTGTCCTGAGGGCCTACCGAGGTTGCGACGGGCACGCCCTCAGCGCCTGTCTCAAGCCGGGCCCGCAGATGATCCTGCCGCTTGTCGTTGGCTGGCAGCTCGCGCCCCAGCACGGCCCGCTCCAGGACATGATCGACCTGGGTTCGTCCCGACAGCGCGCGGATGAGCGGCACCAGAAACAGGAAGGCGCAGACATAGGATGACACCGGGTTGCCGGGCAGGCCGAGCACGCGCATCGGCCCGAGCCGTCCGTGCATCATCGGCTTTCCGGGCCGCAGCGCGATTTTCCAGAAAGCCATGTCGACGCCTTCGGCTTTCAGCGCAGTCTGAACAAGATCGTGGTCGCCGACGGAAGCGCCGCCGGTGGTCACAAGAACATCGACGCCAAGATCGCGCGCGCGCCGGATGGCATCGGTTGTCGACTCGAGCGTATCGCGCGCGATGCCGAGATCGATGGGGTCCGCGCCTTCGTTGCGCGCGAGCGCGAACAGCGCGAACACGTTGCTGTGGACGATCTGGCCCGGCGCGGGCTTTGTGCCCGGCACGACCAGTTCATCGCCGGTCGCGAGGATCGCGACCCTTGGGCGGCGATGCACCGGCAGTTGCGGATGGTTCATGCTCGCGGCCAGCGCAAGCGCGCGGTCGGTCAGGAGCGATCCCCGCCGCAGCCCTGTTTCGCCTTCGCGGAAATCGATGCCCGCCGGCCGGATGTTTTTTCCCGCCGCGATGGCCTCGTTGACGATCACGGTGTCGCCGTCGCGCGCGGTGTCTTCCTGAATGATGACGGCGTCGGTCCCGGCCGGGATCACGCCGCCGGTGAAAATGCGCGCGGCTTGTCCCGCGCCGACGGTCGCATTGAACGGGCGGCCGGCGGCGACTTCGCCAATGACTTTCAGGCGTGCGCCCGAAACAGCATCGGCGGCGCGAACCGCATATCCGTCCATCGCCGACATGTCGGCGGGCGGCTGGGTGCGCAATGCTGCGATGTCACGGGACAGCGTGCGATGAAACGCGTCGTTCAGCGCGGCCATTTCTTCGGGAAGCGCGGCTGCGTCCTTGAGGACGGCGGCATAGGCTTCGGCGACCGGCATCAGCGCCATGGGACGCTCCTTACGAGTGGAGTGGATTTGACATTCGCTTCCACCCCGCAGCGAGTACGCAAAGCGAATGTCAAATCCGAAACTCCACTCGAAGTCTATATTTGCTAGTGGTCCTTTGGTTTTAACATTCGCATAAAGGCCTGCTGAAACGGGGTGCGAATGTTAAAACCGGACCACTAGTAGTCGGCGAGATAATGGCCGGACTTGCCGCCCTTTTTCTCGACGAGGCGAACGCCTTCGATATGAATGCCGCGCTCGACGGCCTTCACCATGTCGTAGATCGTGAGACATGCCACCGACACGGCGGTCAGCGCTTCCATCTCCACGCCGGTGGGGCCCTTGACCTTCACCGTCGCGCGCACGCGGCAGCCGGGCAGCTTGGTGTCGGGCGTGATGTCGATGGTGACTTTCGAGAGCGCCAGCGGATGACAAAGCGGAATGAGATCGGAGGTGCGCTTCGCCGCCATGATCCCGGCGACGCGCGCGGTGCCGAGCACGTCGCCCTTGGTGGCGTTGCCCTTCACGATCAGATCGAGCGTCTTGCGGGTCATGACAACATGGCCCTCGGCCACCGCCACGCGCTCGGTGTCGGGCTTTGCCGAAACATCCACCATGCGGGCCTCGCCCTTGGCGTCGATGTGGGTGAGGGCGGAGCCTGCTTTTGTCTTTGACTTTGTCCTGGATTTTTTGGCCACGTCAGCGCGTCCCGGTGGCGCGCTGCGCACCGTCGCGCGCCAGCAGCGTGCGGGTGGCGGCCGCGACGTCGGCCTGCCGCATCAGGCTTTCGCCGACGAGGAAGGTCGACATACCGACCTTCTCGAGGCGCGCAAGATCCTGCGGCGCGAAGATTCCGCTTTCGCCCACGCTGACGCGATCCTTCGGAATCAGCGGCGCGAGTTCTTCGCTGGTGGCGAGCGTCGTCTCGAATGTGCGCAGGTTGCGGTTATTGACGCCGAGCAGGGGTGAACGCAGCGTCAGCGCGCGATCGAGTTCTTCGCGATTGTGAACTTCGAGCAGCACGTCCATGCCATGGGCGAAGGCCGCGTCCTCGATATCCTTCGCCGCTGCATCATCGAGCGCGGCCATGATGATCAGGATGCAGTCTGCGCCGTGCGCGCGGGCCTCGGCCACCTGATAGGTGTCGTACATGAAATCCTTGCGCAGCACCGGCAGCGAGACCGCTGCGCGTGCTGCGACCATGAACGCGAGCGAGCCCTGGAACGACGGCGTGTCGGTCAGCACCGAGAGACACGCTGCGCCGCCGGCCTCATAGGCTTTCGCCAGAACTGGCGGATCGAAATCCGCGCGAATGAGCCCCTTCGACGGCGAGGCCTTCTTGATCTCCGCGATCAGCGCGTAATCGCCGCGCGCATGTTTTTCGCGGATGGCGTTGACGAAACCGCGCGGCGCGGGAGCCGCCTTGGCGCGCGCCTCGATCTCGGCAAGCGGAAGCGCGCGCTTGGCTGCGGCGATTTCCTCGCGCTTGTAGGTTTCGATCTTGTCGAGGATGTCGGACAAGGGCAGTTGCTCCTCAAGCATTGGAGACTGCGACAAGGCGCTTCAGCCTGTCGAGAGCCGCGCCAGTGTCCAGCGCCTTGGTACCGAGCGCAACGCCTTCCTTGAGGTCCTTTGCCTTGCCTGCGACCACGAGTGCTGCGGCGGCGTTCAGGAGCGCGACATTGCGATACGCGCCCGGCTTGCCTTCGAGCACATCGCGCAGCGCTTTGGCGTTGGCTTCGGCGTCGCCGCCTCTGAGTTCCTCAGCCGTGGCGTGCGGCAGCCCGCCGTCCTCGGGCGCAACCTCGAAGGTGCGGATGTTGCCGTTCTCGAGGGCTGCGACAAAGGTCGGGCCGGTGAGGGTGATCTCGTCGAGGCCGTCCGAGCCGTGGACGACCCAGACCGATTCCGCGCCGAGATTTTTCAGCACCTGCGCGAGCGGCTGAACCCATTGCTTCGAGAACACGCCGACCATCTGCCGCTTGACGCCGGCGGGATTGGAGAGCGGTCCCAGCAGATTGAAAATGGTGCGGGTGGCAAGTTCGACGCGCGTGGGTCCGACGTTCTTCATCGCCGGATGATGCGTCGGCGCGAACATGAAACCGATTCCCGCCTCGGCGATGCAGCGGCCGACCTCTGCGGGCGTGATGTCGATCTTGACGCCCAGTGCGGCCAGCGCATCGGCGGAGCCTGATTTCGACGACAGCGCGCGGTTGCCGTGCTTGGCGACCGGCACGCCGGCGCCTGCCAGAATGAACGACGCGCAGGTCGAGACATTGACCGAGCCCGAACCGTCGCCGCCGGTGCCGACGATATCAACCGCGTCGGCCGGCGCTTTCACGGTCAGCATCTTGGCGCGCATGGCGGAGACCGCACCGGTGATCTCGTCGACGGTTTCGCCGCGCACGCGCAGCGCCATCAGCAGGCCGCCCATCTGCGACGGCGTTGCTTCGCCGGACATCATGCGGTCGAACGCGGTCGCCGCCTCGTCGCGCGACAGGGCCGCGCCGGTGGCGGCTTTTCCTATGATCGCTTTCAGATTGTCCATAATCGAGGCTTGCCTGATGTGACGTTCGCCGATGAGCTTACTATTGAGCGGCGGCCGCCGCACCTGTCGCGACTGCAAACGCGTTCTGGTTGATCGTGACGCCGATCTCGGCCTCCAGCTTGGCGACATAGGCGGCGATCTGCTCTTCCATTTCCGCCCGCTGGAGATTTTCCTTCAGCTTCTTCACGTCATCGGATGCGAGATCGACCGGCGGCACGACCACGTCGGTGACCTTGAACACGATCCACTCGCTGGCGCCGCTGCCTTCGACCTGTCCCACGCCGTCCTTCGGTGTGCGAAACGCGGCTGCGACAAGCCGTTCGGGGACATTCTTCGGATCCGCGTCGCGCCGGAAGAGGGCGGCCTTTTCGACCTTCACGCCGGCGGCAGTCGCTTCCGCGTCGAACGCCGCGCCCTTGTTCAGTTTCTCGACGATCTCGGCAGCCTTGGTGCGAAGACGGGTCGAGACCTGTTCGTCGCGCCAGCGCGTCTCGACCTGTTCCTTCACTTCGTCGAGCGGCCGGTCGCGCGACGGCGTGATGCCGAGGACGTCGAACCAGAGTTCGCCGCCGTTGTACTGGACCGGCTCGTTCTCGACGCCGATGTTGCTGGCAAAGGCAGGTGTCGTGATGTCGATGCCTTGCGGCAGGCCTGTCACCGGCTTGCCGTCGAGCCCGCGGCCGGAGCGGTCGACAGCTTCGATGGTGACGGCCTTGAGCCCGAGTTTCTGAGCCGCTTCGGCGATGTTCGATCCGCCGCCGCGCTCGTCCTCGATCTTGTTGTGCAGGTCCTGCAACTGCGCCCGCGCGCGCTCCAGCGCGATCTCGCGCTTGATTGTGGCTGCGACGCTTTCATAGGTCGGGTTGGTGCCGGGTTCAACTTTCGTGACCTTCAGCAGCGCGGTGACGAGTGTGCCCTTGACCGGCTGACTGACGGAGTCCGGTGTGAGTCCGAAAGCGGCATCCGCGATCGCGGCATCGCTGATGGCGGCCCGTGTCACGTTGCCGAGGTCGATGTCGCTTGGGGTGAGATTGCGCTCCTTGGCGATGTCCTCGAACGACGTTCCGGCGGCGATGCGGTCGCGCGCGGCTTTCGCCTCGTCGGCGTTCGGGAACGGAATCTGGAACACCTGCCGGCGTTCCGGCGTCGCGTAACGCTCTTTGCGCTGTTCAAAAATCTTCTTGGCGTCGTCGTCGCTGACGTTGATCCACTTCGCAAGGTCGTCCGGCGTCAACGTCAGCACGGCGATCTTGCGAAACTCCGGTGCCCTGAACAACTGCTTGCGGTCTTCGAAATAGGCGGCCAGTGCCTCGGGCGAGGGAGGCGCGATGGTGCCGGCCTGAGCCGAGGTCAGCCGCAGGTAGTCGGCCGAGCGCTGTTCGTTCTGGAAGCGGACCAGTGCGTCAAGCTGGGTCTTGGTCGGCTCAAGTCCAGAGACCACCGTGCTGGTGATCTGGTTGCGCAGCAGGCGGCGGCGCTGCTCGGAGACATAGCGCTGCTCGGTATAGCCGAACTGGCGGATAGTCTGCACGAAGCGCTCCTGATCGAACTTGCCATCGACGCCCTTGAAATTCGGGTCGTTGGAAATCATGCGCGCCACGTCGGCGTCCGATTGTCCAAGGCCCAGGCGGCGGGCGTCTTCGTCGAGGGCTGCGTCGGCGATGACTTCCTGAAGCACCTGGCGGTCGAGGCCGAAGTTGCGCGCCTGCTCCATGGTGAGCGGCCGGCCGAAACGGCGTCCGATTTGCTGCACCTTGTCGGTGAACAGATTGCGGAATTGTTCAGTGGTGATTTCGGTGCTGCCGATCTTGGCGAGCGACGACTGTCCGAATCCCTTGAAGATGTCGGCAATGCCCCAGACGCCGAAACTGACGATCAGCACGCCGAACATGACGGACATCACCGTCTTGCCGAGCCAATTCGATGAGGCTTTGCGCATTCCTCGGAGCATGGGACCAACTTGATGTTCAGGAGGAGGGGTGGCGGCTCGCCGGAGGCGTTACCGCGTTGTTTCGCCGACATATAAAGGGGTGCCGGTTCCCTAGCAACCATGCTGACGGCGACGCTTCAGCGCGGTTAACGGTATGATCCCGAAAGCGGAACCGGTTTTTGGAAAAAGCCCTTATCCATCGGGGCCGCCGTGTGGAAACCCCGCCTGCGGAACTGGCGTCGGCGGAAGGCCTCTGCTAGCGCAAATCAACCCACCGTCACGCGAGATCAATCATGACCGACAAGCGCCGCCCCCTGATCGCCGGGAACTGGAAAATGAACGGCCTGAAAGCCTCAATGAACGAACTGGCGTCGATCTGGCAGGGTGCGGGCGATCTGAAGGGCAGGGCCGATCTCCTGATCTGTCCGCCGGCGACGCTGCTGTTCACCGCCACCGCCGTTGTGTCCGGATCGAAGGTTGCGATCGGCGCGCAGGATTGCCACCCGGCGGCCTCCGGCGCTCATACGGGCGATATTTCAGCCGAGATGCTGGCCGATGCGGGCGCGAGCGCGGTCATTGTCGGTCACTCCGAGCGCCGGGCCGATCACGGCGAGAGCGATGCGCTGGTACGTTCCAAGGCCGAGGCGGCCTGGCGGGCCAAATTGGTTGCGATTGTCTGCGTCGGCGAGACGCAGGCCGAACGTGACGCGGGGCAGGCGCTGGAGGTGGTGGGACGACAGCTCGCCGGATCGGTGCTGGATGGGGCGACCGCCGCCAATCTGGTCGTCGCTTACGAGCCGGTCTGGGCGATCGGCACAGGCCGCACCCCGACAACCAAGGATATCGAGGAAGTTCATGGGTTTATCCGGGCTAAACTCAATGAACGCTTTAGCCAGGAGGGGAGCGGTATGCGAATCCTCTACGGCGGCTCCGTGAAGCCCTCAAACGCAGCGGAATTGATGGCCGTTGCCAACGTCGACGGCGCGCTGGTCGGCGGAGCGAGCCTGAAAGCGGTTGATTTCCTTGCGATTGCGGCCGCGTGTCTCTAAATCACGGTTATTGATCGCGGTCCGCCGGGGGTGACAATCACCCCTGCAATCGTGTACAGACCGCGCAACTTCAACCCCCGCAAGCTTCATGTGCGCCCGGCTGCCGGTGCCAGAGGCTTGTGACGGAAGGTCACGATGCAGACTGTCATTATCGTCATCCATCTCATGCTCGTTCTCGGCCTGATCGGCGTGGTGCTGCTTCAGCGTTCTGAGGGCGGCGGCCTCGGCGTCGGCGGCGGAGGTGGCGGCGGTTTCATGTCGAGCCGTGGCACGACCAATCTCCTGACGCGCACCACGGCGATTCTGGCCGCGGGCTTCTTCATCACCAGCCTGTTCCTGTCGTGGCTCGCGAGCTACGAGCGCAAGCCAGCGTCGATCATCAACACCAGCCCGGCGCCGATCTCGCAGCCTGGCGCTCCGGCGGCACCGGCAGGCGGTCTGCTGGATTCGCTTCCGAAGGCCCCGGCGGCGCCATCCGCTCCGCAGGCGCCGCAGTCGAAATAAGGGACAAAGAATTGCAGTCATGCGCGAGTTGCTTGCCTGCAAGTCTCAGAGTTGCCTTCCAAGTCCCTGACTGAACTTACATATCCAAGTGGTCCACAGCGCTGCAATTCGCCGGCGTTTGTGTGCGTTTAGTTTTGCGAATCACGACGGCGGAGATAAAGGTTAAATCCCATGGCGCGGTATATTTTCATCACCGGCGGCGTGGTCTCCTCGCTCGGCAAAGGTCTGGCTTCAGCCGCACTCGGTGCGCTGTTGCAGTCACGAGGCTACAAGGTCCGCCTTCGCAAACTCGATCCCTATCTCAACCTCGATCCCGGAACGATGTCGCCGTATCAGCACGGCGAGGTGTTCGTGACCGATGACGGCGCGGAGACGGATCTCGATCTGGGTCACTACGAACGCTTCACGGGGCGTCCGGCGACCAAGGCCGACAACATCACCACCGGCCGCATCTATCAGGACATCCTGACCAAGGAGCGCCGCGGCGATTATCTCGGCGCGACCATTCAGGTCATTCCGCACGTCACCAACGCCATCAAGGATTTCATCCTCAACGGCAATGACGGCTACGACTTCGTGCTGTGCGAAGTCGGCGGCACCGTCGGCGATATCGAAGGCCTGCCGTTCTTCGAGGCGATTCGTCAGGTGAAGAACGACCTGCCGCGCGGCGACGTGATCTACATTCACCTCACGCTGCTGCCGTACATTCCAAGCGCGGGCGAACTGAAAACAAAGCCGACGCAGCACTCGGTCAAGGAATTGCGCTCCATCGGCATCCAGCCGGATATTCTTCTGTGCCGCACTGATCGGGAAATCCCGAAGGAAGAACGGCGCAAGCTGGCGCTGTTCTGCAATGTACGCGAAACCGCCGTGATCGAGGCGCGCGACGTCGACAACATCTATGCCGTGCCGGAGGCGTATCACGCCGCGGGCCTCGACGACGAAGTGCTCGCCGCGTTCGGCATCGTCGATGTGAAGCAGCCCGCGCTGGATTCGTGGCATGTCATCAACGAGCGCGTCCGCAATCCGGAAGGCCAGGTGACCATCGCCATCGTCGGCAAGTACACCGGCATGAAGGACGCTTACAAATCGCTGATTGAAGCGCTGTCGCACGGCGGCATCGCCAACAAGGTGAAGGTCAATCTCGACTGGATCGAGTCGGAAGTCTTCGAGAACGAGGATCCCGCGCCGTTCCTCGAACACGTCAACGGCATTCTGGTGCCGGGCGGATTCGGCCAGCGTGGCGCGGAAGGCAAGATCAAGGCGGCGCAGTTCGCGCGGGAGCGCGACGTTCCGTATTTCGGCATCTGCTTCGGGATGCAGATGGCGGTGATCGAGGCCGCGCGCAATCTCGCGGGTATCGAAGCGGCCAACTCCACCGAATTTGGTCCGACGAAAGAACCGCTGGTCGGCCTGATGACCGAATGGCTGCGCGGCAACGAACTCGAGAAGCGCACCAAGGCGGGCGATCTCGGCGGCACCATGCGTCTCGGCGCCTATCCGGCGACGCTCAAGAAGGGCAGCCGCGTGTCGGAGGTCTACGGTGGCGCGACCGAGATTTCAGAGCGCCATCGCCACCGCTACGAGGTCAACACCGCTTACAAGGACCGGCTCGAACAGCATGGCCTGCGCTTCTCGGGCCTGTCGCCCGATGGCGTCCTGCCGGAGATCGTCGAGTACGAGGATCATCCGTGGTTCATCGGGGTGCAGTATCATCCCGAACTGAAATCGCGTCCGTTCGAACCGCACCCGCTGTTCGCATCGTTCGTGCAGGCCGCGATGGTCCAGAGCCGGCTGGTCTGATCCGGACGTATCTGGCCGCACCTCCATTGCGCTGGCCGGAGTGTTTCAGGATGCGGAATGACTGAAGGCGAACGCCGACAATCTGCGAAAGGCTCCGTGCCGGAAGTAGGTGCCGCACGCGCGAAGCCTGCCCGCACGGAGACCCCGTCGCCGTGGGGCGCGCCATCACAGCCGCCACCGCAATATCCGCAGCCGGCGCCGCCACAGGCGCCCGCGCGCCGCTGGCGTGGCGGGGGAACGCTGGCGTCGGTTCTCTTCGTCGGCCTGCTGCTGGCAGGCGTCCTCATTCCCGCCTATCGGGATATCTCATCGCCGGGGGCGTGGTCCTACTGGAAGGACGTTTTCGTTTCTTCCAGCATGACGGCGTCAGCGGTCTCCATGCCAGACGGCCGCAAGGCGCTCGCCATTGAGGGACGGATCGGCCCCGGCGCCGCGAGCTGGTTTCGTGAGCAACTCGACGCGGCCAGGCTGACCGCTGGAGATACGATCTTCCTGTCGTCGCCCGGCGGCTCGCTCGATCAGGGGCTCATCATGGGCGCGGTGGTGCGATCCCGCGAACTGACGACAGTGGTTGGGAAAGTCGATTCCGGCGGCCGTCCACAGCCTTCACGTTGCGCCAGCGCATGCGTGTTCGTTTTTGCGGGCGGCAAAGTCCGCGAAGCCATGCCGCGTTCCGCGCTCGGCGTGCACCAGTTCACCAGCACTTCGTCGAAGGGCGAGGAGTCCGCGAGTGACATCGTGGCGCGAACCCAGCAGACCACCGGCATCATCCTCGACTACATGACCCGGATGGGCGTTTCCCCCTCGATCATGCAGGCGATGACGGCGAGCAAGGATATCCGTTGGCTTACCGAGAAAGAAGCGTTCGATCTGAACCTGACAACGGAGCGCTACGCCGGACGGTGACGCGGTTTACTTCGGGCATCCCGATGTTAGATCGCCGGTGCGGGCTGCGGGCTTTCCGTTGATGAAGACGCCGCCACCGCCGCCGACCACAACACCACCGCAGCTTGTCTTGCCGCTGGAGATGGCGGCCGGCTTGCCGTTGATGAAGACGTTTGAGGACCCTTCCGCGATCACTCCGCCGTCGCTGGTCGTGTCGCCCTGACGCGCGGCTGGCTTGCCGTTGAACGTGACGCCGGCCGCGCCGCCTGTCACCACGCCGGGTGTACCGGGTGATTGCGCGTGCGCGAAGCCCGAGACGGTCATCGCCACAACGATCTGGCAAAGCAACAGGGGCCGCATGTGAACCTTCCGCATATGTTCTATGGTCCGGAGCCGCTTGATAATGAAACAATCAGGCCACTATATGCCGGA
Source organism: Afipia sp. GW821-FHT04G03 (assembly GCF_059419985.1). NCBI lineage: Bacteria > Pseudomonadati > Pseudomonadota > Alphaproteobacteria > Hyphomicrobiales > Nitrobacteraceae > Afipia > Afipia sp. GW821-FHT04G03. The sequence continues at coordinate 645,432 of NZ_JBWKSV010000001.1, read as the reverse complement.
TCGGGAGAGCCTGCATAATACCAGTCGTCGCCGTTCGCGCGCCGGTTCAAACAACAAGGTGCCATGACCATGATCCAAGAAATGCGTGTCTATCGCTGTCTGCCGGGGCGGCTTCCAAATTTGCTGAAGCGCTTCGAAAACCATACGCTGAAGATCTGGGAAAAGCATGGGATCCGTCAGGCCGGTTTTTTCACCACGGTGATCGGCCAGTCCAATCAGGAATTGACGTACTTCCTCGCATGGGAGTCGCTGGCTGAACGCGAGCAGAAATGGACCGCGTTCATGAACGATCCCGCCTGGCTATCGGTGCGCGCGGAAAGCGAAAAGGACGGTCAGATCGTCGAGAACATCGTCAGCCAGCTTCTGACGCCGACAGCATTTTCATCGGTGAAGTAAAGGCGCGCGTCCCCGATGCCTCGCGGTCTCGATCATATCGTCCACGCCGTTCGCGATCTCGATGCGGCGGCGGATTTTTATCGCCGCGCCGGCTTCAAGGTCAGCGCGCGCAACAGGCATCCGTGGGGCACGCACAATCATGTCGTGCAGTTCCCCGGCTTCTTCATCGAGGTGCTGACGGTCGGCGAACCCGAGAAGCTGCGAGAAAAACCTCACGCCGAGGGGCTGGCGAAAGTCTTCGGCATCGCCAACCGCGACTTTATCGCGCGCGGTGATGGTTTCTCGATGCTCGCGCTCGAGAGCGCCGACATCAACGCGGATGTGGACGATTTCAGGCAGCGCGGCATCGGCGTCTCGAAGGCTTTGCCGTTTACGCGCGACGCGACATTGCCGGATGGCTCGGTCGTGACGGTGGGCTTCACACTGGCGTTCGCGCGCGATGACATGTCGCCGCATGCCGGCTTCTTTGCGATCCAGCACCGCGATCCGGCCATGTTCTACAAAAGGGAACTGCAACAGCACGCCAATGGCGCAAGCGATGTGCTCGGCGCGGTCCTCGTCGCCGACAATCCGAGCGATCATCATATTTTTCTCAGCGCGGTCACCGGCGTTCGCGACCTGCACGCAAGCTCGATCGGCGTGACGGCTCGCACGCCGCGCGGTGATGTCGAGATTGTGGAGGCAGTGTCATTTCGCGATCGCTTCGGCGTCACGCCGAAGGCCGATGGCGAAGGCGCATCGCTGAATGGATTGCGGCTTGCCGTTCCGGACATCGATGCGGTTCAAAGGGCGCTGGATGGCGGTGGGATTGCGTCGCACCGGCAGATGGGACGGCTTGTGGTGCCGCCCGAGGCCGCCTTTGGCGCAACCCTGATATTCGAGGCGCCCGAGAAGATTTAACCGGCCAGACTTGATCCGCCGCGGCTAGCTCGGCATGGTCAAAACGATTTCTGAAAAGGATATGCTTTGAACGCCAATATTTCCGCGGCTCCGGTGGTTTCCGCAGGCAACGTCAGGTTCGGTAACGCGCTGCCGCTGGCGGTGATTGCCGGGCCGTGCCAGCTTGAGAGCCGTGCGCACGGGCTGGAAGTCGCCGCCGCGCTGAAGGAGATCGCCGCGCGCCTCAAGATCGGCCTCGTCTACAAGACCTCGTTCGACAAGGCCAACCGCACCAGTTCCTCCGCCGCGCGCGGCCTGGGCATCGAGAAGGCGCTGCCGATTTTTGCCGAGATTCGCTCGTCGCTCGGGCTGCCGGTCCTCACTGACGTTCACGAAGTTGACCAGTGCGCGCATGTCGCGGAGGCGGTGGACGTTCTGCAAATTCCTGCCTTTCTGTGCCGGCAGACGGATCTGCTGCTGGCGGCGGCTGCCACCGGCAAGGTCGTCAACGTCAAGAAGGGTCAGTTCCTGGCACCCTGGGACATGGCGAACGTCGTCGCCAAGATCACGGGCGGCGGCAATGCCAACGTGCTGGTGACCGAGCGGGGCGCGTCGTTCGGCTACAACACACTCGTCTCCGACATGCGCGCGTTGCCAATTCTCGCACGCACCACCGGCGCGCCGGTGATCTTCGATGCCACTCACTCGGTGCAGCAGCCGGGCGGCAAGGGCACATCGTCGGGCGGCGAGCGCGAGTTCGTTCCGGTGCTGGCGCGCGCGGCGGTGGCCGTCGGTGTCGCGGGCGTGTTCATCGAAACCCATCCCGATCCGGACAACGCGCCGTCGGACGGTCCCAACATGGTGCCGCTGAAGGATTTCGAGGCGCTTGTGAAAAACCTGATGGCGTTCGACGCGCTCGCTAAATCAAAATCGTAATGGCCGCCAGATCATAACAATCAAAACATAAAAAGGGCCGCGAGCGTAACGCGGCGTCCAGCCAGACCGATGCTGCCGATCCTCAACGTCATTGCGGCCACCACCTTCGCGGCGGCATTGTCGTCGCGCTCGATGGAGCCGGTGTTGCCGCTGGTTTCCGGCGACTTCGGCGTGACGGCTGCTACCGCCGCGAGCCTGTCCGCCGCCGCCGCCCTGTCGTTCGCTTTTGTGCAGCCGATCCTCGGCGCGGTGGCCGATATGTTCGGCAAGGCCAAGCTGATGATCGTCTGTCTCGTGCTGCTCGGCGCCGCGAACATCGTGGGCGCGATGGCGACATCGTTCGAGATGCTGTTCCTCTCGCGCATCCTGTGCGGTTTTGCGGCCGGCGGCACGTTTCCCGTCGCCATGGGTCTGACCAGCGATCTCGTGCCGACCGCACAGAGGCAGGTGGCGCTCAGCCGCGTTCTGGCCGGCGCGATGACCGGCAACCTTCTGGGCGCAACGGCGTCAGGTATCATCGCGGATTTCGTCGGATGGCGCGGCGTGCTGATCGTGCTCGGATTGATCGTGCTGGCGGCCTCTGTCGCGGTCACGATGGGCTTTCGTCGCGGCGGCGTGGTGCGCGCGTCCGGCGGCATGAGCTTTACGGCGCTCAAGGACGGCTATCGCACCATCTTCACCAATCCCAATGCACGCGTCTGCTACGCGGCGGTGTTTATCGAAGGCGCGCTGGTGCTCGGCCTGTTCGCGTTCGTGGCCGCGTTCCTGTTCGAACTTGGCGAGACCCGCGCATCGATCCCCGGCGTGGTTATCGCAGCGTTCGCGGTCGGCGGATTGCTCTACACCATGACCGTGTCGCGGCTGTTGCCGAAGCTCGGCGTCAAAAGCCTGATGATCGGCGGCGCGGCCGTCGTCGCATTGCAGTTCATTGTCGTCGCCTTCGGCCCGCGCTGGGAAGTGCAGGCGGTCTCGCTGCTCATCATGGGCTGGGGGTTCTATTCGCTGCACGGATCGTTGCAGGTTTTCTCCAGCGATCTCGCGCCGCAAGCGCGCGCGTCGGCGCTGTCGCTGCATGCGTTCTTCTTTTTCATGGGCCAGGCGATCGGCCCGATCATGTACGGCTTTGCGCTGTCGCACTTCGGCAAGTTCGCAACGCTGACCATGAGCGCCGCGGCGGTCTTGATTCTCGGTGTCGTCGCCGCGCGTCTGCTGAACCGCGAGCGCAACGACGAGCCGCCGGAAATGGCGGATATCTAGCGCACGCGCAAATGAATCAGCCTCGGCCGCGATAGGGCGGAACGCCCTGATCCGGCATCCACACGTTCGTCGGCAGTTTTCCGGCCTGCCAGAACACGTCGATCGGCATGCCGCCGCGCGGGTAGAAATAGCCGCCGATTCGCAGCCAGCGCGGCGCCAGCAGCGTCGTCAGCCGCTTGCCGATGGACACCGTGCAATCCTCGTGGAACGAGCCGACGTTGCGGAAGCTGTTGAGATAGAGCTTGAGCGACTTCGACTCCACGAGCCATTTGTTCGGCACATAATCGATCACGATGATCGCAAAGTCCGGCTGGCCGGTGACCGGGCAGATCGACGTGAACTCCGGCATCGTGAACCGCGCCACGTAATTCGTGTCTGTATGCGGATTGGGCACGCGGTCGAGCGTGGCCTGGTCGGGCGAGGCGGGCAGTTCGACCTGATGGCCGAGTTGCAGCGACCGGGCGGCGGCCTTGGGGGCGCGAGGCTTTTTCGACATGACTGTCTCCGTTTGCCGTCTGATAGCCGTTCTTTATCAAAACGTCACGAGATCAAGCGCTTGGCTTGGCCTTTTCGAGCGCGGCGCGTTCCTGTAGAAGCGGCCCCAAATCCCCGAACTGACTCCTGAAAGGGCGCACATGACCGCAATCGTCGACATTATCGGCCGCGAAATCCTCGACAGCCGTGGCAACCCGACCGTCGAAGTCGATGTGGTGCTGGAAGACGGCTCGCTGGGCCGCGCCGCCGTGCCGTCGGGCGCATCCACCGGCGCGCATGAGGCTGTCGAACTGCGCGACGGCGACAAGGGCCGCTATCTCGGCAAGGGCGTGCTGAAGGCGGTGGAAGCCGTCAACGGCGAGATCTTCGACGCCATCGGCGGCATGGAGGCTGAGCAGCAGGTCCAGATCGACGACACCATGATCGGACTGGACGGAACCCCGAACAAGAGCCGCCTTGGCGCCAACGCCATTCTCGGCGTGTCGCTGGCGGTGGCGAAGGCCGCTGCGGAATCGCTCGGCATGCAGCTCTACCGCTATGTCGGCGGCACCTCGGCGCGCACGCTTCCCGTGCCGATGATGAACATCGTCAACGGCGGCATGCACGCGGACAACCCGATCGACTTCCAGGAAATCATGGTGATGCCGGTCGGCGCCAAGAATTTCGCCGAGGCATTGCGGTGTGGCGCGGAAATTTTCCACACGCTGAAGGGCGAGTTGAAGAAGGCCGGTCACAACACCAATGTCGGCGACGAGGGCGGCTTCGCGCCCAACCTGCCGTCGGCGGACGCGGCGCTCGATTTCGTCATGAGCGCAATCGGCAAGGCTGGCTACAAGGCCGGCAGCGACGTGATGCTGGCGCTCGATTGTGCGTCCACCGAGTTCTTCAAGAACGGCTCTTATGTTTACGAGGGCGAAAACAAGACCCGCTCGCGCTCGGAGCAGGCCAAGTATCTCGCAGACCTGGTGTCGCGCTATCCGATCGTCTCCATTGAGGACGGCATGGCCGAAGACGACATGGACGGCTGGAAGGAACTGACCGATCTGATCGGTTCGAAGTGCCAGCTTGTCGGCGACGATCTGTTCGTGACCAATGTCACGCGCCTCGCGGACGGCATCAAGAACGGCCGCGCCAATTCCATTCTGATCAAGGTCAATCAGATCGGCTCGCTCACCGAAACGCTTGCGGCGGTCGAGATGGCGCACAAGGCGGCCTACACCGCCGTGATGTCGCATCGTTCCGGCGAGACCGAGGATTCGACCATCGCCGATCTCGCGGTGGCGACGAACTGCGGACAGATCAAGACGGGCTCGCTGGCCCGTTCGGACCGCACCGCCAAGTACAACCAGTTGTTGCGTATCGAGCAGGAACTGGGCGCACAGGCGATCTACGCGGGCAGGTCGGCGCTCAGGGCGCTGGCGTAACTAGCGCTGCGCCGGAAGATACGGCGACGCAACGCTGGGTTTCGTTTTCATATCGGGCTTGCGGCTTGCCTTGGCGGGCCGCACTCGCTTGAGTGGCGTCCGCTAAAATCAAGTTGCGGGAGAACGACGCCATGCAAGGTCCGCTCGCCGGAATCAAAGTCATCGAAATCGGACAGGCGCTTGCGGGTCCGCTGGCGGGCGCGATTCTGGCCGACATGGGCGCGGACGTCATCAAGATCGAGAAGCCCGATGGCGGCGACGACGCACGCAGCTGGGGACCTCCCTTCATTGAGGAGGCCTCGATCATGTTCCACGTCACCAACCGCAACAAGCGGTCGGTGACGCTCGATATGAAGAGCGCGGCCGATATCGAAAAACTCAAAGGGCTGGTGCGCGACGCCGACATCCTGATCCAGAATCTCCGTTCGGGTGTCGTGAAGGATCTCGGCATCGGCCCCGACGACATGCGCGCGATCAACCCGCGGCTGATCTATTGCTCGATCTGGGCGTTCGGACCCAAGGGCCCGCTGTCGAAAGCGCCGGGGTTCGATCCGCTGCTGCAGGCGTTCGGCGGCGTCATGATGCAGACCGGCCGCCACGAAGACCCGCCGACGTTCTGCGCGCCCGCCATCAACGACAAGGCGACCGCGCAGTGGTGCGTCATCGGCGCACTCGCGGCCCTTCAGCAGCGCCATGTCACGGGACAGGGATGCGTGATAGATACCTCGCTGCTCGATAGTGCTGCGTCGTGGGTGGATTCGTCGCTCGCGAGCTATCATGTCACCGGCGAGCTTTCCAATCGCACGGGCGCTGCGACGCCCACCATCGTTCCGTATCAGGTGTTCGATACCGCAGATCGCCCGTTGGTGATCGCGGCCGGTTATGACCGGCTGTTTCACAAACTCGCCGGCGCACTCGGTTTTCCGGAATGGGCGACGGACCCCAGATTCGCGCGGGGCAGGGACCGGTTCGTCCATCGCGATGTGCTGATTGGTTTGATCGTGCCCGTGATGCGGGAAAAACCGCGCGCGGAGTGGATCGCATTGTTCCAGTCGCTCGGCGTGCCGTGCAGTCCGGTCAACACCATCGCGGAATTGCAGCAGACCGAGCAGTTCAAGGCGTCCGATCTGATGCGCACCCTGCCGGGCAGTGAACTGCCGGTGGTGGGTTTGCCGATTTCATTCGACGGCGTGCGGCCGCATCCGCATTCCGGCGCGCCGCGATTGGGACAACACAACGACGACGTGCTTGGATAATCGCACAATTGTGAGCCAGATTTAATGCACTTGCATCGTTCGGGCCGGGCGGCTAATCCGGGCTTCTCGCGTGTTCAGTAGTTGAAAGGATCGTCTCATGGCCTCTACCGTTGCCGTCATCGTCGGCAGTCTCCGCAAGGAATCCTTTTCTCTGAAGATCGCGAATGCGCTCGCCAAGCTGTCGCCGCCCGCGCTGAAGTTTGAGATCGTCACGCTGCACGGTCTGTCGTTCTACAATCAGGATCTTGAGGCCACTCCGCCGGCGGACTGGACGGCGTTCCGCGAGAAGGTCCAGGCATGTGACGCGGTGCTGTTCGTCACGCCGGAATACAACCGCTCGACATCCGGTGTTTTGAAGAACGCGATCGATGTCGGTTCGCGCCCGCCGGGCAAAAGTTCGTTCAACGGCAAGCCGACTGGCATCATCAGCAACTCGCCGGGCGCCGTCGGCGGCATGGGCGCTGCCATGCACCTGAAGTCCATTCTTCCGGGCATTTCCGGGCCCATCATGCAGCAGCCCGAAATCTATCTGAACGGGGTGGGCGATGCGTTCGACGACAAGGGCAACCTGACCAAGGAAGCGCTGGAGAAGGTCCTGAAGGCCTACATCGACGCCTTCGCGGTCTGGGTCGAGCGCATCAAGAAATGACGGTGCGGTGATAAGGATAGCCCGGTTCTTAGCATTCGATTAACCGGGTTATCGCATCGTGCGGCATGGTCTCACGCTCGCGACTCAAAGCCATCATGACCGGCCTCGCGCTCTATACGATCGCGGCGGGGCTGATCGCCTATTTCGGCGTCAATGCCTACACAGGCAAATACGGTCTGAATGCCCGGCAGGAGCTTGATCAGGAAATTGTGTTGCTGACCGCAGAATTGGCCCGACTCAAAACCGAGCGCGCCGCCGCCGAAAAGCGCGTTGCGCTGCTTCGTTCGGATCGGGTCGACCCCGACATGCTCGACGAACGTGCGCGTTATCAGCTCGACTACGTGCATCCGCGCGATCTGGTGAAGATGATCGGCCAGAACTAGGTTTCAAATTTCAAAAATCGTTCGCTTTCGAGTCTAAAATTGCGCTCGCTGCATTGCGATATGAGCGCGCGAATTTGCAGCATACGCAATCCTTTCATGGCGATGTGAGTTGGAGTAGAGAGGGTTACATCCGCTCTCTCATCCGGACATGACATGGTTTCCCAGAAAGACTCGGCTCCCCAAAAAGAACCGGCCTCGAAGAAAAGCGCCGCCAAGGACGCTGGCAACGGTTCCCGCAATCCCAACAATCTGAGTTTTACCAAGGAGCAGGAGCTTCGCGCATTTCGCGACATGATGCTGATCCGCCGTTTCGAGGAGAAGGCAGGCCAGCTTTACGGAATGGGCGCGATCGGCGGTTTCTGCCATCTCTACATCGGCCAGGAAGCGGTCGTGGTCGGCATGCAGATGTCCCTTGAGCAAGGCGACCAGATCATCACCAGCTACCGCGACCACGGCCATATGCTGGCGTGCGGCATGGATCCCAAGGGCGTGATGGCGGAGTTGACCGGACGCGAAGCCGGTTATTCCAAGGGCAAGGGCGGCTCCATGCACATGTTCAGCAAGGAGAAGAACTTCTACGGCGGTCATGGCATCGTCGGTGCACAGGTTCCGCTCGGCACCGGTCTCGCTTTCGCCAACCGCTATCGCGGCAACAACAATGTCAGCATTGCCTATTTCGGCGACGGCGCTGCCAATCAGGGGCAGGTGTACGAGAGCTTCAACATGGCGGAGCTGTGGAAGCTTCCCGTGATCTACGTCATCGAGAACAACCGTTACGCCATGGGCACTTCGGTTTCCCGTTCGTCGGCGCAGACCGATTTCTCCAAGCGCGGCGCGTCGTTCAACATTCCGGGCGAACAGGTCGACGGCATGGACGTCCGGGCGGTGAAGGCAGCGGGCGACAAGGCGGTGCAGTGGTGCCGCGAAGGCAACGGGCCGTACATCCTGGAGATGCAGACTTATCGCTATCGCGGTCACTCGATGTCCGACCCTGCGAAGTACCGGACGCGCGAGGAAGTGGACAAGGTCCGCCATGACAGCGATCCCATCGAGCAGGTGAGACAGCGTTTGCTCGACCTCAAGGTCGGCGAACAGGACTTGAAGGCGGTCGACGCGGAAGTGCGCGAGATCGTCAATGAGGCCGCCGATTTCGCCCAGCATGCGCCTGAGCCGGACGCGTCCGAGCTTTACACCGACATTTACCGATAAGCGCGCGCAGTTCGCGCAAGTTAGTCCGGAGCGACCATGCCGATTCAAGTTCTGATGCCCGCGCTTTCGCCGACGATGGAGAAGGGCAACCTTTCCAAGTGGCTGAAAAAAGAGGGTGAAGCCATCAAGTCCGGCGATGTCATCGCCGAGATCGAAACCGACAAAGCCACGATGGAAGTCGAGGCGACCGACGAGGGAACGCTCGGCAAAATCCTGATCGCCGAAGGCACCAACGACGTCGCGGTCAACACGCCGATCGCGACCATCCTGAGCGACGGCGAAAGCGCGGCGGATCTGGGTAAGGCCCCTGCAGCCGCTGCGGCTAAGGCCACTGAACCTGCAGCTAATGTTAAGCAGGAAGTTGAAGAGTCCCGCTCACCTGTCGGAGAAGGCAAGCCCCAGATCAGCGCGCCTGCTCTGGTTGCCGCTCCTGCGGCCCCGGTCGAGCCGGACCCCGAAGTGCCGCCCGGCACCGAGATGGTGAAGATGACGGTGCGCGAAGCGCTCCGTGACGCGATGGCCGAGGAAATGCGCCGCGACGAGGACGTGTTCGTGATGGGCGAGGAAGTCGCCGAGTATCAGGGCGCTTACAAGATCACGCAGGGACTGCTGCAGGAGTTCGGCGCGCGCCGCGTGATCGATACACCGATCACCGAGCACGGCTTTGCCGGCGTCGGCGTGGGCGCAGCGATGGCGGGCCTCAAGCCCATCGTCGAATTCATGACGTTCAACTTCGCGATGCAGGCGATCGACCAGATCATCAACTCGGCTGCGAAGACGCTCTATATGTCCGGCGGCCAGATGGGTTGCTCCATCGTATTCCGCGGTCCGAACGGCCCCGCCGCGCGCGTCGCTGCACAGCATAGCCAGGATTATTCGGCGTGGTACTCGCAGATTCCCGGCCTCAAGGTCGTCACGCCGTATTCGGCGGCGGACGCGAAGGGGCTTTTGAAAGCCGCGATCCGCGATCCCAACCCGGTGATCTTCCTCGAAAACGAAATTCTCTATGGCCACACCGGCGACGTGCCGAAGCTTGACGATTACGTCATTCCAATCGGCAAGGCGCGCATCGTGCGTGCCGGCAAGGACGTGACGCTGATCGCGTGGTCGAACGGCATGACCTACGCGCTGGGTGCCGCCGACGAACTCGCCAAGGAAGGCATCGAAGCCGAAGTCATTGACCTGCGCACGCTGCGCCCGATGGACACCGAGACGATCATCAATTCGGTGAAGAAGACCTCGCGCGCGGTCGTGGTCGAGGAAGGCTGGCAGCAGTCCGGCGTCGGCGCGGAAATCGCCGCGCGGATCATGGAGCAGGCGTTCGATTATCTCGACGCGCCGGTCGCGCGCGTATCGGGCAAGGACGTGCCGATGCCTTACGCGGCCAACCTTGAAAAGCTTGCATTGCCGACGGTGGCCGAAGTCGTCGCCGCCGCCAAAGCCGTTTGTTATCGCTAAGAGAGCAGGACCAGGATCATGCCGATCAATATTCTGATGCCTGCGCTGTCTCCCACGATGGAAAAGGGCAACCTGTCCAAGTGGCTCAAGAAAGAGGGCGACAAGGTCAAGTCCGGTGACGTGATCGCCGAGATCGAGACCGACAAGGCCACGATGGAAGTCGAGGCCGTCGATGAAGGCACGATTGCCAAAATTCTGGTGCCGGAAGGCACGCAGGACGTGCCGGTCAACAACATCATCGCGGTTCTCGCCGGCGACGGCGAGGACGTGAAAGCTGCGGGAGCAGGGGCTGCGTCCGCGCCGCCTGCAAAATCAGAAGCGTCCGCACCGGCTCCGAAAGCCGCAGCGCCTGCCGCCGCGCCCGCTGCACAAGCTGCCGCGCCGGCACCTGCGAAAGCCGCTCCACCAGCAGCGCCCGCCGCGGCACCTGCATCGAACAACGGCGCGCGCGTGTTCGCGTCGCCATTGGCGCGTCGCCTTGCCAAGGAAGCCGGCATCGACGTGTCGCGCGTCAACGGATCGGGTCCGCATGGCCGCGTCGTCGCGCGCGACGTCGATCAGGCCAAATCCGGACAGGGTCTCAAGCCTGCCGCTGCGGGTGCTCCGGCTGCGGCAATCGCAGGGGGCGCTGCTCCCGCGATGTCCGATCAGCAGATTCTCGCGCTGTATGATGAGGGCAAATACGAAAGCATCCCGCACGATTCGATGCGCCGGACCATCGCGCAGCGCCTTACCGCTGCGACGAATTCGATGCCGACGTTCTATCTCACGGTGGACTGCGACCTCGGCAAGCTCAATGCCGCGCGCGAGGACATCAACGCGGCCGCCGGCAAGGACAAGGACGGCAAGCCGCTCTATAAGCTGTCGGTCAACGATTTTGTCATCAAGGCGATGGCGCTGGCGTTGCAGAAAATTCCCGAAGCCAACGTATCGTGGACCGAAGCCGCGATGCTTCGTCACAAGCATTCCGACATCGGCGTCGCGGTTGCGTTGCCGTTCGGCTTGATCACGCCGATCATCCGGCAGGCCGAGATCAAGACGCTGTCGGCGATCTCCGCCGAGATGAAGGATCTCGCCGCGCGCGCCAAGGGCAAGAAGCTCAAGCCGAACGAATATCAGGGCGGCACGTCGTCGGTGTCGAACCTCGGCATGTACGGCATCAAGGACTTCACGGCCGTGATCAACCCGCCGCAATCCTCGATCCTTGCCGTCGGCACCAGCGAGGATCGCGCAGTCGTGCGCAACGGTCAGATCGTGGCGGCGAGCATGATGAGCGTGACGCTGTCCTGCGATCACCGCGCTATCGACGGCGCGCTCGGCGCGGAACTGATCACCGCGTTCAAGAAGCTGATCGAAAATCCGGTGATGATGGTCGTGTAGGCCGGGAGCGCGCATGCGCCGGTTTCTGATCATCGCTCTGGCCTGCGCGCTCGGTCTGGGGGCCGCATTCGCTTTCGGTTTCGCCGCGAACCTGCTGCGGCCGTGCACCGGCGAGCAACTGTCCTGTTCGATGATCAAGGCTATCGGGTTTATCTACACGCCAATCTTCGGCGCTGTTGCGCTGATCTGTTTCACGGTCGCCGTGTTCTGGAAAGGCCGCGCGCAGGCCCTGAATATCGCGCTGCTGGTGCCACTCGTGCCGTTCCTGTTGCTGGTCGTGATGTTGAAGTATTCGGACATCTCGGTTCGTGAGTTTCATGACATCCGCGAGCCCGACATTCAGGAAATTCTGCAGATCGCCATTCCCATCGTCCTCACCCTGGTTGTGCCATGGGCCGTGCTCCGGCGTTTCGCGAACTGGCTCGAACCCGGGAAAGTCGCCGACACGTCTTTCAGTGGAGGCGTCCGCTGAGGAACTCCCTGACCATCGGATCGGCTGGATGGACGCTATCCGCGGTTGCGGTCATGATCCTGTGCGCGAGCACCATGGCGAATGCGCTGGCGCGTCCGAAGGTCGTAAAGCTGTCCCACGCACCCCAGTCGGTGCTGTTCATCGGCAACAGCTATTTCTACTACAACAACAGTTTGCATGATCATGTGCTCAACCTGTTGCGCAGTGCCGACCCCGCCGGCAAATACACAGCAACCTCTGCGACCATCAGCGGCGCGTCGCTGACCATGCACGATGTAGACAGGCTTCTTTCGTCGCATGGGCGCAACGAATTCGACGCCGTGATCATGGCGGACTGCAGCTGGTGCGCTATCGACCGCAAGGTGGTGTTCGCGAAGACCGTCGCGAAAGATGTTGCAATCGTGCGCAAGCACAACGCGCAGCCCATCCTGTTCATGACATGGGCCTATGCCGACAAGCCCGACATGATCGAAAAGCTGGCGGATGCTTACACGGCTGCGGGCAACGAGAACGACGCGCTCGTGATTCCCGCCGGTCTGGCATTTGCGCAGGCGCGAACCCAGCGTCCGGAACTCGCGCTCCATGTGCCGGACAAGAGCCATCCAAGTCTGGCAGGCACCTATCTGGCCGCCTGCGTCGTGATGGCCTCGGTCTATCGGCGCTCGCCGGTCGGCAATAAATATCACGCAGACCTTGATGATAAAACCGCGGCGTTTCTGCAGGACGTCGCGTGGGCAACAGTGCAAGACTACTACCAACAATAGTGCGCTATCGGGCGAATGGAGTTCTTTATGGCTGATACATCTTTTGACGTTGTCGTGATCGGTTCGGGACCCGGCGGCTATGTAACGGCCATCCGCGCCGCGCAACTCGGTTTCAAGACCGCCATTGTCGAGAAGGCGTATCTCGGCGGCATCTGCAACAACTGGGGCTGCATTCCGACCAAGGCGCTGCTGCGCTCGGCGGAAATCTACCACTACATGAAACACGCCAAGGATTACGGCCTGTCGGCGGACAACGTCTCGTTCGATCCGAAAGCCGTCATTGCGCGCTCGCGCGGCGTGGTGAAGCGCCTCAACGGCGGCGTCGAATACCTGATGAACAAGAACAAGATCACGATCATCTGGGGCGAGGCTACTCTCGATGGCGGCGGCAAGTTCACGGTGAAGAAAACTGAAGCCGCAGCACCCAAGGGCGCGCTGGGCGAGGGCGCCTACACCGCCAAGCACATCATCGTTGCGACCGGCGCGCGTCCGCGCGTGCTGCCGGGTCTGGAGCCCGACAAGAAGCTGGTCTGGACCTACTTCGAGGCGATGAACCCGGACAAGATGCCGAAGTCGCTGCTGGTCGTGGGCTCCGGCGCCATCGGTATCGAGTTCGCGTCGTTCTATCGCACCATGGGCGCGGAAGTGACGGTGGTCGAAGTGCTGCCGCAGATCCTGCCGGTCGAGGACGCGGAGATCGCGGGCTTTGCGCGCAAGCAGTTCGAGAAGCAGGGCATCAAGGTTCTCGCCAACACAAAGGTCACCAAGCTCGACAAGAAGGCCGACAGCGTGGTGGCCACCATCGACGACGGCAAGGGCAAGCCGGTGACGATGGAAGTCGATCGCGTGATTTCCGCGGTCGGCGTGGTCGGCAATATCGAAGGCTTCGGGCTTGAGAAGCTTGGTGTGAAGACCGATCGCGGCTGCATCGTCATCGACGGTTACGGCAAGACCAACGTGCCCGGCATCTATGCCATCGGCGACGTCGCCGGTCCGCCGATGCTGGCGCACAAGGCCGAGCATGAGGGCGTCATTTGCGTCGAAGCCATCAAGGGAATGCATCCGCATCCGATGGACAAGCTGCTGATCCCGGGCTGCACCTATTGCCACCCGCAGATCGCATCGGTCGGTCTCACCGAGGCAAAGGCGAAGGAGGCGGGCAAGGATGTCCGCGTCGGGCGTTTTCCGTTTGTGGGCAACGGCAAGGCCATCGCACAGGGCGAAGACCAGGGCATGGTGAAAGTGATCTTCGACAAGAAGACGGGCCAGTTGCTCGGCGCGCACATGGTCGGATCGGAAGTCACCGAACTGATTCAGGGGTTCGTGGTCGCGATGAATCTGGAGACCACCGAGGAAGAACTGTTCCACACCATCTTCCCGCATCCGACCATCTCGGAAACCATGAAAGAAGCGGTGCTCGACGCCTACGGGCGCGTCCTCAACATGTGAGCAACGCGGCGCCGCGGCGTCGATCACAGATTTGCGAACAGGCGGGAACAACTGCCTTTTGCCGGGATTGAGGTTGGTGGTTCCGACAGGAGGTATCGATGCGAAATATTGTTCTAAGCTCGATCTGTGCTGCTGCGATTGGTCTGTCGTCCGTGAGTGGCGCTTTCGCCCAGGCCTCCGGGATGGACCGGCCCGGTGCTCCGGCCAGCAACCAAACCAACGTGACCGGTCAGACAGCAGGTTCCGACACCGGCATGAATTCGATGAACAAGATGAAGAAAAAGAAGATGTCGAAGTCCAAGATGAAAAAGGGCGGCATGGAAAAGAAGACGTAAGCGACGTCCTTACCGTCGATCTGAAAAAGGCCGGCCTAGGGGCCGGTCTTTTTCATGTGGGTTTCATTTTATTGTCGTTCGCGCGGAGGCGGCGCCGCGCTAAACTCCGTCCCTGAGGATTGATCGGGGAGGGTTTCGTGAACGACGCACAAGCATTTTTGAGCCAGCCGGGCGTTGGCTTCTTCACGATGCTCCTGATCGGCGCCATCGCCGGATGGATCGCCGAACGCGTGACGTCCTCGGATCACGGCATCTTCACCAACATTCTGGTCGGCGTCTGCGGCGCGTTCGTCGGCGCGAAGCTGGCCGAGATTGCGCAAGTGCAGGTATTCGGCTTCTGGCGCACGCTCATTTCGGCGTCGGTGGGAGCGGTCATCCTGCTGTTCGCATGGCGCATGATCCGCGGCAGGTAGCCGTCTAAATCCAGCCTGACTTGTCGAACTGATCGGCGCCGCGTCGTTGCCGCGGTGCAACGAATGTGGCTTGGCTACAACACTTGGTGAACATTTAACCCTCGCCTCAGCAAGCACTTGCGTGTGCCGCGATTTAGCCACACGCCTCCATGAGATCATTCCTTCGTAGGCTAAGTGCCACAGCATTCGCGAAGGTATTGGAAAATCCTGCTTTTTATAAGGAGGTTTCCGGATGTCACGGGTGGCTGCGGGTAAGGGTTCACGATGGACGCAAAGACCAACATCAAGGCGAGACTTCCAAGCCGTCACGTCACGGAGGGGCCCGCGCGCGCGCCGCATCGCTCCTACCTTTACGCCATGGGCCTCACCACCGAGCAGATCCACCAGCCGTTCGTCGGCGTGGCGTCCTGCTGGAATGAAGCGGCTCCCTGCAACATTTCCCTGATGCGCCAGGCGCAGGCCGCCAAGAAGGGCGTCGCCTCGGCCAACGGCACCCCGCGCGAGTTCTGCACCATCACCGTCACCGACGGCATCGCCATGGGCCACGATGGCATGCGCTCGTCGCTGCCATCCCGCGAAACCATCGCGGATTCGGTGGAATTGACCGTCCGCGGCCATGCCTATGACGCCCTGATCGGGCTTGCCGGCTGCGATAAGTCCTTGCCCGGCATGATGATGGCCATGCTGCGCCTCAATGTGCCGTCGATTTTCATCTATGGCGGCTCGATCCTGCCCGGCAATTTCCGCGGCCAGCAGGTCACCGTTCAGGACATGTTCGAGGCGGTCGGCAAGCATTCGGTCGGCGAGATGTCGGACGAGGATCTGGACGAAATCGAGCGCGTGGCGTGCCCGTCGGCGGGCGCCTGTGGCGCACAGTTCACCGCCAACACCATGGCGACCGTCTCCGAAGCCATCGGCCTTGCGCTGCCGTACTCGGCCGGCGCACCGGCCCCTTACGAAATCCGTGACGCATTCTGCATGGCCGCCGGCGAAAAGATCATGGAGCTGATCGCCAAGAACATTCGTCCGCGCGACATCGTGACCCGCAAGTCATTGGAAAACGCCGCGGCGGTTGTCGCGGCATCGGGCGGCTCAACGAATGCTGCGCTGCATCTGCCGGCCATGGCTCACGAATGCGGGATCGACTTCGATTTGTTCGACGTCGCCGAAATCTTCAAAAAGACACCGTATGTCGCGGATTTGAAGCCCGGCGGTCGTTATGTCGCCAAAGATATGTTCGAGGCTGGCGGCATACCACTGCTGATGAAGACGCTGTTGGACAACGGTTTCTTGCACGGCGACTGCATGACGGTCACCGGACGCACGATCGCCGAGAACCTCAAGAGCGTGAAATGGAATCCGCATCAGGACGTGGTTCGTTCAGCCGATAATCCGATCACCGTCACCGGTGGCGTCGTCGGCATGAAGGGCAATCTCGCGCCCGACGGCGCGATCGTGAAAGTCGCTGGAATGTCGGTGCTGAAGTTCACGGGACCCGCGCGCTGCTTCGATTGCGAAGAAGACGCGTTCGAATCCGTGAACAAGAAGACCTACAAGGAAGGCGACGTCATTGTGATCCGCTACGAGGGCCCCAGGGGCGGCCCGGGTATGCGTGAAATGCTCCAGACCACTGCGGCGCTGACCGGGCAGGGCATGGGCGGCAAGGTCGCGCTCATCACCGACGGACGTTTTTCGGGCGCCACCCGCGGTTTCTGCGTCGGCCATGTCGGACCGGAGGCGGCCGTCGGCGGTCCCATCGGCCTGATCCGTGATGGCGACATCA
This sequence comes from Afipia sp. GW821-FHT04G03, assembly GCF_059419985.1. NCBI lineage: Bacteria > Pseudomonadati > Pseudomonadota > Alphaproteobacteria > Hyphomicrobiales > Nitrobacteraceae > Afipia > Afipia sp. GW821-FHT04G03. The sequence continues at coordinate 628,494 of NZ_JBWKSV010000001.1, read as the reverse complement.
TCGAACTCGATGCGGTCAACGGCACACTCAATGTGAAGCTGACCGATGCCGAACTGGCCGAGCGCAGGAAAGCCTGGAAGCCACGCGAAACCTCGGTCGGCTCCGGCGTGCTCTGGAAATATGCCCAGCAGGTGGGACCTGCGGTTAAAGGCGCTGTGACCCATCCCGGCGGGGGTGGTGAGAAAGTGTGTTATGCGGACATCTGAGCGCATTGGCATTGCTGCTGCCCTGACCGTCGCGATTTTCGCGATGGGTCCGGCCGCTGCCTTTGAAGGCAGCGCGCCGGGCAATCAGGAAGCCGCATTGCCGATGGTTGCCGCTCCAACCGGCGTTCCGGTTTTGAAGAAGCCGGTTCCGCCCGGTGAAATTCCCCAGCAGGCGAGCGCCTTGACGGCCTTGCAGTATGCCGCCGAAGGCGGTCATCCGGTGGCGCAGTGGAAGCTCGGGCGCATGTACGCCAAGGGCGACGGCGTCGCGCGGGACGATCTGCGCGCCTACGACTATTTCAGCAAGATCGCCAACGCCCATGCCGAGGACAGCCCGTCGGCGCCTCAGGCCACCATCGTCGCCAATGCGTTTGTCGCGCTGGGCCGCTACTTCGTGTCCGGCATTCCGAACAGTCAGGTGAAAGCCGATCCGGAGCGGGCGCGGGAAATGTTCGCCTACGCGGCGTCGTATTTCGGCAATGCCGAGGCGCAGTACAATCTGGCCCGGATGTACCTCGACGGCGTTGGCGCGCCGCGTGACGCGAAATACGGCGTGCGCTGGCTCGCGCTTTCGGCGCAGAAGGGCCAGCATCAGGCGCAGGCGCTGCTCGGCCAGATGCTGTTCAACGGCGACCGCCTGCAGCGGCAGGCCGCGCGCGGCCTGATGTGGCTGACGCTGGCGCAGGACAGCGCCACGCCGGACGAGACCTGGATCAAGGACAGCTACAAGACCGCGATGGCCAAGGCGTCCGAGGATGACCGGGCAATGGCCTTGCAGATGCTCGAGCGCTGGGTTCAGGGCCGCCGGGACTGAGTGGGCAGGGCTCTCGATTGGCCCGGCACTTCGCTACTGATTGATCTCGGGCTCGACCAGACGCGACAGATTTTTCAACGACTCCTGCCAGCCGAGATAGCAGGCCTCCACTGGAATGGCGTCGGGAATGCCTTCCTGCACGATATTGATTTCGGTCCCGACGGAGACCTGCTTGATCTCCACCGTCACCTGCATTTCGCCGGGCAGATTGGGATCGTCGAATTTGTCCGTGTAGCGCACCCGCTTGCCGGGCACGAGCTCCAGATATTCTCCGCCGAACGAATGGCTCATGCCCGTGGTGAAATTGCGGAATGACATCCTGAAGGTGCCGCCGACCTTTGCGTCGAAATGATCGACGGTGCAGGTAAAGCCGTTGGGCGGGAGCCACTTCGCCATGGCGTCCGCCTCGATGAAGGCGCGATAGACCTTGTCGGGCTTCGTTGGCAGAACGCGGTGCAATCGAACGGTACCCGGCATGACTGCTTCTCCTGAGGCGGCAACCTTCGTTAAGTCGATGCAATCTTCGCTGGCTTGATGACGTCTTGATGGCCGTTGCGTTCAGTTCAGATCCAGATCGATCCAGACCGGAACGTGATCCGACGCCTTTTCCCAGCCCCTGACGTGACGGTCGATGCCGGCATCGCGCAGCCGGTCGCTGGCCTGCGGCGAGAGCAGCAGGTGGTCGATGCGGATGCCGTTGTTCTTCGGCCATGCGCCGGCCTGATAATCCCAGAACGTGTATTGGCCGGGCTGATCGGACACCGCGCGGAGCGCATCGGTCAGGCCGAGGTTGAGCAGGGCGCGGAAGCGCTCTCGGGTTTTCGGCAGGAACAGCGCATCGCCCGCCCAGGCGGCCGGATTGTAGACGTCGTCCGCCGTCGGAATGACGTTGAAGTCCCCCGCCAGCACCAGCGGTTGCTCGCCCTTCATGCGCTCTTTCGAATACTCAAGAAGTCGCTCCATCCATTTGATTTTATATGGATATTTTTCTGTTTCCGGCGGGTTTCCGTTGGGCAGGTAGAGACAGGCAATGCGCAGCGTTCCGCCTGAATGAGACACCACGCCCTCGAGGAAACGGGCGTGCAGATCCTCCGGATCGCCGCCCAGACGCGGCGTGGTTTCGTCGAACCGATACTTGGACAACAGCGCTACGCCGTTGAACGTCTTCTGTCCGTGGGTGACGACGTTGTAGCCGAGCGCCTCGATGGCCTCGCGCGGAAACGCCTCGTCCTGACACTTGATTTCCTGGAGGCAGACGATGTCCGGGGACCGCTCCTTGAGCCATGTCAGCAGGTGGTCGAGCCGCTGACGGACAGAGTTAACGTTCCAGGTGGCGATCCGCATGCTCGGTTCCGTTAGCTACGTGGGTGATATTTCATGTGTATGGCATACCATGACCGGCGCGGCTGTGATAAGCCGATGACAAATAACGCTGGAAAACCAGTGAAAAAGGGGGCGGGGAACGACGGCTTGCCACGGGATGGACGGCCTGCACCTGCGAGACGAAATGGCGCAAAAGACTTTCAAAAGACGCGGCCTGCTGATTGCAGGCCTCTGCGTTGCGGCGGTCGCTGTCTATACAACCCGCGGCATGTGGATGAGCGGAGCGACCACGGCGAAGGCGCCACAGCGGGCCCGTGCCGTATCCGTCGAACTCGCGAAAGCCGAGAAAAAGACCGTCCCGGTCGATGTCGATTCCATCGGAATGGTGACGCCGATTTCCAGCGTGGCGCTGAAATCCCGTCTCGAAACCACAATCGTCGAAGTTCATTTTCAGGATGGCGCGCGAGTGAAGGAGGGCGATCTCCTGTTCACGCTCGATGCGCGCCAGATCGATGCGCAGATTGCGCAGGCGGAAGGTAATCTTGCGCGTGACCGGTCGCAGCTAGTCGCCGCCGAGCGCGATGTGAAGCGCTTCGGTGAGCTGATTACGAAAGGCGCGACAACGCAGGTCAATGTCGACAATGCGAAAACGGCGCTCGACAATGCCGCGGCGACCGTTCAGGCCAATCAGGCGCTGCTGGACAATCTGAAGGTTCAGAAAAGCTACACCCTCATCAAGGCGCCGATCAGCGGCCGCATCAGCGCCGCCTCGGTCAAGGTCGGTAATTTCGTCCGGCCGGCCGATACCTCGGCCCTCGCCACCATCAACCAGATGGCGCCGGTCTATGTGACCTTCGCGATCCCGCAGCGGGTGCTGAGCGACCTGCGCGACGCCATGAAGGACGGGCAGTCGTCGGTGACGGCCACGATCCCGGGCAGCGGCAAATCGGAAACCGGCGTTGTTGCGATGGTCGAGAACTCGGTCGATCCCACCACCGGCATGGTGACCGTGCGTGGCAGCATGGGCAACGAGAGCGAGCTGTTGTGGCCCGGCATTCTCGTCAACACGACGCTGACGGTTCGCACCGAAAATGCGGTCGTCGTGCCGTCGGTCGGCGTCCAGCGCAGCCAGACCGGGAACTTCGTGTTCGTCGTCAAGGATGGCAAGGCACAGGTGCAGCCCGTTACCATCAGTCGCACGTTTCAGGGCACTTCGGTGATCGACAGCGGGCTGGAAGGCGGGGAAGATATTGTGGTCGATGGGCAATTGCTGCTGTCAAACGGCACGTCCGTCGAGCCGCGCAGCCGCAAGGCCGGAGCCTAGTGATCCGATTCTAACATTCGCGTCCCTTCTCAGCAGGCATTCTCGCGAATGTTAGAATCAAAGGATCACTAGCAAATATAGATTTCGAGTGTCCTTCCGATCCGCCGTTCGCTGCGGAAGGCGCTGCAAAGCAAAGCGAACGGCGGATCGGGACACTCGCGCATGAATCTGTCGGAGCTTTGTATCCGCAGACCGGTGATGACGACGCTGATGACGGCGTCGATCATTGCGTTCGGCGTGTTCGGATTTCGGCTGCTGCCGGTTTCCGCGCTGCCGAAGGTTGATTTCCCGACCATTCAGGTGACGGCGACGCTGCCCGGTGCAAGCGCCGACACGATGGCGGCCTCCGTCGCGGGGCCGATCGAGCGCCAGCTCTCGACCGTCGCAGGCATCTCCTCGATGTCGTCCTCCTCGTCGCAGGGCACGACCTCGATCATCATTCAGTTCGACCTCAACCGAAACATCGACGGCGCGGCCCTCGACGTGCAGACCGCGCTGACCATCGCGCAGCGCCGCCTGCCGGTCGAAATGCTCGTTCCGCCGAGCTTCCGGAAGGTGAACCCCGCCGACTTCCCCGTGCTGTTCGTGTCGCTGAGTTCGGAGACGCTGCCGCTGTCGACCGTCAACGAATACGGCGACATCACCATCGGCCAGACGTTGTCGCAAATTCCGGGCGTGGCGCAGGTGCTGATCTACGGTCCGCAGAAATTCGCGATCCGCGTGCAGGCCGACCCCGAAGCCGCGGCGGCCAGAGGCTTGTCGCTGGAGGACATTCGCGCGGCGGTGTCGCGCGCCAATTCATCGACGCCGGTCGGCACGCTGAACGGCCCGAAGCAGGATATCGCGCTTCAGGCGTCGGGGCAGCTCAACAAGGCGATCGACTACCGTCAGGTCGTAGTGGCGTGGCGCAACGGCTCGCCGGTCAAGCTCGATGAGGTCGCGAAGATCTACGACAGTGTCGAGAACGACAAGGCCGCGACCTGGTTCAACGGCACCCGTTCGATCGTGCTGGCGATCCAGAAGCAGCCCGACGCCAACACGGTCGCGGTCGTCGATGCGGTGCGGGCCAAGCTGCCGTCGCTGCGTGCGCAGATTCCGCCTTCCATAACCATGGACGTCACGCTGGATCGTTCGGTGTCGGTTCGTGAATCCGTCGCTGACGTGGAAGAGACCCTGCTGATCGCGGTCGGCCTGGTGATCGTGGTGATCTTCCTGTTCCTGCGGTCGGCGTCCGCAACCTTCATTCCCGCGCTCGCGGTTCCGATCTCGCTGCTCGGAACCTGCGCCGTGATGTATGCGCTCGATTATTCCATCAACAACATGACGCTGCTGGCGCTCACGCTGTCGGTCGGGTTCGTGGTGGACGACGCCATCGTCATGCTCGAAAATATCGTGCGTCATATCGAGCAGGGCATGAAACCGTATGAAGCGGCGCTGAAAGGCGCCCGCGAGATCGGTTTCACCATTCTGTCGATCACGTTCTCGCTGATCGCCGTCTTCATCCCGGTGCTGTTGATGGGCGGCATCGTCGGTCGCGTGTTCCGCGAATTCGCGGTGACCATCTCCGTCGCCATCATCGTGTCCGGCTTCGTATCGCTGACGCTGACGCCGATGCTGTGTGCGCGCGTCCTGAAACCGCACGATCCGCATCACAAGCCCAACATCGTGTTGCGCGGGTTCGAGGTGATGTTCGACGGCTGGCTGCGTGCCTACGAATGGGCGCTCGACCGTGTGCTCGCCTACAAGTCCATCATGCTCGTTGTGACGTTCGCGACGCTCGGCGCAACCATCTGGCTCTACATCGTCGTACCGAAGGGCTTCTTCCCGCAGGAAGATACCGGGTTTCTGAGCGGCACGACGGAGGCCGCGACCGATACGTCGTTCATGGCAATGAGCGAGCGGCAGAAAATCCTTGCCGACATTTTGCGCGCGGACCCTGCGGTCGAATTCGTGAACAGCACGGTCGGATCGGGCGGGCCTAATCCGACGGCGAATTACGGGCGGATGTTTATCGGCCTGAAACCGAAGGGCGAGCGGGAGCCTGCTCCGATCGTGATGTCCCGGCTGCGGCAGAAGGCACTTCAGGTGCCCGGCTTGCAGGCCTTCTTTCAGGGCATCCAGAACCTGAACATCGGCGGACGCGCGTCCAAGAGCCAATACCAGTACACGCTGCAAAGCGGCGACACTGAATCGTTGTATCGCGTCGCGCCGGAAATGCGCGACCGCATCGCGAAGGTGCCGGGGCTGCTGGATGTCACGACGGATCTTTACATCAAGAACCCGCAGCTGACGGTCGACATCGACCGCGAGAAAGCCGCCGTCTACGGCGTCACCGCCGATCAGATCCGCAACCAGTTGTTCAATGCTTACGGTGCGCGGCAGGTGGGCACGATCTACATGCCCTCGAACGACTACCAGATCATTCTGGAAGTGCAGCCGAAATTCCGGGTCGATCCGACCGACCTGTCCAAGCTGTACGTGAAGACGGCGAACAATCAGACGATCCCGCTGGACGCGGTGGCCAAAATGGTGCCGACGGTCGGGCCGTTGCAGATCAACCATCAGGGCCAGCAGCCGGCGGTGACGATTTCGTTCAACCTCCAGCCGGGCACATCGCTCGGCTACGCCGTCGATCAGATTGGCAAGATCGAGCAGGAGTCGAATCTTCCGGCGACCGTCGCCACCGGATTCTCGGGAACAGCGCAGGTCTTCCAGGATTCGCTGCGCGGGCAGGGCGTGCTGATTCTCGCCGCCGTATTCGCGGCGTTCATCATTCTGGGCATTCTCTATGAGAGCTTCATCCACCCGATCACAATTATCTCGGGTCTGCCGTCGGCCGGCATCGGGGCGATCCTGACGCTGATGCTGTTCAACATGGAAATGTCGGTGATCGCGATGATCGGCATCGTCATGCTGGTCGGCATCGTGAAGAAGAACGCGATCATGATGGTGGACTTCGCCATCGGGCGACGTGCCGTCGGTCTGAGCGCGGAACACGCTATCCGCGAAGCGGCGCTGCTGCGTTTTCGCCCGATCATGATGACGACGTTCGCCGCGATCTTCGGCACGCTGCCGATTGCGCTGGGCACGGGCGCGGGCGCCGAACTGCGCCAGCCGCTCGGCGTGGCGGTGGTCGGCGGTCTTCTGGTGTCGCAACTGCTGACGCTGTTCATCACGCCGGTGATCTACATTTATCTCGACCGTATCGATCGCCGCCTGAAGCGCCATCTCGATCCGACCTTGCAGGACACGCCGGACGTCGAGCCGCCGCGCGTCGCCGCGGCCGAGTAGAATCAGATGTCATTCAGAACAATGCGAGGGTGGTGGTACGTCGCTGTCGCCGCCATGGCGATGGCTGCCGCGCCGCCCGCCCGCGCAGTCGAGGAGCCGATCGAGATCTTCGACGCTCATCTGCATTACAACTGGGAGCCGACGCCGTTCTATCAGCCCGACGAAGTGCTCGCGCTGTTCAAGAAGCATCGCGTCACCGGCATTCTCGCGACCAGCCGCCCCAACACCGGCACCCACGCGCTGATGGATGCGAAAGCCGAAGGGCTTTGGGTGGTGCCGTTCATCCGGCCCTATCGTGTCCGGCCCGACATCCAGACATGGTTCAACGACCCGACGATCTTCGATCTGGTGCAGGAGGAATTCAAGCGCGGCTATTATCGCGGCGTCGGCGAGTTTCATCTGTCGGGAAAGGCTGCGGCCACCGAGTGGGTGAAGAAGGCCGTCGACTTCGCGGTCGCCAACGATCTCTACCTCCATGCCCACGCCGACGATGAAGCCGTCGAGATTCTGATGCGTCACAACGGGCGCGCGAAAATCATCTGGGCGCATACCGGCTTCGGTCTGTCGTCGGCGCGTGTCGCGGCGATGCTCGCGACCTATCCGCAACTGTGGGGCGAACTGTCCTATCGCAGCGGCATCACCGGCGCCGGCGGCGTGCTCACCCCGGAATGGCGGGCGATGTTCGAGAAATATCCGGACCGCTTCCTGCTCGGATCGGACACATGGATCAGCGAACGCTGGTCCAGCTACGGCGCGATCATGGCCGAGTACCGCGGCTGGCTCAAACAGCTGCCGCCTGCGGTCGCAAAGCAGATCGCGCACGGCAACGCGCGGCGGCTGTTCGCCGCCAACTAATCCGGTTGTCGAGAAATCAGATCGAGAAACTCGTGCCGCAGCCGCAGGACGCGGTGGCGTTCGGATTGACCACGCGGAATGACGCGCCGATCAGGTCGTCGACGAAGTCCACTTCCGATCCGGCAAGGAACGGCACCGACGCCGGGTCCACCAGCACCACGGCGTTGTCGCGCTCGATCACGAGATCGTCGTCCGCTCTGGCGCGCTCGACGTCGAACTTGTACTGGAAACCCGAGCAGCCGCCGCCCTCGACGCTGATGCGCAGCATCGCGCCTTCACCCTCTGATTTGAGGATGGTGCCGATTCGCTTCGCGGCCCGCTCCGAGATTGTGACATTGCCGGCAGGGGCGAGTTCGGTGGTCGTCATGACGTCTCCGACATCCGGGGTGTTTGAATGTCCCGGTAATGCATAGTTAAGTGCGTCGGACGCCGGAATCAAACGCCGAAAGTAGAATAATTCGCATGTCGGTCGGAATGGCTGCCCCTCCCGTGGTCTATGGCTGCGACCCGGATCAAAGCCGCGGCAGGCGGTTCAACGAGCCCCCGAGCCTGCGGCGCAGTGCCTTCCGCCGCGACTGCGACCGGGTGATCCACGCCAATGCGTTCCGGCGTCTGAAGCATAAAACCCAGGTCTTTGTCTTTCATGAAGGCGACCACTACCGCACCCGCCTGACCCACACGCTGGAAGTGGCGCAGATCGCCCGCGCGCTGGCGCGGCAGCTCGGCCTCGACGAGGACCTGACCGAGACGCTGGCGCTGGCCCACGACCTCGGCCATCCGCCGTTCGGCCATGCCGGGGAGCGGGCGCTGGACGAATGCCTGCGCGACCACGGCGGCTTCGACCACAACGCGCAAAGTCTGCGCGTGGTGACCTTGCTGGAGCGGCGCTATCCGGCCTTCGACGGCCTGAACCTCACCTGGGAAGCGCTGGAGGGCATCGTCAAGCACAACGGCCCCCTGATCGACCGCAACGGCGAGCCCGTGGGGCGTTACCGCGAGCGCGGCGTGCCGGTCGGCATCTCCGATTATGTCGCCCAGCACGATCTCGAATTGTGGAGCCATGCCTCGCTGGAGGCGCAGGTGGCCGCCGTCGCCGACGACATCGCCTATGACGCGCACGACATCGACGACGGACTGCGCGCAGGATTGTTCACGGTGGACGATCTCGGCGCCATCCCGCTGATCGCCGACATCAACGCCGTCATCATTGCGCGCTATCCCGTGCTCGACGAGGCGAGGCGCGGCGCGGAACTGGTGCGCGAGCTGATCTCGTACCTGATCGAGGACGTGTTTTCGGAGACCCGCAAGCGGCTCGCTGTGGTGAAGCCGCACGGTGTTGCGGATGTGCGCAATCATGACGGCACGATTGTCAGCTTCTCGGCCGAAGCCGAAAAGGCGGAGGCGGCCATCAAGGGCTTCCTCAAGGCGCGGATGTATCGCCACGAGCGCGTGATGAGCGTGATGCGGGACGCCGAAACCGTGGTGAGCGATCTCTTTGCACGCTACCGGGCCGAGCCGGGCGACCTGCCGGCCGAGTGGCTGGCGCACGAGGGCGACGAGGACGACGCCAGCCGGGCACGGCGGATCGGCGATTTCATTGCCGGAATGACCGACAGATACGCCATTATCGAGCATCAGCGGCTTTTTGACTTGACCCCGGATTTGCGTTAGGCGGCGGCTTGGAAAAGCGGCGCGACAACTGGTTTTTATAGGCGAATGACGGATACTGCTTCCTCCCAACATCTTTTCGCAAACGTGCTTTCACGCGTGCATGGCGTGTGCGCGGCGCTGGCCGATGAGGGCGTTTTGCCCGCAGGTCTCGACCTTGCACGTGTCGTGGTCGAGCCGCCGCGTGACGCAACCCACGGCGACATGGCGACCAATGCTGCGATGGTTCTGGCCAAGGACGCCAAGGCGAAACCGCGCGAGCTTGCCGACAAGATCGTCGACAAACTTCGCGCCGATCCGATTGTCGAGCGCGTCGATGTCGCCGGTCCCGGATTCATCAATCTGACGCTGAAGACGTCGGCATGGTTCGGCGCGTTGCGCACGGTGCTGGAGCAGGGCAGCGGTTATGGCCGCAGCGCCGCCGGTGCAGCCGAGAAGGTCAACGTCGAGTACGTCTCGGCGAACCCGACGGGGCCGATGCATGTCGGCCACTGCCGTGGCGCGGTGTTCGGCGACGCGCTGGCGAGCCTGCTGTCGTTCGCCGGCTTCGACGTGACGAAGGAATACTACATCAACGACGCGGGCGCGCAGGTCGACGTGCTCGCGCGCTCGGCGTTCTTGCGCTATCGCGAAGCGCTCGGCGAAGCCATCGGCGAAATTCCGGAAGGGCTTTATCCGGGGGATTATCTTGTGCCGGTCGGTGAGGCGCTTGCGAAAGAGCATGGCGACAAGCTGCTGAAGCAATCCGAGGCGGAGTGGCTGCCGGTGGTGCGTGCCAAAGCCATCGCGATGATGATGGAGATGATCAAGGGTGATCTCGCCGCGCTCAACATCAAACATGACGTTTTCTTCTCGGAGCGTTCGCTCAACGAGAACGGCAACGACCGCGTCGGCGCGACCATCGCGGGCTTGCGCGAAAAGGGCGATGTCTACGAAGGTCGCCTGCCGCCGCCGAAAGGCGCGCCGGTCGAGGACTATGAGGACCGCGAGCAGACACTGTTCCGCGCCACCGCGTTCGGTGACGATGTCGATCGTCCGCTGAAGAAATCCGACGGCTCGTACACCTACTTCGCCTCCGACATCGCGTATCACAAGACCAAGGTCGACCGCGGCTTTCTCAACATGGTCGACGTGTGGGGCGCGGACCACGGCGGCTACATCAAGCGCGTGCAGGCGGCGATCAAGGCAGTCACGGCGAACAAGGCCACGCTCGACGTGAAGATCGTGCAGCTCGTGAAGCTGCTACGCAACGGCGAGCCGGTGAAGATGTCGAAGCGCTCCGGCGATTTCGTCACGCTGCGCGAAGTCGTCGATGAAGTCGGCTCGGATGCAGTGCGCTTCATGATGCTGTTCCGCAAGAACGACGCGGTGCTCGACTTCGATCTCGCCAAGGTGATCGAGCAGTCGAAGGACAACGCGGTGTTCTATGTCCAGTACGGACACGCGCGCGGGCATTCGATCTTCAAGAATGCGCGCGAGACGGTTCCATCATTGCCGGAGGATGAAGCAGGGCGCGTTGCGTTCCTGCGTCAGGCGAAGATCGAGCGGCTCTCCGACCCGGTCGAACTCAGCCTGATCCGGCAGATCGCGCTTTATCCGCGAATCGTGGAAGCGGCGGCGGTGGCACACGAGCCCCACCGAATCGCTTTTTACCTCTATGATCTCGCGAGTGAATTTCACGCGCTTTGGACCAAGGGGCGCGATTTGCCCTATTTACGCTTCATTATCCAGAATGATGCAGAAGTAACAATCGCGCGACTTGCCTTGGTTCAAGGCGTCGTCTCGGTTCTGGCTTCCGGCCTCGCCGTGCTCGGCGTCCATGCTCCAGACGAGATGCGATAGTTGGGGGATTTTGACCGCCGCGGGGAAACGGGTGGCGGCAGCGTGAACAGCGGTCGCTCCGTTTGAATGACGGGTGCGGCGCTTTCCCGAAGGGGATGCAACATCGCAATGGCTAACCAATATCGCGACAGACCGTTTCCAGCGGATGACGACTACGGTCGGGATCATTCAGGCACCCCGCAGCAGGGCGAGAGCGATCCGCTGGCTGAACTGGCGCGGCTGATCGGGCAGACCGATCCGCTCTCCGATTTCGGACGCGATCCAAAAATCCAGTCATCGCAGGTCCAGCCGCCACGGCATGAACAGCACGATCAGTATGATCAGCACGATCAATACGACGCGCAGGACACCTACGCCGAGCAGGAAGAAGAAGCGCCGGTCGCCCGTCCGTCCTGGCTTCAAAATCTGACCGCGGGACGTCGGCCCCAGCGGCAAGAGCCTGCCTATCAAGCTCCGGTCTATCGCGAGCAGGATCACTACGATCCGCGTTATGCCGACGGGCAGCATGATCCGGCCCAGGCCCATCAAGCTCCGCATTTCGATCATTCCGGTTACGACCCGTTGCCGTCCGAACAGTCGCGCGGCCAGCACGTGGCCGCGAGCGACCGGTACGACGACGTTCTGTACGGACGGCCCGACCACGATCCCGCCCGCGACGACTACGCGCAGGGCGGGGCTTACGACGACGGATATGACCGGCCGCCCTACGATGAGAATTTCGAGCACGACGCACCGAAGGCGCGGCGCGGCGGGACCATGACGGTTGTCGTGGTGTTGCTGCTCGCGGTTGTCGGCACCGGCGCTGCCTTCGCTTACCGGACCTTTGTCGGCTCTCCGCGCAGCGGCGAGCCTCCGGTCATCAAGGCCGATGCCGGACCGAACAAGGTTGTTCCCGCCGCTGGCGCGAACGACAGTTCGGGCAAGCAGATCTACGACCGCGTCGGCGACAAGACCGCCGAGCGCATGGTGTCTCGCGAAGAACAGCCGGTCGACGTCAACGCCAAGACCGGGCCGCGCGTGGTGTTTCCTCCGCTGACCCAGAACGCCAATCCACCATCGGTGGCCAACGCGTCGATGAACACGCGGCCGACCGGCGCAGGCGTCGGCAACGGGACATTGAGCGGCGAGGAGCCGCGTAAAATTCGCACCCTGAGCATTCGCCCGGATCAGGCGGAAGCCGCTGCCGCACCGGCCCCGGCACCTACAGCAGCGCGTGCCCAGGCTCCAACTCCGGTGCAGCGCACGCAGGCGCCGGCCAGCACCGCCTCGACCGGTGCGCCGCAAGCCAATGCACCGGTTGCGTTGACGCCGCCGCAGCCGGCTGCCGCCGAAACGCGATCCAGGATGGCCGCGCTTCCTCCTGCCGCGAGCGGGAGCGGAGCCTTCGTGCAAGTCTCGTCGCAGAAGTCCGAGGCTGACGCGCGGGCGTCCTTCAAGGCGCTGCAAGGCAAGTATTCGGGAATTCTCGGCTCACGGTCGGTTTCGATCCGCCGCGCCGACATCGCCGGGAAGGGCACGTTCTATCGCGCCATGGTCGGACCGTTCGGGACAGGCGAGGAGGCGACGCAGTTCTGCGTCAACCTGAAGTCCGCCGGCGGACAATGCATGGTCCAGCGGAACTAACGTCTGATAATTTCTGGCCGATGCGACGGACGCTGAACCGTCATCCTGAGGTGCGAGTTCTTGCGAGCCTCGAAGGATGACTGTCCGAATGTCGCCGTCGCCCTTCGAGGCGTTCGCCACGCTACGGCACCTCAGGGTGACGGCTTCGCGCCAGATCCTTGAGATCGGCCGCATTTGCGGTGGATGACACCCGCAAATACCCCTGAATTTCCCTGCTTTCCTTGACCCTGGAGCCGCGCGCGGGCTAATCGCCGAGGATGGCCGCGCGCGCATTCATCACGGGTGTTTCGGGAACCGCTCTGACCGACGACGAGCGGGCATTTCTGCGCGACACCCGTCCGTGGGGTTTCATTCTTTTCAAGCGCAACGTTGAAAATCCGGACCAAGTCATTCGGCTGGTTCAGGATTTACGATCCGCGGTAGGGCGCCCCGACGCGCCGGTCCTGATCGACCAGGAAGGCGGGCGGGTGCAGCGGCTCCAGCCGCCGCAGTGGCCTATCTACCCCCCCGGCGCGGTCTTCAGCGCCCTGTACGACACCGATCCCGGCGCGGGGCTTGAGGCCGGTCGCCTGACCGCGCGCCTGATTGCGGCCGATCTGACCGATCTCGGGATCACCGTGGACTGCCTGCCGCTGGCCGACGTGCCGGTTCCCGGTGCGGACGGCGTGATCGGCGACCGGGCTTATGGGACATCGCCGGACAAGGTTGCGGCCATTGCCCGGGCGGTCACCAACGGGCTGGTTCAGGGCGGCGTGTTGCCGGTTCTGAAGCACATTCCCGGCCATGGAAGGGCCACGGCGGACAGCCACTTTCGGTTGCCGACGGTCGATGTTCCCGCAGCGGAACTCGCCAAAACGGACTTTGCGGCCTTCGCGCCGCTGGCCGATCTGCCGATGGCAATGACGGCACATGTTGTGTTTAGCGCGCTGGACCCCGCCCAACCGGCGACGACATCTGCGACAATCATCGCAGAGGTGATTCGCGGAACAATTGGATTCCAAGGTTTGCTGATGAGCGATGACGTTTCGATGAACGCCCTGCAGGGATCGATTGCGGAGCGGACCCGCGCCAGTCTGGTGGCGGGCTGCGACGTGGTCCTGCATTGCAACGGCAAGCTCGACGAGATGCTCGAGGTTGCCGGCGAGACGCCTGTGCTTGCGGGCGAGGCGCTGGCCCGCGCGGACCGCGCGCTGGCGTCGCGCAAGCCGCCGCAGCCGTTCGATCGCGTCGCCGCGCGTTCCGAACTCGACCGGCTGATAGGGCGGGCAGGGAGCCTCACGTCATGAGCGCGGAAATCCTGTCCTTCGAAACCGGATTGCCGGCGGAACGCGCCGAGGACGAACCGGCGCTCGTCGTTGATGTCGAAGGCTATGAAGGTCCGCTGGACCTGCTGCTTGCGCTCGCGCGTCAGCAGAAGGTGGATCTCTCCAAGATTTCCATTCTGGCGCTCGCCGATCAGTATCTCGTTTTCATCGAAGCGGCGCGCAAGCTGCGGCTGGAACTGGCAGCCGACTATCTCGTGATGGCGGCATGGCTCGCGTATCTGAAATCACGCCTGTTGCTGCCTGAACCTCCCGAAGCCGAGGGACCTAGCGCCGAGGATCTGGCGAACGCGCTGGCCAACAGGCTGCGCCGACTCGAACAAATTCGCGAGGCGTCGAACCGCCTGATGACGCGGCCGCAACTGCGCCGGGATATTTTCCCGCGCGGCCAGCCGGAATCGATTGCGCAGATCAAGCACGCCCGCTGGACTGCGACGCTGTACGATCTGCTGACATCCTACGCGACGCAGCGTCAGCAGCGTGTGCTTGCCACCGTGCATCTCACCAAGCGGACGGTGTGGTCGCTGTCGGAAGCGCGCGCTTCGCTCGAGCGGCTGGTCGGCTCCGCCGAGTCCGAGGATTGGGCGAGCCTTGACGAATATCTGATGCGCTACGTGATGGACCCCACGCAGAAGGCGACGGTATTCGCGTCGAGCTTCGCTGCGGCGCTCGAACTGGTGCGCGAAGGCACGCTGGACCTGCATCAGAAGGAAGCGTTCGCGCCATTGTATTTTCGTAAGCATATCGGGAGTTTGCCTCCTGACGCTCACACAGCGTCGGAAGCGCCGGTCGAGTAAGTGGAAGAAGGAGACAAGGCCATGCCAAGTCCGGCGAGAACGAGTGTGGCGGCAAAGCACATCGCGCCCGTGGAGCAGCAGTCCTCGGACGAGGTCGTTGCGCGCCCCGAGGAACTGCGTCTCCTCGAAGCCCTGCTGTTCGCATCGACCGAGCCGCTCGACGAGGCATCGCTCGCCAAGCGGATGCCGGAAGGCGTCGACGTGAAAGCGGCCCTCGCGCAGTTGCAGGCCGACTACGCCATGCGCGGCGTCAATCTTGTGCGCGTCGCCAACAAGTGGACCTTCCGCACCGCGGGCGATCTCGCCTGGCTGATGACGCGCGAAAGCACGGAGACGCGCCGCCTGTCGCGCGCCGCGATCGAGATGCTGGCGATCATCGCCTATCACCAGCCGGTGACGCGCGCCGAGATCGAGGAGATCCGCGGCGTGGTGACGTCGAAGGGCACCCTTGATGTGTTGCTGGAGACCGGCTGGATCCGTCCGCGCGGACGCCGCAAGACGCCGGGACGGCCGCTCACATTCGGCACCACGGAAGCTTTCCTGTCGCAGTTCAGCCTGGAAGCGCTGGGCGATCTGCCGGGTCTCGATGAATTGAAGGGCGCGGGCCTGCTGGACACCCGGTTGCCGGGCGGCTTCTCTGTTCCATCGCCCTCGGATGATCCGGCGCTGCGCGACGACGAGGAGCCGCTGGAGCCCGGTGATCTCGAATTGACGCTGGCGCCCGCCGTGGAGCCCGAAAAGAGCGGCGAAAGCTGATGTCAGGTCCCGGTTTCGCGTTATCGCGCAGTCCGGAAGACGAACATTAACTCTCGTGTCAATGCGCCGGTTTGCGCAGTCATGACGCGGGGTTAATCCTTGTTTTTGACACCTCCGCAGCCTACTTTCCGGTCAGATTTGGCCGGACATAAACCGGCGCGTGTTTGGAGGATGGCAGTATGGGTTCGTTTAGTATCTGGCACTGGATCGTCGTCATCGGCGTCGTCCTGCTGCTGTTCGGCCGCGGCAAGATTTCGGACCTGATGGGCGACGTCGCACAGGGCATCAAGGCCTTCAAGAAGGGCATGGCGGACGACGACGTGAAGCCGGCCGACAAGCCTGCCGAGCCAGTCAAGACCATCGACAGCGCGCCGTCGGCCACGTCGTCGCGAAGCGATGTCGGAAGCAAGGTCGTCTGATTTCAGACTTCGCTTTTTTTGAGTGAGTGCGGGGCAAAGCTCCGCAAACGGATCTTTCCATGTTCGACATCGGGTGGAGTGAACTGGTCGTCATCGGCGTCGTGGCGCTGATCGCCATCGGCCCGAAGGAGTTGCCAGGCGTGCTGCGCATGGTCGGGCAATGGATGGGCAAGGCGCGCCGGATGGCCTCCGAATTCCAGGGCCAGTTCAACGAAGCGATGCGCGAAGCGGAAATGGCCGACATCAAGAAGACGTTCGATGACGCCTCGGCTGCGGCGAAAGATCTGTCGCCGACCAATCTGCTGACGTCGCTGAACAAGGACGTCGAGGACGCGATCAACCCGCCCGCCACGCCGACCACGCCCGAGCCGCCGACTGCTGAAACCTTCGCGGAAGCCGAAACACATGCGCCGGCACCCGAACCATCAAATGTGACGCCTTCGAGCGTCGCGCCTGCGCCGGACGCCAAAGCGTCATGAGCACCGAAGACATCGAAGCCACCAAAGCGCCGTTGATGGATCACCTGATCGAGCTGCGTTCGCGGCTCATCAAGGCGCTGCTGGCGTTCGGCATCGCTTTCATCTTCTGCTTCTTCTTCGCCAAGCAGATCTACAACGTGCTGGTGTGGCCGTTCGTCTGGGTCGCCGGGCCTGAGAATTCCAAATTCATCTACACGGCATTGCTGGAATACTTCCTGACGCAGTTGAAGCTCGCCATGTTCGGCGCGGGCTTCATCTCGTTTCCGGTGATCGCGGCGCAGATCTACATGTTCGTCGCGCCCGGCCTCTACAAGCACGAGCGCGGCGCGTTCCTGCCGTACCTGATCGCGACGCCGATCTTCTTCGCGCTGGGCTCGCTGCTGGTTTATTTCCTCGTGCTGCCGATGCTGATCCGCTTCTCGCTCGGGATGCAGCAGGTGGGCGGCACGGAAACAGCACAGATCGCGCTGCTGCCGAAGGTTGGCGAATATCTCTCGCTGATGATGTCGCTGATCTTCGCGTTCGGCATCGCGTTCCAGCTGCCGGTGGTGCTGACGCTGCTGGGGCGGATCGGAATCCTGACCTCGAAACAACTGCGCGAGAAACGGCGCTATTTCATCGTGGTGGCGTTCATCATCGCCGCCGTGCTGACCCCGCCGGATGTCATCAGCCAGATGTCGTTGGCGATCCCGCTGCTGGTTCTCTACGAGGGTTCGATTTGGTCGGTTGCGATCGTGGAGAGAAACAAGGCCAAGCAGGCCACGGGGACGACCCCGCCGGCAGACACGCCTCCGTCGCCTCCCGCCACGACGCCTGCGGAGTAGGGCGGTTCGCTCTCCCTGTCGTACAGCCAGTCGTGTGTTCGGGGTATTGTGGCTGTCATGCCCTCGATTCGTCATGCCCGGGCTTGGCATTTTTGTCGCGCAAGCGGCATAGATTTGCTTGCGATGGCATCCACGACTTGTTCTAACGCACGCAGAAATAGCGCCAATGGCCGGGAAAGCCCGGCCATCACTGGAAATTTGCCATGCACGATATTCGCTGGATTCGCGACAACCCGGATGCGTTTGACGCAGCATTGAAACGGCGCGGGCTTGAGCCGCTGTCGAAGCCGCTGATCGCGCTCGACGAGAAGCGCCGCGCGGCCATTCTGGCGTCGGAACAGACGCTGGCGCGGCGCAACGCGGCGTCCAAGGAAATCGGCGACGCCAAAAAGAACAAGGACAACGCGCGCGCCGACACGCTGATGGCCGAGGTCGGCGAACTCAAGACGAAGCTTCCCGAACTGGAAGCGGCGGCGAAGAAATACGAGGACGACCTCAAGACCGAACTCGCGCAGATTCCGAACCTGCCGCTCGACGAGGTGCCCGACGGCGCCGACGAGCACGGCAATGTCGAGCATCATCACTTCGGCGCGAAGCGCAACTATGCGTTCAAGCCGAAGGAGCATGTCGAGCTCGGCGAGGCCATGAAGTCCATGGACTTCGAGGCGGCGGCGAAAATGTCCGGTTCGCGCTTTGTCGTTTTGAAGAAAGGTCTTGCACGTCTCGAACGCGCCATCGGGCAGTTCATGCTCGACCTGCACACCAACGAACACGGCTATACGGAAGTGAATCCGCCGCTGCTGGTGCGCGACGACGCGATGTTCGGCACGGCGCAGCTGCCGAAGTTTCGCGATGATCAATTTGCGGCAGGCGCAATCGATAGCGGCGGCGAGGGGTATTGGCTCATCCCCACCGCTGAAGTCCCGCTGACCAATCTCGTCCGCGAATCCATCCTCGACGAAAAAGAACTGCCGATGCGGCTGACGGCGCTGACGCCGTGCTTCCGCGCGGAAGCGGGCGCTGCGGGGCGCGACACGCGCGGCATGATCCGCCAGCATCAGTTCACCAAGGTCGAACTGGTCTCGATCACCACGCCCGAGGAATCGAAGAACGAACACGAGAGGATGCTGGCCTGCGCCGAGGAAGTGCTGCGCCAGCTCGATCTGCATTACCGCGTCATGACGCTGTGCACCGGCGACATGGGCTTCGCGTCGCAGAAGACCTACGACATCGAGGTCTGGATGCCGGGGCAGGGCGAGAGCGGCATGTACCGCGAGATTTCGTCCTGCTCGGTGTGCGGCGATTTTCAGGCGCGGCGCATGGACGCGCGCTCGCGCGGACCGGACGGCAAGCCGCGCTTCGTGCATACGCTGAACGGCTCGGGCACGGCCGTCGGCCGCGCGCTGATCGCCGTGATGGAAACCTATCAGCAGGAGGACGGCTCGATTGCCGTGCCGGACGTGTTGCAGCCGTATATGGGCGGCCTCAAAGTGATCGCTAGGGAAGAAAAATAACATGCGAATTCTCTGTACGAACGACGACGGCATTCACGCGCCGGGCCTCAAGGTCATCGAGGAGATCGCGCAGCAGCTGTCCAGCGACGTCTGGGTGGTCGCGCCCGAAATGGATCAATCCGGCGTCTCGCATTCGCTGTCGTTGAACGATCCGATGCGGCTGCGCGAACTCGACGACCGTCACTTCGCGGTCCGCGGCACGCCGACCGATTGCGTCATCATGGGATCGCGCTTCATCCTCAAGGACAAGCTGCCCGACGTGGTTCTGTCCGGCGTCAACAAGGGCCGCAACGTTGCGGAGGACGTGGTTTATTCCGGCACCATCGCCGGCGCGCTGGAAGGCACCATCCTCGGTCTGCCGTCGTTCGCGCTGTCGCAGGAATTTTCGCTTGAGACGCGCAACAAGCCCCTGTGGGAGACGGCGCTGAAGTTCGGTCCCGACGTGATCCGCAATGTGATGAAGCTCGGCGTGCCGCGCGACACCGTGATCAACGTCAATTTCCCGGCGTGCATGCCGGAGGAAGTGAAAGGCATTGCGGTCACGCGGCAGGGCAAGCGCAATCAGGGCTTCCTGCGCGTCGACGAGCGTCGCGATGGCCGCGGCAATCCGTATTACTGGATCGGGTTCGAGCGGCTGGCGGTGATCGATGTGCCAGGCGAGGGCACCGACCTTGCAGCATTGGATGCGAATTTCGTGTCGGTCACGCCGCTGCGGCTCGACCGCACCGATGTCGTGTTCTCGGAAAAGCTCAAGGGTGTTTTGAAGTAATGATCGACGTCGTTCCGACGTCCTACGCCGCGATGCCCTTCAGCACGATCTCGATCGTGCGCGCCAGCGTTTCGACCTGGAACGGCTTTTGAATCGTGATGCGGTCGCGGAATTTTTCCGGCAGGCCCTGCGCGCCGTAGCCGGTGGCGAACACGAACGGCCGTCCGCGCAACTGCACGGCCTCGGCTACGGGCGTGATCACCTTGCCGTTGACGTTGACGTCGAGGATGGCGATGTCGAAGTCGGTCGACTGAACCAGCCGGACGCCTTCGTCGATGTCGCCCGCTTCGCCGGCAATGGCATAGCCAAGCTCTTCCAGCATGTCGGCGACCATCATGCGGATCATCACTTCATCTTCGACGAGCAGAATCGACGTGCGCGATCCTGCTTTTACGATGCCCGACATTCGTCCCCCAAACCACACATCTGGACCAGTGTCCCGAATCCGACGTTTGCCCGTGTTGCAGCGGCTTCGGCTGCCGGAATAACATAATTATTCCGCACATAACTTCTATCAGCGCGTTGGGTTCCATCAAGGGAACCTGTATGCAAAAAACCGATCCTGCGATGCGTGTCAAATGATACCACAGATCGAACAGCCGTTTTGTCCTTAGATCGTTGAAGATTCATGCCGTCGCCCTTACCAACGCCCCACGAAAAGATGATGTTTCAGCTGAACCTGCGGCAGCGCGGGATCAGCGACCAGGCGGTGCTGAAGGCGATGGAAGACGTGCCGCGTGAGCTGTTCGTCATGTCGGCCGACCGGCCCCATGCCTACCGGGACACGGCGCTGGGGATCGCATGCGGCCAGACCATCAGCCAGCCGTTTGTGGTGGCCTACATGACCGAACAACTGCAACTGGAGCCGTCGCATCGCGTGCTGGAGGTCGGGACCGGGTCTGGTTATCAGGCCGCGATCCTGTCGAAGCTCGCCCGGGACGTCGTGACGCTGGAGCGTTTTCGCACGCTCGCCGACCGCGCCAAGCTGGTTCTTGCCGAACTCGGATGCAGCAATGTCGATGTGGTTCTCGGTGACGGGTTCAGCGTGCCCGAGACGCTCGGCACGTTCGACCGGATCATCGTCACTGCGGCGATGGAGGACATTCCCGACGCGCTGCTCGGGCGGCTGGAGCCGGGCGGGGTGCTGATCGCGCCGGTTGGGCCAGTGGACGACCGTCAGGTTCTCACGCGCGTGGTCCGAACCGGCGATGGCTTCAACCGGCAGGACCTTGTGGCGGTGCGTTTCGTGCCCGCGCTGCAGGGCATCGCCCGCGAGATGTAAGTGGCAGCTGCGGCACGGACGGCGAGGCAGGTTTGGTGCCTTAAAGAGTTATTTACTCGGACTGTGTTTACTCAAATTTGTGTTAGTTGCGTACAAGTGAGTAACCATGTCCCGCTTTGTCGAGTTGATAAGCTCGCGCCGTGCGCCGCATTTTGTGGTCCTGGCGCTCGTCTCGGTCGGATTTGGCGGATGTAGCGCCGACACCCAGACACGGTTCCAGGACAACTCATTCTCAAATCCGTTTGCGTCGCGCAACAGCGCGCCGGAGGCGACGGGGTCCGTTCAGCAGAGCGGCAACTACCAGCACAATTACCAGCAGCAGCCGCGTGAGCTTCCGCAGTACAGTCGGCCGCGCTCCGCGCCGATCGTATCCGCGCCGTTGTCTCAGCCTGTTGCAACCTCGGGCGGCGGACGCGGGATGGCGTCGTATACGCCGCCGTCGTCACCCATCGAGACCACCGGAACGGTCGCGCCGCGCTCGGTCGCCGCGACCTCCGGATACAGCCGCGAGGGCGGCACCACGATCATCGTCGGGACCGCAGACACGCTCGATGTCATTTCGAAGCGCTACAACGTGCCGTCATCGGAAATCCTCAAGGCGAACGGCTACGGCGGACCGCGTGTGTTGCAGCCGGGTCAGCAGCTGGTGATTCCGCGCCGTGTGGCGCACGCCAATCCGCCGGCATTGTCGCCCGCGCCGGGCACCAAGGTTGCGGCCGGTCTTCCGGCAAGCGTGCATGTCGTCAAGTCGGGCGACACGCTGATGAATCTGTCGCGTCGTCACAACATCCCGCCCGCACAGCTTGCCGCGGCGAACCACATTCCGGTGACCACGCAGCTCAAGATCGGCAGCAAGATCAACATTCCGGGCGGCGCCAAATCCGCTGCTGTTGCTGCCGCGCCCGCACCCCAGCTTGCTGCGGAAGCGCCGAAGCCTGCGCCGGTTGCGGCTCCCGCTGCAAAGCCGGTGACGGTCGCATCGGTCGAGCCTCAGCAGAAGGCGCGTGTTGCGACCGAAACCAACGATCTGCCTGAAGCCCAGTCGCCGGTGAAGGCCGCCGACGCGACCAATGCGCTGCCGACGTTTCGCTGGCCGGTGCGTGGCCGCGTGATCACGGCTTACGGCGCGAAGACCAACGGCAAACAGAATGACGGCATCAACGTCGCCGTGCCCGAAGGCACGCCCGTGAAGGCCGCCGAAGACGGCGTGGTCGCCTATTCGGGCAACGAACTCAAAGGTTATGGCAATCTGATCCTGGTTCGGCACTCCAACGGTTACGTCACCGCGTATGCCCACGCGAGTGAACTGATGGTGAAGCGCGGAGATTCAATCAAGCGCGGCCAGGTCATTGCTAAATCGGGTCAGTCGGGAGAGGTGGGGTCGCCGCAGCTTCACTTCGAGATCCGTAAAGGATCTTCAGCCGTCGACCCGCTTCAATTCCTGAACGGCGCGTAAGCCACTTAAATTTTCTAGATCCACTATGTCCCCCGGCGAAAGCCGGGGGATTTTTCTTTTGCGGACTGTTTCTCTCCGGTGAGCTTACTCGGCGGTGTCCATGACGCAGGCCAGTTCGGATTTTGCGGTCGCTTCCTCGAAGCCGAAGATCAGGAAGCTGATCGCGGCCAGGATCCACGCGCCGATGCCGCCATAGAGCATCACCCAGCCGAAACCCTTGACTAGCGCCGCGTGAACGGCCGCACCGGATGGATCCTGAACGGACAGCACCGGATACGCGTGTTGCAGCGAACCGAAATTTCCTGTGGCGATGGCCGAGGCCATTGCGCGCAACTGCTGGCCGTCGAGGGCGGCGGTGAGCGTTTCGGGAAGGGACCACTGGATCGCTTCCAGCAGGATCAGCCCCATCACCGCAATGTTGATGGCCAGCGAGATCAATCGTGCGCTGATGTCGATCCCGGACGCCATGCCTGCGCGGTTACTCGGGACGGCACCGGTAGTGGTGTTGGTCACTGACGTATTGGTCAGGCCAAGTCCGATCCCGGCCAGAAGCGCGCCGGGTAGCACGGTGAGCCAGCTCGCCTGTTCCAGGCCGCTGCCGAAACGCATGGCGATAAAGCCGGCGCCCATGACGGCCATGCCAAGAGGAATGACAATGCGGGCGCCGTGACGCCGGAGCAGATAGTCGGCGATAGGAGGCAGGATCAGAAACGGAATTGTATAGGCCAGCAGCAGGAATCCGACGGCCTTGCTGTCGAGGCCAAGACCACCCTCGAAGTAAATCGGCAGGTAGATCATGAACGGCCAATAGCAGAAGTTCATGCCGATGCAGCCGATGATGGCGCCGCTAAACTTTCGGATCCGGAATACCGAGAAGTCGAACATCGGTTGCGCGGTGTTGCGCTCCACGAGCACGAAGGCGGTGAAGCTTGCAATTGCGATGGCCGCGAGCCCGATCGCAGTCGTTATGCCGAGGTCTGCGCCTTGCGTGATCACGTAGGTTAGGCCGAAGACGGCGATCGTCAACGTCACGATCCCCCAGCCATCCAGCCGCTTGGCGTGCGGGTCTCGCGATTCCAGAATACCGATACTCGTCGGGATGAGGGCCAGTATCGTAAGCGGAACATGGATCAGGAACACCCAGTGCCAGCTCGATAACGCGGTGATCATGCTGCCGATGATCGGACCGAATCCCAGACCCACGCCGCTGATAACGCCCCATGCGGTAAAGGCCCGGCCGCGCTCACGTTCGTCCTGATACTGGTGCGAGATGATAGCAATCGAGCAGGTGAGCATGGCGCCGCCGGCGAGACCTTGCAGAAACCGGGCAACGATCAGCGCCGATGCGCTCTGCGCCAGTCCGCACATGAGCGACGTGAGGCCGAATGCGATCGTGACCGTGGTGAAAACCCGCTTCCGGCCATAGCGGTCGGCGAAGGTGCCGGTCGCCATCAGCACGGTCGTGCAGGCGATCGTGTAGGCGTTCATGATCCATTGCAGATCTTTGAAATCCGCGGGCAGGGCTGTTTCCAGCGTCGGCAGGATGACCGGGACGCTGGATATTTCGAGACCGAACATCAATGATGCCAGACAGACGCCGATCAGCGCGGCAGTGTTTCTGGTTGAGGGCGAGACGCGCATGTAAAATCCTTTCAACCCGACGCGGATGTCGCCGGTGCGGATTGAGGGATATGGGCGCTATCTTTTCATGACGGAAATGAATTGATTTTATTGATTTCAGTTCTGGTCGTCATATATGTGGGTCTATGGATTTCGAGCCCACATTGCTTCGCGCCTTTGTTGCCGTCTGCGAGACCGGCGGATTCACGCGCGCGGCGCAGCGGCTGCATTTGACCCAATCCGCCGTCAGTCACCAGATCCGGCGGCTGGAGGAGCAGGTGGGGCGGCCGCTTCTGTATCGGACCACGCGCAAGCTGACCCTGACCGAAGACGGCGAGGATTTTCTGCGCCACGCCGAACAGATTTTGCAAAGCCAGGAGGCGCTGACGCGCCGCTTTCATTCTTCCACGGCCTCGGGCGCCGTCCGGCTGGGCGTTCCGGAAAACTTCATCGGCGATCGGCTGCCGCAACTGCTTGGCCGGTTCGCGCGCAGTTACCCTGCGGTCCGGCTCGAGGTCTCGGTCAGTGTCTGTCTTGACCTGCAGGCCAAGGTCGATGCCGGCGACCTCGATCTTGCGGTGGCGATTACCCGACTGGATCAGGAGAACGGAACAGTTCTTCGTCGGACGAAATTTGTCTGGGCGGCAGCCGACACTTTCAAGCGGCCGCAGAATTCATCACTGCCATTCGCGTTCTCTCCGCCGCCGTGCGCGATGCGCGCGATGGCTGTCGATGCGCTCACGGCTTCCGGCATCGATTGGCATGTCGGCTTCACGTCGGCGAACCAGCATGGTCTGAAGGCGGCGGTGCAAGCGGGGCTGGCGGTGTCGATCTTCGCCCAGGAGGAAATCGAACCATGGATGATGGTTCTTGACGGCAACGACGGCCTGCCGCCTCTGCCGGAAGCAAAGTACGTCCTGATCAGCAAGCATGGCGACCTGATGCCATGCGCAGCCGAGTTGGGCCGGTTGATCGTTGACGAGGCGGGCTTCTGGCGCAACCCGTCGGGGACGGAACGCGCGCGCTTGACGGCGGTCCAGTAAACTTCGCCTTCGTCGGTGCCCGTGCGGTCTACTTCGCCGCGAGCCGCACGCCCATGCGGCCCGCAAGCTCCTGCGTGAACTGCCACGCCACGCGGCCGGACCGCGATCCGCGTGTGGTCGACCATTCGAGCGCTTCGCGTTCGAGCTGGTCGTCGGCCATCTTGACGCCGAAGTGCTTGCAGTAGCCGCGCACCATGTCGAGATATTCGTCCTGGCTGCACTTGTGGAAGCCGAGCCACAGGCCGAAACGATCCGACAGCGACACCTTTTCCTCGACGGCTTCGCCGGGATTGATTGCCGTCGAGCGCTCGTTCTCGATCATGTCGCGCGCCAGCAGGTGGCGGCGGTTGGACGTCGCATACAGAATGACGTTATCGGGCCGGCCTTCGATGCCGCCTTCGAGCACCGCCTTCAGCGATTTGTAGGAGGCGTCGTTGCCGTCGAACGACAGGTCGTCGCAGAACACGATGAAGTGGAAATCCGATTCCCGCAGCAGCGCCATCAGCAGCGGCAGGCTTTCGATATCCTCGCGGTGAATTTCGATCAGCTTGAGCCGTCCGCGGACCTCCGGCATGGCGTTGACGCTGGCGTGCGCCGCCTTCACCAGCGACGACTTGCCCATGCCGCGCGCACCCCACAGCAGCGCGTTGTTGGCGGGCAGGCCCCTGGCGAAGCGTTCGGTGTTCTCGATCAGGATGTCGCGCATCCGGTCGATGCCCTTGAGCAAACCGAGATCGACGCGGCTGACTTTTGGAACCGGGACCGGCCGTCCGTCCGGATGCCAGACGAAGGCATCGGCGCCTTTGAGAGAATCGGCACCGGACGGTTTGGCGGCGGATGCGTTCAGGCTGGCGGCGATGCTCTCCAGCGCTAGGGCGATGCGCGACCCAGCGTCGCGCGCGGCCGAAGCCGCAGGGCGTTTTGTCGCGGTTTTCAGCGCCTTGCCGGGACGCGCCCTGACAGTGGCGGCGGGAGCCTTTTTGGAGGCCTTTTTATTGGGTTTTTTGGACATGAATCAGCACCACAGAACCAGACCGGTAGGGCACCCTTAGCGAGGCCTTTGAGCGCCCGCAAGCGCCACAAATGCATGGGCAAATCGACATCTCCGGTCCCGTTGCAATTGGGCGGTCTGCCGCTATAGTCCGCGCAAATTCGGCCAAAACGGCCAATAGCCTTCGCGTTTTGCCCCCTTGGCGCACGCCTTTCCGAGGACTTTCGAATGTTCATTACTCCCGCCTTTGCTCAGGCTGCCGGCGCCGGCGACACCAACAGCATGCTGATGTCGCTGCTGCCGTTCGCGCTGATCTTCGTCATCATGTACTTCCTGATCCTCAAGCCGCAGCAGAAGAAGCTGAAGGACCATCAGGAACTGGTGAAGAACATCCGCCGCGGCGACACCGTCGTGACCAATGGCGGCCTCGTCGGCAAGGTGACCAAGGTGGTCGATGACGACCAGATTGAAGTCGAAATCTCCGACGGCGTGCGCATTCGTCAGATGCGCCAGATGATTTCCGGCGTGCGGACCAAGGGCGAGCCTGCCAAGGACTCCAAGGAAGAAACCGCCGCGAGCTGACGCGCTCCGACTGCTGCGGCTTCATTAATCTGACGGGTTATCCAGTGGTCCGATTCTAACATTCGCACCGTCTCGCATCGGTAGCGCTTGCGAATGTTAGAATCAAAGGACCACTGGTAAATATAGATGCTAATGTCCCTTCGTGTCCGACGTTTGCACGAGGGGATGCTGCAAGTTAAAGCAAACGTCGGACACGGGACATTAGATGTTGTATTTTACGCGGTGGAAGGCGCTGGCGGTCATCCTGACCGCCTTCATCGTCTGCCTTTGCGCGGTTCCGAACTTCTTCCCTGAATCGACCGTCAAGACCTGGCCGAAGTGGGCGCAGCGCCACATCGTGCTCGGCCTCGATCTTCAGGGTGGCTCGCATATCCTGCTCGAGGTCGACTCAAACTCGGTCAAGAAGGACAAGCTCGATCAGGTGCGTGACGACACGCGCCGCGTGCTCCGCGATGCCAAGGTCCCCTATACTGGTCTCGCCATTCGCGGCGACAACGTAGAAGTCCGCATCACCAATCAGGCCGATCTGGCCAACGCGCTCGCCAAACTGCGCGAACTCTCGCAGCCGCTGGGCGGAATCCTCGGATCGAGCGGCCAGCGCAGCGTCGAAGTCAGCGACGCCGGCGGCGGGTTGATCCGGCTGACCGTGCCGCCTGCAGCGATCACCGAGCGCATCCGCCAGTCGGTCGAACAGTCGATCCAGATCGTCGAGCGCCGCATCAACGAACTCGGCACCGTCGAACCGCTGATCCAGCGTCAGGGCGTCGACCGCATTCTGGTGCAGGTGCCCGGATTGCAGGATCCGACCCGTCTCAAGGAATTGCTCGGCAAGACCGCCAAGCTCGATTTCCGCATGGTCGATGCGACCGTGCCCGCCGATCAGGCCCAGCAGGGCCGGGTGCCTCCGGATTCCGAACTTCTGATGAGCGCGTCCACGCCGAAGACGCCTTATGTCATCAAGAAACAGGTGCTCGTCTCCGGCGGCGACCTGACCGACGCGCAGCCCGGCTTCGATCAGCGCTCGGGCGAGCCGATCGTCTCCTTCCGCTTCAACACCTCCGGCGCGCGCAAGTTCGCGCAGGCCACGCTGGAGAATGTCGGCCAGCCGTTCGCCATCGTGCTCGACAACGAAGTGATTTCGGCACCGGTCATCCGCGAACCGATCACCGGCGGCTCCGGCCAGATTTCCGGCAGTTTCACCGTGCAGGGCGCGAACGATCTCGCGATCCTGCTGCGCGCGGGCGCATTGCCTGCGCCGCTGACCATCATCGAGGAACGCACCGTCGGCCCCGGACTCGGACAGGACTCGATCGCCGCGGGCGAACTCGCGTCCTATGTCGGCTCGGTGCTGGTCATCGTGTTCATGCTGCTGACCTACCGGCTGTTCGGCTTCTTCGCCAACGTCGCGGTCGCCATCAACGTCGCCATGATCTTCGGCATCCTGTCTTTGCTCAACGCGACGCTGACGCTGCCCGGCATCGCCGGCATCGTTCTGACGGTCGGCATCGCGGTCGACTCGAACGTGCTGATCTATGAGCGCATCCGCGAGGAACTGCGCGCGGGGCGCACGGCGATCTCGGCCATCGATGCCGGCTTCACGCGGGCGCTCGCGACCATTCTGGATTCGAATATCACCACCTTCATCGCGGCGGCCGTGCTGTTCTACATCGGAACCGGTCCGGTGCGCGGCTTCGCCGTGACGCTCGGCATCGGCATCATCACCACGGTTTTCACGGCTTTCACCGTCACGCGATTGATCGTGGCGATGTGGGTGAGCTGGAAGCGGCCCAAAGTCGTGCCGATTTGAACGTCAGAACGGACCACTAGACTGTGACCCACACCATCATCATCGCGCTCGCCGTCTTCATCGTCGTCCTGACGGTGCTCAGCATTTATGGCGTGATTCCCGCGCTTCGCATCGTCCCCGACGAGACGAAGTTCGACTTCATGCAGTTTCGCCGCATCAGCTTTCCGATCTCGGCGCTGGCGTCGCTTCTGGCGATCGGCCTGTATTTCGCGCACGGATTGAACTTCGGCATCGACTTCAAGGGCGGCACGCTGCTGGAAATCCAGACCAAGTCGGGTCCGGCGGACATCGCGGCGTTGCGCGCGCAGTTGAACACGCTGAATTTCGGCGACGTCCAGCTTCAGCAGTTCGGCGGTCCCTCCGACGTTCTGATCCGCATCGCCGAACAACCCGGCGGCGATCAGGCGCAGCAGGCAGCCGTGCAGAAGGTTCGCCAGTTGCTGGGCGACAGCGTCGATTATCGCCGCGTCGAAGTGGTCGGGCCGCGCGTGTCGAGCGAGTTGCTGGCTTACGGCACCGTCGGCCTGATGCTCGCGATCGCAGGCATCTTCATCTATCTCTGGTTCCGGTTCGAGTGGCAGTTCTCGCTCGGCGCGATGATCGCCAACGTCCACGACATCGTGCTGACGCTGGGATTCATGTCGATCACCCAGATCGAATTCGACCTGACCAGCATCGCGGCGCTGCTCACCATTCTCGGCTATTCGCTCAACGATACGGTCGTCATCTATGATCGTATTCGCGAAATGCTGCGGCGTTACAAGAAAATGCCGATGACCGATCTGCTCAATACGTCGATCAACTCGACGCTGTCGCGCTCGATCATCACCCACGTCACCGTGACGCTGGCGTTGCTCGCGCTGCTGCTGTTCGGCGGCAAGGCGATCCACTCCTTCGCGGCGACGATGACCTTCGGCGTTGTGCTGGTTGGCACCTACACCTCGATCTTCATCGCGGCGCCGATCCTGATCTATCTCGGCGTGGGCGAAAACCGGGGCGGCGAGGACAAGCCGCCGAAACCCTGATGACCGATCACGAGCCGGACGCGCTGCACCTTCCGCGATCCGCGCCGATCGAAGCCTACGGCAACGGCGGATTTCGGTTCGCCGAGATGTCGCATCGCGGCTCGCTGCTGTGCCTGCCCGATGCGATCTGGGCATGGCCCGTCAGCGATCCGGCTCAGATCGATCGCTATTCACTGGCGCGCGTGTTCGAGAACGCGAATGCCATCGATACCCTGCTGATCGGAACGGGGAGCGGGGTCTGGATCGCGCCCGCGCCGCTGCGGAACGCCTTGCGGTCTGCGGGCATTGTCCTCGATACCATGCAGACCGGGCCCGCGATCCGCACCTACAACGTCATGATGGGTGAACGCCGGCGCGTCGCGGCCGCGCTGGTCGCGGTGCCATGAGCGCCCATGACGCCGAAGCGTTCTGCGCCGATCTGGTGCGCGCGCAGGATTTCAAAAGCTACGCCGCAAGCCTGTTCGTATCGCCTGAAGCGCGGCGGTCATGGCTGGCGCTGGCGGCCTTCAATGCCGAGGTCGCGCATGTCCGCGATCATGTCAGCCAGCCGTTGCCCGGCGAGATCCGCTTGCAGTGGTGGCGCGATGCACTGACCGCCGGCGGGCAGGGTGCGGTCGAAGGCAATCCCGTGGCGGCGGAATTGCTGCGCGCGATTTCGCTTCATGATCTTCCCGTCGAGACGTTCGTGCGCCTGATCGATGCGCACGTCTTCGATGTCTATGACGATCCGATGCCGGATATGGCGGCGCTGGAAGCGCATTGCCGCGACACGGCATCGGCACTCTACGCATTGCGCGCGCGCGTGCTCGGTGCGAATTCGCCCGAGATCACGCGCCTTGCCGAACATGCCGGCATTGCGGAAGGCCTGGTTGACGTGATGTTGGCGCTGCCACGACACGCTGCGCGGCGTCAGCTCTATCTGCCTGCCGATTTGATGAATCTCCACGGCGTGATGGCCGAGGAGGTTTTCCTGCATCAGGCAAACTCGCCTTTGAAAGAGGCGCTGGCGCATCTGCGCCGCGAGGCGGGCTCGCAGATGGATCACGCGCTGGCGATGCTGGCGGATACGCCTTCCGCTGCGCGCGTGGCCTTCCTGCCGCTTGCGACGGTCGGGAAGACGTTGGCCCGGCTGGAGACGGCCGATCCGTTCACGCCGCCGGCGCCGTCGCGGCTTCGCATCCTCTGGACGACGTGGCGCGCGGCGAGCGCGAAACCGTTCAGGGCGTAAAATTTACCTTCATCCCAGATCGGCTAAATCTTCCAGTGCAAGCCGGAGAGCGGCTGCACGCACGTTATCTTCCAGATGTTCGATCGATCGCGTGCCGGGTATTGGCAGCATGACCGGAGACTTGGTGAGCAGCCACGCAAGGGACAAGGATGCGTGAGTCAAACCGGAACGCGCGGCAACTTGCTTTATCTTGCGTGCCTTGAGGCCGCGTTTACCACCCAGCGGATACCAGGGCAGAAAAGCAATTCCAAGACGCTCGCAAGCGGCGAGCACGTCTTCGCTGGTTTGGTCTCGCAGGTTGTACATGTTTTGAACCGACACGATGGGCGTGATGGAGAGTGCCAATTCGAGTTGCGCCACCGTGACGTTTGAAATGCCAAGATGGCGAATTTTGCCTGTGCGCCGTAGTTCAGCGAGCGCTCCAACAGACTCACTAAATGGCACGTTGGGGTCGGGTGCATGAAGCTGATACAAATCGATGCGTTCCAGCCGCAAGCGCTGCAAGCTCCCTTCAACTGCCCGTCGCAAATGGTCGGGGCGGCCGTTTTCGACCCATGATCGGCGGTTCGGTCGCACTAAACCGCCTTTCGTGGCAATTACCAGATCTGGCGGATAGGGATACAGCGCCTGCGAGATCTGTAACTCGTTCGCCTCGGGGCCGTAGCTATCCGCAGTATCAATGAAGTTTACGCCAAGCTCGATGGCCTTATGTAGAACCCGGTTCGCGTGCCCTCGATCCCTTGGTCTTCCCCACGCTGAATCTCCGCAGAGGCGCATTGCGCCGAAGCCCAATCGATTAACCGTCAGATCGCCGAGGTTGATCGTGCCGGCGAGCGCGGCGTTTGGGTGGAGAGACTTTTCCATCCGCAACTCCATCGTGTCGGAAGCAAGATAGTTTGTCACGGATGCGACGATGAAACCATAGGCCGCACGAATCCGGCAACTCTGCCTTCGGCTTTGCAGAAGTCTGCCAACGCAACTTCCACATGGTGAGCGGCCGCGGCGTCTGTCACGATTCTCGTAAATTCGAGGTACCGAATTTTCGAGGTGATGACATGGCGACATCGAACAACGACAGGCACGTCGAGCGTGTCGGCAAGCTCCATTGGGCAGCGATCGGGCTGGCCATTTTGATGACTCTGGGGATACTTGCGCTAGCCGTCCGGGTCGAAAATGCCGGACCACCCAAACCGGACAGAAATCGAATCTTCGACAATTTGAAGTCGATGGACTGATAGCTTTCCAGGGACAGACAGTGCTGCCGGGGTTGCTACATCCTGATTATTGAACCGTTCGTGATCGATAGCAGGTATACGCCGGGTTTTCCCGGCGGTTCGATCCGGTATTCTTAAAAGCAATTACAAGGTCGAGTCTTTTGGGCATCACCGGGAGGTTTTCAGCAATGCGTATTTCAAGTCTTGCAGGCTGCTTGTTGCTCGCCGTTTCCATCCTCAACAACTCCGCCGTTCAGGCGGCGGCTGTCGACCAGAGCACGGTCTCGGTCGGCGGCGTGTCCGCGGCCCTGTTGAAACCCGCGCATCCGAGAGGTGGAATCATTCTGCTGGCCGGAGGCAGCGGCAACATCGGCGTCGGTCCCAATGGCACGATCGCCCGCACAGGCAATCAGCTGGTGCGCACGCGCGCCGCGTATGCCGCGCGCGGTTTCGCCGTGCTGGTTCCTGATTGCTGCGTCGATGTGGCCGCAGCCGTTCAATACATGCACAGCTTTGGAAAGGTCACGCTGGTCGGCACAAGCCGGGGCACGCAACGCGCGGGACAGGCGATCGCGGCGGGCGCGCGGCCCGACCGGCTGGTGCTGACCTCGGGCTTTCTCAGCAATGCCTCAGGAGGTTCGGACAACGTCATGAGCATGCTCGGCTCGCCTGCTGCGCTGCCGCCGACCCTGATCGTGCATCACCGGCAGGACGGTTGCGCGAAGACGTTGCCCGCAGGCGTGGCTCCGTTTGTTGCGTGGTCTCAGGGCAAGGCGCGCGTAGCCTGGCTTGATGGGGGCCAGAGCACCGGTGATCCGTGTGAAGCGTTTGCTCATCACGGCTTCGCCGGTCAGGATGGTCAGGTGGTGTCCACTGTTGCGGGATTCGCCGCGCGCTAAACGCTTGCCGGGTGTCCACCGATTTGAGACAGGCAACGCGCCGCTGCGTAGCAGTGTCGCGATGCTGTTCAAGGTCCGAATTGTTATTCGGACTTTACGTGTCAAGTCGTTTTCGGCGCAATGCGAGCGCTGAATCCGAATCCGATTGCGCGCCGCCATCCGGCCGCCACTTCGCCTTTTGCGGCGAAGTTCGTCACCAATTTTCCTTTTGAAAACGGCGCGACTTTTCACTGCGAGAGTTGCCGAAAACTATGCCGCGTCGGACACCCGCAGCGTCTCCGCAATCCAGCGATCGAGGTCCGCCAGCGCCCGCGCGCTCATCGCCTGCTTCTTCGCAACCGTCTTCTCATTGCCGCGCAGCCGCGTGCCGTCCGGCTTCTTTGTCGGCGGCGACGCCAGCGGCGGAAACAATCCGAAGTTAATGTTCATCGGCTGGAACGAGCGGGGACCCGCGTCGATGGTCTCGATATGCCCGCCGGTGATGTGTCCGAGCAGCGCACCGAGCGCGGTCGTCGGAGGCGGCGGTGCGATCTTGTTGCGCGTTGCGTCGGCCGCGGCGAACAGACCGGCGAGCAGGCCGACGCCTGCGGATTCCACGTAACCTTCGCATCCGGTCATCTGGCCTGCGAAGCGCAATCGCGGCTGCGCTTTCAGGCGCAACTGGGGATCGAGAAGTTGCGGAGAATTCAGGAAGGTGTTGCGATGCAGCCCGCCGAGCCGCGCGAACTCCGCGCCTTCAAGACCCGGAATGGTGCGGAATACCTGCGTCTGCGCGCCGTGCTTCAGCTTGGTCTGGAAGCCGACCATGTTGTAGAGCGTGCCGAGCTTGTTGTCCTGGCGCAGCTGCACGATGGCGTAGGCCTTCACCGTGGGATCGCGCGGATTGGTCAGGCCGACCGGCTTCATCGGTCCGTGGCGGAGCGTTTCATGTCCGCGTGCGGCCATGATTTCGATCGGCAGGCAGCCGTCGAAGTAGGGCGTGTTGGATTCCCATTCCTTGAAGTCGGTCTTTTCGCCTGCGATCAACGCGCCGACGAAGGCATCGTATTGTTCGCGCGTCATCGGGCAATTGATGTAATCGGCGCCGGTGCCGCCGGGACCGACCTTGTCGTAGCGCGACTGAAAC
Source organism: Afipia sp. GW821-FHT04G03 (assembly GCF_059419985.1). NCBI lineage: Bacteria > Pseudomonadati > Pseudomonadota > Alphaproteobacteria > Hyphomicrobiales > Nitrobacteraceae > Afipia > Afipia sp. GW821-FHT04G03. The sequence continues at coordinate 594,395 of NZ_JBWKSV010000001.1, read as the reverse complement.
CACGCGATGTCCATGTTGATGGAGTCACGATGCACGATCGGGGCGATGGCGTCGAAGAAGGCAAGGGCATCTTCGCCGGACAGGCTGCGGATCGCATCGGCCAGCGCGGGCGAGGTCAGCGGGCCGGTCGCGACGATGACGTTGCGCCATTCGTCCGGCGGCAGTCCTGCGATTTCCTCGCGGCGAATGTCGATCCGCGGATGCGCTTCGAGCGCGGCGCTGACGGCTGCGGAAAAGCCGTCCCGATCCACCGCGAGCGCGCCGCCGGCGGGCACCTGATTGGCGTCGGCGCTGCGCATGATGAGGGAGTTGAGCTTGCGAAGCTCCGCGTGCAGCAGGCCGACGGCATTGTTTGCGGCGTCGTCGGAACGGAACGAGTTGGAACAAACCAGTTCGGCGAGGCTGTCGGTGCGGTGCGCGTCGGTCGTCCGGATGGGGCGCATCTCATGCAGCACGACATCGATGCCGGCGTTGGCGATCTGCCACGCGGCTTCCGAACCGGCCAGTCCGCCGCCGACGACGTGGATGGTGTTTGCTTGTTCTTTTGATTGTGTTGTCATGGCTCACAACTAGAGCCGGTCAGGTCATGACGCAACGTCGATATGGGTCCGTCAGTCGTGATGAGCCGTTTGTCGTGTTGCGAGCCCCAGACACGACAACGCCCGCGCAGGGCGGGCGTAATCCGTTCGTGATGCAGTTTGCGGCGGTTAGCCGTTGTAGGCGCCCGCTGCAACCCGCTGGATGTCGGAGCGGTCAAGCCCGATATCGGCCAGTTCCCGATCGCTCAACTGGGACAGCTCAGCAACATTGCGCTGATAGTCGCGGAACGCCTGGATAGCGCGGATAAATGAGAGCAGCATGGTTTAGTCTCCTTCGTATTCGCGATTCAGCTCTTGGAGTAGCGTCATCGTTGGAACTGAATATAGGGGCAGATTCTGCGATGCAACACTGCGAATGCTGCGACGCAGCTAAACCATCAGCGCATGGCTTGCGTAAGAAGTGATTAATCTTTCAGCTAGGATTTGACTAAAGCAGGCAGCGAAGTTTTACTGCGGCGTCGGAAATAGGCTGATTTTAGACATGAATTTCATGTGCTTGCCATAAACTCAGCTTGATCATGAATGGCCAAGTTGACCGGTAACTCAGTAAGGGTTGTGGTTTTAGCTATGCTTTTATGGCACATCGCGTCAGGCAAGGCCAAGCGATTTGCACATATCGTTCCATGCGAGCGTAAAATCGAACAATAATTCATTTATTTGGTGATGCGGACACGCGCCTCCCAGTTCCGGCTGTTCCAGATCTTCGAATCGTAGACGTTCCAACGGCGGCGTGGCATAGCCGCTGGATGCGAAATCGACACTCTACTCGCAGACTGCTGCTGTCTCTGGCGCTCTCACAAGCGCTGGCGTTTCAAGCCCTGATTCTGGCGTGGAGCGGGGCGCAGGCTCTCGCGGGAGGGGGGACCGGCGCAATCGGAGCCATCTGCTCCGCCGCATCCGCGAGCAATAACGTCGGCGGTACCGAGCCGCCTAACAAGCCGGCCCAGCATCAGGACTGTCTAGCGGCCTGTACAGCCGGTCACACAGGCGCAACGCCGCCTGAGCCGGTCCTGTCGCTCTCTGATCCTGCAGTTTTTGGCCAGATATTCATGCCGGCCGAGGCGCCGCTGCTGGAACGATCCGGAGCACAGGCTTTTCTGGCGCGAGCTCCTCCGACGCTGACCTGAGACCTTATCCGGAATTCTCTCTCAGCATCATTCGAGGACAACATGATCATCAACTTCCGCAGCCCTCAGTGGCTGCTTGCCAGCGCTGGATTCACCGCTTTGGGCGTCATCGCTTCCCAGTCATCCGCGTTCGCACATGTCACGCTCGCGACCGGTGAGGCACGTGCCGGCACTTATTACAGGGCGGTGTTCCAGGTGCCGCACGGCTGCGACGGCACCGACACGAAAACAATCCGCATTCAAATTCCGGAAGGCGTGATCGGTGTGAAGCCGATGCCCAAGGCCGGCTGGACGCTCAACATCACGCGCGGCACTTACGCCAAGTCCTACACGAGCCACGGCAAGGTTGTGACCGAAGGGCCGAAGGAGGTGGTCTGGTCGGGAGGCTCTCTGTCGGACGACAACTACGACGAGTTCGTCTTCACGAGCTTCATCACCGATTTTCCCCCAGGGCAGGCGATCTATTTTCCAACATTTCAGCAGTGCGCAAAGGGTGAAGTCCGCTGGGACCAGATCGCACCGGCAGGACAGAACCCGCACGATCTAAAATCTCCCGCACCCATGTTGCGGATCGCGACCGATAACACGTCTGGCGCGTGGGGACATGCGGATCACGGCAACATGCAGGGCACGGGCGCGGCGCCGTCTTCCGCGGGCAGCGATATGCTCAAGGCAGGCGATCTGGTTGTAGCCACGCCGTGGACCCGCGCCACACCGGGCGGCGCCAAGATTGCGGGCGGTTATCTCAAGATTACCAACAACGGCAAGTCCGCCGATCGCCTCGTGAGCGCGGTTTCAGCCGGTGCGGACCGTGTAGAGATCCACCAGATGTCGATGACCGACGGGGTGATGAAGATGCGGCCGCTGCCGGACGGATTGATCATCAAGCCCGGGGAGACCGTCGAACTGAAACCGGGTGGCTTTCACATGATGTTCATGAACATCAAGCAATCGCTGAAACAGGGCGATAAACTGAAAGCGACATTGACGTTCGAGAAAGCAGGCAAGCTTGACGTGAGTTTTGACGTCAACGCGATCGGCGCAACAGGCGAGCCAGCGCATAAGCATTGAGCGGCACACACATATATAACGAGGTACGGGCTGAGCCTTCAGGCTCGGCCCGTGACGCTCCTCAACGAAAACTTTATCGATCCTTGCGGCCCCACGAAAACAGGTTGACGGGGAAATCCGCCGCATAGCGCCGCGTCTTCTGTTGTGGCGGCGGTTCATATGGCATCGTCACAGGTTCGATCACCCTGCGGTAGAGGTGCCAGGTGGCATGACCGAGCACTGGGATGACGACTGTCAATCCGAGGAAGAAGGGCACTGTTCCAGCAACCAGCAATGCAGCGACGATCAAGCCCCATGCGGCCATCGGAATCGGATTTTGCACCACCGCCCGAACCGAGGTGAGCATCGCATCCATTGCACTGGCGTGACGATCAAGCATCAGTGGAAACGAAACGACGCTGATGCAAAGTGCTACGAGTGCGAACAGGAAGCCGACGCCGCAGCCGACCACGATCAGTTTCTGGCCTTCGGACGTTGTAAGAACGCGATGAAAGAAGTCGGGGAAGCTTGAAGCTGGCGCATAACCGAACGTCGCGCTGTAGATCGATTGCGCGGCCGCGAGCCATACCAGGAACAGGACAAGAAGGAGCGCGCCGAAAACTAGCATGGCGCCGATGGATGGCGATCGCAGCACGCTCAACGCATGGGACGCAGTTGGCACCTGTCCCTGTTCGCGCCGTCTGCTGAGATCGTAAAATCCGAGAGCCGCGAACGGTCCCAGCAGCGCGAAACCGGCGGCGAGCGGAAACAGCAGTGGCAGGATCGAATAACCGAGGACGGTCCGCGCCAGCACAATTCCGAGCACCGGATAAATCAGCGCCAGCAGCACGGCGTGAGTGGGGACGGCTTTGAAGTCCTCCCATCCCAGACGGAGCGCGTCTTTTAGGTCTGCTAGATAGATTGTTCGAACGGTGTATCTCGCAGGATCGGACGCGAGCGGAAGCGTATTGATGTGTGTGGACGCTGGGTTGCTCATGGTGGCTATCTCCTAATCACACAGCGTTTATGACGCTGTGATTGCTCGTAAGGTGCACCGTGCGAGCCTCGAGGTTATCACGAACGCTAAAAAGAACATCTGCGAAAGCATCACGATTGCTTGCCGGCAACGACGAAGCAAACGCAGCAAAATTTCGGGGAGAGCCAACTCAACAGGTAAAGCGGATTCGTCCGCTTCTGTACATTGTGGCACCTTTTTGGCGCAATTGACTCAAATCGCTACGGAGTGAGGTCATCTCCTGCATTGGCAAGTCGTGACCGGGCGTCTACACTCTTTTGTGACCGGTGAGGCGCAGCCGGGGTAGCGGGGAAGAGGCGTCAATCAAGATCCACCAACGACGGGTTATCGGGAGTTTTATAATGAGCATTTTTGGAAAGATCATGGGCGCGATTTTCGGCACCAAGGCCGAAGCTGCTGAGCCCGCCGGCGGTGCTGGTTCTGCTGCTGGAGGCGCGGGCGTGCCGATGGTTGATGTCGCGCCGATCCTCGACAAAGCCGTTGCTGCCAAGGGCGAGAAGCTCGAATGGCGTACTTCGATTGTGGACCTGATGAAGGCTCTCGATATTGATTCGAGCCTGGGCGCCCGCAAGGAACTCGCGAAGGAATTGAAGTACGACGGCGACACCAACGATTCTGCCAAGATGAACATCTGGTTGCACAAGCAGGTGATGACCAAGCTTGCAGCCAATGGCGGCAAGTTGCCGGATGATCTCAAGCACTAAACCGCTCACGCTTGAATTCTTGAAAGGCCCGCCATTGGCGGGTCTTTTTCGTTGCACCGCACGCAAAAGCTTTCTGCGAACTCCCTATCCAAATCGCTGGTACCGGAATACAAAATGCCAGCGCCGTCTTCGTGGATGTCACGAGGCCGTAACACGGCGCGATCAAGCCGCATCTCGGGAGGGTGCGGTAGGTTCGAGATTACCAAAACCCGCGCAAAGTCCGCAGAACAGGGAATAGACATGACCGAACTCAATCGCAGGAACATTCTCGCCGGAGGTGCCGCCGCTCTGGCCGGCACTGTCACGCTCGGCGACGCCGCGCAGGCGCAAGTCGGCGCGAAGGCAATATTTCCAGTGGCGCAGACGACGATACCCATTGTCGGCGTGAAGGAGGTGTTTCCTGTCCGCCGCATCTACTGTATCGGCCGCAATTACGCGGCGCACTCGCGGGAGATGGGATCCGACCCGACGCGGGAGCCTCCGTTTTTCTTCCAGAAACCGACCGACGCTATTCAAAACGTCGCGATAGGCGCTGTTGGCGATCATCCTTATCCGCCGCTCACCAAGAACTATCACTATGAAGTCGAACTGGTGGCCGCGCTGAAATCAGGAGGCGCCAACATCTCGCCGGAGAAGGCGCTCGATTGCGTCTACGGGTATGCGCTCGGTCTCGATATGACCCGCCGCGATCTGCAACGCGCAATGGGTGACCAGAAGAAGCCGTGGGAGATCGGCAAGAGCTTCGACCATTCTGCTGTGCTCGGCCCGATCCACCCGGTGACCAAGACCGGCCATTTTACCAAGGGAGCCATCTCACTCGCAGTGAATGGTACGGTGAAACAGAGCTCCGACCTCAGCAACATGATCTGGAGCGTGGCGGAACAAATCTCGAAACTGTCGGAAGCTTGTGAGTTGAAAGCAGGCGACATCATCTATTCCGGCACGCCGGAAAATGTGGGCCCTGTCGTGAAGGGCGATGTTGTGCTTTGCAAGCTGGCAGGCTTGCCGGATATGTCGATCAAGATCGTCTGACAGCGGCAATTGATAAGAAGAGCCCGCTAAATAGCGGGCTCTTTTCGTTAAGCTGCGAGATCGGAAAACTCCGGATGCTTGTTGAGATAGTCGACGACGAATCCGCAACCAGCCACGACTTTCAAATTCTCGCCGCGTATCTGCTCCAACGCACCTTGCACCAGTTTCGATGCGATGCCGCGTCCGCGCAGCGCGTGGGGCGTCTCGGTATGGGTAATGATCACCTTACCCGGGATAAGGCGGTAGTTGGCGAACGCGATTGCGCCATCAACGTCGAGCTCGTAACGGCCGAGAGCGGTATTGTTGCGGACAGTCTGATTCATGGATGAGCGTCTCGTCGTTATTTCAGCAGATCAGCGTACTCGGTGTGTTTTTCTATGTAAGCTTTCACGAACGGGCACCGGGGCACGATCTTTAACCCCGCTGCGCGCACCTGATCGAGCGCTCCCTTGATGAGTTTCGATCCGACGCCCTTGCCTTCGAGTTCTTTCGGTACCTTGGTGTGGATGAACGTAATGACGCCATCTGCGACTTCGTAGTATGTCGCGGCTATATGGCCTTCGACATTCAGTTCGTAGCGCTTCTGGGCCGGGTTGTTCTGGACTGTCTCGGTCATTGTCTGCTTTCTCGATCCTAGGGAGCAACAAAATCGCCCTGGCGGGTCTTGTAAAGACCTGCGGGATTCATACGTCAATTGCAGACATACTCCGATGCGGCCCAAATGGTCGTATTAAGTCGGAATGTGAGGCCCACGGGCCGCCGGCGTATGCCTCTTACAAGGAGGTTTTACAATGTCTGGCACTCGGTTTTTCGAAACTCATCGGACATGGGAAGATTGGTTCGGCATGGCGATGGGCCTGCTGATCGTCCTCTCGCCATGGATCACTGGCGAAGCGAACCATGGACTTGGCCAGCAGTCGGAGCCGGGATTAGCAATTCTAAATGCGGTCCTGGCCGGTGTCCTCGTATTTGGCCTTGCCCAGATGGAGTATATTGCGCTCCGGCGTTGGGAAGAGGCGGGTGAGATGGTGCTCGGCCTGTGGCTCGTCGTCTCGCCTTACGTCCTCGGCTATGCGAGCGACGGCGTGCTCAGATTCTGGCACACCGGCCTTGGTGGCTTCGTAATCCTGCTGGCGGCCTTGAAGCTTTGGCAGGATTGGGATTTGACGGACCAAGATCTTGCCCGCCACGGGCAATGAGGCCTTGAGGCGCGCGGAAAATGTTCGCGCCAGATGAACTGGTGACTTGCCGGCTCTTGATCGAGCCGGCAGGTCTCCATCATCGCTGCGGCATCACTATGCCGCATGATCTCCGAATAACGGCGCCTTGTGAATCATACGTGCTATGATCGCCGTCGCGCATGACGCATTTCGAAACCTGGACAGTCTGATGGCGAATGAAAAAGGCCCCAACATCAAGAAGAAGCAGAAGTGCAAGAATTGCGAAGGCAAGGGCTTGTTGAAGAAAGGCGATAAGGTTGTGACCTGCCAGCGATGCAAGGGCACGGGCGTGAGATGACCGCTTTCGCGGTCATTCGTTAGTGCATTTGCCGTCTCACACCGGCCGTCTCACTCCGCCGCTTCCTCCGCATCACGGATTTTTCCGGCGCGGCCCTTTTTGAGGACCGGTGCCAGGAACTTTCCGGTATAGCTGCGGGGCGCCTTGACGATGTCTTCCGGCGGACCCCATGCGACGATTTCGCCGCCGCCGTCGCCGCCTTCGGGTCCAAGATCGATTACCCAATCGGCCGTCTTGATGACCTCGAGGTTATGCTCGATCACGACCACAGTGTTGCCTTGTGCGACGAGTTCGTGAAGCACCTCAAGCAACTTGGCGACGTCATGGAAATGCAGGCCCGTGGTCGGCTCGTCGAGAATATAGAGCGTGCGGCCGGTCGCGCGCTTGCTGAGTTCCTTGGCGAGCTTGACGCGCTGGGCTTCGCCGCCTGACAGCGTTGTCGCCTGCTGACCGACATGGATGTAGCCCAGGCCGACGCGCTGCAACGTCTTGAACGTTTCCCGCACGCGCGGCACGGCCTTGAAGAAATCGGCAGCTTCATCGACCGTCATGTCGAGCACGTCGGCGATGGATTTGCTCTTGAACAGCACGTCCAACGTTTCGCGGTTGTAGCGCTTGCCTTTGCAAGTATCGCAAGTCACGTACACGTCCGGCAGGAAATGCATCTCGATCTTGATCAGGCCGTCGCCCTGGCACGCCTCGCAGCGACCGCCCTTCACGTTGAATGAGAAGCGCCCGGGCTCGTAACCGCGCGCCTTGGATTCCGGCAGGCCGGCGAACCATTCGCGGATCGGTGTGAACGCGCCGGTATAGGTCGCGGGATTGGAGCGCGGCGTGCGCCCGATCGGCGATTGATCGATGTCGATGATCTTGTCGATATGCTCAAGCCCTTCGATGCGATCGTGCGGGGCAGGGCCTTCCGACGCATTGTTGAGCTTGCGCGCGATCGCCTTGTAGAGCGTATCGATCAGCAGCGTGGATTTTCCGCCGCCGGATACGCCGGTGACGCAGGTGAATAGTCCAAGCGGAATCTCTGCCGACACGTTCTTGAGGTTGTTGCCGCGCGCGTTGATCACCTTGATGGTACGGCGATGATTGGGCGGCCGCCGCTCCGGGATAGGAACGAACATCTCTCCGGTGAGATATTTTCCGGTGATCGACTTCGGATTGTCCATCACCTGCTGCGGCGTGCCTTGGGCGACGATGTTGCCGCCATGCACGCCGGCGCCGGGACCAACGTCCACGACGTAGTCGGCGGTCTCGATGGCGTCTTCATCGTGCTCAACCACGATGACCGTGTTGCCGAGGTCGCGCAGCCGCCGCAGCGTATCGAGGAGACGTGCGTTGTCGCGCTGGTGCAAGCCGATGGAGGGCTCGTCAAGCACATACAACACGCCGGTCAGACCGGAACCGATCTGCGATGCCAGGCGGATACGCTGGCTTTCGCCGCCAGAGAGTGTTCCGGACGCGCGTGCCAGCGTCAGATAATTCAGGCCGACGTCGAGCAGGAACGACAACCGTTCGCGAATCTCCTTCAAAATCCGCGCGGCGATCTCGTTCTGTTGCTTGTTCAGTTGTTTCGGAACGGTCTCGAACCATTCCCCGGCACGCAGCACGGAGAGTTCCGAAATCTCGCCGATGTGCTTGCCGCCGATCTTGACGCACAGCGCTTCCGGCTTCAGCCGATGGCCGTGACAGGCCTCGCAGGGAACATCGCTGAAATACTTGCCGAGTTCCTCGCGCGCCCACTCGCTTTCCGTCTCACGAAAGCGGCGCTCGATGTTGGTGACAACACCCTCGAACGGCTTCTTGGTGTCGTAAGAGCGCACGCCGTCCTCATAAGAGAACTTGATCTCGTCGTCACCGGAGCCAAAGAGGATCGCGTTTTGCGTTTTCTTAGGCAAATCCTTCCACTTGGTGTCGAGCGTGAATTTGTAGAACTTGCCGAGCGCCGTCAGCGTCTGGATATAATAAGGTGATGACGACTTCGCCCACGGCGCAATCGCGCCCTTGCGTAGCGTTGCGTCCTTGTCGGGAATCACCAGTTCGGCATCGATATGCTGTTCGACCCCGAGGCCGCCACATTTCGGGCAGGCGCCGTAAGGGTTGTTGAATGAGAACAGCCGCGGTTCGATCTCTGGAATCGTGAAGCCGGACACGGGACACGCGAATTTCTCGGAGAACAGGATCCGCTCCGGGCCGCTTTTGTCGTGAATTTTCGCGGTTTTCTTGTCCGCCTTTTTGTCGGGGACTGGTGTGCTTCCGCCAGGCGCGTCCGCAAACTCAACGACCGCGAGGCCCTCGGCGAGCTTCAACGCGGTTTCGAACGATTCGGCGAGCCGCTGCGCCATGTCCGGGCGCACGACGATGCGGTCGACCACCACATCGATGTCATGAGGGAATTTTTTGTCCAGCGTCGGCGCTTCGGCCAACTCGTAAAACGTCCCGTCGATCTTGACCCGCTGGAACCCTTTCTTGAGATATTCCGCCAGTTCTTTCCTGTACTCGCCCTTGCGGCCACGCACGACCGGCGCCAGCAGATAAAGGCGCGTGCCTTCCGGCAGAGCCAGAACCCGGTCGACCATCTGGGAGACGATCTGGCTTTCGATGGGAAGTCCTGTTGCCGGCGAATAGGGAATGCCGACACGTGCCCACAGCAGGCGCATGTAGTCGTATATTTCGGTGACAGTTCCGACCGTGGAGCGAGGATTCTTGGATGTTGTCTTCTGCTCGATGGAAATAGCCGGCGATAGACCGTCGATCTGATCGACGTCAGGTTTCTGCATCATTTCCAGAAACTGGCGGGCATATGCCGACAGCGATTCAACGTAGCGGCGCTGGCCCTCGGCGTAGATCGTATCGAAGGCGAGGGAGGATTTTCCGGAGCCGGACAGGCCAGTGAAAACCACGAGCTTGTCGCGCGGAATTTCAAGATCGACGTTCTTCAGATTGTGTTCGCGCGCGCCGCGAATCGTAATGGCCCGCATGCTCGATCCAGCAGTCGATTTGCGAGCCGCCTTGATGACTTCGTCCATTGGGAGTTCCGATAGCCCGTTGTGCGCAAAAGCGACGTTGTCTCCGGAAACGCGAGGCGGCGCTTGCCGGTTGCCTGTTGTCGTCAGATTTCTGTGTCCGGAACATAGGAAGAACGGGGTGGGATTTCCAGTCCTGTTCGCAAGTCATCAACGATTTGCTGTGTCGGCGGAAAATCGGGCGCCAAATGCCCCGAACAGCCAAACAAAAAGGCCGGCTCAGAGAGCCGGCCTTCTGTCGTCCTGAAAAATTCAGGCAGAGTTAGTCAGGTCTGCGAAGATCAGTACTTCGCGACGACCGGGCCACCCCAGTTGAAGTGATAGTTCACGCCAACCTTCACAGTGTGGAGGTCGTCCTTGTAGGTGAGCGTGCCAGGAGCGACGCCAGCCGACACGAACGTGGTGTCTGCGAAGTTGTAGTACTGGTATTCGATCTTCGCCGACCAAGCGGGGGCGAACATGTATTCCAGACCACCACCGACGGTGTAGCCGGTCGATTCGCGGTTGGTCACGCCCGGCAGGAAGCCAGCGGTTGCAGCAAGGCCGTTGTCGTCACGGAATGCAACACCGCCCTTGGCGTAGATCAGGCCCGGACCCCAGGTGTAGCCGAGGCGGCCGGTGACCGAAGCGAGCCAATCCGAACGATCGCGCAGGGTGTTGGCACCGTTCGAGAACGTGCGGTCGTTGTTCGACAGCGCGCTGATCTGGCCTTCGATACCGATCAGCCAGTTCGGAGCGAACTGGTAGTCAGCACCGATCTGACCGCCGCCGAGGAACGCAGCGTCGCGGCTCGAGCCGGTGAGGCCAACGATGCTGGTCGCGAAGGCGTCGTCGCCACCGAAGGCGGCGCCGATGTGCGCACCGACGTAGATGCCCGACCAGTTGTAAACAGGCGCGGCGTAAACGGGTGCCTTGGTGTAGGTGCGAGCTGGCAGGTCAGCAGCGACCGCCGATGCAGTACCGAGGGCAATGAAGGCCACGGTGCCGAGCAAGAACTTCTTCATCTCATCTTCTCCAGTTTTAAATCCGCTTCGATTTATCGAAGCAGTTATCCAAGGCGCGTACGCAGTGGGATTCTCGATTTCGTGGTCGGAATATACTCGGTCCTGCTGAAAAAGCCGTCTCCGAAATGCAACACTCGAAAGCGAAGTGCAGCCAGCCTAAGACAAGGAATCAGTTGGGTTATTCGTCCTGAGAGTTCCATGATTCGATCACGTTTTCGTCACTTTTCAGGAACCGCTGACCAACATTCTTTTGTCTATCAAAGGGTTCCCTTTTGAGTTCCGCTTGCGCCGGAACAAAAAGAGTACATATTGTGTCTGCAATAAAGATTGCTTCCGTGTGTGGATAACCGTGGAGGCGGCATCGTTGCAGGGGCGGGAGCGTATAGGGTCGTCCTTGAAGCGGGCACATCCCTTTATTGGGATCGCCGTCCCGCGAACATAAATCCTCGCAGATTCGGGCGCACCGTATGCGTGCGCGAAAGTGGAGAACGGCAATGGCGGGAAGCGTCAATAAAGTCATTCTGGTTGGAAATCTCGGCGCCGACCCTGAAATCAAGCGAACGCAGGACGGCCGTCCAATCGCGAATCTCAGCGTCGCGACGTCGGACACGTGGCGCGACAAGAATACCGGCGAGCGCAAAGAGAAGACTGAGTGGCATCGCGTCGTCATCTTCAGCGAAGGTCTCTGCAAGATCGCCGAGCAGTATCTGAAGAAGGGTGCCAAGGTTTATCTTGAAGGCCAGTTGCAGACGCGCAAGTGGCAGGACAAGGACGGCAAGGATCGCTATTCGACCGAAGTCGTTCTGCAGAACTTCAATTCAACGCTGACGATGCTGGACGGCAAGAGCGGCGGCGGCGGTTCGTTCGGAGCTGAAGAGGGCGGCGGCGACTTCGGATCGTCCGGTCCTTCACGTTCGGCACCGCCTCGTCGCGTGGCGGCCGGCGGCGGCCGCAACGATGACATGAACGACGATATTCCGTTCTAAGTCGGTTCGTCTTTGATTGGATAACGCGAGGACCGGTGAGATTTACCGGTCCTCAGTTTTCGATGCCTCTTAAGTTAGGACAGCAGGGCTGCACGACGCCTTCTGTTGAATTTCATTTTCAAGTCTGCGTTACTTTGCCCGGAGACAGTCGATGAGCCTGGCGCCGCTGCTCGATGCGCCCATGGTCATCCAGTTGCACGCTTTCGCTGCGGTAGCTGCGATTGGGCTCGGCATTATTCAGTTTGCATCCACGAAGGGCACGCTGCCACACCGGACATTGGGCTGGATCTGGGTTGGGCTGATGGTGACTGTTGCAGTCAGCTCGTTCTGGATACATGGCCGTCAGATTAAACTGGGCGGGCCATGGAGCCCCATCCATCTGCTGTCAATCTTCAGCCTGATCATGCTTCCGCTCGGTGTCTGGTACGCGCACAGGCATCGCGTGAGGGGGCATCGCATCACGATGATTTCGATTTTCACGGGCGGACTGGTGATCGCGGGATTGTTCACGTTCGTGCCCGGCCGCATCATGCACGCGGTCGCATTTGGCCCATAGCGCTTGCGCGGAGGCCTACTTTTCCGCCCTGAAAACACGCAATCGAAATCGATTCTTGAGCGGACAATAAGCTATTGAGAATACAATATTTTTTGCTCTGTTTTCGAGTCCGAAAGCGGTTGGCTTTGGCGAGTGATTTCGCCTATATAACAATAGTATTTAGCACCTAGGATTCGCACGTTGGCCGACCAAGAAGATCCGCCGTCCGGCCCCCCCGAGACGACCGATATCCGTCCCGTTTCGATCACGGATGAGATGAAGCGCTCCTACCTCGATTACGCGATGAGCGTGATCGTGGCGCGTGCGCTGCCGGATGCGCGCGATGGTTTGAAGCCGGTGCATCGGCGCATTCTCTACGCGATGTATGAGAACGGCTTCGAGTGGAACAAGCCGTATCGCAAGTCGGCCCGCACCGTCGGCGACGTGATCGGTAAATATCACCCGCACGGCGATCAGTCGGTCTACGACGCGATGGTGCGCATGGCGCAGGACTTTTCCATGCGTGTGCCGCTCATCGACGGGCAAGGCAATTTCGGTTCGGTCGACGGCGATATGGCCGCCGCGATGCGTTACACCGAGTCGCGCCTTGAGAAGGTCGCGCATTCGCTGCTCGATGACATCGACAAGGACACTGTCGATTACCAGCCGAACTACGACAGTTCGGAACGCGAGCCGAAGGTTCTGCCGGCGAAATTTCCGAACCTGCTGGTCAACGGAGCGGGCGGCATTGCGGTCGGCATGGCGACCAACATCCCGCCGCACAATCTCGGCGAGGTGATCGACGCCTGTGTTGCGCTGATCAACGATCCGGCGCTCGGCATCGACGACCTTATCAACATCGTTCCCGGACCAGATTTCCCGACCGGCGGCATCATATTGGGCCGCCAGGGCATTCGCGCGGCGTACCATCTCGGCCGCGGTTCTGTCGTGATGCGCGGCAAGGTGAATATCGAGACCATCCGCAAGGATCGCGAAGCGATCGTCGTCTCCGAAATTCCCTATCAGGTGAACAAGGCGAGCATGGTCGAGCGCATCGCCGAACTGGTGCGTGAGAAGAAGATCGAAGGCATTTCGGATCTGCGCGACGAATCCGATCGCGACGGGTATCGCGTGGTCGTCGAGTTGAAGCGTGATGCCGTCCCTGAGGTCGTGCTGAATCAGCTTTACAAATTCACGCCGCTGCAAACCAATTTCGGCTGCAACATGGTTGCGCTCGATGGTGGTCGTCCGCTGGTGATGAACCTGAAAGACCTGCTGACGGTCTTCATTGCGTTCCGTGAAAGCGTGGTTTCGCGGCGTACCAAATTCCTGCTCAACAAGGCGCGCGATCGCGCTCATATTTTGGTGGGCCTTGCCATCGCCGTGGCGAACATTGACGAAGTCATTCGCGTCATTCGCACATCTCCCGATCCGAACACCGCGCGCGAGACCCTGATGTCGCGTGAGTGGCCGGCCAAGGACGTAGCGACGATGATCACGTTGATCGACGATCCACGCCACCGCCTAGCCGAGGACGGGACCGCAAGGCTTTCGCTGGAGCAGGCCAAGGCGATCCTCGATCTGCGATTGCAGCGCCTGACGGCGCTCGGCCGCGAGGAAATTTCCGAAGAACTCGACAAGCTCGCGCTGGAAATCGCGGATTACCTCGACATCCTGCGCTCGCGTGCGCGGATTCAGTCGATCATCAAGGACGAACTCGGCGCCGTGAAGGCCGAATTCGCCACACCTCGCCGCACCGTCATTATCGATCAGGAAGGCGAGGTCGAGGACGAAGATCTGATCCAGCGTGAGGACATGGTCGTGACCGTCTCTCACGCGGGCTACGTCAAGCGCGTGCCGCTGTCAACTTATCGTGCGCAGAAGCGTGGCGGCAAGGGCCGGTCGGGAATGCAGACGCGTGACGAGGATTTCGTCAGCCGCCTGTTCGTGGCTTCGACCCATACGCCGGTGCTCTTCTTCTCGTCACGCGGTCAGGTCTACAAGGAAAAGGTCTGGCGTCTGCCGATGGCTGCGCCGAATTCGCGCGGCAAGGCGCTCATCAATATCCTGCCGCTTGAGCAGGGCGAGCGCATCACCACCATTATGCCGCTGCCCGAGGACGAGTCGTCGTGGGCCAATCTTGACGTGATGTTCGCCACCACCGGCGGCAACGTCCGGCGTAACAAGCTGTCCGATTTCGTCGATGTACGCCGTTCGGGCATTATCGCCATGAAGCTCGACGAAGGTGAAGCCATCGTCGATGTGCAGATCGCCACGGAGAATGATGACGTGCTGCTGACTGCCGCGGGCGGGCAGTGCATTCGGTTCCCGGTCACCGATGTGCGCGTGTTCCAGGGCCGCACCTCGATGGGCGTGCGCGGCATCGCGCTTGGCGAGGGCGACAAGCTGATCTCGCTGACGATCCTGCGACATATGGATGTCAATGCAGACGAGCGCGCGGCTTATCTGCGCCGTGCCAACGCCGTGCGGCGTGGTGGCGTCGAGGAAGAGGCGGGCACCGATCAGGAAGAGGCGACGGGCGCGATCGAACTGGGTGAGCAGCGCTATGTCGAGATGTCGGCTTCCGAGCAGTTCGTGCTCACGATCAGCGAGAACGGCTACGGCAAGCGCAGCTCGTCGTTCGAGTACCGCACCACCGGCCGCGGCGGAAAGGGCATCGTCGCGATGTCCGTCAACAACCGCAACGGCAAGCTGGTGGCGTCATTCCCGGTCGAGGACAGCGACCAGATCATGCTGGTGACAGACGCAGGGCAGCTTATTCGCTGCCCGGTCGAGGACATCCGCGTTGCGGGCCGGTCGACCCAAGGCGTGATCGTGTTCGATACGGCCGAGGAGGAACATGTCGTCTCCGTCGAGCACATCACCGACGATGAAGCGGAAAACGGCAACGGCGGCTAGAACCTTGTCCCGGCCTATCGGGCCGGGATCGTGACCTAGATTTCGATTTCAGTTCCGAATTCGACGACCTGTTTAGTGGGCACGCCGAAGAACGCCGCCGTGCGTTCCGCATTCCGCTGAAGAAATGCGAACACGGTTTCACGCCACACCCACATGCCCGCGATTTTCTCACTCGGAATGATCGTCTCGCGGCCGATGTAATAGGTGATGTCACTGAGATCGATGCCCGGAAGTTTGCCCTGTTCGCAGGCAAGCTGCAGTCCATCCAGGATGACCGGGTACTGCATAAAACCGAAGTGGAGGATTACCCGCGTGATGCCCTCGATGACCTCAATTACCTCGGCCCTGTCTTCGTTAGGGATGCGCGGGGCCTCCGCAATCAGGACAGTCACGAGAACGACACGTTGATGCAAGACGTGGTTGTGTTTGACGAACTGCGTCAGCGCGAGCGGCACTCCATTCGCCGCGGAGGCGAGAAACACGGCCGTGCCCGGAAGCCGCGTATGGCATTTGCTGATCGCGGTTTCGATCAGGTCTTCTTCCGGCTGGCGTAGCGCGCCTCGCGCGGCTTCGACGAGCTTCACGCCGCTACGCCATGTCAGCATCAGGAATGCGATGACGGCTGCGATCAGCAACGGAAACCAGCCGCCTTCAAACAGCTTGGCCGAGTTTGCCGCGAAGAAAATGCAATCGATCACAAAGAAGAAGCCATTGACGGCGATGACAATGATCGGCGAATACCCCCACTGAATGGCGACCAGCGCTGCCAGCAGCGTTGTAATGGCCATCAGCAGCGACACGGCGATGCCGTAGGCCCCGGCGAGTGCATCTGATGTGCCGAAGCCGATAACGGCTCCCAGCGTTGCGGCGGCCAGCAGCCAATTGATCAATGGGACATAGATCTGGCCCTTTTCGTCACTCGCCGTGTGCTGGATATGCATCCGAGGCAGGAATCCCAACTGGATGGCCTGCTGCGTGAGGGAGAAGACACCTGTGATGATAGCCTGCGATGCAATCACCGCAGCGACGGTCGCAAAAGCAACGAGCGGGTAGTGTACCCAATCGGGGGCCAGTTGGAAGAACGGGTTTTCAAGAGCCCCGCGATCGGTCAGGAGCAACCCCGCTTGCCCGAAGTAGTTCAGCACAAGGGCTGGCAGCGCAATCGTAAACCATGCGAGTTGGATCGGTGTGCGGCCGAAATGCCCCATATCCGCATACATGGCCTCGCCGCCAGTTACTGCGAGGAACGCTGCGCCCAGGATCGCAAACGAGATGTGGAAATTCTGGCTGGTGAGAAACGTCACTGCGTAGGTCGGGCTGAGGGCCACGAGAACATCGGGATTTTTCGCGATGCCATGTATTCCCAACAGCGCAAGAACGATGAACCAGACCAGCATAAAAGGCCCGAATATTCCGCCGATGAAGCCGGTGCCCTTACGCTGCATCAGGAAAAGACCGATCAGGATGACCACAGTGATGGGAACGACGGCAGGCGCCAGCGAAGGTGCATCGACCTTCAATCCTTCAACGGCACTGAGGACCGAGATCGCAGGCGTGATGGCGCCGTCGCCATACAACAGCGCAGCGCCGATTAGTCCGACGATAAGCAATTTCGCGCGCCACGTTCCAGGTTGAGCATCGCGAGCGTGAAGAAGCGCCAGAAGTGCTACGATCCCGCCTTCGCCGCGATTGTCCGCCCGCATGATCAGCATGGCGTATTTGAACGAAATAATGAGAATCAGTGCCCAGAGGATCAGCGAAACCACGCCGAGAATGGCTTCGTTGGTGAGGGCGCCGCCATGGCTTGCTGCCTTGGCGGCCTCCTTCAAGGCATAAAGCGGGCTGGTCCCGATATCGCCATAGACGACACCAAGGGCTCCGACCGTTGCGGTAATGGGAAGTCCGGGGCTTCGGACTGAGGCTGCGCCATGCACGGCAGTCACTTGCTACCCCCGTCGCTTCGCAAGCATCCAAAACGGACGCCTGCTACAGTCTGCTACCGGGAGCGGAAAATTGCCATGCCGTGCGCTGAATTATTCAAACGGACTGCGAGCGCCAGCCGATTGTGCCGGGGAGTCGTTGAACCGCTAGCCGCGGTCTGTTGTCACCCGCCGTACGGGCTGGATCACGGCTTTTGAGTTTGTGCGGCGCAAGCAGGACGCCTCGATGTTGGGCCAGTTCTGTCCGGCGCAGGTGCTGCCGACGAAAGCGATCGGCAATCGGTCAGCCTTCGCAAGCGCATACGGTGCGCTTGCCTCAACGGAAGGTGCAAAACTCGGGAAAATCGTCACGGCGGCTGCAATGAATGCCGCGATTGTCACTGCCGAGAGTGCCTTTAACATGGTCCGCGTCCCCTGCGATGCTGGCCTTGACGACCGCTTGCGGGGATGACGCGCGGCCGCAGGTAAAGGTTCACGGGATCCTAAAATTTTTAACGCGGGAAACCGCCGCATCCACCGGAACCGTCGCTGCTTGCGGCGGTCGCCGGGCCGGGTTAGGAGGAGGGCATGTCCCGTATTGCGCTTTACCCTGGGTCATTCGACCCCGTTACCAATGGCCATCTGGATGTGGTGCGACAGGCGTGCAGCCTGGTCGACCGGCTGATCGTGGCGATCGGCATCCACCCTGGAAAGGCCCCTCTGTTCCCCGCCGAGGAGCGGCTGCAAATGGTCCGCGAGGTCTTCGCGCCCATCGCAGCCAAAGCCGGGTGCGAGATCGACTGCGTGACCTTCGACGATTTGACCGTGACGGCCGCGCAGCGGGCGGGGGCCACGATCCTGATCCGCGGTCTGCGCGACGGCACTGATCTCGACTACGAAATGCAGATTGCTGGCATGAACCAGACGCTTATGCCGGAGGTCCACACCGTTTTCCTTCCCGCGTCCGCCACCGTCCGCCCGATCACCGCCACACTGGTGCGTCAGATCGCAGGGATGGGCGGCGACGTTTCGCACTTCGTGCCAAAGGCGGTCGCCGCTCGCCTGAAGACAAGATTTGCCGGCTAATCAGCGTCCCAGCAATCCGGAGTCGTCATGATCCGCATCCTCGCCGTTCTCACGGCATTCGTCCTTGCAACACCAGCGTTTTCTCAGGCGCTTCCGCCCGGTCTCGACAAGGCCAATGCCATTGTCATCGACACCACAAAGGGTCGCGTGATCGTCAAGCTGCGCACCGATCTTGCTCCGCAACACGCCGAACGTCTCAAGCAGCTGGCGCGCGACGGTTATTATAACAACGTCCCGTTCCACCGCGTGATCGACGGCTTCATGGCCCAGACCGGCGATGGCCAACGCTTCAACGGCACCGGCGGATCGAAATATCCGAACCTCCCGGCGGAATTCTCCAGCGTTCCGTTCAAGCGAGGTGTTGTCGGCATGGCGCGTTCGAGCGAGCCGAACTCGGCCAACTCGCAGTTTTTCATCATGTTCGCTGACGGCAGCTTCCTGAACAACAAGTACACCGTGATCGGCGAAGTCGTGTCCGGCATGGACGTCGTGGACAAGATCAAGCGCGGCGAGCCGGTTCAGGATCCCGACAAGATGGTCAAGGTGCAGGTCGCCTCCGACATCAAATAATTCAATCTCAGGCAATCCGCGGCCCGTGTGGGGCAAAGCGGCTTTCCCAATCCGCAAAGGAAATATCATGGCAGACAATGAAAACACCCTGATTCTGGAAACCACGCAGGGCCCGGTGACCATCGAGATGCGACCCGACCTGGCGCCTGGCCATGTTGCGCGCATCAAGGAACTTGTGCGCGAGGGATTTTATGACGGCATCGTGTTTCATCGCGTCATTGAAGGCTTCATGGCGCAGACCGGCTGCCCGCAGGGCACCGGCACCGGCGGCTCGGGCAAGAAACTGAAAGCCGAGTTCAACAAGGAGCCGCATGTGCGCGGCACGACGTCGATGGCGCGCGCTGCCAATCCGGATTCCGGCGACAGCCAGTTCTTCATTTGCTTTGACGACGCTGCGTTCCTCAACGGCCAGTATACGGTCTGGGGCAAGGTGACCTCTGGCATGGAGAACGTCGACAAGATCAAGCGCGGCGAGCCGGTGCAGAATCCTGACAAGATCGTCAAGGCGCATATGGCTGCTGACGCGGCCTGATCGGCGCTGTAATCTCTCTTCGAGAACGGATGGCCGGGCATGTCCCGGCCATCGACATTTGAGCATCATGCGTACTGATCTGTTTGATTTCGACCTGCCTGAAGACAATATCGCGCTGCGGCCTGTCAGCCCGCGCGATGCCGCACGTATGCTGGTCGTGCATCCGGAGCAGCCGCTCGCGGATGCCGCGGTTCGCGATCTGCCGCAGTACCTCAAGGCGGGTGATCAGCTTGTGGTCAACGATACCAAGGTCATTCCCGCGCAGTTGACCGGCCGCCGGATTGGCCGCGAGACGGAGCCGAAGATCGAGGCCACGCTGATCAAGCGCATCGACGGATCGCGCTGGCAGGCGCTGGTGAAGCCGGCGAAGAAACTCTCCGAAGGCGATGGCGTGCGCTTCGGCAACGAGGGTCGCGTCTGCCTGCTTGGAAATCTGGACGCGCAGGTCGAACACAAGGGCGAGAACGGCGAAGTCACGCTGGCGTTTTCGTTCCACGGCCCGATTCTGGATCAGGCCATCGCCGATGTCGGCGCACCGCCACTGCCGCCCTATATCGCCTCGCGGCGGACACCGGACGAACGCGACGCTGCCGACTATCAGACCATGTTCGCTGTCAGCGAAGGCGCGGTCGCAGCGCCAACCGCGGGACTGCATTTCACGCCGGCACTCGAAGCCGCTCTAGAAGAACGTGGCATCGGTTTGCACCGTGTCACGCTTCATGTGGGCGCGGGCACGTTCCTTCCGGTCAAGACCGACGATACGTCCGCTCACAAGATGCACGCGGAGTGGGGCACCGTCTCCTCCGAAACGGCCGAGGCTTTGAACGCCGCACGGGTCAAAGGGGGCCGGGTGGTCGCTGTCGGGACGACGTCCTTGCGCCTGCTGGAAAGTGCGGCTGCCGACAACGGCACGATCCAGCCGTTCGGGGGCGAAACCGCTATTTTCATTACCCCCGGTTACAGGTTCAAAGCCGTCGATATCCTCATGACGAATTTCCATCTGCCGCGCTCGACGCTGTTCATGCTGGTCTCGGCCTTCAGCGGACTGGAGACCATGCAGCGGGCCTACGCTCACGCCATCGCAACCGGCTATCGGTTTTATTCGTACGGCGATGCGTCTCTGTTGTTTCGCAAGCCGGCCTGAGTTGGTCCAATGAGCCTTCCCAATCACTTCAAGCTGCTCGGCCGTGACGGCGAGGCGCGGACCGGCGAACTCACGACGCCGCATGGCGTGGTGCGCACACCTGCCTTCATGCCTGTCGGCACGGCAGGCGCGATGAAAGGCATCCACTGGCGCGATATCCGCGACACGGGTGCGGACATCGTGCTCGGCAACACCTATCACCTCATGCTGCGGCCGGGCGCGGAGCGGATCGCCAAACTCGGCGGATTGCAGAAATTCACCACATGGAACGGTCCGATGTTGACCGATTCCGGCGGCTTTCAGGTCATGTCGCTTGCGAAGCTGCGCAAGGTGACCGAGCACGCTGTGACCTTCAGTTCGCATATCGACGGCAGCAAAGTGGAGTTGTCTCCCGAACGCGCCATCGAGGTGCAGCGCCTGCTGGGTTCGGACATCGCCATGCAGCTTGATGAATGTGTGCGGCTGCCGGCGGAGCGCGCGGATATCGAGCGCGCCATGCAGTTATCGATACGGTGGGCCGAACGCAGCAAGCGCGCTTTCGAAACCGCACCTGCGGGATACATGCTGTTCGGCATCGCGCAGGGCGGCGATATCCCCGAACTGCGCCGGGAAAGCACCAGTGCCCTGATCGATATCGGTTTCCACGGCTATGCCGTCGGAGGTCTTGCCGTGGGCGAGCCGCAGGCTGTTATGCTCGCGATGATCGAAGAGGTCGCGCCGTTGCTGCCGCAGGAGCGCCCGCGTTACCTGATGGGCGTAGGCACGCCGGACGACATGCTGGAGGCGATCTCGCGCGGGATCGACATGTTCGATTGTGTGCTGCCGACACGCAACGGCCGCCACGGCCATGCCTTCACGCGAGGCGGTGTAGTGAATTTGCGCAATGCCCGTCACGCCGACGATCCGCGCCCGCTGGACGAGGAGAGCAACTGGCGATCGACGAATAGCTATTCTCGCGCCTATTTGCATCATCTGATCAGGTCCGACGAAGCGCTCGGCGCGATGCTGCTGTCGGAGATCAATATCGCGTACTATCAGAGCCTGATGCAGGGCGCGCGCGCTGCAATCGCGGCGGGGTCCTTCGACGATTTTCGTGCATTGACGCGCGCGGAATGGGCGGCGGGAGATATTCCGCTGCGTTGAGCCTTCAGGTTTAGCTGCAGACGATCCTTGTGGAGTGCTTCGTGACGAAGCCATACCCGCAGTTGTCGCAGGTCCACAGATAGCTGATCACCTCGTCGGAGAGAAACGCGGATGCTTCCGCGGCTATCATCGAGTCCGCGCAAACCGAGCAGATGGGCCGGTCTGCCGTGCGCGAAGGCAGTCGTGACGGTTTGGTCGACAGGATCTCAGCAAGCGCTGGCATCGTGACCTCCCTTACGAGTTTAAGCCTGTGTCGAGTATAGGCTCGGGAGTTTGAAGATGTCGCAACACAAATGCGTTCCTTTTGCGAAATACCATTTTGCGATGCAGCGCATACGCGGATGTGATTGCCTCTTGCGCGCGTCGCCGCCGCACTCTTAATGGTGGAAGTCTTTCGCTCTGCGCAACTTTCTCTCACAATGCACTGATTGATCTGGAGAACCCGGCATGGACACCAAAGCAAATCCTGGCGCTTCACAAACCCACCGCCCCGGGCGCGGACAAATCTACGACAGCATCGTCGATGCATTCGGCGACACGCCTACTGTCAAGCTGCGCCGTCTGCCGGAGCAAAACGGAGTAAAGGCGACAATTCTCGCTAAACTTGAGTATTTCAATCCGGCGGCCAGCGTGAAGGACCGTATCGGCGCGGCAATGGTCATTGCCATGGAGAAAGCCGGCATCATCAATGCCGATACCGTGTTGATCGAGCCGACGTCCGGCAATACCGGCATCGCGCTGGCTTTTGTCGCGGCGTCGCGCGGCTATCGGCTGAAACTGGTGATGCCCGAATCGATGTCGATCGAGCGTCGCAAGATGCTGGCGTTCCTCGGCGCCGAAATCGTCCTGACGCCAGCCGCTCAGGGCATGAAGGGCGCGATTGCCACGGCGGAAGAACTGATCCGCAACACACCGAATTCCGTGATGCCGCAACAGTTCAAGAACCTCGCCAATCCTGAAGTTCATCGACGCACGACGGCCGAGGAAATCTGGAACGACACCAACGGTAACATCGACGTGTTCGTGGCCGGCGTCGGCACCGGCGGCACGATCACCGGCGTGGGCCAAATCCTGAAGCCGCGAAAGCCATCGTTGCGCATTGTTGCCGTCGAGCCGGTGGAGAGCCCGGTCCTATCGGGCGGCCAGCATTCGCCGCACAAGATTCAGGGCATCGGCGCGGGTTTCGTGCCGGACGTTCTTGATCGCAGCGTGATTGATGAGATCGTCAAGGTCGACAGCGCAACTGCCATCGCGATGTCCCGCGCACTTGCGCGCAACGAGGGCATTCCCGGCGGCATCTCATCGGGAGCAGCCATCGCCGCCGCGCTCGAACTCGGCAAGCGGCCGGAGAATGCGGGCAAGACCATTCTTGCGATCGTGCCGTCATTCTCCGAGCGCTATCTCTCGACGGCGCTGTTCGAAGGAATTTGATATGGCATCACCTCCAAGACGACCGCGCACACTGAGCGACGCCAAATCGGAAGCCGAGGCCGCATTCAAAACCGTTACGACCAAAGCGCCGGAGGCAATTCCGAAGCAGGCGGCGATTCCAGGTGTGAAAGAACTCGTCTCGTTGCGGATCGATCAGGATGTGCTGGAGCATTTCCAGGAGGATGGCCCGGGATGGCAGGACCGGATCAATGCCGCGCTTCGCAAGGCGGCTGGAAAAGACGATTGAGGATTTAAGCCACGCGATTGACGCGCGCGGCTTCCTTCTGGGCATCGAAGTCACGCCGGCGGCGCGCCAGATCCTCGGGCGACATGCGTTCGATGTTGTTGTAATCGAGTTTCCATGAAGCGTCCGCGCTCCAGCGCAGCGGCGACTGAACCGTGGTTTGTGGACCTGGCGCGTTTTCCAGCACCTTCAATGCCAGTTCAAGTGTTAGAGCCTGCGACGAGACGTCGTGCGGTTTTCCGGCGGAATTGCCCAATGGAAAATCGCTGAACAGAAATCGCGGCACGGCCGCGTGCTCGACGATGTCCTTGGCGCAACCCATCACCACCGTCGCAATGCCATTGGCTTCGAGATGCCGCGCCGTCAGCGCGATGGTCTGATGACAAACCGGGCAATTCGGCACCAGGACAGCAACATCGACGTCGTCGGCCTTGCAGCGTGCGAGAATATCGGGCGCATCGATGTCGATCGTCGCGCGGTGGCTGCGGTTGGTCGGCGCGCCGAAGAAATGTGGCGCGACCGATCCGATACGGCCCTGGGCGGCAAGGCGACGCAATTGGGCCAACGGAAACCATGTGTTCATATCGGTCGCGGACGTATGCACACGGTCGTAGGCGATGTGGGATATGCGAAGGTCATGCTCCTGCGATGTATCACCAGCATAGACCTGATAGAATTTCGCGCTGCCGTTATACAAGGCGCCCGGTCCCTGATCGCCCTTCGATGGGTCGAAGCGCGCGGCAGTGGTGATGATCGCCACACGCGATGACGCGAGCGGTTTTGTCAGGGGTTGAAAAGGAGCGGCGATGTGATGCGCCCAGCGATAGGGCGTGTCGTATCCGATGGCGAGGTAATAGTCGCGCGTCCGCTGCATGTACGGAACAGGCACGTCAAAATCACGGGCGGCATCCTGTGAAGACGCTGGCAAATCCGTCATGGCGCATTCCCCGAAAACTGGCGAACTAGACGTAGCAGATGCGCTTAACGTCAGCCATATTCAAGGGAATGATGTCGGCCATTCCGGCATCGCGGGCAAGGAAACCAACCCGATGACGGGACCCAGGAAGAAAGACAAGGCTGCGGATGGCGGTAAGCGGAAAAAGCCTGCCGCTGACCCGACCAAGGACGCGCCGTTCAGGGTCGATCCCGATAGCGGCGACTTCGCCATTCCTCGAAACGATCTTAGCGAAGAAGAACTCAAGGAGCTGGAAGACCGCAGGCGCTGATACGCGGCCAACGGCCCAGTCAGAGGATGCGAAACCGCGGAGCCAGAAGATCAGAGAGCGGACAGGTCGGCAGGCACACTGCCGAAGGCTTTCAAAAGCGTCGCATCCTTGAAGTCGCCCGTCATCGGATCGCCCGAGCGTGTGAAAGCCACAGCACCGACGATCCCGGGCGCTCGTGAAAGCGTATCCGCACGTCGAATCGCGGTGGAGGCGCTCTGAAATTCTTCCGCAGCACCGGCCACGACAGACCCTTCGTCGTCGGCGCAAAAGGCAAGAGCAACATAGTAGGAGATATCAGGCATCTGGATTATCCCGTGATGCGTGCATCATGTTCTCTATTTGTTCCAGCGTCAATGAGCGCCTGCGGATAGCTGGCGGCTCGTGTCGCCTCGGTTGCAAACGGGCAGGGTTCCGGCGCAGGTTCGGACAGCGTTTCCCACCGTCCCCAAGGGAATTCCACAACCCAAGCAAAGGCTCGGGGCTGCACTTGACCCACATCCACCCGCCACTTACACAGCCCGGCATGTGATCGGGTAGCTCAGTCGGTAGAGCACGTGACTTTTAATCATGGGGTCATGGGTTCGAATCCCATCCCGATCACCAAAAATTCCCTTAAAAATCAAAAACCTAAGAGATGCTGCGGTGCGGCATCCATTGGTTTTCTGTCGAAAAACAGCCTTTGGTCAGCATATGGTCAACATGGCGAGGAAAAACATGGATGCTTCAGAGGGTTGCGGCACTCGAACTAGCGCGCGCTGACTTCGGAAGCGCAGAACGGCGGGTTTTAGTCACCACATAGTCACCAACTTCCGGCGAGTCTCCAGTTTGAGATTTTTCTACTAGCCAGAGAGATTTCACCCGCTGGGGTACTTGCGGATCACCGCGACGCGCACTAAGTTCACCTTTGCAGGTGAAATGAATTCACCGCAGGGTGAGGATAATTTAATGGAGCAAGATCGATGTTGAATCCGCTCGGGAAGGCGCTGCGTAAGCTGCGAATTGACCGAGGTTGGCTTTTAAAAGACATGGCTGGGGGGATTGGCGTAGCCACCTCGTTTTTGTCCGGAATCGAAACTGGAAGAAAAGCAATTCCGTCAGGTTTGGTTGAACGGATTGCGGCTTGGGCAGATTTAGGAGGTGATGATTTGCAACACTTGAAAGACGCGGCACTTATGTCTCAGCGAGAGTTTCGGATTGCGGTTGCATCCGACTTCTCGGATGGCGACCGGCAGGCTGCGGCATTGCTTGCTAGATTCGGTGAATTGCCACGCGAGAAGCGTGACAACCTTCATCTGCTTTTGAAGAAGACGTTCGAATGAGCGACATCGTCTTCGAAGCCCCGCCGCGTTCCGGCGAAAGCATTGAAAATCTTGCGGATGCTGTCCGCCGGATGTTTGGCCTCGAAGACGAGTCGTGGTTTCCCATTGTAGAGTTCGTCGAAAAGGGAATCGAATACGTCGTCGAGGGCATTGAATTTGATGTCGTCGAGGCGGACCTAATGGGTGGTCGTATGGGGGCGGTTAATCCCGTAACCCGGTCGTTCATGATCCGCGATGATGTGTATGACGGAGCGACGTTAGGTAAAGGACGGGATCGTTTCACGCTCGCGCATGAAGCCGGTCACGCCATCATGCACATCGGAACACTGAACCGAACAACAATACCCGCAGCGGTTCTTCCTGCCTTTCGCAACCCGGAGTGGCAGGCGAACCGCTTTGCTGGGGCGTTGCTGATGCCCAGGCATCTTGTATCTAACTGCACCTCGGTGAACGAAATTGTTCAGCGGTTTGGTGTGAGCCGCGAATGTGCGGAGTTTCGCGTGCGAACGCTGAAACTCGCCCTCAGATGAAAAAAGCCGGTCGCTGTGGGGCGACCGGCTTTTTTATCGTCTCCGGATGGCCGACGCGGCCCGGGGGCGGTCGATCAAACGGAATGGCACTTGGCTTGGCAGCCCAAGAGATACTCGCCTTTCCCTATGGTCGCAATACCCTGCGTCGGAGAAAGGAGGAACTATGGTGAAGAACAAACCGCCTAAGAAGCCGGGGAACGTGATCTTCCGCCGCTACCGCAAGGGACGCGATGGAACGATTCTCGATGCCCACGACTACGGGCTCAAGGCTTGGCCGATGCGCTTGAACTGAACCTAGTCTGACTAGGTTAAGATTCGAATAACCATTACGTTCCGCCCCTCTGCCGGGGCGGAACGCTCTTAGCTTCGTCGCGCGATCACCATTTCAAGATACTCGTCAATTTCCGTTTCTACCCAAGCAACGCAGTTTTCGCCGAGCTTGACGCGCTTGGGAAATTTGCCGCTGTTTTCAAGTCGAAGGAGATGGCGACGGCTGTATTTGATGCCTCTCTTTGCCATCAGGTCGGGATAGAAAAGCATTCGGCGTGGCCCTTTATCGTCAGAAAAAAAAGGCGCTGTCACGGGCAGCGGCTGTACGGCCGCAATTTCGCCCTCCGGCAATTGAGCTTTCTTTCGTTTCAGCTTTTTGCGCGGGCGTGTGATTCGATCGAGCGGGATGGCAAGCCGCGCATCGAGAATTTTTCTCGCAATTTTTCGCGCTTTTTTCAGGCTTAATTTCGTTGTCTTTCCAAGTGTCTCTTGGATCACTTCGCCGTCGGAGGCGTAGCGAACGACAAACATGGGTTTACGTGTAGCCGGTCGAAAAAGTGCAAGACCGGGGACAACATAATCGTTGTGGTAAGAATCGCGATAACTCCCACTTTCTGTGAATCTATCCACGACCTCTTGCGTCAGTGTTAGCGGCATTGGGATTCCGATGTTCCGATCAGATTGTTATACTGACGAAATGAAGAAGGCAATAATTGTTAAACAAAAAAGAGGGCGTCCTGCGACCGGCCAAGTGCCGCTTATAGGATTCCGTGGCGATGCCAAATTACGAACCAAGATCGTTGAGTGGGCAAATGATCAGCCAGATAAGCCGAAAATGTCGGAGGCTATTCGCCGGTTGGTTGAACGAGGCTTGGAAAAGTAGACTTATGTTCGTAATGTCCCATAAATCATGGGGTATCTTGGCTAGTCGATAAATGTCCCACGATGTCCCTTGGTGTCCTAGGTATTCTCGTTGCTTTTAATCATGGGGTCATGGGTTCGAATCCCATCCCGATCACCACAATCCAAGCCATCGGCGGACAGCATTCATGCGCCTTGCGCTCATCGCCTTGCTGATGGCTAGCGTGATCGGCCTTCAAACGGCTCGCGCCGATGACGATACCGACGCTGCTATCGAAATAGCCTCGTCAGCCATAGGCGAGGTATTGGCGCTGGGGGACCTGTGCGAATGGAATTTCGCGGCCAGGATCGACCGGCTGATTCAGGACGGCGCGAAATCGTTGCGGTTAAGCCCCGCCCAGCAGAGGGATGTCCGCGCCAGGATCGCCACCGCTCGTCAGCAGACGTTCGGACGGTTTTCAGCAACTGGACAGGCGCGTATGCGAGCGGATGTCTGCAAGCCGGAAGAGCGAACGCGGCTTGAGGCGATGATTGCAAAAATCTCGTTCGACTAGCCACATCGTCGATCGTGGATGTTCCCGGAAATCCGGAAAACAATCAGTTGATATCCGAACGGACATCCGACGTGACCGGTTGTTGAACCGTCATGTTCGTCGGTGTCGTTTCGCGGCGAAGCCCGATCAGTTCGGCCGCGCGCACCGTGGACGAACTCCAGAAGGTGAACGCATTGATCCGTGAGTTCTCGAGGATTGCGATGGCCACGGCGGACAGGAAGGGCAGACTCTGCAACACCAGCACGCCCGCGAAGATATTGATCTCCCGGACTTCCTTCGCATTGAACGCGACCAGCACGATTGCGCCGATGATGAGGAGGGTACCGATCACGGCTTCCCAGAACGCCTGGAATTCCACCGACATGAGCGAGAGACCGCCCTTGGATGTGCGCGCGAACGGAAGATGATCGGTGATCAGGCCGTTGGCGACGGCCCGCGACACGGTCCACTGCACCGACATGGCGGCGACCATCGCGCCTAGCATCTGGCCGACCTTCACCGGCACACGAAGCCGATAAAGCGTGAGGAAATGCGCGAGCGACACCACGAACGCCGCGATGATCGGCAGGGTGAGAATCTTGTCCGGAATCGCGATGTCGGCGAACGAGACGATCGGCACCCAGATCAGATTCAGAATCGCAACAACTACGCCGAGGCTTTCCGCGCCTAGCCAGTTCAGCCAGCCGAGCGCGAACTCGCGCTTCTGATCCGGTGAAAGCCGGCTGGCGTTGGGCAGGAACCGGCGCCAGTGCTTCTTGACGATCTGGAAGCCGCCATAAGCCCAGCGATGGCGCTGCTTCTTGAAGGCTTCGTAGGTGTCCGGCAGCAGGCCGTAGCCATAGCGCTTGTTTGTGTAGTGTGTCTGCCAGCCGTGCTCGATCACGGCGAGGCCGAGATCGGTGTCTTCGCAGATCGTGTCGCCGGCCCAGCCGCCCGCCATGTCCATCGCCGCGCGGCGAATGAGACACATCGTGCCGTGGACGATGATGGCATTGACCTCGTTCCGCTGCACCATGCCAATGTCGAAGAATCCGGCGTACTCGCCGTTCATGGCGTAGTGCATCAGCGAGCGATCGCCGTCACGATGGTCCTGCGGCGCCTGCACGAGACCCACATGAGGGTCGGCGAAGACGGGAACAAGGTCCTTCAGCCAGTCTGGCGTGACCACGTAATCGGCATCGATGATGCCGATGATTTCCGCGTCGGCGGCGGTCCGCGCCATGGCGATCTTGAGAGCGCCGGCCTTGAAGCCTTCGACCTTCTCGGCGTTGATGAAAATGAAGCGCTCGCCCAGTGCGCGGCAATGATCCTGGATTGGCTGCCAGAAGGTCGGGTCCGGCGTATTGTTGATGATCACGACGCATTCGAAATTCGGGTAGTCCAGCCGCGACACCGCATCGAGCGTCTGCTTCAGCATCTCCGGCGGCTCGAAATACGCGGGCACGTGGATCGAGACCTTGGGATGGAAGCCGCTCGCGACGGGCGTGACCGCGGCGTTGATAAGGCGCGACGGCTTGCGGCCAAATGCGATGGTTGCGATTTCCTCGATCCGGGCCATCGCGATCAGAACAAGCGGCACGAGCAGGATCAGGCCCAACGTCAGCGCGAATGCGGATCCGAAGACGAAGTAATGCGTGTTCCAGTAAGCGAAGACGGTTGCGAACCACGCGCCGACACCACTCGCGGCAGTGGCGAGGACGATCGATTGCATGACGGTGGGGCTGGCGAGACGAAAGATAGGGAGCGACAGCAGAACGCCGACCAGCAGGGCGATGCCGGCGACCTTCCAATAGTCGTGGTCCACGATAGGCCCGCTCCACGCGAATTTCGGTTCGCGGGAAGCATTAAGAATACCCCAGTAAGGGCCTACGCCACCTTCAAAAAACTTCCAAGGCTGGTCGATCGCTTCGACGATATTGTAATCCATTCCCACAGCTTCAGCGCGGGTCACGAAATTACGCAACACGGCAGCCTGCTCGAACGGGCCGGGGAACGCGTTCTTTAGATTGTACCCGGCGCTCGGCCAGCCGAATTCGGCAATCACCACCCGCTTGCCCGGAAAGCCGTCGCGCAGAAGCTGGTAGATGTACATCGCCTGATCGACGGCCTGCTTGTCGGTGAAATTTTCCCAGTACGGCAGGATGTGCGCGGCGATGAAATCGACGGATGACGCCAGTTGCGGATTGTCGCGCCAGATGTTCCAGATCTCGCCGGTCGTCACAGGAATGGTGGTTTGTTTCTTGACGCGCTGGATCAGCTCGATGAGGTCTTCGACCTTTTGCTCGCCGCGGTAGATGGTTTCGTTTCCGACAACGATCCCGATGACATTGGGATTGTGCTTGGCAAGATCGAGAGCGGCGGCGATTTCACGTTCGTTTCGCTCGACGTTCTTGTCGATCCAGGCGCCCACCGTGACCTTGAGGCCGAATTCTGCGGCAATCGCCGGGACGAGTTCAACGCCGCCCGTCGAGGAATACAGACGGATGGCCTTGGTGAGCGGAACCAGTTTTTTCAGGTCCGCCCGAATTTTCTCGGCGCTGGGAATATTGTCGACGTCGGGATGCCCGGTTCCCTCGAACGGAGCATAGGACACGCTCGGCAGCATTCCGTTGAAGTCGGGGGCTTTCTGCTCATCCCGCAACACCCCCCAGAGGGCGGCGTGAGCCGCAGTAACGCACAACAGGACAGCAACGATGGCGCGCATCAAGGAAAACCATACGGGGCCGAACGTGGAGGATCGCGAACCTGTCCCCTCGGTTCGGCAGCGTCAGAGGCAGCTTATCTATGCCGTGCAGCTTAACAACTCATATGGCGACATGGCCTTTTGAGGGCGCTGCCGCAATCCGATGGAAATTAAGCCGATTCGTTCCGCGCGCGGTATTTGCAGCCAGCTATTTCGCGGGTGCCGCCGGAGCGGCGGCGGCCGGGGCAGGCGACGTCCCTGCCGGGGCAGCAGGCGCCGCTGGAGGCGGTGCAGCCGCCGCCTGCGGCTGGGCGGCAGGGTTGATCCAGCACGCATGGACGCGGCCATTCAGGGTTTCCGCGACTTTCGGATCAATCGTGGCGCCGAAGCGCACCAGACAGCGGAACGCACCCTGGATGTGACCGCCGGGGCACCCGAACCGCTCGTAGAGATCGAGGTGACGGAATGCCGTATCGAGATCGTCGCGCCACATCAGCCCGACCACTCGTCGGCCGAGCCAGACGCATTCCGGATTTCCGGCAGGCCCGTTAATCGCCTGCGCGGCTTCCACGAACTCGTCGGCCTTGCGCTGGCTGTCCTTGGCGGCGTCCGCAGGGGCTGCCTGCTTGGGAGCCGAGTCCTGAGCGCGGAGATCACCGCTCTGGGCGATGGCAGCGCCAATGCCCACAAACAGGGCCAGGGCCGGAACGGCGACGCGCTGAAAAATTGCAACTCGAAACCCGGTACGAACCCGACGCATGAAATCCCCGATTGATTGTGCCTCGCAACGCGGCGGCACACAGATGCCTTCCCATTGCGGCGGAAGATTGCCTCTACCGCAACTGCCTGATTCCAATGAAGGACATTTATGTTTTTGTCCAGCAATGCGGAAGCTTGGGACGGTTTCGGTGGGGGTATGCGACGAGAAGACAGGGGGCGGCGGGCGGAGGGGGTCTTGGCAGACCGGCGGCGACCCGTTATCGACGTGCCTTCTTGGAGGACGGAACCAATTTCCCTTCGTACGCCGCTGGCCCTTCTCGTCATATCCCTGAGCGCTATTGCCGCGGTGTGGTGGTGGTTGGCCACGCCGATCGTATTGGCGCGCGCCCCCATCGACCCTGCCGCGAAGTTGGAATGCGTCTCCTACGCGCCTTTCCGGGGTGCACAGAATCCCCTTGAACCCGGACTGATCATCGCGCCGGAACAGATGGCGGAGGATTTCGCGCAGCTCGCCAAGGTCACCGGCTGCATCCGGACCTATTCGGTCGGCAACGGTCTCGACATGGTGCCCGAGCTTGCCCAGAAGGCCGGTCTCAAGGTGATGCTGGGAATCTGGATCGGAACGAACCGCGTCGACAACCGGGTGCAGATGGAAACGGCCATCGCTCTCGCCAAAAAGCATTCGTCTGTCGTCAGCGCAGTCATCGTCGGTAACGAGGTGTTGCTGCGCGGCGAAATGACTGCGGCCGATCTAGTGGCGAACATCCGCTACGTGAAGTCGAAGGTCGGCGCCATGCAGGTGACCTACGCCGACGTATGGGAATTCTGGCTCAAGAATCGCGACGTCTACGATGCCGTCGATTTCGTCACCATTCATATCCTGCCGTACTGGGAGGATTTCCCGATTCGCGCGAAGTATGCGGCCGGTCACGTCGAATCGATCCGCAAGCGGATGGCTGTCGCGTTTCCCAACAAGGAGATCCTGATCGGGGAAACCGGTTGGCCGAGCGCGGGCCGTATGCGTGAAGGCGCACTGCCGTCGCGAGCCAACCAGGCCCGGGTCGTTTCCGAAATTCTTGAACTTGCCCGCCAGCAGAAGTTCCGGGTCAACCTCATCGAAGCCTACGACCAGCCGTGGAAGCGGATGTGGGAAGGCACCGTGGGAGGCCACTGGGGCCTGTTCGATGCCGGCGGCGCGCGTGAGCTGAAATATCCAGCGGGTGAGCCCATCACCAACTTTCCCCGCGCGAAGGTTTATGCCGCCGCGGGCATGATTTTCTCGGCGCTCGTCTTTGGCGTGGCGTTGCTGACTCTGCGCCGCAGGCCATGGTCGCCGCGGTTGAGCTCCTGGGTCACTGTTGCGATCTGCGCAACCGCGGGTGGCGCACTGTTTGGCGTCGCACTCGAAAAGTTGCTGGTCGAAAGCCTTGGGATCGGTGGCTGGACTGTCGGCATTTTGCTATTCGCCGCCGCCGTGCTGTCGCCTTTGATCGTGGCCAATACTGTGATGTACGGCCGCGGTCTTCCGACATTTCTGGAGCTTATCGGTCCGCGCGATTATCGCACCGGCTCTCGGATGCAGACCATTCTCGGGGTCGTGCTGCTGGTGACGACGGCGCTCGCAACCCAGACGGCGCTGGGCTTCGTGTTCGATCCGCGCTACCGCGATTTCCAGTTCGCTGCGCTGACCATGGCCGTCGTGCCATTCCTGCTGCTGACCGCGCTCAACCGGCCGACCTCCGGCAGGCGTCCGATCACCGAGACCGTCTTTGCCGCCACGCTTGCGCTCTCCGCGCTCTATATCGGTTTCAACGAGGGACCTGCCAACTGGCAGTCGCTCTGGACTTGCGGATTGTATCTGCTGCTTGCGCTTACGCTGTCGCGGGCGCGGGTCGTGCGAACCCCAGAATAAGCAGCGCAATCGCGACGCCTGACAGTCCAATATTATAGAGCACGATCCCGAACGATGCGGCGATCAGCCCTGCGGTGAGCGTCACGATCGACGGCCGGATCACGTGCAGGGTCGCGATGACCAGCGCCGCGATGCCGAACACATAGTGCTTGAACAAATACATCATCAGCGTGCGCGTCTTGCACAGCATGGTTTGCAGGCCGGCCTCGCATTCGAGCCGTACCTGTGAAAATTCAATGGCCATGTAACGCAGGTACAGGGCGTATCCGACGGTGAGAAAACCCACGACCAGAATCCATTGCACCTGATACGGGGTCAGTCTGAACGGCTCTTTTTTCATGCGCCGAATATGGTTCGGATCGGATGACGACACAACCCGGGCGGCGCAAAGTTGAGCGGTTATTTCATGCCAAAAAATGAACTGAATGACGACGAACGAGGCTTCTCCTCGACCACTTCCGCGCGCACCCGGCTGCGCCGTTTCGGGCGGTGAATAGGGGCTTCTTGCGTCTTTTCGCTTGCACTCGTCAGGCTCAGGCGTTGGCCTTCATACACCGACGTCTCGCAGGGGCGATTCCTCTCGGTCAAAAGACCGGCGCAGACTTTCGCCGCTTCCGCCGCATCGGAAAGCGGTCCGGCGACCAGCCGCAATTGCATACCCAGACCGTCGTTGCGTTCCTTCACCACGATGATCGGCTGCAGTGACGCGAGCTGTTGCGCGCCTGTCTTCAGCGCGCCGCGCCAGACGGCGCGCAATCCCTCGACCGAGTTGGCGCCTCCGAGGTCAACCCCGAATTCGGTTCGACGCACGAGACTGGATGACGGGGTGTCTCCAGCCGCCGCATCGGGTGTTGCGAGAGTTGCTGTGACTTCGGGCGCTGGGGTTGGAGTCGTCGCTGGGGTTTCAGCCTTCTGCTCATCACGCTTCGCGGGAGCGGAAGGTGCGACTGTCGCGACTGGAGCGATCTTCGGAAGCGGCGCGGCGGGCTCGGCCTTTGTCTCCGCAGGCTTGAACGGTCCGATGGGATCGGCATCCGCCGGCGACATCAGCGCGGTTTGCGATGGCTCTGTGGAAGGTTCTTTCGATGCCGAGGGGGAAGGTGATGCCGGTGCAGGTGACCGCGCCAGCGCGCCGGTCACTGAGTCGAGCCCCTGCTCAAGCACAGTCACACGGGTGTACAAGCGGTCGCGGTCGGCGTTGAGCGTGTCGACCGCAGCCGCAAGCTCACGGGCCTTGTTCTGGCTTTCCTTGGCGATCCACTGCACCTGCTGGGATTGCCGTGCGAGCTCGGCGGATGCCATTTGATCGCGGTTGATCGCGGCGGGCGACCGTGTCGCGAGAATTGCGACCACCAGGGCCGCAACCGAGCCGACGCCCCAGGACGCCAGACGCCACATCGCGCGACCGTCGAATTCATCCTCCTCCGCGAGAATGCGGTTGATCCAGCCGGTGCCATCGTCGTCCGTCAGGTCATCGCGGAACTGGTTGCGGTTCTTGGTCATAGCTCAGGCGCGGCCCTCCCGTGGCCCGGCGAATCATTCCGTAAAGATTAACAGAAGCTGGGGTTCGTGCGCGGGGGGGAAGCACCCAAAACGCTTTTGTCCCTCTGCGCTCTCGGGTAAGACGACGCCGGCGCGCCTTTCGCGCTGCACAGGATGATGCATGAGCGGCAGAACAACTCTTACGATCGTACTCGCGGCCGGCGAAGGCACGCGGATGCGATCGAGCCTGCCCAAAGTGCTGCATCCGGTCGCCGGCCGACCGCTGATTGCGCATGTCCTTGCGGCAGCGCCTGGCGGCATGGGGGACACGACGGCTGTGGTGGTCGGGCCGGATCATCAGGCAGTCATCGATGAGATCAGGCGCGTCCGTCCCGAAGCCAAGACCTATGTGCAGCGCGAGCGCCTCGGAACCGCGCATGCGGTGCTGGCGGCGCGCGAAGCTATCGCGGCTGGCGCTGACGATATTCTGGTGGCGTTCGGCGATACGCCGCTGATTGACGGTGCGACATTCGCGCGGCTGCGAACGGCGCTGAAGGACGGCGCGGCGCTGGCGGTTCTGGGATTTCGCGCAGCCGACCCTACGGGCTACGGGCGGTTGTTGATGGATGGGGACCATCTCGTTGCGATCCGCGAGCAGGCCGATGCCAGCGAAACCGAGCGTGCCGTGACTCTCTGCAACGCAGGCGTCATGGCCTTCGCGGGTAACACCGCGCTGAAAATTCTCGACAAGATCGGGAATGGCAACAGCAAAGGCGAGTACTATCTGACCGATGCGGTCGGTATCGTGCGTGAGCTAGGCTTGCGTGCGGCCGTGATCGAAACCGATGAGGACGAAGTGCGCGGAATCAACACCAAGGCACAACTGGCCGAAGCCGAGCAGGTGATGCAGGGCAAGCTGCGGCAAGCGGCGCTCGACGCCGGCGTGACGCTGATTGCGCCGGAAACGGTTTTCCTTGCTGCGGACACGACGTTCGGCAAGGACGTCACCATCGAGCCGTTCGTGGTGATCGGGCCGGGCGTCGCCATCGACGACGGCGCGGTGATCCACTCGTTCTCGAACATCGTCGGCGCACGCATCGGCAAGAATGCATCGATCGGCCCTTATGCAAGGCTGCGGCCGGGCACGGTGCTGGGCGAGGGCGTTCGCATCGGCAACTTCGTCGAGACCAAGGCCGCCGATCTGGAGGCCGGTGTGAAGGTCAATCACCTGACCTATATCGGCGATACGCATATCGGCGCGAACGCCAACATCGGCGCGGGCACGATCACCTGCAATTACGACGGCTTCGACAAGCACCGCACCGAGATCGGCGCCGGCGCGTTTGTCGGCTCGAATTCGTCGCTGGTGGCCCCGGTGAAGATCGGCGCGGGCGCCTTTATCGGATCTGGCTCCGTTATCACGAAGGACGTGCCAGACGATTCGCTGGCGGTCGAACGCAGCGAACAGACCGTTCGAGAAGGCTGGGTCAAACGCTTCCGCGAGCTGAAAATGCTGAATCGGAAGCCCAAAAGTCAAAAGTAAGGCACGCCGCTTACGCAGCTAATTTTGTTAACGGTTTACCCTGTCTCAATCCGCAACAAATGTTGAGGCAGAACCGTGTTATTCCTCGGTACATAAGGCCGCATTGGGGCGGGCTGGAGACATCGAACCGCATGTGCGGAATTGTAGGAATTCTCGGACGGGGACCTGTTGCCGAGCAACTGGTCGACTCGCTCAAGCGTCTTGAGTATCGCGGATACGACTCTGCTGGCGTCGCCACGCTCGAGGGCGTGCTGCTCGACCGCCGCCGCGCCAAGGGCAAGCTCAAAAATCTCGAAGCCGTGTTGAAGACGTCGCCGCTCGGCGGGCATATCGGCATCGGCCATACGCGCTGGGCCACACACGGCAAGCCGACGGAAAGCAACGCGCATCCGCACGCGACCGACCGCGTTGCCGTTGTCCATAACGGCATCATCGAAAACTTTCGCGACTTGCGCGCGCAACTCGAAAAGCAGGGCGCGACTTTTACCAGCGAGACCGACACCGAGGTCGTGGCGCATCTCGTCAGCTCGTTTCTCGCGAAAGGAATGAAACCCGCCGAAGCCGTGAAGGCGACGCTGCCGTTGCTGCATGGCGCATTCGCGCTGGCTTTCATCTTCAAGGGCGAAGAGAACCTGATGATCGGCGCGCGCAAGGGCTCGCCACTCGCGGTCGGTTACGGCGACGGCGAAATGTATCTCGGCTCCGACGCCATCGCGCTTGGACCGTTCACCGACACCATCAGCTATCTCGAGGACGGCGACTGGGCTGTTCTCTCCCGCGCCGACGTGACCGTATACGACGACAACAACGCCGTGGTCGAACGCGAGATCGTCAAGCACAACACGGCGAGCGCGCTGGTGGACAAGGCCAACTATCGCCACTTCATGGCGAAGGAAATCCACGAACAGCCCGAAGTCGTCGGCCATACGCTGGCGCATTACGTCGACATGGCTACCGAGAAGGTGGCGATGCCGGTGAAGCTGCCGTTCGATTTCAAAGACATTCAGCGCGTCTCCATCACCGCCTGCGGCACCGCGAGCTATGCGGGCTTCGTCGCGAAATACTGGTTCGAACGTCTTGCACGGCTGCCGGTCGAACTCGATGTCGCGTCCGAGTTTCGTTATCGCGAAGCGCCGCTGCGCAAGGGCGATCTCGCGATCTTCATTTCGCAGTCGGGCGAGACCGCCGATACGCTGGCGGCGCTGCGCTATGCCAAGTCGCAAGGCCTGCACACCATCGCTATCGTCAACGTGCCGACCTCGACCATCGCGCGCGAAAGCGAGACCGCGCTGCCGACGCTCGCCGGTCCCGAAATCGGCGTCGCATCGACCAAGGCGTTCACCTGCCAGCTCATGGCGTTGGCAGCGTTGGTGATCGAAGCGGGCAAGGTGCGCGGCGAATTGTCGGCGGACGATGAAACCAAACTGGTTCACGGCCTGGTGGAGGTGCCGCGCCTGATGACGGAAGCGCTCGCGCTTGAACCTCAGATCGAGAAGCTCGCGCGCGACATCGCCAAGAGCCAGGACGTGCTTTATCTCGGACGCGGCACCAACTATCCGCTGGCGCTGGAAGGCGCGCTGAAGCTCAAGGAAATTTCGTACATCCATGCGGAAGGCTATGCCGCTGGCGAACTCAAGCATGGTCCCATCGCGCTGATCGACGAGAAGATGCCGGTGGTGGTGATCGCGCCGCATGACCGCGTGTTCGAGAAAACCGTCTCCAACATGCAGGAAGTCGCGGCGCGCGGCGGCCGGATCATCCTGATGACCGACGCGCAGGGCGCGAAGGAAGCCACCGTCGAGTCGCTGGTGACGATCATCCTGCCCGACATGCCGTCCACCGTGACGCCGATGGTGTATGCCATCCCGGTACAACTGCTCGCGTACCACACGGCGGTTATCATGGGCACCGACGTCGACCAGCCGCGGAACCTCGCGAAGTCGGTGACGGTTGAGTAGACCCCTGAACTGACAATCGGTCGCAGCGCGCGTGGTTTGCGCCTGCTAAAGTCTGATACAATGATGTCGTAATGATTTGCGATGCTGCTTGCGTACTGTGATTGAGGATGGTTCGGTTCTGCGATGAATGAAACCACGCCAAACCTGGCTCCAGGAAGCCTGCCTCCCGCCGGGCCGGACGTGCCGCGCGGTGCGATGGCGCGCCTGCGCACCTATTTTCTGACCGGACTGGTCATCGCCGGACCGATCGCGATTACGTTCTACCTGACGTGGTGGTTCGTGACCTGGGTCGACGGCATCGTGCGGCCGTTCGTGCCGATCGCATACCGTCCCGAAACCTATCTGCCGTTCGGCCTGCCGGGTTCAGGCCTGATCGTCGCCGTCTTCGCGCTGACGTTTCTCGGCTTCCTCACCGCCAACCTGATCGGCCGTACGCTGGTCGATCTCGGTGAAAACCTGCTCGGGCGGATGCCTGTGGTGCGCGCGATCTATCGCGGCCTGAAGCAGGTGTTCGAGACGCTGTTTTCCGGAAACGGATCGAGCTTCCGTCGCGTCGGCCTTGTGGAATTTCCCTCGCCGGGGATGTGGTCCATCGTGCTGATCTCGCAGCCGCCGAGCGTCGAGATCGCCGCCAGTCTTCCGGGCAAGGAAGAGTTCATCTCGGTGTTCCTGCCGTGCGCCCCGAACCCGACCACGGGTTTCTTCTTCTACGTGCCCAAGAGCAAGATCATCGACATCGACATGAGCGCCGAGGATGCGGCGACGCTCATCATGTCGGCTGGCGTAGTCCAGCCCGGCGGTGACGCGCAGAAGAAGGTCAACGCGCTGGCCGAGATGGCCAACGCCGCCCGCGTCGCGACAGCGTCGCAGACGCCCACCGCCGCCAAGGTGGACTAGTTTTGCTTCATTCGGGCGGCAGCGCGACAACTCGGTAACAGGCAGATCGATACCCATGCGCGCTATTACAACGCGATCGCTTGTCTGGACGGTTGTTCTGATCAGCGTTGTCGTGACCGTCGTGACCGAACTTCGGATTGCAGGCTACGGCGTCGGCACGTCGATTTCCGCTATCGCGGCTTATGCCGCGTTCTTCGTGAATATCGCGTGTTCGGGTCTGGGATTCAGGACTCCAGAGTGGCGATGGTGGGTCGGCAATTTCGCATTGAGCATACTGACCATGACCATGATCGGCGCTCCCACGATCCCGAGCGCGCTGTGGACGGCTGGACGCGTCTTCGTCGCACGGCATCTGACATAAGCGTCAGCCGGCACCGATCAGCGGCAGGGCTTCGTCGCGCTCATAGAGATAAAGCAGGCACCGCAGCGCATCGCCGCGCTCACCCTTGAGTTTCGGATCGGTCTGCATAATCCGCAGCGCCTCGTCGCGCGCCTGCGCGATCAACTGCGCATGAACCTCCGGCCGCGCGATGCGATAGCCGGGCAGGCCGCTCTGGCGGGTGCCGAGCACTTCGCCTTCGCCGCGCAGGCGTAAATCTTCCTCAGCGATGCGAAAGCCGTCGGCCGTCTCGCGGATCACCTTCAGGCGCGCGCCGGACATTTCCGTGAGCGGCTCATGATAGAGCAAGATGCATGTCGAGGCCTCCGAGCCTCGCCCGATGCGCCCGCGCAATTGGTGCAGCTGTGCGAGCCCGAAGCGTTCGGCGTTCTCGATCACCATGATGGTAGCCTGCGGGACATCGACGCCGACTTCGACCACGGTCGTCGCCACCAGAAGCTGAATCTCGCCGGCAGCGAACTGCGCCATCACGCGATCCTTCTCGGTGCCTTTCATCTGGCCATGAACTATGCCGACCCGTTCGCCGAAGCGCTTTTGCAGCGTCTCGAAACGCTTTGTTGCGTTGGTGAGGTGGTCGTGGCCTTCCGCTTCCGATTCCTCCACCAGCGGGCAGATCCAGTAGGCGCGCTTGCCTGACTCCAGCGCACGGTCGAGACCGTCCACGACCTCACGCAGACGGCTCTTGGCGACGGCGCGGGTGTCGATCGGCTGGCGGCCTGCGGGCTTCTCGCGCAGTTCGGAAATATCCATGTCGCCGAAATATGTCAGCACCAGCGTGCGCGGGATCGGCGTGGCGCTCAGCACCAGAACATCGACGGCGTCGCCTTTCTCGGTGAGCGCAAGCCGCTCGCGCACGCCGAAGCGATGCTGTTCGTCCACGACGGCCAGCGCCAGCGACTTGAAGATCACATCGTCCTGGATCAGCGCATGGGTACCCACCAGAAGATCGATCTCGCCGCTGGCGAGCCGCTCGATGATGTCGCGGCGTTCCTTGCCTTTCTCGCGGCCGGTCAGGATCGCGACGCGCATCCCCGCGCGCTCCGCTAAGGGAGCAATGGTCTTGATGTGCTGACGCGCAAGAATTTCCGTCGGCGCCATCAGCGCCGCCTGCTTGCCGGTCTCAGTGACGGCGGCTGCCGCGAGCAGGGCGACCACTGTCTTGCCGGACCCAACGTCGCCTTGCAGGAGGCGCAACATCCGCACCGGCTGGTTCAGATCGTCGGCGATGGCCTTCGCGGCGTCTTGTTGTGAGGTGGTCAGCGCGTAAGGCAGCGCGTCGATGATCTTGTGTCGCAGATGTCCGTCGCCGGCATTGCGCACGCCGGCGGGCCGGCGCAATTGCGCGCGTACCAGCGCCAGCGCAAGTTGTCCGGCAAGCAGTTCATCGAACGCAAGCCGTGACCAGAACGGATTCTGCGGCAGGATGTCGGTGAGTTCGTTGGGCTCGTGGACGCGATGCAGCGCCTCGGCAACCGGCGGAAACGAACATCGTCGCAGCACCTCGGGACTGATCCATTCCGGCAGGGCCGGCAGTTTTTGCAGCGCCTGCACCATGGCGCGGCGGATCGAGCCGATGGCGAGGCCTTCGGTGAGCGGATAGACCGCGTCGATCTGCGGCAGTTTCGCGAGGCCTTCCTCGTCTACCACGCGGTCGGGATGCACGATCTGCAAGGTGCCGTCGAACATCTGCGCGGTGCCGGAGACGAACCGCTTCTCGCCCTTGGGCAGCAGCTTCTCGATGTAATCGGGCTTGGCGCGGAAATAGGTGAGGACCACGTCGCCGGTCTCGTCGCTGGCGTAGACCAGGTGC
Source organism: Afipia sp. GW821-FHT04G03 (assembly GCF_059419985.1). Lineage (NCBI taxonomy): Bacteria > Pseudomonadati > Pseudomonadota > Alphaproteobacteria > Hyphomicrobiales > Nitrobacteraceae > Afipia > Afipia sp. GW821-FHT04G03. The sequence goes on along the minus strand of NZ_JBWKSV010000001.1, from coordinate 552,619 downwards.
GGCGCCTTGGAGCGGCCGGGCGGCGCGGGGCGGTGACGGTCGATGGTCACTTCCAGTGTCACAACGGTGCCTGGAACCGCGTCGCGGATGGTCGGCCGCGCGCGGCGGTCGATCACGTTGGTCGGCAGATGCAGCAGCAGGTCCACCAGCCGCGGCGTCTCGCTGCGGTCGAGCAGGTAGCGAAACAGCTTGTCCTGCTTCGGCCCGACGCCTGACAGGCTCGTCACGGGCGCAAACAGGGCATTGAGCAACGGTGGGCGCATCGTGGCGACTCGTTAGAGGGCTGCTTTTGCATATCCTGAATGCAAGGTCAGAGAAATGCTGACATCGGCAATCATGATGGCTATATCAAGCTTCCCGGCACGTCCGGGCTTTTTGCGTTGGAGAAGGCGACGGACATGACGGGAACGACACGATCGAGCGAGGGTCTCGATGACCGGCGCAAGCGGCTGCTGTATCGCTGCTGGCATCGCGGCACGCGCGAGATGGACATCATCCTCGGCGGTTTTGCCGACGCGAAGATCAGCGAGTTGAGCGATGCGGACGTGGCCGACCTCGAACGTCTGATCGAGTTGCCGGACCCCGATCTCTACGCAGCATTCAGCGGCGGGCAGCCGCTCGCGCCGGACTATGCGGACGGCATCTACGTTCGCATCAAGACCTATCTGGATGGTTCGCGCGCATGAAGGCCCCGACGCGGTCGCCCGCGCAATTGCTTCGTCCCGGCCATGCGCTGACGCTGTCCAATGTTTCGGAAGGCGCGGAAGGCCTTGTCGTGTCCGATCTCGCCCGCGCGGTCGCGGCCAAGAAGGACGCGCCCGCCGTTAGTCTCGCGGTGGTATGCCGCGACGGCCCGCGCATGGCGCAATTGGCGCGCGCGCTGGAATTCTTTGCGCCCGACATCGGCGTGATGCAGTTTCCGGCCTGGGACTGCCAGCCTTATGACCGTGTCTCGCCCCATGGCGGCATCCTCGCGCAACGCCTGACCACACTGGCGCGGCTTTCGCGGCTTCAGGGCAGCGAGAAGCCGCTGATCGTGCTGACCACGGTCAACGCCATCGTTCAGCGGGTACCCGCGCGTGAGGTGGTGGCGGCGCAGGCGCTGTCGGTCGCGCCGGGGCACCGTGTGCCGATGGATTCCATCGCGTCGTGGCTAGAACACAATGGTTACAGCCGCACCTCGACGGTGCGGGAGCCCGGCGAATACGCCGTGCGCGGCGGCATCCTCGACCTGTTTCCGGCGGGACTCGACCAGCCGGTGCGGTTCGACTTCTTCGGCGACACGCTTGAATCGATCCGCACCTTTGACGCGGAATCGCAGCGCACGCTGCTCGACATGCGCGCGCTCGATCTGGTGCCGGTGTCGGAATTCCAGCTTGTCACGGAAACCATCAAGCGTTTCCGCATGGCGTATGTGGCGCAGTTCGGTGCGCCTGAGCGCGACGATATGCTGTACGAGGCGGTGAGCGAAGGCCGCCGCCATCCCGGCATGGAGCACTGGCTGCCGCTGTTCCAGGAACGGATGGATTCGCTGTTCGATTATCTCGGGGCCGCGCCTGTCGTGCTCGAACATCAGGCCGAGGACGCCGCGCGCGAGCGCTTCACCCAGATCAACGACTATTACGAAGCGCGGCGCGAGGTCATGAATACGCCGGGCGGCGGCGCGATCTACAAGCCGCTGCCGCCGGACCGGCTCTATCTCACCGACGCGGAATGGACGGCGCTGCTGGGCGACAGTTCACTGGCGCGGCTGACGCCGTTCGCGGTGCCGGACGGTGAAGGCTTCATCGATATTGACGCGCGGCAGGGCCGCGACTTCGCGCCGGAGCGCGCAGACACCAAGGTCAATGTGTTCGAGAGCGTGGTGGCGCACATCAACGGGCTTCAGTCCGCGCGCAAGAAAGTGGTCGTCGCGCTGTGGTCCGAAGGCTCGCGCGACCGCATGGCCTCGATGCTGAAGGACCACAAGCTGCTCAACATCACCAGCGTCAATTCGTGGCGCGCGGTGCAGGCGACGCCGCGCAACGAGACCATGCTAGCGGTGATCGGCCTCGAATCCGGTTTCGAGACCGAGACCACGGCGCTCATTACCGAACAGGACATTCTCGGCGATCGTCTGGTGCGTCCGCGCAAGGCCAGCCGCAAGCTCGAGAACTTCATCTCGGAAGTCACGTCGCTCGCCACCGGCGATCTGGTGGTGCATGTCGAGCACGGCATCGGGCGCTTTGTCGGCTTGCAGACCTTGCAAGTCGGCGGCGCGCCGCACGACTGCCTCGAACTGCACTACGCCAACGAGACCAAGCTGTTTCTCCCGGTCGAGAACATCGAACTGCTGTCGCGCTACGGCTCCGACCACAGCAATGTCGAACTGGACCGGCTCGGCGGCGGCGGATGGCAGGCGCGCAAGGCCAAGCTGAAGAACCGCATCCGCGAGATCGCGGGCGACCTCATCAAGATCGCCGCCGAGCGTCATGTCCATGTCGCGCCGAAATTCCCGGTGCATCAGGGCACCTACGACGAATTCTGCGCGCGCTTTCCTTACGAGGAGACCGAAGACCAGCTTGGCGCCATCAATTCGGCGCTGCACGATCTCGACGCCGGCCGCCCGATGGATCGCCTGATTTGCGGCGACGTCGGTTTCGGCAAGACGGAAGTGGCGTTGCGCGCGGCGTTTGCCGTGGCGCTGGACGGCAAGCAGGTCGCGGTCGTGGTGCCTACCACGCTACTCGCGCGTCAGCACACCAAGACCTTCACCGAGCGCTTCAAGGGTTTCCCGGTCAATGTCGCGCAGGCTTCGCGGCTGGTGGCGCCCAAGCAGATGACGCAGGTGAAGAAGGATCTGGCCGACGGCAAGGTCGACATCATCGTCGGCACCCATGCGCTGCTCGGCAAGAGCATCAAGTTCAAGGATCTCGGGCTCCTGATCGTGGACGAGGAGCAGCACTTCGGCGTCAGCCACAAGGAACGGCTGAAGCAGTTGCGCGCTGAGGTCCATGTGTTGACGCTGTCGGCGACGCCGATCCCGCGCACGCTGCAACTGGCGCTGACGGGGGTGCGCGAGTTGTCGATCATCGCATCGCCGCCGGTCGATCGTCTCGCCGTGCGCACGTTCGTGGCGCCGCACGATCCGCTGATGATCCGCGAGGCGCTGCTGCGCGAACGGTATCGCGGCGGCCAGGCGTTCTATGTCTGCCCGCGCATCGAATATCTTGCCGAGGCCAAGGACTTCCTCGACAAGCATGTGCCGGAGATGAAAGTCGCGGTCGCGCACGGCCAGATGCCGCCGACGGTGATCGAGGACATCATGTCCGCGTTCTACGACGGCAAGTACGACATCCTGCTCTCGACCACGATCGTGGAGTCGGGACTGGATATTCCGACGGCGAACACGCTGATCGTGCATCGCGCCGACATGTTTGGCCTCGCGCAGCTTTATCAGTTGCGCGGCCGGGTGGGGCGCTCGAAGCTCCGCGCCTATGCGCTGTTCACGCTGCCGGCGCAGCAGAAGATTACCGCGCAGGCCGAACGCCGCCTGAAGGTGTTGCAGTCGCTGGAAAACCTCGGCGCGGGTTTCCAGTTGGCCTCGCACGATCTCGACATTCGCGGCGCGGGCAATCTGCTCGGCGAGGAACAGTCCGGCCACATCAAGGAAGTCGGCTTCGAATTGTATCAATCGATGCTGGAAGAGGCGATCCTCTCGCTCAAGGCCGGCATCTCGGAGCCTGTCGCGGACCGCTGGTCGCCGCAGATCACGCTCGGAATGCCGGTGCTGATTCCGGAAGATTTCGTGGCGGATCTCTCGATCCGGCTGTCGCTGTATCGCCGCCTTGCGGATCTGGACACCGACGACGAAATCGAGAATTTCGGCGCGGAGTTGCGCGACCGTTTCGGCCCACTGCCGGACGAGGTCCGCTATCTGTTCCAGATCGCGGCGGTCAAGGCGTATTGCCGGAGAGCCAATGTCGAGAAGGTCGATGCAGGGCCGAAGGGCGCAGTCATCACGTTCCGCGACAACTCCTTCGCGCAGCCGGAGAAGCTGGTTTACTTCATCCGCCAGCACGGACAGGCCGCGAAGGTGCGCCCCGACATGAAGGTGGTGTTCTTCCAGGAATGGAGCACGCCCGAGGAGCGCGTCGAAGGCACGACCACGATCCTGCGCGATCTCGCCAATCTGGCGGAAGGCAAAAAGGCGGCGTGAGACGATACGACCGCGGGTCGAAACCCGCGGCCGCTCGTTCGTCAAACTATCTTACTTCGGATACTTGAACTCAGGCGCAGCCTTGAGTTGGTCCTTGGTCGTGTTCATCGTCGCGCGCCAGGTGTCCTTGTCCTTGTCGTACTTCACGTTGAGCGACGAGGGTGACACGGCGACATAGTGCTCGCCGACGCCGAGGAAGCCGCCGACCGAGAGGATCATGGCCTGAACCTGCTGGCCCTTGCCGATGGCGAGATCGGAGATTTCGCCGACCTTTTCATCCTTCTGGTTGTAGACGTTCAGACCCTTGAGCTTGGAGCTGAACATCTCATCCTTGGTGACGGTCGAGAACTTCGCCTCGGCGGGAGCGGTCCCGCTGGTCTGGGCGAGGGCTGGGGCAGCAAGAATCGCCAGCGCGGCGCCGATAAGTGCAATCTTCTTCATGGTAGCCTCCAATGCGATAGAGGCTCACCAATGCAGAGCTGGTTCGATTGTTCCGGACGATTCTGAAACTGTGGTGCCTGGAGTTTACGACGCCACGCGCTGCGTTTCGGTGTGGAGCCGCGCCAGTATAGCGGACGCGGTATCGCCCGGCATCAGTGTCGCCAGCGTGACATGAGGATCGAGCCGCTGCTCGCGCTTGGCGCTGTACATGGTGTGCTTCAGCACGCTGCCGAGCCGCCGTGCGATCACATGCGCATTGCGCAGATCGGTTTCGGCGAACACAACGAGGATCGCGCCATCGTCGTCGAGCGTTGCGAAATCCATCCGCCGCATCAGCCGGCTGAGAATGCGCGCCGCGTCGAGGCGCATCCGCTCGGATGTTGCGCCGTGGGCGAAGGTAATGCGGGCGACGGACAATCCCGCGCCGCGCGCGTGGGTGTCGGTTACCGCCGTTTCAAAGTCGCGGCTGAAGGCCTCGTTGGTCAGCAACCCGGTACGCGGATCGAGCAACCCGCCGACATCAATCGATCTCAGCGCGCGGGCGATGCGGGACTCGAACGCCTGCTGCCGGATCAGCGGGATGGCGAGGGCGGCAATGGTGTGCGGATCGCCGTTGGCGATTTCGAGATTTGGCAGATCGTAGTCGGCGGTCAGCCCCGATCCGCTTCCGACCACCACCGGAAGGTTGCGGAAGCGGGCATCTTCCGAGAGCACCGTCAGGAAGGCGTCCAGAACGCGAAGCGTGAATCCCTCGCCGACGATGATGCCGTCAAGCTCGCGGGCGTTGAGATGCCGGGCGGCGGCCTCGATGCTGAGCGCGCCGACGACGCCCATCTGCTCGCCGAGCGCGACCGACAGGGCCGGATAGGACGCGCCGCGTCCGATCAGCAGCACGGTCGCGTCGTCAATCGGGTCGCTTGTCGGCATATGCGTCGATGTGGTGCGATCGTTGGCCAGACGGCGCAGCAGCGTGGCGTGCAGGGCACGCACGCGCAGCGCAGCGTTCAGACGGCTCACGAGACGTTCGGGGCTTCGTCCGGCCTGTGTGAACGGAAGAACATTGTGCGGCAACGATGCGCCGGGATCGAGCGCGATCACTGGCATATACGGATCGACGCGCGCGGCGCGTTCCGCGAGATCGGTCAACGCGGTCGCATTGTCTTCCAGATCGGCGGCGAGAACGGCAGCCGGGCGCAGCCGTGCGACCGCATCCATGGCGTCCGGCCAGTCGACATCCACCAATGGAAACGTTTTCACCTGCGCGACGGCGTCGGCTAGCGCACGACCTTCGAGAATATGGCTTTCCCGATTTGAGACAGTGACGATCGGGCCTTGCTGCGACATGGTTCTGCCATTCAGAGAAAAATACACACAGCCGAATGTGTCCGCCTGCGCGCGAAATCCTAGGCTGCGGGCCTTAATGGCAGGTCAATGTGAGCGTGGAATTTGGGCTTAGCTGGAACGGTCGCGAAAGGCTTCGACCATCAAAGGGTTAAGGCCCAACTCGCCCAGCGCTTCACGGGCGCGATGGTTGTCGCTGGCGCGGCCGGCGAGACGGAAGCCGTTGAGCTGGTCCGGCAGCGCGGTCAGCATCGCGCCTGCGGCAAGCCGCTTGGCCCATTCGTCAAGGTCGTCCGAGAGAAAGCGGTATCCACCGACACCGACGATTCCGACAGGCGGCGCGGTGATGGCGATGGCTCCCGTCGCGCGATCGGCGTGTGCGGCATAACCTGTGTCGACGTAGTCGGGTGAGGATGTTTCGGTCAGGGAGTCTCCCGACGGAGGACGATAGGCGGCGACCGGCACCATCGCGCCGCGCAGGGCCAGCGTCGCCTTCGGCGTTACGATAATCTCGCCGATGGATTTTGAGCTTGCGCCGCGCGGCGCGCCGAACGATCCGGCTGTGACAGGCGCGGGCGAGCCGTCATCCAGCCTGCGGGCGGCGAACAGGCCGATCTCGCCGAACAGATAGACGTCAGTCAGCGTCGAACTCGGGTCCTGCCAGTCGTCGCTGGTCATGACGCGGTCCGGCGTGCGCCAGAGACCGATCACATGCTTGATCGCGGTTTGCGGTCGCGCAAACACGCCGCTCTCCACCAGCCGGATGGCGAGCGGAGCGGGCGAAATCAGCGTGTCGAAATGGCCGTCGACGATCTGCTTTTCGAGAATTTGCAGATCCGCCGGGTGGTGCAGCGCGAGCGAGCCACCGCCGAGCAGCCACGTCACCACCGACGACGCGAACGCCGCGAACGAGGCAGGCGCCATCGCTGAAAGCAGCCGCGCGCCTTGGGGCAGCCCGCTTTCAAGGAACACTGCGAGGCCGCCCGCGATCAGTTGCGGATGGTTGCGCGGGATCGCGCGAAATCCGTCGGGCGTGACGTCGAACGTAATGATGGCCGGCCGCCGCGCATCCGGCGGCGCGGGCGGCAGCCAGCCGTTCATGCCGCTGGTGGTAATCTCGAGCGGTGCCATGCCTTCGGGCAAATCCTTGCCGAAGCCGAATACATTGCGGATCGAGAAGGCTTCTGCGGCGGCGTTGAGCGCGAGATCCGCATGATCGACAATCTCGATGCGGCTGGTGGACACAATGGCGCGCGCCCCGATCCGGTTCAGCGCCGTGGTCAATTCCGACTGCCGCCAGAGTTGCGGCAGCAGCGCCGCCACCAGACCCGCGCGGATGGCGCCCAGCACCGTCACCACGAACTCGATGGTGTTGGGCATCTGGATGCCGATGATGGAGCCCTGCGGCAACCCGGCCTCGACAAAGCGCGCGGCGATGGCGGACACGGCTTGATCGGCTTCCGCGAAGGTCAGCTGCACCGGCGCTTCGCCGGTGACGCGCTGCTTGTTCGGCGGATCGATCAGCGCTGTGGCGTCCGGCTGGCGGGAGACTGTGCGCCGAAACAGATCGTCCAGCGTCAGCGCCGCGCCCGTTGAGGTCGCGGGTGAAGCCGGCGCGGTCTGCAAGGTCTCGGTCACGTCTTCCACTATCTCAATACTCACGGCGCTTTTGCACCCGGCTTGTACCACCACGTTTCCGGCAAGCTGCCGGTGAGCGCGGTGGCCTTGGGCCGTTCTATCCGATTCCAGCGGGCGAGCCATTGCTGCTGGGCGTTATAAAGCGGGATAGCGTAGAAGCCCGCGATCAGCGCCCGGTCGAGTGCCCGCACCGCGGGAACAAATTCGGTTTTCTCACGCGCTTCGAGCATCGCCGCGATCATGGCGTCGATGGCGGGGGATTTCGCGCCCATGTAGTTGCGCGTGCCCTGATTGTCGGCAGCGGCGCTGCCCCAGTAGAATGCCTGCTCATTGCCCGGCGACAGGGATTGATCCCAGCGGTTCTGGATCATGTCGAAGTCGAACGAGAGCCTGCGCTGGTCGAACTGCACGGCGTCCACCGCGCGCACCGAGATGGCGATGCCCGCGCGCTTGAGATCGCGCTGATAGGCGAGCGCAATCCGTTCCTGATCGCGCGTGGTCACCAGAATTTCGAACGTGAGCGGCGCCCGGTTGCTCTTCTGACGCAAGACGTTGCCGTCGAGCTGGTATCCGGCCTGCGCCAGCAGCGCGAGCGCCGCGCGCAGCGTATCTCGGTCGCGGCCCGAGGCATCGGTCACGGGCAGGCGATAGCTGCCGTCCATGATGTCGGGCCGAACAGCGGCCGCGAAAGGCGCGAGCAGCTTCTGTTCCTGTGCGTCGGCCGGGCGCTTGTAGGCGGACAATTCGGAACCCGCAAAAAAGCCCGCTGAGCGGCCGTAAAGGCCGAAGAAGTAGTTGCGGTTGATCCATTCGAAATCGAACAGCAGCGTCAGCGCCTGCCGCACGCGAATATCCGCGAACACCGGCCGCCGCGTGTTGAACACCAGAAACTCCGACGGCTGCGGCGTACCCGGCTTGATTTCGTCGCGAATGACCTCGCCGCTGCGCGCCGCGGGGAAATTGTAGCCCTCGTGCCAGCGCAGCGGTTCGTGCTCGAAGCGAAAATCGTACAGCCCGCGTTTGAACGCCTCGAACGCGCCGTTGGCCTCGCGATAGTAATCCAGGCGGACCTCGTCGAAGTTCCACAGCCCGCGATTCACCGGCAGATCGCGGCCCCAATAGTCCGGGTTGCGCGTCATGGTTACGCTCGCGCCTGCACGCAAGGCGGTGACCCGGTAGGGGCCGGAGCCGACCAGGCCGGTGAGGGAGGTTTCCTCAAACGTGGCGAGGTCCACGGCGTGTTTCGGGAAAATCGGCATCAGGCCGAGGATGAGGGGGAGTTCGCGGTCGTTCGCCGCGCCGAAGTCGAAGCGGATGGTGCGCTCGTCCAGCGCCTCGGCTTTTTCGACCTTGGCGTAGTACAGCCGGTGATTGGGGCGGCCCTTGTCGCGCATCAACTCCCAGGAAAACAGCACATCGGCTGCCAGCACCGGCTGGCCGTCGGAGAACTTCGCCAGCGGATTGAGCCGGAAGGTGACGGTGTTGCGCGCGTCGTCGGTCGCGATGCTTTGCGCCAGCAGTCCATAGAGCGTGAACGGCTCGTCGTTGCCGCGCGCCATCAGGCTTTCGATCACGTAGCCGCGGATTTGCTGGACCGCGAGACCCTTCACGATGAAGGGATTGAGGCTGTCGAACGCACCCGGCACGCCGAAAACGATCCGTCCGCCCTTCGGCGCGTCGGCATTGGCGTAAGGCATGTGGGTGAAGTTTGCGGGCAGGGCAGGCGCGCCGTGCATGGCGATGCCGTGTGCCGGACCACCGGATGATCCTGCCGGTTGCGCATGGATCGTGCTCGACGCCAGCGCGGCCCAGATCGATGCAGCCCCGGCCAACGCGGCGCGCCCAAGCATTCGCTCCCGGCTTCTGCCGCTGCGGCGCAACGTGGATGGCACCTTGTTTGATTCGGCGGAGATCACGCCAAAATTTACCACGGCGGACCCGGATTATGCGGGTTACGACCGGCAAATATCACTGTTGGCATTGATCTTTTCGCAAGCCGTTGTATTGAAGGCGAGCAATTCGAGGACGGCTGCGCGCTCTGTCACGTATCCGCCTCAATTGGCTCCGAGACAGCCGCCGAACAAACAGGCATCCGGGCCCCAAGCGGGAGCGGGCGTTAAGGTTCAGAAAGGGTTTTCCACAATGAATTTCCGTATCTTGGCCGCGCAGGCCTCGCCGCGCAGCCGGGTGTTTGTCGCCCTGACCGCCAGTGCATTTTTGGCCGCTGCGACCATTTCCGGCGCACACGCCCAGGCGCCAGCTCCCGGCGCTCCAGCTCCGAAGGCCGCGCCCAAGGCTGCCGCACCGAAAGCTCCCGCGAAGGGCGCACCGGCACCTGCCGCTCAGGCACCCGCCGCGGGCGCACCGGCGCAGCCTCCTGCCGACCAGCAGGTGCAGTTGATCTATCAGCCCTGGACCAAGTTCTGCATGAAGGGCCAGGACGCCAACGCCAAGCAGGTCTGCTTCACCGGCAAGGACGGCCGCATCGAGTCCGGCCAGCCGGTCGTCGCCGCCGTCATCATCGAGCCGGAAGGCGAACCGAAGAAGCTGCTGCGCGTCACCCTGCCGCTCGGCATGCAACTCGTTCACGGCACCCGCATCATCGTCGACGCCAACGCACCACAGCAGAGCCCTTACGTGATCTGCTTCGCCAACGGCTGCATGTCGGATTACGAAGTGACGGCCGACATGCTGAGCCAGATGAAAAAGGGCCAGAACCTCGTGGTGCAGGCGATCAACGCCAACGGCGCACCGCTGACGCTGGCGCTGCCGCTCGCCGAATTCGCCAAGGCCTATGACGGCCCGCCGACCGACCCGAAGGTGTTCGAGGAAACCCAGAAGAAGCTGCAGGAAGAACTGCAGAAGCGCGCGGCGGAAGCCCGCCAGAAGCTGGAGAACGCGGCCCCGCCGGCCGCCGCCAAGTAACACGCTTCAATCTGCCAACAACGAAGGGCGCGCAGCAATGCGCGCCTTTTTTGTTTGTGTGATGCGGATCAAAAACTAGGTCAGGGGATTAACCGAAGGCGGCTCCAACGCCGCCACGCTTTCGCTTGCCCCTTGCCAGGAGACTCACGACATGGCCGACAACGGTTCGCTCTCGCTGCCAGAACTTGAAGACCGTATCGCGATCCTGCGGGACAACATCCGGCAACTGATCGAGCAGGCGGCCGCCGCGTCCGGCGGTCAGGACGAAGAGCGCAACGCCGATCGCATCGCCCAGCAGACGGAAGAACTCGAAGCGCTGGTCAAGGAGCGCGACCGGCGCGGGGGGTAGCGCGAGCAAATCTCCGGCGTCGTTCCGGAGGGGTTGCCAAGCACGCGGAATGAAAGCGCGTTGGATGACGGCGGTGAGAACTCGGGAAACCGTCAGTTCAGCGACGGATTGCGGGGGCGATAGCCGCCCGACTTGTCCTTGACGAAAATCTCGGCGACCTGCGAATGGCGGATCGGCTCGCCGGTATCGTCAGGCAGCAGGTTTTGCTCCGAAACGTAGGCGACATATTCGGACTCGGAATTTTCGGCCAGCAGGTGGTAGAACGGCTGGTCCTTGTGAGGGCGCATTTCCTCAGGGATAGACAGCCACCATTCCTCGGTGTTGTTGAATTCCGGATCGATATCGTAAATCACGCCACGGAAAGAGAAAATCCGGTGGCGGACGATCTGGCCGATCTGAAACTTGGCGGTGCGCGCTTTTATCATCTCCCGTCGAATAGACCATGATTGTGGCCGATGCTAGGGGCTAAACCCTGAATTGAGCGGGGCGGGGGGCACCCCTGCGGCGCGGTCAATGCGGCAGTCTTGCCAAGAAATTCGAGTGCATATCCCGATGATCGATATCCTGAACCTTGCCCTCCCGTATTTCGGGTTGATCTTCATCGGCTATGCCTGCGGCAAGTACAAACGCCTGCCGGAGGCGGGCCTGGAGTGGATGAACTTTTTCCTGCTCTATGTTTCGCTGCCGGCGCTGTTCTTTAGAACCCTTGCAAGGACGCCGTTCGAGGAACTGAACAACGCGCCTTTCGTGATCGCCACGACGGCGGCGACCGCGAGCGCGTTCTTTCTGTCGATGTTCGGCGCAAAGCTGATCGGCAAACTGTCGATGCGCGAATCCGCGATGGCGGGACTGGGCGGCGGCTACGGCAACATCGGGTACATGGGGCCGGGACTCGCACTGGCGACACTGGGCGCGAAGGCGACTGCGCCCGTGGCGCTGATCTTCTGCTTCGACACTATTTTCCTGTTCACGGTCGTGCCGCTGCTGATGGTGCTGACCGATGGCGAGCGCCGGCCGCTGCTGCCGACCGTTGCTCTGGTGGCGAAGCAGATCCTGCTGCATCCGCTGATCATCGCGTCCTATTTCGGCGTGCTGGTTGCCGCGTTTCACATTCCGGTCCCGGTCGCGTTCGACAACATGTTCCAGTTTTTGCAAAGCGCCGCGGCGCCGGTGGCGCTGTTCGCGCTGGGCGTGACGGTGGCGCTGCGCCCGTTCGAGCGCGTGCCATGGGAGGTGCCGGGCGTCATCTTCGTCAAGCTGATCGCGCATCCGCTGATCGTGTTCGGGCTGCTGATGCTGCTCGGCCCGTTCCCGCCGGAATGGGCGGCGACGGCGCTGCTGCTGGCCTCATTGCCGCCGGCGCTCAACGTGTTCGTGATCGCGCGTCAGTACGATACGTGGATCGAGCCGGCATCGACGCTGGTGCTGATCGGAACGTTCGTATCGGTGGTGACGCTCACCAGCGTGATGTGGATGATCAAGACCGGCGCGCTGACGTTCCCGTAACTATCGGCTTCGGGCCGACAGCGGACGTCCCGCCTGTCTATTCAGATCGCCCACCTTGCATGGAGGGCAATGAACCGCAAATATCCAACCAATTCCAAGGTGTCACTTCAGGGAATTCCAGAACAATGCAGTTTGATGATGTTATCCTCGGCCGCCGGAGCATCCGTGGCTACAAACCGGATCCCGTGCCCAAGGCGCTGATTGAGGAAATTATCGGTTTGGCGATGCGCGCTCCGTCGTCGATGAATACCCAACCATGGAATTTCTACGTCATCACCGGCGAGCCGCTCAATCGAATCCGAGCCGGAAATACTGAGCGGATGGTGGCAGGCGTTCCGCAGTCGCGCGAATTCCGCATCGGTCAGGCATTTGCCGGTCAGCATCGCGACAGGCAGGTTGGCGTCGCCAAGCAGTTGTTCTCCGCAATGGGGATCGCGCGCGATGACAAGGATATGCGACAGGACTGGGTTCTGCGTGGCTTCCGTCAGTTCGACGCGCCTGTATGCATCATCGTGACATATGATCGCGTGCTGGACGGCAGCGATGACACGCCCTTCGATTGCGGCGCCGTGGCAACCGCCTTGGTCAACGCTGCCTGGTCTCGGGGACTGGGCGCCGTGATTAACAGCCAAGGCATAATGCAGTCACCGGTGGTGCGGGAGCATGCCGGAATAGCCGACGATCAGGTCATCATGAAAAGCATCGCATTGGGATGGCCGGATGAAAATTTTCCGGCAAACGCGGTGGTGTCCGAACGAAAGTCAGTCAAAGAAGCCACCGTATTCGTGGGTTTCGACAATTAACTCCTAACGCCCCCGCCATGATGGCGAGCGGCCTTCGCGCATTGCGAAGCGGCGGATCGGGCCGAACGTGTTCCCGTCAGGCCGGTCTCGTCATCACGCTCGAAAGATCGTGAACCCGAGAATGAGCAGGATCAGGAAGATCACGCCGAAGATGTAGAACAGCACGCGCGCGATATCCGCCGATGCAGCGGAGACCCCGGTGAATCCGAACACGCCTGCGACGACCGAGATCAAAAAGAAGATCAAAGCCCATTTCAGGATCGTCATGGTGAAATCCTCACTTTTTCAGATCCGGTAAACTACGGGCGGATTGGAATGTTCCAACGTCATGGAACATCTCGCAGGCATACCGATTGTTCAGTAAGGAATCGAAATAGCTATGGGAGGTAGCTATGAGGGCAATCGGACTTGCTTTCGTGCTCTCGCAAATCCTGGTTTCGACAGCCGTTTTTGCGCAATCGACAAGCGGAATAGGTAGTGGAGCGGCCGGAAGGACCACTGCACCCGGAGCCGCAAGCGGCGGTTCTCTCGGCATGAGCGCAGGCGCACCGGGTACCAACTCCGTGGGTACGGCGGCACCGGCGTCAGGCGCAGGAATGACGACAGGATCCGGAGCATACGGCCTGCTCGGCACAGGTGATCCGGCGATCGACAAGCACGAGAAGGATGTGAGCCAAAAAATCAGGAGCATCTGCAAGGGATGCTGAGAGCTGCTCGGCGCAGGCCGGCCGTTGTGACTGCCGTCGACTTACCGCGACGTGCTCCCGCTGCAAGCTGCGGTGAGCTTGGCGGAAAGCAGGGAGTATTTTCGATGACGGTTAATCATCCCAATGCCAAAAAGATATGGACGACGATTGAAATCGACAAGGATGGCGTGGAGACGGTCCTGGTTGTGGAAACCGACCTCGAGTTGAATGCCGCCGCCCCGGCTTTCGATGTCGCCAAGGTGGATGCTTTAATTGATGCTGCAACGAAAAGTTTTGCCGCCAGCGGCGGAACGATTGATCGTGTTCATCTCGTCCCGGTCAGGTGAGATCATTGCGTCGCGACAATTAACGTCCACGCCATGACGGCGACAGGCCTTCGCGCATCGCGAGGCGGCGGATCGGGCCGAGCGTGTTCAGCATGTGCATTCCGGCGGCGCGCAGCGATTGCGCGGGCAGGAAATCGCTGAGCAATGTGCGGTTCGCCATGTCCACCGCGAAAATCCTGCTGAATACATCGGCGCGGCGCGCGCGGGCATAGGCGTGCAGCACGACGTCCGCGCCGGGATCGCCGCCCATCAGCAACGCATCGCGCACGATGTCGGCGAGATCCGCGGCATCGCGCAGGCCCATGTTGAGCCCCTGCGCGCCGATCGGCGGCAGCACATGCGCGGCTTCACCCACCAGCACGATACGTTTCGCTGCGAGATGCTCGGGGTTCTCGATGGCCAGCGGAAAGACATGGCGGCCGGGCGCTATGGTCAGCTTGCCCAAGATGGAGTGCGATTGCTTTTCAAGCGCGAGTGCAAGCTGCGCGTCGTCGAGCGTCTTCAGCCGCTCGGCCTCGCTGGGTTTGACCACCCAGACCACGCTGGAGCGCTGGCCGGGAAGGGGCACGAACACGCAAGGCCCGGACTCGGTGTGAAACTCGGTCGAGCAATCGTTGTGCGGACGGGCGTGCGCGATGTTGAGCGTCAACGCGGACTGGCCGAGGTCGCGCCGTTTGACGCCGATGCCTGCGGCCTCGCGACAGAGCGAATGCCGTCCGTCAGCTCCGACGACGAGAGAAGCCGTGAGGGACCGGCCCTCCTTAGTCGAGACGGTGACGGCGGACTCATCGCTAACGACGGATTGCGCCTCGTCATCGATACGAACGAGGTTCGGCAATTCCGACGCGCGTTCTTCCATCGCGATCATCAGCAGGCGATTCTCGATGTTGGAACCGAAAGCCTCCATGCCGATCTCGTCCGACGAGAATTTCACCTCCGGCGAGCGGATCAGGCGGCGCGTATCGTCCACCAGCCGCATCACGCGCAATGCTGCGGACTCGTCGGCGCAGCGCAGCCACACATCCAGCGATTGCAGAAAATCCACCGAGCCGCCCAGCAGCGCCGTGGTGCGGTTGTCGGCATAAGGCGAACGCCGCGCGATCAGGGCGGTCGCGACACCGGCTTGTGCCAGTGCAATGGCGGTGGCGAGCCCGGCGGGTCCGCCGCCCACGACTGCGGCCTGATAGTGGGAAGGGTGATCGGTCATCGGCACATGTATGGTCGGAATTTCCGGGCGTCACAATCCATTTTGGGCGTCATCTTGCAGAGCATTTAAGGCAATTCCGGAGCGGGTTTCCCTCGCCGTACCCTGATCGTGCGGCCGGATATGCAAAAGACAGGGAATCCTGATAGTCACAACGGCAGATGAGCGAGCCCGATCAGGACCAGCCCCCATATTCCGCCAAGGCGCGCCGCCACGCGTTCGGCGTTCATATTTTCACGGCGCTGGGCGGAGCGATCGCACTGATCGCCATGCTGGAGGCGGTGAGGGAACACTGGGCGGCGATGTTCGGCTGGCTGGGCCTGGCACTTCTGATCGATGGCCTCGACGGGCCGCTGGCGCGCAGGCTGAACGTCGACGAGGTGCTGCCGAACTGGTCCGGCGATACGCTGGATCTGGTGGTCGATTTCCTGACCTACGTTTTCGTGCCGGCCTATGCGATCACCGCGAGCGGGTTGCTGATCCCGCTGGCGACGCCGCTGCTGGGCGGGGCGATCGTCATTTCCGGCGCGCTGTATTTTTCCGACCGGCGCATGAAGGGCGACGACAATCATTTTCGCGGGTTTCCCGCACTGTGGAACGCGGCGGCGTTCTATCTGTTCCTGCTGAAGCCGCCGGCTGCGGTCGGCAGTATCGCGCTCGCCATTCTCGTGGCGCTGACCTTCGTGCCGTTCCATGTGATGCATCCGCTGCGCACCGTACGCTTCCGCAAGCTGAACATCGCGCTGATCGCCATCTGGGCGTTGCTGGCGTTGTACGCGATCGCCGCCAATTTTGCCGTTTCGCCGTGGATCTCCGCGGCGCTGTGCGCCATCGGCGTTTACGTTCTTCTGAGTGACGTGTTGATCCGATTATTGGGCTGGAGCCGCGCATGATGGAATTGCTGATGAGTCCCGAAGCCTGGGTCGCGCTGCTGACCCTGACGGCGCTCGAAATCGTTCTCGGCATCGACAACGTGATCTTCCTGTCGGTGATCGTGTCACGGATTCCGCCCGCGCAAGCCGAGAAGGCGCGCAAGATCGGCCTTGCGCTCGCGCTGGTGTTCCGGATTGCGCTGCTGAGTATTCTGGTCTGGCTGATCGGATTGACCGAACCCGTCATCACCGTGGGCAAGTTCGTGCTGTCGTGGCGCGACATTATTCTCATCGTCGGCGGCCTGTTCTTGATCGCCAAGGCCACTCACGAAATTCACGCCGAGGTCGAGGCGCGGGATGAAGAGGACAGCGCGAAGGCGACGCCCAGCGCGTTCTTCTGGGTGATCGTGCAGATCATTATCATTGACCTCGTGTTCTCGATCGATTCGATCATCACTGCCATCGGCATGGTGCAGGAGATCGAAATCATGATTGCCGCGGTCATTATCGCCGTCGGCGTGATGTACGTCTCGTCGGGGCCCGTGGCCGCATTCGTGAAGGAGCATCCGACCACCAAGATGCTCGCACTGGCGTTTCTTGTCTTGATCGGCGTCGCGCTGGTCGCGGATGGATTCCACTTCCACATTCCGCGCTCGTTTATTTATGTCGCGATCTGCTTCTCGGCGGCGGTGGAGGCATTCAACATTCTCGCCAAGCGCAATCGCAAGAAGCGGGCGAAACGTGTCAGCGCCTAGGCGCGGCGGCGGGGCGCGTTGACAATTTGTTGCCGATGGACTTCGCTCCCGGTTGGGATCGTTCAAGAAAAGGCTCGGGAGAAACCATGACCAAGGCTGTGCGCGTCCATCAGGTGGGCGGTCCGGAAGCGATGATCTTTGAAGACGTGGATGTCCCCGCGCCCGGCAACGGCGAGGTGCGTATCCGCCAGCACGCGATTGGCCTGAATTTTATCGATACCTACTACCGCACCGGTCTCTACAAGGCGCCGGGCCTGCCGTTCATCGTCGGCAACGAGGCTTCGGGCGAAGTGATTTCGGTCGGGCCGGGCGTGACCAATTTCCATCCAGGCGATCGCGTGGCGTACTACTTCAACCTCGGCGGCTACGCGACCGAGCGGAACATCCTGGCGGACAAGCTGGTGAAGTTGCCGGATCACATCACCCATGAGCAGGCCGCCGTGCTGATGCTCAAGGGCCTGACGGTCTGGTACCTGCTGCACAAGACCTTCAAGGTAGAGCCCGGCCATCGTGTGCTGATCCATGCGGCGGCCGGCGGCATCGGCTTGCTCGCATGTCAGTGGGCGAAGGCGCTGGGCGCAAATGTGATCGGTACCGTCGGCACGAAAGAGAAGGCCGAACTAGCGCTGTCCAATGGCTGTGATCACGTCATCCTCTACAAGGAAGAGGATTTCGCGGCGCGCGTGAAACAGATCAGCCGTGGCGAATTGTGCGACGTGGTCTATGACGGCGTCGGCAAGGATACGTTCGCGGGATCTCTCAAGTCGCTCAAGCAGCGCGGATTGTTCGTGAGCTTCGGCAATGCGTCGGGGCCGGTGCCGCCATTCTCAATAGCCGAACTCAACAACCACGGCTCGCTGTTCGCGACCCGCCCGAAACTCAACGACTATGTCGGGACGCGCAAGGAACTGATCGAGGGCGCGGACACGCTATTCGCCGCCGTCATCAGCGGCACACTGCATGTGCCGATCAACCACGCCTATGCGCTGAAGGATGCGCAGAAGGCGCACCGCGATCTCGAAAGCCGCGTCACGACGGGATCGTCGATCCTGAAGCCGTAGTTTTTGCTGTTATTGCGAGGAGCGTAAGCGACGAAGCAATCCATTCCTTTATGCAAAGAGGGATTGCTTCGCTTCGCTCGCAATGACGAGAAAAATACCTAAAATCCCGCCACGGTCCCGTGCAGATCGTACTGATCTGCGCGGTCGATCTTCGCGGTGACGATGTCGCCGACCTTCAACGGACGGCGGCTTGAGACGTAGACGCTGCCGTCGATCTGCGGCGCATCGGCCTTCGAGCGGCCTTTCGAGACGGTCGGGCCGACTTCGTCGATGATGACCTGCTGGCGGGTGCCGACCTTGCGCTTGAGGCGTTGCGCGGAAATCTTCTGCTGCCGCGCCATCAAGGCATTCCAGCGCGCGGTCTTGATCTCTTCGGGCACCGGATTCTCGATGGTGTTCGAGGTGGCGCCCGCAACCGGCTCATACTTGAAGCAGCCGACGCGGTCGATCTGCGCCTCGTCCAGCCAGTCGAGCAGATACTGGAAATCGGAATCGGTCTCGCCGGGAAAACCGACGATGAAGGTCGAGCGCAGCGTGAGATCCGGACATTCGTCGCGCCACTTCTTGATGCGGGCGAGAGTCTTGTCTTGTGCGGCGGGGCGGCGCATCTGCTTCAGCACACCGGGAGAGGCGTGCTGGAACGGGATGTCGAGGTAAGGCAAAACCTTGCCCTCGGTCATCAGGCTGATGACTTCGTCGACATGCGGGTAGGGATAGACGTATTGCAGCCGGACCCATGCGCCGAGTTCGCCGAGCTCGCGCGACAGATCGAAAAACTTCGCGCGAACCTCGCGGTCCTTCCAGATGCTGGTCGCGTATTTGATGTCCACGCCATAGGCCGATGTGTCCTGCGACACCACCAGCAATTCCTTGACGCCGGCGGTGACAAGTTTCTCGGCCTCGAGCAGGACCTCTTTCGCCGGGCGTGACACGAGATCGCCGCGCAGCTTCGGAATGATGCAGAAGGTGCAGCGATTGTTGCAGCCTTCGGAAATCTTCAAGTAGGCGTAGTGGCGCGGGGTCAGCTTGATGCCCTGCGGCGGCACCAGATCAATGTGCGGGTTGTGCAGCGGCGGCAGCGCGCGATGCACGGCGTCGAGCACGCTCTCATATTGCTGCGGGCCGGTAATCGACAGCACGTTCGGGTAGGCTTTCTCGATCTGCTCGGGCTCCGCGCCCATGCAGCCGGTGACGATCACCTTGCCGTTCTGTGCCATGGCTTCGCCGATGGCGCCGAGCGACTCCTGCTTGGCGCTGTCGAGAAAGCCGCAGGTGTTGACGATCACAATGTCCGCGCCGTCGTGCTTGCGCGCGAGTTCATAGCCTTCGGCGCGCAGCCGCGTAATGATGCGCTCGGAGTCCACCAGGGCCTTGGGGCATCCAAGCGACACAAAACTGACTTTTGGGGCGATGCCCTGTTCCATTGTTTCCAGCCTGATGGGGAAGTGCAGGAGCTATCCCTGATTACCCGCAAATACAAGGCTTTAAGCCCGGGATGGACGCGTGCTAGGGTTGTTTTGCCGGAATGTGAGTGGGAATGACCGCGGATTCGTCGTTCAAGATCGTCATCGTCGACGAAAGCCCGATCCGGACGGCAATCCTGAAAGAGGGATTGCGGGATGCGGGCTTCACCAGCGTCGAGCATATTTCCGAGATGCATAACCTGCTCGCGCGCATCTACGCGCTCGATCCCGACGTCATCCTGATCGATCTTGAGAACCCCAGCCGCGACATCCTGGAACAGATGTTCCAGGTCAGCCGCGCGGTGCGGCGCCCGATCGCCATGTTCGTCGACCAGAGCGACGCCGCCTCGATCCAGCAGTCGGTCGAGGCCGGGGTATCGGCTTACATCGTGGATGGCCTGAAGAAGGAGCGGATCAAGCCGATCCTCGACCTTTGCATTTCCCGGTTCAACGCCTTCTCCAAATTGCAGGACGAACTGGATCGCACCAAGTCGGCGCTGGAAGATCGCAAGATTCTGGATCGCGCCAAGGGCCTTCTGATGAAAGCCAAGGGCCTGACGGAAGAAGAAGCCTATGTGCTGATCCGCTCGACCGCCATGCGCGAAAAAAAGAAGATCGGCGAAATAGCCCAATCGATCATTACCGCGGCGGAGTTGCTGAAATGACGGATACACCGCTCAGGATCGGTTTCATTCCGCTGGTCGACGCCTCCGCGCTGATCGTCGCGGTGGACAAGGGTTTCACCGCCGCCGAAGGGCTGGACGTGACGCTGGTGCGCGAAGTGTCGTGGTCAAATGTCCGCGACAAGCTCAATATCGGCCTGTTCGATGCCGCGCATCTCTTGGCGCCGGTCGCTATCGCATCCACGCTCGGCTTGTCGCAGGTCAAAGTGCCGATCGTGGCGTCCTTCAATCTCGGGCTGAACGGCAATGCGATCACGGTATCGCCCGCACTGTATGCCGCGATCATGGGCGAGGCCGAAGGCGAGCCCACGAATCCGATGGTCACTGCCAAGGCGCTTGCGCGCGTCGTCGCGGCGCGGCGCAAAATCGGTGCCGAGCCGCTGACATTCGGCATGACGTTTCCGTTCTCGACCCATAATTACCAGTTGCGGTTCTGGATGGCCGCGGGCGGCGTCGATCCTGACGAGGACGTGCGCCTCGTGGTGCTGCCACCGCCCTACATGGTGGAGAGCCTCGCCAACGGCCACGTTGATGCGTTCTGCGTCGGCGCGCCATGGAATTCGGTCGCGGTCGATCTCGGCGTCGGGCATATCCTGCATTTCGTGTCGGATATCCTGGAGCGCGCGGCGGAGAAGGTGCTCGCGGTGCGCGAGGCGTGGGCGTTGAAGAACCCGGACGTCCTCACCCGGCTGACGCGGGCGCATGGCCGCGCCGCCGATTTCATCGAAGACCCGGACAATCGGGGCGAGGTGGCGCGCATCATCGGGGCCCCGGAGCGGATCGGGGTCGATCCCGAGGTGATCCAGCGCACGCTCGACGGCCGCCTGAAAATCTCGCCGGACGGAACGCTTCGCGAAAGTGGCCGCTATCTGCTGGTCGGGCGAGAAGGCGCGGCGCGGCCTGATCCGGTTCAAGCGGCCTGGCTTTACGCCCAGATGGTCCGCTGGGGGCAGGCGGCCTATTCAGCGGAGGCGCTGGAAACCGCCCAGAGGGTGTTCCGGCCTGATCTCTACGACGCCGCACTCGGTGCGTCTGCGCGGCCGGTCCATGCCGTAGCTGACGGTGTCGGCGCATTCGACGGGGCTCCATTCGATGCTGGCGATATCGTCGGGCATCTTGCGTCTGTCGCCATCAAACGGCGTCAGCCCTAACAGCGATTCCAGGTTCATTGATGCGTGCCTACTTATTGTGCGACGCGCAATAAATGGGCAAATGCCATTTGGAGAGGCCGAGCCCTTGGCCTGCTTCATCTGAAGGCACACCCGCAACTCACTGTAAAATATGGACTTGCTGCGTTGCACGCGGCTGGCACGATCCTTGAATAGCTTAGGGCAGGCCGAGACGAAGGCCTGCCGGGTCCACCGATGGCCCAAACAGCAATGCCGCTGTCTCGAGGAGCCTCATAGGCGCGTCTCGAGGTGGCGGCTTTTTGTTTTTGGACGATGCGACCTGCGCGTGAGGCGATTGAACGGCAGTCAGACAGCGACACGGTCGAAAGGACAACAGACACGATGACGAAGACCACCAAACAGGGACTCGCAAGCCGCAAGATGAGCCGCCGTGCGCTGCTCAAGGCCGGTGCCGGCACGGCGGCGCTGCTCGCCGCGGCCCGCATGAATTTTCCCGGCGGCGCATTCGCGCAGACCGCCGGACCGGAAGTGACCAAGGCGATCTTCGGTTACATCGCGCTGATGGACGCATCGCCGCTGGTGATCGCGAAGGAAAAGGGTCTGTTCGCGAAGCACGGCGTGCCCGACGTCGAGGTCAACAAGCAGGCCTCGTGGGGTGCCACGCGCGACAATCTCGTGCTCGGCGGTGAGAAGAACGGCATCGACGGCGCGCACATCCTGACGCCGATGCCCTATCTGATCTCGGCCGGCAAGGTGACGCAGAACAATGTGCCGACGCCGATGTACATTCTGGCGCGCCTCAATCTCGATGCGCAGGCGATCTCCGTTTCCAACGACTACAAGGATTTGAAGGTTACCGCTGACGCCTCCGCGCTGAAGGAAGCTTTCGCCAAGAAGAAAGCCGAAGGCAAGGACGTGAAGGTCGCGATGACTTTCCCCGGCGGCACCCACGATCTCTGGATCCGCTACTGGCTCGCGGCCGGCGGCATCGATCCCGACAAGGACGTCTCGACCATCGTCGTTCCGCCACCGCAGATGGTGGCGAACATGAAGGTCGGCAACATGGACGCGTTCTGCGTCGGTGAGCCGTGGGGCGAGCAGCTCGTCAATCAAGGCATTGGCTTCTCGGCTTGCTCGACGGGCGAGATCTGGTCGAAGCATCCGGAGAAGGCGCTCGGCATCCGCGCCGAGTTCGCCGACAAATATCCGAAGGCCACGCAGGCGATCCTGATGGCGGTGATGGAAGCGCAGCAGTGGTGCGACAAGCCCGCCAACCGCGCGGAAATGTCCGAGATCGTCGGACGCCGTCAGTGGTTCAACGTGCCGGTCGCCGACATCATCGGCCGCGCCAACGGCGACATCAACTACGGCAACGGCCGCGTCGTGAAGGGCACCAAGGAGTTCATGAAGTTCTGGCAGGACCACGCGTCCTACCCGTTCAAGAGCCATGACGCCTGGTTCGTCACCGAAGACATCCGCTGGGGCAAGTTCGAGCCGGCAACGGACGTCAAGGCGATGGTCGACAAGGTCAACCGCGAGGACATCTGGAAATCGGCCGCGAAGGCGCTCGGCGTCGCCGCTGCGGATATTCCGGCAAGCACGTCGCGCGGCAAGGAAACCTTCTTCGACGGCAAGGTGTTCGATCCCGAAAATCCGTCGGCGTACCTCAAGAGTTTGTCGATCAAGCGTATCGAAGCCTGAGAAACCCGCGGGCCGCCCCACGCAGGGGCGGCCTCGCACCTAACGCAACCGAGGCCTTCTCATGAACATGCCGCTCGTCAAAACGACCAGCTCCATTCCGGCGCAGAATGTGCCGCAGGCTCCGGCTCAAGCCGCGGCCATCGTCGCGCTGCCGAAATCATCCAGCAACTTCATGACGGACACGCTGTTTCCCAATCTGCGTGCGCTGGCCGCGCGGGTCATCCCGCCGATCATCATGGTCGTGCTGATCTTCGCCATCTGGCAGATCCTCTGCATGAAGCCGGGAGCGACGCTGCCTTCGCCGTCGCGCATCTGGGCCGACGCCAAGGACCTCATCGTCGATCCGTTTTTCGTGACCGGCCCGCAGGACATCGGCCTCGGCTGGCGCGTGATGACCTCGTTGCAGCGCGTGGCCGTCGGCTTTGGCCTCGCAAGCGTCGTCGGCGTTCTGGTCGGCGCGATCATAGGTCAGTCGATCTGGGCGATGCGCGGCCTCGATCCGATCTTCCAGGTGATGCGTACCGTGCCGCCGCTCGCATGGCTGCCGATTTCGCTGGCGGCGTTCCGCGACAGCAACCCGTCGGCGATCTTCGTGATCTTCATCACCTCGATCTGGCCGATCATCATCAACACCGCCGTGGGCATTCGCAACATTCCACAGGACTACCGCAACGTCGCCGCCGTGGTGCGGCTGAACCCGCTCGAGTTCTTCTGGAAGATCATGATCCCGTCGGCGGCGCCGTACATCTTCACGGGCCTGCGCATCGGCATCGGTCTGTCCTGGCTCGCCATCGTCGCGGCCGAGATGCTCACCGGCGGTGTCGGCATCGGCTTCTTCATCTGGGACGCATGGAATTCGTCACGGCTGTCCGACATTTTCGTGGCGCTCGCCTACATCGGCATCGTCGGATTTGTGCTCGACCGCATCGTCGCCTTCGTCGCGAACATCGCGACGCGCGGCGCACAGGCAAGCTGAGGAGAACCGCAATGACTTATCTCAAGATCGATCACGTCGATAAGGTCTTCACCCGCGGCTCGACCCAGAGCGAGGTGCTGAAGGACATCAACCTGACCGTGGAGCAGGGCGACTACGTCTCCATCATCGGCCATTCCGGATGCGGCAAGTCGACGCTGCTCAACATCATCGCCGGGCTGACCAACGCGACCCAGGGCGGCGTGCTGCTGGAAGGCCGCGAGGTGAATTCGCCGGGACCGGATCGCGCCGTGGTGTTCCAGAACCATAGCCTGCTGCCTTGGCTCTCGGTCTACGACAACGTGCGACTCGGCGTCGACAAGGTGTTCGGTTCGACAAAGACCCGCGCCGAACGCGACGAGTGGGTGCTGCACAACCTCAACCTTGTGCAGATGACCCACGCCAAGGACAAGCGCCCCTCGGAGATCTCCGGCGGCATGAAGCAGCGCGTCGGCATCGCCCGCGCGCTGGCGATGGAGCCGAAGGTGCTGCTGCTCGACGAGCCGTTCGGCGCACTCGATGCGCTGACCCGCGCGCATCTCCAGGACTCGGTGATGGCGTTGCATCAGAAGCTCAACAACACGGTGATGATGATCACGCACGACGTGGACGAGGCCGTGCTGCTGTCCAACCGTATTGTGATGATGACCAACGGCCCGAGCGCGCGGATCGGCGAGGTGCTCGACGTGCCGCTTCCGCACCCGCGCAAGCGGCTCGAACTCGCTGCCAACCCGATCTACCTCAAGTGCCGACAGCGCGTTCTCGAATTCCTCTACGAGCGTCATCGCTTCGTCGAGGCGGCTTAAGGCAGGGTTGAAACAAAAGGAGTACACGCCATGACTCCCACGCAGGTTTCACTTGTGCAGGACAGCTTTGCGAAGGTCGTGCCGATTGCCGATCAGGCGGCGGTGATCTTCTACGACCGGCTCTTCGAGATCGCGCAACAGGTCAAGCCGTTGTTCAAGGGCGACATGGCCAAGCAGCGCCGCGCGCTGATGGGAACGCTCGGCGTCGTGGTCAACGGCCTGTCCAACCTGCCGGCAGTTTTGCCGGCGGCGAGTGCACTCGCCAAGAAGCATGTTGGTTACGGCGTCGAGGCCGCGCACTATTCCATCGTCGGCGCGGCGCTGCTCTGGACGCTCGAGAAGGGGCTTGGCGAGGCGTGGACATCCGATGTCGCCGGCGCGTGGGCGGAGGCCTACGGCACGCTATCGGGTTTCATGATCGGCGAGGCTTACGGCCAGCAGGCAGCGGCGGAATAGGAGTCGCGACGGTGAGCGAGCCTCTTGTCATCATCGGTAACGGCATGGCGGCGGCCCGCCTTGTCGAGGAAATGGCCAAGCGCGCACTCGGCCGATACGCCATTGCCGTGATCGGCGACGAACCGCGGCTGGCCTACAACCGCGTGCTGCTGTCATCGGTGCTGGCGGGCGAGGCGACGTCGCAGGAGATTGAGCTGAAGTCCGCCGCCTGGTGGCGTGACCGTGGCGTTACCGTCACTTACGGTTGCGCGGCGCAGTCGGTCGATCTCGCTGGACGCACGGTGCATCTCGCGAATGGCACGAACGTCCCATTTTCCAAACTGGTGTTCGCGACCGGCTCGACGCCGTTGCGGCTGAATGTGCCGGGCGCCGATCTTGCGGGTGTTCACACCTTCCGCGACAGCCGCGATGTTGATCAGCTTCTCGGGCTGGCCGATGCCAAGGCGCGCGTTGTCGTGGTCGGTGGCGGTCTGCTCGGACTGGAAGCGGCTTACGGGCTGGCAAAAGCGGGATCGAAGGTCACGCTGCTGCACCTGATGGATCGCCTGATGGAGCGTCAGCTCGATGCGCCTGCGGCAGCGCTGCTGAAGCGGCTGGTCGAAGTGAAGGGTGTCGAGGTGGTGCTCGGCGCAAACACAAAACGGATTCTCGGCGAAGGCCGCGTGCAAGGCATTGAGCTGGCTGATGGCCGAACCATCGACGCAGACGCGGTTGTGTTCGCGGCGGGCATCCGGCCGAATGTATCGCTGGCGAAAGACGCAGGCGTCCCGGTCAATCGCGGCATCGTGGTCGACGATCAGTTGCGTACCGGCAGCGCCGGAATCTACGCGCTCGGCGAATGCGCGGAGCACCGCGGCACCTGTTACGGCCTCGTCGAACCTGCTTATGAGCAGGCGCGCGTGCTGGCCGATCATTTGGCCGACGGCGCGACGGATTATTCCGGCAGCGTTGTTGCCACCAACCTGAAAGTCTCTGGCGTCAGCGTGTTCTCGGCCGGCGATTTCCTCGCTGCGGCCGACAGCGAAACCCTCGTGTTCAACGATGAACGACGGGGCACTTACAAGAAACTCGTGGTGGCCGAAGGCTGCCTCAAGGGAGCGGTCCTGGTGGGCGATACCCAGGACGCGCTCTGGTATCTCGACCTGATCAGGACAACGGCGTCCATCGAAGCGATCCGTGGCGACATCATGTTCGGCCGCGCGCTCGCACAACCCGACCCGTCCCGATCAAAGGCCGCATGAAAAATGTCCGGTGATTTCTCTCCCGACCAGAAACGCTATCTCGAAGGTTTTGTCTCCGGCCTCAGCGCCTCGCGCGTGGCGCGGACCAATGCTCCGGCGAAATCCGAACCTGTCGGACCCGACGCCATCCACTTCAAGGCGCAGGACCGCACCGTTGCCGCCGGCGGCAAGCTGGTCGATCAGGAAAAATGGAAGCGCGACGAACATCCGTTCGACGCCTATCCGCGCCTCGTCAGGCAGGCGGAGACCAATGAGGCTCCGAAGCCTGCGGACAATTTCCGCTGGCGTTACTATGGCATCTTCTACGTTGCGCCGACGCAGTCGTCCTACATGTGCCGGATGCGGATTCCCAATGGCATCCTGACCCACTGGCAGTTCGCAGGCGTTGCCGATCTCGCCGAGAAATTCGCCGGTCCCTATGCCCACGTGACGACGCGCGCCAATCTCCAGTTGCGTGAAATCGAGCCGAAGAACGCCGTCAACATCATCGAGGGTATTCAAGATCTGGGCCTGACCTCGCGCGGCTCCGGCGCGGATAATATCCGAAATGTCACGGGGACATCGACGGCGGGTGTCGATCCGCAGGAACTTCTTGATACTCGGCCCTACGCGAAGGCATGGCACTTTCACATTCTCAATGAACGCGCGCTGTACGGTCTACCGCGCAAGTTCAACGTCGCATTCGACGGAGCGGGGCGCATCGCCACGCTGGAAGAAACCAACGACATCGCCTTTCAGGCGGTGGAGGTAACGGATGGTCACGGCGTCGATGCGGGTATTTATTTTCGGCTCTCGCTCGGCGGCATCACAGGTCATAAGGACTTTGCCCGCGACACCGGCGTCATTCTCAAGCCCAGCGAGGCGATCGGAATTGCCGACGCCATCGTGCGCGTGTTCATCGAGAACGGCGACCGCACCAATCGCAACAAGTCGCGGCTGAAGTATGTGCTCGATAGCTGGGGCTTCGACAAGTTTCTCTCGGTTGTTGAAGAAAGACTCGGTCGCAAGCTGGTGCGCATCCCGGCGGAGGCCATTGCGCCGCGCCCGGCCTATGATCGTTTCGCGCATATCGGCGTGCATCCGCAGAAGCAGGCGGGACTAAACTGGATCGGCGTTGCGCTCAAGCTGGGGCACCTGTCGCCGGAGCAAATGCGTGGTCTCGCGAAACTCGCCGCCGATTTTGGCGACGGCGATATTCGCCTGACCGTCTGGCAGAACCTGCTGATCTCAGGCATCGCTGACGCCAACGTCGCGACCGTTGTCGCGGCCATCGAGGCGCTCGGGTTGTCCACCACATCGTCGGCCATTCGCGCCGGCCTGATTGCTTGCACCGGCGCGACCGGCTGCCGCTTCGCCGCCGCTCATACCAAAGAGAACGCCGACGAGATCGCGGCCTGGTGCGAGGAGCGGGTGCCGCTGGAGACGCCGGTCAACATCCATCTCACCGGTTGTCATCACTCCTGCGCGCAGCATTACATAGGCGACATCGGGTTGATCGGCGCGCGGGTGCCCATCAACGACGACGGCGATACGGTCGCCGGCTATCACGTCCATGTCGGCGGCGGGTTCGGCCCGGACGCGGTGATCGCGCGCGAACTCATCCAGAACGTGAAGGCCGAAGACGCGCCGCAGACCATCGAGCGCGTGCTGAAGGCCTATGTCGCGAACCGGACATCGAGCGACGAGACATTCATCTCCTTTGCCAAGCGTCATGATGTGGATGCGCTGCGGCAGTTGATGGACGAAGGAGTGGCGGCATGAACCAGATGTCTCCCACGCCGAACTTCGAGATTATCCCGGAGACTGCGCCATTCTCCGACGAGCAGCGTTCGTGGCTCAATGGTTTTTTCGCCGGATTGGTATCACTCGACAACGCCGTAACGCCACTCTCGCCGGAGCAGGGCGCTGCGGTGATGAAGGGAGCCGCCGGAGACGGCGACGACGGGGAAGCGCCGTGGCACGACCAGACCATGCCGATTGCCGAGCGCATGAAACTCGCGGCGGGCCGTCCGGTTCGCCGCAAGATGATGGCGGCGATGGCGCAGCAGGATTGCGGCCAGTGCGGCTACAACTGTCATGACTACTCGGAGGTCATCGCCAGCAAGGCCGAGGCGCGACTGAACCTCTGCGTGCCGGGCGGCAAGGAAACCGCGCGAATGCTCAAGTCTCTCTATGAAGAGCTTGAGGCAGCGCCTGCCGCCGCATCGTCCCCCGTAAGTGTGCCTGCGGCCGCGCCCGTCGTCGCCACGCCGCTGGCAGAGCCCGGCCGCTCGCGGGACAATCCGGCGAAAGCCTCGTTCCTGTCGCGGCGGTTGCTCAACAAGCCGGGCTCCGAGAAGGAAACATGGCATATCGAGTTCGATCTTGCGCCGGCCGGTCTCGATTATGTCGTGGGGGATTCCTTCGGCGTGTTCGCACGCAACGAGCTCGGTCTGGTGGATCAGATCATCGCGATGCTCGGCGTGTCGCATATGACGGAAATCAACGGCAAGCCGCTGCGCGAGGTTCTGCTGAACGATGTATCCTTGTCTCCCGCGCCCGATACGCTGTTCGAGCTGATCTCGTTCGTGACCGGCGGCGCGCAGCGAGAGAAGGCGCGGGCGCTGGCATCCGGCGACGATCCGGATGGCGATGCGGCCAATCTCGACGTGCTGGCGGCCTTGCAGAAATTCTCCGGCGTCCGTCCGCACCCCGAAGCCTTCGTTGAGGCGCTCGAGCCATTGCAGCCACGGCTCTATTCGATTTCGTCGTCCAATAATGCGACGCCCGGCAAACTCTCACTAACCGTCGATTCCGTGCGTTACGTGATCGGCAAGCGCAAGCGCCTCGGGCTCGCCTCGACGTTCCTGGCGGAACGGATCAATCATGGCGAGGAACTCGACGTCTATGTGCAGAAGGCGCACGGCTTCGGCCTGCCGCAGGACCCGAACACGCCGGTCATCATGATTGGCCCGGGTACCGGCATCGCGCCGTTCCGCGCATTCCTGCACGACAGGCAGGCGACGAAAGCTCCGGGCCGCAACTGGCTGTTCTTCGGCCATCAGCGCAGCGATTACGATTTCTTTTATTCCGACGAACTAAACGCGATGAAGACATCCGGCGTGCTGACGCGGCTGTCGCTGGCATGGTCGCGCGACGGCGCCGAGAAATTCTATGTTCAGGACCGGATGCGCGAAGTCGGCCGCGAACTGTGGAGCTGGCTCGCTGACGGTGCGCACGTCTATGTCTGTGGCGATGCCAAGCGGATGGCGAAGGATGTCGAGCGTGCGCTGGTGGACATTGCGGCGCAGTTCGGCGCGCGCACAACGGACGAAGCCATCGCCTTTGTGGCCGATCTCAAGAAGAAGGGCCGCTACCAGCAGGACGTCTATTGATGAAAGACGGGGCGGGAACTGTCATTTTGGCGGAGATGGTTCGTTCTCCGCAGGGCCAGGCGGGAGGAATTTTCTCTCTCCCGGCGCGGACGACGGCAACTTTATCGTCTTTTTGCCGATCGGCTTGTAAGTCACTGACGGAGCAATTCAATATCGCATCTGATGATCGATTGGAGATCGGCGATGCGCGATGTTGTGTCTGGACTAGAAGCCCGTGCCCGGGCGACCTCGGCTTCCGGGCAACCGGCAGACCGCATCCATATGCTCGCTGTTTACGGCGCGTTCGCATTGATTGCCGCCATCGTGTTCGGCACGATCTCCTATCATCCGTTTTGATTTCTGATCCGTTTGTCGTGCGGGTTTCCGCATGACAAACGTCGATTCCTCACTCGCTCCCGTCAAAACCACATGTGCCTATTGCGGCGTCGGCTGCGGCGTCATCGCGACGCCTGACGGCAAGGGCGGCGCGACAATTGCGGGCGACAAGGAGCACCCCGCGAATTTCGGGCGGCTGTGTTCCAAGGGATCGGCGCTCGGCGAAACGCTGGGCCTGCACGAACGGCTGCTGCATCCCATGATCCGCTGTTCGAACGACAGGTTCGAGCAGGTGGACTGGACCGACGCGCTCGATCATGTCGCCAACCGGCTTCAGCACATCATCGCCAAGCATGGACCCGGCTCGGTCGCATTCTATCTGTCGGGCCAGTTGCTGACAGAAGACTACTACGTCGCCAACAAACTGATGAAGGGTTTTGTAGGCACGGCGAACGTCGACACCAATTCGCGGCTCTGCATGGCTTCGTCGGTAGCGGGTCATCGCCGCGCGTTCGGCGCCGACATCGTGCCGGGATGCTATGAGGATCTCGAGGAGGCGGATCTGCTGGTGCTGGTCGGGTCGAACGCTGCATGGTGTCATCCGGTGCTGTTCCAGCGGATGATCGCCAACAAGCAGACGCGCGGCGCGCGCATCGTGGTGATCGATCCGCGCGAGACCGAAACCTCCGGCGACGCGGACCTGTTTCTCGGGCTGAAGCCCGGCACCGACACTGCTCTGTTCAGCGGATTGCTGACCCATCTCGCCGACAACGGCGCGGTCGATCAGGCCTATATCGACACGCATACCAGTGGCTTCGACGACGCGATCGCGAAAGCGCGGCGCATTGCCGACGGCGTGACAGCGACGGCGCTGGCGACAGGACTTGCTGAATCCGATGTCGCGGCGTTCTTCCAGATGTTTGCGAAAACGGAGCGCGCGGTGACGCTGTACTCCCAAGGCGTCAACCAGTCGGCGCAGGGCACCGACAAGGTCAACGCCATCGTCAATTGCCATCTCGCGACCGGCCGCATCGGCAAGCCGGGTGCTTCTCCGTTTTCGCTGACAGGCCAGCCGAACGCCATGGGTGGTCGCGAGGTGGGCGGCCTCGCCAACCAGCTTGCCGCGCATATGGGATTCACGCCGCCGGACATCGACCGCGTGCGCAGGTTCTGGAAAGCGCCGCATATCGCAACGCATGAGGGGCTGAAGGCTGTTCAGATGTTTCAGTCCATCGGACGCGGCGAGATCAAGGCGCTGTGGGTGATGGGCACCAATCCGGCGGTGTCGCTGCCGAACGCCGACGCGGTGCGCGCGGCGATGCGCAAGCTCGATCTGCTGGTGATCTCGGAGAATGTGCAATCCAACGACAGCGTCAATTCCGGCGCGCATGTGTTGCTGCCCGCACATGCGTGGGGCGAAAAGTCCGGCACGGTAACCAACTCCGAGCGGCGGATTTCGCGGCAGCGCGCGTTCCTGCCGCCACCGGGGCAGGCGAAGCCCGACTGGTGGATCGTGAGCGAGGTCGCCAAGCGTCTGGGGTATGGCGCGGCGTTTGCGTACAAGTCTGCCGCAGATATTTTCCGCGAACACGCAGAACTGTCCGCGTTCGAGAACAACGGCAGCCGCGACTTCGACATCGGCGCGTTCACATCGCTGTCGGACGAGGGCTTCGACGACATGAATCCGTTCCTGTGGCCGATGGCGAGCGGCGCGAAAGGCGAGACGCCGCGTTTCTTCGCCGAGGGCGGGTTCTTTACCAACGATCGCAAGGCGCGCTTTATCGCGCCCGACATGCCGATGCTGCGGGGAGAGACGTCCTCGGCGCGGCCATTGCGCCTGAACACCGGACGCATCCGTGACCAGTGGCACACCATGACACGGACCGGCATGAGCCCGCGTCTCGGCCAGCATTTGCCGGAGCCGTATGTCGAGATTCATCCTGACGATGCCGCGCAGGCGAATATTGTCGATGGCGGCTTCGCGAGACTCGCGACCGATCTCGGCCAGTGTATTCTCAAGGTCGTCGTCAGCGAACGGCAGCAGCGCGGTATGCTGTTCGCGCCGATCCACTGGAGCGAGGAAAATTCGTCCGGCCGTATCGGCGCGATGGTTGCGCCCTTCACCGATCCGTTCTCCGGTCAGCCCGAAAACAAGGCCACGCCCGTGGCCATCGAGGCTTTTGCTTTCACCCAGCGCGGCTTCGTGTTGTCGCGCAAGCCGATGTCGTTTCCGAAAGGTGTGTGGTGGGCGCGTGTCGCGGTCACGGGCGGTTACGGCTATCTGTTGGCCAGCAACGCCGAACCTGTATCCTGGAAGTCGTATCTCGCGCCGCTGGGTGAGGCAGGGCACATTGCCGAGTATGAAGACGCCGCACGAGGAGTCTATCGCGCAGCTCAGTTTGCCGGCGAGGCGCTTGAGGCGTGTCTGTTCATGGGACCGGCGACCGATGCGCCGGACTGGGATGCGGTGAAGGCGATCTTCGCGGCGGAGACGATCGGCGACGAGCAGCGGCGGTTGTTGCTGTCAGGAAAGTCCGCCGATGGTCTCGCCAGTGACGGTCCGGTCGTGTGCGCTTGCTTCGGAGTCGGCCGCACCGCGATCTGCGGCGCGATTGTGGATGGTGCACGTACCGCCGCCGACATCGGTGCGAAACTGAAGGCGGGCACAAACTGCGGGTCGTGCATTCCCGAACTCAAGCGGCTCATCGCGCAGACGGATGCGCCGCAGCCGCTGGCGGCTAGCGCTGCGAGCTGAACGGCGCGATCTTGATCCCGCTGCGCTCGAGTTCACCGCGGACCTGACGCGCGATGTCGATGGCGCCCGGCGTGTCGCCATGGATGCAGACCGTGTCGATCTTCACCTTGATGACTTTGCCTGACGCCGAGGTGATCGCTCCGTCCTGCACCATTCGCACCACGCGCTGGGCGATCTGCGGTGCATCGTGCAACACCGAACCCGGCTTGCTGCGTGCCATCAACTGCGCATCGTCTTCATAAGCTCGGTCGGCGAATACTTCATGGATCAGCTTCAGCCCTGCTGCTTCACCGGCGCGCACCAGCGCGGAGTTCGGCAGCACCACGAAATACAAATTGGGATCGACGGCCTTGATCGCGGCGGCAATGGCGCGCGCTGTCATGTCGTCGACGCAGCCGACGTTGGAGAGCGCGCCGTGGGCCTTCACGTGCGTCACCTTGTGACCGGCCAGCGCGGCCACCGCCTGCAACGCGCCGATCTGGTAGGCGACCATGGTTTCGATCTCGGACGACTTCAGGCCGGGAATCGGCCGCCGTCCGAACCCGTGCAGGTCGCGATAGCCCGGATGCGCGCCGATGCTGACGCCACGTTGCTTCGCGAGCTTCGCGGTCTTGAACATGATGTCGGAATCGCCCGCGTGAAATCCGCAGGCGACGTTGACGCTGCTGGCGAGGCCGAGCATCGCGTCGTCATTGCCCATCTCCCACGCGCCGAAACCTTCGCCGAGATCGCTGTTGAGATCGATGGTCATGACTCTGTACCTTGTGTGAGATTACAGCTCGCCGGTGTCGATGGCATTGACCGCGACGCCCGCGACATTGGCCTTTTGCAATTCGACGAGATTGAGGCTGGAGCCACCCGCCTCGTGAATCCGGGCGGGCAGGGATTGCAGGAATTCGGATAGCTTGCGCGCCTCGGCCTGCGCGTCCTCGACGCTGATGGCCTTGAAGCGAAAGATTGAACCCGACTGCATTTGCGCGAAGCGGCCGAGGTCGGCGCTGATGACTGTCGCAATTTTGGGATAGCCGCCGGTCGTTCCGTGATCCGCCATCAACACGATGGGCTGACCATTGCCGGGCACCTGAATGCTGCCGTGGACCGCGCCGTCGGAGACGATGTTGTGACCGCCGGAATGTTCGACCTTCGGACCCTCCAGGCGATAACCCATGCGGTCGCTGGTGGCCGAGATGCGCCACTCACTGTTGAGAAACACATCGCATGCCGCGCCGAACTCGTCGTCCTGCGGTCCCATCACAACGTGGATCGCCGATGCCGATTGATCGTAAGTGTCCAGCGCCCGTTCGTGCGGCGCGAGTTGCGCCGTGCCGACATCCAGCGCATCGCCTGGCTGCAGCGGGCGGGGAAAGGGGCTGCCGAGGCCCGAACGCGCGTTGACGGAGAGGCTGCCGAACACCGGCTCGCCCGCGATGCCGCCCTCGATTGCGAGGTAGCTGAACATGCCCTGGCGCGCCGCGCCGAGCTTGAGCGTTTCGCCTTCCGCGATCAGCGCCGTCTGATGGTGGGCGAGCGGTGTGCCGACAATATCCGCGACACGCACGGCTCCCGACAAGGCGACGCGAACAGCGCCATTGCGCGCAGTGAATGATGCGCCGAACGGCCCGATTTCGATAGCGGCAGCAAACGGCGCGTTTCCCGCCAGATAGTTCGCGACGGCAAGCGCCACACGATCCATCGCGCCGCTGGTGGTGAGGCCGTAACGCTGCGCGCCGAAGCGTCCGGCATCCTGAACCGATGTAGCGGGTCCGACGGTGACGACGACAAGCTGACTCATGACGCGACCAGTTCGGCGACGGTCTCGCCGCGCTCCGCCGCGCGATCGAGCGCGGCAAACTCACCGGCGGGGATGGCATGGAAGTTCACGGCGTCGCCGGGCTCCATCAGGAACACCGGATCGCGGCGCGGATGGAACGTCCGCACCGGTGTGCGCCCAAGCAGGTGCCATCCGCTCGGGGCCGCGAGGCATTGCACGCAGGCCTGCACGCCGCCGATGGAGATGGTGCCGGGCGGTGTCTCCGTTCGCGGACTCTCGCGCCGTGGTGTTGCGATGGCGGGATCGAGCCCGCTGAGATAGGCGAAGCCGGGCGTGAAGCCGATCATCGCCACGCGATAATCGCCGCCGGTGTGCCTGGCGATGACGTCCGAGGTCGAAATGCTGTGCGCACGCGCGACATCGTCGAGATCGGCGCCGTAGTCGCCACCATAGACCACGGGTACACGCCAGCGCCGGATCGCGGTTTCGGGCGGGACAGGCAGTTGCGCCAGCGCGAGCAGCTTTTCCGACAATGCCGTGTAGCTGACCTGAACCGGATCGTAGTGAACCAGCAGCGAGCGATAGGTCGGGACAGTTTCAAGAACGCCAGCAATGGCTTCCGTTGCAACATTACGATCGAGGTTAAGGACCAGCCGGTTGATGGCCGGATCGATGCTGCGGCCGAATTCGACGGTCAGGGCGGTGTCGCCGGACGGCAGGATGCTGGGCGGGGTTGTCATCGATTGGCCGTTAAGTCTCGCGGACAAGGCTGAGCGCAGTTGTCCGATAAACGGCTCCAAATGGCAAATAAGTCAGCGTTATCGCGACGCATAAACCTGCATTACCGGTCACGCGAATGTCGCCTTGACGCCAAGCCGCGCTTTCGCAAAAAGGCAGGCCCACCACGCCGCTGATGGCGCCCCAAACCGGAGTTTCCCGACATGTCGCTCTCGCCAGACGCCATCGCAACGCTGAAAAAGATCACGACTGCCACCATCACGACGATCCTTCTCAAGAAGGGACTTCGCAATGTCTGGCTGCGCGGATCGCGTCCGCTGCGTCCGGGGCAGGAGCGCCTGGTCGGCCCGGCCTTTACCTTGCGTTTCGTGCCAGCGCGTGAGGATCTTGCCACGCCGGAATCGTGGTCGAAGCCGATCTCGACCCGCACCGCCATCGAGGCGATGCCGGCGGGCTGCATCGCGGTCGTCGATGCCATGGGCATTACGGATGCGGGCATCTTCGGCGACATTCTCTGCGCGCGTATGGCCAAGCGCGGCGTCACCGCGTTGGTCACCGACGGCGTGGTGCGCGATCTCGAAGGCGTGCTCGGCACCGGCCTGCCGGTGTGGTGCGATGGCGCGTCCGCGCCACCGTCAGTGGCCGGCCTGACGTTCGTGAACTGGGGCGAGCCGATCGGATGCGGCGGAGTTGCAGTGTTTCCCGACGACGTGATCGTCGCCGATCAGGACGGCGCGGTTCTGATCCCGCAGGCGTTCCTCGAACTCGTTCTCGCGGAAGGTCCGGAGCAGGAAGCGATGGAAGGCTGGATCGTCAACGAGGTCAACAACGGCGCAGCGTTGCCCGGCCTCTATCCAATGAACGCCGAAACCAAGGCGCGCTATGCTGCGTCGAAGAAATAGGCGCAGAGCTTATTGGGCATGATCTGATCCCGAAAACCGGTTCCCGTTTTTCGGGATCATGCCTTGGCGCGCCGCCAGCCGACCACGGAGGCTTCGACGAGGCTTCCCGATTCGCTGTTGCGCCATTCGCCGTTCACCCGGCGACATGCGAACGGAAGCTGGTAGGTTCCGCTCTTGTCCTCGCACAATACCTGAACAGCTTCTTCGGGCGGCGGTTCACCGTTGCCATCGAACTCGGCGAGCCGCTGCAAACGTGTTGCCATCGGCAAACTCCCTTCAACTCGAAAATGCACGCGCATCGGGCAGCATCCACCGACGTGACCCGAGCGCGGAAACCTCAATGAATCTATGAGATTTGCGTTTTTCGTATGACGCTGCGCCGGGAACCCCCGCGAGACAGATTTTCCACAGAAGCCCCGGTGTTTCATCGAATGGAACAAGCATTGATTTACGTCTTTCCGCCGACGATGGGCGGCGGAAAGGAGTAGTCTCATGCGGCAGCTTGCAATCGCACTTATCGGCGCGGGCGGGATTGTCCTGCTTGCTGGCGCCGTGCGGAACCATGGCTGGTCACTGGCCGATCAGATCTGCGCTCGCGGCGCAATTTTGTGTGACAACCCGTGGTGGGTGCTCATCGCCATCGCAGTCCTGCTGTTTATGGCGACGATCCAGACCATCGTCAAAACGTGAGCGGCGTAGCGTTCGCTTACATCGCGAGGGCCTGACAGAACTCGTCGAAGGCGACGGTCTGCGCCGTCAGTCCGACCGCGGACGCATCGGCTCCGGCAGTATTCTGCGTCTCGATTTCGGCAGGACGCGCCTGCGTATCGCGCGACGCGTCCGCGAACCTCGGTTGCTCGAAGCGCTTGGCGCCTTCCGCGTCGATGGCGAACAACGGGCGATATTTGCCGAAGTTGCTGTCCTCGAGCATGATGAAACTGCGGTTGTCCAGCATTCGCCAGTGTCCGTCGATGCGCGCCGCAACCACCGCATGATCTTCACCGCTCGCGGTTTCGCGCATGATGACGAGCCGGAGATCGTCAGCCGCGACACCGGCCGCGCGCAGCGCAACCAGCTTGGCGATCGCATAGTCCTCGCAGTCACCTGCGCCGGCCTCGAGCGTGGCCAGCGGGGAGGTCCAGTGGTCGTCGACGCCGTACTGCGCACGGTCGCTCACCGGACGGATCGCGAGATTGAAGGCGCGATTGACTTCACCCAGACGTGCAACACCGTCGCGGGCGGCAGCGGCTTTCACGATCGCAAGAAATTGGAGGGCGGGCTGCGATGTGCAATGCGCAGGATCGCGATCGCAGTCGGCGACGATGGCCGCTTCCGCCGCTATCGCGCGCTCGACATTGCTCCATTTGGTGCGAAGGGGACTTTCTGGAAGCATCGAGGTCGAGAGGCCAAACGGCTCCGGCGGAGGGCTCTGCTGAGCCGCCGATGGTGTGAGGACCTCATCCCTCAGCGCATAAGCTGCTGCATGAGCCGATCCGCCCAATACGCTGAGAATTAACGCGAATACAACAGCGCTCGCGCGCGCATAAATCCAAGCCGACATGTGACGCCCCGTGTCCGGACATC
Organism: Afipia sp. GW821-FHT04G03; assembly: GCF_059419985.1. Taxonomy (NCBI): domain Bacteria; kingdom Pseudomonadati; phylum Pseudomonadota; class Alphaproteobacteria; order Hyphomicrobiales; family Nitrobacteraceae; genus Afipia; species Afipia sp. GW821-FHT04G03. The sequence goes on along the minus strand of NZ_JBWKSV010000001.1, from coordinate 514,601 downwards.
GGCTTGCTTATGCGAGCACGTGGCCGGATCATTCGTCACAAGGAGTAGGCTGGGCAGCCTTTTCGACGGCTTAAAGATGGGAGGAATGGGGTGATTTGAATTCAAATATGCGGAACTAAGGCTGAGCACATTGTGTAAAATTGTAGATAGGGCTAACGCGCCAGCGCTTGGCTATAAAATCACGTCAGGGACAATAAAGATTCGATCTATAGCCAAGTTCCAAAGTACATAAACTTAAGATTGAATATAGATGATATTTTACCGGACGACGCGTGCGCCGTTTTGGTGGCCTTTAGGCTGTTTTTGCCTTGGCAGCCGGGCGGTCATTGTCCGGAAAATCGGGAATACCGTTTTTATCTCACCAACTTAGAAAACCAGGCTGCGTCGGCCAAGTCTCCGTGGAGCAACATTACTTAAAATAAGAACGGCAAACCATGGCCTTTAGTTCAATCCGCTATGGAGCCGCGATCTTTGATGCTATGAATTCGAGATTATCGATTTCTTAATTATGACTTTTTGATGCGGGCGGGCTGAGTGAATTTCGCCGGACCATTTGACTCCAAATTGCTGAATGACTCCCCAGTTTCGCTGGATGGAGACGCTTTCGCGTTCGGCGCGAAGCCGGGCTTTGTCCAGCATCATCCCTCAGACGCACACGTCGTTGTTCCCGACGCGCATTTGCTGTTTTCCGGCAGTTATGTGCGGATCGGCAATGACCTGATTATTTCAGGCTCTGACCAGAAATTCGTTGTCGGAAACTATTTCAAGGGTGAGGCCAGACCCACGCTGTCGTCCAAGGACGGAGCGACGCTCTCGGGCCAGATCGTGGATGCGCTGACCGGCCATGTCGTTTACGCCCAGGCTGCTGCGCCTGGGGCGGCTGCCGCGCAGGTGATCGGTCACGTCCTGAAATTGTCGGGAAGCGCCAGCGTCATTCGCAACGGCGTATCCGTCGAACTCCACATCGGCGATGCCGTACAGAAAGGCGACGTGGTCCAGACCGGATCGGATTCGTCGGTCGGTCTGACGTTCATCGACGGCAGCGCATTCGGCATGACTTCGAATGCGCGCATGGTGCTCAACGAAATGATCTACGATCCGAACGGATCGTCGAACTCGTCGCTCATCAGCCTGGTGCAGGGCACGATCACTTTCGTCGCAGGACAAACCGCCAAGAATGGCAACATGCGCGTCGAGACGCCGGTCGCCACCATGGGCATTCGCGGCACGGCCGTGCTGGTGGAGATTTCCGCCAACGACGGGCCGACGAAATTTTCGGTGCTGGTCGAGCCGGACGGTCACACCGGCTCGTTCAACCTGTATGACAAGACGACAGGTCAGCTGATCGGGACCGTCTCACAGGCCGGGCAGGTGACCTTCGTGTCGAGCCTCGGTGTTGGCCAGACGCCAACGGCTGTTGAGCAACTCAAGACGCTTGCGGACCAGCAAAGCGAGAAGTTCATTATCCAGCAGGTCTTCCAGCTTTATTTTCCGAACTATACGCCGGACGACGCCAAGCCGAATTCACCCAAGAGCAATCCGCGAACCGACATCGGCGTTCCGGAAAACAACATCGGGAAATACGCATTCGATCCGGTGACGGGGCGGCTGACCTATACGGTGATCACGCCAATCACCAATCCGGATACGCACCAGACGACCGATACAAAGATCGTGTTCTACAACATCAAGGCGGCGTTCACCGCGACCGCTCTCTCGGCCAAGGAAGAATCTCCGGGCGATCCGTCGACCAACGGACTCATCAAGCTGAAGGACGCCGTTCATATCGACGATCCCGACATCAACGTCGGTCCCTTTTTCGACGTTGCGACGCCTTTCGTCGCGCATAGCGGCGTTCTGACCGCCGCATCGACGACCGCGACGCTGACGCTGGCCGCCAAGGCGGCGCTCCATCTCGACACGCTGCTTACGATCGACCAGATCACCGGGGATGTGAGCTTCAATCGGGCGGACTTCAACTTTCTAGCCGCGGGTGAGAAGGCCGAATATGTCATTCGCGTCACCGCATCGTCGGGGCCGGATAGCGCGAACGTTTTCATCAAGGTGACCATCACCGGCGAGAATGACGCGCCGACCATTGAGACAGCTTCAACGGTCGACACCGGCGGTGTCACCGAGGATTACGTTCCGGTCACCGACAATCTTAAGACGTCCGGTACGATCGGATTCCAGGATTTCGATCTGACGGACGGCCATACGGCATCGTTCGCGTTGAAGTCCGCGATTTCAAGCACGCACCTGCCGGGATTCGTCGACGGCGCAGTCGGCACCGTCAGCGGCGTGGTTGGTCTCGGTTCTTTCAGCCTCGATGCGGTCAGCGAAATCCTGACGGATGCGACGAACACCGGTCAGGTCGGATGGCATTTTGTGTTGCCGGACAACGATCCGGTGCTGCAATCGCTGGCGGCCGGCCAGACCATCAAGCAGGTCTATACGATCACCATCACGGACGGCAGCGGGGTCTCCGTGACTCGCGACGTCGAGGTCACGATCACCGGCACGAACGATGCGCCGGTGCTGACCGCCGATACATCAATCCATCAGGCAGACGAGGTGCCCGACATCACGGGCGCGCCGAATTCGGTCGTCGATGTCGCCACCGGCACGCTGGCATTTGTCGACGTCGATCTTTCGGACACTCACACTGCCAGTGCCGCGCTTCATCCCGGCGCGGGATCGGTCGTTTGGTCAGGCGGCTATTACAGCGGTATTCCGCAGGCCACCCGCGACGCGCTTAACAGCGCGATGACGGCTGCGGTGTCGGAGAGCAATACCGATACCCTCAATTACGGCTCGGTCGGCTGGGAGTTCAAGCTTCCCGATCATCTGTTCGATTTTCTGGCGCACGGCGAAACCCTGACGCTGATCTACGATGTCACCATCACGGACAACAACGGCCTTTCGTCAACCAAACAGGTCACCGTTCAGATCGGCGCCTCGAACGACCAGCCGGTGATCTCGGTGAGCGAAGACGCGGCGGTCAAGGAAGATGTCGGCGCGGTCTACGGCATTCTGAAGGACACGGGTTCGGTGACGTTCACCGACGCCGATCTGACCGATACCCACAAGGCGCATGTCGCCTACAACAACGATGCTGCGGGAAGCGCCGGGGTGCCGCTGTTGCTGGCGAACGCGCTTGCGACGGCATTGACGGTTCCTGCGTCGGCGCTGGGCGCCGGCAACCATACGTTCAACTGGGATTTCGCGCTGGACACCAATCTTGTCCAGTACCTCGCGGAAGGCGAGACGATCACGGCGAGCTATACCATCACTGTCGAGGACAACAGCAACGGCGCCAACGATACGTCGGCCGGGCAGGTGGTGACCGTGACTATCACCGGCACCAACGATGAGCCGATGATCACTGTGACCAATCCGGCAAGCGACACCGAGGGGAACACCGGCGCGCCTGATACCGTCTCCGTCACGGTCGCGGACCACGTGTTAATTACGGACGTCGATACCACGGACGTACATGTACTTTATGTGGCCGATACGCTGGCCTTCGATGCCGGCAGCCCTGCCCCGGCAGGCGGCGTGTTGGCCGATCTGTTCATACTCAATGAGACGGACGGCACGATCAGCTACGATCGCGCGGCTTTCGATTATCTGGCTGCGGGCGAGCATGTCACGGCGACATTCACCTTCGATGCGTCATCCGGACTGGACACGGTTCAGAAGTCGATCACGGTGACGATCGATGGCGCGAATGATGCGCCGGTCGTAAGCGGCGCGGTGCTCGCTACGGTTACGGAAGACGGTGCCACAAGCACGCTGGATGCGCTTGCCCATGCATCCGACGTCGATAACGGACATACACTGTCGGTCGTCAACCTCCCGAACACGCTACCTGCAGGCGTGACCTACGACGCCGTGGATCATACATTCACGTTCGATCCCGCGGACCCGGCCTATCAGTCGCTTGGCTATGGCCAGTCGACGGTCGTGACCGTCGACTACGGTGTGACGGACGGCATCGTCACCACACCGACTGCTGCTTCGGTGTCGTGGACAATAAACGGCACCAACGACGCGCCGGTACTAAACGGCGACAACGTTTCCGTATCGGAAATTGACGACAGTAGCCCGGGGCTGCCTGAAGGAACAACAAAGGTGTTCGGTGTCACCTTGTCCGATCCGGATGAAACGGGCTCGTTGAGTGTCAGTGCAACAGCCGGGGACGGCACTGTATCAGGCGTGAGCAACGGAACGGTTACGTCCATCAACGGCAATCTGACCAGTGGGATCACCTACACTCCGAACAACACGGTGCTGAACGCTAACGACAAGGTGACGCTGACCGTGACCGATGGCCACGGTCTTAGCGATACGATCAACTTCATTTTCAAGCAAAACGGCACCGGCGGCGCAACGCTCACAGGCACGGCGGGCAAGGATCTCATTTTCTCGACCGGCGGCGATGATACGATGACCGGCGCGGCGGGGCACGACAATTTCGTGTTTGCGCCGTACTCAGGGCACGACACGATCACGGATTTCTCAATCGGAAGCGACAAGATCGATTTCAGAGCCCTGACCGGCATCGACACGACGGCGCTGACGGCCTTGCTGAACACCGCCGATCATACTGGCGGGGATATGCTGCTCCACCTCAACGGCACCACGGATACCCTGCTTGTGAAGGGCGTTGCTTCGCTGAATACCAGCGATTTCATCCTCCACGCTTGATGCCCCGGGTAGGACGTAAACATTAACTTCGATGGTGTTTCCGGCTGCAACAACAGCTCGTGTTGTGGCAGGATGGGCGGGTCGATGCGCCATCATTGATGAACCGCAGATTGGCGTCGCGACACAGCCAGCCAGGTACCGATGCAATCCGCGAAGACATCACATCACGGGCATTCTACCCGTTCCGAACTGGGGTCGGCGCTTAACGCCTGCCGCAGCGCGTTCATCGGCGTCGGCGTGATGAGCTGTGTCATCAACGTGCTTTATCTGACCGGCTCATTTTTCATGCTGGAGATTTATGACCGCGTGCTGCCAAGCCGCAGCATCCCGACGCTGGTGGGCCTGATCGTTCTCGCAGGCGGCCTCTATGTCGTCCAAGGCATCCTCGATCTGATCCGCGGCCGCATCCTCATCCGGATCGGATCGACTCTGGATGAAATGCTGAGCCGCCGGGTGTATGAAACTGTCGTGCGCCTGCCGCTGCTCGTCGGCAACCGCAGCGAGGGTCTCCAGCCGCTGCGCGATCTCGACAACGTCCGCTCGTTCCTGTCCGGCATGGGGCCTGGCGCGCTGTTCGACCTGCCGTGGCTGCCGCTCTATCTCGCGATCTGCTTTGCCTTCCATCCGCTGATCGGCGTCACCGCGCTGGTCGGCGCCATTCTGCTGATCGCGCTGACGATCCTGACGGAATATCTCACCAGCGAGCCAATGAAGCGCTCCACGGGTCTGGCGATGCGTCGGCAGGACCTTGCGCTGGCGAGCCGCCGGAACGCCGAGGTTCTCACCGCCATGGGCATGGCGAGCCGGGTCGGCCGGCGCTGGGAGGAATCCAACCGCGATTATCTCGCGAGCAACCAGCGCGCGAGCGACGTCGCCGGGGGCCTCGGGGCCATCGCCAAGGTGATGCGCATGATGCTGCAATCCGCCGTGCTCGGCGTCGGCGCGTATCTCGTCATCAATCAGCAGGCGACGGCCGGCATTATCATCGCCGGATCGATCCTCAGCGCGCGGGCGCTGGCGCCGGTCGATCTCGCCATCGCGCACTGGAAAGGCTTCGTCGCCGCACGGCAGAGCTGGCACCGTCTCAACCGGCTGCTTGGCATGCTGCCCGAGCAGACCACGCAGACCTTGCTGGAATCCCCGTCGAACAATCTATCGGTCGAAGCGCTGAGCGTCAGCCCGCCGGGCGAGCAGAAGGCCGTGGTGCAAGACGCCACCTTCGCCCTTAAGGCGGGGCAGGCCGTCGGCATCATCGGGCCGAGCGGATCCGGTAAATCCTCGCTGGTGCGGGCACTGGTCGGCGTCTGGCAGCCGCTGCGCGGCAAAGTGCGGCTCGACGGCGCGGCGCTCGACCAATGGGCGCCGGACGTTCTCGGCCAGCACATCGGCTATCTGCCCCAGGACGTCGAACTGTTCGCCGGAACGATTGCCCAGAATATCTCGCGCTTCGCCGACAAGCCGTCATCGGATGATATTCTTGCCGCGGCGAAGGACGCGCGCGTGCATGAACTCATCATCGGCATGAAAGACGGCTACGACACGCAGATCGGAGACCAGGGCAGTGTGCTGTCGGCCGGACAGGCCCAGCGCATCGCGCTTGCCCGCGCGCTCTATGGCAATCCGTTCCTCGTGGTGCTGGACGAGCCGAACTCGAATCTCGACAGCGAAGGCGACGCGGCGCTGAACAAGGCCGTGCTCGCGGTTCGCGAGCGGGGCGGCGTCGTCGTGGTCGTGGCCCATCGTCCCATCGGCATCGAGAGCGTCGATCTGGTGATGGTGCTGAAGGACGGGCGGGTTCAGGCCTTCGGTCCGAAAGACACTGTGCTCGGTCAGGTGCTGCAACGTCCGGTCTCGTCATCTCCCGCGATCAAGATTGTCTCTGACAAGGGAGCGCACTCATGAAGGGGCCGAGCCTCGCAGGGACCGAAGGCAAGATCCGCGGCATTCTCAATGCGCTGTTTGCGCCGCTGGAGCGCATCGCAATCTTCAAAGGCCTCGACAAGCCGGGATCGCGCAAGTCGATCCGTCTGCATCTGATCGTCGGACTGGTGGTCGTGACGTTGCTGACCTGCGGGCTGGGCGGCTGGGCCTCGACCGCGCAAATCTCCGGAGCGCTGATCGCGCCGGGTTCGATCGTGGTCGATTCCAATGTCAAGAAAGTTCAGCACCCGACCGGCGGTGTCGTCGGCGAGGTGAGGGCGCGCGACGGCGACCGGGTCAAGGCCGGCGACATAGTGGTGCGTCTCGACGACACGATCACCAAGGCGAGCCTCGCGATCGTCACCAAGGGCCTCAACGGCCTTCTGGCGCGCAGGGCGCGGCTGCTCGCGGAGCAGGACGGCGAGGAGCGTGTGATCTTTCCGCCGGAGTTGATGGATTATTTTTCCGATCCGGAGGTGCGATCGCTGATCGGAAACGAGGTCAAGCTGTTTCAGGTTCGTTCGTCCGGCCGCGTCGGCCAGAAGGCGCAGCTCAAGGAGCGCATTTCCCAGCTGAAGGAAGAGATCGGCGGGCTTGAAGCGCAGGAGAACGCCAAGTCCCGCGAGATCGAACTCATTCAGAAGGAACTCGTCGGCGTCCGTGATCTGTTCGCCAAGAACCTCGTGCAGATTTCCCGGCTGACGGTACTGGAGCGCGATGCGGCGCGGCTCGACGGCGACCGCGCGCAGTTCATTGCCCAGAAGGCGCAGGCCAAGGGCAAGATCACCGAAATCGAATTGCAGGTCATCCAGATCGACAAGGATCTCTCCAGCGAAGTCTCCAAGGAGATGCGCGAGATCAACGACAAGATCGGCGAATTCGTCGAGCGCAAGGTTACCGCCGAGGATCAATTGCGCCGCATCGACATCCGGGCACCGCAGGACGGCATGGTGTTGCAGTCAAGCGTCCACACCGTGGGCGGCGTCATCACCGCCGGCGACGCCATCATGCTGATCGTGCCCGAGGCCGACAATCTGTCTGTCGAGGCCAAGGTCAACCCGCAAGACATCGATCAACTGCGGATCGGGCAGAAGACGCTGCTGCGGCTCTCCGCCTTCAATCAGCGCACGACGCCGGAGTTGAACGGAACGATCAGCCGCATTTCGCCGGATACCACAACGGACCAGCGGACCGGCCAGAGCACCTACACCATCCGCATCTCGCTGCCGCCTTCCGAAGTGGCGAAGCTCGGGGACGTCAAGCTGATCCCCGGCATGCCGGTTGAGGCTTTTGTACAGACCGGCGAACGCACTATGATATCCTATCTTGCGAAGCCGCTAAGCGACCAGCTCATGCGCGCATTCCGGGAAAAGTGACGGATACCAATTACGGACATGATGCGGGCGATATTGAAATCGGTGGTCCGTATCGTTGCGCGTGTCCGGCTGTATGCGAGGCATTTCGGCTACGGACGATTGTTATGTCTTCTTCTGCTGATCGCGTTTCTCGGCCTGAGAGTCACAGACCCGTATCCGCTTGAGGAATTGCGCGTCCGTACCTTCGATGCCTACCAGATCCTCCAGCCGCGCAAGATCACGCAGCGCCCGGTCGTCATCATCGACATCGACGAGAAGAGCCTTGCCAAATACGGGCAGTGGCCCTGGCCGCGCACGCGCGTCGCCGATCTCGTGCAGCGGCTGACCGATCACGGCGCCGCCGCTATTGCCTTCGACATCGTCTTTGCGGAGCCGGACAGGCTTTCGCCCGCAATCGCCGCCGATTCATTTCGTGGCCTCGACGAGGAAAGCCGGGCGAAACTGCGGGCACTCCCCAGCAACGATCAGGTACTCGCCAATGTGCTGCGCCGGTCGCCCGCCGTGCTCGGTGAATCCGGACTGCCGACATTCGTGCAGCAGCCTGAACTAAAACTGCCGTTGACGGGACTTGCCACCCTGGGCGGCGATCCGCGGCCGTTCCTGCTGCAATTCCCGGGGTTGCTGCGGAACGTTCCTGTCCTTGAGGAGGCAGCGCCCGGGCGCGGGCTGTTTACGATCCGCACCGAGCGCGACGGCATCGTCCGGCGCGTCCCGATGGTGATGCAGGCGCAGGGCGAACTGATGCCCTCGCTCACGTTCGAGATGCTGCGCATTGTCACAAAGTCCGACACTATCCTCATCAAGTCCGATGAAGCTGGCGTCAAAAGCGTGGCCGTGCCGGGCTTTGAAATCCCGACCGATCGCAATGGTCAGCTCTGGGTGCATTTCGCCAAGCACGATGCGGCGCGCTATGTGTCCGCCGCCGATGTGCTGGAAGGCGTCGTCGGTCCCGATCAAATCTCCCGCAAGCTGATCCTGATCGGCACTTCGGCCGTGGGCCTGCTCGACGTGAAGACGACGCCTCTCGATCCGGTCATGCCGGGCGTCGAGGTGCATGCACAGGTGCTCGAAAGTGCGCTGACCCGGTCCGTGCTGTCGCAGCCGAACTATGCGGTCGGCGCGGAGTTGCTGGCCGCGATCGTGTTCGGCGTGGCCATTATCTGGCTGGCACCCATTCTCAGCGCCATTACCCTGCTGGTGTTCGGCGCTGTCATTGTCGCGATCATGGTCGCGACATCCTGGTATTTCTTCACGGAAAAACGTCTGCTGCTCGATTTCACATTCCCGTTGATCGCGAGCACCGCGATCTATCTCGTCCTGGTGTTCAGCAGCTATTTCCGTGAACAGGCGCAGCGCCGCCGCATCCGATCCGCGTTCGGTCAGTACCTGTCGCCCGCGCTGGTCGAGCAATTGGCGCAGTCGCCGGAAAAACTGGTGCTCGGCGGCGAAGAGCGCGACATGACGATCATGTTCAGCGACGTGCGTGGCTTCACCACGATTTCGGAATCGTTCAAGCACGATCCGCAGGGCCTGACATCGCTGATGAACCGGTTCCTCACGCCGCTGACCAACGCGATCCTCGACCGCAAGGGCACCATCGACAAGTACATGGGCGACGCCATCATGGCGTTCTGGAATGCGCCGCTGAACGATCAGGCGCACCAGATCAATGCTTGCGAGGCGGCGCTCGACATGATCGACCGCATCGAGGCGCTGAACGTGGAGCGCGAGCGCGAAGCGATAGCCGCCGGCAAGCCGTTCATTCCGATGCGTGTCGGCATCGGTCTGAACACCGGAACATGCGTGGTTGGAAACATGGGCTCCAATCTGCGGTTCGACTATTCGGTGCTCGGCGACAGCGTGAATCTCGCCTCGCGGCTCGAAGGACAATCGAAATCCTACGGCGTGCCGATCATCGCAGGGTCAGCAACGGCGCTGGCCGCAAAGGACAAGTTTGCGATTCTCGAACTCGACTTCATCACCGTGAAAGGCAAGAAGGAGCCGGAAGTGATCTATGCAATTGCCGGACGGGAAGATGTCGCGACGTCCGGTCAGTTTCAGCGACTGCGCAACTTGAGCATCGAAATGCTGGCCTGCTACCGAAGCCGCGACTGGGACGGCGCGATGGCGGCGATTGCAAAGGGCCGCATCGCCGATGAAGCAAAAAGCTTCCACGGGCTTTACGATCTCTATTCGGAGCGGATTGAAGCGTTCCGGAAAACGCCCCCGCCGGACGACTGGAATGGCGTCATGGCTCTCACGTCCAAATAGCAAATGAGGCGAAAGGCAGCCGCTACCGTTAGCCTTGCCGTCTGGCAAGCCATTTTTTTGAGTGCTGCCGCACCGTATCGTGCTGGTGATCATGACAACCGCATGCAATTCTTGTGAAGGATTCATTGAGTTTTTTCATGCCGACCAAAATGTCCGTGCGGTTCTGGGGTGTTCGCGGGAGCATTCCATGTCCAGGCCCAAATACCGTGCGCTACGGCGGCAATACGTCATGCGTCGAGGTGAGGTGCGGGGATCACCGTCTGGTTTTCGATGCGGGGTCGGGATTGCGCATGCTTGGCAATGCGCTTGACGACGAGGCCCCGAAAGTCGATGTCGATTTGTTTTTGAGTCACTGCCACATCGATCATCTGATCGGCTTGCCGTTCTTCACGCCGGCGTTCACAACGGGAAGCCGCCTCCGTTTGTGGGCCGGTAATTTGAAGCCGGCGGGCGGGATCAAGGACACGGTCCGGAAGCTGATGAGCTATCCGCTGTTTCCGATCGAAATCGAAGCCGCATCCGGCAAGATCGACTTCACCGATTTCACGCCCGGCGACGTTCTCAACCCGCAGCCGGGCATCAAGGTCCTGACCGCGGCTCTCAATCATCCGGGCGGCGCGACAGGATACCGCGTCGAATTCGACGGCCGCGCGATCGCCTATATCACCGATACCGAACTCAGCGGCGAGGAGATCGATCCGGGGTTGCTTGCGCTTGTCCGCGACGCCGCGCTGGTCATCATCGACACGACATATACCGACGAGGAATTGCCCGAGCATGTCGGCTGGGGGCACTCGAGCTGGCAGCAGGCCGTTCGGCTGGCCAACGAAGCAGGCGCCCGGACGCTTTGCCTATTTCACCACGATCCCGAGCATGACGATAACGAGATGGACCGCATCGGCGCGGCGGCGGCCAAGGCGCGACCCGGGACCCTGGTCGCACGGGAAGGCCTGTCGATTGATATTTGAGCGGCGTACGCGGCCTGCCGGCTGTGGAGCGCTCCCGGGGCAAGGAGCCGCCGGTAAAAGCGGATCGTGTCACAAGGTCGTCATTTGAATTGCCGCAGTGCGGTCGAGAAACGTTGTTCCGCGGGGCGCGGAACGGCATAATGCCTGCAAGATTTCCTTCAGCACCAGGTTGATTCCGATGGATATGTCAGGACTCGTTTCCGGAGCCGGCGGATTTATCGCGTCCGCGTTCGTGGTGGCCGGCTACACGATGCGGACGATGATCCCGCTGCGCATCTTCGGAATTCTTACCAACGTCGTGCTGATCGTGTTTTCCGTCATGCACCATCATTACCCGGTGATGGTGCTGCACATGATCCTGCTGCCGCTCAATGTGTACCGGCTGCGGGAAATGCTGTTGCTGGTTCGCGAGGTCAAGAAGTCGGTCAGCAGCGACCTGTCGATGGCCTGGTTGAAGCCGTTCATGACGGAGCGGAAATGCGCCACAGGCGAAGTGCTGTTTTACAAGCACGAGAAGGCGGATGAGATGTACTACATCGTCAGCGGCCGCTATCGGCTGGTCGAGTCCGGCATCGAGATTCCGGTTGGCGCTCTTGTCGGCGAACTCGGGATGCTGTCGCCATCCAACAAGCGGACCCAGACGCTCGAATGTCTTGAGGGTGGTCTGGTACTCAGCGTGACCTATACGAAAGTGCAGGAACTTTACGTCCAGAATCCCGAATTCGGATTCTATTTTCTGCGGCTGGTCAGCGCGCGCCTGTTTCAGAATGTCGGAAGGCTCGAAGCCCAACTCGCCCAGAGCATTGCTCAGGCCTCGTCATGAAAATACGGGTCAAGGTTCCGCCGTCGCCGTTCCGGCTGCTGAAGGAGCGGTACTTCGGCGAGGAAACCCGCAATCCGAGGGTTGCGCGCGCAGCGCTGGCGCGACTGTCGGCGCGGCTGCCGGAGGATGTTGTCCCCATCGTCAGTCAGGCCGTTCATTCGCTGATCGACTATCAGGATCCCGACTATGCGTTGAGCTACCTTGATCGTATCGAGCGGTATGTCGGCCACGCCGGCATCACATTGCCGAATCTCGGCGAACTCGCGCAGTTGCTGTCGGACCGGATGCACTTCGAGGACCCGATTGCGATCGCACAAATCAAGCTGACAGAGGCGGGGGGCGTGAATGCTTTGCCGAACGCCGCATCCGTCGACAGGGTGGAGCGGTTTCGCTGGGATGAAGTGATCCCGATGCTCCCTCCTGCCGCCGCCGCGCCTGCGATGGATATCTTCCAGCGGCTGCGGCTGGCGCGGCTTTCGCGCAGGTCGGTCACGATGCGATTCTCGTCCACGGGCCGGTTTTCGCTTCGCAAACTGAAATGGCTGGCCGCGCTGCGTATCACGCGACCTTTTTCCCAGCGCTTCAAGGTGGAAAGAGTGTGGGTGGAGCGATGGCTCCACATGGTCGATCGAAGTCTGGTGAAGCAGCCGGAAGCAACCGTTGCGGTCGTGCAGACAGCCAGCCTCATCAAGGGGCATGGCGATGCCTACCAGAACGGCCTCGCGCAGTGGAATGCCATCATCGATGGTCTCGTCAAGCCGACATGCGACGGGACGCTGCCGCTTCCGGCGCTTGGCGACGCCATTCAGCAGGCGCGCGATGCCGCGATCGGAGAGCAGGGTCAAAGCCGCTTGTTGAGCGCGGTAGAACAGCTAAGAATGCAGGCGCTGGCGCGGGCATAGGCGCGGCGGGTAGATGGCCTATCCTTCAAAACTGCATTACGATGACGATGAAGCGCGGGCCGGTTTATTTCGACGGGCGCACATGCGCAAAAGGGGACATAGATGAAGACATTTTCCGGACGTTTTTTTGGTTTGTTTTTTGGCTTTGCAGCCGTTCTGGCGCTGTCCGCCTTTGCCGGCATCACGGATGCGCGTGCGGCGGATGAATTCAAGCTCAGCAGCAACCAGCGGATTTCCTGCGGCCGCGGCCTCAACGCCGGCAAGCTTCAAAACATCAATTGCAAATCCTACGCCTATCTTTTCAACACGCGGACCTCGGAATTCTATCGTTGTCAGGTGAGCGTCGGCGTGACCCGCGATAATAAGGAAGTTCTCAAAGTCGATACCGACGGCGCGTGCGTGATGAAGGCGCGCGTTTTCCCCGGCGATTCGTCCTATACGTTCGATGCCACGGAGACCGAGCCGCCGAACACCAACTCATTCTTCGGCTCGGGCGGAACGGCGATCTGGGCAAGCGACAGCTCCAAGCTCGCCGTCAAGGGATGCATCCTGCTCAATGTCGGCGTCGGTCCTGACGTGCTGAAGTGCGTGGATATGACCTTCGGCAAATAGACCGCCGAAAACCGACACGGTCCAGCCCTGAATTCATCTCTTCAGGAACATCGCCAGTACGATCAGGCCAATCACGACAACGATGCCGATTGCCCAAGTGCTCAGCCGGACGTCACTGGTGAGTTCACGCGTGGCTTCGTTCTTGGCAATTTTTAGATCACGCTGGCGATTGTCGTGCTCAGGTTCACTCACGGCCTCTCCTGGATGAGCGCTGAAGGGCCCACCTGTCGGCGGTTCTGATTGCCCATACCAGCAGTGTACCCAGTGCAGCGATCAATCCGCAAAGAACAAAAGCAAGATCGGCAGCATTCAATGTCAGGTCCATCGGAAACATCCCTGGTTCGCGCCCGGCCCGCAGGGTCGTATCAAGCAGGATTTGTGCCGAATTATGCCGCGTTGACACGGGTAGGGGATCTTGCGGCTTTTGTCTGGCAGGAGATCAAATTCACGAACGGTGGCGTTTGTTCCCGGAATTGTGATTGTCAGCCCATAGGAAGCTTTGAGGTCCGATGGGGTTGATACCCATATTCGGGCGTTTTGAAACTCAAACGAGGTATTGCCATGGCCTATATAAAGCGGAGCTTGCTGGCGCTCGCCGGACTGCTGGCATTGAGCCAGGGACCGGCCCAGGCGACCGAGTATCCTTATTGCATGTTCCATGTCGAAGCGTTCGGCGGCGGGATCGAGCGGTGCGATTACATGACAATGGATCAGTGCCGGATGAGTGCTTCCGGCTTGAATGGATCGTGCACATCCAACTGGCGGCTGGCATTGAACCGGAGCCACCAAAACGAAGATATGTCTCAGCCCCCACGGAGACGGATTCGCCAGTAAGGCGTGAGCCGGCTGCGCTGCTGACCGGGTGGTATCTGCAAACGATGGCGGAGAGGGGAAGGATTCGAACCTCCGACACGGTTGCCCGCGTACCTCGAACGGTGCCTTAAGCCACTCAGCCACCTCTCCGAACTGAAATATCGACGCCCGCGTCAGGTGCGTCCGACGAACTCCACGCCGATGATGGAGCCTTGCCGCCAGATCAGCCGGCAGTGCGTCACCCGTCTCACGTCTTTCGTGAGAGCGAGGCTCAGTTTGCTACCGATGGGCCTGTCGTCGCTCAGCTTGATGCGCGCTCCGCCGGTCGACAGATCGAGAATGGTGCAGTTGCGTTTCGCGAACCCGCCATCGAGCGTCATCCATGCCTGATGCTGCGTGGTGTGCCGGGGTTTGCGGTTCTCTCTGCGGAAGATGGCCATGAGCGTCGCTCCGTAATCGGAGCGTTTTCATACCAACGGGAAGTTTCCGAAAATTTGAATCAAAGCGCGAATAAGGGCAGGGGCTGTTAGGATTTCATTAACCGGACGGATCCCGGTGGATCGGGCGCGGACGGGCTGCTTTCGGGGATGATGGCCTTCGGCGGAAGCGGAACCTGGGACAGCAAGGCGCGTTGTTCAACTGGAGGAGACTTCGGTGGCGCGAAGCCATATCGATGGCGCTTCGAAAGCGGAAAGGGAACGGACCCGCACGGTCCGGGTCGCCGTCGCGTTCGGACTAGCGATCGCTGCCTTGCTGATCGCGCTCTTCGCGACCTTCCGCTATCTCGGCACCGAGGAGCCACGCGTCTCGCTCGCCTGCGCGGCGAAACTCTATAGTCCCTATGACCCCAAGAATCTCGAGCAGTGCATGGCCGTTTGCATGACATGCAGCGCGGGCGTGAAGACGACGTGCGCGACGTCGTGCACGCTCAAGGGAGCGCGCTAGCAGCGCCGTCGGCCCTCAGGACGGCGCAACGATTTGCAGGGCGAAGTTCGATTTGCCGTCTATCGAAACCGCGCAAAACAGTCATAAAATGGTTGTCGAGGATTAGGCCCGTGGGGAGACGGTATGATTCGATACGCCATTTTCGGTTTGATAGGACCATGTCTGGGCGGCTTCATTCTACTGGCCGTCGGAACGCCGGCCGGATACTGGGACAAGCCTTACTCCGATGACTTGGCGAAGCTGTTCAAGATTCTCTTTTCGACGCTGCAATACAATTATCTGTTCGGCATCATACCCGCGCTGATGACGGGCGCGGTCGATGACATTCTCGCCCACGTCCACAAGATCAACCCGGTGGTCCGTATGTTTTTGACCGGCGTGTTTGCATTCATCTTCGCAGCAGTGATGTACGGCAGTTCGCAACCTCAGACGGGCTTCGCGCATTTTGCGACCTTTGGCCTTGTGGGCCTGATTCCCGCGATGCTTTCGTCCTGGCTGGCGCATAAGGTCCTGGAACGCCGAGGCGCGCGGACAGCGTAACGCGGCGATGTCGGGCAGGGGCGACGCTGTTCGCGTTGACGAACTGCCATGGGCTGCCCTAAAGAACCGAATTGGCGTTGAGCGGCCTCGGCTAAGCGGGGCGCTTATTCTTGAATAACCAAGCAACGTCAATGGTTTGGAAGGGTGGCCGAGTGGTTTAAGGCACCGGTCTTGAAAACCGGCGTGCCTGCAAGGGCACCGTGGGTTCGAATCCCACCCCTTCCGCCATACAACATCGATCTTCCACGTATCCGAACTTCAGCGCCAAACTTTTTCGGCCATGCGCGAATGGCTGGAATGGCTTTGTCGTGCGCGGTCGCGCGACGCCCAGATGCGTTTGCCGGTGTCACGATTCGCGATCTGATTTGCACCGTGTCCGTTCGCACACACGCAAAACAAAAACGCGATTTCGCACGCGCGCATAACAGGTGCGAAGGGGCAAATAAGTCACAGTCTGCAGGTGAAAAACATGGTTCAGGAATGTACAAACAAGATGTCATGCAACCGTCATGTGCCACGGTTAGCACGGCTCGTGTCTGCTTCTACCGAGCAGATTCACGCGAACTAAGATTTTCTCACGTCGTCCTGTTTGGAAGTTTCGCTCGATCGGTCCGCGCTTCATGCGCGGTGTCAGAAAGCGGGATCAACGAGGCGGTTGAGGGGGAATTGGGGACCACCTGCGGTGTGATTTGCGCCAACGGACTTACGCTCACAGAGCAAAACTTGGAGGTACTATGAACACGATAAAGAGCCTTATCCTCGGCACAGCGGCGGGTTTCGTCGCGATCGCCGGGGCACAGGCAGCTGATCTTCCGGTGAAGGCGAAAGCCGTTCAGTACGTGAAGGTCTGTTCGCTCTATGGCGCGGGATTCTACTACATCCCCGGCACCGAGACCTGCATCAAAATCGGCGGCTACGTTCAGTTCGACGTCAACCTGAATGCAAACTCGTACAACAGCCCTTACATTCAGGGCAACAGCGCGTTCGGCAGCCGGGATCGTGACTTCTTCACCACCCGTCAGCGCAGCCAGTTCACGGTTGATACCCGCACCGCCACCGAATACGGCGTTGTTCGTTCGTACTGGGACGTGAAGTTCCAGTTCACCTCGAACACCGACAACATTGCCGGCGGCTTCATCGAAGTTGACTACGGCTTCGTTCAGTTCGCCGGGTTCACCTTCGGTAAGTCGGTGTCGGCGTATAACACTCCGTGGAACAACTCTCCCGCCAACAGCAACACGTCGAATCTTTTCGGCGGCGGCGACAACTCCACCGGCGTGAACAACATCAACTACACTTGGCAGTTCGGCAACGGTGTTTCGGCCCAGATCGGCCTCGACGAGCCGAAGACGACCCTCGCTCAGGGTGGTTATGCTCGCGGTCTGCTGATCAACGTGAACCCGGGCACCCCCGTCACGGCGGCCCAGATCGCTGGCAGCACCTACGCCAACGCTTACGGCGGCAACGCTGCTCCTGACATCGTCGGCAACATCCGCGTCGATCAGGCTGCGTTCACTGCACAGCTGTCCGCAGCTGCGCACAACATTCACGCCAACTACTACGGCGCGAACGAAACCACTGGTCATCCGTCGGATACCTGGGGCTTCGCGGTTCAGGGCGGTCTTCAGCTGAAGAACCTTCCGACCGGCCCGGGCGACAAGCTGACCGTTGACGTTGCTTACGCGAACGGCGCAAACCGTTACATCATCGGCGGCACCTTCGGTAACTCGTACGCTGTGTACGGTGGTGGTTCGGACTTCCCCGCTAGCTACCAGAGTGTCGCTCTCGGCGTGAACGCTGACGGCGTCTACGGCCAGGGCGGCAGCATCGAAAAGACCGACGCCTACGGCGTTCGTGTTGGCTTCGTGCACAACTGGAACCAGAACTGGGAATCGGGCCTGTTCGGTTCGTATTCGAAGGTCGACTTCAACGGAACCGCGACCAACCTGTATTGCAACATGTTCAATGCAATCAGCGGTCCGAAAGCCAACGGTTACAGCTGCAACCCAGATTTCGCGATCTGGCAAGTCGGCAGCCGTCTCGGCTGGACCCCGGTTCGGAACCTGACGTTCTCGGCCGAAGTCATGTACACGGCAATCGACCAGTCCTTCACCGGATCGGCCGCTCTTGCTCCGGGCGGGTTCAAGCCAGCCGCGACCTACGACTTCAAGGATCTCGGCACGCTCAGCGGCAACCTCCGCGTTCGCCGCACGTTCTGATCGTAACCGTCTAACGGCGATTACAACGAACTAACGAAAACCCCGGCAGGAAACTGCCGGGGTTTTCTGTTCACCGCGCATGACATCGTGCTTGAAAAGGATCGAACCTGAACCGCTGCGGCGTCACATTGCGCGGGCATCGGCGGGGATCTGCATCTGTCCAATGGCGGACTTCACAACGCGCAATTCGCCCCTATATTCGATTGTGTCGTCAACAATGAAAGGAGGTGGTCCAGTGTCTCATTCCAAGCGCTGTCACCTCGCTGAGGCCGCCCGCTAAGCTCTCTTGAGCTTCGGACAGGGCGGTCTTTCCGCCTGGTTCAGCGAGATTGGGGAAGGCGTTCCGGGCAACCCGGAGCGCCTTTTTCAGTTGGATGCGCAGAAGATGGACGCAATCGGACAGCATCCTGCGAAAACTGGCAGCCAACGTATCATCGCATGCTGACCAAAGCGCCCCAGGCAGCAGCAAGGCCGGCGCCGACCAGAAGATAGACGGGATGCCGGCAGAACGTGTCGCCATACAGGCACATCTGGGCGCCGAACCGGCCGAGATGACTGTGGTCGGCTGCATAAAAAAGACCGGCGACGACAACGAGAAGACCTGAGACAAGAAACATTCAATCATCCTTTCTGTATGAGAGATGACGATGGACGCTCATTTCCGTTTCGGACGATCCAGACGCGTCTCCCGAAATAGTCCCACCAGCGCCGCGCGGCGCGGTGTATCAGCACGAATGCTGCGCAATCAGGGCCATCCAGATCAATAAAACCGAAATCCAGCCGGTCATCTGTTCTCGCAACAAACACTCTGGGAGCTGGAAGACGGCGAGAATCCCAAGAAATATGAACAGGGGAGGCTGCAACCCGACGAAAATCAATCTCCGGTTTACCAACCCCTGAGCCGGACCTTTTTCGGCGCGGAAGCAATGGGTTAACGTAAGCGGCGTATCAGTGCGAACGTCGGCCGGGCAGGACCCGGTAGGCAAGCTGGTGCCGAAAGTGCTATTTGGGGTTCTATGGGGATTTGCGTCACTGAAACAGGCAGGGGAATCGCCCGCGTCGCGGCGGCGGGAGCCTTGTGCCTCCTGGTCGCCAATTGCGCCGGGTCGAACAAGTTGTCCAGCCGCGTCGATCCGAAATACGGTGTTTCGAGCAGCCCGCGCGTTGTCGATTTCAACGAGGCTGTCCCGAAAGGCGGCGGCACCTATCGCGTCGGGAAGCCCTACGTGGTCGCAGGCCGCACCTATGTGCCCGAAGAAGATCCGAACTATCGCGCCGAAGGTATGGCCTCCTGGTATGGCGATGCGTTCCACGGGCGCCTGACGGCCAACGGCGAGGTGTTCGACATGACGTCGCTCACCGCAGCACATCCCACCATGCCGCTGCCGAGCTACGCACGGGTCACCAATCTGGCCAACGGCAAATCCGTCATCGTCCGTGTCAACGACCGCGGTCCGTACCACGGCAATCGCCTGATCGATGTCTCCAATACGGCGGCGAAACTGCTGGAGTTCCGCGAGAACGGCATCGGCCGCGTGCGCGTGGAATATGTCGGCCGGGCCCCGCTCGAAGGATCGGACGACCGGCAGCTCATGGCGACGTTGCGGACAGGGGAGCCCGCGCCATCACCCACAGGCGTCAGGATCGCATCGGCGCGCCCATTCATCCCCGACACCATGCCCTCGCGCGGCGTGACTCGTGGCGATGTGCCATTGCCCTCAGGGCGGCCGTATACCCTCGGCCATACGCCAGATGACGCGGCTGCGGGCTCGTCGGAGGTCTCGGCCTCGCGCAGCACACGGCCCGGAGGCCGCCGCTTCGAGCGCAGTGCGCCCGCCGAAACCGAAGTGGCGGACGAGCCTCCGGCGATGACAAGGCCAGTCGCCGCCTATGCGCCGGGCCTGCGCGATAACAGCTTGAGCCTGATGTCAGGCCGCGGGCTTTATTAAACCGGTTCCCGCTTTTCGGGATCATGCACCCCGCACGCCGTTCAGGAATTCAACCAGCGCGGCGTTGACCTCGTCGGGCCGCTCTTGCTGAATCCAGTGACCCGCGCCGTCGATCAGGAGCTTGCGCTTCAGGTTCGGCAGCACCCGGTCCATCTCGGTGACCCGCTTGCCGCCGATAATTCCGGTCACGACCGCGTCGTTTGCGCCGGCAATGAAAATGGACGGCTGATGGATTTTCGCGCCATGCCATGGCGCGGTCAGCTCCCAGTTGCGGTCGATGTTGCGATACCAGTTCAGCCCGCCGCGAAATCCCGTGCGCTTGTAGGTATCGACAACATGCGCATGGTCCTGCGCATTGACCCATGCCGGAAGCGGCCGCTCGATCGCCGGATCGCCCAGAAATCCATGACCGTCTTTCAGGAACAATGATGCTTCGACTCCGAACGAAACGGCGCGCATTGTAAAGTCGACATCGCGCTCGAACTCGGCTTCCGCGACGCCCGGCTGCTGGAAATACTGCCAGTAGAAATTGGTGGTGCCGCTCTTCGCCAAAGTATCCAGCGGGCGCTCACGTCCGCGCCACGGCGGCGGGACGCTCAAGCCCCCGACGGCGGTGAAGATATCGGGCCGGAACAGGGCCGCGTGCCATGCCACCGGCGCACCCCAATCGTGACCGATGATAATAGCCTTGGTCTCGCCCAGCGCCGCGACCAGAGCGACCATGTCGCCGACCAGATCGAAGATCGAATAGTTTTCGATGTTCTGCGGCGCCGAGGTTCGCCCATACCCGCGCATGTCGGGAGCAACTACGTGAAAGCCGGCCGCGGCAAGCGCGGGGAGCTGATGCCGCCATGAATGGGACAATTCCGGCCAGCCGTGACAGAGCAGGACCAGCGGCCCCGAGCCTTGCTCGGTCACAAAAATGTCGATGCCGTTGGCTGAGATCATTCGCGATGACGACATCATGTTTTGCCTTTTTTGGGAGATTTTTGCTGGTCGAGGCCCCAAATCCGGACGATAGGCAATTTACCGGCGATCGGTCGAGGACCGGCGGCACGTTGTTTGGTATCAGCCCAACTGATACAACGCGATCCTCAGGAATCTCAGCATGGCAGCCATTCTAACAGCACCCCGATTTCGCGGGCGTCCGAGCGGACGGCTTTGGCGTCTCGTCGCGGCTGCTCTGGCGGTCGGCGTTGCGCTGGGCGGCATCGCCCATGCGGCCAATAACAGCGTGCAAGGCGCCAAAAAGGACGATGCCTACGACACTGATGCGCCCACCGCGATCCTGATCGAGGCGAAGTCGGGCAGTATCCTGTTCGAGAAAAACGCCGACGAACTTCGCGCCCCGTCCAGCATGATGAAGCTGATGACGGCGGAAGTCGTTTTCAACGCGCTGAAAAAGGGCGAGATCAAACTCACCGATGAATTCAGGATCAGCGAGAACACCTGGCGCAAGGGCGGCGCTCCGTCCGGCGGCTCGACGATGTTTGCTGCGATCAACAGTCGCGTCAGCGTCGATGATTTGTTGCATGGCGCGCTGATCCAGAGCGGCAACGATTCCTGCATGGCGCTCGCGGAAGGTCTCTCGAACACCGAAGCGGCTTTCGCCGAACGCATGACCAAGCGCGCGCGCGAACTTGGCATGACGAAATCGACGTTTGGAAATTCCAACGGCCTGCCGGATCCCGCTAACAAGATGACCGTTCGCGAACTCGGCCTGCTCGCGCGGCATATCATTCTGACCTATCCGGATTACTACAAGCTCTTCAACGAGCGCGAGTTCACCTGGAACAAGATCCGTCAGCAGAATCGCAATCCACTGCTCGCCATGCTTGAGGGCGCCGACGGACTGAAGACCGGATTCACCAAGGAGGGCGGCTACGGCATGGTCGGTTCCGCCGTGCAGAACGGCATGAGGCTGATCGTCGTGGTCAACGGCCTCGAGGACTCGGACGATCGCGCACAGGAAGCCAAGAAACTGCTCGAGTGGGGCTTCCGCAATTTCGAGGCGCGGACGCTGTTCGCCGCCAACCAGACGGTTGGCTATGCGCGGGTGTTCGGCGGTGAAAGCCGCTCCGTCAAACTGGCAAGTCCCGAGCCTGTTCGAGTCATGGTGCAGCGAAACGGCTCCGACAAGCTGGTCGCCCGTATAGTCTATACCGGCCCCGTCCGCGCGCCAGTCGAACCCGGCCAGGGCGTCGGCGTGTTGAAGGTCTGGCGTGGCAGCAACATAGCGCTAGAATCCCCGCTGGTGGCCGCGGAGCCGATCGGAGCAGGGTCCTTGACCCGCCGCGCTGTTGATGGTGCCAGCGAACTCGTCCTCGGCCTGTTCCGCGCCGGCGCGGAGAAGCTGTGACATGAGCGAAGCCAACAAATCCCGGAAGCCCGCTCGCGGGCGCTTCATTACCTTTGAAGGTGGCGAGGGCTCCGGCAAATCGACGCAAATTCAGATGCTCGCGGACCGGCTCAACGCGGCCAAACTGAAGACGATCACGACGCGCGAGCCCGGCGGATCGGCGGGCGCGGAGATCGTGCGGCACCTGCTGCTGTCCGGCATGGCCAAGGCTTTCGGTCCCGAAACGGAATCGCTGCTGTTTGCGGCGGCGCGCGACGACCATGTCAGCCAGGTGATCGAGCCCGCGCTCGAACAGGGAACGTGGGTGTTGTGCGACCGCTTTACGGATTCGACGCGCGTCTATCAGGGCGAGCTGGGGAAGGTCGATCTCAAGCTGATCCGGGCGATGGAGCGCGTGACGATTGGCGATCTCAAGCCTGACCTCACGATCATTCTCGATGTTCCCGTAGCTGTCGGTATGGAGCGAGCCGTCAAACGTCGTGGAACGGCGCTTCCCGATCGCTTCGAGGGCGAAGGCCTGAGCTTTCACGAGAAGCTGCGCGAAGCCTACCGCCGGATCGCAGAGAACGATCCGAAGCGCTGTGCGCTGATCGACGCGAACGCAGATCCCAAGATCGTTGCGGAGCGGATATGGAAAGCGCTGCGGGATCATCTGTTTTCGGTAGCCGCCGTTCGCGAGACCACCAAGGCATGAGCGCGCGCACCGCTGAACCCGAAACCGCAGTTCGTGCCCCGCGCGAGACGACGTCGCTGTTCGGCCATCGCGATGCCGAGCAGACGCTGCTGAATGCCTATCGGAGCGGCTGCATTCCGCACGCGTGGCTGATCGGCGGGGCACAGGGCATCGGCAAAACGACGCTGGCCTATCGCATGGCACGCTTCGTGCTCGCACATTCCGATCCTGCCGCACGCTCTGTGCAAGATGCCGACAATCTCTATGTCGATCAGGACCATCCGGTCGCGCGGCAGGTCGCGGGCGGAAGCCATGGCGGATTGCTGACGCTTGAGCGCACGGTCAACGACAAGGGCACCATGCGCACCGTCATTACAGTGGACGAGTCGCGTGAAACCATCGGGTTTTTCGGCTCGACGGCAGCAAGCGTCGGCGGCTGGCGTGTCTGCGTGGTCGATACGGTCGATGAACTGAATGCCAATGCCTCCAATGCGCTGCTGAAAATTCTCGAAGAACCGCCGGCGCGCTCGCTGTTCCTTCTTGTCAGTCATACTCCGGCGCGCGTGCTCGCCACCATCCAGTCACGCTGCAGGAAGTTGCCGTTGCGGCCGCTGGAGACGGATGACGTTGTCAGGGCAGCCGCGGAAGCGGCGGGATTGAATCGGAGTGACGCAGCGCTGCGCGAGGCTGCGGATGCGGCGGAGGGGAGTGTCGCGCGCGCGCTGACGCTGCTTGGCGGCCAGTCGCTCGGACTGCATCAGCGGACGCTTGCCTTGCTGAACACCTTGCCGCATGTCGATCAGCGCGCGCTTCATGCGCTGGGCGATGCGCTCCCGCTCAATGATCGCGTCGGTTTGAAGGCTTTCGTCGATACGGTGGACCGCTGGCTGACGGGACATCTGCATGAGCCGGACGCTGGCGCAAACCTGCCGCGCCTTGCACGGCTCGCCGAGGTATGGGAAAAGATCAACCGTGCCGCGCGCGACACCGAGAGCTTCAATCTGGAGCGAAAACCGTTGGTTTTCTCTGTATTTGATATGCTCGCTGAAGCCACCGGGGCTCGCCCGCAGGCTCGCTAATTGGACAATCGCAGTGGCTTTGCAGCACCCTGTTTGAGTGATCGCGCACACGTTGGCGTCGTTTTGAAATTCTAAGGAAGCGTAATGGCCAAGACCAAGAAAACCGCCGCGAAGAAAAAGAAAGCAGTCAAAGCGGCGCGCAAGTCCGTCCCGCGGCGCGCGAAGGTTTCTCCAAAGAAAAAGGCACGCAAGGCGGTCACGAAAAAGACGGCCAAAAAAGCTGCGAAGAAAACCGTCAAGAAAGCCGCAAAAAAATCGACAGCAAAGCGCGCCGGGAAAAAGGGCGCCGCAAAGAAGGGCACCTCAAAAAGGGCTGGCACCAAGACGTCCGCGAAAAAATCCGTCACGAAGCAGCGCTCCGCGAAAGTCGCCGGGAAGGCAGCAAAACCTGCCAAGCCCGTGACGGCAAAAGCACCGGCAAAACCTGCGAAGCCGAAAGCGTCGGCTGCGCCGCAGAGCGCCGCAAACACCGGCTCGAAGAATTCTTTCTACATCACGACCGCCATCGTTTATCCGAACGGTGCGCCGCACATCGGCCATGCCTATGAAGCTATCGCGACCGACGCGCTGGCGCGTTTCCAGGCGCTGGACGGCAAGGACGTGTTCTTCCTGACCGGCACGGATGAGCATGGCCAGAAGATGGTTCAGACGGCGCAGAAGGAGGGTATCTCGGCTCTCGATCTGGCAACACGAAATGCGGGATTGCTTCGTAAACTCGATGAGAAGCTGAACGTTTCGTTCAGCCGCTTCATTCGCACGACGGAAGAGCAGCATCATCGTTCAGTCCAGGAAATCTGGCGGCGCATGACCGACAATGGCGACATCTACATTGACAGCTACGCCGGCTGGTACTCCGTGCGCGACGAGGCTTATTACGCAGAGGACGAAACAGTCGTTGGCGAAGATAACGTCCGGCGCGGACCGCAGGGCACACCTGTCGAGTGGGTTGAGGAGAAGAGCTATTTCTTCGAGCTCTCCGCATATCAGGACAGGCTGCTGGCGCTATACGAGAGCCAGCCGGATTTCATCGGACCCGATTCCAGCCGGAGCGAAGTCATCAGTTTCGTCAAGGGTGGCCTCAACGATCTGTCGATCTCGCGCACCACGTTCGACTGGGGCGTTAAGGTGCCTGGCGACGAAGAGCACGTGATGTATGTCTGGGTCGATGCGCTGACTAATTACATCACCGGCGTCGGCTTTCCGGAAGAAGGCGACGCAAACTGGCGGTTCTGGCCGGCAGACGTTCATATCATCGGCAAGGATATCATTCGCTTTCATGCCGTGTACTGGCCGGCCTTTCTCATGTCCGCCGGAATTCCCTTGCCGAAACGTGTTTATGCGCACGGGTTCGTTCTGAACCGCGGCGAGAAGATGTCGAAATCGCTCGGCAATGTCGTCGATCCGTTCTACATGGCCGAGCTTTATGGCGTCGATCAGTTGCGCTATTTCTTCTTGCGCGAGGTGCAGTTCGGGCAGGATGGCGGCTACAGCCATGAGGCCATCGTCGCGCGCACCAACGCGGATCTTGCCAACGATCTCGGCAATCTGGCGCAGCGCTCGCTCTCGATGATCGGCAAGCAGTATGGCGGCGTGCTGCCGGAGCCGGGCGCGTTCAGCGATAACGACAAGGCCATTCTGGCGATGGCCGACGGGATGCTCGAGCAGGCGCGCACCGCGATGGGCACGCAGCAGATCCATCACGCGCTGAATGCAATCTGGGCGGTGGTCGCCGAAGCTAATCGTTATTTTGCGGGTGAGGCGCCATGGGCGCTGGCCAAGACCGATCCTGCGCGCCAGCAGACGGTGCTGTATGTCACCGCCGAGGTGGTGCGGCAGATCGCGATTCTCGCGCAGCCTGCGATGCCGGATGCCTGTGCCAAGTTGCTGGACATTCTCGGCGTTGCGAAGGACGCGCGGGACTTCGCGGCACTCGGCACACGGATCAAGGGCGGCACACAGTTGCCGCCGCCTGCGCCGATTTTCCCGCGCTATATCGAACCCACGGAAGAGAAGCCGGTTTAAGCCTGATGCTTGTTGACAGTCACTGCCATCTCGACTTTCCGGACTTCAAGGATGACCTTGACGCGATCGTCGCACGCGCTGAAGCCGCCGGCGTCGGCCGCATCGTTACGATTTCCACGCGCGTGCGCCGGCTCGACGGATTGCTGGACATCACGTCGCGGTTTCCCAATGTCTATTGCTCGGTCGGCACCCATCCGCATAACGCCGATGAGGAAGATGGCATCACGTCGGACGAACTGATCGCGCTCACGAAGCATCCCAAGGTGGTGGCGCTGGGCGAGGCGGGGCTGGATAACTTCTACAAGGATGGATCACCGGAAGCGCAGGAGCGGGGCTTTCGCGCACATATCGCGGCGGCGCGCGCCACCGGATTGCCGCTGGTGATCCACACCCGCGAAGCCGACGAAGCTTGCGGCCGTATTCTTGAAGATGAAATCGGGAAGGGGCCGTTCAAGGCCGTGCTGCATTGCTACACCGGGGGACGCGAGCTTGCGATGAAGGCCATCGCACTCGGGCTGTCGATTTCCTTCACCGGCATCCTGACCTTTAAAAACTCGCAGTCCATCCGCGACATCGCTGCCGAACTGCCGGCGGATCGCATCATGGTGGAAACCGACGCGCCGTATCTGGCGCCGGGAAAATTCCGCGGTAAGCGCAATGAGCCGTCCTTCGTGGTCGAGACCGCCAGAGTTCTGGCGGAAACGCGTGGCGTCTCGCTTGAGGAGATCACGCAGCAGACCACGGAAAATTTCTTCAGGTTGTTCGACAAGGTGCCGCGTCCGGACGCGAAAGCCGCATGACGGTGACGCTGACGATACTCGGCTCCGGATCGTCCGCCGGCGTGCCGCGCCCGGCGCTGGGCTGGGGCGCTTGTGATCCGAACAATCCGAAGAACCGCCGCCGCCGATGTTCGCTGCTGGCCGAGAAGGGCGATGCGGGTGCCCTCACGCGCGTTCTGATCGACACCTCGCCCGACCTGCGCGAGCAACTGATCGACGCCAATGTCGACCATCTCGAAGCAACATTTCTCACCCACGAGCATGCCGACCAGACCCACGGCATTGACGATCTGCGCTCCGTAGTGCTGCATCAGCGCAAACGGATTCCGGTCTATCTCAACGCATCCACCGGCAAGGATATTCTTTCGCGCTTCGCTTACTGTTTCGAACAGGCACCGGGCAGCGATTATCCGGCGATCCTCGAGAAGCGATCGATCGAGGCCGGTGAAACCGAAAGCATTGACGGGAAGGGCGGCTCCCTCGCCTTGTCCGCCTTCCTGGTTCAGCACGGCAATATTCCGGCGCTCGGCTACCGTATCGGCAATGCCGCCTACACGCCGGACCTTCATGACATTCCGCCCGAGAGCTTTCACGCGCTGGAAGGTCTCGACCTGTGGATCATCGACGCGTTGCGTTACGCACCGCATCCGAGCCATTTCAGCCTCGACGACGCGCTGTCATGGATTGAGCGTTTCAAACCGCGCCGCGCGGTGCTGACCAACCTGCATTCCGATCTGGATTACGAGGTGCTCCGCACGAAGCTGCCGCCCGGCGTGGAGCCGGGCTATGACGGAATGCGTTTGACGATCGAAGTGTAAGAGTTACGCCGAAATCGCCTTCGCCGAATTGGCCTGATCGCGCAGCATGAACTTCTGAATCTTGCCGGTGGATGTTTTCGGGATCGCACCGAACACCACGGACTTCGGAGTCTTGAAACCCGGCATCTGGCTTCGGCAGTAGGCGAGGATTTCCGCCTCGGTAGCGCTGGCGCCGTCCTTCAACTCGATGAATGCGCAGGGCACCTCGCCCCATTTCGCGTCCGGCTTGGCAACGACGGCTGCGAACAGCACCGCCGGATGCTTGTACAGTACGTCTTCGACCTCGACCGACGAAATGTTTTCACCGCCGGAGATGATGATGTCCTTCGAGCGGTCCTTGATGATGACGTAGCCGAACTCATCGAGCACGCCGAGATCGCCGGTGTGAAACCAGCCGCCTTCGAAGGCTTCCTTCGTGGCCTTCTCGTTCTTCAGGTAGCCTTTCATGACGATGTTGCCGCGGAACATAACCTCGCCGATGGTCTCGCCGTCGCGCGGCACTTCCTGCATGGTTTTAGGGTCGAGCACGCTGACGGCTTCCTCGAGGGGATAGGGCACGCCCTGACGGCGCTTGAGCTGCGCGCGCTGGTCCGCCGGCAAATCGTCCCAGCCCGGTTGCTCGGCGCAGACGGAGGCGGGGCCATAGACCTCAGTCAGCCCGTAAACGTGCGTGATCTTGATGCCGATCCGTTCCGCGCCTTCCAGCACGGCCACGGGAGGCGCTGCGCCGGCGATCAGCCCGGTGATGAACTTCCCGGCTTCGGCCTTTGGCGCGCCCGGCGCGTTGATCAGCGAGTTGTAGACAATCGGCGCGCCGCACATGTGGGTGACACCGTGCTTTGGAATCAGCTCGAAAATCTTGGCCGGATCGACCTTGCGCAGGCAGACATTCACGCCGGCTGTCGCCGCAATCGTCCATGGAAAGCACCAGCCGTTGCAGTGGAACATCGGCAGCGTCCAGAGATAGATAGGATGCGTGCCGAGGTTGCCGGCTAGGATGTTGCTCACGGCGTTGAGATATGCACCGCGATAATGCGTGACGACGCCCTTGGGATTGCCCGTGGTGCCGGACGTGTAACTCAATGCAATGGCGTCCCATTCATCCTGCGGCTGATGCCAGGCAAAATCCGGATCGCCGGATGCGACGGCTGCTTCGTATTCGAGTTCGCCTATCCGCTTGCCGCCGGCGAACGCCGCGTCATCGACGTCGATCACAAGCGGCTTTGGACCCTTCATCAGGCCCAGTGCGTCAGAAATCACGCCTGAGAACTCGGGATCGACCAGAATGATGCTGGCGCCTCCGTGATCGAGTTGGAACGCGATCGACGCCGCATCGAGGCGGATATTGAGCGCATTGAGGACCCCGCCGGCCATCGGGACGGCGAAATGGACTTCATTCATGGCCGGGATATTCGGCAGCATCGCTGCAACGGTGTCGCCACGGCCGATGCCGCGGCCGGCGAGATATGACGCGAAGCGCTTGCAGCGCTCATAGGTCTGCGCCCAGGTGAATGTACGGCCTTCGTAGACGGCGCTGACATGGTCCGGATAGACGCCGGCACTGCGCGCGAGGAAGCTGAGCGGAGAGAGCGGCACATAATTGGCCGGCGTCTTGTCCAGACCGACGCTGTACTGGCCCTGACCGTTGCTCATATCCGAACTCCCTGAGGTGCCGCCGCTGCTCGGTCGGGCATTTGCAATCGTTTCTACATCGGCATCCTGTGCGGTCAATCACCGAGGGCGCTGTTGCGGATAACGAGCGCAATTTAGGCCAATGTTTTCAGATATAACCCAAGATATATCGATCATTTTATCGGGTATTGAATAGATCATATTGAAATCACAGTGATATAATATATTCCATAATATACCTTATGCGAATCGAGCGTTGGGCTTTATCGGGTCAGGCACATGGAGCTTCGATGACTCCCGATCACCCCAGCGGCTCCAGGATGAGCCCTTCAGCGCCTCGCAGGCTCACTGTCCTACGCACCGGCTCAGTCTGCCTGTCCATGAAGGTCGACAGCAGTATCCGTCCACGCGCAGCCACCGCAGCGAACTCTAGCGCGGCCGGCGCTTCGCCCAGGTTGAGCGCGACAAGCAGTTGCCGGCCCTCGTAGGCGCGCTCGAACACCAGCAGATCGCCAGCGACTCTGACGGCATTGTAAGCGCCTACGGCCAGTTCGGGCCTCGTCCGGCGAAGACCGATCAGGGCCCGGTACAGACTGAACATTGAGGCTGCATCCTGACGTTCGACCGCGACGTTCGTCCGCGCAAAATCATCGCCCAGCGGCAGCCATGGCTCGCCGGTACTGAACCCGGCATAGGACGTCGAATCCCATTGCATCGGCGTACGGCAGCCGTCGCGTCCCAGGCCGATGCCGGGCAGATTTTTCTCCCATGGATCCCTCACCCGATCCGGCGGAATTTCAGCCTGCGCCATGCCGATCTCGTCGCCATAATACAGCGTCGGCGTTCCGCGCAGCGTCAGCAGCAGCATCGCGGCAACGCGAGCTTGATCGTGACCGACGCGGCTGGCGATGCGCTGCCGGTCATGATTGCCGAGTACCCAGTTCGGCCAGGCATCCGGCGGCAAGGCTTTCTCGTAATCGTCGATGAGTTTCGCGATGGCTCGCGCATTCCACGGCGTCGAGATCAGCGAAAAGTTAAATGGTAAATGCGCGCCGGTGAGGCCGGGGCCGTAGTAAGCCACTAGCTTTGCCGGCGGCAGATAGATTTCTCCGATCAGCACGCGATTGTCGAACTCGTCGATCACCCGGCGCATCTCCGCTACGACGGCGTGAACTTCCGGCCGGTCGGTCGAGTACAATGGGATCAACTGCTCATACGGCTGCCGCCCCAGTCCGAACTCGGTATTCGGCGGATTGTCGCGTAGCAGATCGTCCTTGATCAGATGCCACATCACATCGACGCGAAAGCCATCGACGCCACGTCGCAGCCAGAACCGAATCACGTCGTGCATGGCATTGCGCACGTCCGGATTGCGCCAGTTCAGATCGGGCTGGCTGCGCAGGAACGCGTGGTAATAGTACTGATTGGTGTGGGCATCGAATTCCCATGAACTGCCGCCGAATTCGGAAAGCCAGTTGTTCGGCGGGCCGCCCTCGCCGCAACCGTCGCGCCAGATGTACCAGTCGCGTTTCGGATTGTCTCTTGATGTGCGGCTTTCGACGAACCATGGATGCCGGTCGGAGGTGTGATTGGGCACCAGATCGAGAATGACCTTCAGCCCAAGGTCGTGCGCCGCAGCGACCAGCGCATCGAAATCTTCCAGCGTCCCGAACAGTGGATCGATCCCGATGTAATCGGAAATGTCGTATCCGAAGTCCGCCATCGGCGACGGGAAGATCGGCGATAGCCACAACGCATCGACGCCAAGCTCTTGCAAATATGGCAACCGCTCGATGATGCCGCGCAGATCGCCAACACCGTCGCCGTTCGAATCCTGAAGCGAGCGCGGATAGATTTGATAGAGGATGCCGGACCTCCACCACGGAAAACGTTCAGGTAAAGTCACGCTGAATGGCCTTGGTTCAATCCGACGGCGATCCGTCTTGCGGGCGTCTGATACAAAACTTTCACATCGAACGCATGACAGGTAGACTTCGCGCATGAAGTTTCAACGGCGGCAACAGCAGCGCGGACCGGTCCGATTCGATGCGGACACAAGACGCTGGACCATCATGGTGGTCGTGTTGATCGGCTCGCTCGGCGTCTATGCGGTCGAGCGCTGGATGCGGACACCGGATACACCTGTGACTGGCAATGCCTTCGTTGCTGATGGCGATACGCTCACGATTTCAGGCACCCGGATTCGCCTGATCGACATTGACGCACCTGAACTGAATCAAATGTGCCTCGATGCCCAGGGCCGCGATTGGCCGTGTGGACGGCAGGCGTCGGCGCAATTGCGGAGTCGTATTCGCGGCCAAGATCTGAAGTGCCAGCCGAGATCGATCGACAAATTCGGCCGTACGCTGGCGACGTGTTCCCTGCCCGATGGCACCGATGTCAACGCCTGGATGGTGCAGCAAGGCTGGGCCATGACGTCCGGTTTCGCGAATGTTTATGGCGCGCAGCAGGAAGAGGCAAAATCCGCCAAACGCGGGTTGTGGGCGGGAACGTTCACGCCACCGCGCCAATGGCGGGACCAGCACCCGCGCAACGACAACAATCGAAAAGACTGACTGCGCGCGCCGACTAGCCGGCTTTCGCCAGACATGGCTGTTCGCGCAGGTGGCGTTCTGTCGAAGCCGGGTACTTTCGCAGCAAAGTTGCCGGCCTGATCGGGCGCGGGACGAAGTTGCCGCCGCAGTTCGGACACGCGCCGCCGAAGACAGTGTCTGCGCATGTCGCGCAGAACGTGCATTCGAAGGTGCAGATCACCGCTTCAAGGCTCTCCGGCGGCAGGTCCTTGTCGCAGCATTCGCAGTTGGGCTTGAGCTTCATCATGGATGGCCTCCTCTGCAAGTTCATGCGCCGAGACGCTCGTCGCGCCGGCGCAGCCAGTGGATCGCGGGCAATGTCAGCAGCACCATAACAGCCTTGCCGACGATTTGACCTGCGAGGAAGTCAAGACTGCCAAACGCCAGCCACAAGAACAACAAGGAGTCGGCAACAAGCCCGACGAGGCTGCTGGCGGCAACCGCCCGCACGAGGCCGCGCTTCTGCAACGGCGTATAGACCGCGAAGTCGGCCAGTTCGGACAGCAGGAACGCCACGGCCGAGGCGATCACCAATGGCGCGGGCGCGAGCACCGCGGAGAGTACAGTTCCTGCTCCGATTGCCGCCAGCCCATACGCCACACCGAGCCGCCGTTGCACGAGATCGCGCAGCACCAGCGCAAGACCCGCCATCAGCACGCCGCTGGGGGCCATGAGACCCGGCGCAACCGGAATGAGACACGGGCTGTTCGGCGGACACACCGTGCCGACGTGCTGGATGAGCCAGTTGGCGATCGGAATGCAGGCGACGTAGGCCGCGAGGAATATCAGACCTTCGATGCGAAGGCGCTGCGGCAGTGGGGTCATTGCGCTTCGGTGCCGGCTTGTGCCGCGTAGGCCGCCCATCCGCGCGCGCGCAGGCTGCACGCCGGACATGCGCCGCAACCGTAGCCCCAGTCGTGGCGCGCACCGCGTTCGCCGAGATAGCAGGTGTGGGAATGCTCAACAATTAGATTGACCAGCCCCCTGCCGCCGAGCTCTTCCGCCAGCTTCCAGGTGTCTGCCTTGTCGCGCCACATCAGCGGCGTGTGCAGTTCGAACGGACGCGCCATGCCGAGATTGAGCGCGACGTTGAGCGCCTTGATGGTCTCGTCACGGCAATCCGGATAGCCGGAAAAATCCGTTTCGCACATGCCGCCGACGATATGGGTGATGCCTCGCCGATAGGCGAGTGCGGCAGCGAAAGTGAGGAACACCAGATTGCGGCCGGGCACGAATGTATTCGGCAGGCCGCCCTCGCCCATTTCAATCGCCGTGTCGCGCGTCAGCGCGGTCTCGGAAATCACGCCGAGAGTCGGAATATCCAGCGTGTGATTTTCGCCGAGTCTTGAAGCCCATTCCGGCCGCAGCGCCACCATGCCGTCGATCAGTTTTGCCCGGCTCTCAAGCTCGATGGCGTGCCGCTGGCCATAGGAAAACCCGACTGTTTCCACGCGGTCGAAACGCACCAGGGCCCACGCCAGACACGTCGCGGAATCCTGCCCGCCGGAGAAAAGCACCAGGGCAGCACTATTTTGAACCAATTCGCTCATGGATTGCCCTTAGCACCCGGACACCGCGCCGCCAATTGTCTCGAAGTTGCCGTTGCGGCATAGAAGGTAGGCCCTCATACCTTGGTGCGCTATGCCTCCATCTCAAGACATTTCTACGCTGCTCGACATCATGGCGAGACTGCGCACGCCCAAAACCGGCTGCCCGTGGGACTTGGAACAGACCTTCGCGACCATCGCCCCCTATACGATCGAAGAGGCCTTTGAGGTTGCCGACGCCATCGCCCGTGACGATCTCGATGATCTGAAGGACGAACTCGGCGATCTGTTATTGCAAGTTGTGTATCACGCCCGCATGGCCGAAGAGCAAGGCGCATTCGCGTTCGGCGATGTGGTGAATGCGATCAGCACCAAGATGATCCGGCGGCACCCGCATGTTTTCGGTGACAGGGCCGGACGGATGACGCCCGATGAGGTGGCAGGCCTGTGGGGTCGCATCAAAGCTGAAGAGAAGGCGGAACGCGCAGCACTGCGCGGTGAAGCGGCCGACGCGGAGCCCGGCCTGCTCGCGACCGTAAAAAAGAGCCAGCCGGCGCTCGCGCGTGCGCTGGATTTGCAGCGGACGGCCTCGACGGTCGGCTTCGACTGGAACGATCCACGCGCGGTGCTGGCGAAAATCCGCGAGGAAGCCGACGAAATCGAAGCCGCGCTCGACAGCGGTGACCAGTCTCATATCGCGGAGGAAACCGGCGATCTTCTTTTCGCCGTCGTCAATCTGGCGCGGCACGCCAAAGCTGATCCCGAGATGGCATTGCGCGCGACCAACGCGAAATTCGAAAAACGCTTTGCCTATATCGAACGCACACTCGCCGCGCGCGGCTCGTCGCTGGAGAAGGCAACGCTCGCGGAAATGGACGCTCTGTGGAACGAGGCGAAGACTCGCGCTCTAGATCCCGCGGCAACCTAAGCGATCAATGCACGCTCGGAACTGCGCCGAATTTGGCGATGGTGATCTCGCGTTTGGTCTCGTCAACGCGGACGGTCATCGCGAAGCGGCCGTTCTCCATGTGCTTGTCCAGAACTTCGGAATTCCGGTGCAGCCAGCTAATGCCGGCGCCGTCTGACGCATCGATGGAGAGATCGAGCGTCACCCGCGTGGCTGCCAGACGATCCTCGATGGCCGCAAGCAAGGCGTCGATGCCCTCCCCGGTCTCGGCTGACACCGGGAAACACGGACGCTCCGGCGGCCGGCGCGCGGCGATGTTCGCGAGATTATCGCGACCCTCCTGATCGAAGCGATCGATCTTGTTCCAGACCTCGATAATGCGGTGACCGCCGTCAGGATCGATGCCGAGTTGCCGCAAGATGGATTCGACGTCCTGCTGCTGGGCCTCGGCATCTTCGTGCGAAATGTCCCGGACATGCAGGATGACGTCGGCCTCGATGACTTCTTCCAGCGTGGCGCGAAATGCCGCGACAAGCATGGTCGGCAGGTCCGAGATGAAACCAACAGTGTCCGACAGCATGGCCTTGCCGCCGTGCGGCAGGGTCAGCGCGCGCAACGTCGGATCGAGGGTCGCGAACAGCATGTCGGCGGCCTGCACGTCGGCGCGCGTCAGGCGGTTGAACAGTGTGGATTTTCCGGCGTTGGTGTAACCGACCAGCGCGACAACGCGGTACGGCACACGCTGCCGCCCGGCGCGATGCAGCCGGC
This sequence comes from Afipia sp. GW821-FHT04G03, assembly GCF_059419985.1. Classification (NCBI taxonomy): domain Bacteria; kingdom Pseudomonadati; phylum Pseudomonadota; class Alphaproteobacteria; order Hyphomicrobiales; family Nitrobacteraceae; genus Afipia; species Afipia sp. GW821-FHT04G03. The sequence goes on along the minus strand of NZ_JBWKSV010000001.1, from coordinate 479,375 downwards.
GCGTTGCCTGAACTTTCTTGATTTCGGTTTCGATGCGCGCGATGCGATCGCCGATCAGACGGCGGTCGGCTTCGATCTGCGTTTCGCCGGGGCCGCCCATGAATCCGAAACCGCCGCGCTGGCGCTCGAGATGGGTCCATGACCGCACAAGCCGGCTGCGCTGATAATTCAGATGCGCGAGTTCGACCTGCAACGATCCTTCACGGGTTTTCGCGCGGCGGCCGAAGATTTCCAGAATAAGCCCGGTGCGGTCGAGCACCTTGGCCTTCCATTCCTTTTCGAGATTGCGTTGCTGGACCGGCGACAGCGCGCAATCCATCACCACAAGATCGACATCGCTGGCCTTGATCAGGCCAAGCATCTCCTCGACCTTGCCCTTGCCGAGATAGGTCGCGGGACGGATTTCGCTCAGCGGTGCAACGACGGCTTCGGCAACGGTGAGATCAATCGCGCGTGCGAGGCCGACGGCTTCTTCAAGCCGTGCATCGGGATTGCGGATGCCATGGGATGTTGTTGGCGCGTCGGGATCGCCCCTTCGCGCACGCTTGTAAGGGCCGATGACCAGCACCCGCCCTGTATCGCCCCGCGCCGACCTTGGACGGTCAGCGCCCCCGTCAAACTCTCGGGGTTCCAAATCAGTTCAATCTCAAGCTGGCGCGTCCTCGCCGCCTTCGAACAACTGGATCGGAGCACCCGGCATGATGGTCGAGATCGCGTGCTTGTAGACAAGCTGCGAGTGACCGTCTCGCCGAAGCAAAAGGCAGAAATTGTCGAACCATGTGACAATGCCCTGCAACTTCACTCCATTGACCAGAAAGATCGTCAGTGGCGTTTTGGTTTTACGAACGTGATTGAGGAATGTGTCTTGTAGATTTTGTGCGCGGTCTGCCGCCATTTTCTTATCCCGCAGTCTTGTTTTTGGGCCAGGGCCTGCTCTCTTCGGAGCGGTGGTCCGGCTGCCGGCGTCCCTGAGATCCCCCTCCGGGTGCTGCACCGCGATTAAAGGACAGGCCCGGTTGTTAGGCAAGGCCGCTCACCCCGGCCGGGACGCCAAAGGGCGGCAAAACTTACGAAAATTCTGAAAAACGGTGAAATTCTTCCCGCAAGCGCATGGAAATAGCCCCCGGCTTGCCACCGCCGATTGGACGGCCGTCGATCCGCACCACGGGCATGACTATCTGGCTGGACGCGGTCACGAAGGCCTCGGCGGCTTCGTAGGCTTCAGCCGGGGTGAAGGGCCGTTCCTCAAGTTTGATCTGGAGCGACGCCAATACGTTCGTCAGAACGGCCCGCGTGACCCCGGCAAGTATGCCGCTGTCGGCCGATCGCGTGACCACGCGACCGTCCTTTGTCACGATCCAGGCGTTGCTCGACGCGCCTTCGGTGACCTGACCGTCGCTATCGACGAACCATGCTTCGTAAGCGTCGTTCTCGCGCGCCTGCTGCTTCGCAAGCACGTTGGGCAACAGCGATACCGACTTGATGTCGACCCGAGGCCAGCGGTTTTCCGGAATGGTGATGACGCCGATGCCGCGCGCAGCGGTGTCCTGATTTTTCTGGAAGCTGAGACCGCGCGCTGTAATCACCAGGGCAGGCTTCACCGGCTTCAGCGGAAACGCATGATCGCGCCGCGCCACGCCGCGCGTCACTTGCAGATAGACGATGCCGTAGGTGACGCGATTCCGCCGCACCGTTTCGTGAATGACGATTTCAAGCGCCGACAGCGGCATAGGCATATCGATCTGCAACTCGCGTAGCGATCGCTGCAGGCGGGTTAAATGGCGCGGTTGATCGACAACCTTGCCGCCTCGGATTTCGCAGACTTCGTAGACACCGTCGGAAAACTGATAACCACGGTCCTCGATATTCACGCTCGCGTCCCGCATGTCGCGGTACTGGCCGTTCACATAGGCGATGCGGGACATGTGATCAGCCTACGCCCAATGCCTTGAGCTTGCGATGCAGCGCCGAGCGCTCCATGCCGACAAATTCCGCCGTGCGCGATATATTACCCGAGAAGCGGCTGATCTGTGCGATCAGGTAGTCGCGCTCGAACACTTCGCGGGCTTCGCGCAGCGGCAGCCCCATGATGTGTTCGCCGTTGTTGCCGGTCGGCATGGCGGGAATCATCGAACCGACATCCTGTGGCAGCATGTCCGCGGTAATCGCAGCATCGGCGTCGCCGCCGGCCAGGATCATGACGCGTTCGACGTTGTTGCGAAGCTGGCGCACGTTGCCGGGCCAGACGTGAGATTGCAGAACCGCCATCGCGTCTTCGCCAATGCGCCGCTTGGGCAAGCCTGTGGCCGACGAAATTTGTTCCATGAAATATTCGACCAGTTCCGGAATGTCCTCGCGGCGCTCTGACAGCGGCGGAACGCGGATCGGAACAACCGACAGACGATGATAGAGATCCTCGCGGAATTTTCCTTCCGCGATCTCTGCTTCCAGATTGCGCGCCGTCGAGGACACGATCCGCACATCGACGCTGACCTTGGTAGTGCCGCCTGCCCGCTGGAACGTCTGATCGACCAGCACGCGCAGGATCCGATTTTGCGTCTCGCGCGGTAGATCGGCAATCTCGTCGATGAACAGGGTGCCGCCATGCGCTTCTTCCAGCGCACCGGGCTTGCGGCCGGTCTCGCCGTCGGACAATTCGATGCCGAACAGTTCGACCTCCATCCGCTCCGGCGTGATCGCGGCGGCGTTGATGACAACGAACGGACCGTCGGCGCGGCCCGACATTGCGTGCAGCGTACGCGCGGCCAGTTCCTTGCCGCCGCCCGATGGACCGACAATCATGATACGGCTGTTGGCCTTCGCCGCGCGGTCGATGGTCTGGCGCAACTGGTTCATGCAGGGCGACTTGCCGATCAGCGTTCCCGACGACGGTGCGTGCTGCTTGAGTTCGCGCACCTCGCGCCTCAGGCGGGATGTTTCCAGCGCACGGTTGGCCACGAGGATCAGGCGGTCCGCCTTGAACGGCTTCTCGATGAAATCATAGGCGCCGCGCTTGATGGCCGCGACCGCCGTCTCGATATTGCCGTGGCCCGAGATCATCACAACCGGCACTTCCGGATGGTCGCGCTTGATCTGCTCGAGAAGCTGCAAGCCGTCGAGCCGGCTGCCCTGAAGCCAGATGTCGAGGAAAATCAGATTCGGCCGGCGGCTCGAGATTTCCGCCAGCGCGCTGTCGCTGTCGCGCGCGGTGCGCGTCTTGAAGCCTTCGTCATCGAGAATGCCCGCGACGAGATCTCGAATATCTGCTTCGTCATCGACGATCAAAATGTCATTCGCCATGAATCACGCCCGCTCTGTCAATCGCCGGTTACGGCTTCTATTTCTGTTTTGGTGCCTTCGATCGCGGCGTCTTTTGCCTGCCCCGAAATGGAAAATCTCATCCGTACCCAGGCGCCCCGTGCTCCGGGACGAAGGGCGGATGCGTCGTTCAATTCAATTCGCCCGCCGTGATCTTCCAGAACCCGGCCGACGATCGCGAGACCGAGGCCGGTGCCCTTCTCGCGGGTGGTCACGTAAGGCTCAAGCAAGCGCGCGCGGCTTTCTTTGGGCAGCCCTACTCCGTTATCCACAATGTCGATCACGATATCGTCGTTTTCGCGCGTCGCGATGACATCGATATGTCCGCGTTCGATTTCTCCAGCAGGGACCGCGCCGATGGCTTCGGTTGCGTTCTTGATGATGTTGGTCAGGCCCTGCGAGATCAGACGCCGGTCGAATTTCGCGTGCATCGGCTCCTGCTTGATGTCGACTTCAATATCGACATCGGGATGACCCACGCGCATCAGGAACACTGTCTGACGAACGGTGTCGGCGACATCCTCGCCTTCGATCACCGGCTTCGGCATACGCGCGAACTTGGAGAACTCGTCGACCATCTTCCGGATGTCATCGACCTGACGAATGATCGTATCGGTGCACTGGTCGAAAATGGGCCGGTCCTCGACGATCACCTTGCCGAACTTGCGTCGGATACGCTCGGCGGAAAGCTGAATTGGCGTCAGCGGGTTCTTGATCTCATGGGCGATGCGGCGGGCAACATCGGCCCATGCGGACGTGCGCTGCGCTGTCACGAGTTCGGTGATGTCATCAAGCGTGATGATGTAGCTTTCGTTGGATTGCCCGGTCTGCTCGGAACTGACGCGCACCGACAAATTGCGTTCCACCTTGTCGCGGCTGATCTCGATCTGACCCTGCAACAGGCGTTGAGCGCTGCCGCGCGCCGTGGTCATGAGTTCGTTGAGTTCGGGAACGATTTCGGACAAAGGCTTGCCCATCACTTCCGATTCCGAATGCCCGATGAGCTTCTCCGCCGAACGGTTGAGAACGGCGATCTTGCCCTCGCCGTCAACGCCGATGATGCCCGCGCTCGCGGACGAGAGAACGGCCTCGATGAAGCGTCGGCGGCTGTCGATGAGTCCGCTGGCGTTGACGAGGTCGTCGCGCTGCGTGCGCAACTCCTGCGTCATCTTGTTGAATGTCTCGCCCAGAGTTGCGAGATCGCCTTCGGATTTGAGCACTGGCACCTGCACATGAAGGTCGCCGGTGGAGACGAGATTGGCCGCACCCATCAATCGCCGGATAGGAGCCACCAGCCAGTTGGCAAAGTTCAGGCCTAAGAGCACAGACGACATTAGCACCGTGAGCGCGATCACGGTAAACATCAGCGCGAACGCGACTTGAATGCCCAGCCGGCGCGATTCAAGTTCGGCATATTCCTTGACGCTGTCCTGCGTCTGCCGCAGCTGCGCCACCACGCGAGGATCAAGCAACCGCGCGACGTACAGGAACGTATCCTGGAACGCGCGCAGGCGAATGACCGCCGCGACGTAGTTCTGTTCGATGAACACGCCGATCTGCGGTTCATCCTCGGTCACGTTGCGGAGGAAGTCGGCAGCCGGAGTCTGGAAGTCCTGCTGGATGCCGGTGGCGGCCGTCTCAAGGATATTGCGATCCTTGTCGATGATCATCGCGCCAGGAAGGTTGCGCGACGCGGCGCTCGACGTGAGGACATTGCGGAAGGTCTGGCGGTCCTGATCGAACAGCGGCCGTGCACGTGCAATGTCGCTCGACATGCCGATAATGTCGCCGCGGATGAGTTGCGCGTGTTCGTAGACGTAGGCGTTCGCGACGATGAGCGAATTCTCGATCACTGCCCGCGTGCGGACCGAAAACAGCCGGTCGAGGCCGCGATCGATGGTGACATTGGCGACGATCGACACCAGCACCGCAGGCAGCACAGCGATCACCGAGAACAAGCTGACGATCTGAACGTGAAGACGGGCGGCGGCCCGGCCACGGCGTCGGGCCTGAACCACCTGCCACACCTCGCGGGCGATAATGCCCAGCAGAAGCAGGATGGTTGCGCCGTTGATCAGGAGGAACGTGACGACGACTTCGTGGGTGGGCGCAATCGGCGTCAGGCCGGTCAGCACGACGAAGGTCAGGAAGGCGGACAGTAGCGCTAGGCCAACCGCCAGCGGCGCGAACAGCCTGCGGAGCGGTCGGCCGGAGGACTCGGCAAACGACGGATCGAAGCTTTGGGCCGACGTCTCTGCTGCGGTCATGCGGGGGTCGGATCAGGCCAATGTGTGCCGGAGCACGGCGGTTGCCGTATCCAGTGATGCATTCATACCACAATGTTGCTGAATTGCGACATTTCCTAGGCGCGCTGTTCGATCGAACCACGGCTTCAAGCGGTTCTAAGAACGACTGAGCGCCCGCAAAGGCGCTTAGTCACCGGAATGCCACTGCCCTTGCCTAACCGCCGCTGCGATAGACCTGAATGTCGAGATCCCGAATCTTCTTGCGAAGCGTGTTGCGGTTCAGCCCAAGCAGGTCCGCAGCCCTGATCTGGTTGCCGCGATTGGCTGCCAGGGCCGCCGTAAGCAGCGGGACTTCGATTTCCTTCAGGATGCGGTGGTAAAGTCCGGGTGGCGGCAGCCCATTCGGAAAGCCCGCAAAATGCGATGACAGATACATCTCCACCGCGCCTCCGAGATTGTCGACGCTTTGCGGCATACTGCCGCCCGAGACCACGGCCGGCGGCGCCAGTTCGCCCTCAATAACAGATCCCGTAATGACGTCCTGCGGATAGAGCGCCGCCAGACGCCGCGCGAGGTTTTCAAGCTCGCGCACGTTACCGGGCCAGCGATGCTGCTTGAGCCGCTCGACCGCCTGCGCGTCGAGCTTCTTCGGCGGCAGGCCGTCCTTCTCCGCAAGAGCAAAGAAATGCCGGATCAGGTCGGGCAGATCCTCAATGCGTTCGCGCAGCGGCGGCAGCCGCAGCGGCACAACGTTGAGGCGGAAGAACAGGTCTTCGCGGAACAGCCCCTGTTGGATCAGGATGCGCAGATCCTTGTTGCTGGCCGCGACGATCCGAACATCGGTCTTGATCGGCGTGCGTCCGCCGACCGTGGTGTATTCGCCTTGCTGCAACACGCGCAGCAAGCGGGTCTGCGCTTCCATCGGCATGTCGCCGATTTCATCGAGGAACAGGGTACCGCCTTCGGCCTGCTCGAAACGTCCGGTCGCGCGGGCATTCGCGCCGGTGAATGCGCCACGCTCGTGTCCGAATAGTTCGGACTCGATGAGGTCGCGCGGGATCGCGGCCATGTTGACGGCAACGAACGGACCGTTGCGGCGCTTGCCGTAATCATGCAGCGCTCGCGCCACCAGCTCTTTGCCGGTGCCGGATTCGCCAGAAATCATCACCGTGAGGTCGGTCTGCATCAGACGCGCAAGCACGCGGTAGATTTCCTGCATGGCCGGCGACCGGCCGACCAGCGGAATCGAATCGAATTCGCCCTCATCCTTTGTAGCGACCGGCCGTTCCTTCGGCTCCGACAGCGCGCGCCCGACGATGGCGATCAGTTCCTTGAGATCGAACGGTTTCGGCAGATACTCATAAGCCCCGCGCTCGGACGCCCGGATCGCCGTCATGAAGGTGTTCTGCGCGCTCATCACGATGACCGGCAGATTGGGACGCATCTTCTTGATCCGCGGCAGCAGATCGAAGGCGTTTTCATCCGGCATCACGACGTCGGTGATGACGAGATCGCCCTCGCCCTGACTGACCCAGCGCCAGAGCGTGGCTGCGTTACCGGTTAGCCGCACCTCATATCCTGCACGGGACAGCGCCTGATTGAGCACGGTGCGGATGGCGGTGTCGTCGTCTGCGACAAGTATGCTACCTGCGGGCATTGTTCTTAGTCCTCATCTGCGGTTGGTGAGGCAGGCGACGGCATTCCCGGGCGCTCGTCGCTATTGCTATTGTTTTTGGTTGCGTTGAACATCGGCAGCAGCACGCGAAAAACAGTTTTGCGTGGCAGCGATTCACATTCGATGATGCCGCCGTGATCGCCGACGATCTTGGCGACAAGCGCCAGACCGAGACCGCTTCCGGTCGGCTTGGTGGTCACGAACGGATCGAAAAGATTGGCAAGGAGATCGTCGGGCACGCCGGGGCCGTTGTCCTTGACGCAGAACTCCAGCGGCAGCGACACGCGCGACTTCTTGCCGGGCACGGACAGGCGCACTCCCGGCCGGAATGCTGTGGTGAGCTGAATTTCGCCATCGGTTCCGAGATCCGCGACGGCTTCCGCTGCGTTCTTCACGAGGTTGAGAAACACCTGAATCAGCTGATCCTGATTGGCCAGCACGGGCGGCAACGACGGATCGTATTCTTCAACGAATTTGATGTTGCGCGCGAAACCGGACTGCGCGAGCCGCTTCACATGATCGAATACCGAGTGAATGTTCACCGGCCCACGCGCCACAGGACGCTCGTCCCCGAACACCTCCATGCGGTCCACAAGGGTAACAATCCGGTCCGCTTCGTCGCAGATCAATCGCGTCAGCGTGCGGTCTTCCGGTGACGCGGCCTGTTCGAGCAGTTGCGCAGCGCCACGGATCCCCGACAGCGGATTCTTGATTTCGTGCGCCAGCATCGCTGCTAGAGCAATGACAGAACGCGCGGCACTGCGATGGGTGAGCTGCCGGTCCATCTTGTCGGCAATGGTGCGCTCCTGGAGCATCACCACGATGTGGCCCGGGCGTTCGCTGAGCGGAGCGACATGAAGATCGACTTGACGGTCACCGCCAATGCGCGGTGTGCCGAGATCGACCTTGTATTCGTTCACCGCCGAACCGGTGCGGCGGACCTGATCGATCAGCGCCAGCAGCGGGCTACCGAACGGCACCAACTCGCGCAGCATCTGCCGCTGCAGATGCGGAATCGAGGTCTCGAAGAATGACTCCGCCGCGATATTCGCGTCGAGAATCTTGCCATCCGGCGCAATCAGCATCACCGGATTCGGCAACGCGTTCAGGATCGCTTCGCTGCTCGTGAATTGTGCGAGGTGTTTCTCGGCGACGTTGCTCATGCGGCGGCGCTCCAGGCAAATTCGCCAAAGGCGTCATGCAGCGAACGGCGCACGTGGGCCGGATCGGTCGCGGTCAAAATCGTCTGACGCCAACGCTTGAGGACGTCAGCTGATGCGGCGCTTCCCTTCGCGGCAACGTCGAGCGCCCAGCTGAGATGTTTGCGCGCATGACGTAAGCCGATGCGTGCCCCGTAGTGATCCACAACCTCATCATAGAGTTTGCAGACATAGCCAAGCTGATCGTCAAGCTGCGGCGCATGCTCTAACGCACCGCCGTCGAGACGCCTTGCGATCTGTCCCGGCAACCATGGCTGGCCCTGCGCGCCGCGCCCGATCATGACCGCATCCGCGCCGGAGGCTTCGAGCGCGCTCGCGGCCTGTTCAAATGAAGTAATGTCGCCGTTGACGACCACGGGCACCGTCACAGCTTCTTTCACAGGCCGCACAGCGGCCCAATCGGCACTGCCCTTGTAGAACTGGCAGCGGGTGCGGCCATGCACGGTGATGAGTTTGACGCCCGCCGCCTCGGCGCGCCGCGCGAGTTCAGGCGCATTGAGGGAGCTATCATCCCAGCCGAGCCGCATCTTCAGCGTCACCGGGACGCTGACGGCCGACACGGTGGCGTCGATAAGCCGCAGCGCGTGATCGAGGTCGCGCATCAGCGCCGAGCCGGACTGGCCGCCCGTGACGTGGCGGGCCGGACAACCCATGTTGATGTCGATGATGTCGGCGCCGGCGGCTTCCGCGATTCGCGCGCCCTCGGTCATCCAGTGGGTTTGACAGCCGGCAAGCTGAACCACATGCGGTCCGATGCCAGTCGCCTCGCAGCGCAGGACTGACATTGGCCGGCCGCGCGCGAGATCGTCGCTTGCAGTCATTTCTGAAACGACGAGGCCTGCTCCGAGTTCAGCAGCAATGCGGCGAAACGGGGCATCGGTCACGCCGGACATCGGTGCAAGAAGGACGCGGTTAGCGACCTGAATATCGCCAATGGTCAGTGGATTCTGACGTGCCGAAGCCATGCCGATCACTGCGTTTCTCGTTTTTTGGCGATCCCCGCTTCATTGCGGGAAGCGCATAGCTTAATTTCTAAGCATTTTGCGATCATGCCTACAGTTTAGCCAATTGCAAGCGGCATGCAAGTGCGACGCAACAATTCTTCCAGATTATTCACATAGATGCGGAATCGTGCTGTTTCTCGCCCAAATATGGTAAGGGCAGCGCCTAACGCCGCCGATATCCGGCTCATCCCGCTTTGGTCGTTAATTATCCATGCCCACTTCGAAACGGACTGCCGCCATCATCGTCGCCGCCGGCCGCGGACTGCGCGCCGGGACGGGCGGTCCCAAACAATACCGGACCATCGGCGGTAAAACCGTCCTTTCGAGGGCGATGGAGCCGTTCTGCACACATCCTGACGTGTTCGCGGTGCAGCCCGTCCGCAATCCGGACGACGCCGATATTTTCGATCAGGCGGTCTGCCATCTCAAATATCAGACGCCCGTAAACGGTGGCGCGACACGTCAGGCCTCCGTGCGTGCAGGGCTCGAAGCGCTTGCAAGCCAGGCGCCTGACATCGTTCTCATTCACGACGCGGCCCGCGCGTTCGTCACCGACAAGGTGATCGCGCGCGCGATTGATGCCGCGCTCGTTACCGGCGCTGCGATTCCCGTCGTGCCGGTGACGGACACCATCAAAGTCGTCGATGCCGACGGTGGCGTCACGGCGACGCCGGATCGCGCTCACTTGCGGATCGCGCAGACGCCACAGGCCTTTCGTTTCGATGTCATTCTCGAAGCGCATCGCCGCGCGGCGCGTGAAGGCCGCGACGATTTCACCGACGACGCAGCGATTGCCGAATGGGCGGGATTGACCGTTGCGACATTTGAAGGCGATGCTGCGAACATGAAACTGACCACCCCGGAAGATTTCGCGCGCGAGGAAGCGCGGCTCGGCGCAATGCTCGGCGATATCCGCACCGGCACCGGCTACGACGTCCATGCGCTCACTGACGGCGATCACCTGATGCTGTGCGGCGTGCGCGTGCCGTTCAATCGCGGATTTCTCGCCCACTCCGACGGCGACGTCGGATTGCATGCGATTGTCGACGCCATCCTCGGCGCACTAGCCGACGGCGACATCGGCTCGCATTTCCCGCCGAGCGATCCGAAGTGGAAGGGCGCTGCGTCCGACCAATTCCTGAAACATGCGGTCGAACTCGTCGGCAGGCGTGGCGGGCGGATTGCGCACCTTGAAGTGACGATGATCTGTGAAGCGCCGAAGATCGGCCCGCTGCGCGACGCGATGCGTGCGAAAATCGCCGAGATCACCGGACTTCCCCAATCAAGAATTGCCGTGAAGGCGACGACAAGCGAACGGCTCGGATTCACCGGGCGGCAGGAAGGCATTGCCGCGACCGCCAGCGCGACGATTCGTCTTCCGTGGGATACGAACGACGGGCCAGTCGCATGAGCGCCAGCGCCATCCGCGCCCTCTCCCGCTCGTTGCTGGATCTGTGCCGGATGCGCAAGCTGACGATTGCGACCGCAGAATCCTGCACCGGCGGACTGGTCGCGGCGGCACTGACTGAAATTCCAGGATCGTCAGACGTCGTCGATCGCGGCTTCGTCACCTACTCCAATGAAGCAAAGCACGCCATGCTCGGGGTCGAGACCTCGACGCTGGAGACGTTCGGTGCGGTGAGCAAGGAAACCGCGACCGCGATGGCGTTCGGCGCACTCGAACACGCGGACACCGATCTCGCGGTTTCGATTACCGGTATCGCCGGCCCCGGCGGCGCGACACCTGGAAAGCCCGTGGGACTGGTGCATCTGGCAGTCGCCGCACGCGACGGCCGCATCTCGCACAAGGAATGCCGGTTCGGCGCTGTCGGCCGCAACAACGTGCGCGAACAGTCTGTCGTGGAAGCGCTGAAAATGCTGACGGAGATGGCGCGCGGACCGCAGCCGCCGCTCAAGAAGCGCCCACGCGCCGCGGCCCATAGACCGCATCCGCGCGTTTCTCGAACGCCGCGGCGAAGCGTTGGAAAGCGGCGTCGAACAACCCGCCCATCAGCACCGCGAGCATCCGACTCTTGAATTCGTAGGCGATGAAGAAGCTGACATCGCAGGCGTCGTCCGACTTCGCCTCGAAGGTCCAGCGGTTCTCGAGTTTGCTGAACGGGCCTTGCAGATACTCCACAAGGATTTTCAGGTTCGGCTTGTCCAGTGTGACGCGGCTGGTGAAGGACTCGCGCACCACCTGAAACGAGACGGTCATATCAGCGACTATCACCTCGCTGCCGTCCGGCTTAGCCGTCCGCTGCCGGACTTTCAGCGACTGGCACATCGGCACGAATTCGGGATAGCGCTCGACGTCAGCGACGAGATCGAACATCTTTTCCGCGCTGTGGCGGACACGGCGTTTGTTGGAGAATTGTGGCATCGGGAGTTAGCGATTAGCCGCTTCGCGAGCCGCCTGCAGCTTCGCAAAATCCTCACCGGCATGATGCGAGGAGCGCGTCAGTGGGCTCGCCGACACCATCAGGAAGCCCTTGGTATAGGCGACCTTCTCGTAGCCGCCGAACTCGTCCGGCGTCACGTAACGCATCACCGCATGATGCTTGAGGCTCGGCTGTAAATATTGCCCGATGGTGAGGAAATCGACATCCGCCGAGCGCAGGTCGTCCATCACCTGCAACACTTCGTGCCGCTCTTCGCCAAGGCCGACCATGATCCCGGACTTGGTGAAGATCGTCGGGTCCATTTCCTTGACCCGCTGCAACAGCCGGATCGAATGGAAGTAGCGCGCGCCGGGGCGCACGGTGAGATAGCGCGAAGGCACGGTCTCGAGATTATGGTTGAACACGTCGGGCTTTGCCGCAACGACCTGCTCCAGCGCGCCATCCTTGCGCAGGAAATCGGGCGTGAGGATCTCAATGGTCGTGGTCGGGCAGCTCGCACGAATGGCGCGAATGGTTTTCGCGAAATGATCCGCGCCGCCGTCGGCCAGATCGTCGCGATCCACTGAGGTGATGACGACATGCGCAAGCCCGAGCTTCTGAACCGCAAGCGCGACATGCTCCGGCTCGGACGCATCGAGCGCGTTCGGCATTCCGGTTTTCACGTTGCAGAAAGCACAGGCGCGGGTGCAGGTGTCGCCCATGATCATGAAGGTGGCGTGCTTCTTGTCCCAGCACTCGCCGATGTTCGGACAGCCGGCTTCCTCGCACACCGTGACGAGGCCGTTTTCCTTGACGATGTTGCGGGTGTTAGCATAGCCGCGCGAGTTCGGCGCGCGCACGCGAATCCAGTCGGGCTTCGCCGGCGACTTTGAATCGGGCCGGTTGACCTTCTCCGGATGGCGAGGACGCACCTGATTGGAAGACACCGTGTCGATCAGAACAACCATGAAAAGCCTGCGATTTCCCTCAACTTACCTAAGCCTGCGAACCGCTTGGTGCAAGCCGCCTGCATCGTGCTACCTTGGAATGAATATCACGTTTCGAAGCAATCCAGCATGGCCCTCCGCGCACATCTCTCCTTATCATTTTTGCCCATAAATGGCTGAAAACCGCGCTCCAGCGCCTGCCGGACGCCTGCTGACGCGCAAATTCTTTGCCCGCAGTGTCCATGACGTTGCGCCCGACCTGATCGGCGCGACCCTGCTGGTGGACGGCGTCGGCGGCATCATTGTCGAGGTCGAGGCCTATCACCACACCGAGCCAGCGGCGCATTCCTTCAATGGTCCGACGCCGCGGAACATGGTGATGTTCGGCCAGCCCGGCTTTCTCTACGTGTACCGATCCTACGGCATCCACTGGTGCATGAATTTCGTTTGCGAAAAGGAAGGCTCCGCGAGCGCCGTCCTGATCCGCGCAATCGAGCCGACTCACGGCATCCCGGCGATGCGGCGGCGGCGCGGGTTGCACGAGGAACGCTCGTTGTGCTCGGGACCGGGCAAGCTTTGCGAGGCGATGGCCGTGAGCGACAAGCACAACGGCCTCGCGCTCGATGCGCCGCCGATCGCGGTCTACGCGCGCACGCGCAAGCCGGAGGTCGTCAGCGGCCTCCGCATCGGCATCACCAAGGCGGTCGAGCTGCCGTGGCGCTACGGCTTGAAGGGTTCAAAATTCATGAGCAAGCCGTTTCCGGCATAGATTTTGTTTCAACGCGTTTTCTTCACGCGAACCGCTACCCACTTCGCTCGAAAATGCCATAGGGCGAAACGGTGACGAACTTCGCTGCAAAAGGCGAAGTGGCGACGTAACGGCGGCGCGCGGAAATTCCGGACATTTGCATCGCGCCGATGCCCCGCCGACGAAGTGCGCGCTCGTTATGCGTTGAGCGCATGAGCAAGAAGCCGCGCTGGCGTAAGAAGATGCATCCATCAGAACGTAGGCAGCCGGAGCGATGCGTTTCTGATCTAGGGATCGTCATGGTGAGGTGCGCGCTCTTGCGCGCCTCGAAGGATGACTTTTCAGAACTCGTTCATCATTCTTCGAGGCTCGCCAAAGTTGGCTCGCACCTCAGGATGACGAACTCACAGGCGCGGACCACACCGCCGTGTGGCAGACGGCCTCGATCCGGTTGCCGTCGGGATCGCGCAGGAACGCTGCATAATAAGATGTGTGGTAATTGCGAAGTCCGGGCGCGCCCTCGTCGCTTCCTCCGGCCGCGATGCCGGCATCCCAGAAGGCGTCGACCTGAGTCTGCCACTTCGCCTTGAAGCACCAGTGACGGCCGGCGGCCTCCTCCGGCTTTGGTCCCTTGCGGATCGAGATGTAGACGCGGTCAGGATAGGCGGAGCGCGAACGCTCGCCGTAGCCGAGCCAGTCATCGCGGCGACCGACCTTGACGACGCCGAGCGCCTTCATGATCGCATCATAGAAGCGCTCGGCCGCGGCAATGTCGGAGACGGTGATCGAAACATGATCGAGCATCTGACGCCCCAGGAAGTCACGCCGCGATTTTCATTCGCTCCGGCGCTTCAGCCAGCCATGGTGACGCTACCGCAGTTCGCAATCGACGATAAGACGGGTCTGGACCAAAGAATTCAAACCCGGATGCTGTTCTCACGCGGGACGTCTGGAAAAATCGGTCAGCAGCGCAAACAGAATCATAAACAGCGCCGCGATCGCAACAGGCAGGAATGCAAATGCTGGGTTCTGGGTGATGTCCCATGCGATCCCGCCTGCGATCGAGGCGACGACCGCAACGCCGTAACCGATGGTGAAGACACCTGCCGACATGCGCGGCACGTCATTCGGCGACACCATCAGCGCGGGCAGCGCCAGCACAAGGGTCAGCACCACCGCGCAGGCAAAGCCGATAAGAGCTGCTGCTGCAATCACGGTCCATGGTCCCGGTGCGATGAGAATTCCGGCGAGACCAATAAGCCCGATAGCGCCGGCGCCAATCAGCGGCCATTTCTTTCGCTCCCAGCGGCTGGCCATCGCGAGCAAAATAAATGAGGCAGGCAACTGGCCGACATTGAGAGCCGTCAGCGCCGGCCCGATCAGCTCCGTTTGGCCGATGTGCAGCAGGTATCCCGGAAAGAAAGCGTTGGAGCAGAAATAGAGTTGATTGCCGCCGCCCATCATGAGGGCGATCTTCCAGAGCGACGGGTCGCGCCAGTCCGGCATCCAGACACGATGACGCGTGACCGGCGCACTCTTGCCGCCGGGCTGAAACAGGAAGATCACGAGCGCGATCGCAACAAGCGGGATCGACCAGAGCACGAGGCTGGCGCGCCAGCTTCCCGCGAGAAGCGGCAGGATAACGGCCGCGAACAGGACGGGGAAGATTTCGCCGCACAGCAGGCCGTTGGTATAGACCGCCGTAGCGAAGCCGATCCTGTCCGGCACCCACTGCCGCACCGTCGGCGGCAACGCAGGCTGCATGACCGCGATGCCCGCGGCCATGATGACCGTTGCGACATAAAGCACGGAGGTGTCGTATGCGACGCCGCGCAACGCCGACCCCGCCGCCGCTATCAAGAGTCCGATGATCAGCGCCGGCACGGCGCCCACGCGCGCAATCAGGAGCGAGCCGGGCACTGCGGCCAGCGCGAACAGGAAAACCGGGATCGCATTCAGGATACCGACCTGGGTGCCGGACAGCTTGAGATCCAGAATGATGAGCGCAAGGACCGGCGGAACGGCGAGAATCGTCAGCCGCAGCCCGTTTCCGGCGAGCCAAAGGAGAACGAGCGAACCGAACGAGGATGACCGCTGCAACATCATGCAGCGCCTTTGAGCCGCTCCAGCGCTTCGAGAATTTTCGCTTTGCGGGCTTCCGCCTCGTCGCGCTTCTCACGCTGTTCGTCGATGACTTCTTCCGGCGCGTTGGCGACGAACTTCTCGTTGCCAAGCTTGGCGTCGACACGCTTGATGTCCGCATCGGCCTGCGCGAGCGCCTTGTCGAGGCGGATTTTTTCCGCGCCAAGATCGATCACGCCCTTCAGCGGGATCGCGGCTACCTCGCCACGCACCAGCAGTTGAACCGAGCCGTCCGGCGCGCGATCGGCAAACGAAATGTCACCGAGCCGCGCAAGGCGCTTCATCACGTCGCTCCAGCGCTCCGCGCGCGACTTGATGTCGGCGGACGCGCCCACCAGCACGAGCGGAAACAGCGTCGCGGGCGGAATGTTCATTTCCGCGCGCACCGACCGGATCGACGAGACGAGTTCGGTCAGCCAGCCGATTTCCGACTCCGCGGCCGGATCGCTGAACTGTTCGACCTCCGGTGAAATGATCACCGGCATGGCCAGCGGATCGCCGGACATTGCCGGTTCGATGATCGGCGCAGCCTGTGCCTTCAGCGGCCACTGCGCCAGCGCCAGCAAACCGTCGCGTGTCTCGGTCACGGCCCAGAGTTCTTCCGTGAGGAACGGCATGAACGGATGCAGCAGCTTGAGGATCTCGTCGCGCGCCCAGGCGATGCTGGCCTGCGTTTCGGCCTTGGCCGGTGAATCCGCGCCCATCAAGACGGGCTTTGCGAGTTCGAGATACCAGTCGCAATACACGTTCCAGACGAAGCGATACATGATGCCCGCCGCGTCGTTGAACCGATAGGCCTGAATCGCTTCGGTGACTTCGCGCGTGGCGCGCGCGGTCTCGTGCGCGATCCAGCGGTTGAGCGTTTCCTTGCTGTTGGCCGGATCGAAACCTGCGACCAGCGCGCAGCCGTTCATCTCGGCAAAGCGCGACGCATTCCACAGCTTGGTCGCGAAGTTGCGATAGCCTTCGACGCGCTGGGTCGAGAGCTTGATGTCGCGGCCCTGCGCCGCCATCGCGGCCAGCGTGAAACGCAGCGCGTCGGCGCCGTAGTCGTCGATCAGATGCAGCGGGTCGATGACGTTGCCTTTCGACTTCGACATCTTCGCGCCCTTCTCGTCGCGGACGAGGGCGTGGATGTAGACCGTCGGGAACGGCACGTCCTTCATGAAGTGCATTCCCATCATCATCATCCGGGCGACCCAGAAGAAGATGATGTCGAAGCCCGTCACCAGCACGTTGGTCGGATAGTAGCGTTTCACATCGACGTCGCTGTCCGGCCAGCCGAGCGTCGAGAACGGCCAGAGCGCCGACGAGAACCAGGTGTCGAGCACGTCCTCGTCGCGGGTGATGAAGCCCTCGCGTCTGGCGGGATCGCGCGCCATGGCGTCGCCCTGCTCCGCCGTGATGACGCCCTGCTCGACGTAATAGCCGAGCGCCTTGCCGACCGCTTCGTCTTCGGTCTCGGCGACGAACACCTTGCCATCCGGTCCGTACCAGGCCGGAATCTGATGGCCCCACCAGAGCTGGCGCGAGATGCACCACGGCTGGATATTCTCCATCCACTCGAAGTAGGTCTTTTCCCAGTTCTTCGGCACGAACGTGGTCTCGCCGCTGCGCACCGCTGCAATCGCAGGCGCGGCAAGAGTCTTGGCGTCGACATACCACTGGTCGGTCAGGTACGGCTCGATGACGACGTTCGAACGGTCGCCGTGCGGAACCATGTGGGTGTTGGGTTCGATCTTCTCGAGGAAGCCGGCCTCTTCCAGCTTGGCGACGATGAGTTTGCGCGCGGCGAAGCGGTCCTTGCCGTCGAGTTCTTCGGCAAAGATCAATGCGGCTTCCGGAAGCCCGCGCAGATAGTCCTCGTTGCCCGAGAGCGACATCCGCGCTTCCTGATCGAGCACGCTGATCGACGGCAGGCTGTGACGGCGGCCGACCTCGAAGTCGTTGAAGTCGTGCGCCGGCGTGATCTTCACCGCGCCCGAACCTTTCTCGGGATCGGAATAGTCATCGGCGACGATTGGGATCAGGCGGCCGACCAGCGGCAGCACGACCTTCTTGCCGACGAGATGCCTGTAACGGTCGTCTTCGGGATTCACCGCGACGGCGGTATCGCCGAGCATGGTCTCGGGCCGCGTGGTGGCGACCACGATGAAGGTGGATGCGTCCTCGGGATTGAACTGTTTGCCTTCCAGCGGATAGCGCAGGTGCCAGAGGTGGCCCTTGACCTCGATCTGCTGCACTTCGAGATCCGAGATCGCGGTGAGCAGCTTCGGGTCCCAGTTCACAAGGCGCTTGTCCTTGTAGATCAGGCCCTGCGCGTGGAGTTCGACGAACACTTTCGCGACGGCGCGCGACAGCCCCTCGTCCATGGTGAAGCGTTCGCGCGACCAGTCGCAGGATGCGCCGAGGCGCTTCAACTGATTGACGATGACCCCGCCCGACTCGGCCTTCCATTGCCACACGCGCTCGAGAAACTTGGCGCGGCCCATGTCGCGGCGGCCCGGCTCCTGCCGTTCCATCAACTGCCGCTCGACCACCATCTGTGTCGCGATACCGGCGTGATCGGTGCCGGGCTGCCACAGCACGTCGCGGCCGCGCATCCGCTCGAACCGGCACAGGATGTCCTGCAGCGTGTTGTTCAGCGCGTGGCCCATGTGCAGCGAGCCGGTGACGTTCGGCGGCGGAATGACGATCGTGAAAGGCTCGGCGTCCTGCCGCTCGGGCCGTCCGGCCTTGAACGCGCCGGCGTCTTCCCACGCGCGGGCAATACGGTTCTCGATCTCGGCGGGCTGGTAGTTTTTCTCGATCATCACGCTGCAATCAAAAGGAAAAGGCACGCGCTAGAAAGCTCCCAGCACGCGCCAAGTCAACACTTCAAAATGGAGGGCAGATCGGCCGGATCAGCGGCCGCGGGAGACCCGCTCGATCTCGGCCTTGACGATCCGCTCCACCAGATTGGGCAGATTGTCGTCCAGCCATGATTTCAGCATCGGCCGCAGCATTTCCTTGACGAGGTCCTCAAGGGTCCGGGCGTTGTTGCTCAGGACGGTCGCGGCCAGCGAGTTGAATGCCGATTCCACAGCCGACACCGTCGAACCCGACAGGATCTGCGGCGCAGGCATTTCACGCGGCTGCGCCGCGGCAAAGGCCGGCGGATCCATGATCGGAGAGCGGTGGGTCGAGGTCTGGACCATGGGGGCTTCGGTGAATTCCAGATCGTCGTCTTCGGGGTCTATCTTGTTGAAGTCCGGCGGAGGCGCTGCCGGCATCGCCATCTGTTCGGTCAATTCGAACACGTCGGCGTCGTCTTCCGGTTCCTCGATCTTTGCCGGAGCGGCGGGCGCTGGTGCAGGCGCATCGAAACTCGCCATCATCGCATCGATTTCGGCCTGGCTGTTCTTTGCCGGCGCAGGAGCCGCCGCAGCGGGAGGCCGGGCCGGCACGACCTTGGACGGCGGAATACCCGTCATCGCCGGCCGCAGGGCAGCCGCCGCCGGGCGCGCCATCTCGGCTTTGGGAACTTCGGTTTTTGGCGTGTCCATTTTCGGCGGCGCTGCCGGAGGTGCGGCAGGAGTCGCTGCGGGCGCAGCCGCTGCCGCGCTTCCAGCTGCAGGCTTGGCCTCGTCATCGGAAATGATGCGCCTGATCGACGCCAGAATCTCCTCCATCGAGGGCTCTTGCGTCTTCGCCGGTTGCGTCATTTCCGACTCCACATCATCGGCTACCAGTTCATCCTGAGGGACATGCCGTCCTGAGACATGGCAAAAGCCGCACACCACCGTCCACGAATCGCTTTGCGATCCTTCAGAACGGTATGTCATGGCAACAATTGATTGCAAGCAACGGCCGATGAACCGGGCCGGTTGATCACAGCGCTGATGGAGTTGCGTGTGAGAGACCGGCGAACCGTCGGTCTCTGGAGTCGAACACCCGGAAAACCCTACCGCCGAAGCGGGAGGCGAATGTTACGACCGGACCGCTCTCAGCGGCCGTCGGGAGTCCGGACGCCGGCCCAGCTATCGCGAACCTGATGATAGTGGACGCTCGGATCGTAGACGTTGGTCGGCAGGTTCAGCACGCTTGGCGACAGGCGGCCGATTGAATTCAGCACGCTGTAAGATGCAACCACGCGATCGTGCTGCGCTGTCACCAGCGCGACGCGCGCATTCACCAGCGCCTGTTGCGCGTTGAGGACGTCGAGCGTGGTGCGCTGTCCCACCCGCGCTTCTTCGCGAACGCCGTTCAGCGCGATTTCGGACGCGGTCACCTGCGCCTGCGCCGACGACACCTGCGCCTTGCCGGCGACGAGCTGGCCCCACGCCTGCGCGACAGTGGCGCGGGTCTGGTCGCGGACCTGTTCAAGGTTGAGGCGCTGCTGCGCGAGCGATTCTTTCGACTGCCGGATCAGCGCGTATTCCGCGCCGCCCTGATAAACCGGAACCGTCAACTGGGCGACGGCGGACGCGCCGAACGCGCGGTACGACACCAGCGAGCTTTCATAGGATTGCTGCACGCTGCCCTGAAGGGTCACGGTCGGGAACAGCGCGCCTTCGTTGACCTTCACCTGAAGGAAGCTCACGTCGATGCCGTACATGGCGGCAGTGACGTTCGGATTTTCCAGCAATCCGCGATCAACGGCCGCCGCCAGCGTGGTCGGCAGGAAGCGATCGACCGGCGATCCCGCCGCGAGTGTGCCCGGATCGTTGCCGATGATGCGGCGGAAATTCGCGCGTGTGGTGGTGAGGTTGGATTCAGCCGTCAGAAGCTGAGTCCGGCCCGCCGCAAGCTGAGCTTCGGATTGCGCGACGTCGGTGCGCGTGACTTCGCCGACATTGAAACGATCCCGGGTCTGCTTGAGCGTCTGCTCCAGCACCCGCGTGTTGCTCTTCTGAACTTCAACGATGGCCGAGTCGCGCAGATAATCCATGTAGATCGTCGCGGCGGCGAACAGCACGGTCTGCTCGAGAACGCGCAAGCCTTCCCGCGCGGCGGAGACCTGACTTTCAGCAGCGCGCGTGCGGTTGGCGGTCTGGCCGCCATTGAACAGCGTCTGTGTGATGGTCGCACCGACCGAGCGCGGCGCGTTCACGCCGTTGATGCCGACCTCGCTCAAACGTCCGCTGGTCTGCGTGTTGGTCTGGGTATCGGTGTACTGGGTTCCGGCGCTCGCGGTGACGGCGACCTTCGGACGATAACCGGACAGCGCCTGAGGCACGTTCTCGTCAGTGGCACGGACGGACGCTCGCTGTGCGTTCAATTGTGGATTGTTTTGATACGCGCGAACGAGCGCGGCCTCGATTGTGTCGGCCATGACGGGAGTTGTCATGACGGAACCCATCAAGAGAGCCGCGAGAGCAACGCCCACGCTGAGCTTCATCCGATACCTAGCTTGCATTCATTTGTCCCCAAACCGGTTTTTGCTCGCCATGTGAGGCGCGTAAACCGGGTAACGTGAGTCGGGCAGAGCCCTTCCCCAGTCAGTCTATGCATCGCAAGTCCCGGGTGAAACCCCCCGCGCCGCGCCGCAAACGAAACAGTCCATATGGGACATTGCGGCCACACCTGCCCAATGGACAGGAAAACGGTCCTAGAAAGTGAACGCCGGGAGGCGTTCCAAACCCGGTAAAACCGGCGCGGACGCGTCAAACAGCACCCGGCTGCCGAAGTCGGCCGGTGACCGTGCGACCAGGGTCGCCCTTGGGGGCTGGTTGGCGGCGAACACCCCGACCAGCCGTCCGCCCATCTTGAGCTGCTCGTACAGCCGCTGCGGCTCGATCTCGGTGGCGCCGTCGAGAACAATGACGTCATAGGGCCCATGGGCGGAGTCGCCCGCGGCAGGCTCCGCGGCGGTGACGGTCGCATTGGTCAGTCCAAGGCCCGCCAAATTGGCTTTCGCCGTGGCCGCCAGCGCCGAATCCGGCTCGGTGGCGACGACTTCCCTGGCGAGATGGGCAATGACGGCCGCCGAATAGCCGGTGGCGCAGCCGACCACCAGCACGCGGTCGTTCTCGGTGATTGCGGCGGCCTGAAGCATTTTCGCGAGTACTGCGGGCTTGATCAGATGGCGTTTGGCCCGGCCGTCCGCCGCGACGTCGATGTCGAGGTCCAGATAGGCAATGGGGCGCTTGCCCTCCGGCACGAACGTCTCTTTCGGGACCGCGAGCATCGCATCGATGATCCGCAAGTCGGTCACGTCGCTCGGACGCACCTGACAGTCGACCATATTCTGCCGAGAGGTTTTAAAATCTGACATGGAGCAACCTCTAGACATGGTCTGGAAGAAACGAACATCGATCCGGCCGCGATCGGCCGGCGCGGTCCATATTTGCTGCAAGGCAGCGCGCGATGCAAGTCTGGCTGTGATATGAAACCGTGACGGTGACGACATCCCGGGGCCATCGAATATGGGGCATATGACTGGCAATATGACAGGGCGCCCTGCCCGTTTCCGGTTGTGCGCGATCCTGCGTGCTCTGCCGCTGGCCGCGTTGCTGATGTGCGCAGGCATTGCAGCCGCGCCCGCCCAGAGCGCCGGTCCCGCAACGGCGGCGTCCACGGATCAGCCCGCGCCGAAACGCAAGAAAGTCATCGACCGCGCCGCCGCCGTCATGAAGGCGCTGACCGACTATTCCGCCAGGCGCGGGCAGAAGCTTCCGGCACTCGCCGACTATTATGCCGCGAAAGCCGATCTCAAGGCCATCGACGACACCGCGCCGGAGGCCCCGCGCGCGAAAAAGCTGCTGGCGGCAATGCAGAAGAACGAGCGCGACTACATCCGCAAGCTCGGCGCGACGAAAAACATCAGCGCGAAGCTCGATGCGCTTGCGGGCAATGTCGATGGCCGCAAGCAATTCGCGGTCACGACGCGCAAGCAGATGCTGCGCCGGGGACTTGCGATGGACATCGCCACCTCGGGCGAACGCGAAACGGTTTTGAGCTACAAGTATTTCAAGATGGACCGGCCGACGGTTCTCAATCTCGCGGAGTCCGGCAAGATCTTCAACAAGGCGCGCGATCTCGGATTTCGCTCCATCGTCTTCACCAACGGTCACCTCACCTGGACCTATGACGTGGCGGCCAACACGTTTAAATGAAGCGTTTTGCAAATGACCGGCGA
Source organism: Afipia sp. GW821-FHT04G03 (assembly GCF_059419985.1). Lineage (NCBI taxonomy): Bacteria > Pseudomonadati > Pseudomonadota > Alphaproteobacteria > Hyphomicrobiales > Nitrobacteraceae > Afipia > Afipia sp. GW821-FHT04G03. The sequence goes on along the minus strand of NZ_JBWKSV010000001.1, from coordinate 456,574 downwards.
CCGGCGCAAACAAAGCGATCAAGTTTTGGCGTCTGACAGCGGCGGACTGTCCGCGAGCGGACTTTCAAACGTCCGGCGGCAGATGCTGGAATTCGACGATCTGCCGCCCGAGGTGCGCGCGGCGTTGTCGTCGTCCGATCAGCCAAGCGATCAGATGATCGACGTGCTGTGCACCATGCATCGCAGCGGATACCCGGCGGCGGATTTGCTGAAGGTGATCGCGGCGAGCAACACCGGCAAGAACTAGTATCAGCCCCAGCCCGCGTTCTGAACCAGCAGCACCGCGACGATCACAGCAAGCGTCACGGCGGTGGCGATCAGCATCGCCCGTCCGCCCATGCCGCGCCCGATCCACCAGAGCAATGCCGCGCCCATCAGGACAGGAACGATGATATCGAGCGGCGTGCCCATTCGATGTCCTTGCGGAACGACCGTCAGTCTTTGGAATCGGTGTTGGACGCGTCTTTGCGGCCCATCCACTTGCGCTCGATCCATCCCAGCATATTGGCGAGCGGCAACTGGAGAAACGGAACATCCTGCGCGATCAGCAGCAGTCCGAGCGGCAGCATCCAGAGGCCGAGGATCGGCAGAATGCTGAAAATGCCGCCGAGAATCAGAAGCAAGGCAAGAGGAATGCGCACGAGGCGCGACGACGGCTCGCGAAGCCAGCGCACGAAACGGCCACCCTTGTCGGGAAGTTTTTGCGCGATCCACTCGAAATGGCGGTCGAGTTCGGCCTTCGCTTCAGCGCTCACGTCAAACCGCCTTGTTCCTGCCCGCGCACCGCTTGGGGCCCGTTCAAGATGACCTATGAACGACCTTGCCCGGCCGCAAGGCAACTCCGTGGCGACGTGTTGCCCAACTGGTTGATTGTCTATAAGAGTTGCGCCGCAAGGGGCCACGTGGCGGAGTGGTTACGCAACGGTCTGCAAAACCGTGTACACCGGTTCAATTCCGGTCGTGGCCTCCAGTTTTCTCTTAAGTCCGAGAAAACAATCTATTAGTCACGGCCTTCGTTTTTCAGCGATTTCCGCTTTGCAAGACTCGGGGCCTTTGTTATATGCCGCCCCATTGCTGCTTCAGCAGTATTCCTCGGTAGCTCAGTGGTAGAGCATTCGACTGTTAATCGAATGGTCGCTGGTTCGAATCCAGCCCGGGGAGCCAAACAAATTCAATCACTTACCAGCATCTAACGCGCGTCTAGAACGCCGCTTTCGCCTTGCCGCGACGGTTTTCCGGACGCCGGTAGTCGCGCTTCGGCCGCGGCTTGGGCGCCAGTTCCGGCATGGTCGCCTGCACCGCGCGGTATTGCGCCAGCATTCGCTGAAAAGTGGCGTTGAGCGTCGCCTCAATGTTGCCACGTCCCTCGAGCCTGCCGAGCACCATGCCCGCCGCCTCGATGGTCGACAGACCGTCGCTGCGCGGTTCCTTGCGCAGCTTGCCGTACAGCGAGGGCTGCTTCGGTCCGAGAATGATGCGGCGGCATTTCAGCATCCACGCATTGCGCCACCACAAGGCCTTGGCCTGGCTCCATGTGCCGTCGAGCAGCACGATGCCTTCGATGTCTTTCAGGATCGCGCGCTGGTTGTCCTCAAGTTCACCCTTGCGATTGACGACGACCAGATCGCGCTCGGTGTCGAGGTCCGCGAGTTTCACCGAGCCAAGATAGAGGATCGCCCAGTCCTGCGGGTCGACGGTGCGGCCGAGCGCCTTGGACAGGCTCGGCCACGACAGCCCGATCTTGTGGGTGGCTTTCGTGAAATGCATCGCGGCCAGCCGCCCGGTGCCAAGCGCCCTGTCCTGCTCCTGCGGATGTTGCAGGATCAGCAGTTCGATTTTGTTGGCGATCGGCTCCACGCTGTCGCAAATGCACAGCGGCAGCGGCTTGCCGCAGCGCTCGCAGCCTTCGATCTCGATGACGGCCTCTGCTGGCGACGCGGCTTTGGCGGGTTTTTTGGCGAGTGTTTTGGACATATGTCCGGCTATACGCCCCGCGCCGGACGGCAGCAACCGGCAAGTCGCTCGCGGCCCATCAGGCCGCCTGCTTCGGCGGAGGCGCGGCGCGCCCACGCAGCCAGCGGCCCAGCAGACGCCGGCGTCCCCCGCGCGGGATCAGATCGATGTCGCTCACGAGCTTGGCTCCGCCCTTGCGGCGTTCGAGCGTGATCTTCCGCGAGTGAAACGCCTCCAGTTCGGCGCGATGCGCGACACTGATGATGGTCGCGTCCTGCAGTTCCTCGTTGAGCAATTCCATCATCCTGTCCTGCCCGCGCGCGTCCAGCGCGGAGGTCGCTTCATCGAGCACGATGATGTCGGGCCGATGCAGAAGCAGACGCGCGAAGGCCAGACGCTGTTTCTCGCCGCCGGACAACGTCTGGTCCCACGGCGCCTCGTCCTCGATCTTCTCCTTGAGATGCGCGAGACCGACCTTGTCGAGCGCCTCGCCCATTTGCTCGATGGTCCAGTCCTCCGCCGCTCCTGGATACGCCACCGCGCGCCGCAGCGATCCCGACGGCACATAGGGTTTCTGCGGCAGCATGAACATGCGGCGGTCGGGGTGAAAGTCGACACTGCCGTCGCCCCACGGCCAGAGCCCGGCGATGGCGCGCACCAGCGTGCTTTTGCCGGTGCCGGATTCACCCGCCACCAGAACCCGCTCGCCCGGTTCGATTAAAATTTCCGACTGGCCGACGACGGCAGTGCCGTCATCGAGCGTCACCGACAGGTCGTTGAGGCGCAGCGCTGCCGTGCCGGTGGTCTCGCCGCGCTTGATCCGGTTGTGACCCTCGCCAAGCTCGGCGCGCTCAAGCCCGTCGAGCGACATCATCAGGGAAGCGATCCGGCGCGCACCCGCGTTCCACTCGGCAAGGCGCGGATAGTTGTCCACCAGCCAGCCGAAGGCATGCTGAACGATGGTGAACGCGGACGCGGCTTGCATGACCTGCCCGAGCGACATGCTGCCCTCGAGGAATTTCGGCGCGCAGAGCAGGATCGGGATCACCGGCGCGATCAGGCTCGATCCCTGCGACACGACCGTGGTGCGCATGTGCTGGCCGCAGAGCCTCGCCCATTGCTTCAGGACGTTGGTCAGCGATTTGTCGATCCCTGAGCGTTCCTCTTCCTCGCCGCCCAGCAACGCGATACTCTCGCCATTCTCGCGCACGCGCGTCAGGGCGTAGCGATACTCGGCCTCCGCCTGGTTCTTGCCTTCGGAGACAGCGACGAAATTCCGGCCGATGACCATCATCGAACCGCTCGCGATCACTGCATAGATAATCGCCGCGACGACGAGAAAGCCGGGAATGATGATCGTGCTGCCCGCGACCGACAGTGTCAGCGCGCCGCCGATCGTCCACAGCACGATGATGAACGTGGTTGCCGAGAGAAACGCCTGCGTTACGCCGGCGGCAAAATCGACCGGCGCGTCGGTGGCGACGCGCAGATCCTCGGCGATGCGGTATTCCGGATTCTCGTGATCGCCGCCGACCAGATTGAGCTGGTAATAGCGACCGTTCGTGAGCCAGCGGGAGACGACGGAATTCGTCAGCCACGCGCGCCAGCGGCGCTGGATCGTCATGCGCGCGAAGACCTGCGTGACGCCAACCACGATGCTGCCGACGGCCAGCGGGAAGAACAGCGCGGTCAGATGAAAAACCTGACCGGCGTCCTTCTTCTCGATGGCGTCGAAGATCGCCCTGTTCCAGACGTTGATGCCGTACTGGAAAGCGATCTGAATGACGATAAGCGCCAGCAGCCCGCCCGAGAGAGCCCAACTCAGTCTGCCGCCGTTCTTCCCCCAAAATCCGCGCGCGCTGATCCAGAACCGCGTCAGCAGATAATCGCGTCTGATCTCCTCGGCTTCTTCGGGCGACAGTTCGGGATCGGGTTCAAGGATTTCGGGCGGCGGAGGCTCGACTGATTGTCCGTTTTCGGCGGCAACATCCTGTATTGGCGGCTTATTCATGCCCGACAACGCCAAGGGAACTCCAAAGTTCCCCCAGCATGTGCACCGCCGCGATTATTCGGCGGGCGCCGTCGCGGGCAGCGGCCTGGGTCTCTCCCGGCCCCGCAGCCGGTCGATCAGCAGGTAGATCACCGGCGTCGTGTAGAGCGTCAGGATTTGCGAGACGATGAGCCCGCCGATGATGGTGATACCGAGCGGCCTGCGCAGTTCGGTCCCCGGCCCTGTCGCAATCACCAGCGGCACAGCGGCGAGCAGCGCCGCCATCGTGGTCATCAGGATCGGGCGGAAGCGCGCCAGACTGGCCTCGAAGATCGATTCCTCGGACGACAGACCTCGCTGCCGTTCGCCTTCAAGAGCGAAGTCGACGATCATGATGCCGTTCTTCTTCACGATGCCGATCAGAAGAATGATGCCGATGAAGGCGATCACCGTCAGCGGCGTGTTGGTGATCTGCAAGGCGAGCAGCGCGCCAAGCCCGGCCGGCGGCAATGTCGAGATGATGGTCAGCGGATGCGCGAGGCTCTCGTACAGCACGCCGAGCACGATATAGACGGCGATCAGCGCGCCGAGAATGAGCAGCGGCTGACGGTTCGCGGTTTTCTGGCTGTCGGCGGCATTGCCCGCGAATTCGCCGCGGATGCCTTCGGGCATGTGCAATTCCTCGACCGCGCGCGTGATGTTGTCGGTCGCGGTTTGCAACGGCACGTTGGGCAGCACGTTGAACGAGATCGTGTTCGAGGGGAACGAGGCCTGATGATAGACCGACAGCGGCGACAGCCCGCGCTCCATCTTCACCACGGCGGACAGCGGCACCTGCGCATCGCCCGCACCGGCGACAAAGATCTTGTCCAGCGATGACGGATCGCCCTGCAACCGCTGATCGACCTCCAGAATGATCTGATACTGGTTTCGCTGCGTGTAGATGGTGGAGATCTGCCGCTGCGAGAATGCGTTGTTCAGCGCATTATCGATGTCCTGAGCCTGAACGCCGAGGCTTGCCGCCTTCTGACGGTCGATCGACAGGTTCAGCGCAAGTCCGCCGGCCTGACGGTCGCTGGAGACGTCGGTGATGCCCTGCACATCTTCCATTTTCTTGGCGACAATCGGCGCCCACTTGGCCAGCAAATCGAGATCGGAACTGATGAGCGTGTATTGATAGTCGGAGTCGCTCTGCCGCCCGCCGGCGCGCAGATCCTGCGCCGCGAACATGAACAGCCGGATGCCCGGCACCGAGCCCAGTTTCCGCCTGAGGCGATCGATGACGTCCTGCGTGCTCAATCCGCCCCGCTCGTCCGGCGATTTGAGGCTGATGAACATGCGTCCGGTATTGTTGCCGCCGAAACCGCTGGTGCCGCCGATGCTCGATCCCACGCCGTCGACGGCGGGGTCCGCGACAACGATGTCCGCGATCTGCTGTTGCAGACCGAGCATGGCCTGAAACGACACATCCGGCGATGCGCGCGTCGATCCGATCACGAGACCGCTGTCGTCCTGCGGGAAATACCCCTTCGGCATCTTGATATAAAGCGTGACCGTGAGCGCGATGGTCGCGAAGAACACCAGCAGCGTCAGAAAAGGAAACCGCAGCACCACGCGCAGGGTTCGCTCATAGAACCGCACGATGGCCGACAGGCTGCCTTCGACCACGCGATCGAACCGCGTGGCGTCCGGCGAGATCGTGCTCTTGATGTAGTGCGCGCAGATCATCGGCGTGACCGTCAGCGACACCACCATCGACACCAGAATGGCGAACGTCAGCGTGAGTGAGAACTCGCGGAACAGCCGCCCGATGATGCCTTCCATGAAAATCAGCGGCGTGAACGCCGCCACCAGCGATACGCTGATCGACAGCACCGTGAAGCCGATCTGCTTCGCGCCGAGCAGCGCCGCCTGATAGGGCTTCATGCCCTCCTCGAGATTGCGGTACATGTTCTCGATCATGACGATGGCGTCGTCGACCACGAAACCGACCGACACCACCAGCGCCATCAATGAAAGATTGTTGATCGAGAAGCCCGCGACCCACATCAGCGCGCAGGTGCCCGCCAAGGCCAGCGGCACCGAAATCCCGGCCGCGATGGTCGGCGTCGTGCGGCGGACGAACACGAACACCACGAGCATCACCAGCAGCGCTGTGGCCCCGAGCGTCCACTCCATGTCCTCGACATTGGCCCGGATCGTTCCGGTGCGGTCCGACAGGATCGAGATGTCGATCCCGCCCGGAATCCACTGCTTCAGTTCCGGCAGCAGCTCCTTCACGCGGTCCACCGTCTCGATGACGTTGGCGTCCTGCTGCTTCGTCACCGTGATCAAAACCGCCGGCTGCTTGTTGAACCATGCGAACGAACGGCTGTTGCGGGTCGCGTCGGAGACGTCGGCCACGTCGGCGAGCCGCACGAAGTTGCCGCTCGCGCTTTTAATGACAATGTCGCGGAACTGCGCGGCGGTGCGCATCTGCGGATTGGTCGCGATGGTCTCGCCGAGAACCGGGCCGTTGAACGCACCGACCGGCCCGATGGCGTTGGCACTGACGATGGCCTGACGAACATCGTCGCTGGCGATGCCCGCCGTGGACAACGCGCCGGGATTGAGCTGGATGCGGACTGCCGGCTGATCCGCGCCGCTGACCGTCGCTTCGCCGACACCCGGCACCTGCGAAATACGCTGGGCAATCACGGTGTCCGCGACGTCGTAGATCGCGCTCGACAGCATGGTCTTCGAGGTCAGCGCGATGATCAACACTGGCGACGCTGCGGGATTGGCTTTTCTGAATCGTGGCAGCGTCGGCAGGTCGGTCGGAAGGTCCGCGAGCGACGCATTGATCGCGGCCTGCACGTCGCGCGCGGCGCGGTCGATGTTGCGGCCGATGGCGAATTGCAGCGAGATGTTGGTCGAGCCGAGCGAACTGGTGGACGTGATTTGGTCGATGCCGGCGATTTCACCGAGCCGCCGCTCCAATGGAGCTGCGACGGTCGAGGCCATGATGGTGGGATCGGCACCGGGGCGCGATGCAGAGACGCGGATCGACGGGAAGTCGACGGACGGAATGCTTGCGACCGGCAGGAACTTGTAGGCGACCGCCCCCACCAGAAACAGGCCGATGGCCAGCAGTGTGGTGCCAACCGGCCGCCTGATGAATGGTTCGGAGAGCGATGCCATCTTATTGCACCCCCTCGGTGGCTCCCGCGATCGGAGGCGACGGCTTGCCGGACTCGTCAGGCGGCACCGCAGCTTCGATCCGGCGATTGATCCGGTCGAGCGCGAGATAGATGACGGGAGTGGTGTAGAGCGTGAGGATTTGCGACACGATCAATCCGCCGATGATCGATACGCCGAGCGGGAACCGTAATTCCGAACCCGTTCCGCTTTCAAGCGCCAGCGGCAGCGCGCCGAACAGCGCCGCCAGCGTTGTCATCATGATCGGGCGGAAACGCAGGAGGCACGCCTGCACGATGGCGTCGTAGGCCGACATGCCGCGATGGCGCTCAGCCTCAAGCGCGAAGTCGATCATCATGATCGCGTTCTTCTTGACGATGCCCATCAGGAGAATGATGCCGATCAGGCCGATCACCGACAGATCCTGTCCGCACAGCATCAGAGCCAGAATTGCGCCGACACCGGCGGACGGCAGCGTCGACAGAATGGTGACGGGATGGACGTAGCTTTCGTACAGCACGCCGAGCACGATGTAGATCGTGACCAGCGCGGCCAGGATCAGCCACGGCTGTCCGGACAGCGACTTTGCGAATTCAGCCGCATCGCCCGAATAAAGACCGACGATGTTGCCGGGCATCCCGATCCGGGCTTCGATCTCGGCCACCTTCTCGACTGCATTGCCGAGCGCTTCGCCCGGCGCGAGATTGAACGACAGCGACACCGCCGGAAACTGCGACTGATGCGAGATCGACAGCGGCGCGGTGGTGCGCACGATGCTGGCGACCGCGTCGATCGGCACCTGCGCGTTCGGCGCGCCCGAGGCCCCGGCCGCGCCCGGCACATACAGTTTCGACAGCACGGACGGATCGCGCTGATATTCCGGCATGGCCTCGAGCACGACACGGTACTGGTTGGCCTGACCGAAAATCGTCGAGATCTGACGCTGGCTGAAGGCGTCGTTCAGCGTATCGTTGACGGCCTGCACCGAGACGCCGAGCTGGCCCGCGCGCTGGCGGTTGATATTGACCAGAGCGCGAAGTCCGCCTTCCTGGCCGTCAGACGACACGTCGCGGAACATCGGATCGCGCCGCATCTCCTGCACGAGCTTGTTCGACCATTCGATGACGGACGGCGCGTCCGTCGCGGTCAATGTGTACTGATATTGCGACCGGCTGGCCCGCGTGCTGATCTGGATGTCCTGCACCGCCTGGAAATAGACGGTCATGCCAGGAATGGACGCCACCCGCTCCTTCAACCGGTTCACGACCACGGCGATGTCGGTCTTGCGTTCGCCGCGCGGCTTCAGCGTCAGGACGAGACGCCCGACATTGGTGGTCGGGTTCACCGAACCTGCGCCGATCACGGACACCACGCCGGTGATGTCGGGATCGGCCTTGATGGCGTCGGCGACCTGCGTCTGCCGCAGGCGCATATCCGTGAACGAGACCTCCGGACCGGCCTCGGTGACCGCTGTGATCGACGCCGTATCCTGCAACGGCAGGAAGCCTTTCGGCGCGACCACGTACAACGCGAGCGTCGCGATGATCGTGAGAAACGTCACCACCAGCGTCGCGCGCTGATGCCGGAGCACCGAGAGCAGCGTCCGGTGATAGAAATCGACCATCTTGTCGATCCAGCCGCTGACCGTGGCCAGACCCGGCACCCTGAATTCCTCGTGGTGCATCTTCAGCAGCCGCGAGCACATCATCGGCGTCAGCGTCAGCGACACGACCATCGATGTGACAACGGCAATTGTGAGCGTCAGCGCGAACTCCCGGAACATTCGCCCGACAAGGCCCGACATGAACAGCAGCGGAATGAACACCGCGATCAGCGAGACGGTCAGCGAGATCACGGTGAAGCCGATTTCGCTCGCGCCCTTTAGCGACGCCTCCATCGCGCTCTCGCCGTTCTCCATGTGACGAACGATGTTCTCGATCATCACGATGGCGTCGTCGACCACGAAGCCGGTACCGATGGTCAGCGCCATCAATGAAAGATTGTCGAGGCTGAAACCGGCGAAGTACATCACGCCGAAACTGGTGATCAGCGACAGCGGCAGCGCCACGCCCGCGATCAGCGTCGCGCGCAGCGAGCGCAGGAAGATCAGCACCACCAGTGTGACGAGTGCGACGCTCAGCACCAGCGTGAACTGCACGTCGTGAACAGATGCCCGAATGGTGACGGTGCGGTCGCTGACCACGGTCAAGTCCACGCCGGCGGGAACGGCCTTCTGGAGTTTCGGAATCTCTTCGCGGATCTGCCGCACCACCTCAATGACGTTGGCGCCGGGCTGGCGCTGGATCTCGATGACGACCGCAGGCTTGCCTTGATACCAGGCGCCGGTCTTCTCGTTCTCCAGACCGTCGATGATCCGGGCGACATCGCCGATGGTCACGGGCGAGCCGTTGCGATAGGCGATGATGATGGGCTTGTAGGCGTCGGCGGTGGCGATCTGATCGTTGGCCGCAATGGTGTAGGCCTGCTGCGCGCCGTCGAGCGAGCCCTTCGGCCCGGACACGTTCGCACCGGCAATGGCCGTGCGCAGATCCTCCATCGAGATGCCGTAGGCGGAGAGTCTCGCGAGATCGGCCTGCACGCGAACCGCGGGCTTCAATCCGCCGAGAATGGAGACGCGGCCGACGCCGGAAATCTGCGCAAGGCGCTGCGCCATCATGGTGTCGGCGATGTCGCTCATCGCGCGCAGCGACGAGGTCTCCGACGTCATGGCGAGCGTCATGACTGGCGCGTCGGCCGGATTGACCTTCGCGTAGGTCGGCGGATACGGCAGGTTCTTCGGCAGCACGCCTGCCGCGGCGTTGATCGCTGCCTGCACGTCCTGCGTTGCGCCGTCGATGTCGCGGTTGAGATCGAACTGCAATGAAATCTGGCTGACGCCGAACGAACTCACCGAGTTCATCGACACCAGTGACGGGATCTGCCCGAGTTGCCGCTCCAGCGGCGCGGTCACCAGCGAGGCGGCGACATCGGGACTCGCGCCCGGCAATTGCGTCGTCACCTGCACCGTCGGAAAGTCGACCTGCGGCAGCGCCGATACCGGCAACGCCCAGTATCCAAGGCCGCCGCCGATCAGAAGCGCGATGCCGAGCAGCGACGTTGCAATCGGCCGATGGATAAATGGTTCCGAGACGCTCATCGATGCGCGCTCACAGGTTCGAATTTAGCCGGGCTCATTGCGGCGCTTTCGCGCCGCCGCCCGTTTGCTGTTGCCCGCCTTGCGGCGAGGCCCCCTGTTCTTTTTGCCCCTGTTCCTTTTGACCGTTGCGCCGTTCGCCGTTGCCGCGCTGGCCTTTTTCCCCCCGGCCTTCGCGCTTGCGCGGCGCAAGGTCCGGCGTCGGTGCCTGATAGTCCTTGCTGATGGTCACCTTCGCGCCATCCGACAGGTTGGCGAAACCGGTGGTGACCACGCGATCCTCGACCGTGATGCCCGATGCGATGACGGCGTTGGTTTCGGTTTGCAGCGTGACGTTGACGGTCTTGGCGGTGACGATGTCGTCGTTGCCGATCACATAGACGAACGTGCCGGCCGGACCGCGCTGAACCGCAGCGGTCGGAACCACGACAGCCTTGTCCAGCGTCTGCACTTTCAGGCGGACATTGACGAATTGTCCTGGCCAGAGCTGAAAGTTGGCGTTCGGAAACTCGGCCTTGATCTTCACGGTGCCGGTGGTCTGATCGACCTGATTGTCGATGCCGCTCACGGTGCCGGTGTCCACGACGGTCTTGCCGTCGTTGCCGAACACGTCGACTGCCAGCGGTCCCTTCGCCGACGCCGCATTGACGCGGACGATCTGCTGCTGCGGCAGGCTGAACTGAATGGAGATGGGCTGCAGCTGCGTGATCACCACGACGCCGGTCGCGTCCGAGGTCTGGACGATATTGCCCTGATCGACCTGACGAAGTCCGGCGCGGCCCGACAGCGGGGCGATGATCTTGGTGTAGCCGAGCGTGGCCTGCGCGTTGTCGATCGCCGCCTGATCGGATTTCACCAGCGCTTCAAGTTGTGCAACGAGCGCTTTCTGGGTGTCCGCCTGCTGCGCCGAGCCGGCCTTGGCTGTCGCCAGTTGCTGATAGCGCACCAGATCCGTTCGCGCGTTGGTGAGCGTCGCCTCGTCCTGCGCCTTCTTGGCGACAGCCTGATCGTACTGCGCCTGATAGATCACCGGATCGATCTCGGCCAGCACGTCGCCCTTTTTGACGTCCTGACCTTCCTTGAAATTCACCGACAGCAGCTTGCCGTTCACCTGCGCGCGCACGGTCACATTGTTCAGCGCGCGGACGGTGCCGACGCCGTCGAGATAGACCGGCACGTCCTCGATGCGCGGCGTCGCCGCGAGCACCGGAATCGCCTGATCGGGCCGGGTGCGGGTCGCGGTCTGACCCGGCTTGTAATAGGTCCAGGCGATGTAACCGAGGCCGCCGATGATGAGCAGCCAGACCGCGATCGAGACGGTGCGCCGCCGCGCGCCGGAAGCCACGCGCGCCACGCCCTCACCGGCCGCTTTGGCCTTTTCGTTCAGCTCGGGCTTAAAGAGCATCCACCGGCCCTTCCGTCTTTGGCGACCAACCGCCGCCCAATGCCTGATAGAGAGTTACGACTGCAAGCAGCCGCGCGAGCTGGAACTGCGCCAGCGAATCTTCAGCCTGAAATAACGTCAATTGGGTGTTTAGCACAGTCACGATGTCGGCTGTTCCGGCGCGAAGCTGCCGTTCGGACAGCTCGAACGCCCGGCGGGACGACGCCACCACGATGCGCTGGAGCCGCAGCCGCTCGTTGGCCTGCTTGAGCGTGGTCAGCGCGGTGTCCACGTCGCTGAAGGCCGACACCACGGTCTTGCGATAGGTCTGGAGCAGTTCATCCTGCCGCGCTTTCTGCAGATCGAAATTGGCCTGGATGCGGCCCGCGTCGAAGATCGGCTGGGTCAATCCCGCAGCCATGTTGAAGAACGCCGACTGCGGCGTGAACAGCGCGGCCAGCGCCGCGCTCTGGTAGCCGCCCTGCGCGGTCAACTGGATGCTAGGAAAAAATTGTGCCCGCGCGCTACCGACATTTGCCGTCGCCGACGCAAGCTGGTTTTCCTGACGCCGGATGTCCGGGCGCTGCGTCAGCAACTCGGACGGCAGTCCGGGCGTCACGCGGGGAATGGCAAGCGCGCCGAGCGATCCGCCGCTCAGGCGCACACGCTCCGGCGGACGCGCGACCAGCGTCGCCAGGATGTTCGCGTTCTGCGCCAGCGCCTGCCGCAGCGGCGGAATCGATGCCTTCTGGTTGGCGAGCAGGCTTTCCTGTTGCGCCAGATCGAGATCGGAGCCGGTGCCGGCATCGACGCGCGCCTTGATCGCGTCAAAGATGCGCTGCGCACTGGCGATGTTGCGCGTCGCGATGTTGATGCGTTCCTGCGCCGCGACCACCTGGAAATAGGCATTGGCGACACTTGCGAGCGTGGTCAGTGCGACCACATCGCGATCGAAGCGGTTGGCATTCGCGGTTTCTTCCGCGGCCAGCAGTGCGTCGCGGTTCTTGCCCCAGAAATCGATCTCGTAGCTCGCGCTCAGCGAGGCGGTGTGGTTGGTGACCTCGCCCCGGCCGCCGATGGTGCTGCCGGAGGTCACCACACCGGTGTTGCTCGACGACCGCGAGCGCGACCCGGAGAAACTTCCCGTCACGTTCGGCAGCAGCGCCGCACCCGCCGTCTGCGCCAGCGCGTCTGCCTGCCGGATTCGGGCAACTGCGGCGGCAATGTCGAGATTGACCGTCTGTGCCTCTTCCATCAGGACGGTCAGTTCTTTGGAACGAAAGCCGCGCCACCAGTCCAGCGCCGGCGGCAAGTCGGCCACGGAACTCGTCGCCGATTTGTAGGCGGCCGGGACGTCCAGCGCCGGGTCCGGCAAATCGGTCGTCAGAATGCAGCCGCCCGACGTGGCAGCCACCGCGAGTGCCGCGCACATCGCGAGTGAGGACCACGGGAACACTCCGCGCCTTGACTTCAGGGGCAACACGAACACCGGGGTGAACACTCTCCGAGGGGCCAGAATCTCATTCCGAAGGCCAGAATCTCATTCTAGCTGGCCGTTTGAACGGCGCACAGGGATGTTCAGGCGCCGCCCCCAACACAGCCGCAATCTGTGTTCGTTCGGTGTCACATCCGGAAATGCGACTTAGGCCTGCAAATCGAGGGTTTTCGGCGGCCGCCCGCGAAAAACGCTGCGTTCTCTTACGAAGAATTCATCTCGGAATCGCTCTCGGGACCGCGCATTGGCCGGCTCGGCAACGTCGGGCACACCGGCCTCAAGCCCATAACTCGAAGATTCGTGGGCCATCGGTTCAGCTACGAGGTCACGAGCCTGCTTATCGGTCTCGACAGGCTGGACCAAGCGGATCGCCAGTCGCGCCTGTTCGGCGTCAACCGCGCGGCGCTCGACAGCTTTCGTCCTTGCGCGCTCACGCCCGGCGCACACGGTATCGATCTCATCGACTGAAAATGCTGCTGCGAACGTTCGCTGCGCTGCCGTTCGTGACCTTCAAAATCATGGCGGCGATTCACCGGGAGGCCTTGCGTCTTTGGTTCAAAGGCGCGAAACTTGTGACAAGACGAACAGCAAAGGACAGTTCGGCGGATCAACGGCCGACACACGCGAGCAGAAGATTTGGACACAGAGCCATATCCCACTGACGGAATTGCGCGATGTCTGACCTGATGATTCTTACCCCCGACAATGTCGAGGTGGCCCTGCCGGACGTGCCAAGACTGGTCCGGTTTGCCTTCAGCTTTTGCTCGAAACTCCGCCGCGGTACGCTCGACGTTACGCTGCCCGATGGCCGCATCGTGCGCTTCGGCGGGCTGGAGCCCGGCCCGGCCGCCGAGATGACGATCTACAATTACGAGTTCGCGCGGCGGCTCGCGCGCGGCGGCGACATCGGCATCGCGGAATCCTATCTGCGCGGCGAATGGGACACGCCGAACCTGACGCAGTTTCTCTACGTCTTCTGCGTCAATCACGATCTGATTCAGACCATGCTCGGCGACAAGCCGGTCGCACGTTTCGTGCAGTTGGTCCGCCACTGGTTCAACCGCAACACCAAACGGCAGGCGCGCCGCAACATCTACGCGCACTACGACATCGGCAACTCGTTCTATTCGGCATGGCTCGATCCGAGCATGACCTATTCGTCAGCGCTGTTTGAGGACGGCACCAGCGATCTGACCGCCGCGCAGCACAACAAGTACAAGCGCCTCGCCGAAGCAATCAACCTTCAGCCGGGCCAGACCGTGCTCGAGATCGGCTGCGGCTGGGGCGGGTTCGCGGAATATGTCGCCAAGAACTACGACACCAAGGTCGTGGGCCTGACCATCAGCACCGAACAGCGCGATTTCGCGCAGAAAAGGATGCAGGCCGCGGGCCTGGGCGACAAGGTCGAGATCCGGTTTCAGGACTATCGCGACGAGCGCGGGCAATATGACCGCATTGCGTCCATCGAGATGATCGAGGCTGTCGGCGAGCAGTTCTGGCCGCAGTATTTTACCCAGTTGCGCGACCGGCTGGCGCCCGGCGGCTTCGCCGGAATTCAGGCCATCACCATTCAGGACAAGTTCTTCAACGCCTACCGGCGCGAGGTCGATTTCATCCAGCGCTACGTTTTCCCCGGCGGCATGTTGCCGTCGCCGCAGGTGCTGAAGAATCTCGGCGAGAAGTTCGGCGTTCCTGTTATCCGCGAGCGCATTTTCGGAGAAGATTATGCCAAGACGCTCGCGACATGGAGAGACAATTTCCGCGCGGCGTGGCCCAACCTGATGCCGCTCGGATTCGACGAACGATTCCGGCGGCTGTGGGAGTACTACCTCGCCTATTGCGAGGCCGGATTCCTGTCCGGCAACATCGACGTGCGTCAGGTCGTGTTCGCGAAAGCCAAGTAACCGGTTGCTTTCGGCTTTACTGTGCTGGAACGTCGGGCAGATCTCGCCTGCGCGGGCCACCCTTGTCGGACCGGCGGGCGGCATCTAGGTTGAGGACAGTCATTCGCCCTCCCTTGCTCCCGACACATCCGGTCCCAGGTCCTTCGCAATCATGCACATTCGCAAAGACGTCATCGACGCCATCGGCAATACCCCGCTCATCAAGCTGAAACGCGCGTCGGAAGCGACCGGCTGCACCATCCTCGGCAAGGCCGAGTTCATGAATCCCGGCCAGTCGGTGAAGGATCGCGCCGGCAAGCAGATGATCCTCGAGGCGGAGAAGCGCGGCGAACTGAAACCCGGCGGCCTTGTCGTCGAAAGCACCGCGGGGAATACCGGCATCGGTCTTGCCGTGGTCGCGGCCGCGCGGGGCTATCGCACCATCATCGTCATTCCGGAAACGCAAAGCGAGGAGAAGAAGGACGTTCTGCGCCTGCTCGGCGCCGAACTGGTCGAGGTGCCCGCGCTGCCGTTCAGCAATCCGAACAATTACCAGCATGTCGGCCGCCGCCTCGCCGATGAACTGCGCAAAACCGAGAAGAACGGCGTGCTGTTCGCGGACCAGTGGAACAACCTCGACAACCGCAAGGCGCATTACGTCTCGACCGGTCCGGAAATCTGGGACCAGACCGGCGGCAAGGTCGACGGCTTCATCTGCTCGATCGGCAGCGGCGGCACGCTTGCGGGGACGGCGACATTCCTGCGCGAAAAAAAGAAGGATATCATGATCGGCGTCGCCGATCCGCGCGGCGCGGCGATGTACAACTACTTCGATCACGGCGAGGTCAAGTCGACCGAGGGCGGATCGGTCACCGAAGGCATCGGCCTCGGCCGCGTCACCCCGATCATCGAGGACGTCAAGGTCGACAAGGCCTATCTGATCGAAGACTCGGAAGCCGTGCCGATCGTGTTCGATCTTCTCGAGCACGAGGGCATCTGCGTCGGCGGCTCAAGCGGCATCAATATCGCGGGCGCCATCCATCTGGCGAAGGATCTTGGTCCTGGCCACACCATCGTGACCATCCTTGCCGACTACGGCACGCGGTATCAGTCGAAGCTGTTCAACCCGGAATTCCTGCGCTCGAAAAACCTGCCGGTGCCGGCATGGCTGGAGCGCAAGAGCACGATCAAGCCGCCGTTCGAGAAAGCGTGAGTCATTAAAGCGACGTCATTTCTGGATTCCGGGCCCGCGTGAAGAACGCGTCCCGGAATGACAACTTGGGCGGTTCACCGCAAAATCTGACTGAGAAACAGCTTCGTCCGCGCGTGCTGCGGATTGGAGAAGAACTTGTCCGGCGTGTTGGCCTCGATGATCTGGCCGGCGTCCATGAACACGACGCGGTCGGCGACCTCCTTGGCGAATCCCATCTCGTGCGTGACCACCAGCATGGTCATGCCCTCCTTCGCGAGGTCCACCATGGTGTCGAGTACTTCCTTGACCATCTCGGGATCCAGCGCCGAAGTCGGCTCGTCGAACAGCATCACCTTCGGATTCATCGTCAGCGCGCGTGCAATCGCGACACGCTGCTGCTGACCGCCTGAAATCTGGCCGGGATATTTGTCGGCCTTGTCCGGAATCCGCACGCGCTCAAGATATTTCATCGCCGCCGCCTCCGCATCCTTCTTCGGGATGTTGCGCACCCAGATCGGCGCCAGCGTGCAGTTTTCCAGCACCGTCAGGTGCGGAAACAGATTGAAACTCTGGAACACCATGCCGACCTCGCGGCGCACGTCATCGACGCGGCGCAGGTTCGGCCCGAGTTCGATGCCATCGACCACGATGCGGCCTTCCTGAAATTCCTCCAGGGCGTTGATGCAGCGGATCAGCGTCGACTTGCCCGAGCCCGACGGTCCGCAGACCACGATGCGTTCGCCGCGCCCGACCGTGAGGTCGATGTCGCGCAGCACATGAAAATCACCGAACCACTTGTTGAGGCCGGAGATGCTGACGATGGGATCTGCGCTCATGATTTCATCTCAGACATTCTTGTGGGCATTCAGCCGCCGTTCCACGAACAGCGAATAGCGCGACATTCCAAAGCAGAACACGAAATAGATGATGCCGGTGAATGCGAACCCGGTGAACAGCGTGGTCGGCGTCGCCCAGTTCGGATCGGCGAACGACGCGCGCAACTGACCGAGCAGGTCGAAGATCGCGACGATCAGCACCAGCGTGGTGTCCTTGAACAGCGCGATGAAGCTATTGACCAGACCGGGAATGACGTGGCGCAGCGCCTGCGGCATCACGATCAGGCCGGTCGTCTTCCAGTAGGACAGTCCGAGCGCGCTGGCGGCTTCCGGCTGGCCGCGCGGCACGGCCTGCAGGCCGCCGCGAATGACTTCGGCGTTGTACGCGCCCGCGAACAGTGCAATGCCGATCAGCACGCGCACCAGTCCGTCCACGGTAAAATTGCCCGGCAGGAACAGTGGCAGCATGTAGGTCGCGAAAAACAGCACCGTAATCAGCGGCACGCCGCGCCAGAACTCGATGAAGGCAATCGAGAACACCCTGATCAGCGGAATGGTCGAGCGGCGTCCGAGCGCCAGCGCCATGCCGACCGGCATCGATGCGACGATGCCGGTGACCGACACCACCAGCGTCACCAGCAGGCCGCCCCATGAGCGGGTATCGACAATCGGCAAACCGCCGCGATCCAGACCCATCACCATGATCACGAGCGCCATGCCAACGAAGGTCGCGAGCGTCTTGAGCAGCGCGCGCCAGCCGTTGCGAAAGCCGCCGCTGACAACAAACACCAGCAGCGAGACGATGATCGCGGTCGCGATGAAATCGGCCCACAACGGCGAATGAAATCGCTCGGTGTAATCGCGCAGCCATGCCAGCGGCCACACCAGCAAGGCCAGCCCGTCGCCGATCCACCCGACCAGCTTGCCGAGAAACGCGACGGCTTGTCCGGGTGCGCCCGCGCCCGCCGTCGCCGTCAGGCGGCTGCCCGCATCCTGAAAGCTGGAAGCCAGCGCCGAGCCGAGATCGGCTATCCAGTGCACGGCGAAGCCATTCAGGCCGCCGCCGCGCAGCAGGAAAAATCCGACCACCGGATACGCTACGAAGAACAGTCCCGAGTTGAGCGCCTTCGCGGGCGCGCGCGGGATCAGCAGCGGCAACAACAAAAGCGCGCCGAGCACGAAGGTGAGATTGACCCGCCAGCGCTGGTCCGCCGGATAGAAGCCGTAGATGAACTGATCGAACTTCGCCTGCACGAACGGCCAGCACGCGCCGACCACACGCCCGACATTGGCTTCGAGGCAGGCATTGCGGTCGCTGCCCTGCCACACCGCATCCACCAGCAGGAATTTCACCGTGGGAACGATGGTCAGCCACAGCAGCAGCGCGCTCACCAAGGTCATCATGATGTTGAGTGGCGAATTGAACAGCCGCTGGCGCGCAAAGCCGATCACGCCCGTGGTGACGACCGGCGCACGACGCGGCTCGACGATGTTCTGCCGGACAAATGGGGCGGCCTGCTCCGTCATGCGGCGAGGCTCCGGTTCAGACGCCAGCCATAGAAGCTCATGAGCGCGCTGGTGATCAGCGACAGCAGCAGATAGACGCCCATGGTCAGTGCGATGATTTCAACCGCCTGCCCGGTCTGGCTGAGCGCCGTGCCCGCGAACACCGAGAACAAGTCCGGATAGCCGATGGCGACCGCGAGCGACGAGTTCTTGGTGAGATTGAGATACTGGTTGGTCAGCGGCGGCAGGATCACGCGCATGGCTTGCGGGATGATGACCTGCCGCAGCGTCTGTCCGCGTGTGAGGCCGAGCGAGGCGCCCGCCTCCATCTGCCCCTTCGGAACGGACTGGATGCCGGCGCGCACGATCTCGGCGATGAAAGCCGCCGTGTAGGTCGACAGCGCAATCGTCAGCGCGGCGAATTCCGGCAGCACGCGCGCGCCGCCGGCGAAATTGAACCCCTTCAACTGCGGCATGTCGAACGTCACCGGCGCTCCGAACATCAGCGCCGCCAGTGCGGGCAGACCGATCAGCATGGCCAGCACGTAAGGCCATATCGTCACCTTCTCGCCGGCGGCGAACAGCCGATGACGGGCGTAAGCACGCATCAGCAGCGCGGCGACGATGCCCACCACGACAGCCACGACGAAAACGCCGAATGCCTGCTGTGGAACGGGATTGGGCACGACAAGTCCGCGATTGCTCAGGAAGACGGAGCCGAACAGCGAAATGCTCTGTCGCGGGTTCGGCAGTGTCGCCAGCACCGCGAGATACCAGAACAGAATCTGGAACAGCAGCGGAAGATTGCGGATGAGTTCGACATAGCCGCCGGAAATGCGCGCCAGCAGCCAGTTCGGCGACAACCGTCCCAGCGCCACGGCGACGCCGATGATGGTTGCGATCACGATCCCGACGATGGAGACCAGCAGCGTGTTCAGCAGGCCGACAACGAACACGCGGGCGTAGGTGTCGCTTTCGGAAAACGGAATCAGCGCCTGGCTGACGGCAAAGCTCGCGGTGTTGGACAGGAAGCCGAAGCCGGACGCGATCCGTTGCGCCTGCAGGTTGGCGCGCGCGTTCTCGACGATTTCATAGCCGACCCAGACCACGGCCGCGACGAACAGGATCTGGATGACGACCCCGCCCCATCCCGCCTGCCCGCCGAGTGCGCGGCGAAGCCGTGCAACCAGTCGCAGCGGAGGTTTGCGGGGCTCGTCAGCCATCGCCGCGACCGGCAAGGCCGTCAACGAATGGGTGGCGCGTATTGAAGGCCGCCCTGATTCCAGAGCTTGTTCAGCCCGCGTGAAATCGCGAGCTTCGATCCCGCGCCGACATTGCGGTCGAACGACTCACCGTAATTGCCCACGGCCTTGACGATGCGGATCACCCAGTCCTTGGGCAGACCGAGCTGCTCGCCGAGATTGCCGTCGGTGCCGAACATGCGCTTCAGCTCAGGCTTGGCCGACTTCGCCATCTCGTCGACGTTCTTCTGCGTGACGGCGTATTCCTCGGCATTGATCATCGCGAACAACGTCCACTTCACGATGTCGAACCACTGGTCGTCGCCGTGGCGCACCACGGGCCCGAGCGGCTCCTTGGAAATCACTTCCGGCAGCACGGCGTGATCGCCCGGCGCGGCGAGCTTGAGGCGCTCGGCATAAAGCTGCGAGACGTCGGACGTGAACACATCGCAGCGGCCGGACTCGTAAGCCTTCACGGTCTCATCGGCGGTGCCGAACGCAATCAGCTCGTACTTCATGTTGTTGCCCTTGAAGTAGTCCGAGACGTTCTGTTCGTTGGTGGTGCCGGTCTGAACGCAGATCGAAGCGCTGTTGAGTTCCAGCGCGGAATTCACCTTGAGCGATTTACGGACCAGGAAGCCCTGCCCGTCGTAATAGGAAATGCCGGTATAGTTCAGGCCCAGCGATGTATCGCGCGACAGCGTCCATGTGGAGTTGCGCGACAGCACGTCGATTTCGCCGGACTGCAACGCCGTGAAGCGGTCCTTGGCCGACAACGGCACGAACTTTACCTTGGTCGCGTCGTTGAAAATCGCGGCGGCAAGCGCGCGGCAGACATCGACGTCGAGGCCGGTCCAGTTGCCCTTGTCATCGGGTGCCGAAAATCCGGGCAGACCCTGACTGACGCCGCAGGACAGGGTGCCGCGGTCCTTCACGCTTTGAAGCGTTCCACGATCCTTGGGCTTGTCCTGAGATTGCGCCTGAGCGCCATGGGAGACGATGGCGGCGGCAAGAACTGGAATAAGAGCGAGCGATACCCGTTTCATAGAATGGCCTTTCTCGATCGTTCGGCGGCGGCGACGAATAACGTCGCGCGAGACAAATCGATCCTGCGGAAGCTCACGGAACTAGTGGTTAAATATCTGACCGGCATAACAGAACGTCGGGCGCTGCGGGTCAAGGGGTTGACGCCGGCCTTCGCGGTCAGCTTACTTGAGCCAACAGCTTTAGGCAGCGTATTGCCTTTTGTCGAGCAACCGCTGCGGCAAGATGTCGTCTCACAATGAACGTCACATGATTCCCCCAAAAGACCATCGCCCCGCAGACCGACTCGATCCGCAGACCGAACTGGTGACATCCGGCCGCGACACCGTCGCGCAAAAGGGCTTCATCAATCCGCCGGTCGTGCGCGGCTCCACGGTGCTTTATCCGACCGCCGAAGACCTCCACGCGCATCGCGGGGAATTCCAATACGGCCGCCACGGAACGCCCACCACCAAGGCGCTTCAACAGGCCCTGATGGCCCTCGAAGGTCCGAACTGTGCCGGTGTTGGCCTGGCGCCGTCGGGCGTGGCGGCGATCTCCACGGCCCTGCTCGCGATTCTCAAGACCGGCGATCACTTGCTCGTCATCGACAGCGTGTATCGCCCGACGCGCAATTTTTGTGACAGCCTGCTCAGGCGCTACGGCGTCGAGACCACCTACTTCGATCCGCTGATCGGAGCCGGAATCGAAAAGCTGTTCAAGCCGAACACCAAAGCCGTTCTGGTCGAGGCTCCGGGTTCGCAATCCTTCGAGATGCCGGACATTCCCGCCATCGCCGCCGTCGCCCACGCCAAGGGCGCGCTGGTCATCGACGACAACACCTGGGCGACGCCGCTGTTTCACCGTTCGCTCGATCAGGGCGTCGACATCAGCATTCAGGCCGGAACGAAATATATCGGCGGCCATTCCGACATCATGTTCGGAACCATCTCCGCCAATGCGGCAACATGGCCGCTGATCACCGAGGCGATCCGTCTGCTCGGCGTTTGCGCCGGTCCCGACGACGTGTTCCTCGCATTGCGCGGATTGCGGACGCTCGCGGTGCGGCTGGCGCATCATCAGCAGGCGGGTCTGGACATGGCGCGCTGGTTCGCCGCGCGTCCCGAAGTGCTGCGTGTGATTCATCCGGCGCTGGAAACCGATCCGGGACACGCGATCTGGAAACGCGATTTCACCGGCGCGACGGGATTGTTCAGCGTCGTGCTGAAGCCCGCGTCGAAGCAGGCCGTCGATGCTTTCCTCGACACGGTGACGCTGTTCGGCATGGGCTATTCGTGGGGCGGCTTCGAGAGTCTCGTGATCCCGTTCGATTGCGCGTCATACCGCACGGCGACCACGTGGAATCCGGGCGGCCCCACCCTGCGCTTCCACATCGGGCTGGAGAATCTCGATGACCTGAAGGCGGATCTGGCGCGCGGGTTCGAGGCGCTGAACGCGGCGACCTAGCGAATCTACGTCTTCTCAACCTTTGAGCCCGACCCGCGGCTCTTCAAGATCAGCATGATGTTGCGGATGTAGATGATCGTCGCGAGCGACTGTCCGAGAATGATGACAGGCTCGCGTTTGGCGACGCCGTAAATCAGCGTCATCACGCCGCCGCCCATCGAGAAAAACCAGAATGCCATCGGCACGACGCTTTGACCCGCGCGCTCGCTCGAAATCCACTGCACGAGGAAACGTGCGGTGAACAGCAACTGCGCAATCAGGCCGAACGCCAGCCAGAAGTCGAACTTCGCGACGAACACGTCGTAGAGATAGTCACCAAGTTCCTGACCGAACTGAATCAGCATCAGGTCACCTCCGTTGCCACCGGCGTCGACTTCTTGCGGCGGATCAGCCACCACACGCCGGCAAGGTCCATGATCCCGATCCACAGCCGGTCGAAGAAACCGTAATTCGAAACACCGGAATGCCGGGGCCGGTCGATGACATCGACATAGACGATCTCGAATCCTTCCCGCCGCACCAGCGCGGGGAGAAAACGATGCAGACCATCGAAATATGGCAAAGCAAGGAACACGTCGCGGCGCAGCGCCTTCAGGCCGCAGCCGGTGTCGCGGGTGCCGTCGCGCAGGATCATGTTGCGCACGCCGTTGGCGACACGCGACTGGAATTTCTTGAAGCCGGTGTCCTTGCGGCCGACGCGCTGACCGGCTGCGAGGCCGACCTTGTCGCCGCCCTTTTCAATCGCTTCGATCAGCGCCGGCAGAAACGCCGGGTTGTTCTGTCCGTCGCCATCGAGCGTCGCGACGATGCCGCCTCGCGCGGCGCGAATGCCGGTGCGCACGGCGGCGGATTGTCCGGATGACGCGGCATGGCGAACCTGACGCAGGTTGGTGCGCGCGCGCATTTCGGTCGCGAGCCGCTCGCCGGTCGCATCAGTCGAGCCGTCGTTGACGTAGACGATCTCATAGGCCCAGCGGCCGTCCAGCGCGGCGGCGATCTCGGCGATCAGCGGCGCGACGTTGTCCTGCTCGTTACGAACGGGAACCACAATCGATACGGCGGGGGCCGGCAGGCCGGAATTTGCTGGTTGTTCGCTCATGTACCGATGGGGTCCGAATGCCGCCAAAAACAGTCAAAAACCTGCTGCGGGCGACCGCTTCTTATGGTGCGAACGCCTCGCGGGCAACCCTTTTCAGGGCGGGCCAGGAGGGCCCGGCCAGCGGCTCGATCGCGCCGTCGCGGCCGATCTTGAAGCCCAGGCGGCGGGCCGCGAACCAGTAGCGGATGGCCATCGCACCAACAACGCCCATCAGCGCACCGCCGACCACATCGCTCGGATGATGTGCGAGCAGGATCACCCGGCTGATGCAGATCAGCACCGCATAGGCGAACATCACCAGCGTCACGCGCCGCCACACCGTCGACACGGCGAAGGCCAGCGCAAAGGCCGTGGTGGCATGACCGGACGGCAGGCTCGCAAATGCCGGGCTGCCGGAGAAATGCTCGAAATAGAACGCGTTGGCGTCGCCGCCGACGAACGGCCTGCTTCGCCCGATGATATGCTTGAGAACCTCGGTGCAGAGCACTGCGAACAGCACCGAGAAAAACACATATTGAACGCGCACGCCGAACGCGATCAGGACGGAGCGCGATACGCCGATCAGCCGTGGCAAGATCAGCAGGACGATGAAGAGCACGCCTGCCAGCGTCCAGAGGACATATTCCGATTTCCCCAGATCGGTGAAATGCCGCAGCGGCCAAAGGCTGGGCGTTCCGCGCGCAGGCATCAGCTTGATCGTCGCGACGTCGACGGCGAACATAAGAAGTCCGATGACAACTGCCGTCAGCGCGGACAGTCCGAGCCACCGCCGCGCCAGAGAGCGCCGGGCCTCGGCGCGCCGCGAGTGGGATGGCGCGCGCACAAGGCGCGCCACCGATTGCCATGCATCCGAACCGAGTTGGATCACATAATTCGCGCGATGGCTGCCGCTGATTTCGGTTGCCATCTCACTCGGTGCCTTCGGAACGGAACACCGCGACCGAGATCGCACGGCCCTGCGAGAAGTTGTAGCCGTCGATGCGCGCGCCGGCGTTGTAGCGAAGGCCGATGGCCTCGGCGCGCTGCGCGAAGGCGCGCTCCTCGCGCCATTCGACAAGCGCGAAGCGGCAGCTTCCCTGCAACAGGAAATCCGCGGCGCCCGAACCGTTGGTCAACAACGTCGACGTGCCGACCATGAACACCAGACTTGGCTCCTGGAAGCCCGCCGCAGCAGCTGAAGGCCCGACGCATTCGACGCTGCGAAGCGCGCGCGCGATCTGAACGCTCGGGAACAGCGGCGCAAGCGACGGCACCACCACGCCGTAGACGCACACGGCCATGAACCACGATGCGCCAATGGCGTTGAGCAGCGAGCGTTCGGCGCGATGGGTATCGAACATCCACCATGCGAACAGTCCGAAGATCAGTGCGCCGGCCGCGAACGGCCATGCCAGAAACTCCGGCTGCCGGAGCAGCATCATCGCGCCGATGATCGACGCGACGGTGATGAGCAAAGGTGCCACGAACCACCACGCCGATCCGCGCTGGATCCACGCCGATCGCGACAGCACGTTGCGTTCGAGCGCACCGACAATCAGGATGGCGATCGCCGGATAGAGCGGCAGCACATAGTGCGGCAGCTTGGTGATCACGAGTTCAAAAATGATCCACGCCGGCAGCAGCCACGCCAGCAGAAATTGCGCGCCGGGCTCGCGCCGCGCGCGCCAGACCGCCGGAGCCGCCATGCCGGCCAGCGTCGCGCCGGGCCAGAACGTCAGCCAGAACAGTACGAAATAAAGTCCGGGCGGCGCGCCGTGCGACTCCTGCGGGCTCGCGACCTTGCTCAGCATGTCACTGCCGAGCGAATCCGCGAAGAAGGTGTCGCCCGCTTTAAGAAAGATCGCGATGAACCACGGCAGCACCAGCACCAGCGTCCACATCAGTCCCCAGACCGGACGCAGACGCCACAGCCACGCCGCGGAGCGATCGAGGATCGCAAGCGCAATCACGGGCAGCGCGACGAACATCAGGATCAGCGGACCCTTGAGCAGAATGCCCCACGCAATCGCCGTCCAGAAAATCGCCGCCCACTTCCACGGTTGCGGCGAGTCGTCCCCGCGCTGCCATGAGAGATAGGCGCGCGCCATCGCGCCCATGACGGCGACCGCCGTCAGCAGCAGCATGGCGTCGGTCTTGGCCAGACGCGCCTCGACGCCGAGCAGGATCGAACTGCACATGATGAGACCGGCGAGCAACGCGCCACGCCGCGTCACGAACGCCAGCGCCGTCCAGTAGGTCAACAGCACCGCGCCGATCGCGCCGATCAATGAAGGGATGCGATACAGCCAGATGCGGACCTGCGCGCGCGGCAGGCCGAACTTCGACGCGGTCTCCACGACGGCCGCCTGCGCCCAGTAAATCCCGACCGGCTTCTTGTAACGGACCTCGTCCTGGAAGCGGATGTCGACGAAGTCGCCGCTCTCGACCATCTGCTTGGTCGCCTGCGCGAAACGCGCTTCATCGCGATCGACCGGCGGGATGTTGACGAATCCGGGCAGGAAAAACAGCAGGCCGACCAGCACGAGTAGCGCAACCGCGCGGGTATGGCTGCCGACCGCAAAGTCGACCACGCGCACGAGCCCGCTACCGGGATTCTTCTGTTCCACCGGTTCGCGCGGGGCGCCAAATCTGGGTCTTGGGTAGGTCTCAGCCATCGGTTCCGCATACGCGGAAACCATTCTCCCGACAACAGGTTGAGCCGCCTCTACTGAATTCTCACGACAACTGTGTCCGCCGCGCCCGTCGCGTCCATGACGGTCAGCCGGACGAAGCCCGGACCGGGCGGTTCGACCAGCCGCTGGCGGCGGCTGTCAATGCCGCCAACCGCGACGCCGTTAACCAACATGGTCAGCGGCAGCACCCCGCCCGCCACCCGCACCGGCATCGCGGACTGGCTCGCATCGCCGCCATAAGCGTCGATCCGCGAGCCGTTCAGCGGAAACTGGATCCGCAGCGCCTGCTCGCTTCCGGTCCGGATGAAATCGCCCGCAGGCCGGAATCGCCGCAGCGGCAACGGCAGTTTGGCGTTGCTGGCCATCAGCGTGCCCTTCGGGGCCTTGGCCAGCGGCATCGGAAGTTTTCCCGTCCTCGCGAACGCATCGAACAGGATCGGCGCCGCGGCGGTTCGCCCCATCAAACCGGGAACCGGCGCGCCGTCCGGGCGGCCGACCCAGACCCCGATGGTCATGCGGCCGTCGAAACCGACCGACCAGGCGTCGCGGTAGCCGTAGCTGGTGCCCGTTTTAAACGCGAGCCGGTTATGCGGCGCATTGTCCGGCGGCGGCGTGCCCATCAGCACGTTGCCGACCAGCCATGCGGCGGACGGATCGAGCAGCCGCCGTGTTTCCGGCTCCGCCGTGTCGTCCGGGCGCACGATCTCGCGCAGTGCCATCGTCTCACCCTGCCGGGGTAATCCCGAATAGAGCCTCACCAGATCGTTCAAGGTGATGCCGACACCGCCGAGGCCCATGGCGAGACCGGGCGTTTCATCCTTGGGCAGGATCAGGTTCGCGCCCGCCTGTTTGATCCGGGCCGTCAGCCGGCTCGAACCGACGCGATCGAGCAGCGCGATGGCCGGAACGTTCAGCGACATCTGCAAGGCTTTCCGCACGGTGACGGTGCCCTGAAACGTCATGTCGAAATTTTCCGGCGCGTAAGAGCCGTAACGGATCGGACGGTCCTCGATCAGGCTTTCAGGATGCACGAAGCCATCCTCGAACGCGAGACCGTAGATGAAAGGCTTGAGCGTCGATCCCGGCGAGCGCACGGCGCGGGTCATGTCCACCTGCCCTGCGCGCCGGTTGTCGAAATAATCCGGCGACCCGACATGCGCCAGCACGTCGCCGCTCTCGTTATCGACCGCGAGAATGCCGACCGACACATCGGGCCCAAGCGCGAGCGCGCGATCCTTCGCCAGCGACTCGAGGGTTTTCTGGATGGTGGAATCCAGCGTGAGCTGAATGCGCGGCGTATCCTTCATGATCGCAAGCGACTGATCGGTCGAATGCGGCGCGAGCAGCGGCATCGGCTTGCGCAAGCGCGGCACCGGCTCCAGCTTCGCGTGCGTGGCATCGTCGGCCGAAACACGGCCGTCCTCGACCATGCGCGACAGCACGCGATCGCGCGCGACCCGCGCCACGTCGGGATGGCGGTCGAGCCGCCGCGTCTCCGGCGATTGCGGCAGCGCTACCAGCAGCGCGGATTCCGCGAGCGACAACCGCTTCGGTTCCTTGCCGAAGTAGGCGAACGACGCCGCGCGCACGCCTTCGAGATTGCCGCCGAACGGCGCGAGCGTCAGATACAGATCGAGAATCTGATCCTTGGTCAGCTGCCGCTCTAGCTGCACGGCGCGCACCATCTGGCGAAGTTTGGCGGCGACCGAGCGTTCCTGACGCGGCTCCATCAGTCGCGCCACCTGCATGGTGATGGTCGAGCCGCCCGAGACGATATGCCCGCGCGTGACAAGCTGGAACGCGGCGCGTCCCATCGCCAGCGGATCGACGCCGATGTGCGACCTGAACCGGCGGTCCTCATAGTTCAGCAGCAGGTTGAGATAGCCGGGATCGACGTCTTTTACTTGCGCGGGCAAGCGCCAGCGTCCGTCCGCCATCGCAAACGCGCGCAGCAGCTTGCCGTTGCGATCCACGATTGTCGTCGAGATATGCCGGGTCTGCTCGAACGGCAACGGCGGCAGCGATGCGACCCAGATGACGCCAGCCGTAACGACGCCGGCGCCAAGCGCGCCAAACGCCAGCGCGGCGATCCTGACCCACCGCCAGCGCCGCGAAAGCGGCGTGGCTGGCGTTATGGTGTCGGGCGTCGTCATTTCGCCTTCGTCACCTCGACCGTTCCGGTGCCGGTGCGGCCATAGCGCGAGGGATTGTACATGTCCTCGACGTAAGCCTGCGGCAGCACGTACTTGCCGGGAGAGACCGCGCGCACGATGTAGGCGACCGTGAACACGGCGGTGTCGTCGCTCGCGCGTTCAATGGCGGCGCTGAAGCGATCGTCGCGGAACTCGGTGTTCTGCGGATCCTCGCCGTCCTCGATCCAGTCGAGCGTGCCCGAGTCACCCGAAGACACCAGCTTCGGATTGTCGATCTCCAGACCCGCCGGGAGATAATCGACCACCATGATCTGACCGTATTCAGGCTTGGCTTCGGTGACTTTCAGCACCACGGCGAAGCGATCGTTCTGCTTGGCCTTGGACGGATCGGCGGGCTTGCCGTCGAGCGTGAAGTAATTGCGCTCGATCTTGAAGCCGTTGGCGACCG
This sequence comes from Afipia sp. GW821-FHT04G03, assembly GCF_059419985.1. Classification (NCBI taxonomy): domain Bacteria; kingdom Pseudomonadati; phylum Pseudomonadota; class Alphaproteobacteria; order Hyphomicrobiales; family Nitrobacteraceae; genus Afipia; species Afipia sp. GW821-FHT04G03. Next base: position 427,901 of record NZ_JBWKSV010000001.1, on the reverse strand, counting down.
CAGGCTCCGGCGTGATCGGCGCACCGGTGACGGAAACCACCGCCTGCACCGGCGTGTCGCCAGTGTTGGTGATCCGGACCGGCTTGGCCGCGATATCGGCGCTACGATAGTTGCGATACAGCGCGTTCTTGGCGACCTCGCCGTTAACCGAGACCGACAGGCTGTTGGCTTCCTTGGCGACCGCCCGCGAAGCCAGCACCAGCCACGCATTCTCCTGCGTCGAGGTGTAGGGCGAAAGACCGCGCGCGGCCTCGACGCGTTCCACCGCTAGACTGATGGTGGCCTTCGGCGCGCTGCCTTCGCTGGCGAGCGACACCATCGCCGCCGCATCGCGCAGTGACGAGCCGTAGTCGCTGCGGCCGAACTCCAGCACCGGCTTCGGATTGAGGCTGCCGACCGCCGCCGAATAGACGCGCTCCGCACGCGCCCGGTCGCCGACCAGCGCCAGCGCCGCGGCAAGCTGCGCCTTGGCGATGGGCGTTGCGATGTTGTTCAGTTTGGTGTCGGCGAGATAGCGCAGGTCGCCGATCGGCGCGGTGCCGTTCTTTGCGAGCACATAGAGACCGTAGGCCAGATCGCGGCCGCCATCCTTCTCCGGCTCGTCGGCGTTGACCACCGAATTGCGGATGCGATCCAGCGCCGTCCTGAACAGCACGTCCGGCACCGCGAAGCCCTTTTCGCGCGCGCGGGTCAAGAAGTCGGTGACGTAGGCATCGAGCCAGGCATCGTCGCCGCCGGCGGACCACAGACCGAACGAACCGTTCGAGCCCTGGCGCGCCAGCAGCTTGTCGATGGCGTCCTTGATGCGCTGATCGACGGCGGTGTCCATTGCCAGATGGTTCTCCGCCGCGAGGTCGTTGACATACAGCAGCGGTATCGCGCGGCTGGTGATCTGCTCGGAACATCCGAACGGATAACGATCCAGCGCCTTCAGGATGGTCGCGGCGTCGAGCGCCGTGGACAGGCCGACCGACAACTGAACGCCGCCGGTGCCCTGCACGAGATCGCTGAACATGTCGGACGTGAGGTTCAGGCTCTCGCCCTTCGCCAAGGTCCGCACGGAGCGCCGCGCGAGAATCTGCGTGGCCGCCTTGACGTCGAGCGCGTAGTGACGCGCCAGCGACAGCCCGTTCGGTCCCTTGATATCCACGTCGAGCGCCGCCTGCCCCGCGCCGCCCGCCGCATCGATGGCGAGTGCAACGGAACTACGCTGCTTGGCGGCAAGGCGCATGGTGGTCGCCGGGTTGCCGGTGAGCTTCACCGGGCCGGATGTCTTGACGCTGATGACGTAATCGCCCGCCGCACCCTCCACGTTGTCGAGATCGAGGCTCATGGTACCGCGGTCGCCGTTCAGCAGGAAGCGCGGCAGCGTTGCGGTGAGCACGACGGGATCGCGCACGGTCACATCGGTGTTGGCGCGGCCGACCTTGGTCGCGGTCCATGCGACCGCCATGATGCGCGCGGTGCCGGCGAACTCCGGAATGTCGAAGGTGACTTCCGCCGTGCCGTTGGCGCCGACCGTGACGATGCCCGAATAGAGCGCGAGCGGCTTCTGCGTCGGAGGGCTGCCTTGCAGTTCAGCGCCTGCGGCGTCACCGCCGGTACGGATCTGGCCGCGTGTGCCCTGCATGCCGTCGATCAGTTGCCCATAGAGGTCGCGGATTTCGGACGTCATGCGGCGCTGGCCGAGATAGTAATCATCCGGCGCGGGCGGCTTGTAGTTGGTGAGATTGAGAATGCCGACATCGACCGCCGCGATCACGATCTTGGCGTCCTCGCCACGGCTGAGACCTTCGATCTTCACCGGCAGCTTGAGCGTCGTGCTCGGGCGAACCAGCGCGGGCGGCGTCAGACTCACCTTGAGCGTGCGCTCCGACTTGTCGATACCGAACCATTTCAGACCAATCGCCCGTCCCGGCATCCGTTGAGCTGCGGCATCGAGCGGACGGCGCAGCGTGGCGACCACATAAGCGCCGGTGCCCCAGTCCTTGCCGACGGCGATGCTGATCTTGTTCTGGCCTTCCTTGATGTCGGAGGATTGCGTGGTCAGCAAACGGTCGCCGAGCACGTTGATGGTGAGCTTGCCGGCGCTGCGCGCATTGACCGACACGACCATGGTGTCGCCGGACTTGTATTCCGGCTTGTCGATCGATGTTTCCAGGAGGTCCGGTGTGTCGGCGCTGCCGTCCGAATACCAGCCGACATCGAACTGCACCGAGGTGATCGGGCCGTCCTGCTCAGTGGATTTCACATCGAGCCGGTAGCGGCCCGGCTGCGGCGCGACCGTAATGCGCGCGGGCTTGTCGGCGGCAATGGTCACGTCGCCGTCGGCCACGCGCTTGGTGGATTTCACCGGCTCGTAGTCCCAGGATGAGCCCTGCCGGTACCACTGATAACGCGACTCGAGTTTCAGCAACTCGTAACGCAGCCCGCTGCGCGCCAGCGCCTTGCCGTCCGGCGCCACGAACACGACGTCGAAGTTGGCGGGATCGCCCTCGGCGACGTTCTTGTCGGCAAACAGCGGCTTCACGCCGATCAGCGCATCGTTGGGCGCAACGGGAATTGTCAGCTTGCGTTCGACAGCACGGCCTCCGGTTTCCACCATGCGGACGAAGACCTGCGCTTCCTGCGGACGCGTCGAGGACGGCGGCTTGGCGAGACTGACCTTGAAGGTCGCCTTGCCGTTGGCGTCGGCCTCGGGAAGGTTTTCCAGCGGCGTGCGCTCGTTGCTCGACGTTTCCTCGTCCGCGACACCGAACTTGTATCCGGCATAGCCCGGACGATCCGCAGCGGTGGCGATCAGCAGGTCGCCTTCGAGTGCGAGGCCCGATGCAGGCGCGCCGTAGAGGAAACGGCCATCCACTTCAAGTTCTGCTGGAGCTTCAGCCGTGATCTGCTTCGCTTTGGAACTTAAGGAGAATTCGATGCGATCCGCGACGTAATCCTCAACCATGAAGGTGGTTTCGCCGACTGACGGGGATTTCGGATCGGTGAACGCCCGGACCCGCCAGGTGCCGGTCGGCACCGCCGAATTCAACGGCAGCGTGAGACTGCGTCCGCCCGCGCCCTGATCGGGCACCACAGCGCGGCGGAATTCCACGCCGTCGGGGCGTTCGACCACCAGCGTCAGCGGCGCACCGACAACGCCGTTGCCCTTGCCGTCGCGCAGCAGCGCCGTGAGATACACCGTCTCGCCGGAGCGGTAGACGCCGCGCTCGGCGTAAACGAACGCATCAGGCCCCGCAGGCACGGCACGCCCGGAGACGCCGCGATCGGACAGGTCGAACGCATTGGATTTGAGGCTGAGGAAAGCGTAGTCGCCCTTGTCGCCGGAGACCGACAACAGCGCGGGCGACAGACCGCCCTCGCCGCGTGCCAGCCCTGCCTCGAACAGCACATGGCCCGCGCTGTCGGTCTTGCGGGTGGCGAGAACTTCGTTGCTGCGCGACACAAGGCGAACCTCAGCGCCCGACGTCGGCTCGGTGCTCGCCAGCGAGTTGACGAACACATGCACGCCATCGTTGCCCGAATAGGCGGTCAGGCCCATGTCGGAAACGATGAACCACTGCGTCGCCAGCTGGCCGGACTCTTCATCACTGGAGGCCGAGCCCGGCCCCTTCGCAGCAGCCGTCATCACATAGACGCCGGGCTGCATTTCGCCGACCGCCTGATCGACCGGGAATGCGGTGATGACATCGGCATTCAGCGTCTGCGCGGTGGCGATCTCGCCGGTCCAGACCTTGACGCCCTTCTCGTTGCCGAGGTCCGACAATTCATAGCTCGACAGGCTGCGCTGGAAGTCACTGCCCAGCACGGAATTGATGAGATTGCGGTCACCAATCCGGAAGATGTTCACCGACACCGACGGCGTGTTGACGCTGACCAGCGGAATGCCGCGCTGGCCGGTGCGCGGCAGCACATAGGCGCGTCCGGTGAAGCGGACGAACGGCTTGCGGTCGCGCACGTAGATGTTGAATTCGGCTGACTTCGGCAGCGTCTCCTTCACGGTCGATGGCAGGCCGGCGCGCAGGTTGATGGTGTAGCGCTCGCCGTGCTTCAGGCCCTCAACGCACAGTTGCTTTTCCTCGGACGTCAGCGCCGGATTGTCGGTGCCGGCCAGCGCGAGGAACGGATTGAAGTCCGCCCGCTTGGCGAGGTCTTCCGAGAACTGGAAGCAGGCGCGCGGCGACGCCGAGTCCGAATCCACGCTGTAGTCCAAGAGCCGGAAGCCGCGCTCGTCGCGCAGCTTCTCGTACTGGCCGCGCACGTCGGCGACCTCGCGCTGATCCAGCGACAGGCGCAGCGCATCGAGCGCCGGACGCCACAGCTTCCGCTCCGCCAGCGCATTGCCCAGCACCGCCAGCGCATCGGCTTCCTCGGCCGGATTGGCGGCGCGCTGATAGGCGATGTAGGCGGCGGTGGATGCGCGTTCATAGAAGAACGTCCGCTCGCGGTTGTCCGTGGGACGGATCTGGAAAATGGTCCTGGCCAGCCGCAGCCAGTTGCCGCTGTCCTCAGGGACGACCGCCGTGGTCTGTCCGAGCAATTGCAGCGCGCTGCGCAGATCGTTGCGCTTGAACGCTGCATCCACATCGGACTTCAGCGTCGCCGCCGTCTTGTTGATGATCCCGGCTTCGGTCTTGATCTGGGCTTCGAGCCGGATGGCACTGTCCGCCAGATCGTCCCTCTTGAAGGCCTTGTCGGCCGCAGTTGCCGAGACGAGGCCGAGCGCCAGCGCGGCGCAAACCGAGAGGGCGCGAACCAGACCGATCATGTGAAAACTCCCTGCCGACAGCTATCAAAGGCTGCCTTGAAACGTAGACAATGCGCGAATCGTGACGGACTCATGGTCGTATCGATACCGGGCCGAAAGATTCTACGCGACCATCGCGCACCGACGGCGTGAAAGAGCGCGCCAAGCCAATGACCCGGCAAAAAACAAGAGTTTAGGTCGGGATAACCCAAAGGCAATGCAAGCCGTTGGATACTCCCGCCGGTTGGTCGGCCGGAGGCGCTGGAAGGTTCATGAATTTCGCGGCGGGTTGACGGTTTTTTCAATCGCATATGAGAGGGCCGACGACCCGAAGTGGAATCAGATTCCGTTGCCGAGGGTGAAGCAGAAGACGTCCGCGCTATAGGCGCGCTCGGGTCTGGGCGCGCAAAGATGGCTGCGCCCGTCAGGATTGTCCCGGTTCTTCTCGACTTTCTCGGGCGGGATACGAAGCCACTTCCCGTCTTCACGGCGTCTCGCAAACCAGACGCCGCCTTCATTGCGGGCCTCGGTCGGGTAGCAGTCGTGTTGACTACAACAGGATAAATGAGGGTTGTCCGGCCTCATCCATGTCGAATAAAATTTCTCGTGGATCGGGACGTCCTGCGGCGGGTGCTGATGTTGCGCGAATGCGCGGACGGCCCCGAACAAAAGTCCGGCGGACATCATCACGACGAAGCCGCGCCAAGCGATCATGGCACCACTCCGGCCACGCCCGGCGAGACCCGGGACGAACGCCCCGGTGATAGTCTACCACCATACCAGCCAGAGAAGAATGATCGATGCCGTGGATCGCCAACTGGCCGCTTCGGCTCACTCCAGGGCCGGCGGCCAGCACGCCGCGAGCCGGAAGAAGGCCCAAAAATAGTCGTTCATCACGGGTTCTTTAGGATGATAAACGACAATAAACGATGGTATGTGATTTCAATTAGTTAAACGGTCCCATAGCTCAACTGGATAGAGTAACGGATTTCTACTCCGTGGGTTGCAGGTTCGAATCCTGCTGGGATCGCCAGTTTATTTTCAGATCTTGGGCTGATGCCGCAGCGTTACGCAGCGCGCGCGGGCTTCGCAAACAGCGAGAGCACTTCCAGCACCGGAATGTGAAAGCTGATCGGCTTCAGTTTCAATTGAACAGTCAGGATCGGCTCGTGACAACGAAGCCCCTTCCCGCCCTTCACCAGTCCCAGATCCCGAATGAGCTTGAAGGTCTTGCCATCGGCCATTCGAACGAAACGAACATTCTCAAACTGCTTGAGCATTCGCGCTCTCCTTGCCTCTGAGGAGAGCAGCCGTTCGTTACGATTCGGTCAATTCTTGACGACGCGGGAATCAGCAGTCCGACTCAGTCGCGGCGTTTCCGGCCAACCGGCGGGTTGTCCGTCCATGTGTCGGGACGCGTCAGGCTTTGCCGCCACAGGATCACGGCCAATCCGACCATCGCGAGCGACGGGATCAATACGAAATACATTTGTCGATCTCAAAAATGATAAAATAATTGCCGAGCTTACCGCTGCGTGGCGGCGTTGGCAGTAGTAAAAAAGCGACAGGCCGCGACGATCTGCTTGCTCAACAATGCAGCAGCACGAAGATGTGAAGCGTTACCCGCGCTCAGCGCCGCCGGCCGATCGCAACGCCGAGAACGAAAGCCACCAGCAATGAACCCAGCGGCGCTTCGCGCGCGACGTTGCTGAGAATGCTCAGCGGCATTCCGGGCTTCTTGGCGCCCTCCAGCATATCGCTCAGGGACTTCACCGCGGCAGACAGCTTCCTGACGCCGAACCGATCCTCGTTCTCGGCGGGATCCAGTCCTTCATAGATAAACGGCGGTTGCTGGATTTGGTCTGCCATTGCCGGCTCCTCGTTGCGCCCTTCGTTAAGAGACCAGCGGGGAATCCGTTCCGTGCGATGGGCATGACATCGCGCTTCACCGCGCATCGGCGCGGCCATCCGAAAGCATCAGGGACTAAAGGATAAAGGGAATCCGGAACGAAACGCCTTATGGATTGTTGCAATGCGTCATAAGGAATTTGTTCAATGGCAGACGTCGTAAAAATCCCGGCCAAGCTCCCGCCGAGCGCCAAGCCACAGCCGTCCCGGCCCAAGCCCGGTCCTGCTTCGCATGGGGATGGGCTCGAAAGTCCCAGGAGCGTTCATTGCTAGCGTCCATTGCCAAAAACCCGCCGGCGTGAACCGGCGGGCCAATAGCAGAACGTCGCAAAAAACTTAAACGGCGTCTTTTGCAGCCTTAACGGGCCGCGCGCGAACGATCTTGCGGGCCGGCTTGGCCTTGAAGGTCATCGCTTCACCGGTGAAGGGGTTGGTGCCCTTGCGTGCCTTGGTCGCCGGCTTCTTGATGACAACGAACTTTGCAAAACCGGGCACCAGAAAGACGCCCGACTTTTTCAGTTCCTTGTAGCCGACCGACGCGAGTGTCTCGAGGACGCCCTTGACGTCCTTCTTCGCGATTTCAACTTCCCCAGCGATCTTCTCGATCAGCTGAGACTTCGTCATTTGAACTGCCATTGTGGCTCCTATTGATTCGTGCGTGCGTAGAGTACGTGCATTACGCGCGGAAAAAGAGCCCGCTCAACAAAAAAGGCCGCCAAAAGGCGGCCTTTCTGTCGATAAACCGAAATTCTGCGTGGATAACCGGGATTATCCAACCCGAAGGTTTTCAGCCGATTCCTTGCCACGGTTCGCCACGACCTCGTAGCTGACCTTCGCGCCTTCGTTCAGGTTGGAAAGCCCAGCCTTCTCGACCGCCGAAATGTGCACGAAAACGTCCTTGCCGCCGGTGTCCGGCTGAATGAACCCGAAACCCTTAGTCGCGTTGAACCACTTCACAGTACCTGTCGCCACGTCGAAACCTCCAAGAAGAATAGAAGCCGGATACCAAACATGAGAATGGCTTCATAACAAGCGAAACCCTTCAAATAAGCCGTTTCTTTCGCGGGCCGGTGACACAGGTCGTCTGTCTCCCAAAGGACACACTCCCGCCTTTGCGGCACGGCAAGCCCTCCTACAGGCTCTGCTGGAGGCATAAAGCAGCGGAGACCTCCCCAATATCGCCCTGAAATCTGCTACAAGCCGCCCGACACACCTCTGAAAAGAAAGAAATCGACTCGATGGGTTTTAAGGAGCCGAGTTTTGCTGACCGGCAGGCCGCCGCGCAAAACGCCAGGAAAAAAGTTCTCGAAAAATTCAAGGCTCAGCCGGGACCAGACGATCCGGCCGTTCTGAAGAAGGCTGCGGAGCGGCAGGCGCAGGCGATCGCACGCGCGGAAGCCCAGAAGCTGCGCGAGGCAGCCAGGTTGGAGAAGAAGGCGCGCGAAGCCGAACTCGCAGCGCAAGCCGAAGCCGAAGCACGCCGCATGCAGGCCGAGAAGGAAGCGGCGGAAGCGGAGCTGAAAGCTCAGCAAAAAGCCGCGCGCGATGCACGCTACGCGGCGCGCAAGAAAAAGAAATAACGTCAAACGATACAGGCCCGCTCCTGAACGGAGCGAGCCTGCAAGCATCAGCAAGACGGGATGAAGATTACTTCTTCATCTCGTCTTTTTTCATGCCGTCTTTCTTCATGCCGTCCTTAGACATCGTGTCCTTCTTCATGCCGTCTTTCGACATGGTGTCTTCCTTCTTCATGCCGTCCTTCGACATCTTGTCCTGAGCGAAGGCGGCCGGCGCGAACAAGAGACCCAGCGACAAAACTGCAGCGGTGGTGCCGAGCGCGATGCGTGTGGTGCGTGCCATGTGACGTGATCCTCTGAAACCGTTTTCTGACGCGACGAAGGTCGCTTCAGGATCTTCGGGGAGGACCGCGCGTTGTTACACAGCGGCAGCGAATAATTTTCACGCGCGACGGCATTTTGGAACGCTCCACACGCCGCGAGACCCGGGCCGAAAGTATAGGCGTGTTCGCGCTGAAGTGCGGTGCAGCAACTGTAGCATTGTGCGGGCGGCTCGGTCAGAATGTCGCAGGCAAACGCCCCGCGACGGCCAGACCCCGCCGACCGAAAAATCAAAAAAACAACAGGGAGACACATCCGATGCTGACACGCCGACATCTACTGGCGACCACGCTCGCCGCACCCGCCATTCTCCGCTTTGGCCCGGCGCAAGCCGCGACCACGCTGAAAATCTCGCATCAGTTTCCGGGCGGGACGATCGACAAGGGCGACTTCCGTGACCGGCTGACGCGCGTGTTCGCCGCGGAAGTCACCAAGCGCAGCGGCGGCGAAATTGTCGCAGAGGTTTATCCCGGCTCATCGCTGATCAAGACCAACGCGCAGTTCTCCGCGATGCGCAAAGGCGCGCTCGACATGAGCCTTTATCCCCTTCCCTATGCCGGCGGCGAATTGCCCGAAACCAACATCGGCCTGATGCCGGGACTGGTGTCGAGCTACGATCAGGGACTGGCATGGAAGACCAAGCCGGTCGGCAAGGCGCTGACTGATTTTCTCGCCGACAAGGGCATCATCCTCATCAGTTGGGTCTGGCAGGCCGGCGGCGTCGCCAGCCGCACGCGGCCGCTGGTCGCGCCGGAAGACGCCAAGGGCCTGAAGGTGCGCGGCGGATCGCGCGAAATGGACATGGTGCTGCAGACCGCGGGCGCCGCCGTGCTGTCTGTGCCGTCGAACGAAATCTACGCGGCGATGCAGACCGGCGCGTGTGACGCCGGCATCACATCGTCGACCAGCCTGATCTCGTTCCGGCTCGAGGAAGTGGCCAAGCATCTCACGTCCGGCGCCGGTCAGTCGTACTGGTTCATGCTCGAGCCGCTGATGATGTCGAAGGCGATCTTCGACAAGCTGCCGAAGAACCAGCAGGACATCATTCTCAGCGTCGGTGCCGAGATGGAATCGTTCGGCCGCAAGGGCGCGGAAGCCGACGACGTCGAGGTCGCCAAGGTCTATGAGAAGGCCGGGGCCAAGGTCAGCACGCTCGATGCGGCGACCGTCGGCAAATGGCGCGATATCGCGCGCGACACCGCGTGGAAGGACTACTCGGGGAAAACCGCGACGTCCGCCAACCTGATGAAGCTCGCGTCCGACGCCGCATGATGCACGGTTCGGTTGAAGACCAGCACGAGCTGGTCACCCCGGCCCCGAGCAACGCGCTCGTGGCCGGGTTCGCACGCGCACTCGCACTCTGCAATCGCGTCATCGTCGTGCTGGCGGCGATCTCGCTCATTCTCGCCTGCCTCATCCTGAGCTACAGCGTCCTGTCGCGCAGCCTGTTTCACGCCGCGACCTACTGGCAGGACGAAGCGGCCGTCTTCCTGCTGGTAGGTGCGACATTCATGACCTGTGCTTTCGTGCAAGGGCAGCGCGGCCATATCGGCATCGAAGCCTTCGTCGGCCTGCTCTCTCCGACCGCGAACCGGATCCGGCTGCTTCTCGTGGACGTCGCCAGCTTTGCATTCTGCGCCTTCTTCGCATGGAAATCGTGGACGCTGGCGCATGAAGCGTGGGTGGACGGCCAGGTCTCCAATTCGATGTGGAGCCCGCCGCTCGCAATCCCCTATGTCCTGATGGCCGCAGGGATGACGCTGCTGTGCGTGCAAATCCTGCTCCAGATCATCACCTCGTTCAACAAGGCTTCGCGTTCATGACCGTTCTGGGTATCGGCATCAGCTATGGGCTCGCCACGCTGGCCACGATGTTTTCGGGAATGCCGATCGCGTTCGCGCTCGGCGCCGTCGCGGTCGTGTTCATGGCGATCTACATGCCGGCGGCGTCGCTCGATACGGTGACGCAGAACGTCTACGAGGAAATGGCGTCGATCACGCTGCTGTCGATTCCGCTGTTCATCCTCAAGGGCGCGGCCATCGGAAAGTCCAAGGCCGGTCAGGATCTCTACACCGCGCTCCATGCGTGGCTGCATAAAATTCCGGGCGGCCTCGGCATCGCCAACGTGTTTGCGTGCGCGCTGTTCGCCGCGATGGCGGGATCGTCTCCCGCGACCTGCTCCGCGATCGGTTCGGCCGGAATTCCGGAGATGCGCAAGCGCGGTTATTCGGGCGGCTTCGCGGCGGGCATTATCGCGGCCGGCGGCACGCTCGGCATTCTGCTTCCGCCGTCCATTACGATGATCCTGTTCGCGGTCGCGGCCGAACAATCGCTCGGGCGGCTGTTCCTCGCAGGCATCGGCCCCGGCCTGCTGCTGGTGACGCTGTTCGCGGTCTACGCGATGTTTCGGTATCGCCAGGAATACGCCACCGCGAAAGCGGCCTATGAAGCGAACGGGCAGACATCGCCGATCCTGACCCAGGACGAATACACGATGTCGGAGCGCTTCAACGTGCTGCCGCGCGTGCTGCCGTTCGTGATCCTGCTCACCGGCGTGATGATCGCGCTCTACGGCGGTTACGCCACGCCGTCGGAAACCGCGGGCCTCGGCGGCCTGCTGGCGCTGCTGCTGATCGGCCTGATCTACAGCGTCTGGAAGCCGGCGGATCTTGCGCCGATCCTGACGTCGACGATCAAGGAATCCACCATGCTGATGATGATCATCGGCATGTCGCTGCTTTATTCCTACGTCATGAGCTATCTGACGATTTCCCAGTCGGCGGCCAACGCCATCGTCGCGATGCACCTGCCGAAATGGGAATTGCTCGCAGCCATCCTCGGCATGGTCATCGTGCTCGGATTTTTCCTGCCGCCGGTGTCGATCATCCTGATGACCGCGCCTATCATCCTGCCGCCGCTGCGGGCCGCCGGGTTCGACATCATCTGGTTCGGCGTGGTCATGACCATCGTCATGGAGATGGGGCTGATTCACCCGCCGGTCGGGCTGAACATCTTCGTCATCAGGAACGTGGCGCCGGACATTTCGCTCTCTGAGGTGATCTGGGGCACGATGCCGTTTCTGGCGCTGATGTTCCTCGCCGTGCTGCTGCTGTGCATCTTCCCCGGCATCTCGACCACCCTGCCCGATCTGGTGATGGGACGGGAGGCGATCCGTTAGCGGCGTAGCGCAATCATCATCAAGAGCGGGTGCGCTTGCTCGCATTCATCGCGGACGCCACACGGCTGACCGGCGGCTTGCCGAGGACGTTGCAGATCTCGTTGGTGGCGGCGACGAGCTTGTCCAGATCGACGCCGGTCGCGATGCCCATGCCTTCCAGCATGTAGACCACATCCTCGGTGGCGACATTGCCGGTCGCACCGGGCGCATAGGGACATCCGCCGAGCCCGCCCGCCGCGGAATCGATCAGCCGCGAGCCCTCTTCCATTCCGGCCAGGAGGTTTGCCAGTGCCTGACCGTAGGTGTCGTGGAAGTGCATCCCGACATTGGTCATCGGCATCTCGGAGCCGACCGCACGCAGCAATTGCCGTGTCTTGAGCGGCGTGCCGACGCCGATGGTGTCGCCGAGCAGGACTTCCTGGCAGCCGAGCTCCCACAACTTTGTCGTCACCGCGACGACCGCCGGCGGCTTGATCTCGCCGTCATAGGGACAGCCCAGCACACATGAGACATAGCCGATCACCTTGACGCCATCGGCCTTGGCGCGCGCGATCACCGGCACGAACCGCTCGATCGATTCCGCGATGGTGCAATTGATATTGGCCTTCGAGAATCCTTCCGACGCGGAGGCGAAGACCGCGATCACTTTCGCGCCGGCGGCTTTCGCCGCGTCATAGCCCTTTTCATTCGGGACGAGGACGTGAAACACGCTGTCGGGATGATGGTCGACCGCGCGCAGCACCTGATCCGAATTGACCATCTGCGGAATGGCCTTGGGCGACACGAAGCTGCCAACCTCGATGGTATGAAGCCCGGCCTTGATGAGATTTTCGATGAACGCGACCCGCGCGTCCACGCTGACCAGCGTCTTTTCGTTTTGCAGCCCGTCACGCGGGCCGACTTCGACGATGCGGACCTTGTCACTCATAGGTTACGCCTTCGCGGGAGCTTCAGCCGGCTCGATCTCGGCCAGTTCCACGCCTTCCTGTACGATGTCGCCGACCTTGCACTTCAACTGCTTCACGACGCCTGCGAACGGCGCGCGCAGCGTCTGCTCCATCTTCATGACTTCCAGCGTCAGGATCGGTGCGCCCTTCTCGACGGACGCGCCTTCCGCGACCAGGATCGCCACCACCGTACCGGGCAAGGGTGCCACGACGCGGTCCGCGCCCGCCTGCTCCTCGTCCTCGGTGCCGAACGGATCGACCCAGTCAAACTCGAAACGTCCATTGCGGGTGCGGACATAGACCTCCTGCACATCCAGCAAGCCTTCGACGTGGTGCTTGACGCCATCGAGAACAAGATCGATGCCGCCGCGCGACGATGCCGAACTCGCGAACGCGATGTCACGCCCGTCGACCGAAAGCGTGGTCGGGCCGTTGCCATAGCGCAGTGTCGCCTTGCGCTCGCCGCCCGCCTGCCGGAACAGGAAGTGGCGCTGGCGTCCGCCCACGGTGAACCAGCCTGACGATGCCCGCCATGGCGAGTTGACGTCATGTCCCGCCGCGACCTCCTCGCTGCGCAGGATCGCAGCCACTGCCGCGCCAAGCTCCAGCTCGGTCAGTGCTGCCTCGGCTGGCGTGAGCTTCGCCAGCTCGCGCTCGATGAAACTGGTATCGATGGTGTTGGCGCGGACGTCCGGATGCGTGATCAGCGCCGACAGGAACGGAATGTTGGTGATAACGCCGCGAACGTCGGTCTCTTCCAGCCCGCGATTGAGCCGCGAAATCGCGAGATCGCGCGTCGGGGCCCATGCGATCACCTTGGCCAGCATCGCGTCGTAATTGGGCGACACCGTCTTGCCCTCGCCGTAACCGGCATCGATCCGCAAGCCGTCGACTTCGTCAGGCGTGCGCCACGTCCGGATACGGCCCACTGAAGGCATGAAGTTCTTGTTGGGATTTTCGGCGTAGACGCGCGCCTCAATGGCGTGGCCGTTGAGCTTGATCTGGTCCTGCGCCAGCGGCAGCTTTTCACCGAATGCGACGCGCAACTGCCATTCGACCAGATCGACGCCGGTAATCAACTCGGTCACCGGATGTTCGACCTGAAGCCGCGTATTCATTTCGATGAAGAACACCTCGCGGCCGTCCGACACGAATTCGATGGTGCCCGCGCCGACATAGTTCACCGCACCCGCGGCCTTGCGGGCTGCCGCGCAAACCGCCTCGCGTCCCGCCGCATCGAGTGTCGGCGACGGCGCTTCCTCGATCACCTTCTGATGGCGGCGTTGAAGCGTGCATTCGCGCTCGAACAGCGACACAAGGTTGCCGTGGCTGTCGCCGACGATCTGCACTTCGATGTGACGCGGGTTCTGAACGAACTTCTCGATCAACATGCGGTCGTCGCCGAACGCGGCGAGCGCCTCACGCTTGGCGCTGACAATGGCTGCGGCGAGTTCGTCCGCGCTGTTGACGATACGCATGCCGCGACCGCCGCCGCCGGCCGATGCTTTCGCCAATACCGGAAAGCCGATTTTCTTCGCGGCATCCGCGAGTGTTTTGTCGTCCTGCGCTTCGCCGTGATAACCCGGCACCAGTGGTACGCCGGCCTTTTCCATCAACTGCTTGGAGCCCGACTTCGACCCCATCGCTTCCATCATCTCGGCGGTGGGACCGACGAACACGATGCCTTCAGCGGCGCAGCGGCGCGCGAATTCGGCGTTCTCCGAGAGGAAGCCATAACCCGGATGAACCGCTTCCGCGCCGGTCTTCCGCACGGCTTCGAGAATGCGATCAACATTGAGATAGCTGTCTTTCGCACGCGCGGGTCCCAGCAGCACGGCGTCGTCGGCCAGCGCGACATGCAGCGCATCGGCGTCAGCTTCCGAATAGACCGCGACGGTGCGCAGGCCCATGGCGCGCGCGGTCCTGATGACGCGGCAGGCGATCTCGCCGCGGTTGGCGATCAGCAAGGTGTTGAAGCGGCGATAGAGCGGCTTTGCCGCGGTCTGAGCAGGATTTTTCATCGTCACATCCTGAACACGCCGAAGCGCGTCGGCTCAGAGGGCGCGTTAGCGGCGGCGGACAATCCGAGACCAAGCACAAGGCGCGTATCGGCGGGATCGATCACGCCGTCGTCCCAGAGCCGCGCTGTCGCGTAATAAGGATGACCCTGCGTTTCGTATTGCTCGCGGATCGGGCTGCGGAAAGCATCTTCCTCCTTGGCCGACCATGTGCCGCCCTTGGCTTCGATGTTGTCGCGCCGCAACTGACTGAGCACCATCGATGCCTGCTCACCGCCCATCACCGAGATGCGCGCGTTCGGCCACATCCAGAGAAAGCGCGGACTGTAGGCGCGGCCGCACATGCCGTAGTTGCCTGCGCCATAGGAGCCGCCGATCACCACGGTGAATTTCGGCACCGATGCCGTCGCGACCGCCGTGACGAGTTTGGCGCCGTCGCGCGCGATGCCGCCCGCTTCATACTTCTTGCCGACCATGAAGCCGGTGATGTTCTGCAGGAACAGCAGCGGGATATTGCGCTGGCAGCAAAGCTCGATGAAATGCGCGCCCTTCAGCGAGCTTTCGCTGAACAGGATTCCGTTGTTGGCGATGATACCGACCGGATAACCCCAGATATGCGCGAAGCCGCAGATCAGTGTCTGACCGTAGAGCTTCTTGAATTCCTCGAACTCCGAACCGTCCACGATGCGCGCGATGATCTCGCGCACGTCGAACGGCTTGCGGGCGTCCGCCGGCACCACGCCGTAAATGTCCTCGCGCTCAAACAACGGTTCACGCGGCGCGCGCAGGCCGGTCGCCGATGATTTGGCGGGATTGAGATTGCCGACAATGCGCCGCGCGATGCCGATGGCATGACTGTCGTTCTGCGCATAGTGATCGGTGACGCCCGACTGCCTTGAGTGGACGTCCGCGCCGCCGAGTTCTTCGGCGGTCACGACTTCGCCGGTCGCCGCCTTCACCAACGGCGGGCCGCCGAGGAAGATGGTGCCCTGGTTGCGCACGATAATGCTTTCGTCCGACATCGCGGGCACGTAAGCGCCGCCCGCCGTGCAGGATCCCATCACGATGGCGATCTGCGGGATGCCCTGCGCGGACATGTTGGCCTGATTGTAGAAGATGCGGCCGAAGTGTTTCTCGTCCGGGAAAATCTCGTCCTGCTGCGGCAGGAAGGCGCCGCCGGAATCGACCATGTAAATGCATGGCAGGTTGTTCTGCCGCGCGATGTCCTGCGCGCGCAGATGCTTCTTCACCGTCATCGGGTAATAAGTGCCGCCGCTGATGGTGGCGTCGTTGGCGACGATGACGCATTCACGGCCCGAGACGCGGCCGATGCCGGTCACGATGCTGGCGGAATGCACGTTGCCGCCGTAGAGGCCATAGGCAGCCATCGGGGAGAATTCGAGAAACGCGGTGCCGGGGTCGATCAGAAGGTCGACGCGCTCCCGTGCCAGCATCTTGCCGCGCGCCGTGTGTTTGGCGCGAGACGCCTCGCCGCCCCCGCCTGCAACCTGCGAAAGCTTGTCCCGGAGGTCCGCAACCAGCCCCCGCATGACCTCGGCGTTGCGCGTGAAGTCGGACGATTTGGAGTCGAGCCCGGACCGAAGTGCCATTGTTTCCTGCCGCGTAACGTTTTGATCTTGCTTGCTTCCGCCTCCATTCCGGGCGGCATTGACCTGCAAGGTGTCACTGCTTGGCGGCGGAATGCAACCCCAACCTTTCCGATGGATACTGGCGCAATCGGGAGGCTGGCGTCAGGCGCGTTGCGCCTCATTAGGCCAAGGCGCAGCTTTGAAATGTCTTGCTCCCGACATTTCCCGGAGCGATTTCGCCAGAGTTCGTCATGCCCGGACCTGTTCCGGGCATCCACGTCTTAGGGCAACAGCAGCGATAAAGACGTGGATGGCCGGGACGAAGCCCGGCCATGACGGCAGATAGTGAGTCCAGCTCTTAGTGCGTCCAGGGCTCGGTGCGGCGGAACGCGAAATTGTCCGCATAGGCCTTCACGCGCGGCTGCAATTCCTTCGGCTCCAGCACCTGATAGGGAATGCCCTCCCGCTCGCAATAGGCGACGGCGTCTTCCCGGGTGTCAAAATGGATCGTCAGCTGCTGCTTCATGTCGCCGGAGCTGGTCCAGCCCATCAGCGGCTCGATCACGCGCGGCTGTTCGGGCTCGTAGTCGAGCTGCCACGCCTTGGTCTTCGCGGAGCCGGACTGCATCGCATTTTTGGCAGGTTTGAAGATTCTGGCTGTCATGTCGCGCGAAAACCCTGAGGAGTGAAAGAGCCTGAGTTCGATTGTCGATCCGCCGGAACGGAAGCGGGACGGATAAAAAGCAAGTGATTTGGGTTGAGGCCCAAATCAAACGTTCGGCAGCCCGTTCCCAAGGAGACTTCCCACAAGAAACTCTGATATAATGCGAACGACGCGCCGTGACAATGTCGAACCGTTCAGGTCCGGATTGGCCGCCGCCGAAGTAATTTTGTCGACTGCATCACGAAACGGCGCTCATGGAAATCCAGGCAACACTTCCCGAAAAGGGTCGCGACCTCCGGCTCGATTTTTTCCGCGGCATCGCGAACTGGTGGATTTTTCTCGACCACATTCCAAACAACGTCATCAACTGGGCGACGCCCCGCAACTATGGTTTCAGCGACGCGGCTGACCTGTTCGTCTTTATCTCCGGCTACACCGCATCTTTCGTGTACGCCAAGATGATGCTCGACCGCGGGTTTATCGTGGGCTCGACGCGGCTGTGGAAGCGCGTCTGGCAGCTCTATGTCGCACACGTGATTCTGTTCGTGATCTACATCGCGGCGATCGGCTGGGTCGCGCTGCGCTACGCCGATCCCGACATCCTCAACGAGTTCAACGTCGCGGGGCTGGTGGAAAATCCGATCCAGACGCTGACGCAAGGCCTCCTGCTGCGCTTCAAACCAGTCAATCTGGACGTGCTGCCGCTCTACATCATCCTGATGGGGTTCTTCCCGCCGGTGCTGTGGCTGATGCTGCGCAAGCCCGACATGGTCATGATCGCGTCGCTGGTGCTGTACTTCGCGGCCCGCCAGTTCGGCTGGAATTTCTCGGCCTACCCCGTCGGCTCCTGGTACTTCAATCCGTATACCTGGCAGCTGCTGTTCGTGTTCGGCGCGTGGTTCGCACTGGGCGGAGCATTGGAATCGCGATCAGTGATCCGCTCGCAATGGCTCCTGATCATCGGCTCGCTCTATCTCGTTTTCGCGCTGATCATGACCATGGCGGGCCGCTTCGAATCCTTCGGCGCGCTGTTCCCGAGGTGGCTCTATGATGCCTTCAATCCCAACGACAAGACGTTCCTTGCGCCCTATCGCGTCATCCACTTCGTGGTGATCGCGTTCTTCATAACGCGGTTCGTGCCCAAGGACTGGAAACTGCTGGAATCGAAGTGGCTCGATCCCCTGATCAAGTGCGGTCAGCAATCGTTGCAGGTGTTCTGCGTCGGCATCTTCCTGTCCTTCGTCGCGCACTTCGTTTTGATGCTGAGCTGGGGCACGGTCTGGGCGCAACTTGGCGTCAGCGTCGTCGGTGTCGCCATCCTGACGATCGTCGCCTATTACGGAAACTGGTCGAAGAAGCAGGACAAGCCGTCGGCGCGAACGGCACCCGCCAAGCCGCCGGTGGCCCAGGCATCGCCCGCCTCGGGGGCTTGACCGGGAGCCGGACGATCCCACGTTAACTGTGGGTGTTTTAGCGCCCGCAGCCGGTCGTTCCGCCTTGCTGGCGCCATGCGAAGCGTGTATCGACTGACCCATCGGGGTATAGCGTAGCCTGGTAGCGCGGCAGTTTTGGGTACTGCAGGTCCGAGGTTCGAATCCTCGTGCCCCGACCATCTATCCCATTGAAACTATTAGATTTTATAGCGCGATTCTGACGCGATTCTGACGGCTGGTTTTTCCCGCGTCAGCCTCGAACACTCACAGCCTCAGCGAGTCCCGAACAGCGGATGGGCCACCCGGTCGCCGGCCTGAATGCCGTATTTCCGGGCCGTGCCGCCGATCACCTCAAGCACGCCCTTGGCCAGGCCGCCCGACGAGATGATCTTTTCTGAATGCGGCTCGGTGTTTTCCGCGATCCGCAGAATCCGGCCATCGCTCCGGATGAAGATCATGTCGAGCGGGATGAAGGTGTTCTTCATCCACATCGACACCGGCTGTTCGGGCGAGAAATCGAACAGCATACCCCGTCCCTCGGCCAGCTCCTTGCGGTACATCAGGCCGGTGGCCCGCTCCTCGTCGGTTTTCGCAATCTCGACGGAGAACACGTGGACGCCCGACTTGGTGACGATCTCGAGCGACTGCACCTCGGCCGCGGTCGCGCCGGTGATCGCCACGGCGAACAGCGCCATCGCCACAGCGGCGACGATACGGAAGTTTGTTTTCAGGTTCGGGGATTTCAGCAAGCGGGCGAACGACATTCTCGAACAGTGTCCTGAGCCAAATGACGCAGCAACCTAGCGCGGCAATCATGGCAAAGGCCACACACAGGTCTAGCCTTGTTAGAGGATCACGCGGATGTGGTTGAAGTCAGGTCAGTGCGAGGACAATCCGGGCGCGCCGGTCTCCGGCTGGATCTCGGCCGCCATCATGCCCTTGGACCCGGGCCCGAACCGGACCAGCACGAACTGGCCGGGACGCAACTCGGTCATGCCATAGCGGCGCAGGGTTTCCATATGGACGAAAATGTCCGGCGTGCCTTCGCCGCAGGTCAGGAAGCCGAACCCGCGAAGCCGGTTGAACCATTTGACCTGCGCCCGCTCCAGCCCGCTGGTCGGCGTGACGCTGACATGGGTGCGCGCGGGAAGCATCTGCGCCGGATGGATGGCGGTGGACTCGTCCATCGAGACGATGCGGAAGGCCTGATAGCCCTTCTGCCGCTGGACGCATTCGCACACCAGCCGCGCCCCTTCATAGGCCGTCTGGTAGCCGTCACGCCTCAAGACCGTGACATGCAGCAGCACGTCGGGCCAGCCGTTGTCCGGCACGATAAAGCCGTAGCCCTTTGAGGCATCGAACCATTTGATGACGCCGGAAATCTCGACAAGGTTGACGGCCGCGCCGTCATCCGCCGCAAAGGAGTCGAGCGCCAAATTCCGCTCAACCTTCGCAGCGAGTTCGCTTGGAGCGAACCTGTCAGCAGGACCAGCCCCACCCAGCGGGCTGCTTACCTTCTTGGACTCAAATCCGTCCGAACCCATGACCCCCGGACCTCAAACTAAATTGCCATCGATCACCGCGTGACCAACTACGTTGCGTACTGAGTACGTTCGAGGGACGAAGCCCGTGATGCGCCGCGAATCCCTTGATTCGACGATAACACTCCGGCTGAGGGCTGAAAGACAAAAAAGAAATCAGCAACGACCTATGAACAGTCTTGAACGAAATCGAATCAAACAGGCTAGTGGTCCGGTTCTAACATTCGCCTCCCGTTTCTGCAGACCTGCCCGCGAATGTTAGAATCAAAGACCACCAGCAAATATAGGTTTCCAGTGGAGTTTCGGATTTTACATTCGCATTGCGGGCGCGCTGCCGAGTGGATTGCGAATGTCAAATCCACTCCACTGGTCAGTTGCCGACGAACGGTCCAAGCGTCTCGCCGATGTCGTGACGGATCACCAGGTCGGCAATGTCGTCCTGATCGGTCGGTTCGTTGTTGATGATCACCAGTTTGGCGCCGCAATTCCGCGCCAGTACGGGAAAACCGGCCGCCGGCCAGACCACGAGTGACGAGCCGATCGCGAGAAAAAGATCACAGTGTTCAGCAAGTTCCTTGGCGCGACGCATCTCGTCTTCCGGCATGGACTGGCCAAACGAAATCGTCGCCGACTTCACCGGCTCCCCGCAAGCGGTGCAGGATGGTGCGCCGCCGGTGTCGAAGCGCTCCTTGACCCAGGAAATCTCGAAGCGTTTTCCGCAGCCGATGCAGCGGGCGTAGGTGGTATTGCCATGCAACTCAACGACATGCTCGGCCGAAAACCCTGACGCCTGATGCAGGTTGTCAATGTTCTGGGTGACGATCGCCGGCACCTTGCCCGCCTTGTAGAGCGACGCCAGCGCGCGGTGCCCCCGGCCCGGCCGGGCCGCCGCAAAGCTCGGCTCCATCGCGAACCGGCGGCGCCATGACTCATCCCGTGCATCCTGGCTCGCAACGAACTCATCGAACGGAATGGGACGATTGCGGGTCCACAAGCCGCCGGGCGAGCGGAAGTCGGGAATTCCGCATTCGGTGGAAATGCCGGCGCCCGTAAACGGCACGATGGTCCGTGCTTCGGCGATCAAGTCGCCGAGCAGGTCGATTCCGCTGCGAAGATCGGACGCAATCATTCAAACCGTCTCGCAAACCGTCTCGTCATCCGATCCTCAAAGCCGATGCACTCACGCCGCGCGCGGAAAAGTATAGCTCAACAAAAATGGGGGCGCGAAGCCCCCATTTCCGAAATCAATGACCCGTCAGATCAGGCTGCCTTGGTCGCCTGCACCTTCGGAGCATCCTGGATTTTCGCGTCCTGAGGCTTCACCGATTCAGGCTTCAAGGCGTCCTTGACGTCTTTCAGGTCTTTCCCGGGCGCCAGGTCTTTCTTGGGCGCAACAACCTTGGTTTTCTTGCCGAACGCGGCAAGCTTTTCCATCTCGGCGGCGAGTTCGCGCTGGCGCGCGGCAATCTTGTCGGCGAGTTTTTCGGTGGTCTGATCGAGCAGCGTCGCCAGATCGTCGATGGACATCGAATCCAGATCTACTTTTTGCATCATCTTCTCCGTTGAACGGAGAATGGAGGTAGCAAGAAGGGACTCCCGTCGCCAGCAGATGCGATTCCTTATCCACTGTCATACGGCAATCAATCGCTTGGAATACTCAGCAGCCGGTGAAGCCGGGCGTCGAGCCGTCCTCACGATTACGCAAATAGGCCAGACCGAAAACCGCCAGACGTTTCGGGTCGGTTTCACCGGCGGACGAGAGCGTTCCGATGTAACTGCCGACGCTCTCGCGCGCCTCGCGCAAGTTCGCTTCATCCAGGTTTCGCATCATACCAAAGGTATGAATGATCCGATCAATAACCTCGTCCACAGGGCCTCCTTTGCATGAGATATGCGAAGGACAACGGCGGCGCAGCGCAAAAAGTTCCCGTGCGCAAAACCTGATTGCCAAGTCTGATTGGCTGTTGAGAGTTCAAGCCGTGAGCAAAACCGCCGGGGACTTTGACGAATAAAATTTTCATCGATTGCTGGAACAAATCGCGCGCCTTGGTATTGCCCTCTTTTGACGGAGGCCGCCATGAAGATCATCGAAGCAATCGCCGAAGACCGCCTGCTTCGCTACGCGTTTGCCGGTCTCGCGATTCTTTTTCTGTTCGGTATGGTTCTTTAGCTCTGCTTTCGGCGCCAACGCGACTGAAAGACATATGCGGGACTGATCCAATTCGGGTCCGCAATATCCAAAAAGGATCGGAACGAACAGTCAGCTTCGTCGTTATTATCTCAGGTGCAGGTACCCAGCGATGGATGCAGGCATGAAGAACCCCGTCATATGCCTCGGCAGATGGCGGGGTTTTTATCTAGAGGGACCGATGCGATTTCATTTTGATCTGGTCGACGGGAAGACGATCGCCGACCAAGACGGTCAAGAGCTCGAGGACGCAGTTCAGGCGTCGGAGGTCGCGGACAAGCTGGCCAGGCATTTGGTTCAGGAAGAGCCGATGCTCGCGGCGAAGGGCTACTCCATTCTTGTCAGCGACGAGGACGGCGAAGAAGTCTATCGCACGAAGCTCATCGAGAATGCTCACTGATGCTCGCGGACCTTCCACTATACGTCTGTTCATAGGTCGCTGGATCAGTGCCTGGAAACGTCGCTCACGGAGAGTTGTGTGGATGAGGTCCCGGAGCCGCCACCAGGCCCGACGGAATCTTGCTAGCCAGTTCGCGAAAGTGCCCTTTCCGATTTCGTAGGCGTACTTTCGCGGAGCCTTGCCCTTGTGGCAGGGCTTTTTGTTGCAGCATCCCGCGCCACGCCTGCCCTTCGCAGCGATTTGCTGCTATTCAATGCCACCGTACCGGACGGAACGTCCGCGAAGCTCCCATGGAGACAAGAAACATGCGTTATCTGCACACCATGCTGCGTGTCCGCAATCTCGACACGGCCTTGAAATTCTACAGCGACGCGCTCGGGCTAAAGGAAGTCCGCCGCACCGAAAGCGAGAAAGGCCGTTTCACCCTGGTGTTTTTGTGCGCGGCCGAGGACGAGGCGCTGCTCAAGCAGGTCAAGGGCCGCGGCGCGCCGCTGGTCGAACTCACCTACAACTGGGATGAAGAGACCTACGGCGAAGATCGCTACTTCGGGCATCTCGCCTACGAGGTCGATGACATTTACGCGACCTGCGACCGCCTGATGAAACTCGGCATCACCATCAACCGTCCACCGCGCGACGGGCAGATGGCGTTCATCCGTTCACCGGATCTGCATTCCATCGAGCTGCTGCAAAAGGGCGACGCACTCGCGCCGAAGGAGCCGTGGAGTTCGATGCCCAATACCGGGCATTGGTGATTCACCGGTAACGCAGGACAGCCACGAGGGAACAAGACGACCTTTCCGATGTTCTCCATCACATGTTTCAGGAACGCGATGGAGGTTAATATGGGAAAAGGACTTTTGTTATGGCTGGTGGGCGTGCCCATCCCGGTGATCATCCTGCTCTGGCTTTTCTTCGGCCGATAAGACAGGACGAACAGCCTTCAAGTGCAAGCCTCGCGTAAGCGGGGCTTTCATTTGTCTGCCCGCGTAAGCAGACTTTCAATGCCGGTGTTCGACCCGCCGAGCCTCAGGGCTTTCTGCAATCCGCCGTCGCATCGACCAGCTTCAGCAGCTTGTTGCCTGCGGCCTTGAGAATACACATCTCGACTTGCTTGCCGGCGGGTACCGGCTTGGCGCAGATGATCTGCGGGTTGTCGTCGTAGACGGCGGTGGAGAATTTGCAGTTCGCCTGACATGATGCGGTGTAATTGAATGGATTGGTCAACAACACGCTGGCCGATTGTTCGCCCGGCAGGATCGTGCAGACAATCGGGACCGGCTCTGCGCGCGCAACCAACGACGGAAGACTCGCCAACGCCGTAACGATGATAAAGACCGGTATGCGCTGCATGAATCAACCGTGTTTGCTCAACGTGGCACGGTATCAAGGCCCGCGGCGCAAGACGAGGATTTCATAGGCAGCCGAACGGCCTGAACGCCATTATTCTGGAATCCGAACTCCTGAGCCGGGCTTGCGGCCATCCGGGTTGCAAACATCCGCGATCTCTGTTGGAAATCGGTCGTGGCAATCAGCCGCCGCACAGCGTTTGGGGCTGGGTGCCGTCGGGGCGGGCGTCGTGCAAAACATCATCAATGCGTTTCTGCTGGTCTATGCGGCGCTGTTTCCGATCGTCAATCCGATCGGCAGCGCACCGCTTTTCCTGCGGATGACCCGGGGGCGCAGTTCTGCCGAGCGCAGCGTGCTTGCCCAGAACGTCGCGCGAAACAGTTTCTTCCTGCTGCTGGGGTCGCTGTTCATCGGTTCGCATGTTCTTGTCTTCTTCGGCATCACCCTGCCCGTCGTTCGGGTCGCCGGCGGTCTCGTGGTGGCTGCGTTCGGATGGCAACTGTTGCACGCGCCGGAAGACCCCGGACCGGATCGCGCGAAGGTCAGCAACACAGGTCCCGCCGTCGATGCATTTTATCCGCTGACCATGCCGCTGACCGTCGGGCCAGGCTCCATTTCCGTCGCGGTGACGCTCGGCAGCCAGCGGCCGACCGGCGCGGCGGATCTCGCTGAACTGGCCATTCTGGGCGGCGCGGCGATCGCCGGCCTTGCCGCCATCGCCATCACGGTGTTCGTCAGCTATCGCTTCGCCGATCGCATCATCGCCTATCTCGGGGCGCGCGGAACGGACGTCATGATGCGGCTGTCCGCCTTCATCCTGTTTTGCATCGGCATCCAGATCATCTGGAACGGAGTCAGTGCGCTGATCGGCAAGACCATCTGACGCGCGCCCAAGCCGCACCGCTCACGGATTTGTGCGTCGCAGCAGGTCCTGACCCCGCTTATCACCCTATTTTTGCGGGGAATTTCAGTTAAGCATCAGTTCCATATCGCCGAATGGCGCATTGAATGCGCGCCAAATTGTCGCTATTTATCGATCGATGCGGACCTTCGATGGCCGCCACGCCAAGGTCCGCTTTTGATGCTCAGCCTCATTCACGGCCGGAAAACTGCTTCGACCATCGCAGCGACGATCGGCGCGTTTGCGCTCGGGCTGTCTGCCGTCGTCGTGTACCCCGCCACCTCTCATGCCGAACAGGCCACGAGCGCCGGCAAAAGCGTGCCGGTGTCCGACGATCTCAATGCCGTTTTCAAGACGCAGCCTTGCGTGCAATCCAAGTCGCTGGCGCAGCTCGACGCGCCGATTACCCGCGTCGCCAAACGGCTTGATGCACACGACCCGGTCACCATCGTTGCAGTCGGCTCGTCCTCGACCGGCGGGTCGGGCGCAAGCTCGCCCGCCTATTCGTATCCAAGCCGCCTCGAGCGCGAGTTGCGCCAGAGATTTCCCGGCACGCCGATCACCATCATCAATCGCGGCGTCAACGGCGAAGAAGCCGCCGACATGATGGCGCGAATGGATTCCATTCTCGACGCGAAGCCCGATCTGGTGATCTGGCAACTCGGCACCAATACCCTGTTGCGCGACGGCAGCGTCCCCGCGACCGGCGAATTGTTGCAGGCCGGAATTGCGCGCATCAAGAAAACCGGCGCCGACGTGCTGCTGATCGACCCGCAATTCGCACCACGCGTCAACGCCAAGCCCGCTGTCAGCGACATGGTCGGGCTGATCGCCTATATCGCGAAGCAGGCCCACGTTCCGCTGTTCCGCCGCTACGTCGCCATGCGCCACTGGCACGAAGATCAGGCCATCGCATTCGACCGGTTCATTACGGCGGATGGCCTGCACATGAACGACTGGGGCTATTCCTGCCTCGCACGCCTGCTCGCCGACAACATCGTGAGCACGGTTGCACGCTCCCGCGCCGTCGCGGATGTGAAGCCGTTTCAATAATAACAGCCCGTCGCGGCTGCACCTTGCCAGCTGTGATAGTATTCGGTTTCCGGATGACGCATATCGCATACAGCCACTGAGCCCCGCAGGGACTCAGGCCTGTACGAGCATTGCATGACACAATCGCATCATCACGCGCACGACCACGCCGATCATAGGCATGAGGTTCATTCCCACGGACCGGGTGGCCACACGCACGCGCCCGCAAACTTTGGACCGGCCTTTGCGGTCGGGATCGTGCTCAACACGGTCTTTGTCATTGTCGAGGCGGTCTATGGCTATGCGAGCAACTCGACCGCCCTGATCGCGGACGCAGGGCACAACCTGTCCGACGTGCTGGGGCTGGTGGTCGCGTGGATCGCGGTGGCGCTGTCGAAGCGGCCCCCCTCAGCGCGCTACACTTACGGTCTGCGCGGCTCGTCGATCCTGGCGGCGCTTTTCAACGCGGTCTTTCTGCTGATCGCAGTCGGCGCAATCGGCTGGGAAGCAATCCTGCGGCTATTGAATCCTCAACCCGTTGCCGAGACGACGGTGATGATCGTGGCCACAATCGGCATCGCCATCAACGGATTTACCGCGTGGCTGTTCGCATCCGGACGCAAGGGCGATCTCAACATCAAGGGCGCTTACCTGCACATGGTGGCCGACGCCGCCGTGTCGGCGGGCGTCGTCGCCGCCGCGCTGGTCATCATGTTCACCGGCTGGCTGTGGCTCGACCCACTCGTAAGTCTCGTGATTGTCGCCGTCATTGTGTGGGGCACATGGGGACTGCTGCGCGACAGCACGGCCATGTCGCTCGACGCGGTGCCGTCGAACATCGATCCGGTGGCGGTGCGCCGTTATCTCGAACAGCGTCCGGGTGTAACCGAGATTTGCGATCTGCATATCTGGCCGATGAGCACAACCGAGGCCGCGCTGACCTGTCATCTGGTCATGCCCTCCGGCCATCCGGGCGATGCCTTTCTGATTCAGGCCGCGCAGCAGTTGAATGAACAGTATAACATCCAGCACACGACCATCCAGATTGCGACCAGTGCCGCCGCCTGCGCGCTGGCTTCCGATCATGTGATCTAAACCGGCCTTGAAAAGGCCCAACGAAGAATCTACTGATACGACATGGCAAGTGGTGCAAACATCAGCGCGATGCTCGGCGCGGGACAGAACGGACGGCGACGCCGTCTGACGCTTGTTCTGGCGCTGATGCTCGGCCTTGTTGCTTCACTGATCCATTGCGGCAGCTGCGATCTGGCCGTTGCCGGCTCCTCGTCCGCGGTCGTCGCGATGGACCTCGACGGCACGACCCCGCCCGACGCGCCCGACAACAAGATGGCCGTTCATTGCGGGCATTGCCTGAATCACGTCACCGGACAGCCGACCTTCGTCGTGCAGCTTCCAGCCGACATCGGCCATCAGGCACCGCGCATCGGGCGTGAGCAAACGCTGGTGTCGCTCGCCGGCCTGCCGCTCTTCAAACCACCCCGCGCTTAAAGTCAACGCGGCCGTAAAGGCCCGTTCGGCATGTCCGCAGCCTGAAAAGCCGCGCGACGGCCTGCCTGCATTCATCTTTTCGCAGACGACTCAAATTCGCCGACGTGTCTGACAACAGACCTGGCGATGGCACGAGCTTCACCGCTCGCGGGGTTTTGACGATGAAACTATTTCGGACCAGATTTCGATCTCTTGTCGCGGCAATTGCGCTTGGCGCGGTCGCAACGCTTTTCCTCACGCTTTCATCTGCGCACGAAGCTCCACCTGCGCAGAAGCAATCCGCGCATCACGATGACGGCATCATCCGGCTCAGCGAACGTCAGATCGCGGCAGGCAACTTCGCAATCCAGGATGTTCGGGACGGACTTCTGACCAAACGCATTGTTGTGCCCGGCACCATCGTGCCCAGCGGCGAGCGCATCGCCAAGGTTTCCGTCCGGCTGCTGGGTACTGTCGCCGAGTTGCGCAAGCGGTTGGGCGACGACGTCCGCGAGGGCGACGTTCTCGCCATCATCGAAAGCCGGGAGGTCGCCGACGCTAAAAGCCAGTACCTCGCAGCAAAGGTCGCTTTCGATCTTCAAGACACGCTGTTCAGCCGATCCAAAAGCCTGTTCGAGTCCAAGGTGAGCAGCGAGAACGACTATCTGCGCGCAAAGACTGCGTTCGAGGACGTGCGGATCAAGTTTGACGTCGCGCGCCAGAAACTGTTCGCTCTGGGTCTGACTAGCGATCAGATCTCGGCGCTGCCCCAGCAGCCCGTCGAAAGCCTGCGGTTGCAGGAACTGCGCGCACCCATGAGCGGACGCATTGCCGAGCGCCGCGTCGATCTCGGATCGCTGGTCGGCCGCGAAGGCCAGGAAAGCGAACTGTTCGTCATTGTGGATTCGAGCGTGGTCTGGGCGGAGTTGTCACTGCAAGCCGCCGATCTGGCCGCCGTCAGCGAAGGACAGGCGATCACCGTCGCGACCGGCTCCGGCTCCGCCCCTCTCCCTGCGAAGATCATGTTCGTGAGCCCCTTGCTCGACAGGGACACCCGCTCGGCGCGCGTGGTGGCGTCGGTCGACAATCCTTCACACGTCCTGCGGCCGGGGAGTTTCGTCACGGCTGAAATCCCGTTCCAGCAAATACGCGCCGCGACAGTAGTGCCCAAGAACGCGGTGCAAAGCATCGACGGTCAGAGCGCCGTCTTTGTCCAGACGCCCAATGGATTTGAGCCGCGCAAGATCGTTACCGGCCGCGAGGATAACCGTTCGTTTGAAGTGACGTCGGGATTGACCGCCGGCGACAGGATCGCGACCGCCAACACGTTCGTCCTGAAGGCAGACCTCGGCAAAAGCGCCGTTGAGCATCAACACTAGGCGCAATCCATGATCAGCCGCATTCTCGACCTCTCCATCCGGCATCGCTGGACCGTCGTCCTGCTGAGTCTCGGCTGCGTCGCAGTCGGCCTGTGGTCACTTGTCCGCCTGCCCATCGATGCCGTGCCCGACATCACCAACAAGCAAGTGCAGATCAATACGACCGCGCCCGCGCTGTCGCCGGTCGAAATCGAAAAGCAGGTGACGTTCCGCATCGAAACCGCGCTCGCCGGAATCGCGGGACTGGAAAACACCCGCTCTTTGTCGCGCAACGGCTTCTCGCAGGTGACCGCAATCTTCAGCGAGAAGACCGACATCTACTTCGCGCGGCAGCAGATCAATGAACGGTTGATCGAGTTACGCACGACCCTGCCGTCCGGCGCCGATCCCAAGATGGGACCGGTCTCGACGGGACTTGGCGAAATCTACATGTGGACGGTTTCGCTCGTGCCGCAAGCAAACGGCAGCGGCGGCGGCGGCAAATCCGGCTGGCAGAACGACGGCACGTTTGTCACGTCCGACGGCGAGCGGCTCAAGACCGAGGTCGAGCGCGGCGCTTATCTGCGAACATTGCAGGACTGGATCATCCGGCCGCAAGTCCGAAGCGTTCCGGGCGTGGCGAGCGTCGACGCCATCGGCGGATATGTCAAACAATATCAGGTGAAGCCCGATCCCGCGAAGCTGATCTCGCTAGGGCTTTCGTTCAGCGACGTCGTTCGCGCCGTCGAGACCAACAACATCAGCCGGGGCGCCAGCACCATCGACCGCAACGGCGAAGGCATCGCGGTACGCACCGGCGGACGTCTCGAAACGCTGGCCGACATCGGCGATGTGACCATCATCACACGCGGCGCGGTGCCGGTGCGGATTCGCGACGTCGCCGAAATCGCCATCGGGGGTGAAACCCGGACCGGCAGCGCCAGCCGCGACGGGCGGGAAGTCGTCGTCGGAACAGCATTGATGCTGATCGGCGGCAACAGCCGCACGGTCGCCGCCGCGGTCGATGCAAGGATGCAGGACATCCGGCGCAATCTCCCGGCCGGCGTCAGCGTCGATACCGTACTGAACCGCACCCAACTGGTCGATGCGACGATCACGACCGTCGCGACCAATCTCAGCGAGGGCGCCCTGCTCGTCATCGCTGTGCTGTTCCTGATGCTCGGCAACTTCCGCGCGGCGCTTATCACCGCGCTGGTCATCCCGCTTGCCATGCTGATGACGGCCGCAGGAATGCTGCAAGGAAAGATCAGCGCCAACCTGATGAGTCTCGGCGCGCTGGATTTCGGCCTCATCGTCGACGGGGCAGTCATCATCACCGAGAACACGCTGCGGCATCTTGCGGAAAAGCAAACAGAGGCCGGTCGCAAGCTTTCGTTGTCCGAGCGGCTCGGTACCGTGAAGGCGGCGGCGGAAGAAATGATCGGCCCCAGCGTTTACGGACAGGCTATCATCATTCTGGTCTATGTCCCGCTGCTCACCTTCAGCGGCGTCGAGGGCAAGATGTTCGAGCCGATGGCGCTCACGGTCATCCTCGCGCTGGTTGCTGCCTTCGTGTTGTCCCTGACTTTCGTTCCGGCGCTGATCGCCATCGCGGTGACGGGCCGGGTCAAGGAAGCCGACAACCTCGTTGTGCGCCGCCTCAAGGTGTCCTACGCGCCGTTGCTGACGCGCACCATCGAACGGCCCCGCATTGCCATCGCGGCCGGCGTCGTTTTGTTCGTGGGAGCCGCGCTGCTGTTTTTCCGTCTCGGTCAGGAGTTCATTCCGACGCTGGACGAGAAGAACCTCTCCATGCACGCGCTGCGGATTCCGAGCACCAGCTTGACGCAATCGCAGGCGATGCAACTCGACCTCGAGAAGGCCATCGGCCGCTTCCCACAGGTGGCGACGGTTTTCTCGAAAACCGGCACGGCCGAGATCGCGTCCGATCCGATGCCGCCCAATACGTCCGATACGTTCGTGATCTTCAAGCCCCAGGACGAATGGCCCGATCCGGGCTTGAGCAAGGCCGCGCTCGTCGACCAGATCGCGAACGCGGTGCGCGAATTGCCCGGCAACGGCTACGAATTCACCCAGCCTATCCAGATGCGGTTCAACGAACTGCTGGCGGGCGTGCGCGGCGATCTTGCGGTGAAGGTGTTCGGCGACGAGTTCGAACCACTGCTGCGCAGCGCGGGACAGATCGCAGGCATCTTGCGCAAAACCAAAGGGGCAACCGACGTCAGGATCGAACAGGCCAGCGGTCTGTCGGTGCTGGACATCAGCGTCAACAAGACCGAGATCGCTCGGCGTGGCCTCAGCCTCGCCGCCGTTCAGGACGTCATCGGCACCGCCATCGGTGGACGAAGCGCCGGCGCAATATTCGAGGGCGATCGCAGCTTCGAGATCGTGGTCCGGCTGCCGGAAACGATCCGAAGCGATCTCGATGCCTTGAAAAATCTTCCGGTGTCGCTCCCGTCGGCGGGCCCAACGCCCGTGACGATTCCGCTTGGCCAGTTGGCCAGCTTCAAGATCAGCGACGGCCCCAACCAGATCAGCCGCGAGAACGGCAAGCGACGCGTGGTTGTTACGGCGAATGTGCGGGACCGCGACATTGGCGCGGTTGTAAATGACGCCCGCGCGCAGATCGAAGCCAATGTGACCCTGCAACCCGGTTACTGGATGTCCTGGGGCGGGCAGTATGAAAATCTCGCCGCCGCGCGCCAGCGGCTATCGTTCGTCGTCCCCGCGTGCTTCCTGCTGATCTTTCTGTTGCTGACGAGCGCGCTGGGGACCGCGCGGGACGCACTGATTGTCTTCAGCGCCGTGCCGCTTGCGTTGACGGGCGGCGTGGCGGCGCTCTGGTTGCGGGGAATGCCGTTCTCGGTGTCCGCCGCCGTCGGGTTCATCGCGCTGTCGGGCATCGCCGTTCTCAACGGGCTGGTCATGCTGACCTACATCAAGCAGTTGATGGCGAAGGGGCACGCGAAGGCCGAGGCAATCCTGACCGGCGCCCTCACCCGGCTGCGGCCCGTCGCCATGACGGCGCTGGTCGCATCGCTCGGTTTTGTGCCGATGGCGCTGGCGACCGGTACTGGCGCCGAAGTCCAGCGGCCGATTGCCACCGTCGTCATCGGCGGCCTTATCAGCGCGACGTTACTGACGCTGTTTGTGCTGCCCGCGCTCTACGCCTCGTTCGGGCGCGCGCCGGTCAGCGAGACAATGGAGACAGCCGCGGAGCCGGTACAGACGGGAATCGAACCGTCGCGCGGCTGATCGTGTCAGGCCGCGCCGAGATACGCGGCTTTCACCTTCGGGTCCGACAGCAGCGTCGCGCCGTCGCCTTCGAACGCGACCTTGCCGGTTTCCAGCACGTAGCCGCGGTCCGCGATCTCAAGGGCCGCGCTGGCGTTCTGCTCGACCAGAAGCACGGTCACGCCGTCGGTTCTGAGAGAGACAATCGCCGCAAGGATCTGATCGACCAGCGTCGGCGATAGTCCGAGCGACGGCTCGTCCAGCAGCAACAGTTTCGGCTTGCCCATCAGCGCGCGCCCGATGGCCAGCATCTGCTGCTGGCCGCCGGACAACCCGCCCGCAAGCTGACGCCGCTTTTCCGCAAGAATCGGGAACATCTCGTACACGCGGTTACGGTCGCTTTCGATCTCCTTGTCGCGGCGCATGTAAGCCCCGAGGCGAAGATTGTCCTCGACGGTGAGCGGTCCAAAGATCTGACGGCCTTCCGGCGATTGCGTCATGCCGCGCTCGACACGCCGGTGCGGCTTCAGGCCATCGATGCGCTCGCCCAGAAAGCGGATCTCGCCCGCAGTAATTGGCTGTACGCCCGACAGCGCCCGCAGCAACGTCGTCTTGCCCGCGCCGTTCGAGCCGATCAGCGCGACAACCTCGCCCGCGCGCACCGCAAGGGTCACGCCGTGCAGCACCTCAATGCGGCCGTAGGAACTGCGGAGGTTGGCAACTTCAAGCACGCGCCGCCTCCCTCGCACCGTGTTTGCCGAGATAGGCTTCAAGAACCGCCGGATTGTCGCGCACCTCGCGCGGCAGGCCTTCGGCAATCGGCTTGCCGCGGTTCAGCACCAGAATGCGATCCGAAATCTTCATCACCAGTTTCATGTCGTGTTCGACCAGAACGACGGCGATACCCTTTGCGGCGACGCGGCGAATGAGTTCGTCGATCTCTTCGGTCTCCACGGCGTTACAGCCGGCCGCCGGCTCATCGAGCAGCAGCACGCGCGGCTCGGCGGCGAGCGCGCGGGCGATTTCCAGACGCTTGCATGCGCCATACGACAGCGAGCCCGCCGTGACATCCGCGCTGCCGCGCAATCCGACATCGTCGAGCAGGGTCAGCGCCGCGTCCCGCGTCTCGCTGTTCTGCCGCGTCACCGACGGCAGCCTGAACAGGTCGGCCAGCAGGTTGCAGCGCTCCCGCAGGTGCCTGCCGACCATGACGTTCTCCGCCGCCGTCATGCGCTGGAAAATCTGAAGGTTCTGGAATGTGCGCGACAGTCCGCGCGCGGCGAGCTTGTCCGGCGTGAGACCCGTGACGTCCTCGCCGGAGAGTTCGACGCGTCCCTGATCGCGCTCGTATACGCCGGAGACGATATTGAACAGCGTGGTCTTGCCCGCGCCGTTCGGCCCGATGATGGAGAGAATCTGGCCCGGACTGACCTCAAAGCTCACGCCGTCAATCGCCTTGACGCCGCCGAATGAAATTCCGATGTCCGTGGCCGCAAGGATCGTCATGCCTGCGTCCTCCTGGCCAGAAACCGCGACAGCGTCGGGACAATGCCGTCGCGCATGAAGATCATCGAGACAATGATAATGAAGCCGAGCAGCAGGTGCTCGTATTCCTGAAACACCGTCAGCACCTGCGGCAACGTGATGAGAACCGCCGCGCCGACGATACTGCCGACGACCGAGCCAAGCCCGCCCAGCACCACCATCGTCACCATTTCAACGGAGTGAAGGAAGCCGGCCTGATCGGGATTGGTGAAACCGTTCATCAGCGAAAGCACGGATCCCGCCACTGACGCATAGGCGGCGGCGATGACGAAGGCCTGCAACTTGAAACGCGCAACATCGATGCCGGCCACGCGCGCGGCGACTTCGCTGTCATGAAGCGCGCGAAAGGCGCGCCCGGTCGGCGTATCGTTCAGGTTGAGCGCCAGCCACGTGCCGAGCACAAGAAGCCCGCCCGAAATCCAGTACCACGTGTCCGCTCCGCTGACGCGCCAGCCGAACAGCACCAGCTTCGCCACTGGCATTCCGTCGGGACCGCCGGTCCAGCGGCTTTCCGTGGTGATGACCAGCGCCACGAGAACGCCGAGACCGAGAGTCGCGATGGCGAGATAGTGCCCTTTCAATTTCAGAATCGGGCGGCCGACGAGATAGGCCAGCACGGACGAGATGAGGCAGCCGATCGGCAGCGCGGCCCACGGCGGTATTCCCAGATGCGTGGGGCCGATAGCGACGGCGTAGGCGCCGATTCCGAAGAAGCCCGCATGACCGAGGCTGACCTGCCCGGCCTGTCCCATCAGGACGTTGAGGCCGATGGCCGCGAAGGCGGACACCCAGACCAGCGACGCTACGCGGAAATAATAGCTCGACGGAAAGATCAGCGGCAGCACGGCGATGATCGCCGCGAGCGCAATCAATGTCAGATAGCGATGGCCGATCTTCTGCAGCACCGCTCAGACCCTTTCCACGGTCCGCCGGCCGAACAGGCCTTGCGGCATGGCGAACAGGACAAGGAGAATGACGATGAACGCGAAGGCGTCCTTGTAGGTCGAACTGATGTAGCCGACACCGAAGGCTTCAAGCAGGCCTAGCAGCAAACCGCCAGCGACCGCGCCAAGCGGATTGCCCATGCCGCCGAGCATCGCCGCGGCAAATCCCTTGAGCGCGAGCATTGTGCCGACGTCGTAGCTCGTCAGCGTGATGGGCGTGATCAGGATTCCGGCCACCGCGCCAATGGCCGCCGATCCGCCGAACGCCAGCGCCATCACGGTCGCGGTATTGATGCCGACCAGTCGCGCCGCGAGCCGGTTGGCCGCCGTCGCAAGCACGGCCTTTCCGAGCACGGTCCGTTCAAGAAACACATACAGCAGCAGCACGATCACAGCTGTGCCGCCGAGCACCCAGAAGCTCTGCGGCTGAATGGTCGCACCGAGCAGGTTGACCGGCGTGTCGCCGGAAATGCTGGGGAGTTTATGGAATTGCTTGTCGAACAGGATCTGCGCCGCGCCGCGCAGCAGGATCGACGCGCCGATTGTAATGATGATCAGCGTAACCGGAGATGCGTCGCGCGCGGGCTCGATCGCGAGCCGGTACAGCAAAAGTCCGACCACGACGGAAACGCAGACGGCAAGAACCGCAGCGAGCGGCAGCGGCACGCCAGCGGCGGTGGCGAAGACCGTCACCATTCCGCCCAGCATGACAAATTCACCCTGGGCGAAATTGACCACGTCCGATGCGTTGTAGACCAGCGTGAAGCCGAGAGCGACGAGCGCGTAGACCGCGCCGACGGTCAGTCCGGATATCAAAAATTGGACAAACTCAGCCATTCCGGCTCCGCGGATTCAGGACTGCTAGGCACTAACGGCAAAATTCAGTGTTTCAACCCGAAACTTGCGCTCCCGAACCGGTCACCCGAATTGTCCGGGAGCGCAATCTCATTGAGAAGATCGGATCAGGTGCCCGGCTTGGTGAGCGTCCAGTCGCCGCCCTTGATTTCCAGCATGCGGAAAGCAGAGAGGTCGAGCCCGAGGTGATCAGTCGGCGTCATGTTCACAATGCCGCCGGTGCCGACGAAACCTTTCGTCTTCTCGATTTCGTCGCGGATCTTCTTCGGGTCGGTGGTGCCGCCGCGCTTCATCGCTTCGACAAGGATCTGAAGACCGTCATAAGCGTGACCGCCGAAGGTCGATACCGGCTGCTTGGTGCCGTCCTCGTAGGTCTTCTTGTAATCGACGACGACTTTCTTCTGCGGATCGTTCTCAGGCAGCTTGTCGCCGACCAGCAATGCCGCCGCAGGCAACCGCACGCCTTCAGCCGAAGCACCGGCGAGATCGATAAAGCTCTTCGAGGCCACGCCATGGCTCTGGTAGAGCGGCGTCGCGTTCATGCCGAGTTGTGCGTAGTTGCGTGTGACGATCGCAGGCCCCTGCCCGAAGCCCGGGTTTACCACAGCTTTGACGCCGGCGGTGTTCTTGATCTTGGTCAACTGGCCGGTCATGTCGCTGTCGCGCGGACCGTAGCTTTCCTCGGTGACGATCTTGATGCCGTAGTTCGGCGCGGCCTTCACGCATTGCGCCTTCATCGATGCGCCGAAACCGTCGGTGCCCGAGATCAGGGCGATGTCCGTGAGTTTGCGCTGCTTGAGATCCTCGAAAATCTTCTCGCACGCCATCTTGTCGGTATGCGGCGTCTTGAAGACATACTTGCGAACCGGATCGATGATTTCGACCGCGCCGCCAAACGAGATGAATGGAACCTGGGCTTCTTCGAAAACAGGAATCATCGCCATGGTCGTGCCGGTCGTCGAACCGCCTGCCATCGCGACAACCTTGTCGTCCTCGATCAGGCGGGTTGCAAAGGTGCGCGCCTTGTTGGCGTCGCCGCCGTCGTCATAGACCACGAGTTCGATCTTCTTGCCGTTGATGCCGCCGGCTGCATTGATCTTGTCGACGTACATCCGAAGCGTCTTGTCTTCAGGTTCGCCGAGAAACGACGCGGGACCGGTCACCGAAAGCACGGAACCGATTTTCACGGTCTGCTGTGCATGTGCAGAGCCGCCAAACGCCAGCCCGGCAACGCCGGCGGCCAACACGAATCCCAATGCTGATGTCGATTTCACTGTTCTTCCCTCCCTGATAATGGGTGCCCAATTTTTTTGAGCTTACCCGGCATGTTTCCAACCACAGCGCACCGATAGTTTCAAGTGCAACTATTAGCGCCTCCTGTCATCAATATAATTGACCGGACGGTTGGTCAATAGTAATCTGACTTCAAGGGCTGAGCGTAACAGCCGAGATCCGGGAGGATAGTGTGGACGCTGGCCATTCAATCGATAGCGCCGATGCGAACGCGGTGGCCGAGGCCTGCGCGAAGAAAATGTGGCTGGACGATCGCGCGAGCAAGGGCCTCGGGATGAGCATCCAGCGGATCGCGCCCGGCGAAGCCGTTATCTCAATGACTGTTCGCAAGGACATGACCAACGGTCACGGCATCTGCCACGGCGGTTTCATCTTCACCCTGGCGGATTCAACATTCGCATTCGCCTGCAACACCTACGATCAGCGCACCGTTGCGCAGCAATGCGCGGTAACCTTCCTTCGATCTGTCCACGAAGGCGAAACGCTGACCGCGCACGCCATCGAACGCGCGCGCGCCGAACGCAGCGGCGTCTATGACGTCACCGTTCGCGACAGCCACAACGTGGTGATCGCGGAATTTCGCGGACATTCACGCACGATTTCAGGCCAGCTGCTGGATTCCGACAGCCTGCATAATGACACAAAATAGGACCGGGAGAGAACGTTGCTACAAATTCCGCTGCGCAAGCTCGATCGGCTGACGCCCGAACCGACGGAACTCGATCGTTATGAAGTCGCTTCCCGCGACGAGATTCGCACCCTTCAGCGCGAGCGTCTCGCATGGTCGCTGCGGCACGCCTATGACAATGTGCCGCACTATCGCAAGACGTTCGACGCTGCCGGCGTTCATCCGGATCAGTTCAAGGATCTTCCGGATCTCGCGAAATTTCCTTTCACGATCAAGACCGATCTGCGGGACAATTACCCGTTCGGCATGTTCGCCGTGCCGGAAACCGATGTCGCGCGCATCCATGCGTCGTCCGGCACGACCGGCAAACCGACCGTGGTCGGATACACCAAACGCGACATCGAAACCTGGAGCGATGTTGTCGCGCGCTCGATCCGTGCCGCCGGCGGCCGCGCGGGAATGAAGGTCCACATCGCCTACGGCTACGGACTGTTCACCGGCGGCCTCGGCGCGCATTACGGCGCGGAACGCCTCGGCTGCACCGTGATCCCTATTTCCGGCGGCATGACAGAGCGTCAAGTCCAGCTCATCAACGACTTCAAGCCCGAAGTCATTATGGTGACGCCGTCCTACATGCTGGCGATCCTCGATGAATTCAGGAAACAGGGTCTCGATCCGCGCAAGTCATCGCTGCGCATCGGCATCTTCGGCGCGGAGCCGTGGACCAACGCCATGCGCGAAGAGATCGAAGAAGCGTTCGACCTTCATGCGGTCGACATCTACGGCCTGTCCGAGGTGATGGGTCCAGGCGTCGCCAGCGAATGCGTCGAGACGAAAGACGGTCTCCACATCTGGGAAGATCATTTCTACCCGGAGGTCATCAATCCGGTGACCGGCGAAGTGCTGCCCGACGGCGAGAAAGGCGAACTGGTCTTCACGTCGCTGACGAAGGAAGCCATGCCCGTGATCCGCTATCGCACCCGCGACCTGACGCGGTTGCTGCCGGGCACCGCGCGATCGCTACGACGCATGGAAAAAGTGACCGGCCGATCCGACGACATGATGATCGTTCGCGGTGTCAACGTGTTCCCGACCCAGATCGAGGAAAAGCTGCTCACCATTCACGACCTGTCGCTGCACTACCAACTCATCCTCACCCGCGACGGCCGCATGGACAACATGGAAATCCAGGTGGAAGCGCGGCCGGATGCCAGCTTTCCCGCACGAGAGGCGGCCACGAAGCAGTTGGCACAATCGGTGAAGGACACCATCGGCATCACGGCGCTCATCACCGTGCTCGACCCCGGAAGCATCGAGCGCTCCGTCGGCAAGGCCAAGCGCATCATCGATAAACGGCCCAAGGAACAATGAACTAGATGGCCCGCAAACGCGCCAACGATTACGACGACAAACGGCAGGCGATCCTCGATCGCTCGGCGAAGCTATTTTCGGCGCACGGTTACGACCGCGCGTCGATGAGCAAGATCGCCGACGCCTGCGGCGTGTCAAAGGCCAACCTCTATCACTACTACAAGGACAAAGAGGGTCTGCTGTTCGACGTCATCCGCTTTCACCTCGGCGAACTGCTTGAAGTCGTCGAGGCCGCGGACCGTCCCGATCAGCCGCCCGAAGCACGATTGCGCGGGCTGATCGCAGCCCTGCTCGAAGCCTACAGGGATGCCGATTCCCAGCATAACGTGCAGATCAGCAGCATGCGGTTCCTGCCACAGGAACGTCAGGCCGAGCTCAGGGGCATGGAGCGCGATCTCGTCACGATTTTTTCCGCGGCGGTCGCGGGCGTCGCCCCGCACCTCAAGGGCACCAAGCTGCTGAAGCCCGTCACCATGTCGCTGTTCGGCATGGTGAACTGGCATTACCTCTGGTTCAAAAGCACAGGATCGGTCAGCCGCGCCGAATACGCCGATCTCGTCACGCGGCTAATCGTGGACGGAGCGCACAACGTGCTCAAGCCATCACCCAAAACATCGAAGCGCACCGCTGCGGCCGAGTGAATAGTTGTTCCAATCGGTGCTTTTCGCACCCAACATCGAAGTGATCGCATGAAACTGGAAAGCTACATCAACGGACAATGGGCCGCGCCAGGGCCCGATCTTGTGGAAGTCCGCAGCGCCGTGACCGGCGACGTGGTGGCCGAGGCGACCAGCGGCGGGCTGGATATGCACAGCGTCCTCGCCTACGCCCGCAATGTCGGCGGCAGGAACCTGCGCAAGCTGACATTCCATCAGCGCGCCGACCTGTTGAAGAAACTCGCGCTGTACCTGACCGAGCGCAAGGATCAGCTTTACAAACTGTCGTTTCAGACCGGCGCGACGCGCACCGACAATCTGATCGATATCGACGGTGGCATCGGCACCCTGTTCGTGTACGCCGGCAAGGGCCGCCGTGAATTACCGAACGCGACATTTCTGCTGGATGGCGCTGCCGAGCCCATGGGCAAGAACGGCACCTTCGCCGGGCAGCACATCGTTACGTCGCTGCACGGCGTCGCGGTTCACATCAATGCCTTCAACTTTCCCTGCTGGGGCTTGCTCGAGAAACTCGCGCCTGCCCTGCTCGGCGGCGTTCCCGTGGTTTCCAAGCCGGCCACGGTCACGTCCTATGTCGCGCACGCCCTCGCCCGCATGATCGCGGAGTCCGGGATTCTGCCGGAAGGCGCATTCCAGTTCATCGTCGGCTCGACCGGAGATCTGTTCGATCACCTCACCTGTCAGGACGTCGTGTCGTTCACCGGCTCGGCCGACACATCGGAAAAGCTGCAACGCCATCCCGTCATTGCGAGGAACGCCGTTCGCTTCATCGCCGAGCGGGATTCGCTCAATGCCGCGATCCTGGCGCCAGATGCAAAGCCCGGCACGCCGGAGTTCGATCTGTTCGTCAAGGAAGTCGCCAAGGAGATGACGGTGAAGACCGGCCAGAAATGCACCGCGATCCGCCGTGCCTTCGCACCGGCCGCGAGCGTCGAAGCCGTCATCGAAGCCTTGCGCGATCGTCTGGCAAAGGTTGCGATCGGCAATCCCGAACTGGAGACGGTGCGCATGGGTCCGGTGGTTGGTCTCGACCAGCGCCGCGACGTGCTGGCCCACCTCAAGACATTGCGGACCGAAGCGCAGATCGTCGCTGGCGATCCCGACAATTTCACCGTCGAGGGCGCGGACGTGACGCGCGGCGCATTCCTGCCGCCGCTCCTGCTGCATTGCGCCGATCCCATCCGTGCCAACAATGTGCATTCGGTCGAAGCGTTCGGTCCGGTCTGCACCGTGATGGGCTACGGCGAGTTGGACGAAGCCATCGCGCTGACCAACCGCGGCGGCGGCAGCCTGGTGGCGTCGGTCTACACCCATGATCCGAAAGTGGCCTCGGACCTCGTGTTCGGCATCAGCACCTTTCACGGGCGGCTGGTGATGATCGACCGCGACTGCGCCAAGGAACAGACCGGCCACGGCTCGCCAATGCCGCAGATGGTTCACGGCGGTCCCGGCCGCGCAGGCGGCGGCGAGGAACTGGGCGGCGTGCGCAGCGTGCATCATTACATGCAACGCACCGCGCTTCAGGGTTCACCCGCGATGCTGACGGGAATCACGGGAAGCTGGATGAAGGGCGCGCCGGTCATCGAGAAAGACAGGCATCCGTTCCGTTATCACTTCGAGGATCTGGACATTGGGCAGACCTTCTTCTCGAAGGAACGCACGATCACGCTTGAGGACATCGAGCATTTCGCCAACTTCACCGGCGACACTTTCTACGCGCACATGGACGAAGAGGCCACGAAAGGCCATCCGTTCTTCCCCGGCCGCGTCGCACACGGCTATCTCCTGTTGTCGTTTGCGGCGGGACTGTTCGTCGATCCCGATCCGGGCCCGGTGCTCGCCAACTACGGGCTCGATTCACTCCGGTTCATCAAGCCGATCCAGCCGGGCGAGACCATCAAGG
The DNA here is from genome assembly GCF_059419985.1 of Afipia sp. GW821-FHT04G03. Taxonomy (NCBI): domain Bacteria; kingdom Pseudomonadati; phylum Pseudomonadota; class Alphaproteobacteria; order Hyphomicrobiales; family Nitrobacteraceae; genus Afipia; species Afipia sp. GW821-FHT04G03. The sequence continues at coordinate 386,784 of NZ_JBWKSV010000001.1, read as the reverse complement.
TGCGGCTCACGGCGAAAGACAAGTCGCCGCGCAACAAGCAATATGGTGAAGTGCGCTGGGATGTCGAAATCCTGACCGACAAGGACGAGTCAGCGGCAACCTACGAGCTGCTCACGATGAACGCGGTGCGGCCGCAAGCCTGAAATCAAAAAGCCCAAAGGGAGAGACCAATGATCCTCGTGACCGTGATGTATCCGCCCGGCGAGAAGTTCGACGTCGACTACTATCTCAAGACGCACATGCCGCTGGTGAAGGATCGTTGGGGTCCGCTCGGGCTCAAGAGCGCGCAGGCCATCAAGGGCGTCGTCAAGGCCGACGGCACCGCGCCCGACTACCAGATGATCGCCCTGCTGACCTTCGGCTCGATGGACGATTTCAAGGCCGCCGGAAAGGCGCACGGCAAGGAAATCTTCGACGACATTCCGAAGTTCACCAGCGCGCAAGCCGTGGTGCAGATCAACGACGTCGTCTTCTAGACGTCGGACCGACCGCATGTCGCCGACAGAACAGCCGTCTGTTGAAAGCGCAAGCATCTCTCGCCCTGTTTCGGGCGAGGACGCCGCGCTCGCTCGCAGCTTTTCGCTGAAAGACCTGCCGGGCTCATTCTATGACGATCCCTACCCGACGTATCGCGCGCTGCAATCCGCCGATCCGGTTCACCGGATGCCGGACGGATCGTTCTTCCTGACGCGGCATCGCGATCTGGAGGCGATCTACAAGGACACGACGCGCTTCAGTTCGGACAAGAAAGTCGAGTTTGCCCCCAAGTACGGCGCGGACTCGCTGCTCTTTCAGCATCACACAACAAGTCTGGTGTTCAACGATCCGCCGTTGCACACACGCGTGCGGCGGCTGATCGCAGGCGCGCTGAACCCGCGCGCCATTTCCGAAATGGAGCCGGGTCTGATCGCGCTGGTCGACCGGCTGCTGGACGCCATGGAGACGCGCGGAACGGCCGACCTGATCGAGGACTTCGCGTCCGCCATTCCGGTCGAGGTGATCGGCAACCTGCTCGCCGTTCCGCACGAAGATCGCGCGCCGCTGCGCGGCTGGTCGCTTGCGATCCTCGGGGCGTTGGAGCCGTTTCTGTCAGAAGAGGTTCAGGCGCGCGGTGAGCGCGCTGTCGGCGAATTTCTCGACTATCTACAGCGACTGGTGGCCGACCGCCGCGCCCGGCCGGGCGACGCGGAGCATGACGTCCTGACACGTCTGATCGCAGGCGAAGCCAGCGGCGAGCGGCTGAGCGAGATCGAGCTTCTGCAAAACTGCATCTTCATCCTCAACGCCGGTCACGAGACGACCACCAATCTGATCGGCAACGGCCTGGAATTGCTGCTGCGCTTCCCGGCCGAACGACAGCGCCTGATCGGCGAGCCTCCGATGATCAAGACCGCCGTCGAGGAGTTCCTGCGCTACGAGAGTTCCAATCAGCTCGGCAACCGCCGTGTGGTTCAGGACACGGAGATCGACGGTGTCGCCATGCCACAGGGCACGCTGATCACGCTCTGCATCGGCGCTGCGAACCGCGATCCGGAGGTCTTCCCGCAACCGGAACGCCTCGACATCGCACGCGCGCCTAACCGTCATCTCGCCTTCGCCTCGGGCGCGCACTCATGCGTCGGATTGAGCCTCGCGCGCCTCGAAGGCCGGATCGCCATCGGCCGGTTTCTCGCGCGTTTCCCGAATTACGCGGCGAGCGGCCCCGCGCATCGCGCCCGGCGCGTGCGTTTTCGCGGCTTCACATCGCTTCCCGTCACTCTGACCTAACGCTTCAGGACATCCATGCCGACATTCGACAAAACAGCCGCCGAAGCCTTGCTCGCATCCGCATTCGCGCCCTGGGTACAGGACCTGGGACTGTCGGTTGAATCCATCGACAAGGACAGTGCCGTGGTGCGAATGCGGTTTTCCGAGAAGCTCTGCCGCGACAACGGCGTGGTTTGCGGTCAATCGCTGATGGGCCTTGCCGATACTGCGATGGTTGTCGCGATCTGCGCGGCGGCGGGCGAGTATTTCCCGATGACCACAGTGGACCAGACCACCCACTTCATGCGCCCCGCCATGCGGGCCGATCTGCTAGCGGAGGCGCGCGTGGCGCGGATGGGAAAGACGATGGCCTATGGCACCGTCTCGATCCGCACGGACAGCGACGAGCGACCCGTGGCGATGGCGCAAACCGCCTACGCGCTGCTCCGCGACGCCAAGTAGCTACATCTGGTCGTAGTCGACCACGACGCGCGACGAGACAGGATGCGCCTGGCAGGTCAGCACGAACCCCGCTTCAAGCTCCCACGGCTCCAGCGAATAGTTCACGTCCATGGTCGTCTCGCCTTCGACGATCTTGGCGCGGCATGTGCTGCACATCCCGCCCTTGCAGGCATAAGGCAGGTCCATGCCGGCGCGCAGCGCGGCGTCGAGAATGGCTTCGCCCTCGGCAATCGGCACATCCTTGCGCTTGCCGTCCACGATCAATGACGCCACCGCCTTGGGCGGCGCTTCCGGCGCGACGTGAACCTTCGGACGCGGCTTGCCGCCGAATTCCGAGACAAAGCGCTCGACGTGGACATGATCCTTGGGAATGCCGAGACCGACGCATGTCGCCTCGATCTCCTCGCTCATGGCGACGGGACCGCAGACGAACACGTGATCGACCGCCGCCGCCGGCACCATCGCGCGCAGCAACACCTCGACCTTCTCGCGATCGAGACGGCCGTAAAGGATCGGCAGGTCCTGCTCTTCCTGCGACAACACATGGAACACCGACAGACGTCCCATGAATTGGTCTTTCAGTTCTTCCAGCGCTTCGCGGAACAGGATGCCGTTGGTCGCGCGGTTCCCATAAAACAGAAAGAAGCGGCTGTTGGGCTCGCGCGCGAGAATGCCACGCACGATGGAGATAATCGGTGTGATGCCGGAGCCGGCGGCAAATCCGACGTGAACCCGCGCTTCACCCGGTGCATGCGCCACGCCGAAGCGGCCTGTGGGCGTCATGACATCCAGTTCGTCACCGGATTTCAGTTCGTCCAGCGCCCAACTCGAGAACGCGCCGCCGTCGACTTTCTTGACTGCGATGCGCAACTCGCGATCGTCGGGGCTCGAACAGATCGAATAGGACCGGCGGATTTCCTCGCCGTCCATCGTGGTGCGCAGCGTCAGGTACTGACCCGGCGCGAAGGCATAATCCTCGGCCAACTCACCCGGAATGGCGAACGTCATCGACACTGCGTCGGATGTCTCGCGGCGCAGATCGTCGATGGCGAGACGGTGAAACTTTGGAACGTGTGACATCGACATGTCCAGTGTTAGTGGCACTTGAAGTAATCGAACGGCTCGCGGCACGCCTTGCAGCGCCACAGGGCCTTGCAGGACGTCGAGCCGAATTCGGAAAGGACCTCCGTATCCACCGAACCGCATTGCGGGCACGCCACCTGCTGTTCGCCGAACAGCGCGCGCCGTCCTCCGCCGGCCTGCGGCGGCGCGATGCCGTACTCTTTCAGCTTCTCGCGGCCCTGCTCGCTCATCCAGTCGGTCGTCCACGCGGGCGACAACACCGTTCGTATCGTGGGATTGCGGATGCCCTCGCGCTCCAGCGCGAGTTCGATTTCCAGCGCGATCATGTTCATCGCCGGGCAACCCGAATAGGTCGGTGTGATTGCAACCTCCACCGCGCCGTCATCCGTGACGGTGACCTCACGCAGCACGCCGAGGTCAGCAATGGTCAGCACCGGAATTTCAGGATCGACCACCTGCGCCGCCGCGTTCCAAGCGGTCTGCCGCAGATCATGCGTTGTGGTGCCGAGGGTCACCATGTCGCGTTCGGAAAGGTTCGCTGCATCGATTGCAGTTCGCTGAGCAGATGCCCAAGATGTTCGGTGTGGTTGCCGGTGCGGCCGCCCTTCTGCATCCAGTCGCTCGCGGGGCGCTTGAGTGTCGCTACGCCAAGAACATTGGAAACGGTATCGATCCAGCGCGCGCGCAGGCTTTCAGGATCGATTGCGACGCCGGATGAAATCAGCAACGCGTCGGCTTCGTCGGCATGAAACAGTTCGCCGGTGAAGGCCCACAGATCGTCGACGGCCGTCTGCCCGCGGCGATGGCTTTCGTCGGTGCCGTCGCCGAGCCGGATCACCCATTCCGAGGTGTGCCGGAGATGATAGGCGCTTTCCTTCTCGGATTTCGCGGCAATCGCCGCGAGTGTCTCGTCCTTCGACGCCATCATGGCGCGCCAGTACGGATCGGCGAACGCGGAATAGAAGAACTGCCGCACGATGGTGCGGGCGAAATCACCGTTCGGCTGTTCGACCAGCAACAGGTTGCGGTACTGGCGCACGTCGCGCAGGTAAGCGTACTTGTCTTCGTCGTTGCCCGCGTTTTCGACCTTCGCGGCATAGGTATAGAGTTCGCGCGCCTGCCCGATCAGATCGAGGCCCATGTTGGCGAGCGCCATGTCCTCTTCCATCATGGGCGCATGGCCGCACCATTCCGACAGACGATGTCCGAGGATCAGCGCATCGTCAGCCCTGCGCAGCGCATAAAGCACCAGCGGACTCTCTTTGACCTTGATCGATGCGACAGTCATCACATATGTCCGACTTCGTCAGGCACGTCGTAGAATGTCGGGTGGCGGTAGATCTTCGACATCGCCGGCTCGAACATCATGCCTTTCTCCGACGGATCGGACGCGACAATCGCGTTCGACGGTACGACCCAAATCGAGAGCCCCTCGCCGCGGCGCGTGTAGATGTCGCGCGCAGCCTGAAGCGCCAGCGTGGCGTCCACGGCATGGAGCGAGCCCACATGCTTGTGCGCGAGGCCGTTGCGGCTGCGGATGAAGACTTCCCACAACTGTATATTCTGAGTGGTCATGACTTCCTCCTAGGCCGCAACCGCAGCGGTACGGCGCGCTTGTTGTTTCTCAGCATAAGCGATGGCGGCGTCCCGCACCCACTGGCCCTCGTCATGCGCCTTCCGGCGCGCGGCGAGACGGTCGCGGTTGCACGGGCCGTTGCCCGAGAGCACCTGCTTGAATTCGTTCCAGTCGATCGCGCCGTAATCCCAATGGCCGGTCGCCTCGTTCCATTTCAGGTCGGCATCCGGAAGCGTGAGGCCGAGATACTGCGCCTGCGGCACCGTCGCATCGATGAACTTCTGGCGCAGATCGTCGTTGGAGAAGCGCTTGATCTTCCACTGGGTCGATTGGTCGCCGTGCTGGCTGAGCTGATCCGGCGGGCCGAACATCATCAGGCATGGCCACCACCAGCGATCGAGCGCGTTCTGCGCCATCGCCTTCTGCTCCTCGGTGCCGCGCGACAGCGTCACCATGATTTCGTAGCCCTGACGCTGGTGGAACGACTCTTCCTTGCAGACGCGGATCATGGCGCGCGCATAAGGACCGTAGGAGCAACGGCACAGCGGAATCTGGTTCATGATGGCCGCGCCATCGACCAGCCAGCCGATCGCGCCGATGTCGGCCCAGGTCGGCGTGGGATAGTTGAAGATAGAGGAATACTTCGCCTTGCCGGCAAGCATCAGGTCGACGAGTTCTTCGCGCGACGTGCCGAGCGTCTCGGCCGCCGCATAGAGGTAAAGCCCGTGGCCGCACTCGTCCTGCACCTTCGCCAGCAGCGCTGCCTTGCGGCGCAGCGTCGGCGCGCGGGTGATCCAGTTGCCCTCAGGCAGCATCCCGACGATCTCGGAATGCGCGTGCTGTGAAATCTGCCGCGTCAGCGTCTTGCGATAGGCCGCCGGCATCCAGTCGTTCGGCTCGATCCTGTCATCGGCATCGATGCGCGCCTGAAAATGCGCCGCGCGTTCGGGGTCCTCGACGTGAACGACCTCGGCTTCCGATGTGTTGAGCGCTTGCGTGTACATCGCCGTTTCCTCCGGGGAGACGCCGATAAACATATAACACAAAATTCGATACGCAAGTTATTTTTGTAACATATTGCGCTGCACGTCCGAAAATCGCCGGCCGAGTTCCGGTCCGGGGGGACGCAGCGGGCCGGTTGCACTTTCGCCATGGGCGTCCAGCCAGGCCTCGGAAGCCGGCAGAAGTGCCTGATAAAGCCGTGCACAGAGCTGGCGGGCATCGAGCGCCGGCCAGTCCGGCGGCAACAGCGACGCCGGCAGCAACGGATCGCGCAGGACGACGCGCCGATAATGATGGATCAACAGAACCCGCGCGAGCATGGCGTCGGCGGGCGAGATCTTGTCCGCGTCGTCGGCCCAGCTTTCGAGCGGCGCGAAGATTTTCATGAACTCGCGGTACGACTCAGCCGTGCGCTCAAGCGACCAGCTCGCGTCCACCAGCCGCCGCCCCATCGCGTCGTCCGCGGACACCTCGAGCCTGATCGCGCCTGCGGCATCGGACGGCACCGGCACACTCGACGGCGCCACCCATACGCCCGGCATCGGACTGCCGAAACCGGCCTCAGTCAGAACGGCGCGGGACGCTTCGCGGTCGGCACCGTTGCCGATCAGCAGGAGTTCAAAGCGCCCTGCCCACTTTGTCGGATGCGGATTGTAGACATGCGCGACGGCGGTCTCGAATCGTTCGCGGCCGGTCTTCGCCAGCTTGTAAAAGCTCTTGCGGCCGGCCTTGTCGCGATCGAGCCAGCCGTCGGCAGCAAGCCGCGACACCGCAGTGCGGACCACGCCGCCGTCGGTCCCGAGCATGTCGAGAAATTGCAGCAGCGTGCCGAGCCAGACCGTGCCGCCGCGCGGCAGGATGGCGTCGCCGTAGAATGTGATGATGAGCGATCCGGTGCGCGAAGGCTCACGCTTGAATCGGCTGACGATGCGGGACAGCGAAGGAGGACTCATGGGCACGCAGCATAGTGCATTCCGCCCATGGGGCGAGCCCGGATCGGCACGATCGCGCGGGGGACGGCCTCCTCATCGAGATGGCGGCGCGATGAAATGCTTAAAGCTCATGTTCAATATTTCACATGAGCTTCTTCATCCAATATCTGAGAAGTGTCACGCGCCCTAGAACAGCGGAGAATCCCCGATTTTGGGTGCCGCGTTCCAACTGCGCACCGCGAGAGCGCGCTCAATTGCGATTCGATCGGCTCCGCGCGATCAAACGTTGAAGTGCCAGATCAGCAGAACGACGCCCAAGACCGCGGCGCTACTGAGCGCCCAACCGGCGACGTACGCAGCCTCTTCCAGACCTGGACTGCCCATATGTTCTGGCGGACTTCCGTGGATTTGGTGCCAATGGTGAGCCATTGCAGCCTCCGAGTTGCCCCGTCAGGAACAATGCGGGACGCCGCCCGGAGTTCCGGCGCTGACCTGGATTTTGAGGAGGTATTGGCACTTCAAGCGCGAAAAGTGGCGCTCCCTAGCGGAATCGAACCGCTCTCTCCACCGTGAAAGGGTGGCGTCCTAACCGATAGACGAAGGGAGCGAAAAGCCGGCAAACGGTTCGCGCACGAACTGCCTGTACCGCTGTCTTCCCGCCTTGGACAGGCCAGTATAACCGCGCAAAATCAATACCTTGGCATTGTTTTGGAGCGACGACGGCCCAAATCGACAAGGTGATTTGGCCAACGCGTCGGAACGTATAATGGCGTTTCGCGGCAGCGGCAAGCCTGACAGTCCACCTCCTTGAGCCTGATCCTCACCTTCATGCACACTCCCGAAATCAGGCCCGGAATCGGCCTGATCACGCGCAGCCAACCCAACCGCCGGAGCACCACCCATGACCCGCAAGCTGATCGATATTTCGGTGCCTCTGCAAAACGACGTGCCGGCCGATCCGCCCGGCAACCATCCGACCATCCAGTACATCGATCACCAGCAGGGCCTCCCGCGCATGTTGCAGTTCTTCGACGGACTGAAGAAAGAGTATCTGCCGGACGGTCAGGGCTGGGCCGTGGAGCAAATCAATCTCTCGACCCACAACGGAACCCATCTGGACGCGCCCTATCACTTTCATCCCACCATGAATCGCGGCGAGCGGTCCTGGACCATTGACGAAGTCCCGCTGGACTGGTGCCTGCAGCCGGGCGTGAAGCTCGACTTCCGGCATTTCCCCGATGGCTACGTCGCGACCGCCGCCGATGTCGAAAGCGAATTAAAGCGGATCGGGCACACTCTGAAGCCGCTCGAAATCGTTGTCGTCAACACCAGCGCGGGTGCCAAATACGGCCGGCAGGACTACGTCATCTCCGGTTGCGGCATGGGCTACGAAGCAACCATGTATCTGCTGGAACACGGCGTGCGGCTCACCGGCACCGACGGCTGGAGCTGGGACGCGCCGTTCGTCCACACCGCGAAGAAGTATGCTGAGACGAAAGACGCGAGCTTGATCTGGGAGGGCCACAAGGCCGGCCGCCACATCGGCTATTGCCATCTCGAGAAACTGCACAATTTGGAACAATTGCCATCGACCGGATTCACGGTGTCGTGCTTCCCGGTCAAGATTGAGCGCGCGTCCGCAGGCTGGACCCGCGCGGTCGCCATTCTGGACGCATAGCCCCGATGCGAATAGCCCTTAACACAAGGGCAATCACGGGACTAAGCTGATGCCGGCCGGCGATGGCCGGATCAGGAACATGGAGAGACCGTCGATGACGATGCCTCAGGATGTCGCCCGGCTTCAATCGCAGATGAAGGAAGCCGTCAAGGCGAACTGGAAAGCCTTCCTCATCGAAGGCATCGTGCTCGTGATCCTGGGAATGGCGGCGATTGCAATTCCGCTGCTGGCCAGCATCGCGGTGACGATCTTCCTCGGCTGGCTGTTCCTGATCAGCGGCGTGGTGGGACTCTACCTCACCTTCACCACGCGCGACATGCCCGGCTTCTGGTGGTCGCTGCTCTCCGCGGTCCTAGCGCTTGGCGCAGGCATCATCCTGCTGGTTCAGCCGGTCGCTGGAACACTGACGCTCACCCTCGTGGTCAGCGCCTACTTCATTGCAGAAGGCATCACGACGATCATGTACGCGCTCGCCCATCGGCGCGAATTGTCCGGACGATGGGGATGGCTGCTGATGTCGGGTCTTGTCGATCTGGTGGTGGCCGGATTGATTATCGCGGGGCTTCCCGGATCAGCCGCATGGGCCATCGGCCTGCTGGTCGGCATCAATCTCGTTTTCGGCGGCACATCCCTGATCGGGATGGCGCTCGCTGCGCGCAACTCCTGACACCGTTAGGACCACTGCGATCCGCAGAGGCTGTTCCCGACAGCCTCTGTTCTCTTAACAGCCGCGGCAAATGCCCTTGATTTTGCGATCGAGCACCTTGTCCTCGGCCGATTCCGTGTAGTTCTTTTCCTGCGCAGCCGGCACATCGGCGGCCCGAGGTTGACGATGACCGACCGGCGCGCTGGGAACGCCACGCGTCTCCGATGATGGGTTTGCCGGACCCGAGGTGCCGCTCTTGCTTTGCGCGACGGCGCCGGAGACGCCTAACAGCAAGACGGTGACGGCGATTGGGAGGATCTTTTTCATGTCACATCTCCACCAATATGATTCCTCAGCGTGATGTCATCTTACTGGGAACCGGCAGGACTTTCTATCGTTCCGCAATTGCGCCGCCCCTGCGCCGCACAATCCTGTGCCTTGCGAACATCGGCCATCGATCCAAGCAGCCAGATACCAGCCGCCACCAGCACCACGAAAAAACCAAGCATTACAGCGTTTTCGACGCCGCGGTTGCCCTCATCGTCGGGTGGTTCAGGCGCCGGCATCGTCAGGCCGTCTATTGCGCAGGCGGATAGAGGTGAACATCGCCGCAGTAATCCACGACGCGGTATTGCTGCTCTGCATTTTCACCCGTCTGTGACAGATACTGTGGGCCGACCGGCGCCTTGCCGTGACCGCCCGGAATGTCGAGCACGTAATCCGGCTGGCACAGGCCGGACACGCGGCCGCGCAACGCATGCATCAGTTTTTGTCCGTGCTCCAGCGTCGTCCGCAAATGCGCGGTGCCCGGCGCGAGATCACCGTGATGCAGATAGTAGGGTTTGATCCGGCATTCCACGAAGCTGCGCATCAAGGCTTCCAGCGTCGCGGCGTCGTCATTCACGCCGCGCAGCAGCACCGACTGGCTCACCATCGGAATGCCGGCGTCGACCATGCGCGCGCACGCGGCGCGCGCCTCAAGCGTCAGTTCGCGCGGATGATTGACGTGCAGCGCGACCCACGTCGTCGCACCATCGACCTTCAACGCCGCGACGGTCTCGTCAGTCACCTTTGCAGGGTCGGCGACCGGCACGCGGGTATGAATGCGGATGATCTTGACGTGATCAATGGCGGCGAGATCGTTCATGATCTCCTTCAAACGCCGTGCCGACAGCATCAGCGGATCGCCGCCGGTCAAAATCACTTCCCAGATTTCAGGGTGCGACCGGATGTAATCCAGCGCCGCCCCATAGGCTTCGTTCGAGAGTGCCGTCTCCTTTCCCGGCCCCACCATCTCGCGGCGAAAGCAGAACCGGCAATACACCGCGCAGACATGCACCAGCTTGAACAGCACGCGGTCCGGATAGCGATGCACGATGCCGCTGACCGGCGCGTGCGCGTGATCGCCGATAGGATCGGCGTTCTCGCCGGGATGTGAAATCAGTTCCTCGGCCGACGGAATATACTGCCGCGCGATCGGGTCATGCGGATCGGACGGATCGATCAGCGCCGCGACAGCGGGCGTCACCGCGATGGCATAACGTGCAGCGACTTGTTCCAGCGCGGATAGATCGTCAGGTGACGCGAGGCCATTCCCGATCAGGTCGGCGGGCGTTCGCAGCGTCGTGGCGGGACGGCCGGTCATGCATCACCTTCCGGCGGCGGTGTCCACACCACCTGGTCGATCCGCGTGGCGCCACTCGCCAGCATCACCAGCCTGTCGAAGCCAAGCGCCACGCCGCAGGCTTCCGGCATCTGCGCCATCGCCGCGAGAAAATCCTCGTCCAGCGGATAGCGTTCGCCGTATCGCCGCTCTTTCTCGTCCATCGCTGCGGTGAACCGCAGCCGCTGCTCGCCGGCGTCGATCAACTCGCCGAACCCGTTCGCAAGTTCGACGCCGCAGGCATAAACTTCAAAGCGTTCGGCGACACGCGGATCGGACGGCTTGGCGCGCGCCAGCGCTGATTCCGGCGCGGGGTATTCATAAAGGATCGTCAAACGCTCCTGCCCCAGATGCGGCTCGATATGCTCGACCAGAACCTTGCTGAAGATATCGGACCAGGTGTCGTCATCGGTGACGCGAATCTTCTCCGCAGCAGCCACGGCCAATGCATCCCGGTCGGCGCGACCATCAGAAATTGTGGCGAGCAGATCGATTCCGGCGAAGCGTGTGAATGCATCCGCGACCGTCAACAGATCGGGCTCGGCAAATGGATCAGCAGTGTGCCCGCGAAACGAAAACATCCCGATCCCGGTGGTCTGGGCCGCATGGGCGATGACGACGACGGTGTCCGCCATCACCGCCTCGTAGCCTTCGTTGGCGCGATACCATTCCAGCATCGTGAATTCGGGAAGATGAAGCGGGCCACGCTCGCGATCCCGGAACACGCGGGCGAATTCCACGATTCGGGTCTCGCCGGCGGCAAGCAGTTTCTTGCAGGCGAATTCGGGCGACGTTCGCAGATAATGCCGCGACCTGTCACCGGAACCGGAGGTCAGATCAACCGAGGGGGCATGAAGGTGGGTCTCGTTGCCGGGCGATTTTTGGAGGATTCCGGTCTCGACCTCCGCGAATCCCTCATCTTCGAACCAATCCCTGAGCGCTCGCGAAATCGCGCTCCGCGCCTGTAAAAACGGCTTGCGGTCGCGGTGCCGTTCGGGGGTCCACCAGGGCGACAGCTTCTGTTCCACGCTCATGCGGGAAATGCCCGATTCTGCACCAAAATGCTGGCTTTGACGCTCCAAATCAGTATGTTGCAGCCGGAAACCGCCCTGCCGGACTCCGCTGTGCCGAGCCGGCGCCGCGACCGGCCCCGAACATTAGGAAACCTATCTGTGAAAGTCATCGCCAGTTCGATCCGCAAGGGCAACATCATTGAGCAGGACGGCAAGCTATATGTCGTTCTGACTGCGGAGAACATCCACCCCGGCAAGGGAACTCCCGTCAGCCAGATCGAAATGCGCCGAATCAGCGACGGCACCAAGGTGTCTGAGCGCTACAAGACCACCGATCAGGTCGAGCGCGCTTTCGTCGAGGACCGCGACTACAACTATCTCTACGAAGACGGCGACGGCTTCCACTTCATGAACAATGAAAACTACGACCAGTTGCTGGTCCCGAAGGATGTGGTCGGCACGCAGGCCCCCTACCTCCAGGAAAACATGACCGTGAAGCTGTCGATCCACGACAACATCGCGGTCGCCATCACACTTCCCCAGCGCACCACGCTTGAGGTTGTGGATACCGAGCCGGTGACCAAGGGACAGACCGCCTCCTCGTCCTACAAGCCCGCGATGCTGGCGAACGGCGTCCGCACATTGGTGCCGCCGCATATCGGCACGGGCACGCGCATCGTCGTCATGACGGAAGACGGTTCCTACGTCGAGCGCGCCAAGGATTGAGCGCGGGTCTCGCGAGGATGCATTGAGGCTGGCGAGAACACAAAATCGGGGAAGAACGGCATCGGTGAAATCCCGGTGCCGCTCTCTGGTTCTGGCGGGGATCGCAGGCATCGTCTCCCTAATCGTCGTCTCGCAACCACTTCACGCGGACGAATTCAGAACGCCGGCAGTGACCGTGGTCAGGGCCGATTGGCCGGCCGCCGCCGGTCAGTTGAAGGCCGAGATCGCCACACAGCCGCTCGCGGCCGATCAGTTCAACTTCACGGGTGACCGCCGGTCGCGTCAGATCAACCCGCGTCGCATCGCATCACTCTCGCAGCTCAACGCGGTGACGTCCCCGATCTTTCCCGGAATCGGACAAAGTCCGGTGCCGGTGCTGCTGCCCTTCGACAGCGCGCTGTATCTCACCGACCGTGAAAACGGCGCGATCAACCTTCTCATCTCCCGCTATCAGGCAGGCTTCAACGCCGCCGCCATGTTCGATGCGGGGCCATCCGGCTACAACGCTGTCTTCACATTGGATCGCGGCGAAGGCGAAAAGATGCCGTCCCGGATCTATTTGCAGCCGGTCGAAGTCCAGATCACCGGATCGCTGCTGATCTATGACATCAAGGACTCGCTCGCGGGAAAAGGCCAGGCGGTCAAGGCGCTGGCTACGCAGTTTCCGAATCTCCGGCGGGTGATCCGCGAAGGCTATGTGCGATACGCCTTCACGCGCTTCGGTGTTCCCTATGTGGTGTCGATCCAGTGCCGCGACAGCGCCGCGCGCAGCAAACGCCTGTCCTGCCGCGAAGCCTCCTCGGTCGCCGAGCAATTCCTCAAGGCGCTGCGGGTTGCGGGCGGCAGGCCGGGCAACCCGCGCTACAATATTGCCTCGATCGTTTCCGAACGGCCGGTCGAATACGCCACGGATTTCACCTATCGCGAGCCGGGACAAATCATCGCCAACAGCGGCTATCGCGGGCAGAGCGGCCATCGGGACATGACCGTCTATGCGCAGATCCGCTTTCCAATCGAGAAAGCTCCGGCGTTCGCCAACTCGCAGTCCTTCATGAGCTGGGGCGATTGCAATCTCACCGGGCGGGTCTCGTTCCGCTCGACGAAGGGAGACGAGTACCGCTGTAAGCGTAACGACAAACCGCTGGTATTCGACGAATCCGCCAAGGAGAATTACAGTTATCCTTGGCAGGACAATTTTTGCGAGACACGCGACTTCGAGGTCGGCCAGTGTGCAAATGGCATGGGTCACCAGGGGCAAGACATCCGGCCTTCGACCTGTCATCTTCGCAACGACGGCGCCGATCGCTGCCTGCCCGATATCTTTCCGGCGGTCGCGGTGCGCGACGGCGTGTTGATCCGTGCACAAAAGCAACAGGCCCTGTTCCTGCTGGTCAACACACGCAACGAGCACATCCGCTTCCGTTACATGCACATGAATCCAGCGCGCATGGATGCCGACGGCGCGGTTCATGGCCGGCGGGTGTCCGAGGGCGAGCGGATCGGCGTGGTGTCGAATTTTCAGGATCACGCCGGCGGCACGACCAGTCATTTGCATTTCGACGTGCAGGTGTTTACGCGCGACGGCTGGCTGTGGGTCAATCCTTACGTCACGCTGATCTCCGCCTATGAGCGCCTGATCGGCGGCCGCGGGCGCGAATTCATCCCGCCGCTGCCTGAAGCATCCGCGATGGCCCATGCCATGCCTCCGGGAGACACGACGCCTGTCTCCTCCAAGGAAGGCGAAAGCAGATAGTCCATTCGGTTCCGCGGCAGATTGGCCTTTGGCCGAACCGGGCAAGTCACGCTAGAGTGGCCGCATGACGCATCGAGATTCTTTGAACGGAAAATCCCTGACGCGGCGAACGCTGCTGGGCGCAGCCATCAGCGCAGGCGCGCTGGTGGCAAGTCCACTTCGCGCATTTGCCGCCCCGCCCGGCTTCGATCAATGGCGCGAAGGCTTTCGCGCTCGCGCGCTGGCGAAGGGCATTTCCGAAGGCACTTATATTCGTGTGCTGAGCCGCATCGAACCGGACATGAGCGTGTTCGAGAAGATGCGCAAGCAGCCCGAGTTCAACGAGCAGCTCTGGCAGTACATCAACCGCCGCGTCTCGGACTGGCGGCTGAGCGCGGGCAAGGCAGCGCTTCAAAAACACGCTGCGCTGTTCACGCGCATCGAAAAGGACTTCGGCGTCGAGCGCGGCACGCTGCTGGCGCTGTGGGGCGTCGAGACGGCTTACGGCGATCCGCTGGTGCAGCAGAACCATATGCGCCCGGTGTTTCCTTCGCTGGTCGCGCTGGCGTGGAACGAGCCGCGCCGCCGCGCCTATTGGGAGACCGAACTGATCAATGCGCTGCGCATTGTCGACAAGCACTGGAGCACGCCGGAAGAAATGCGCGGCTCATGGGCCGGCGCGATGGGCCACACCCAGTGGATGCCGGAAGTCTGGCTCAATGTCGGATTCGACTATGACGGCGATGGCCGCGTTTCGCCCTTCGGCAAGCCGGACGACGCGCTCGGCTCCAGCGCGCGTTATCTCGTCAACCGCGGCAAATACCGGCGTGGCGAACATTGGGGCTACGAAGTGCGCGGCGCGACAGGCGGCAGCGGCAACAAGAGTTATGCGCAATGGGCGGCGGCAGGCGTCACTCGCGCCGATGGCCAGCCGTTTCCGCGTCCCAACGACAAGGCGCAGCTATGGGTCCCCGTTCAGGGCGGCCCGTCATTCCTGCTGGGGCCGAACTTCTACGCCGTGAAGAGCTACAATCCGTCGATGAACTACGCACTTGCCATCGTCCATCTGGGCGACCGCATCCTGGGCGGCGGTCCATTCGTGCAGCCCTTCCCCGGATCGGAACGCGCACTGACGCTTGCCGAAGTTCAGGAAGTCCAGACGCGCCTGACCAAAGCGGGCTTCGACACCGGCGGCACCGATGGGCGCGTCGGCAACGACACCATGAAGGCGGTCAGGGATTTCCAGGCCAAGGCAGGATTGCTGCCCGCCGACGGCTATGCCGGATTGAAGGTGCTGGCGAAGCTGCGGGGCTCGTAGCCGCTTTCGTTTTACCGGATCACCGCAGGCCCAGGATCCGGAACCGCGACGTCCGTGACGCGCATCTGTACCCGCTCGGAGCCCTGCCAGCGATCGACCGTCAGCGATCCCGCGACATGAAGCATCTGGCCACGATTTTCGAGCAGCGCGTTGCCTAGCTTCTGTCCGACGGAGCGAAACGCGATGCCGTTCACGAAAGACCCATCGCCCGATTTAAAACGCAGGCGCAGATGCGCTTGCCCGACCTCATCGGCAAAAACCAATTGATGTGACGGCAGCGCGATCAGCGGTTCGGGATTGCCCGCGCCGAACGGTCCGGCGCGGTTCATGGTGTTGACGAAATCGGTCGTCACCGCACGCGCGCTCACCGCGCCATCGATGAACAGTTCGTTGGCGTGGCGCGCATCCGTCACAGCGCTGGCGAGTGCGGTTTCGACAAACGCACGGAATTCGGCGAGGCGCTCTTTTTTCAGAGTGATACCCGCCGCCATCGCGTGGCCGCCGCCTTTCAGCAAGATCCCCTCGTTCACCGCCTCGCGCACCACCCTGCCGAGATCGACGCCCGGAATGGAGCGGCCCGATCCGGTGCCGATACCGCCCGGCTCGAGCGCAATGGCGAAGGCGGGCCGCGAGAATTTTTCCTTGAGGCGCGACGCCACGAGACCCACCACGCCCGGATGCCAGCCCTCCGAGGCCGTGACGATCACCGAGCCCTTGTCGTCAAGGCCGAGCGAGGCCAGCGCTTCGGCTTCCGCCTGCGCTTCCGCCATCTGCTCGATGACGCGGCGTTCGGTGTTCAGCCGGTCGAGTTCTGCGGCAATCCGTGCCGCTTCCGAAATATCGCCTTCCAGCAGGAGCCGCACGCCGAGATCAGCGCGCCCGATGCGGCCGCCGGCATTGATACGCGGGCCGAGCGTGAAACCCAGATGCCACGCTTCCGGCGGGCCGGTGAGACGGGCGACATCCATCAGCGCGGTATGGCCGACATGATCGCGGCGGCGCAACGCTATCAGCCCCTTGGCAACGAAGGCGCGGTTGAGGCCGATCAGCGCGGCGACATCGGCCACCGTGCCGAGCGCAACGTGATGGAGGGCATCCAGCAGATTGGGCTCCGGCCGCTCGTCGGTCCAGAAATTACGCGCGCGCAACTCGCGGTTCACAGCCACCAGCGTGACGAACACAAGCCCCACGGCGGCGAGATGACCGAGGCCCGACAGATCGTCGGGCCGGTTGGGATTGACCAGCGCATCCACAATGGGGAGCTCATCGCCGCACTGGTGATGATCGATCACGACCACGCTCATGCCGAGCTTCTTGGCTTCAGCCAATGGCTCGATGCTGGTGGTCCCGCAATCGACGGTTACCAGCAATGTCGCGCCCTTGCCCGCGAGACCGCGCACAGCTTCGACATTGGGCCCGTAGCCTTCGAAGATGCGGTCGGGAATATGGATCAGCGGATCGAGCCCGCAATGGCGCAGATGCCAGGTCAGCAGCGCCGCCGAGGTCGCACCATCCACATCGTAGTCGCCGAAAATCGCAACCTTCTCGCCGCGCGTGGCAGCATCCGCGATGCGTTTGGCGGCGGCTTCCATCTCGGTGACGGTTAGCGGGTCCGGCAACAGCTTGCGAATGGTCGGATCGAGGAAGTCATCGACCGCGTCGATATCAATGCCCCGCCCTGCGATGATCCGCGCCAGCATTTCCGGCACCTGATAGCGCTGCGCGATGGCGAGCGCACGCGCCGCACCACGTGGATCAAGCCGGTCGCGCCAGAATTTGCCCGTGGCTGACTGCACCACGCCCAGGAAGGCCGGCGGCGTTTCAACGGGCAAAGCGGATGCAGGGAGCGTCATGATGCCTTCCGCAGGTAAGCACGAAGCGTCAACGTTCAATGATTCGCGGACGCGCGATCAGCAGCCCAGTTTGTCAGCCAGGTCGTTGAAGTCCTTCACGACAAAATCCCAGTTTCCATCGGCCTTGAAGTCACGATTCTGGAACGGGCCATACTCCGTCACGCGCGGCACGAATGCGGTCTTCAGACCAAAGCTCTGCGCAGCGGCGAGATCGCTGTTATGCGCGGCGACCAGCATGACTTCATCGGGTTTGAGGCTGAGAATCTTCGCAGCCCCCAGATAAGCTTCTTTATCGGGCTTGTAGTGGCCGAACACCTCGGCGCTCAGCACAAGGTCCCACGGCAGGCCAGCGAACTTCGCCATGTTGGTCAGCAACGCCACATTGCCGTTGGACAGCGGCCCGATGATGAACTTCGTTTTGAGACGCGTCAGACCGCCGACGCTGTCCGGCCACGGACGAAGGCTATGCCAGCCGCGCGTGAGATAGTCATAATCTTTCGCGGTAAGACCTGTGATTCCGAGCTTGGCCGCGAGCGGCTCAATGGACCGGCGCTGCAAGTCATCGAGGATGACGAAGCCACGCTCGGGATGCTTGCGAACCTCGTCCATCGAAGGCATGTACGCGGCGCGCCAGCCGTCGACCAGCGCGGTCCAGTCGCCCTTGATACCCTTCGCCTTGCCCCATGCGGTGAAGTTATCGATCAGGCTGGTCCGCCAGTCGACCACGGTGCCGAATACGTCGAACAGCAGCGCCTTCACATCCGACATCGAAGCCTCATAAAATCTTGCGGTACTGCATGAAGCCGGAGCGGTCCGCAACTTCATCGTAGAGAATCTGCGCGCGCGCATTCTCGAACTGGGTCAGCCAATGCACACGACTCGCGCCCGCGGCCCTCGCCTTCTCGTAGACGGCCTCGATCAGCTTGCGGCCGACGCCGTGTCCCCGCGCGCCTTCGTTCACGAACAGATCCTGCAGGTAGCAATAGTCGCCGGTGGTCCAGCAGGAGCGATGATAAAGGAAATGCACAATGCCGGTCAGCGTGCCGTCCACATACGCACCCAGCACGTACATTGGCTCTGCGTCATCGTGAAAGCGCTGCCATGTAACGTTGGTAGTCGCAGCCGGAACCGACGCCTTGTAGAATTTCAGATAACCGGCCCATAGCGGCTCCCACGCCGCGCGCTCATCCTCGCGAAGCGGCCGGATGACAACGCGCTCGGTCATGGGTAATCCCTGATCAATCGAGGTGGAATTTCTCGAACTGGCGATGCTCGCCCTTGATGTAGCGAACCGTACCGGTGACGGACCGCATCACAACGGTCTCCGTCTCGATGACATTCTTGCGGAACTTGACGCCGGACAGCAGCGAACCGTCGGTCACGCCGGTTGCCGCGAACAGGCAGTCGCCCTTGGCCAGATCCTCAATGCCATAAATCATGTTCGGGTCCTTGATACCCATCTTCAGCGCGCGTTCACGCCGCTCGTCGGTGTCGAGGATCAGGCGGCACTGCATTTGTCCGCCGATACAACGGAGCGCCGCGGCTGCGAGAACGCCTTCCGGCGCGCCGCCGGTGCCGATGTAGATATCGACACCGGTGTTTTCCGGGTCGGCGGTGTGGATAATGCCCGCGACGTCGCCGTCGGTGATGAGGCGCACCGCAGCGCCCGTGCTGCGAATGGCGTTGATGATGTCGGCATGACGCGGACGGTCGAGCACAAGCGCCGTAATCGCCGACGGATGAACGTCCTTGGCGCGCGCGAGACGGCGAATGTTGTCCGCAGGCGGCGCATCGATGTCGATCACGTTTTTAGCGTAGCCCGGACCGATCGCAATTTTCTGCATGTAGGAGTCAGGCGCGTTCAGAAGCGTGCCGCCTTCCGCCATCGCCATGGTCGCAATTGCGCCAGGCATGTTCTTCGCGCACAGCGTCGTGCCCTCGAGCGGATCGACAGCGATGTCGACTTCGGGGCCGCCCTCAGCACCGACCTTTTCGCCGATGAAGAGCATCGGCGCTTCGTCGCGCTCGCCCTCGCCGATCACCACCGTGCCCTGAATTGGAATCTTGTTGAGTTCGCGCCGCATGGCGTCCACCGCGGCCTGGTCGGCGGCCTTCTCGTTGCCATGGCCGCGCAGACGCGCGGCGGAGACTGCGGCACGCTCGGTCACGCGAACGATTTCGAGGGTGAGAATGCGTTCCAGCAACAGCTGTGGCGGAACGGAAATCGTAACGGACATAGGCTAACTCCCAAACAACGAGCATATCAGTGGACCCGGTCGACCGGACCCTATCAGTTCTTTTCAATCCGGATGACCTGCGGACGGCCGGTTATCACCCGATCTTGCTGGACGGCCTGCAAAGCGCGGCGCACGGCATCCTCACTGGTCGCGTAAGTGATGAGAATGACCGGCACCGGGGCCGCCTTGCCACGGGCATTCAACACATCAACCGCGCCATCAGGATGACGCTGCACGATCGATTCAATGGAAATCTTCTGCTCGGCGAGCCGCGTCGCGATGGTCGCGGCGGTGCCGGCGAGGTCCCGCGCCATCAGGCGAATGTAGTATCCGCCCTCATGGCGCTTCATCGGCGCCTTGGTGGTTGTCTTGAGTTTCGCAATCGGCCGCCCGAACGGCAGCGCGCGGATGCCGCGCGCAACGTCCGCGATGTCGGCAAGCACCGCCGATGCCGTGGCCGCGCCGCCCGCGCCGGGACCGACCAGCGTGATCGGCGGAATGCCCTCACCGTCAATGGTGACCGCGTTGGTGACATCCATCACCTGCGCGATGGAGGATGAACGCGGCACCATGGTCGGATGCACGCGCTGCTCGATGCCGGATTCGGTTTTCACCGCAACGCCGAGCAGCTTGACGCGATAGCCAAGCTCTTCGGCGGCACGCAGATCTTCCGGCGCAATCGATGAAATGCCTTCGACGTAGACCGCGCTCTGGTTCACCTTGGTGCCGAACGCAAGGCTTGCGAGGATAGCGAGCTTCTGCGCGGTGTCGTGCCCATCAACGTCGAACGATGGATTGGCCTCGGCATAGCCGAGCCGCTGCGCATCCTTCAGACACTCGTCGAACGACAATCCCTCGCGCTCCATGCGCGTGAGGATGTAATTGCAGGTGCCGTTCAGAATACCATAGACGCGATTGATGCTGGTGCCTGCGAGGCCCTCACGCAACGTCTTGATGACAGGAATGGCGGCGCCGACCGCGGCCTCATAGTTCAGCGCCCCGCCATGCTTTTCGGCCAACATGCCAAGCCGCGAACCATGCTTGGCGATCAGCGCCTTGTTTGCCGTGACCACCGATTTGCCGTTCTTGAGGGCGGCTTCGATGGCCGACAAAGCGGGCTCGCCCGAACCACCCATCAATTCGACAAAGCAATCGATCTTCGGATCGTTGGCCAGCGCCAGCGGATTCTTCGCCCACTCGAGGCCGCGCAGATCAAGGCCGCGCTTTTTAACCTTCGAGCGCGCGGACACGGCAACAACGCGCACGCCGCGGCCGCACCGTGCGGACAAGACCCTGCCCTGACTTTCGATCAGGCGGACCACCTCGGCACCCACGGTGCCGAGACCCGCAATACCCACTTTGAGTGGTGCGACCATAATGCTGAAACCTGCGGAAAATTATCGCCGGGTGGCGAGCGGAACCACGTTGTGCAACGATTCAACGCCACTTTCAAGGAAGCGCCGGATATTGCGGGCTGCCTGGCGAATTCGCTGCTCGTTTTCCACCATCGCGATGCGGACATAGCCTTCGCCATGCTCGCCGAAGGCGACACCGGGCGACACGACGACGCCGGACTTCTCAACCATCAGCGTGGCGAACTGCATGCTGCCGACGTCGCGGAACTTCTCCGGCAGCGGCGCCCAGGCAAACATCGAAGCCGCCGGCGGCGGAATGTCCCAGCCGGCACGGCCAAACGATTCCACCAGTGCATCGCGGCGCTTGCGGTAGGTGTCGCGCACCTCCTTGATGCAATCCTGCGGGCCGTTCAGCGCCGCAGTCGCGGCGACCTGCACCGGTGTGAAAGCGCCGTAGTCGAGATAGGACTTCACGCGCGTCAGCGCCGCGATGATGCGCTCATTGCCGACGGCAAATCCCATGCGCCAGCCGGCCATCGAAAACGTCTTCGACATCGAGGTGAATTCCACGGTGACATCGATCGCGCCCGGCACCTGAAGCACCGACGGCGGCGGCACGCCGTCGAAATACAGTTCGGCGTAGGCCAAATCCGACAGGATGAAGATTTCATGCTTCTTCGCGAACGCGACCAGATCCCGGTAGAAATCGAGCGACGCGACATAAGCCGTCGGATTGGACGGATAGCACGCAATCATCGCAATCGGCTTGGGGATCGAGTGAATGATCGCCTTCTCGAGCGCGCTGAAAAGCTCCGGCGTCGGCTCGGCGGGCACCGAACGCACGACGCCTCCCGCCATCAGAAAGCCAAAGGCATGAATCGGATAACTCGGGTTCGGCACCAGCACGACATCGCCGGGCGACGTGATCGCCTGCGCGACGTTGGCGAAGCCTTCCTTCGAGCCGAGCGTGGCGACGATCTGGGTTTCCGGATTGAGCTTCACGCCGAAGCGGCGCTCATAATAGGCAGCCTGTGCCCGCCTCAGACCCACGATGCCTTTGGATGCCGAGTACCGGTCGGTCCGCGGCTTGCCGAGGGTTTCCTTGAGCTTTTCGATAACATGCGGCGGCGTCGGAAGGTCCGGATTGCCCATGCCCAGGTCGATGATGTCGGCCCCGGCGTTCCGCGCGGCCGCCTTGGCCCGATTGACTTGCTCGAACACGTAAGGCGGCAGACGGCGGATACGGTAAAACTCTTCCATGGGTCGGGCTCCGGGAACCGGTGAAACCGGCAATTAAACAGCAGGATCAGTAACGCGTTTTGCACCGAAGTGGAATTCGGTACGGCGAGAAGGTACGGAATTTCAGCATATTAAGCGGATTCGGGCGCAATGCGGCGTCGCCTGCGCAAGAATTCGCATTTTAGCGATTGAATCGTGGTCTTTTTAGCACCAACCGGCAGTTGCGGCGAAGCGCAAATCTCAGTGGGCTGGCGCGCAAAAACAGGGCGAAGTTCGGATTTAGGACTAGTTGCTGCGGCGCTGGGCCGCCTGGGCTCCGGAGGCCTGACGGTCGCGGGCGGCCAGCAAATCCTTCTCCAGCTTGTCCTGCTGCGTCGGATCGAGCGTGGTTTCCTGACGCGGCGCCGGCAGGTCGTGCACGGGAAGATAAGCGCCGGGGGTCGCGGGCCTCGCCGGCGTGTTGGCGGGAAGTCCGACGAGCGGCAAATCGGCCAGCGGCATCGAGCAACCTCCGACCGTGAGGCCAAGCATCATCAGGCCAACCAAGCCCAGTGACCGCCGATCCAAACCCGGGCTGCTACGCACGTAAATACTCACGTCCCCTCACTACGCAGACCGGCACGATTCCTGCTCAGTCAATTCCTGCTCAATCAATGTGCGGCGATCTGAACTTACGATCAGCCGGATGCGTTAACGCGGTCAGACCGTCACAAAACAGACAGTGTTCATGAGGCCCTAATGTGACCGAAGTATTAATTATGCCGCAACGCAGCACATGCAAATCAGCACCGTCATCCGAACTATGCCATGATGATCATGCGAAGTGCCGGACTACACGGTCGCGCGGAAGCGAAGGTTAGTATTGAGCGATGAGTGACGTTTTGCCGAACACCAATCCCGCAGAAACCGGACCTGCGAAAGGTTTCGACCCTGAAGTCTTTTCCGCGAACCTCGCACGCACGCTCGAGTCCAGCGGCCGCGCCCTCTCCGCCTATCTCAAGCCGCGCCAGAATGGCGATACCGCTGAACAGCCCGGCGAGTTCACCGAGGTGATCAAGACGCTGACGTCGGTGACCAACTACTGGCTGTCCGACCAGCAGCGCGCCGCCGAAGTCCAAACGAAGATCGGCAAGTCCTATCTTGAATTGCTCAACAGCGCAGCGAAGCGTCTGTCGGGTGAAGCCTCGGCGCCAGTCGCCGAGCCCGCGCCCCGCGACAAGCGCTTTCAGGACGCGGAGTGGAAGAGCAATCAGTTTTTCGATTTCGTGATGCAGGCCTACCTTCTGACCACGCAACTGGCGAACGATCTCGTCAAGAACGCCGAAGGCCTCGACGCGCATACCCGCAAGAAGGCGGAGTTCTACGTCCAGCAGGTCACGAACGCGATTTCTCCATCCAATTTCGTGCTGACCAATCCGGAGGTGCTGCGGCAGACGCTGTCGAGCAACGGCGACAACCTTGTGCGGGGCATGAAGATGCTCGCGGAAGACATCGAGGCCGGACACGGCACGCTCAAGATCCGCCAGTCCGCGGGCGATCTCGAAATCGGCCGCGATGTAGCGCTGACGCCGGGCAAGGTGATCTTCCAGAATGAGGTGATGCAGCTCATTCAATACACGCCGACGACCGAAACCGTTCTGCGCACGCCGCTGCTGATCGTGCCGCCGTGGATCAACAAGTTCTACATCCTCGACCTCAACCGGCAGAAGTCGTTCGTGCAGTGGTGCGTCAATCAGGGCATCACGGTGTTCCTGATCTCATGGGTCAATCCCGACAAGTCACTCGGAAACAAGACGTTCGACGACTACATGCGCGAGGGTCCGCTGGCGGCGATGGACGTCATCGAAAAAGCCACCGGCGAAATGCGCGTTCACACCATGGGCTATTGCGTCGGCGGCACACTGCTGGCGACGACGCTGGCATGGCTCGCCGAGAAGCGGCGCGTCCGCGTCACGTCCGCAACGTTCCTTGCGGCGCAGGTCGATTTCACCCATGCAGGCGACCTGCTGGTGTTCGTCGACGAGGGTCAGGTCTCAAATCTCGAACGCGAGATGAAACAGGCGGGCGTGCTCGAAGGCACCAAGATGGCCATGGCCTTCAACATGCTGCGCTCCAACGACCTGATCTGGTCGTATGTGGTCAGCAACTATCTGAAGGGCAAAGAACCGGCAGCGTTCGATCTGCTGCACTGGAATTCGGACGCCACCCGGATGCCGGCGGCGAACCATTCCTATTACCTGCGCAATTGCTACCTCGAAAACCGGCTGTCGGCCGGGACCATGGTGATCGACAACACCCAACTCGATCTCTCGAAGGTAAAGGTGCCGGTCTATAATCTCGCAACCCGCGAAGACCACATCGCCCCGGCGGAATCCGTTCTTTACGGCTCGCAGTTCTTCGGCGGCCCCGTGAAGTATGTGCTCGCGGGATCAGGTCATATCGCCGGCGTGGTCAATCCACCGGAACTCGGGAAATATCAGTACTGGACCAACGATCGCATTCAGGGCGTCAGCCTCGCGGACTGGTTCAAGGACGCGCAGGAGACCAAGGGATCGTGGTGGCCGGACTGGCGGTCCTGGCTGGAAACCGTGGATGCCGAGCAGGTTCCGGCGCGCGTGCCGGGGACCGGGGGGCTGGACGTGCTGGAAGACGCTCCCGGGAGCTACGTTCGGGTCCGCGCGTAAGGCACATCGAAGGCCGCTGCGGCCTTCGGGACATCCCTTCACAGAAAACAATGGCCGCCACATTGGCCTTGCATCGGCAATCGTCTATGACTTCGCAGGAGTTCGTGCAGCCGACTCGGCGCGCTGAACGGCGAAGCGGTAGAAGCATTTCACCCGCGTCCCGGCGGGCCTTGCGAGATTGGAAGGAAAACGTCGATGACACGTGAACTGTTCTGGCTGACGCTGACCGTTATCTTCACCGGCCTGCTCTGGGTGCCTTACGTTCTCAATCGCTGTCAGGTCCGCGGCCTCGGCGGCGCGATGGCAAACCCGTCGCGGAACGACAAGCCGCAGGCCGAATGGGCCAACCGCCTGATGTTCGCTCACGACAACGCGGTCGAAAACCTGGTGATCTTCGCGCCGCTGGTTCTGATCCTCAACGCCGTCGATTATTCGTCGAAATGGACAGTGCTCGCTTGCGCTGTTTACTTCTGGTCGCGTGTTGCGCATCTGATCGTCTATACGATCGGCGTTCCAGTCCTGCGCACCCTCGCTTTCACCGTCGGGTTCATCGCGCAGGCAGTTCTGGCGCTGGCGATTTTCAAGATTCTCTGATCGCGCGGACAAAGACCAAACGCAAAGGGACGGCTCACGCCGTCCCTTTTTTCGTGTCGGTCCGTTTTTACGTTTACGGAAACATAGGCGGCTGGTCGATGCCCATCGTCTCGGTCAGGCCCAGCACCAGATTCATGTTCTGCACGGCCTGCCCCGACGCGCCCTTGGTGAGGTTGTCGAGGGTCGAGACGATAATCGCCCGTCCTGCGATACGATCGGCGGCCACGCCGATGAACGTCATGTTCGAGCCGCGCACATGCCGCGACTGCGGCACCTTGCCGAACGGCAGGACGTGAACGAACGGCTCCTTCTCGTACTGCTTCACCAGGATGTCATGTAGGTCCTGCGCGATCTTGCCCCGCCGTCCCCGCACATAGATGGTCGAGAAGATGCCCCGGTTCATCGGCACGAGATGCGGCGTGAACGAGACGACGACTTCCTTGCCCGCGGCCTTGGAGAACTCCTGATCGAGTTCGGCCATGTGCCGGTGCTGCCCAACGCCATAGGCATTGAAGCCTTCGGACACTTCGGAGAACAGCATCTCTTCCTTCGCCGAGCGTCCCGCGCCCGTCATGCCGGATTTGGCATCGATCACGATTTCGTCCGGCTCGATGGCCTTGGCCTTGAGCAGCGGGATCAGCGGCAGTTGCGCGCACGTCGTGTAGCAGCCGGGATTGGCCACCAGCCGCGCCTTCTTGATGTCGCGCCGATAGATCTCAGCGAGCCCGTAGACGGCTTCCTTTTGCAATTCGAGCGCGTGATGCTCGTGGCCGTACCATTTCGCGTAAGCGGCCGGATCTTCCAGCCGGAAGTCCGCCGACAGATCGACGATCCTGATGCCCGGCGCCTTGGCCAGCACATCCTTCAGCACCTTCTGCGTTGTGGCGTGCGGCAGCGCGCAGAACACCAGATCGAGTCCCGCCTTCGCCCAGTCGACCTCGTCGATGGTCACGAGGCGCGGCAGATCGTAAGGCGCGAACTGCGGAAACACGTCGCCCATCATCTGCCCGGCGCGCCGGTCGGCGGTCAGCAGCGCAATCTCCACGCGGGGATGGCGCAGCAGCAGCCGGACAAGCTCCGCCCCGGTGTAACCGGAGGCCCCGAGAATGCCGATTTTCTTCTTCGTGCTCATGGCGCGGTCCCTTCGTGCGCGGTACTCAAAACATCATTGCCTTCGATGGCTGCAAAGGCCTGCGGGCGCATGGCGCGCATCGCAGCCGACAGGATGCCCGCGCCCGCCGATGTCTGTAAGGCCAAAGCGCGGGTCACCGCAACATGGTCCGCATCCGATTTATGCTGGTTCAGCTTGAAGCTGCCCTCAACCTCTTCGACGGTCATGACCAGCCCCACGATGCCCTTCATCATCGCCTCGAACCGGCCGGGCGACATCTTGTCCGCCGTCCAGGGCTTTTTCAGCGCAAGGTCGTTCTCGAACCGGGCGCTGACCTGATTGAGATGATCGGGCAGTTGCTGTCCTGTCATGGTCTTCACAGCACCCGTCATATGCACCGACCGGTAGAGCCATGTCGGCACCTGATCGGGCGACACATACCAGTCTGGCGACACATAGGCGTCCGCCTCGTTCACCGCGAACAGCCAGGGCGTCACGCCGTCGGCGCGCGCGATCAGCGGATTATGGCGTGCCAGATGAAAACACAGCAGCGGCGTGCCGTCACTTGCATACTCGATATGAAAGGGCACGGGGGACGCGACCGGCTTGTCCCCATCGCGGGCGCAGGCGAGTCCAAACCCGCGCGCGGCAGCGAACGCGAGGCAAGTAGCGCGGTCAACTCGAAAGGCGGGTGGAACATACATTGCAAACTCCTGCTTCTGCGAGGAGCCGCCCGAGATCAAACCGCGTGGTGTGGGAAACAAGGTGTGCCGCGGGTTGTCTCCGGCGGCACGGGGGTGATTTTCAAACGCAATCAGCCGCCCATACCGCGAAAATGCGGCGGCGGCGGGCAGCGGTGATGGTGGCGCTCAAAATCATGGGCGCGGATATAGGTCCGCGCCCAGTTCCCGTCAAGTCGTGATCCGTCAACTCAGATCGAAGGATTCCACTGCGCCGGAATCCAGCGATAGCCGGTGCCGTCCTTCTCGAGGTTGGCGAGGCCCGGGAACGGATAGTGGAAGCCTTGCACCCGCATCTTGTCCGCCGAGATCATGTCGAACACCTTGCGGCGCGTCGTCTCTGCCTGCACCGGATCCTGGTCGTACATCAGGTGCCAGCCCGGATTACGCACAAACAGATCGGGATTGTTGGTCACGTCGGATTGAATGAAGACCTTGTCGTCGCCAGACGACAGGACATACGACGTGTGACCCGGCGTATGACCGATGGATTCCACAGCCAGCAATCCCGGCGCGACATCCTTGCCCCACTCGTAAGGCGTAACCTTCTTCTTCAGCGCAGTTTCAAAGACGCGGCGGTTGTTCTTGAAAAGGCCGGTCATCCGGTCACCCGACGCGCGGCTCATCTCGCCGTCATCCATCCAGAATTTCCACTCGGTCGCCGGCACCAGAACCTCGGCGTTCGGGAAAGCGAGTTGATTGTCGGCGGTCAGCAGGCCGTTCACATGGTCGCTATGGAAATGCGAGATCACGACCATATCGACAGTTTTGGGGTCGATGCCCGCAGCCGCCATGTTGGATGCGAACTGGCCGACCACGCCCTTGCTCGACGCGAAGGCGCCCGGTCCATTGCCGGTATCGATCACCACCAGCTTGCCGCCGGTGTTGATAACCAGTGGCGCAAAATTGATGGTGACCTTGTCGCGCGGACGGAAAGCTTTCTCCAGCGCCGCATTGACCTCCTCCTTCTTCGCATTGAGGACGAAGGTGTCGCCGAGCGGGAATGTATTTGCACCATCGGAAACCACGGTGACTTCCGCGTCGCCGATCTTGTAGCGATAGAAACTGGCATTCTGCTTGCCGGCAACGGGTGCGGCGGCCTTTGCGGGAAGCGCGGGCAATAGCGGAGCAGCCGTAAGAGCGGCAGCGCCGGCCAGTGCGTGACGTCGTGTCAAATCCATTGCAGTTCTCCCGGGACGTGAGGTCCGCAATCCTGGACCTCGATTGTTGCGGCTGTTTTGTCTACCGCTTTGTTGCAAATCACTCGCATCGTGCTGCGCATGACAGCGCGTCATGTTAACACCGTTGGAAGCGGCATAATTCCCGATCACAACAAGTTTGAAACGCGGCGGTCACATCAGCATTTTGACGCCCATGATTCCGGGCGCGAGAAGGGCCGCGGCCCAGAGGAAGGCCGAACTGAAATTCGCGATCTGGAATTGCAGGTAAGGCATTTCGACAATGCCTGCGACCAGCGGAACGGTGGCGCGCAACGGTCCGGAAAAACGGCCGATGAAAATGCCGACCACGCCCCATTTCCTCATGAAGGCTTCCGCGCGCGGAAGCATGTCCGGGAAGCTCGACATCGGCCACATATGGGCGATCCGGTCATGAAACTTGACGCCGATCCAGTAGGAGACCCAATCGCCGCAAGCGGCTCCCAGTCCGCATGCGAACCAGATCGGCCAGAAATTGATGCCGCTGACACCGATCAGCGCGCCGATGGAAACCAGCGCGCCCCACGCCGGTATCACGAGCGAGAGGAAGGCCAGCGACTCGGCAAACGCCAAGGTGAAAACAACGGGCGCTGCCCATGTCTGATGGTCGCGCACGAACTCGGCGACCGTACGAGTCATTTCTTCAAACGTCATGCCATGTCCCGATACCGGCTCTTTTGATTTTAATGCCGGTTCCCCAAGGTCCGCATACCACGGCCCCGGCCGCCGTGCCTGCGAACCGCCTGCGTCACATTTACCGCCGCAACCGTGGCATAGTAACAGCCAACGATTCGCGCTCTGATCACGTTCTATCAAGATTTAAGGCCCATGCGTAAGCCATTGAAGAATAAAGATAAAGACTCCGATTTGTTCGCTTCGTCGGGGGCCAAGCCGCGCGCAGCGGCAAAATCCACCGCCCGGCCTGCGGGGGCGGAAGCCGGCTATACGGCGCGTGACATCGAGGTGCTTGAGGGTCTGGAGCCCGTGCGCCGCCGCCCCGGCATGTACATCGGCGGCACGGACGAGAAGGCCCTGCATCACCTGTTCGCGGAAGTCATCGACAACTCGATGGACGAAGCACTGGCCGGCCACGCGACTTTCATCGAGGTCCACCTCGGCGCGGACGGCTATCTGACGGTCGTGGACAATGGCCGCGGCATCCCGGTCGATCCGCATCCGAAATTTCCGAAGAAGTCCGCCCTCGAAATCATCATGTGCACGCTGCACGCCGGCGGAAAGTTCGACTCCAAGGTCTACGAGACCTCGGGCGGCTTGCATGGCGTCGGCGTCTCGGTGGTGAACGCCCTCTCCTCCCTGCTCGTGGTCGAGGTCGCGCGCAACCAGAAGCTCTACCGGATGACGTTCGAACGCGGCAAGCCGAAGGGCAAGCTCGAAGAACTCGGCAAGATCAACAACCGCCGCGGCACCAGCATTCGCTTCAAGCCGGACACTGAAATCTTCGGCGCGAAGGCGATATTCAAGCCGCAGCGCCTGTTCAAGATGGCACGCTCGAAGGCGTATCTGTTCGGCGGCGTCGAAATCCGCTGGCGCTGCGACAAGGAATTGCTCAAGGGCGTCGACGATGTCCCCGCAGAAGATACCTTCCACTTCCCGGACGGTCTGAAGGACTATCTCGGCGCGGCGATCCATGCCGACACGCTGGTGCATCCGGATATTTTCTCAGGCAGGTCGGGGCGCAACGGCGCTCATGGCGCCTGCGAATGGGCGGTGGCCTGGACTGCGGATGCCGACGGGTTTCTCTCGTCCTACACCAACACGGTGCCTACGCCGGACGGCGGCACCCATGAAGCAGGTTTCCGCAGCGCGCTGCTGCGCGGCCTCAAGGATTACGCCGAGCGCGTTGGACAGGGCAAGAAGGCGGGCTCGATCACGTCGGAGGACGTCATGGTCGGCGCAGCCGCCATGCTGTCCGTATTCGTGCGCGAACCGGAATTCCAGGGCCAGACCAAGGACCGCCTCGCCACCGCCGAAGCGCAGAAAATCGTCGAGCAGGCCATCAAGGACCCGTTCGATCACTGGCTGACCGGCAATCCGCTGCAAGCCAACAAGCTACTGGAATTCGTGGTCGAGCGTTCGGACGAACGGCTGCGCCGCCGCGCCGAAAAGGAAACGTCGCGCAAGACCGCCGTCAAGAAATTGCGGCTGCCGGGCAAGCTGGCCGACTGCACCAACAGTGCCACCGAGGGGTCGGAACTCTTTATCGTCGAAGGCGACTCCGCAGGCGGCAGCGCCAAGCAGGCGCGCGACCGCAAGACGCAGGCGATTTTGCCTCTGCGCGGAAAAATCCTCAACGTCGCTTCCGCCACCAAGGACAAGCTGACAGCCAACGCGCAGCTCTCCGACCTGATGCAGGCGATCGGAGCCGGAACGGGTGTAAACTATCGCGAAGAAGATCTGCGCTACTCGCGGATCATCATCATGACCGACGCGGACGTTGACGGCGCACACATCGCCTCGCTCCTCATCACGTTCTTCTACCGGCAGATGCCGCGATTAATCGACGAAGGGCATCTCTATCTCGCCGTGCCGCCGCTCTATCGCCTGACGCACGGCTCCAAGACGGTTTACGCGCGCGACGAAGCACATCGCGACGAGCTTCTGAAGAAGGAATTCCACGCCAACGCCAAGGTCGACATCGGCCGGTTCAAAGGTCTGGGCGAGATGATGCCGGCGCAGCTCAAGGAAACCACCATGGATCCGTCGAAGCGCACCATGCTGCGCGTCGTGCTGGCGACGGAAGATCGTGACGGCACCGCGGATTCCGTCGAGCGCCTGATGGGCACCAAGGCCGAGGCGCGCTTCGCTTTCATTTCCGAAAAGGCGGAATTCGCCAGCGAGGATATGCTGGACGTGTAACTACGCGACACGCCTGAAACCAATTCACGGCTGGCGCGTAGTTCTCGCATGAGAACTCCGTTCCTTACCATCGGCATCCTCGCACTCGTTATCGGGTTGCTTTGGATCGGCCAGGGCACCGGCTACGTTAGCTGGCCGCGATCCAGCTTCATGATCAGCCAGATTCAATGGCCCTATTACGGCGCGGCGCTAAGCCTCGCCGGACTGGTTGCCATCGTGCTTGCACATCGCCAGACGTAACGCCGGAACGACTCTAGGCGGCACGGCATCGATGTGATTTGATCTCCGCGAGCGGCGAAGACCGCAGCGGAGACAACATGCAAAAATCCTTATTCGATCTCACCGGCAAGGTCGCCATCGTCACCGGCGGCAATGGCGGTATCGGCCTCGGCATGGCACGAGGTCTGGCCCACGCAGGCGCCAGTGTCGTCATCGCCGGTCGCAATGAAGTAAAATCGAAAGACGCTATCGGCGAGGTCGAACAACTTGGCGCCAAGGCTCTCGCCGTCGCCGTCGACGTCACCGACAAAGCCTCGGTAGAAAGCATGGTCGATTCCACGCTAAAGCAAATGGGCCGGCTCGACATTCTCATCAATAACGCGGGCATGAGTGTCCGGCATCCCGCACACATGCTCAGCCTCGACGACTGGCACACCGTGATCGATACGAACCTGACGAGTGCGTTTATCTGCTCGAAAGCCGTCTATCCGGCGATGAAGGCCATCGGCGGCGGCAAGATCATCAACATCGGCTCGATGATGTCGATTTTTGGCGCCAGCTTTGCTCCCGCCTATGCCGCAAGCAAAGGCGGCATCGTGCAGTTCACGAAATCGATCGCGTTGTCCTGGGCCGCCGACAACATTCAGGCCAACGCCATCCTGCCCGGATGGATCAATACCGATCTCACCCGTGCCGCGCGCGAACAAATTCCGGGTTTGAACGACAATGTCCTCGCACGAACGCCGGCGAAGCGCTGGGGCACCGGTGACGATCTTGCCGGCACGGCTGTGTTTCTGTCGTCAGCCGCATCCGATTTCGTGACCGGCACCGCGATTCCGGTGGACGGCGGATATTCCACGCAGGGATAGGACATGATCCCGAAAAACGGAATCCGGTTTTCGGAAAGATCAAGCCGAAACAACAGCTACCGCCGGAAGTTCTTGATCTCCGAGAGGCTCCCGTCCTGATAGGTCAGTTCGACCGAAACGGATTTGGTCGACGCCGGGATCTTCATATAGGACGCCGCGCTTTCCGGGATGGCCGACGGATCGCGCGGGTTGCACGGCGGAATCTTGACCACCTTGTCCGGCACCGTCGTGTCGATACCGATGCGCATTTCCCGGATCGCGCAGCGATACGACAGAATTTGCGAATAGTAGACCAGCGGTCCGCTGTAGCCGCCGAACGCAAGCCAGCTGTTTGAGGTCATGTCCAGTAGTTTGCGATGGCTTGCGATCAGCGCGGCCTCGGGATCGAACCTGATCGGAAATGGTCCCTGCATCTGGCCGGTCGGATCGACATAACGCACCTGAATCGTTGCAGCGGGCGCATCGTTCGGTAGTTCGATCGAAGGATTCGGCATACGCCGGCGCGTGCGCGGATCAAGCGCATCGGTGAATCCGGTTTCCTTGAACTCACCGCTCTCGCCGAGGCGCCACGAAATCGCCAGCGTCGGATCGGCGATGGAGAACGCGATCGACCATCCGCCGTTGTGCCGCATGAAACTCGCAATCGGCGCGTTGCCGGAATCGCTGACGATCGGAGGCATGGGTTGCACCGGCAGCGCAGCCACCTGGACCTGTGGCTCGACTGCGATCGCACGATCGCCCTCCTTCGCCGGACGCAGAACAAAGTCGCCGACGATCTGATCGTAATAGGCCGGCGTCTGCATCCGGCTCGCCGCCGCCGTCATCTGACGAACGTCGGACTGGGTCCGCTTGGCGATCTGCACCAGATTAAGTCCGGGCTGCGCAAGCTCACGCACGAAGCTGCGAGTGAATACGGAATTGGGATTGGGATCGTTGTCGTTCAAACGATCGAGCGCGGTCTGTTTGGCGCCGGCGGAAAAGATCACGAACACGCCTTCCGGCGGTGAAATCGGCGCAAGGCCGCCGCTGCCACCGAGGGCGCGCGTTCCGGTCGCCTCAAAAGGATTGTTGCGGCACGCATCGAACACGAAGATCGACGTCCGTGCGCCGCGCGCCTGCAGCCGCGAGATCACCCGTTCGGCGGCGAATGCGCCGTCGCGGATCAGTTCCTCCTGACCTTGTGTAACCGCGGCGATGTCGGTCGGCAGCAGATAATTCTGGCCGTTGATCTCGAACCCATGTCCGGCGAAGAAGAAAAACGCCGTGTCGCCCGGCTCCACGATCTTGTCGAAGGCCAGCATGGTTTCGCTGAAGGCCGTGCGGGTCTGGTTTTCGGCGAACAGCACCTTGAAGCCGAGTTGCTTCAGCGCGTCGCTCATGGTCCGCGCATCGTTCACGGCTTTTTGCAGCCGAGGCACGTTGCGATAGTCGTTGTTGCCGATCACGAGCGCCACGCGCTTTTCCGCGTACGCGGGTGCGGCCAGCGCCGCCGTCAGCGCGGCGAGGCCGAGCAGAAATGTCCCGATCCGAAGCATAGCCATCGTCCTGTCCCCTCGGGCCGCCAATACCCGGTTCTGGCAGCCAGTATGTCATAGTCGTCCGGCGCAAGAAGCCGGTTCAGGGACCGCTGTTTTGATTGGCAAAAAGCCCTTCAACTTATTGTCGTATTAAGGTTTTTCCGGCGTTTTACCCTCAAATTCATTGACTTTTGCCGGATCATGCCTATGTTCCGCTGCAACGCGGCCAGAATCGAAACGCGATTGCCTGGTCAGCTGCCTGTCGGCGAATTTGTCCTCCCCGTGCCCTTAAAGCGTGCCGTTCCGGGGTGAGCGCGACAGATATTTTCCAGAGTCCGGAACGGCGATTTCGACTCGAGGCTCAATGTCCTTTTCCAATCTCGGCCTGTCCGACAAGGTTCTCGCCGCTGTTGCGGCCACCGGCTACACCACCCCTACTCCCATTCAGGAACAAGCAATTCCTCACGTCCTTGCCCGCAAGGACGTTCTCGGCATCGCGCAGACCGGCACCGGCAAGACCGCCGCCTTCGTGCTTCCCATGCTGACGCTGCTTGAAAAGGGCCGGGCCCGCGCGCGCATGCCGCGCACCCTGATCCTTGAACCAACGCGCGAACTCGCAGCACAGGTGAAGGAAAATTTCGATAAATACGGCTCCGGCCAGAAACTCAACGTCGCGCTGCTGATCGGCGGCGTATCGTTCGGCGACCAAGATACCAAGTTGATGCGTGGCGTCGACGTCCTGATCGCAACACCGGGACGGCTGCTCGATCATACCGAGCGCGGCGGCCTGCTTCTCACCGGCGTCGAACTGCTGGTGATCGACGAAGCCGACCGGATGCTCGACATGGGCTTCATTCCCGACATCGAACGCATCTGCAAGCTCGTTCCGTTTACACGCCAGACGCTGTTCTTCACGGCGACGATGCCCACCGAAATCCGGCGCATCACCGAAACTTTCCTTCATAACCCCGTCAAGATCGAAGTCTCGAAGCCGGCCTCCACAGCCGTCACCGTGACGCAGTCACAGGTCGCCGTTGGCCGCGAGCCGCACGAGAAGCGCGAAATGCTTCGGCAGTTGCTGCGCGACGCCAAGGATCTCAAGAACGCAATCATCTTCTGCAACCGCAAGCGCGAGGTCGCGCTCCTCTACAAATCGCTGCAGAAGCATGGCTTCAGCGTCGGTG
Source organism: Afipia sp. GW821-FHT04G03 (assembly GCF_059419985.1). Lineage (NCBI taxonomy): Bacteria > Pseudomonadati > Pseudomonadota > Alphaproteobacteria > Hyphomicrobiales > Nitrobacteraceae > Afipia > Afipia sp. GW821-FHT04G03. The sequence goes on along the minus strand of NZ_JBWKSV010000001.1, from coordinate 351,511 downwards.
CCCTGCACGGAGACATGGATCAATCCGCGCGCACCGCTTCGCTCGACCAATTCCGTAAGGGTGAGTTGCCCCTGCTGGTAGCCTCCGATGTCGCCGCCCGCGGCCTCGACATTCCCGAAGTGAGCCACGTCTTCAATTTCGACGTCCCCCATCATCCGGACGACTACGTCCATCGCATCGGCCGCACCGGCCGGGCGGGCCGCTCCGGGACGGCGATTTCGATCGTCAGTCCCGCGGACCAGAAATCGGTCGCCGCCATCGAGAAGCTGATCGGACAACCGATTGCCCGCGCCGACGTCGCTGTTGTCACAGACGGCGAAGCTGCGCCGGCACCTGCCCGCGAACAGCACGCCGAGCGCGCATCAGAGGATCGCAAACCGCGCCGCGATTCCCAGCGGACCCGCGGTGGCCGCAACAAGTCCCGTAAGCCGGAGGGCTCGGACCGGAAGCCGCAGGCTGAAAAGTCCGCACCGGCGCAGGCTCCGTCAATCGGACGCGCCATGCCGCCGCCTGCTGCGCGCGAACAGCATGCCGAGCCCGCAGACCATTCGCATTTGCCGGCGTTCCTGCTGCGCCCGGTTCGCGCCCGCGGTTAACCCGCAACCGATTGACCCGTCTGCGAATTGTTTCGTTTACGGGTCATTCATTCTCGTCCCTTAACGTCTCCTCATTGATTTAGCCATTTTGCTGAACTAGGCAGGCAGAAGCTTGTCTCGAGGGGCACGGAACGTGATCGGCCTGCTGGAAGAACATGAACGCACCATGGCGTTCGCTGAAGTCGCTTTGGGTCAGATCCGATCTTTGCGTCAGACTGCCGTGCCTCGCAATTACGAGATCTGGTACATCTATGCGACCGGGTACAACTCGGCGCTGAACAAGATCATCAACGAGACGCTGGCGCGCAACGGCAAACTCGCGGAATCCGATCTCGAGCAGATCTACGAAACCTACCTTTCCCAGAACCGGACCACAGAGCGCATCGACACCGTCGGCACGCGCGTCATCAACGAAATCGACGACGTGATGAATCTCATCACGGACGCGCTCGGGATGACATCGACGTTCGGGCGCAGCCTCGAGGGCGCCACCCAGAAGCTGTCCAATGCTGGAGACCGCGAGCAGGTGAAGGCCGTGGTGGAAGCGCTTGTGGCCTCGACGCGGGACATGCAGGAAACCAACAGGGCGCTGGAAGCGCGCCTTGCCACGTCGAAGCAGCAGATCAGCAGCCTCCAGCAAAGCCTCGAGACGATCCGCAACGAGAGCCTGACCGATCCCCTCACCTCGCTCGGCAATCGCAAGTTTTTCGATCGCGCCATCGACGCTGCTGTCGCCCATGCCACCGAGACCGGCGAGCCTATGACCTTGCTGATGCTCGATATCGATCACTTCAAATCGTTCAACGACAACTACGGTCATCTCACCGGCGACCAGGTGCTTCGCCTTGTGGCGATGTCGCTGAAGCAGACGATCAAGGGCCAGGACATCACCGCGCGTTACGGCGGCGAGGAATTCGCCGTGGTGCTGCCGAACACGGCGCTGCGACAGGCGCTGACGGTGGCCGACAACATCCGCCGGGCCGTGATGTCGAAGCAGCTAAAGAAGAAATCGACGGGCGAAATTCTCGGCCGCGTCACCATTTCCGTCGGCGTGTCGATGCTCCAGCCCGGAGATGACCGCGACAGCCTGATCGAGCGTGCGGACGCCTGCCTTTATGCCGCGAAACGCAACGGCCGCAACCGTGTCATTTGTGAAGCCGATCCGGAATTCTCGCCGGTCGACCGCATTCAGGTCGCCTGACGCTTCACCTTCCGCGTGGTCTTCTTGCGGCTCCGGACTTTCGGGGCCGTTTTCTTTTGAGCGGTCCGGCCCGCTTTCACCGTCTTCGATTTGGCGAGTTTAGGTTTAGCTACGCCAGATTTGGTCTCGGCTGCGTCGCGCTTGCCTGCCCGTTTTCTGGCCGGCTTTTTGGCGGCGGCGCGCTTCGCCGCGCCCACCGCCTCGCGGGCCCAGACCGCCAGTTCCTCCGGATCGTCGTAGAGCCGTTCCGGCAGGTGCCGATAGGACTTCACAACGACCGTCTTGTTTCTGGTGTCGTACTGAAATGGCTTTGCACCCTCGGCGTCATAGCGAGGGATCGTGATCTCATCGACCCGGAAGATGACACCCGCGCGCAGCGCCATGGCGAAGTTCACGCCATCGGCGACGATGCCATAGCCACTGAACATCCGGCGCAGAACGACGGGGCCAAATTCTGAGAAAAGGTCGATGAGATAGTCGCGGTCCATTCGCGTATTCCGCAAAAGCATGTCCTCGGGCGCGACCCGAGGATGGGAACCGGTTTTGCGATCAGAATACGCGAACTAAAGAGCCAGACTGAACCGATCAGCCGCCGATTTTGGCGGGCGTGAGCTGAACCGACTCTCCGCAGCCGCACGCGCTGATCTGATTTGGATTATTGAAGATGAACTGCGCCTGCATCTTGTCGGCCTTGTAGTCCATCTCGGTGCCGAGCAGGAACAGCACAGCCTTCGGATCGACCAGCACCTTCACGCCCTTGTCCTCGACCACTTCGTCGGTCGGGCGGACCTCGTGGGCATATTCCACGGTGTAAGATTGACCGGCACAGCCGCCGTTCTTGATCCCGACGCGAAGACCGACGATTTCGGAGTCTGCGCGCTCGGACAACTCCTTCACCCGCGACGCCGCAGCGTCCGTCAGGCGCATGACCTGCGGACGGGAACGAACGGCCGGCTTGGCGGCAGGTGTCGGAGCGTTTGGCGTCATAGCAGTCATTTGGTCATTTCCCGCGGCGATTCAATGCCGCCTTCAGTCCAGATTACATGCCGAGTCGATAACGATCTTCAAATCACCACATGTTGAGGACGAGACGCGCTTCGTCCGACATCCGGTCAGGGGTCCAAGTCGGCTCCCAGACCACATTGACACTGACCGGACCGACGCCAGCGACGCTCGCCACGGCATTCTCCACCATGGTCGGCAGTTCGCCTGCGGCCGGGCAGTTCGGCGTGGTCAACGTCATCTGCACGTCCACCGAGCGGTCGTCCTTGATGTCGACCTTGTAGATCAGGCCGAGCTCGTAGATGTCGGCCGGGATTTCCGGGTCGAACACGGTCTTTAGCGCGGCCACGATGTCGGTTCCGAGCCGTTCGGTTTCCTCCGGAGGAAGCGCCGACTGGGTATCGAATTTCAAGGCAGCCGGTTCAGCCGTCTGAATGGTGTCGTTCATGAAAATAGCTCCCGCGCCTTGATGAGCGCCTGCGCCAGCTGATCGACCTCAGCGCGCGTATTATACATGCCGAATGAGGCACGGCACGTCGCCGTTACGTTGAATCGCTCCAGAAGCGGCATGACGCAATGGGTGCCCGCCCGCACGGCAATGCCGCCCCGGTCGATCACCGTCGCCACATCATGTGGGTGCGCGCCCTTCATTTCGAAAGAGATGACCGGTCCCTTTCCCTTGGCAGTGCCGATGATCCGCACAGAATTGATCTCGCGCAGCCGGTCGGTCGCGTAGGTCAAAAGATCGTGCTCGTGCGCGGCGATACGCTCCTTGCCTATGGAATTCACATAATCGATCGCGGCACCGAGCCCGATCGACTCGACGATGGCCGGCGTGCCGGCCTCGAACTTGTGCGGAGGATCGCCGTAGGTCACCCAGTCCTTCGCGACCTCGCGGATCATTTCGCCGCCGCCGTTGTAGGGGCGCATCGCAACCAGGTGATCGTACTTGGCGTACAGCACGCCGATGCCGGTCGGGCCATACAGCTTGTGACCGGTGAAGACGTAGAAATCGCAATCGATGTCCTGCACATCGACGGCAAGATGTACCGCCGCCTGGCTGCCATCCACTAGCACCGGAATGCCGCGTGCATGGGCGAGCTTCACGACGTCCTTGACCGGCACGAGCGTGCCGAGCGCGTTGGACATCTGCGTGATGGCGACAAGCTTGGTCTTCGCCGTCAGCAGCTTCTCGAATTCGTCGATCAGGAAGTTGCCTTCGTCGTCGACCGGCGCCCATTTGATCACTGCGCCGTAGCGCTCGCGCAGGAAATGCCACGGCACGATGTTCGAGTGATGCTCCATGATCGAGAGCACGATCTCGTCGCCGGCCTTGATGTTGGGTTCACCCCATGACGACGCGACGAGGTTGATCGCCTCGGTGGCGTTGCGCGTGAAGATGATCTCTTCGTTGCGCCTCGCATTGAGGAACTGCGCAACCTTGGTGCGCCCGCCTTCATAGGCATCCGTCGCCGCGTTGGCGAGGTAATGCAGGCCGCGATGCACATTGGCGTATTCGGACTTGTAGGCTTCCGTCATGCGGTCGAGCACGGCGGTCGGCTTCTGCGCGGACGCCGCGTTGTCGAGATAGACCAGCGGCTTGCCGTAGACCTTCAGCGCGAGCGCCGGGAAGTCCTGGCGAACACGCTCGACATCATATGAGCCATTGGCGACTGCGGGATGCATGATCAGCCTCGCGTCGCCAGCCATCGCTCGGCGGCCGCGACTGCGAAATCGCGAAGGTTGTCGTCGGCGATCGATTCGATTGCTTCACCGACAAAGGCTGCAATCAGCAGCGATTGCGCTTCCTTCTCGGGCAGGCCGCGCGCGCGCAGATAGAACAGCAGGCTTTCATCGAGCGCGCCCGTGGTCGCGCCGTGACCGCAGGTCACATCGTCCGCGAAAATCTCGAGCTCGGGCTTGTTGTCCGCTTCGGCTTCGTCGGACAGCAGCAGCGCGCGGGTCATCATCTTGCCGTCGGTCTTCTGCGCGTCCGGACGCACGATGATGCGGCCCTGAAACACAGAGTGCGCGCGATCGTCCAGCACCGCGCGGAATACCTCGCGGCTGGAGCAATGCGGCACGGCATGATCGACCACAAGCGTGGTGTCGCCGTGACGGCGGCTGCCGAGCAGGTTGACGCCATTGGTGGCAAGTTCACTGCCCTCGCCGGCGAACGTGATGAAGCCCTGATAACGGCTGACATTGCCGCCGTTGGTCAGGTTGAATGAATTGAGCTTCGCCTTCGCGCCGATCGTGAAGACACCGGTTGTGACGTTGGCCGCGTCGAGCGCATCCTCCATCAGGCGAACGTGCTGAAGCTCCGCGCCGTCGCCGACCCAGATCACAACGGAGTCGTGGGTCTGATAGGCTTTCGCGCCTTCAGCGGCTACGAAGCTCTCGATGAAGCTGACGCGCGCGTTCTTCTCAATCTTGAGGAACGAGCGCGTAACAAGCGACGTTCCGGAATTCGTGGCCACGTGAACGACATGGATCGGCTTTGCCAGCGCAATACCTTCGGCCACGTCGATCACAACGCCGTCCGTCGCGAGCGCGGCGTTCAGCGAAATCATCGCATCCGACGCGACATTGGTCAGCAACAGATCCGCGCGCGCCTTGTTGTTGGTATCCTCGAGAATCTCGCGCAGGACGCGGACCTGGACGCCGGCTTCGAGCGACGCCGTGTCCGACAGTTGTGGCGCAAACACGCCATCGACCAGAACAAGCTTCTGCGTGCCGTCGATGCCGAGCGACTTCACAGCCTTCGTAGCGCGCGCAAGCGCCGCCTGATCCGGCGCAGGGGCCAGCGGCGCTATCTCACGCAGCAATGCGCGCAGGTCGGTGTATTTCCATTCCTCGATACGCCGGTGCGGCAGGCCAAGACGCGCGAAGTTGTCGAACGCTTTCTGCCGCACGTCCGCAACGGCGCCGGTTCCGGGCAAGCGGCTGCGGGCCGCGGCGAACAGTTCGCCGGGCGCATGCTCCGTGGTGGGTTTGACCAATGCGACGTTCATAATGGATTACGCTGCCTTGTCTTCGAACTGCGCGTAACCGGACTTCTCCAGCTCCAGCGCCAGTTCCTTGCCGCCGCTCTTCACGACGCGCCCCTTGGACATGACGTGGACGAAGTCCGGCACGATGTAGTTCAGCAGGCGCTGATAGTGGGTGATGACCACCATCGCGCGCTCCTTCGAGCGCAACGCGTTGACGCCGTCAGCCGCGACACGCAGCGCGTCGATGTCCAACCCTGAATCCATTTCGTCGAGGATGCACAGACTCGGCTGGAACAGCGCCATCTGCAGCACTTCGTTGCGCTTCTTTTCTCCGCCGGAGAACCCGACGTTGACGCCCCGCTTCAGCATATCCATCGGGATGTTGAGCGATTCAGCGACAGAGCGCACCTTCTTCAAAAAGTCCGGCACCAGAAATTCCGGCTCGCCGCGCGCCTTGCGCTGCGCGTTCAGCGCAGTGCGCAGGAAATTCATCGTGGTGACGCCGGGAATTTCCACCGGATACTGGAACGCGAGAAACACGCCCTTGGCGGCGCGCACGTCCGGCGCCATCTCAAGCAGGTCTTCGCCACGGAACAAGATTTCGCCGGCGGTCACGTCATAGCCCGGCTTACCGGCGATGACATGCGAAAGCGTCGACTTGCCGGAGCCGTTCGGCCCCATGATGGCGTGAACTTCACCCTGATTCACGGTGAGGTCGAGACCATGCAGGATCTCGTTATCTTCCACCTGAACCTTGAGGCCTTTGACTTCAAGCAACGCGGTCATCCAACACTTCCTTCCAGCGAGATCGAGATCAGCTTCTGCGCCTCGACCGCAAACTCCATCGGCAATTGCTGCAACACGTCCTTGACGAAACCATTGACGACGAGCGCCACGGCCTCTTCCTGCGAAAGTCCGCGCTGCACGCAATAGAACAACATGTCTTCGGAAATCTTCGACGTGGTCGCTTCGTGTTCGAACAGCGTCGATGAGTTCTTGGCTTCGATATACGGCACGGTATGCGCGCCGCACTTGTCGCCGATCAGCAGCGAATCGCACGCGGTGAAGTTGCGCGCGTTCGTTGCCTTCTTGTGAGCGGTGACAAGGCCGCGATAGGTATTCTGCGAGACGCCCGCGGCGATACCCTTCGAGATGATGCGGCTGGTCGTGTTCTTGCCCAGATGAATCATCTTGGTGCCGGAATCGACCTGCTGGTAACCGTTCGAAATCGCGATCGAGTAGAACTCGCCGCGCGAATTGTCGCCGCGCAGGATGCAGCTCGGATATTTCCAGGTTATCGCCGAGCCGGTCTCCACCTGCGTCCACGAAATCTTGGAATTCTTGCCGCGGCAGTCACCACGCTTGGTGACGAAGTTGTAGATGCCGCCCTTGCCTTCCGAGTTGCCCGGATACCAGTTCTGCACCGTCGAGTATTTGATCTCGGCATCGTCATGGGTGACGAGTTCGACCACGGCAGCGTGCAACTGGTTTTCGTCGCGCTGAGGCGCGGTGCAACCTTCGAGATAAGAGACGTAAGCGCCCTTGTCGGCGATGATCAGCGTGCGCTCGAACTGGCCGGTGTTGCGCTCGTTGATACGGAAGTAGGTCGACAGCTCCATCGGGCACTTCACGCCCGGCGGCACGTAGACGAAAGAGCCGTCCGAAAACACCGCCGAGTTCAGCGTCGCAAAATAGTTGTCGGAGGTCGGCACCACGGTGCCGAGATATTTCTTCACCAGATCGGGATGCTCACGGATCGCTTCCGAGATCGGCATGAAGATCACGCCGGCTGCCTTCAGCTCGGCCTGGAACGTGGTCGCTACCGACACCGAGTCGAACACGGCATCGACGGCGACGCGGCGTTCGGCCAGTTCGTTGCCATCGGCGTCCCGGCGCACAACGCCGGCGAGCATTTCCTGCTCTCGCAGCGGAATACCGAGCTTCTCGTACGTCTTGAGAATTTCAGGATCGACTTCGTCGAGCGAAGCCAACTCCTTCTTCTTCGGCGCGGAGTAGTAATAGAGATCCTGATAATCGATCTTCGGATAATCGACGCGCGCCCAGGTCGGCTCTTCCATGGTCAGCCAGCGGCGATAAGCCTCGAGACGCCACTCAAGCATCCACTCCGGCTCGTTCTTCTTCGCTGAGATGAATCGGACAGTGTCTTCCGAAAGACCCTTTGGAGCCTTCTCGGATTCGATGATGGTCTCGAATCCATAACGGTATTGATCGACGTCGATCTGGCGAACCCGATCGACCGTCTCTTGTACGGCCGCCATTTAAATCCTCCGCTCGCGGTTTCAAGGACCGCGGTGGAACCGCGTAAGTTGTATCGGACTGGAATGCACGCAATGCGTGAAGGTTAGAACCGTTCAAGCCCGATTGCATGAGCCTTACCTAATACACCTGAGAGCTTTATCCAAGCCTCAAGGCACCAATCGACGTCCGCTTCGGAGGTGTTCCAGCCCAGACTGAGGCGAATAGCTCCATTGACCAGAGCCGGATCGGCCCGCATCGCCTGCAATACGTGGGACGGCTGCACCTTACCTGAGGAACAGGCCGATCCAGATGAGACGGCGACGCCTTCGAGATCGAAGCCAATGACGGCGGTTTCCGCCTTCATGCCGGGCGCGGATACCAGCGTGGTGTTCGGCAGTCTCGGAACGGCGTCCGAGAAAATCACGGTTCCCGGATGCGCCTTCAGGCCTGCCTCAAGCCGCGCCTGAAGCGCCTTCATCCGAGCCGCATTGGCGTCGGCGGATGCCATAGCCGCCGCCACGGCCGCTCCAAACCCGGCGATCCCGGTGACATTCTCGGTTCCCGCCCGGCGGCCCTGCTCCTGCCCGCCGCCACGCACCTGTGCTTGCAGGCCAAACAGACCCTCGGCCACGACCACTGCGCCGACCCCCTTGGGGCCGCCGACCTTATGCCCAGAAACCGTGAGAACATCGGCTCCCAGCGCCCTGATATTGATTGGTATTTTCGACAACGCCTGCACCGCATCAACATGCAGGATTCCGCCGGCCTCGTGGACGAGAGCGGCAACCTCGGCAATCGGCTGAATCGCCCCGGTCTCGTTGTTGGCCAGCATGACCGAGACCAGCGCCGGGGGCTGGCCGGCCAGCAGGCTCCTCAGACCATCGAGGTCGATGACGCCCGAGGCCAGTACCGGCGCGAGTTCGATCGATGCCTGGCCGAATCGTCCGCCCGCAAGGACCGAGGGATGCTCGATGGCTGAGACGATCAGTCGCTGCGCGGCGTCTCCGCCGCCCCGGCGCAAACCGGGACTCAGCGCCAGCGCGTTGGCTTCCGTTCCGCCCGAGGTGAAGACGACGTTGCGCACATCGCCGCCGACAGCAGCTGCGATTGCGGCGCGCGCGTCCTCCACCAGCTTGCGGGCTGCACGGCCTTCGCTGTGGACCGACGACGGATTGCCGCTGACGTCGAACGCGGCGGCCATCGCGGCGCGGGCTTCCGGCCGCAGCGGCGTTGTCGCATTCCAGTCGAGATAGACCCGCTTACCCATGATGTCCGATGATCCAGCCTAATCCCGAGCGTGGGACCGCGTGGGTTTAGCTCACAATTGCATGAAAATAAGCAGCAATTCGGGCCGAACACGGGAGCCGCGCTGGCTCAATATGCTTGCTTTTTGCCCCTTGCCCCATGCTAGAACGCGGCACCCGTTCACCGCGCCACGCCGCTCGTATGACAAACCGCGAGACATGTCCCGTTCGCATCGGCCAGCCGGCCCGTACAACGATGCTTCAAAGGAACTTTGATGCCTGAGGTTATTTTCACCGGCCCTGCCGGCCGTCTTGAAGGCCGCTATCACCCGGCGAAGCAAAAGAACGCGCCCATCGCGATGGTGCTGCATCCGCACCCGCAGTTCCAGGGCAACATGAATCACCCGATCGTGTATCAGGTCTATTACGCCTTCGTGGCGCGCGGCTTCTCGGTGCTGCGCTTCAACTTCCGCGGCGTCGGCCGCAGTCAGGGTCAGTTCGACCACGGCACCGGCGAATTGTCGGATGCCGCGTCGGCGCTCGACTGGGCACAGACCATCAATCCCGAAGCGCGCGCCTGCTGGGTCGCGGGCTTTTCGTTCGGCGCATGGATCGGCATGCAGCTTCTGATGCGGCGTCCCGAGGTCGAAGGCTTCATCTCGATCGCGCCTGAGCCGAACCGTTACGACTTCTCGTTCCTTGCACCCTGCCCATCGTCCGGCCTGATCGTTCATGGCGACAAGGACATCGTGGCGCCGGCGAAGGACGTCACGACGCTGGTGGAGAAGCTCAAGACCCAGAAGGGCATCGTGATCGATCAGCAGGTCATTCCGGGCGCCAACCACTTCTTCGTCGACAAGATGGAGCCGCTGATGGAATCGGTGACGTCCTATCTCGACATGCGGCTCGCCAACGTCCGCTGACGACAATCGCATTTCAAAACAAAATGGCGCGGATGAGGGATCATTCCGCGCCATTCTTGTAACTGGACTAGCGCCCTTAAGCAGCGGCGCGCTGATCCAGCTGGGAAAGGTACGACTTGTGCTTCTTCATGAACGCAGTCAGCAACGCCGGGTATTCGGCGCTCACCGCATCGCGGACTGACGCCCGCTCGCGCAGGCTCTTGCGCCAGCGCGCGATCTTCGGCTTGTCGGCGAGAATGCCGAAATCTCCGATCGCATCGATCGTATCGAAGTAACGGAACACGGGCGCGAACACCGCATCGACCAGCGAGAACGTGTCGCCGTCGAACCATGGCCCTGCAACAAGCCGCGACTCCAGCCGCGCAAACTTGTCCGTCGCCTGCTTCACCTTCACGTTGAACGCGGCTTCGTCGGTCACCGTCTCCAATCCCCAGACGTCGCCCAGCACGGCCGAGCCGAATTCCATCCACGCGCGATGCTCGGCGCGGGTCAGCGGATCTTTCGGATGCAGCGGATTGGTAAGGGTCTCTTCGAGGTATTCAAGAATGACCGCCGATTCGAAGACAGCCTTGTCGCCGACTTGCAGCACCGGCACCTTGCCGAGCGGGGAAATTTTCAGAAACCAGTCGGGCTTGTTATCCAGATCGATATCGATTCGTTCGAACGGCACGCCTTTCTCTTTCAGAGCAATCACGGCGCGCTGAACATAGGGGCACAGTTTGTGACTGATGAGTTTGAGCTTCTCGGTCATTGGTCGTCTCCGGAACTGCGAACGTCGCGGATCGCTTTCGACACACGGCAACGCGTCACGCGAACGGCGCCGCGCGCGCTCAAAAACAGCTGGGTAGCCAAAAACATGGCCTCTGCGATCTGCATGGGAATCTCGATTAATGCACTTGCATCTTTATAGGCGGCGCGAACCGCCGCCGTCAAGATAGATGCAAATGCATGTAATCACGGTTTCGCGAGGACACCCCCGGTCAGCGGCGCGGGCACACCGGTCGTTCCCGGAAACGTCAGCGGCAAACCCTTGAGGCTCCGAACGGCCATATAGGCGAAAGCCTGCGCTTCGATGGCGTCGCCGGACCATCCGAGATCGCTGCCGCGCGTGACTGCGGCTGGCGCCAGGCGCTCGCCAAGCATTCCCATGAGCGTCGGATTGCTCGCGCCGCCTCCAACCACAATCCAGTGGGTGGGCAGGTTCGGCAACATCGGCGCGATCATCGCGATCGAAGCCGCAGTAAAGGCCGTCAGCGTCGCAGCGCCGTCTTCCGTGCTCATGCCATCGGCGGTCAGCGTCGCGAAATCGTTTCGGTCGAGCGACTTCGGCGGCGGTTTGGCGAAGAATGGACGGTTCAATGCCTGCGCGATCCACGCCACATCGGCGCGCCCCTTGGCTGCAGTGCGTCCGTCGCGATCAACCGCCTCGCCCGTCCTGCGCAGCATGAAATCATCGAGCAGTGCGTTGCCGGGGCCGGTATCACAGGCGATCAGCGTGTCGGCGTCGATGTACGTGATATTGGCGACACCGCCGATGTTCACGATCACCACCGGCCCCGAATGATCCATCATCCGCGCCAGCGCGCGATGATAGACCGGCACCAGCGGCGCGCCCTGCCCGCCTGCGGCAACATCCGCCGCGCGCAGATCGAACGCCACCGGAATGCCCAGCTCTTTCGCCAACACATCGCCGCTGCCGATTTGAACGGTCAGCTTCTGTTCGGGACGATGCAGCACCGTCTGACCGTGAAAGCCGATCACATCGACGGAGTCATGAGATAGATGATGGGCCTTGAGAAAACTCTCGACCGCTTCCCCATGCGCGCGCGTGACCAGCGACTCTGCGTCCTTCAAAGCACCGGGACGGGCATCGCGATTGGTCATGGACACGGCGTCGGCAAGCGCCTTGCGCAATAGGTCGCGCTCGCTGTCCGAATAGGGGCGATAACCTGTCGGCCCTAACGCGCCGATACGTTCGCCGTCCGTTTCGATCAGCGCAACATCGACCCCGTCGAGGGATGTGCCGCTCATCAGCCCAATCGCCTTCAGCAACGGCCTCTCCTTCGGGCAGATCGCCCTCAATCATGGTTTTGCACGCCTCCTGGCCGCAAAACCGGAATACGCGCTCGGTTGAATCCGACGCCGGACCTGATACACCACAGGCCCAAACAAAACGCTAAATAGCTCAATCGTCAAAGAGTGCCTTCATGAGCGCCTACAAGTCCGATTTCCTGAACATCCTCGAAAGCCGCGGTTTCATCCATCAAATCTCTGATGCCGCCGGCCTCGATGCGCTCGCCGCCAAGGGCGATGTGACGGCGTATATCGGATACGATTGCACGGCCTCGTCCCTGCATGTCGGCCATCTGCTCTCGATCATGATGCTCCACTGGCTGCAGCAATCCGGCAACAAGCCCATCGTGCTCATGGGCGGCGGCACCACCCGCGTGGGCGATCCGTCCGGCCGCGATGAGACGCGCAAGCTTCTGACCTATGAGCAGATCGACGCCAACAAGGATTCCATCAAGGGAACCTTCACGAAGCTCATCCAGTTCGGCGCGGGCAAGAACGACGCCGTCATGGCCGACAACGCGGAATGGCTGACGACGCTGAACTACATCGAAATGCTGCGTGATGTCGGCCGCCATTTCTCGATCAACCGCATGCTGACCATGGACTCGGTCAAGATGCGTCTGGAGCGCGAGCAGGAACTCTCGTTCATCGAATTCAACTACATGATCCTGCAGTCCTACGATTTCGTCGAACTGTCGCGGCGCTACAAGTGCAACCTGCAGATGGGCGGCTCCGATCAGTGGGGCAACATCGTCAACGGCATCGATCTCGGCCGGCGCATGGGCACGGATCAGCTTTACGCACTGACATGTCCGCTTCTCACCACATCCTCCGGCGCGAAGATGGGCAAGACCGCCGCTGGCGCCGTCTGGCTCAACGCCGACCTGCTCAGCCACTACGACTACTGGCAGTTCTGGCGCAACACCGAGGACGGCGATGTCGAGCGCTTCCTGAAGTTGTTCACGCTGCTGCCGCTCGACGAGATTGCAAAACTCGCCGCGCTCAGGGGTCAGGATATCAACGAAGCCAAGAAGGTGCTCGCGACAGAAGCAACAGCGCTCATTCGCGGACGCGAGGCGGCGGACGCGGCGTCGGAAACGGCGCGCAAGACCTTCGAGGAAGGCGCCATTGCAGGCGACCTGCCGACGCTCGAAATTCCGCGCACGGAATTTGAAGCCGGCGCGCCCGTGCCGGGACTGTTCGTCAAGGCCGGTCTCGTCGCATCCAACGGCGAGGCGCGGCGTCAAATCAAGGGCGGCGGCCTGCGCGTCAATGACGTTCCGGTCACCGATGAAAAGATGGTTCTGACGCCGAAGGATCTCACGCCGGAAGGCGTGGTGAAGCTGTCGATGGGCCGCAAGAAGCACGTGTTGCTGAAACCGGTGTGATCGCCGGTCGTCCCTAGCCTCGGCTAACCATCGTCATCATGGTCGCGGACATGGTGGCGATCAGCTTCTCGCGACCGTCATCGCTGGCATAGGCATGACCTTCCGAGACGACAAGCGTGCGTCCCGGCTTCACGACATTGCCGACAAAACGGAATGTCTGACCTTTGGCGAAAGTCGGTCATCAATTGTTGGGCGTGGCAAAATCGGCGGGAACGTTTTGCTTGCCGGTATTGAAATCGAATATCTTGCGGAACACGCCGGGCGCCATCGCTGAAATCGGATTGACCCGGAGAACCGGCGCGCCGGGAGTACCGACGACTTCGTAGGTAATTCCGATCAAGCCTTCGTTGCTGCCGCCGCCCAAAAACAAACCGACAATTGGAATCTGCCCGAACATGTTGTTCAGGCCGAACAGCGGAACGAACGTGCCGCTCATCTTCACCTGATTGACGGGATAATCGATGATGCCTTCAATGGTTGCACCGATTGTCGGTCCACGAAGAATGCCATCCTTGACACGCAACTGGCCGCTCTGCCGGGTAAACTCCGCGCGCATGCCCGAGAAACCGACGCCCTGCGAGTTAGCGCCGGGCGCATTGGCCACCGCCCTGTCGAGCGCCGCTTCCCCCTTGATGGTGAAATCGCGGACATTCAGCAATCCTTCCTGCGGCGAGGATTCTGCCGTCGGCGGATCGACTGCGAGCCACATCTTGCCGCCGTTCATCTTGGCGTAGGTGTCGCTGAACCGGAAGAACGCACCGGCGTCGTTTGTTTCGAGATACATCACATCGCGTCCCTGCGCGCGTCCGCGCAGATCGCCGATCAAGGCCGTGTCGCGTCCCAGCTTGCCCGTGAGCGAGAACGATCTGATCGCTCCATTTCGACGGGATAGCTTCAGATCGACGCTGCGAATGGCTTCGCCATAATAGCCCGCAAGCGCGCCGAGCTTCGCGTCGATATCGATGTCGAAGCTCTTCGACTTTTCCTTTGTGGTCTGATCCCTGCCCGACATCGCGCTTTTAATGAAGCCGCGACCGTCGAACACGTCGCCGCGCATCGTGACCTTGAGCGTCCCGTCCGGAGCACGCTCAGCCTTCAGGTTTGCCTTGTCACCTTCCGACGGGGCGAACGTCGGAAACGACACGCTTACCAGATCGTTCTTGTCATCGACTTCAAGCGTACCCTTGATCGAGGTCCCGTTGCCCTCGATGACAATGTCCTCGAAACGCGTGCCCTGAGGTTTCTGCACGACGTTGAATGTGATCTTCGTGGATTTGCCCGCAACCTTGGTCCAGCCGGGCAACACGTTGTCGATACGAGCAGCGGTCAGATCGGCCTCGACACCGAAGCGATTGTCGCCGTCGCCGCCGGCGATCTTTCCGGTCAGCTTGACGGGAATGTTGCCGCTGACGCCTGATCCGAGGTCAACGCCAAGACGCGCGCGGGCGGCATCGTCGAGGATGGCGGCGACCCGCACGTCGGCATCGCCTTCGTTGTTCTTGCGATAATCCAGCGCGGCGGGCTGACCGCCGATCTTGACGTCGCCCTTCACGCGATAGCCCTGATTGTCAGCCACGACCTTGAGCGAGTTCGCTTCGAGTTTTTGATTCATGGCGAGCTTGTCTACGGCCAGCGCACCCAGATCGAGATTGATCGAATAGGTCGTGTCGGCTTTCGTCAGCGCGTTCTTCAGCGGCATCGCGAGCGTCACGATTGCCGAGATCGTGCCCTTGCTCGAATTGGGGTCGATGGTCGTGTCTCCGACGTCGCGCAGCCGCTCCGATTGCAGGATTTCCGCCGCCGCAGGCACCGGGCCGTCGAGACGAAAGCGCACACGCGTGGGCGCCGGCTTGGGCGCGAGATCGGGCACCTCAAACAGCAGATCCGAAATGTTGAGCCGCCGCCCTGCCGGCGTGTCCACCGCGCCCTGACCCACCGTGACATTGACGGTCCGGCCGCTGACGCGTCCCTTCATGTCCGCATCGCGGACCGACGGCATGTCATCGACAGGACGGATCGTCAGGCCGCTCGCGGCGAAATTCACCGACAGGCCGTCGTCCGGAATCGGCGGACCGCCACGCACGAGTGTATGAAGGGGCGCATTTACCGCGATATCGAGCCGCTGGACCGTTCCGCGATCGACACGTTCATTCAGCCATTCCCGCACTTCAGGCACGACAAGAACCGGCCAGATGCGCTTCAACACCGAGACGGGCATCGGCGTCGCCGCCATTCCGAGCGTCAACCGCGCCTCGCCGGAATAGTCGATGCTTCCGGAACCGGCGATTCCGATCTCGCCGTTGCTGATGTCGCACTGGGTCATCAGCACGCGGCGGTTTTCGGTGTCGAACCGCAGACGGATCGCGATGCGGTTGAAGATCGACGGGCTTTCGCCGTTCTCTCCCGCCAGCAAGATCGTTCCGCCACTGAGACCGAGCTGCCAGTTCGGGATGGTGTCGTTGGGCGGCTCGAGATGCGCGAGCATGGTGATGCGGTTGGCGCCTGCGTAGATGTGAAACGGTGCGACCATGACGCGGCGGCCGGCATCCCACTCGACGCGTGCGTCGGCGTGGTCGATCACCATCGGATAGTCCGGCACGTTCAGGTCGACGATAGTGCCCTTGCCCGCGACAATCTCGCCCCGGAAATATGTTGGCAGTCCATCGCGGCCGATCTCGCCCTTGAATTCGCCGCTGAGCGGCATGTCCGCCGCATAAGTGAAATCCTTCAAGCGGGCGGCGAGCAGCAGGTTGTTGGTTGGAACCTTGTTGGCGCTAATGTCGATCGACCGGACGCCGTTCGACGGCGCGCCCACGGCGACCTTCAGTTCCCAGCCATTCTTGCCTTCTTCGCCAACGCTCAATGCAGCGCCGCCGCCGGGCGGCCGCCGCAGGCTGAGGCTGATATTCGTGAAATTAATGACGCCGCCGTTGCGCTGATCCTCGACCGTCAATCCGCCGTTGCGCAACCCGATCTCGTTGAGGCTTTGGCCGTCGAGACCTTTGGCACTAAGGCTGTCGAGCCAGTCCAGTGCAGCGAGCAAGCCCCCGGCACCATTCGAGGCCGCAGCGGAGGTCGCCGAGACGGTCGGCGGAGCCGGCGATGCCTGGAACGGCAGCGGCGCAGGTGTCGAGGCGGCTTGCGCCGCGGGCTTGACCGCAACCTTTCCCGTCGCGAGCGGGCTGTTGCTTTGACCCGTAGAGACAATCACGCGACCGTCCGGCGTGATGCGTACCGCAAGCTCCGCGCCGACCAGGCGAAGCGTTTCAGCACGGAGATGTCCTGTGAGCAGCGCCGAGCCCGAGAGCCGCACTTCCGCCTTCGGCGCGCTGGCGACGATATTGCGGTCATGATCCCGCACCACGATGTCACGCAGCCGGACGGCTATCCTGACGCGGCCGGCGCGCTCGATCTGCGTGCCTCCGACTTCAACGGTATGATCGTGTCCAAGATTTTCCTCGATCGCCGATGCCAGCCATGGCGTCATGACGTCGAGATTGACGGGACCCGCACCGAGCCTGAGCCACAGCGCACCGAAGCCCGCTGCGAAAACCACGCCCAGCGACAGCAGGCCGATAGCGGTTCGCCCGACCCATCGACTGCCGCTGATCCAGCGGCGCACTCCGCGAAACCAGTCTGTGACCCGATGAATTCCGATGCTCGGCCGGTTCAGAAGTCTGACTGCACGGTCGCACGCCGCATCGTCGTGGTGATTCCATCCGGAATCATCCCAATGCCGGTGCTCGTCTACGGCCTTTGCCAAGGCTTTCTGGGGCTCGGAACTCGGCATTGCCTCTCGGTACTATGGTCAGCCTGGTCGCGCCGGGCATCGAATGAATATTCACTTCGTCAGAGGCGATGCTGCCAGCCTAATGGTCCAGTCTTAGTTTATGGTGTCGTCAATGGTTCGACCGGTGGCCTGAGAGTCGTGGAGTCAATATTGGCGATCACCATACCCCGGAGACGTCAGATTTGCCCAGTCGAAGAACACGTTTCTGGTGCCTGACAGCGGCTCTCGCGAATCCCAAAATACCCTGCTGAAAGCGACGAAAGGAAGGCGTATGTCCAAGAAAACCCGTAAGAAATCGTCCAAATCAGCCATTGGCCGATCCGCCGGAAAATCCGGTGACGCAAAAGCCAAGACCGCCAAACGGGCAGCGGCAAAAAGCCCCCGGACCTCCGCCGCCGGCAAGCCTTCCAAACAGGCCAAAACCACGAGTTCACTAGCGAAACGCGCGGCGGCCAAAAAGGCACCCGCGAAGACGTCGAAACGGTCGGGCACCAAGTCCGTCGTCATCCCCGTTCGCAAGAGCGCGTCCCTGAGCGAGGGCAATCCGGCCCCGGCCTTTTCGTTGCCGCGCGACGGCGGACAGATCGTCTCACTCGCGAACTATGCGGGGCGCAAACTGGTGATCTTCTTCTATCCCCGCGCCGACACGCCGGGATGCACCCTCGAGGCCATCGCCTTCAGCCGCCTCGCAACCGCCTTCGCGGCTGCCCAGACCGCCGTTCTCGGCGTGTCTGCCGATGCCGTGATGGCGCAGGAGAAGTTTCGCGACAAGCACGAACTGACCGTGCCGCTAGTCTCGGACGAGAAACTCGGAATGCTCAAGGCCTACGGTGTCTGGGGCGAAAAATCGATGTATGGCAAGACATTCATGGGAATTGTTCGGACAACAGTTCTAGTGGACAGCAACGGTAAAATCGCTCGGATCTGGCGCAACGTGCGGGTCGATGGCCACGCCGAGGAGGTGCTGGCGGCTGCGCGCGTCACGTAGGAAATCGCCCGGAAAACCGGCGCCGTTTTCCGAAAATTAACCATGAAAGGGTCAAATCAGCCTCACGTCATTGAGCTGTTCGGAGTGCGTTCCGGCCGGCGCGGGAGTGCTGATGTCGAACCGTTCCGGCCACTATTCTAACCATCCCCAACACCACACCGCCCACGCGAAAGCACCGCAGCGCAGACCCGCGCACGGCCATCATCGCCCGGACCGTAACGGCTACACGCTCGTCCATCACGGCAAGGCCGTGCGGTTCGGACCGGTTGTCTTTTGGATCGTCGCGGGATCGATCGTCGTCATGGGCGCCTGGTCCGCTGCAACCGCTACCTATTTTGCGTTTCGCGATGACGTCCTGACACGGCTCATCGCCCGTCAGGCCGACATGCAGTACGCCTACGAGGATCGCATAGCCGAGCTTCGCGCCCGCGTTGATCGCACCACCAGCCGCCAGTTGCTCGATCAGGAGCAATACGATCAGAAGCTCAATCAGATCATGCGGCGGCAGGCGCAACTCGAGCAGCGCGCCGCCGCGCTTAACGCCATGCCCGACACGATCGCGACAGGCTCGATCAAACCCGCCTCGCGCGCGGCTGGCGATAGCAGTCCCGCCGGAATGCCGAAGCCCTCGCCGATCAACGACACCGTGATTTTCGTCACGCCGCCGGATCGCGAAGCGCGACTCGAATCCCGCACGCCTCCCGCCTCGGTGCCGCGCACCGAATTCGCGCAATCTCAGGGCGTCGACAACGTGCTGGTGAAGCTCCAGACCGCGCTCGACAAGGTCGAAGTCCGCCAGACGGCAGCTCTGGCCTCGGTCGAGGACAGTTACGAATCGCGGATGCGCAGGATGCGCGGCGTGATTACGGACCTCGGGCTTGATATGGCGCAGCTTGAAGCGGCAACGCCCAAGGGCGGAATGGGAGGCCCGTTCATACCGGTGACCAAACCATCCGCCGATGCCGGAGCCTTCGAGCGGCAGATGTATCGGATCCACCTCACGCGCGCGCAGGTCGACAAGCTCACACGCACGCTGTCGCTGGTGCCGTATCGCAAGCCGGTCATCGGTAATGTCGAATTTTCATCCGGCTTCGGCGTGCGCAGCGATCCATTCCTCGGCCGTCCGGCCATGCACAGCGGGCTGGATTTCCGCGCCTCCACAGGCGATCCGGTCCGCGCCACGGCGAACGGCAAGGTCGTCAATGCCGGATGGGCCGGCGGCTACGGCCGCATGATCGAGATCGATCACGGCAATGGCCTCTCGACGCGCTACGGGCATCTGTCCGAGATCGGCGTTAAGGTCGGCGAGCAGATCAAGATCGGCCAGGTCATCGGCGCAGTCGGCTCCACGGGCCGTTCGACAGGCCCTCACCTGCACTATGAAACCCGCATTGACGGCGACGCCGTCGATCCGCAGAAATTCCTGCGCGCCGGTATTCGCCTCAGCCAGGGATGACGGCTGGTTCGGTCAGGCAATGCTTGACCGGCCGAGCAACCGGAACACCCGCCCGTCCATCACCAGCAGCGCGCTTCCGATGATGAGCGCGCCGACAATTTCTCGGGCGTCGATCCGCTCGCCCAGAAAGAAGTATCCGAGCAGGATCGCGCTGACCGGAACGAGCAGCGTCACCAGCATCACGTTGCTCGCACCGGAACGGATGACGATCTGAAAGAAGATGATGAAGGCTAGCGACGTCGAGAGAGCCGCCAGCCCAAGAATGGCGGACCAGGTGCCTAGACCGGGCATCTGCAATTGCCACGGACGATCGAAAATGCTCGCCAGAACGAGCATCATCAGGCTCGCCGAAATCAATTGAAACGTCGCCGTGCCGATAGGCGGCGAGCCGGCCAGCTTGCGCGTCGCCCACAGCGCCGAAAATCCGAAGAAGAGCGTCGCCCCAAGGCAAAGTCCGATGCCGATGCTCTGTCGGGACATGATATCGAAATCATAGCCCTTCAGGATGACGACACCGACCAAACCGAGCAGCACGCCCAAGACACGACGAAGAATCAGTTTCTCCGCGCCGAAAGCCGCTGCGACTAGAACCGTGAAAACCGGCGTGGTTGCGTTGACGACCGAGGCCGTCCCGCTCGGGATGTAGGTCTGCGCCATAACGATCAGCGAGAACGGGATCACGTTGTTGATGAGCGCCATGACCGCAAAAGGCCGCCAGCCCGCGATGCCCACCGGAAACCTGATTCCGTTGATCCAGAGCAGCGGCAGCAGGATCAGGGTCGCAATCGACAGCCGCAAAAACACCAGCGTCAGCGGCGGCAATTCCTTCAGCGCGACGCCGGTAAAGAAGAACGTGCCGCCCCACAGCATCGACAGGAAAAACAGCCGCGACCAGTCGCGCGCATCGATCTGCAATTCAACGGCTGATGAGTTGGCCCGTACCTGTGTCATGGTGCAGAGGCATACGCGGCGGACCGATGTGAAACCACCCGCTTACCGACAACCCGGGCCTGCGTTTAATCCACGTCGTCGATCGCGCCCGGCGTCGTGCCGAATGCCTTCTGCGCCAGCGTTGCCGCCATGAATTCATCAAGGTCGCCGTCGAGCACGCCCTGCGTATCGGACGTCTGCACCCCGGTGCGCAGATCCTTCACCATCTGATAGGGCTGCAGCACATACGACCTGATCTGATGGCCCCAGCCGATGTCCGTCTTGGCGGCCTGATCGGCGGCCGCTTTCTCTTCGCGCTTTTTCAGTTCGATCTCGTAAAGGCGCGCACGCAGCATGTCCCAGGCCTGCGCCTTGTTCTTGTGCTGCGAACGGCCCGCCTGACAGACCACGGCAACGCCGGTAGGAATATGCGTCAACCGCACCGCGGATTCCGTCTTGTTGACGTGCTGGCCGCCCGCGCCGCCCGAGCGCATGGTGTCGACGCGAACGTCGGACTCGGCGATGTCGATCTTGATCGAATTGTCGACCACCGGGAAAATCGCCACGCTCGAAAACGAGGTGTGCCGCCGCGCATTGGAGTCGAACGGCGAAATCCGCACCAGCCGGTGCACGCCGCCTTCGGTTTTCAGCCAGCCGTACGCATTGTGTCCGCTGATCTGGACCGTCGCGGATTTGATGCCGGCTTCTTCGCCCTGCGTCTCTTCCAAATACTCAACCTTGAAGCCGCGCTTTTCCGCCCAGCGCGTATACATGCGCAGCAGCATAGACGCCCAGTCCTGGCTTTCGGTGCCGCCGGCACCGGCATGAACTTCGAGGTAGGTGTTGAACCTGTCTGCCTCGCCGGACAGCAGAGCCTCCAGCTCCTGCCGCGCGACGTCCTTCTTCAAGGCCTTGAGCGCATTTTCAGCTTCGGCAACGACGGCGTCGTCCTTCTCGGCTTCGCCGAGTTCGATCATGCCGATCTGGTCTTCGAGTTCGCGCTCGACCTTGCCGATACCGCCAAGCTGATCCTCAAGCGAGGTCCGCTCCTGCATCAGCTTTTGAGCCTTCTGCGGATCGTCCCAGAGGTTCGGATCTTCGGCGAGTTTATTCAGTTCGGCGAGACGCGCCGTGGATGCATCAACGTCAAAGATGCCTCCTCAGCAGCCCGACTGACTGCTTGATCTCTTCGACAAGGCGTTCGATTTCGGGGCGCATGACAATTCCAGATGCGGCAAGGCCGCGATTCAAAAGATGTGAGGGATGTACCGGCTGACGGGAGCCAGCGCAACTCTGCGCGTATCAGATATGGAATACGCGCAGACTAGTAGAGACCGCCCGTACCGGGCCGGAAGATAGCGCGGTCGGCGTCCGGTGAAACGCCGGAACGTCCGTCGGCGTCGGCAACACCGATAACCGAATAGTTGTCTGGCGGCGCGGTGCCGGGCTTGAAGGCTTCGAGAATCGTCCGACCGCCCTCGCCCGGTCCCACCCGCATGCCGGATTTCGCATCGACACGGATGAGCTTGATCCCGGCAGGCACACGGAACGGCACCGCGGGCTTGTCGGCCAGTGCCAGCTTGAGGAAATCCCTCACGATCGGCGCAGCGGTGTGGCCGCCACTCTGGCCGCGACCGAGATTGCGCGGCTTGTCGTAGCCGATGTAAACGCCGACGGCGAGATCCGGCGAGAAGCCGACGAACCACACGTCCTTCTCGTCGTTGGTCGTACCCGTCTTGCCGGCGACCGGCTTGCCGACGTCGCGGACGACAGTGGCCGTGCCGCGCTGAACGACGCCTTCCATCATGGATGTGATCTGATACGCGGTCATCGGATCGAGCACCTGCTCGCGCCGGTCAACCAGCGTCGGCTCTGCCTGGTTTTTCCAGCCGTCGCCGGCATCGCACCCACGGCATTCGCGCTGGTCGTGCTTGTAGATCGTGTGGCCGTAGCGATCCTGAATGCGGTCGATCAATGTCGGCTTGATGCGCTTGCCACCGTTGGCGAACATCGAATAGGCCGAGACCATCCGCATGACGGTCGTCTCGCCCGCGCCAAGCGCGTAAGACAGGTAGTTCGGCAATTCGTCATAGATTCCGAAACGCTTGGCGTATTCGGTGATCAACGGCATGCCGACGTCCTGCGCCAGCCGCACCGTCATCGTGTTACGCGACAGTTCGAGGCCGGTGCGTAGCGTCGACGGACCGTAATACTTGCCGGTCGAATAGTTTTCCGGACGCCAGACGTTGCCGGAGCCCTGATCGATTTCGATCGGCGCATCGATCACCACCGTGGACGGCGTGTAGCCGTTATCCAGCGCGGTCGCGTAGACGATCGGCTTGAACGACGAACCGGGCTGGCGATAGGCCTGTGTCGCGCGATTGAACTGGCTCTGATCGAACGAGAAGCCGCCCACCATCGCCAGCACGCGGCCGGTCCATGGGTCCATCGCAACCATCGCGCCAGATACTTCCGGCACTTGCCGCAGGCGGTATTGGCCTTCGACCTTACTGCCGTCCTTCGCCAGCAACGGATCGACGTAGACCACGTCGCCGGGCGCCAACACCTGCGTCACGTTGGTCGGCGTCTTGAAGCGGGTCGGACCGGATGCGGCCTTCGCCCACTTCACGCCATCGAGCGAAATGAGACCGGTGTCGCGGGTCTTGAGAACAGCGCCGCCAAGCTCACGGCCCGGCTGGAAACCGAT
Organism: Afipia sp. GW821-FHT04G03; assembly: GCF_059419985.1. Taxonomy (NCBI): domain Bacteria; kingdom Pseudomonadati; phylum Pseudomonadota; class Alphaproteobacteria; order Hyphomicrobiales; family Nitrobacteraceae; genus Afipia; species Afipia sp. GW821-FHT04G03. The sequence continues at coordinate 327,961 of NZ_JBWKSV010000001.1, read as the reverse complement.
CCGCGCGGATTGATCGCTGGTCTCGAGCACAACCGCCAGCCGCCAGGGCGCGATATCGGACAGAGCCTTGATCTCTGCGAGTTTCACGCCCCAGTCGCCCGAGACGTCGATCTTATGCGGAGCGCCGCGCCAGCCCTGCGCTTCGTCGAAATTGACGAGGCCCGTGACCATCGCCTTGCGCGCCATGGTCTGAAGCTTGGGATCGAGCGTGGTGCGGACCGACAATCCACCCTCGTACAGTTTCTTCTCGCCGTAACGCTCGAACACGTCGCGACGAACCTCCTCGGCGAAATACTCGCCCGCGAATATATGGCCGGAGTTGGAGCGGCTGGTGCTGATCATCGGCTCCTTGCGCGCGGCGACGGCATCGGCCTGCTTGATCCAGCCGTTCTCGGCCAGACGGTCGATCACGTAGTTGCGGCGCTCGATGGCGCGTTCGCGGTTGCGGACCGGATGCAGGCTCGACGGCGCCTTAGGCAGCGCCGCGAGATAGGCGGCTTCCGCGATGGTCAGTTCGTTCACCGACTTGTCGAAATAAACCAGTGACGCCGCCGCAATGCCGTAAGCGCTGAGGCCGAGATAGATTTCGTTGAGATAAAGCTCGAGGATCTTGTCCTTGGTGTAGGTGCGCTCGATGCGCATCGCCAGCAAGGCTTCCTTGATCTTGCGGTTGAACGACACTTCGTTGGTCAGAAGGAAGTTCTTCGCGACCTGCTGGGTGATGGTGGACGCACCCTGCGGACGGCGATTCGAGCCGTAATTCTGCGCATAGAGAACCGCCGCGCGGGCCATGCCGGTGAAGTCGATACCGCCGTGTTCGTAAAAGTTCTTGTCCTCCGCGGCGAGGAAGGCGTTGATCACCTGCTTCGGGATCGCCTGAATCGGCAGATACAGCCGCCGCTCCTTGGAGTACTCGGCCAGAAGCGAACCGTCGGACGCATGAACGCGCGTCATCACCGCAGGTTCGTAATCCTGAAGCTGCGAATAGTCCGGCAGATCCTTGGAGTAATGCCAGATCGCTCCAGCAACCGCGGCAACGCCGACAAGGAACACAATCGTTCCAGCCGCGAACAGAAAGCCCATGAATCGCAACAGCAAGCGCATCGTCAGTATCCGTCTAAAACGTCTGGCGCGATCACCCGAAGCGCACAACCGGGTTTCCGAACCGAACTATACCATTCGCCGCCCGGCGCGTGGATCGATTCTGATCCGTCCCAATCCAATTTTCTATAGAGCCGCCGCTGTGGCCAAACTAGGGCTTTGACGACAATTGCCCTGCGAATTCAAATCGAAGCCGCTTAATTTGAGGATCCTGCCGAAACCACGCGTTTGCCGAGGAAAGCGTCGACCGCCTTGGCCACGGAACCGACCGTGCGGGATCGCCAGCTTTCCGAGACCAGATGCTGAAGGTCGTCCTTGTTGGAAACATAGCCCAGCTCGACCAGCACCGACGGTACGTCATGCGCCTTGAGCACCTTGAAGCCTGCGGACTTGAGCGGACGCTTGTGCATCCGGGCAACGCCCTTCATTTCGTTGACGAGGGTGTGGGCAAAGCGGCTTGAGAATGTTCGGGTTTCACGCTGGGTCAATTCGATCAGGATGTCGGCGACTTCCGCCGGCTCTTCGGTCAGGTTGATGCCTGCAATAGCGTCCGCCTTGTTCTCGGCTTCCGCGAGCTTTTCCGCTTCCGCGTCGGACGCGCGATCCGATAGTGTGTAGACGGTGGCACCCTGCGCATCGCCTTCACGTTTGGGCAGCGCGTCGGCATGAATGGAGATGAACAGTGCGGCCATGTGGCTGCGCGCGATCTTCACTCGTTCGCCGAGCGGGATGAACGTGTCGTCGTCGCGCGTCATGACCACGCGAAACTTGCCGCCCTGCTCGATCCGGTCCCGCAGCGCCTTGGCAAAATCCAGCACCAGCGACTTTTCGTTTTCGCCCGAAGCGGCCTGGGTTCCGTTGTCGACGCCGCCGTGTCCAGGGTCGATCACGATCACCGGCCGGGAATCGGTTGCTTTTGCCGCTCGAGCAGTCGCCGTCGTCTCAACCGTGGCTCCGGCGGCATCGGCGACGATCGCCGGACGCAGTTGGAACTTGTCGTCGCCGGGATGCGACGGCTTGAACGCCGACCGATCGACCGCCGCAAGTTCGACCACCAGCCGCGGCGGCTGGCCGTTCGCGGCGTCGATGATGAAAGCCTTGTCGATTTTTGCCGGACCCGTCAGGTCGAAAACAAGACGTGATCCACCCGGCATGACCAGGCCATAGCGGAAAGCGCGGATCAGCCCACGGCCGGTCGTTCCGGTGCCGGCGGGAAGGTTGAAGGTGACCTGCGGAATATCGACAACGACGCGGTAAGGGTTACCGAGCACGAAGGCGCGGACATCGATCTTGCGATCAAGATCGAGAATGAAGCGGGTTTGCTTGGCGTCGCCAGCGACACGCACGTCCGAGGCGACTGGAAAGGCCGATGCAACTGACGGCTGTGGCGACTGGGATTCGACGGCCCATGCGGCGGGAATCGGCATGCACAGCCATGCTGCGGCGCACACTGGCCAAAATGCCCTCAACGCAGGATGATTTGAGCGGCGCGTCAATGAATCCGATGCCTCCGGATAGCCCTCATAACGCAATAGAACCGCACAGTTAACGACGGCTTACCGCACCCTGGACGATTACGGCGCTGTGTTGCAGCGTTGTGACGCTTCCCTTGCCAGAAAGTCCCATTCGACGTATGTAGGAGGGGCTGACGGTTTAAACTTGCGGTTGTGTCGCGTTCAGCTTCCCGGTGCAGCGCCAGTTCCTCAAATCAACACCTTGAGGTTCTAGTGTACCTTCCGACCCTCCACAGCCAGCGCAGCGCGCGGCTGACGCGGACGGCGGTAACCAGCCCGAGCGGCTACTTTCATAACCGGCGACTGCAGTCGCAAGATTGCAGACCTTCGAGAGCCAGCGCGCGCTAACCGCGCCGCGTTGGCACCGTCAGCAACCAACCCGTTGGCTTCGTCAGCGGCAGGATACGGCGGCACCTTTGCCGCCACATTGAATTAGACGGGCCGACGCTTGATGCGCCAGACTCTATCGCCGAACGGGATCTGTAACAAAATCCCATCAATGCCAGCATCGATACGACGCGACTCTCGTGCGCGCCGCGTTTCGCTGACATTGCAGTCGGCAAGGTGCCTCGGGCGGCGTTTCGGCCTTCCCCTCACCCCCGAATCAGGTGGACCGTTACGTGATCCGGCCAAGCGCCATGCGCTGGCCGCCGCGCGTCCCGTTCGCCGTCAAGAGCTCCAAAATGCCCAACAAAATGCTGATCGACGCCACCCACCCGGAAGAGACCCGGGTGGTTGTGGTCCGCGGAAATCGCGTCGAGGAATTTGATTTCGAGTCTGCCCAGCGCAAGCAACTGCGCGGCAATATCTATCTCGCCAAGGTCACGCGGGTCGAACCGTCGCTGCAAGCCGCCTTCATCGAGTATGGCGGCAACCGGCATGGCTTCCTGGCCTTCAGCGAAATCCACCCCGACTATTACCAGATTCCGGTCGCCGACCGTCAGGCCCTGATCGAGGCCGACGAGCGCGCGCATCGCGAAGCCGAAGAAGAAACCGAAAACCGGTCCAACCGCCGACGGTCCCGCCATCGCAGCTCAAGGCGTCGCGGCAGCGGCGAGCGCGTGCAGAGCGAGATCGTCGAGGGTGCAAGCTCAGAGAACGACACGCAGCAACTGACCGATACCTCGCAGGTCGGCGATCACACGCCGGATCATCCGCACGATGATGCGCACCACGACCATGACCACCTGCATGCAGACGCTCATCATGACGAACACGGTCATGACGCGCACGCTCATGGCGAGCAGCCGGATCACGCCAGCGATGATCGCAGCGGCCACGCGTCGGCCGAACAATCGTTCCCTCCTGCGGAGCACGATGCACCGGCCGCCTTTGCCGGCGGCGACACGCCGGAAACTGCGCGCGACGATGCGCATGAAGGTCACTCTCACGACGATCACGCCCACGACGACCACACGCATGAACATCACGCCGACGATGCTCATGCGGACTCCGTCGCCCCCGGTGGAGACGATCATCAGAACGAGCGCCACGCCGATGACGCCGACAGCGACGGCGAAGACGACGAGGATGACGCCGAGGAAGAGCTCGTCGAGTCGGTCGGTGGCGATGACGTGCTGGAAGAAGTTCCGGAGCGCTCCTTCCGCCCACGCCGCCAGTACAAGATTCAGGAAGTCATCAAACGCCGCCAGGTGATGCTGGTTCAGGTCGTCAAGGAAGAACGCGGCAACAAGGGCGCCGCGCTCACGACCTATCTCTCGCTCGCCGGCCGCTACGCCGTGCTAATGCCCAACACCGCGCGCGGCGGCGGCATCAGCCGCAAGATCACCTCGGCACAGGACCGCAATCGCCTGAAGGACGTGGTGCAGGATCTCGACGTGCCGGAAGGCATGGGGATCATCCTGCGCACGGCCGGCGCATCGCGCACCAAGCCTGAAATCAAGCGCGATTTCGAATACCTGATCCGGATGTGGGAAACTGTCCGCGACACCACGTTGAAGTCGCAGGCCCCGACCCTCGTCTACGAGGAAGGCTCGCTGATCAAGCGCTCGCTGCGCGACCTCTACAACAAGGAAATCGACGAAGTCCTTGTCGCCGGCGAGTCCGGCTACAACGAAGCGCGCGATTTCATGAAAATGTTGATGCCGACCAACGTGCGGTCGGTGAAACAGTATCGCGACGGCCAACCGCTGTTCTCACGCATGGGCGTGGAGAGTCAGCTCGATGCGATGTTCTCTCCGACGGTCACGCTGAAATCCGGCGGGTACATCGTCATCAACCAGACCGAGGCGCTGGTCTCGATCGACGTCAACTCGGGCCGCTCCACCCGCGAGCACCACATCGAAGACACCGCACTCAAGACCAATCTTGAAGCCGCCGAGGAAGTCGCGCGACAACTCCGGCTCCGCGATCTCGCGGGCCTGATCGTGATCGATTTCATCGACATGGACGAGAAGCGCAACAACCGCGCCGTCGAGCGCAAGATGAGCGACTGCCTGCGTCAGGATCGTGCACGCATTCAGGTCGGGCGCATCTCGCACTTCGGCCTGCTCGAAATGTCGCGCCAGCGCATCCGTGCCAGCGTGCTGGAAAGCTCGACCGAGCCCTGCCCGCATTGCGGCGGCTCCGGACATGTCCGCTCGGTGTCGTCCGTCGCGCTGCAGTTGCTGCGCGGCCTCGAAGAAAACCTGATGAAGGGGCCGACCCACAATCTCACGGTGCGCACGCGCACCGACGTGGCGCTCTACGTCCTGAACCACAAGCGCGGCCATCTGCGCGATCTGGAAAACAGCTTCAAGGTGACGCTTGCCGTCATCGCCGATGCAACCATCACTGGCCAGCAATCGTTCGTGATCGATCGCGGCGAAGCTGTTCATACGCTGGAAGCCGCCAAGGCGATCCTCGCGGCGCAGGTCGCGGCGTTCCCGGCCGCGGTCGAGGATACTTACGAGTACGAGGAAGATGAGACCTTCGAGGCGGAAGCCGAGTTCGAAGGCGACGACGAGGAAACTGAAGCCACATCCGCCGATGCCGCACCTGTCGCGGAAGGCGAAGAAGGTCCGCGCCGCAAGCGCCGTCGCCGCAGGCGTGGCCGTGGTGAGACCCGCGATGGCGCAGTGCCCTCCGACCAGAGTGCCACTCCCGACCTTGCGCCGCACACCGACGCTGTGGGCGATGACGCCGAGGAAGGCGACGACGAACAGGATGAACCGAACGGCGAAGCCCGCGCGGACCAGACTGCGAATGGTGAGCGCCGTCCGCGCCGCCGTGGCCGGCGCGGTGGCCGACGACGTCGCGGTGGCAATGAACTTGGTGGAGCCGAAGGCGGACAGCCCGGGGAAGGCATCGTCTCGACGATCGCCGACGACCTCGGACCTCCGCCGGAATCCGAATCCACCGAAGCGGTCGCCGATCTGTCGGCGCCGGCAGAGCCCTCGCGTCAGGAACTGCCCACTTACATCTCTCAGCCGGAACCGGTGACGTCTCAGCCGGAGCCAGTCTCGCATCCTATCTCGACGCCCGAGGATGCGGCGAACGACTCCGCTCCCCGCAAGCGTTCGACCGTGCGCGAGAAGGTGAGCTTCTTCTTCGGCGAGACGCCGAAGCCGGAGCCCACCCCTGTTCAGACACCGACCTCGTCGAGCGAACCGGCTCAGCCGGAGCCTGAGAACGCCCCCGACACGGCCCAGCCGCGCCGTGCGGGCTGGTGGTCGCGCCGCGGAGAGTAACCTCCGGCCAACGTCTTTATATGAAACCGCCCGCTTCACAGCGGGCGGTTTTTTATTTCATCACATTCCGGGCGAGGTTCAACCCTTCGCAAGCCAGCGCGTGATACGTGCAACCGCTTCAACGATCTCCTGCGTCGAGCGCGAGTAGGAAAAGCGCACAAACGACTTTCCGTGGAACGGATCGAAGTCGATGCCCGGTGTGGCAGCGACATGCGCCTGCTGCAGCATGGTCTTGGCGAAGTCGTAGCTGTCGGAATTGAACTTCGAGACGTCTGCGTAGAGATAGAAAGCTCCATCCGCAGGCAGAAATTCCGTCAGACCGACTTTCGGCAAACCGTCGATCAGGATACGGCGGTTCTCTTCATAGCCGTGCTTGATTACATCCATTTCGGCGCGCCCCTCGAATGCCGCTTCCGCTGCCACCTGCGACAGTGTCGGGACCGAGATCGAGAGGTTCTGCTGCAGGGTCTCGACCGAGCGCGCCAGCGTCTCGGGCACCACGATCCAGCCGACCCGCCAGCCGGTCATGCAGAAATACTTCGAAAACGAATTGATGATGATCGCATCGGACGAAAGCTGCGCTGCCGTCACCGCCGGAAACGCGTAATCGAGACCGTGATAAATCTCGTCCGAGATGAACCGGATGCCCGCGCTGTCGGCCGCCGCGATCAGATCGGCCATTGCCTCGCGTGTCATCATTGTGCCGGTCGGATTGGCGGGGCTGGCGACCAGCACACCCTGCAGCGGCGTCTTGCGGTGAGCCTCCAGCAGCATTTCACCGGTGAGCGCGTGGCGTGTCGCACTGGTGGTTTCGATCAGGACCGGCTCGCAGCCCAGCGCGCGCAGGATGTGACGATACGGCGGATAGCCCGGCGAGGTGATTGCGACCCGGTCGCCCGGCTCGAACGCCGACAGAAAGGCCAGCACGAACGCCCCGGAGGAGCCCGTGGTAACGACAATACGCGCGGGGTCCACTTCCTGCGCATAGGTTTCACGGTAGTGCTGCGCGATCCGCCGGCGAAGCGACGGAATGCCGACGGCAGCGGTGTAATCGATCTGCCCGATGTCCAGCGCAGCGCGAGCCGCCGCGATCGCCGTTTGCGGCGCCGGGGCCGCAGGCTGGCCGACTTCCATGTGAATCACATGACCACCCTCGGCCTCGATTCTGGCAGCAGCGGCCATCACGTCCATCACCATGAAGGGCGGCACATTGCCTCGCGTGGAGGGCGTCAAAAGGCCTTTTGCCTTGTCTCTGAGCGTCATATCGAGCATGAAATCTGGTATTCCTTGGCGACGACAGCATGCAGGCAAAAGCACTCCAGCGCGCCGTTGTCCTGCCGCATTCGGCGGCTTGTTAGTCCTTGATTTTAGCACCCTACAGGCCGCCGCTCCATTGCAAAGGTCGCAACCTGCCCGATGCCGCTGACCAAGCCATGACAAATGCCCTCTTGACCGCACCGGCCGAATTCCGGTCACCGCATATCGGCGTGCGGCAATCGCGCACGCGGGTGCGTTCGTCCTCGTTCGGCAAGTTGCTCGCGCGGCGCGCGACGGTGCTCGTCACCGCGACCGCCCTGCTCGCTTCGTCGTGGCCAGCACACGCGCAGCAGCGCGCCAGCGGTCCGCCGTTGTTGCGCGACGCCGAAACCGAGCAACTCCTGCGCGACTACACCCGGCCGATCCTGCGCGCCGCCGGTCTTGAAAAACAGAACATCCAGGTCGTGATCATCAACGATCCGGCATTCAATGCGTTCGTCGCCGACGGACGCCGCATTTTCGTGAACTACGGCGCGTTGCGCGAATCCGACACACCCAACCAGATCATCGGCGTGCTGGCCCACGAAACCGGCCACCTTGCAGGCGGGCATTTGTCGAAATTGCGCGAGCAGATTTCCCGCGCGCAAACCCAGATGATCATCGCCATGCTGCTTGGCCTAGGCGCCGCGGTCGCAGGCGCACGCGCGGGCGCAGGCAACGCAGGCGCGGCCGCGGTCGCCGCGCCGCAGGCCACCATCATGCGCACGATGCTGTCCTACCAGCGGCAGCAGGAAGAGAACGCGGACAAGGCCGGCGTGAAGTTTCTCAATGCCACCGGCCAATCGGCCCGCGGGATGTACGAAACCTTCAAGCGCTTCTCGGAACAATCGCTTTACGCATCCGCCGGTGCGGACCCTTACAATCAATCCCATCCGATGCCTGCCGAACGCGTGAGAGCGCTGGAGGAACTGGCGAAGTCCAGCCCGTATTGGGACAAGAAAGACGACCCGGCTCTGCAACTTCGTCACGATATGATGCGCGCCAAGGTGTCGGGCTTCATGGAGCGCGCGGACACCGTCTATCGCCGCTATCCGGCATCGAACGACAGCTTGCCCGCGCGGTATGCCCGCGCCATCGCGGCCTATCGCCACGGCGACCTGCGCAACGCCCAGGCCCTAATCGAGGCCCTGATCCGCGTCCAGCCCAACAACCCCTACTTTTATGAGCTGAAGGGTCAGGCGCTGCTGGAGGGAGGCAAGCCCGTCGAGGCCATCGCACCACTCCGCAAAGCCGTGCAACTGTCGAACAACACGCCGCTCATCGAGATGTTACTTGGCCAGGCCTTGGTGGCGTCCGAGAATAAGGCTTACGCTGAAGAGGCGATCAGGATTCTGAAGGCCGCGCTGTCACGGGAACCGGAAGCAGCGCTTGGCTACACGCAACTCGCGATGGCCTATGGCCGCAAGGGAGACTACGCCGAGGCCGATCTCGCCTCTGCTCAGGCAGCCTTCATACGCGGGGACCAGAAGACAGCGCGGGATCTCGCCTCACGCGCCAAGACACGGTTCGCCATCGGCACCCCCGGATGGGTCAAGGCTGACGATATTGTAAACACTAAGCCGATAAAGAATTAGGCCGACAAAGAACTGCCCTCCGGCCTCAAGCCGGTCCACACAGTCCCGAAGGAATTCTCATGCTTTCGTTCCGCTCACTCGCTCCTTACGCCTTCGCATTCGTGCTGGGTCTGCCCGTCGCATCGCATGCGCAGACGTTCAACGACAGCCAGCGCAGCGAGATCCAGAAAATTCTCAAAGACTATCTCGTCGCAAATCCGGAGATACTCGAGGAAATGTCTGCCGAGTTGCAGAAGCGGCAGGCGGTGGCGGAATCTGAAAAGCATCGGGCCGCAGTCCAGCGGAACGCGGACGTGATCTTCAAATCGCCGCGCGGCGTTGTCGTTGGCAATCCTAACGGCGACGTCAATTTCGTCGAGTTTTTCGACTACAACTGCGGCTACTGCAAAAAGGCCATGACCGACATGATGCAACTCATGAAGGCCGACCCGAAGCTGCGCATCGTGCTGAAGGAATTTCCGGTGCTTGGACCAGGATCGGTGGAAGCCGCCCAGGTCGCGGTCGCGGTCCGGATGCAAGATCCGACCGGCAAGAAATATCTCGACTTCCACCAGAAGCTGCTGAACGGACGCGGACAGGCCGACAAGGCACGCGCCATGGCTGCGGCCAAGGAAGCCGGCGCCGACATGGCGAAGCTGGAAAAAGACATGGTGAGCCCGGAAGTCAGCGCGACCCTCAACGAGAACTTCAAGCTCGCCGAGGACATGGGCCTCAACGGCACGCCAAGCTACGTGATCGGCAAGGATGTCGTGGTCGGCGCGCTGGGCGTCGAAGGTCTGTCCAAGAAAATATCCGAAGCCCGCTGCGGCAAGGCGACCTGCTGAGCACAGAATAGCCGTCCAGCCCGGTCCCAAGGGCTGGACGGCCCCCCCGATCGACATCCGTTAAGATTGGTTAACCAACGATTTCTAGCCCTTCTATCGGGCTTTTCAGGTGGTTTCTGAACCATTTGGCAGGGGACGGAGCCCCCGTTCAGGCTTCCCTCCCGGCCTCTTGTTGCCTATAAACCGGCCGAAGCCGCGCGCGCCGCATCATTTCGCCGACATTGCTGGATTTGGTTTTCGGATGGCAAAGACGATTTTCGTGCTCAACGGGCCGAACCTTAATCTGCTCGGCACACGCGAGCCGGAGACGTACGGCCATCACACGCTCGCCGATGTGGAAAAGCTTTGCCAAGACAGCGCGGCCCGTTATGGCCTGACCGCCGATTGCCGTCAGACCAACCGCGAAGGCGAATTGATCGACTTCGTCCATGAAGCTGGCGCGAAGAAAGCCGCCGGCATCATCATCAACGCGGGCGGTTATTCCCACACCTCGATCGCGCTCCACGACGCCCTGGTCGCGGTCAAGATCCCGACGGTTGAAGTCCACGTGTCGAACATCTATGCGCGTGAATCCTTCCGTCATCACTCATTCGTCGCGTCGGCCGCGGTGGCAACACTGTGCGGTTTCGGAATCGACGGCTATCGCCTCGCGATCAGCGGCCTCGCCGCCAAGATCGGCGCCAAGGCGAAACCCTGATCTCGCTCATTCGTAATTCAAGAAAGCTTCGGATTGCACATGGCCTCTCAGCCACCAGACAAAACGACCAAGGAAAAGCCGGTCAATGAGCGGGAGCTCATTCGCGAACTGGCAATGCTGCTCGACGAAACCAATCTCACTGAAATCGAGATCGAGCGCGCCGGATTGCGCCTGCGCGTCGCGCGTAATATCAGCGTCGCCGCGCCGGTATCCTATCAGCCAGCGCCAGCCGCCGCGGCGCCGGTATCAGCTGCTGTTCCGGCCGCCGCCGCGCCAGCCGATGTTTCGAAGCATCCAGGTGCAGTGCCCTCGCCCATGGTCGGTACCGCGTATCTGGCATCCGAGCCCGGCGCGAAGCCGTTCATCGATGTCGGCAGCAAGGTGAAGGTCGGAGATACGCTCATCATCATCGAAGCGATGAAGACGATGAACCAGATCCCGTCCACGCGTGCCGGCACGGTCACGCAAATCCTTGTCGAAGACGGCCAGCCGGTCGAATTCGGCGAGCCGCTCGTCATCATTGAATAATCGTTCTCACCGTCAGGCGCTGCGATGTTCGACAAGATCCTGATTGCCAATCGCGGCGAGATTGCATTGCGCGTGCTGCGCGCGTGCAAGGAGCTGGGCATTGCCACCGTCGCGGTGCATTCGACCGCCGATGCGAACGCCATGCACGTCCGGCTCGCGGACGAAAGCGTCTGCATCGGACCGCCGCCCGCGAAAGACAGCTACCTGAACGTGCCGGCGCTGCTTGCCGCGTGCGAGATCACCGGCGCTGACGCAGTTCATCCGGGTTACGGCTTCCTGTCCGAGAACGCGCGCTTCGCGGAGATTCTCGCCGACCACAATCTGCATTTCATCGGCCCAAAGGCCGAGCATATCCGCCTGATGGGCGACAAGATCGAAGCCAAGAAAACCGCGCAGCGTCTCGGCATTCCTGTCGTGCCCGGTTCAGACGGCGGCGTCGGCCCCGGCGATGACGCCATGGCCATCGCCAAGAAGATCGGCTTCCCGGTTCTGGTGAAAGCGGCCGCCGGCGGCGGTGGCCGCGGCATGAAGGTCGCTCCGACCGAAGCTGACCTGTTGCTGGCACTGTCCACCGCGAGCAACGAAGCCAAGGCCGCATTCGGTGACGGATCGGTCTATCTGGAAAAGTATCTCGGCAAGCCGCGTCACATTGAAATCCAGATTCTGGGCGACGGGCGCGGCGGCGCGATCCATCTCGGCGAGCGCGACTGTTCGCTGCAACGCCGCCACCAGAAGGTCTGGGAAGAAGGCCCCTCGCCCATCCTGAGCGCAGCCGCGCGGGCGAAGATCGGCGAGACCTGTGCGAAGGCGATGCGCGAGATGCAGTATCTCGGCGTCGGCACCATCGAGTTTCTCTATGAAGACGGCGAATTCTATTTCATAGAAATGAACACGCGCATCCAGGTCGAGCATCCCGTCACCGAAATGATCACCGGCATCGACCTCGTGATCGAGCAGATTCGCGTCGCCGCAGGTGGCGATCTGCCGTGCACGCAGGATGAGATCGTGATCAACGGCCACGCCATCGAGTGCCGGGTCAACGCCGAGAATCCCGTGTCCTTCCGGCCGTCGCCGGGCAAGATCCTGCAATACCATCCGCCGGGCGGCCTCGGCGTGCGGATCGATTCAGCCGTTTATCAGGGTTACATCATCCCGCCCTATTACGACTCGCTGGTCGGCAAGCTGATCGTCCATGGTAAGACCCGTGGCGAATGCCTGATGCGGCTGCGGCGCGCGCTGGACGAGATGGTGGTCGACGGCGTGGAAACCACACTGCCGCTGTTCCGCGGGCTGGTGCGAGAGCCCAGCATTATCGACGGCGATTATCATATTCACTGGCTGGAACATTACCTGGCCGCAGGCGACACCAAGACGTCTTGATCCCTGTCCGCGCGGGCTTGAGCCTCCGTTCCGGCGATGGAACTAAATTCCTATCTGCACGTTATCTCCTGTGTAAGCTATGCGCACGGCGGCAGGGGTACAAAGTTGAATTTCCAGCGGTTTCCTCGTTTTGACCATACAGGGGCGCGGTTGAAGTGGCCTTGAACGCCGCTCGCCGACGCACGATCTGGCAGATTGCCCTCCTGTTGGCGGGCTTTTTTGTGCTGGTCGCGATCAGTGTCACGTCCGTTGTGCTGGTCAACAAGGCGCGCGACGACAGCCGCTGGGTCATTCACACCGTCGAAGTTGAAAACCAGTTATCCACGGTTCTGCTGGATATACGGCGCGCCGAAAGCGCCGCTCGCGGCTACCTGTTGACGACCCAATCAAAATTTCTGACGGAGCATGAAGAAGCTGTTGCACGCGTTCCATCCGGCGTCGACAAACTTGCCGCTCTGACCACCGACAGTCCCGTTCAGATCGACAACGTTAAACAACTCCGCCCTGCGATAGAATCCCGCCTCGCCGATTTTGCAGTCGCCGTCGATTATGTGAAACGGAACGACATTCCCGGCGGCGTTGCGATGTTGCGGGACTCCGCCGGCACGTCCGTTCAACGCGTCGGTGAGATCGCAGCCGCGATGCGCGCCGAGGAGAACCGGCTGTTTCAGATGCGAACCGCAGCGGCAGATCGCAGTCAAAGTCTGGCAGCCATGGTCACGGCAGCCGGTTCGGGACTTGTGCTGCTGCTTGCAGGCATTTCGATCTTTCTGGTACGGCAATCCACTCGCGCGCGCGACGACGCCGAGCAGCAATTGCGCAACAACAATCTCAATCTCGAAGCTACCGTCGAAACGCGGACCGCTGACCTGCGCGAAGCAAACGACGAAATTCAGCGGTTCGCCTATATCGTGAGCCACGACTTGCGCTCACCGCTCGTCAACATCATGGGATTTACGAGCGAGCTTGAAGAACTGCGTACCGACATTTTCAGCCGCATCGCCCGCTACAGCCGGGCTGCCGCCAAGGTCGACGCAATACCCGAGCCTATCGGCGACGCCGACCCCGCAGATGCGCCGGAGCTTCAGGCCGAAGACAAGCAACTTTCCCAGGACTTTTCCGAAGCGCTCGGCTTCATCAAGTCGTCGATCGGCAAGATGGACCGACTCATCTCGGCCATTCTCAACCTGACGCGGGAAGGCCGCCGCGATTTTCACCCCGTCCCGATCGATACGCGCGAATTGATCGAAACTATTATCTCGTCGGTCGCCCATCAGGCGTCCGAAGCGGATGCACAAATCCGAATCGAGCCGCTGCCGAATATCGTCAGCGACCGCCTGGCGCTGGAACAAATCTTCTCCAACTTGATCGACAACGCTCTCAAATATCTCCGACCGGGCGTACCGGGCGACATCCTGATCAAAGGCCGTCATAAACTCGGCTTTGTCATCTTCGACATTTCCGATAATGGTCGCGGCATCGATCCGAAGGATCACCAACGGATCTTCGATTTGTTCCGGCGGGCCGGTCTGCAGGACCGTCAGGGTCAGGGAATCGGCCTTGCTCATGTCCGCGCCCTGGTGCGCCGGCTGGGCGGCACCATCAATGTCTCGTCAGAGCTTCACAGGGGCAGCACCTTCACGGTGACCCTGCCCGCGCGGTGGAATTTTGGAACGCAAGGAAAAGTAGAATGAGCCTGCCAGTCAAAATCATCATGATCGAGGACGACGAGGGGCACGCCCGTCTCATCGAACGCAACATTCGCCGCTCCGGCGTCAACAACGAAATCCTGCCGTTCGCCAACGGCACCGATGCGGTGAAATACCTGTTCGGTGGAGACGGCACCGGCGTGGAGCACAAGGATCAGGCGCTGCTCATCCTGCTCGACTTGAATCTGCCCGACATGACCGGGATCGATATCCTGAAACGGATCAAGGAAAACAACCACATCAAGTGCGCTCCCGTCGTCGTCCTGACGACAACGGACGACGAGCATGAAATCAAACGCTGCTACGAGCTGGGTTGCAACGTCTACATCACCAAGCCGGTGAACTACGAAAATTTCGCCAACGCCATTCGGCAGTTGGGCCTGTTCTTTTCAGTCATCAAGGTACCCCCCGTCAAAACATGAAAACAGCGATGCCTTTGCTTCTGTACATTGACGACGATGCGGATCTTGCGCGCCTGGTGGAGCGCGGGCTCAAGCGGTATGGCTCTTTCATCGTCGAGCACGCCGCCGACGGAACGAGCGGCCTCGCGCGCATTCGGCAAGGCGGAGTCGATGTGGTAGCGCTCGACCAGCATATGCCAGGCCTCGACGGTCTGGAAACACTGGCAGAGGTCCAAAAGATTCCAGGCGCGCCTCCGGTCGTCTTCGTGACGGCATCGCAGGACAGCACAATTGCAATTACCGCACTCAAGGCGGGTGCGGCCGACTATCTCGTCAAGGATACCCAGGGCGAATTTCTCGCTTTGCTCGATGTTGCTGCCAAGGGTGCGCACGAACAGGCGCTCGTACGCAAGGCTCGCGACGATGCGGAAGCGGAAGTTCACGCCTCGCGTGACCGCTATGCTGCACTGGCTGCGGAACGTGAGGTGCTGCTGCGCGAAGTGAACCACCGCGTCGGCAACAGCTTGCAGATCATCGCTTCGCTGCTGCACCTTCAGGCAAATTCAAGCAACGATGACGACGTGAAGACGGCGTTGACCAATGCGATGGGCCGCGTCGCAGCCGTCGCGCAGGTTCACCGCCGCCTGTACACGTCGCAGGATCTGAAGTCGGTGATGCTCAACCAGTATCTCGAAGCCCTGCTTGAGGATCTGCGGCGCTCGGCCGAAGGCAACCGGATGTCACGGCTGACGCTGAAAGCGGAGCCGGTCGAGATCGATCCGGATCGCGCCGTCGCGATCGGCATCATCGTCAACGAACTGGTGATGAACGCCGTCAAGTATGCCTACCCCGATGGCGCCGGCCCGATCCACGTCGAACTTTTATCGTGCGCGGACGGGCTGAAGCTGACGATTTCCGATGATGGCGTCGGCTTGCAGGTCAAACAGAATCCGCAATCCACCGGCATGGGCCAGCGCATCGTCAGCGCCATGGCCGCCAAGCTCGAAACCAAAGCCGAGCGGGATCCATCCCATTCCGGCACACGCATCGTGCTGTTGCTCAAGAATACCGCATTGCCGCAAGCCAGACAGGCCATCAGCGCCGACACCGCTTGACGGTCGCAGGCGTCCGCCCGACCTGCTATGGTTGCGTATGAGTTCGCGTGACAACGCATCGTCCGAGATTACGCCAAGTGTTTTGCTGCGCGCCTACGCTTGCGGCATTTTTCCGATGTCGGAGAGCGCCGACGACCCGACGATCTTCTGGGTCGAGCCCGAGCAACGCGGCATTATCCCGCTCGACGGTTTCCGTGTCGCGTCCCGTCTTGCGCGCACCGTTCGATCGGATGTCTTCCGGGTCACGGTCAACACTGCGTTTAAGCAAACCGTCGCCGGATGCGCCGCGCCGCAGCCCGGACGCGACGATACCTGGATCAATGGCCGCATCCGCGAATTGTATACGTCGCTGCACGACATCGGTCATTGCCACAGCGTCGAGGCGTGGCAGGGCGACGAATTGGTCGGTGGGCTATATGGCGTCAGCCTCGGACGCGCGTTCTTCGGCGAGAGCATGTTTCACACGGCGCGGGACGCGTCGAAGGTGGCGCTCGTGCATCTGGTGGCGCGCCTCATCACCGGCGGATTCGTGCTGCTCGACACGCAGTTCGTGACCGACCATCTGCGCACGCTCGGCGCGATCGAAGTGCCGCGCCGGCGCTACCGCATGCTGCTGGATGATGCCGTGACCGGCAGCGCGGACTTCTTCGCGCTTCCGATGGACCGCCCGATCACGGGTGAAGAAGCGCTCGCGCGCCTCAGGCAACCCTGACCACTATTGCCGGAACGGCGGGAACGGATTTGGCGGAGGCGGCCGCTGCGCAGCCGGCTGCTTCGGCAGGCGCTTCTGCTGCTGCGGCGGAGGCGGTGCCGCCTTCGGCGCTTCCTGCTGGGCAACCGTCGCGGCCGGTCCCTTACAATCGGTCAGCCAGATGTCGTAAATCGGATGCTCGATGCCGTGCAGGCCCGGGCTCGCTGCGAACATCCAGCCGGAAAAAATCCGTTTCACTTCGCCCTGCAACGTAATCTCGTCAACTTCGACAAAGGAGTCGGTGTTGGCTGATTCCGTCGAAGGCCGCGTGTAGCAGGCCTGCGGTTTGATGCGCAGCGCACCGAACTGCACGGTCTCGCCCATATCAGCGTCGAACTTGATGATGCGCCCGGTGATCTTGTCCAGACCCGCGAAGACCGCCTGCTTGTTGACGATCTTCTGCGCCGGCGGCTCGGTCACGACCTCGTCGCCAGGCTGCAATGTTGCAGGCGTCGGCGGAGTTGCGCGCGGCTGCTTCTGGCCCGGCGGCAGGCCTGGCAGCGGGTTTGCGCCGGCGGGCGCGTTCGCGACGTTGGGCGTACCCTGCCCCGGCACCGCCGGCTGATTGGATGGCGCGGCTGCTGTTCCCGGCGGTGGCGGCAATGGTTGTGTCTGGACACTGCCGGGCGGCGGCACGCCCTGTCCCGGCGGCGGACGATTGGGTGTGGGAAGCAAGCGGCCCTGCGGCGGCAGATCCGGCACTTCCTCTTCTTCCGGCTCCTGCACCGGCTCTCCGCGCGGCACATTGCCCGGCGGACGTGGCCTGTCGGAAAAGATATTGCCGATCTGCGCGTGGGCGGGTGCCGCCAGCGACATCAGCGAGGCGGCGATGACGGCCGCGAAAGAAAGGGTGGCGACGGCTCGGAGCATCTTGCGCGACTTTACAGGAGCACGATGTCGAAACGTGTGAAGCGGTTTTCGGAAAACATCTTGCTCCACACCTGTCGGAACGATCACGTTCATGATCAGAATTGATCGGTCAAAACAAACGATTCAACCGAATCGGGCCTGCGCTATTTTACAGACAAAGGGCCGCGCGCAGAGCCTTCGGTTAACACGCTGATTACGGCGGGGAAAGGGCGGGAGATTCCGGCCGCTTCATCCTCAATTAGATCGAACGACTGCCTTCAGGCCGGTCGGCCCGACGTCACTGTCCCGGTGTCCAGGACTGATAGTCACCGGTCGCCTTGGGCCGGCGGCCGGCCGCCAAGGTCGAACCCGACGGGCGATAGGCGGCAGGCGTGCCGGTCATGTTAGGCCGGTGCGGCTTTTCCCACTCGCGCGCCTTGTAATCGATCTCGGTGGGGGGCGTATCGACGGTGTGATGAAGCCATCCATGCCATGCGGGCGGCACCCGCGTCGCTTCAGCATATCCGTTGTAAATCACCCATCGG
This sequence comes from Afipia sp. GW821-FHT04G03, assembly GCF_059419985.1. Classification (NCBI taxonomy): domain Bacteria; kingdom Pseudomonadati; phylum Pseudomonadota; class Alphaproteobacteria; order Hyphomicrobiales; family Nitrobacteraceae; genus Afipia; species Afipia sp. GW821-FHT04G03. The sequence goes on along the minus strand of NZ_JBWKSV010000001.1, from coordinate 309,967 downwards.
CGCTCGAAACCGAGCGTCGGATCGATCTTACCACCGCGCGTCCGGTAATACTGATTGCCGCCCTCGTCCTGTCCGACAAGTTCGCCAAATCGCCGCGTCCAGAGCTGGGTGCCGAACGTCGAACCGCTCCACCACGTGAAAAAACGCAGGAAAAACAGCTTCATGGCGTACATCCGACCAGTGGGCGCGCGTGCGGCGCGAGACGTGTTTGATGCCATCCAGCGACCCAATTGTCCAGCACCGACAGCAACTTGATGCAATGCATGAACCACCCGCTGTCCGGTGCGTTGAGGTGTGCCCACACACCCCACCGACGGGTCTGCCGATGCTGGATGTCATCAAATACAGTTATGCCGATGTTCTGGACGCCCTCTGGCGACTACCGAGCTGGCTCACGTCGTCGGCGCTCGTCATCGGCGGCGTTCTGGTCGCATTGATCGTCAATGCGGTGATCGTGCATACCCTCCGCAACACCCTAGGGGTCCGGCATCCCAAGACTCGCGCGCTGCTGACGCGCAGCAAGGGCCCGCTGCGGCTGGCGCTGATCGTTGTGGCGCTCGCGCTGGTGGTGAGGATCGCGCCCATCGGCGAACGGGCGGCCACGCTGTTCGGAAACATCCTCAACGTCGCTTTCATCGGACTGCTCGGCTGGACCGCCGTGATCGCTGTCCAGATCAGTTCGCAAGTCTATCTGCGTGGCTTCAAACTCGACGCCGAAGACAACCTGCTCGCGCGCAAACACGTCACCCAGGTCGGAATATTGAAACGCGCAGCCGACATCCTGATCGTCATTATGACCGTCGCTGCGGCCATGATGAGTTTCGAGCAGGTGAGGCAATACGGCGTCAGCTTGTTCGCATCCGCAGGCGTGGCCGGCCTCGCCATCGGTCTCGCCGCACGTCCCCTGCTCGCCAACCTGATCGCCGGCGTGCAGATCGCGATGGCGCAGCCGATCCGGCTCGACGACGTGGTGTTCCTTGAAGGCGAGTACGGCACCATCGAGGAAATCACGACAACCTACGTGGTGGTCAAGCTGTGGGACTGGCGGCGAATGGTGGTGCCGCTGAGTTATTTCATCGAGAAGCCTTTCCAGAACTGGACGCGCGAAACCTCCGCGCTGATCGGCTCCGTCTTCCTTTATGTCGATTACACAGTGCCCGTGGGAAAACTGCGCGAGAAGCTCATGGAGGTCGCACGCGCCTCGCCGCTCTGGGATGGCCGCGTGGTGGTGCTTCAGGTCAGCGACGCCACCAAGGATTACACAGTCGAACTGCGCGCGTTGCTCAGCGCGCGCAGCGCTCCGGCGGCGTGGGACCTGCGCTGCGAGGTGCGGGAAAAACTGATCGCGTACTTGCAGGAAGAGTATCCGGACGCCTTGCCGCGAACGCGGCAAGAGTTCGTTTCCACCGGAGAACGACATCGCACTGAGCTTTCTCCGCACGCGCTGGTGCCCGGCCACAGTGCCCGCTGAGACGCATGACATCGTTTGGTCGCAATCCATTCATGCTGCGTTGGGGCAGTGCATGGGAACGTGAACGCGAAACTTCAGCAAGTGCGGAACGTCTGACTTCCCCGTCCGTTCTTTGGTCAAGTTCATCAGGAGTTCAAACAATGATCAGTTTCAAAATTATCGGCGCAGCAGCCCTTCTGGCAGTTGCGCCTGCCCTTGTGTCAACTGCTGACGCTCAGCAGGGACGCGGGCACGGTGGAGGTGGTGGAATTTCGCGAGGCGGAGGCGGAGGCGCAGCATTCCGTGGCGGTGGCGGCGGTGGTTTCCGCGGCGGCATGAGCAGCGGCGGATTCCGCGGCGGCAGTGCTGCAGCACGCCCGAGTTTCGGCGGCGGTTCGCGCGTGGGAAGCTTTGGCGGAAGTAACGTCGGACGTGCGGCGATCGCAGGAGCCGGTGTCGGCGCTTTGGCAACCAGCAATCGCTCCTGGCGTCCGGTCGCGCAACTCGGCGGCGGCAGGCAGTGGACCGGTGGTCGACAGTGGTCCGGCGGACGGCATTGGCGCGGACGCGGCTATGGTTACGGCTTCGCAGGCGGTCTGGCGCTCGGCGGACTCGGCTCGTCGTACTATTACAACGATCCGTACTACTACGATGACAGCTACGCCTACGCAGGCGACTACGTAGATGACGGACAGTATGCAGCGGCTCCCGCTAGCGGGGATGACGCCGCTTATTGCGCCCAGCGCTACAAGTCCTATGACCCGGCGTCCGGCACCTACCTGAACTACGACGGCAACCGCTATCCCTGCCCGTAAGCCGTTGCGGTGTAATTGACTTCTACCTCTGAGGCGGTGTTCCATACCGGGAACCGCCCCAGAAGCGCCTGAATCCAGACGAACATTATTGCCCTCTGAATGGAGCAGCGTATTCCGCGCTCTCCCAATGCAGAGTGATCGATGCGGGCTTGGAGTGAGGAACGATGATCACCTTTAAGAATGGATGTGCGGTCGCAGCGCTGGCGCTGACGCTTCCGATGGTTGCGATGTCATCCGGCCATGCAGCTCCGCTGGCGCCCAGCCAGACTCTGGTTGCCGCTCAGGCCGGCGCAAACAATTCGCTTGTGACCGAAGTCCAATGGCGGCGGCGCGGTTACTATCGCGGCGGCGGTGCGGGTGTCGGCATCGGTCTCGCCGCAGGCGCGCTGATCGGCGGCGCAATCGCTGCAGGCGCCAACCCCTATTACGGACCGGGATATGGCTACGGGTATGGACCGAGTTACGGCTATGGTTATGGCGGACCGACCTACTATCGCGAACCGGTCGTTGTCGCGCCGGGCTATGGCGGCGATGATGCCGAGGCTTACTGTATGCGCCGATACCGGTCCTATGATCCCGCTTCAGGCACGTATCTTAACAACGACGGCAACCGGTATCCTTGCCCTTAGCAGTCAGATAATAAATCGAAAAAGGCGGCGCATTCACATGCGTCGCCTTTTTCTTGTTGGCTTGCCGTTTCATAGCCGCAAGAGGCCTTACTAGAATGAAATCTTCACGCCGCCCCTGCCCGTGATGGTCTGGCTTGAATCGGACATGGCAGTGAACTCGGTCGCGCCAAATACAGAGACGCCCGAAGCATTGCGCCAGTCGAATCCCGCTCCGGCGTAGAAGCCGACAACACTCCCCTTGCCCGGTGTCGCAAACGCGAGACTTTGACCGAGCAGAATGGTGTTGACGGTGCTGTCTCCGGCCCGCTGCAAGGCGATCAGGCCCGCGGTGCCGCTCAACTGAAACTGTTCCGTGGGAGTCGCATTCGTGGTGTGCGTTAGTTTGAATTCGCCGCGCTCCTCGAAATTGTGCGAGGTGCGTGAGCCGACGCTGAGATTCGTGCTCGATCCGCTTTCGTCATATCCGCCAAAACCCGCCGCCAGATACCGAACCCGCGCGGTCGGAGTCAGGGTCAAGTTGTAGCCAAGCGATTCCGTGAGTCCGTAGGCGATCTCGGGGCTGATGAACCAGCCGTTGTATTTGCCGACTGCGTATTCGTAACCACCCGGCGCCAGGTTGTTGGCGATCGTGCGCTTCACGTCATTTGTGCTGGTGCCGCCGAGCAAGGAAAAGTCCAGAAACGCGCGGCCCATCGCGTAGCGGCCGTAAACGCCGCCGAAGAGTATGTCGCTGTTGGTGTCGCCTGAATTGAGATCGATTGTCGACTTGACGTTGCCGCCGCCGATGAAGCCGCCGAGTCGCAGTCCGGGCTGAACCGTTTTGTCCACGCCGAGGACGCCGCCGTAGAAATTGTTTACCGAGCGCAGCGTCGGGGCGTCCGCCTGTTGAATTCTCCGTCCGCCAAAGCCCTGCGCCCAAACACTGGTGCCGTCGGCCGCCGTAAAGCTCGGGTTGCTCAACAACACCCGGTCGTTGCCCGCGTAGGCGAGCGCCGGAATGCCGGAGAAAGCGTCGTTGGCCATATCGCGCGCAACGTTGCCGGACGGAGCAAATCCCATCGCGGATGACCCGTTACCGCTGATTGGCGCGGGATTGGTGAGACGGCTCGTGACCAGCGAAGCGATTGTGCGCGTCACATCGACCATGTTGCGATCCTGCATCGCGAACGAGGTTGGATCGAGGATCGCGACTGTGTTGCCGCTGATAACATAGGGCACACCGCCGACAACATTTACCGTTGCGCCGGTGTCCATAAGTCCATTGATCGCGCAGCCGCAACCAAAAGAGCCGAACGTCAAAACAGATGAAATGTCATGGCCGGCAAAGATGTTGACATTCGTTCCAACTGAACCCGGCGACAAATCTCCGTTCAGGAAAATATTTCCGATGATGCGCGATCCCGGCAAAATATTGAGTGTCGTCGGAACAGTCGGACCCATGGCTTGCGTGAGATCGATAGCCGTTCCGTACAGCGAGCCATCAATTAGGCCGGCGTTCGATACAACAGCCGAGCCGCCAATACCTGCGAAGGCATCGAGCTCCCCGTATATTCTTCCTGCATTGAATGCGTATGCCAATCCGGTCAAAGATGCAGCCTGGACAACACCAAATCCGGTCGATGTATCGATAGTGCCGTAGTTGATGACAGTCGCATTGCCTGGCCCGGCAAGGCCGTTCACTGCCGAAGCAGATATGACATCGCCGGTGATCTTGCCGTAGTTGATTGTGGTAGCGTCACCACCGCCGCTCGACACCCCCGTGGACGTAATAATTCCGCCGCTCACGCTGCCGCTGTTGATCGTCGTCGCTGCACCATTTCCGAGGACCTGATTGTATATTCCGGCCGGTCCTAAATTGCCTAACAGCGTTCCGGAGTTGATGACGATGGAATTTCCGCCATCGAATGTCTGATTGATGATGGCATCGGCAGTTCCCGAGTTGATTGCCGTTGCTGTTCCTGCACCAAACCCCAGACCCCCGTTTGAAGTTTGTGTCACGATAAATCCGAACACCGTTCCGAAATTTATATTGGTGGCAGTTCCCCCTCCGTCCGATGAGGACAAGATGCTGGCCGCAATCCCGGAATTGATTGTCGTTGCAGATCCGCTGAAAGGCGCCGTGGTAACAGTCGTCGATGTAACAATGCTGCCCGCTCGTCCGGTATTTATCGTCAACGCCGATCCGCCATCGGACGTCGATGTGTCGATGACACTGATAACGGTGCCCGAATTTTGCGTCAGCGCTTTTCCCGTTTCCGCAGTCACCGTGACGTCGTCTACGGTCCCCGAACTTGTAACGATGCCAGTCGCATTGCCCGCAGGGGCCGGCCCAAGCGGGGCGACCGTCAAGGAACTACCCGTCAAATCCGTTGAAACCGTGCATGTCTGGTCCGGTGCCGGACCAACGCATGATTGGGCGTGAACTCCGGTCGTGAAGCCGACGCAACCGAACGAAACGCCGATGATCAGTACTGACAAAAACCGCAACGCGCGCGCTGCATGTGCGCGCTTTTCCAACACCCTGTCCGCAACAATCGACGCCACAACACCCCCGCGCCCCGCAGCTTCGATGCCGCAGAGTCCTTGCGGGAACCCTTAGCAGAGTGGGGTTCCATGGGCTGTTACATTCGGGATACAGAGCCAATTAATGGGCTATTGGCAGGCTTATCTGCGCGGATTGAGAGTATCGATCAGTATCGGGATGCCAGCACGACACCGGCAATAGTGAATCCCAAAGCCGCGATCTGTGCCGGGCCGAGCGGTTCGCCGAGGGCCACTGCCGATGCCACCACGCCGATCACCGGCACCAGCAACGTACCGATGGCGGCAACCGATGCCGGAAGCCTCTGAAGAGCTGCGAACCAGCAGGCATAGGCAATACAAAACTGGATGACGATCGAGTAGCCGAACAGCGTCCAGCCCAGTGACGACAGCGCCATGAAATGCGGCTGCTCTATCAGAAGACCCACTATCGACACCGGCAGGCAGCCGATCAGGATCTGCCAGACCGCCGAGGTCAGCGGCGGCAAAGTCAGCGGCCAGCGCTTGGCGATCACGGTGCCCAGTGCGAAACCGAAGGCACCCAGCAACGCCATGACGATGCCCGGCAACTTCGCGTAACTCGCCGCGACGCCGCCGCCTCCCATCAGCGCCACAAGTCCGGCCAGCGCCATGAGCAGCGCCACGATGCGGATGAGAGAGATGCGCTCGCCGAGAATCGGCCACGCCAGCGCGGCAGCCCAGACCGGCATCGTGTAGGCCATCACCGCAGCTTCACTCGCCGGCAGATACACCAGCGCCAGACCCATCAGCGCCATCCACGACGTCACGTTGAGAATCGACAGCAGCACCAGCCTGGGCCATTGCGCGCGCGGCACCGCGAGCGACTGCCGGAACGCCAGCGCCACCAGGGCCAGCAGCGCCGCGCCGACGATGCCGGACAGACCGCGCACCGACAGCGGCGGCAATTCGCTGAGAAGACGCTTGGTCACCGGCCAGTTCAGGCCCCAGCCGACCGACGTCGCCACCAGCAGCAGATAGCCGATCATCCGCGACCGCCGGAGCGCGGCGGCATGTTCGGTCGGCGTCGGTTCGATCAGGGCTTCGGGCGGTGTGCGCGTGTCCACAGCTTCGTCCTTCAACCAGTGTGGTGGTTCGCAAGTCCGCATCGTTCCCGCAGCTTGTTCTTTGCGGACTTGCGAACCAGAACCACACTGAAGTTATAAATTTCCAGTGTCCCTTCGAATCCGAAGTTCGCTTTGGGACCTGCAGCAGGGTCAGGCGAACTTCGGATTCGGGACACGGGTGTCCACAGCCATGTGGATGACGGGGAGAAAGACCACGTGCGCCCCTCGCGATCCACCCGAAATCCCCAAAATGAGCGCATAGCAAAGGTGCTTTTCCGGAGGCCCGCGACAAAGTTTGGAGGAACTCACAAGCAGGTGAAAATCCGGCTTCCGAATCCACAAGGACTCACCGATACTTCCCGCAATGCGAACCCTGCCGGCGATGACCCATTCCGCTGGAAATCCGCATTTTCCACCATATTTAGTATTTGATTCAGTTTTCGATACTAATTCTTGACGAGCCGGATGGAGTCGGCCTAGCTTTGGGATTGTTCGGCGCGAAGGTTTTAGGTTCGCCGGACACCTCCCGAAAAGGGTCAAAAAGACAGCTCCGTCAGGCCGGTCGAGGCCACGGGCCGTGGATTTGTCTGCCCGTTTTCCGGAGCCGGACGACAGTGCGCGTGCATAAGGCGAAACCGCGGAAAACCGTGGCGCAAAAGGCGAAATTGGGGCGTTCGGGCAAGACTGGTCGTGGGGACCATACCTTGCCCACCAGAGTTAACAGGCCGGGGCATCGGACCCAAATAAGGGACGAGCGTGAACGGCAAAGCTGCGAACGAACCAGTTCGCGAATTTGAAATCTCCGGTGTTCCGCCAGATGCGGACGCGCCGGCCAAAAATGAGACGGGGCACGACCATGCGAATCGAACGCCGCTACACCACAGCCGATCAGTCACCCTACGCCGCCATCGATTTTCGGCTGACGACGAGCGAGATCCGGAATCCGGATGGCTCGGTGGTGTTCCGGCTGGAGAATGTCGAGGTGCCGGAGTTCTGGTCGCAGGTCGCCTCCGACGTTCTCGCGCAGAAATATTTCCGCAAGGCCGGCGTCGCCTCGCGCCTGAAGAAGGTCGAGGAAGAAACCGTTCCGTCGTGGCTGTGGCGCTCGGTGCCGGACACCGAGGCGCTGGCCGCCCTCCCCGAAGCCGAGCGCGTCGGCGGTGAGCATTCCGCCAAGCAGGTGTTTGACCGCCTCGCCGGCTGCTGGACCTACTGGGGCTGGAAGGGTTCGTACTTCACATCGGAAGAAGACGCCCGCGCGTTCTATGACGAACTGCGCTTCATGCTCGCCAAGCAGATGGTCGCGCCGAACTCGCCGCAGTGGTTCAACACCGGACTGCATTGGGCCTACGGCGTCGACGGTCCCGGCCAGGGCCACTACTATGTGGACTGGAAAACCGGCAAGCTGACCAAATCCAAATCGTCCTACGAGCATCCGCAGCCGCATGCCTGCTTCATTCAGGGTGTGGACGACGACCTGGTCAACGAAGGCGGCATCATGGACCTGTGGGTCCGTGAAGCGCGCCTGTTCAAGTACGGCTCCGGCACCGGCTCCAACTTCTCGCGCCTGCGCGGCGAAGGCGAAAAGCTGTCCGGCGGCGGCCGCTCGTCCGGCCTGATGAGCTTCCTGAAAATCGGCGACCGCGCGGCGGGCGCGATCAAGTCCGGCGGCACCACGCGCCGCGCGGCCAAGATGGTCGTGGTCGACGCCGACCATCCGGACATCGAGACCTATATCGACTGGAAGGTGAAGGAGGAGCAGAAGGTCGCCGCGCTCGTCACCGGCTCCAAGATCAACCAGAAGCACCTCAAGGCCGTGATGAAGGCCTGCGTGAACTGCGAAGGTTCGGGCGACGATTGCTTCGACCCTGAAAAGAACCCCGCGCTCCGCCGCGAGATCAAGTTCGCGCGCCGCGCCATGGTGCAGGACAATCTCATCAAGCGCGTGATGCAGTTCGCCAAGCAGGGCTACACCGACATCTCGTTCGACGTCTACGACACCGACTGGGATTCGGAAGCCTATCTCACCGTCGCCGGCCAGAACTCGAACAACTCGGTTTCGCTGAAGGACGACTTCCTGCGCGCGGTGGAAACCGACGGCACCTGGGACCTGATCGGCCGCACCAACAAGAAGGTGACGAAGACGCTGAAGGCCCGCGACCTGTGGGAGAAGATCGGTTACGCCGCCTGGGCGTCGGCCGATCCCGGCCTGCACTTCAACACCACCATGAACGACTGGCACACCTGCAAAGCCAGCGGCGACATCCGCGCGTCGAACCCTTGCTCCGAGTACATGTTCCTCGACGACACGGCGTGTAACCTCGCCTCCGCCAACCTCTTGACGTTCTACGACACGCAGACGCGCCGCTTCGACGTCGAAGCCTATGAGCATCTGTGCCGTCTGTGGACCGTCGTGCTGGAAATCTCCGTCATGATGGCGCAGTTTCCGTCGAAGCCCATCGCCGAACTCTCCTACGAGTACCGCACGCTGGGCCTCGGCTACGCCAACATCGGCGGTCTCTTGATGACCATGGGTCTGTCGTACGACTCCAAGGAAGGCCGCGCGCTGTGCGGCGCACTGACCGCCGTGATGACCGGCACCGCCTACGCGACCTCTGCCGAAATGGCGAAGGAGCTTGGCCCTTTCCCCGGCTACAAGAAGAACGCAGCCCACATGCTGCGCGTGATCCGCAACCATCGCCGCGCGGCGCATGGTGAATCCCGCGGCTTCGAGAACCTCGCCGTCAACCCGGTGCCGCTCGACTACGCAAGCTGCCCGCAGGCCGACGTCGTCGCCCGCGCCAAGGCCACGTGGGACAAGGCGCTCGAACTCGGCGAACTGCACGGCTACCGCAACGCGCAGACCACCGTGGTCGCGCCGACCGGCACCATCGGCCTTGTGATGGATTGCGACACCACCGGCATCGAGCCGGACTTCGCGCTGGTGAAATTCAAGAAGCTCGCCGGCGGCGGCTACTGGAAGATCATCAACCGCGCCGTTCCCGAGGCGTTGCGCGCGCTCGGCTATCCGGAAAACGAGATCGCCGAGATCGAGGCCTATGCCGTCGGTCACGGCTCGCTCGGCCAGTCCCCCGGCATCAACGTCTCGACCCTGAAAGCCAAGGGCTTCACCGACGAGGCGATCGCGAAGGCCGAGGCAGCACTACCGACCGCGTTCGACATCAAGTTCGCGTTCAACAAGTGGACCTTCGGCGAGGATTTCCTCACCGGCGTGCTGAAGATCGATCCGGAAGCAATCAACGCCCCCGGCTTCGACCTGCTCGCAGCGATTGGCTTCACCAAGCGTGAGATCGAGGCTGCCAACATCCACATCTGCGGTGCGATGACCGTGGAAGGTGCGCCGCATCTGAAGGCCGAGCACTACAACGTGTTCGACTGCGCCAATCCGTGCGGCAAGATCGGCAAGCGTTATCTTTCGGTGGAAAGTCACATCCGCATGATGGCGGCGTCGCAGCCCTTCATCTCGGGCGCGATCTCCAAGACCATCAACATGCCGAACGACGCCACGGTGGAAGATTGCAAATCCGCCTATCTCCTGTCGTGGAAGCTCGCGCTCAAGGCCAATGCGCTCTATCGCGACGGCTCGAAGCTCTCGCAGCCGCTGAACTCGCAGCTCATCAGCGACGATGACGAGGAAGAAGACGCGATCGAGGCGTTCTACGACAAGCCGATGGCGGCGCGCACCACCCAGGTCTCGGAGAAGATCGTCGAGAAGCTGGTCGAACGCATCGTCGTCATGCGCGAGCGCGAGAAGATGCCGGATCGCCGCAAGGGCTACACCCAGAAGGCCGTCGTCGGCGGGCACAAGGTTTACTTGCGCACCGGCGAATACGATGACGGCCGCCTCGGCGAAATCTTCATCGACATGCACAAGGAAGGCGCGGCGCTGCGCTCCTTCATCAACAACTTCGCCATCGCCGTCTCGCTGGGTCTCCAGTACGGCGTGCCGCTGGAAGAATATGTCGATGCCTTCACCTTCACCCGCTTCGAGCCTGCGGGACCGGTGCAGGGCAACGACTCGATCAAGTTCGCGACCTCGATCCTCGACTACGTGTTCCGCGAACTCGCCGTGTCGTACCAGTCGCGCTTCGATCTCGCCCATGTCGATCCGAGCGAGACGCAGTTCGACGCGCTCGGCAAGGGCGTCGAGGAAGGCCGCAATCCGGACGGCAACAAGTTCGTCTCGAAGGGCCTCACCCGCTCGCGCACCGACAAGCTTGTTGTCATGCAGGGTGGCGCTGACGCGCTGGCCGCAAGCAACGTCACCGCGATTGCATCGGGCGGCGCAACCGCACGGCATGGCAATGAAGGTTCATCGGCCGAAGGCGCTGTCGCGCTGAAAGCACCGGAGCCCGAGCGTGAACTCTCGCCGACCGAAAAGCTCGAGCAGCAGAACTGGAGCAAGTCCGGTTCAGCCGCAGCGACCGTGCAGGCCGCACCATCCAAAGCTGAACGCCGCGCGGAAGCGAAAGCGCGCGGCTACGAGGGCGACATGTGCACCGAGTGCTCGAACTTCACGCTGGTGCGGAATGGCACGTGCATGAAGTGCGATACGTGTGGAAGCACGACGGGGTGTTCGTGAGGTTCGATTAAAGTAAAAAATCAAAGGCGGCTTACAAGCCGCCTTTTTCGTACTTACTGTTACAACCCAGAGCAGCATCTCCATTTTTTTTCATCTTTTTATTACGAGGATTCATGAGAGCGCTTGGTTTTTCATTTCAAAAAGGACGGATACGAATAACGGCGCTCGATGAAACCGCCGGCCAAATATCCCACTATGCGAGCCGATCTATAAATGTAGATCCCGAACTTCCACTTCCAGAGCTAATGGAACGCTACGCAACCCAGATAAGGGTTGTAATCGATGAATTTAATCCGGACATCGTAGCTACTAGGCAAGTTTACGACAGTAAGAACATTGCAGCAGCCATGTGCCAAGTCGCACCTATTGGCCTCGTTGCCTACGTCTGCCACGAGAAGGGAAAGGCATTTACGGCGTATACACCGCAGGCCTTACGACAGCCCAAGCCGTTTGGCCTCCCGAAAGGCGTTAGACCGATAGATCATGTTGATGCGACGTTCGGTCAGCACCCCCCATATTGGGATGATATTTTGAGAGCATCGCTCCTTGCTGCTTGGCGCGCCCTTTTGGACAACACATGAATTTAAATCCAGGCGATAATCTAGGAAAATACACAACGATAGAATTCATTGGCGCTGGCGTCTTCGGTCGGGTCTATCGCATGCACGACAACCTACTCAATCGCGATGTAGCTGTTAAATTTATTGAAAACCAGAATCCGACCGCATTCATTGCACACTTCGAAGCGCAGATACTTCATCAATGCAGAAATGACCGAATTGTCTCGGTCAACTCAGTAGATGTCGTACGTGATAACGCAGGACGTTATTTCGCAGCGATCGACATGGAATACGTCGGCGACGGGTCCGCACAGAAGTTAATTGAGAGCGGCCACGTTACTATCCGGCGAGCAATCAAGATATCGATCGACATTCTATTTGCGCTTGAGCACGCACACCGTCAAAATATTCTTCATCGAGACGCTAAGCCTGCTAACTTTTTGCTTCAGGGTAGCCGGGCCAAATTATCTGATTTTGGTTTAGCAACAACCGCAGCAGCTTCACTGACGGCGAGCGGGGCTGGCTCTCCCGTATATTGCGCGCCCGAAGTTATCAATGATAACCGCACGACCGCACAAACTGACATTTTTTCGGCAGGAATGAGCCTATTTCAGTTAACAAATAATATTAGCAATCTAGGTGCCCGTATCACGTCACTTGATACCATCAAAATGGGCCGATCTATTTCCACAATAGGCTATCAAGGCTACGTACCACGGCGTTTGCGGTACATCTGCAATAAAGCTTGTGCACCAGCGCCTGAGCGCCGTTATTCCACAGCGGCAGAAATGCGACAAGCTCTCGAGCGCCTCCGAGTAGCTCAAGATTGGACTCGAAATACACCCGAACATTGGGAAGCTAAAATCAACAATCAAGATCATCAGATCACTATCGAGGATACAGGCAATCTGGAAATGGTTTACAGAATAAACGGGCGGCGCAAAAACGCTAACTGTAAGACAGTCACCGACGTTGGCGCAGGTGCGGTTGCTTGCGAAAGCTGGGTTTACGGCAATACTTTTTAGTGTCGGGTGCTACACGCCTAGTTTGTTGACCTTACCTCGCGCGCCCTTCCCGCTGCTCGCCGTCACCTACCCACCTTCCCATCCCGCTCCCGCCTGATGTAGCATCCGCTGCACAAGACCCGCGAACGCATCGCGGGAAACAAGAAACAAAGCTGCGGTTGAGCGGACCGGCGCAACGCCACCATCAAACCGCACATCCGGGAAGGAAACGCTGAAATGAAGTCCCTCGTCCGCGCGCTGGGTGCGCTTGCCGTCATCTCCACCAGCATTGCAAGCGCGTCGGCGCAGACGTCCACGCAGAACTGGCCGAACCGGCCGATCCGCATGGTCGTGCCTTACACGCCGGGCGGCTACACCGACATGATGGCGCGCCTCGTCTCGGAGAAGGTCGCAGCCTCGCTCGGGCAGAGCATCGTCATCGAGAACAAGCCGGGCGCCAACGCCGCCATCGGCACCGATGCGGTCGCCAAGGCCGCGCCCGACGGTTACACCTTCGGCACAGTGATCGCGGCCCATGCGGTCAATGCGACGCTCAAGGCGAACCTGCCCTACAACACGGAAAAGGATTTCACCTATGTCTCGCTGATGAGCGTCGCGCCGCTGATCCTGATCGCGACGCCTTCGCTTCCCGCGAAGGACATGAAGGAGTTCATCGCGCTGGCGAAAGCAAAACCGGGTACGCTCAATTTCGCGTCCAGCGGCATCGGCTCGGCGGCACACCTCACCATGGAAATGCTGAAGAGCCGCGAAGGCATCAATGTCCAGCATGTGCCTTACAAGGGCACGGCCGGCGCGTTGCAGGATCTGGTGGGCGGCCAGATCAACGTGATGTTCGACATCATCGGGCCGCTGATGGAGCAGGTGCGCGCCGGCAACGCCAGGGCGCTCGGCGTGGCCTCAAAGGAGCGCGTTCCGGCGGCGGGCGATACGCCGACCCTGATCGAGCAAGGCGTGAAGGATTTCACCTCCGGCACCTGGGCGGGCATCATCGCGCCTGCGGGCGTGCCGAAGGAGATCGTGGAGCGCATGTCCGTCGAGGCGAAGAAGGCCCTCGCCGATCCCGAGTTGAAGAAGAAGCTCGAGCAGCAGGGCATCGTTGCGATGGGCACCACGCCGGAGGAATTCAAGGCGTTCGTGGCTGAGGAAGTCGCGCGCTGGAAGCAGGTCATCGTCGCGGCCGACATCAAGATCGAATAACGTTGTCGGGGTGCGATCGCGAGGTCGATTGCCTCGCATCGCACGCGCGCCTCGCCACCCTGACCGGCGCGGGCTCTTCGGCGTCCGCGCTCGAACCTATCCCACATCGGACACCAATCAACAGCGGACCGAACGAGTCTGCCAACGCGTCCCGTCCAAGACTCTCGCCAAAGATTCCCTGCAAAAGATTCCAGTCATGTCCCCTTTCCTGCGCGCGGCCCTTTTCGAAGCCATCGGCCTGTGGTCCGCGTTCTCGATCTGGAAAAGTTTCCAGACCGGGATTGTCGAGAACAGGCGCGGCTGGAATATCGACCGCCGCGAGAATCCCGGCGGCTTCTGGCTGTCGTTGCTGGTGCGCGCGCTGTTCGTCGCCTATGCCGTCGCCGTGTTGCTTTGGGCGTTCGGACTGATCGGCGATCCGTATGTCTGGCTGCACGCGATGCTGCCCTCGTTCTTTCGCTGAACACAGCGCGCCGGTCTGAAACCGGCGGCATCGCAGGGTTCCATTCGCCCCCGGCAAATTGAGTCCGGATTGTGTCACGCGCACATGGGTTTGCGCTGCCTCACATCTTCCCGGATTTAATCCGCATTTAACGAACATTCGCCTTAATGGCGCTCCGCATGTTTGCGAGATGCATTCTGGGGAACTCACCGGTCCGTGAGAGTCCGAACGCAGGCTCGTGCGTCAAACGTGCGGCCTGCGCGCCAGTCATCGTGCGCGGGAGTGTGTGTGCGTGAAAAATTCTGGGCGTAAGGCGTAATGGCGTACAATACCGCGTATCGGGTTTCGACCGCCTGGAACGAACAGCCTCCGCGAAAGCTCACGCCGCAGGCGGTGATCGGCGGCGCGGGTCTCGCAGCCGTGGCACTGGCCTGCGCCTGGACGCTCTACATCAATGTGCTCGGCCCCGGCGTCCAGTCGATGGCGGTCGAACTGCCGCAAGTGGTTTTCATCCCCGGCGCGAAGGCCGCACTCGCCACTTCGGTCGCCGACCTCGACGTCACGTCGTCGCTGGGAACTCAATCGCGGGACACGCCTGCACCGGTCGCGCCTTCCGTGAGCGCGCCGCCGCTGTCGTTCAACGAGCGCTTCGTATCGCGGTCGGACGATTGGCCCGCATCGAAGCCGGTGCTGGCCAAGGCCGACAGGCTCCCGGTCGCGCAGCCGCAACAGACATACACCGTGGCGTCGCTCGCGCCTGAAGCGCTGCCCGAGCCTGCCACCCAACCCGAAACCGATGTGCCGCCTGCGCCCGAGACGCGCGACGCGCAATTGCCGTTGCCGAAGATTCAGCAGGCATCGCTTGCCATTCCGTTGCCAACGCCGCGCCCGGCCTCGCTGCGCGCCATGCCCGAAGGCCCATCGCGCGGCGAGATCGCCCACGCCAACAAGGCCGCGGCGCTCGCGGCCATCGCCCAGCCGAAACTCACCATCTTTGAAAAGCTGTTCGGCCGGCAGGAGAAAGGTCCGACGCTCGCCTTCGCGTCGCCCGACGGCGGCATCACCAGCGACGGCAGCAGCCTGACCCCCGGGCGCTTCGACAAGCAAACCGCCGTCTACGATATTTCCGCGCGCACGGTTTACCTGCCGAACGGCACCAAGCTCGAAGCGCATTCCGGCCTCGGTAGCAAAATGGACGATCCGCGCTACGTTCACGTCCGCATGCAGGGCGCAACACCGCCCCATACCTATGACCTCGCGATGCGCGAAAGCCTGTTCCATGGCGTGGAAGCGATCCGGCTTCATCCGGTCGGCGGGCCCGAGAATATCCACGGACGAACCGGGCTTCTTGCCCATAGCTACCTGCTCGGCCCGCGCGGCGATTCCAACGGCTGCGTGTCGTTCAAGGACTACGATGCGTTCGTCCGGGCCTACAAGAACAACGAAATCCGGCGGCTGGTCGTGGTCGCCAAGCTGGATTAGCTTTTTTGACGCGCGTTTTCTTCACGCGAACCGGCGCCAACTTCGCTCGAAAACGCTTCGCTCGTAGCTGTTGATAAGCCCGAAAAACCGGGGTTTTCCGGCATTTTCCTGTGCATTTCTCCCCGGCCCGCCACGATCTGTCCCCACCCGGCGATACATTGAATTCTCCTCATGGCCTCGCCGTTTCGCGGCGGGCCGTGATCCGTTCCTTCCGCCTCGAAGGAGAGTTCAGATGCTCGCGAACGTGCCGCTCCGGGATGCCAAGCCGGCCGTGATCGTGTGTCCGGGCTGCGCGCGTCACCTCATGGAGGTGCAGGACGTGCGATGGGCAATGACGCGGCTCGAGTTCACCTATCAGTGCTCGGGCTGCGGCGCGGAAACCATCCGGGCGATTGCGGGCGACACGCCGGTGTTCGTCTCGCGCGCCTCGACGCATTTGCGCAGCCTCGAAATCTTCAGCTTCAATCCCGATCCCGACAAGCTGTCGCGGCATCGCGGGCCGGACAGCAGAACCGGCTTTGCGGTCGACGGCGCGCGCCGGACGGGCTGAACCCACCGTATGTCGTTCGATCCCGCCTATGCCCTGCTCGTTGTCGGCCGCCTGTTGCTCGGCGGCCTGTTCGTCTATGCCGGCGTGCGGCACCTGTTCCTGATCCCGGTGCTGACGCAGGTCATCGCGGCACGCGGTGTGCCGTTTCCGCGCCTCGTGCTGCTGGCAGGTTCGTCGTTTCAGTTCGTCGGCGGCGTGCTGCTGATGGCGGGGCTATGGGTGCCGGCGGCGGCGTTCGGGCTGGTTGTCTTCACGATTGTGGCATCGTTCCTGCTGCTGAACTTCTGGGGCATGGAAGATCCCGCGCGGCAGAACACGATCAATGTCTGGCTCTCCAACATGGCCATCATCGGCGGCCTTCTGGTCACGGCATCACAGGCGCTGTAACGCGGCTTCAGAAGCACAGGTTGGTGACGACCTTGCCGGACTTGTCCTTGATGACGTAGGGGCATTCCGCGCGCTTGAGCGCCACCTTGGCATCGTCGTTGCCCAGTGCTGCGGCTTTCTCGTAGTAGGTTTTCGCAGCACTTGAATCCTGCGCGCCGCCGCGTCCGCTTTGCGCGAAATAACCCATGCGCTCCAGCGCGCCGGGATGATCCTGCGCCGCCGCCTTCTCGAACAGGCCGCGCGCGCCTGCATCATCCTTCGGACCGCCGACGCCATCCGCCAGCATGATGCCAAGCTGATACTGCGCCTCGGCATTGGTCTCGGCTGCTTTCGCCAGCAGGCTGCGCGAACGGGCCGCGTCGGCGGGCGCAGCGGCGCCGCCTTTGCCGGACAGGGCCGCGAGATTGCTGACGCCGCGCGGATTGCCGCCCTGCGCGGCGCGCTCGAACAGCTTGCCGGCCGCAGCCTCATCTTTGGCGACACCCGCGCCGGTCGCGTAAGCCACGCCGAGTTCGACCATCGCCGACGTGCTGCCCTTGTCGCTGGCCTTGCGCCAGGCCGCGATGGCTTCACCGTTCTGCTGGTTGGCGGCATAGGCGCGGCCGAGCTGATACATCGCGCGGCGCGACGAACCTGACGCCTGCTTGCAAAACTTGATCGCGGTCGCGACGTCGCCCGCTCCGATGCTGGTCACGCCCTTCGCGTCCGCCGGTTTATCCGGATCGGCGGGATCGGCGGCGAGCCGGTCGCACAGCACGAGATCGGCGGATTGCGCGTGCGCCGGGGCATGGGGCGCGGCCAAAAACGTCAAGGTCGCGATGCCGAAAATATAGGCAACCGGAATGCGCGCGGGCTTCATCGTGACAGGTTTCTTCATGAGCCTTTTATATCGCGCAATCGCCTGCGCGGCTACGCCTTCAGCCATTCCAGCAGCGGCGCGTTGATCTCGCGCGGATAGGTGTGGCTGAGATCGTCGATCTCCCGATAGGTCACGTTCGCGCCCGCCGCCGTCAGCGCCTTCTGCGCCTGCCGCGCCACCTCCACCGGAAACATCCAATCCAGTGCGCCGTGCACGAGATGGATCGGCAGTGCCCGGAGCCGCTCGGCGTCGGCCGTTGCAATCAGCATCGGGTGAAACGTCGCCGACACCGGCGCCAGATGCGTGAACGGCGATCCGCCGTCGAGCGCGCTGACATAGCAGAACGTGCCGCCGTCGCTCATGCCAGTGAGCAGCAGCCGCGCCGGATCGACATTCCAACACTCACGAACCGTCGCGACGATGCGCGCGAGGTTCGGCGTGTCGTTGTCGTCGCCCATCAGCGCCCACGTGCTGCCGAGAGAATTCCCGCGCGACGTCGGCGCGACGAGGATCGCACCGAACGAGCGCGCATCGCGCAGCCAGCTCCACAGGAAGCCACGGCCATGACCGCTACCGCCATGCAACGCCACCACCAGTGGCCACGCGCGGTCCGGCGTGTAATTTTCAGGAACATAGAGCGAGTAGCCGCCGCGTGTGCGCGGTTCGTTGTCGACATGCATGACGCCAGTCTCGTTGTCGCGCGCAGGCTGCATGGCGCGCGCGAGCGCATCGGCATCGCTACGCAACGACGGATCGAGAAAGAAGGCGTTCACCGCCGGGATTATTGCCGCGAGCGGATAGAGCGCTTCCTGCGCGCGCGGCGCATGACGCAAGGCCTTAAAGACCGCGCGGATGTCGCCCTGCCCGGCGGCTTCACGCAACTCCCTGAACGCGGACAGCGCTTCGTCGCTGGCGGCAATGAGCCGGGTGCCGACGACATCCGACGCATTTGATGGCTTGAAATCCGAATAGGCCGCGCGCAGCGCCGCGTCAGGCGTGCCGACCGCCGCCATCACGGAGCCGAACTCGGGCGGATCCAAATGACGCGCAATGAGACTGAGCGTCTCGAGGCAGGCGAACAGCGGCGGCAGGATAGTCGCGGGGTCTGATGTCATGGCGCGCAGGGTAATGCCCGGCGCAGCGCTGGCAAGACGATCCGCCGGACTGGCAGTTATGACGTCCCCTGGATTTCGTCTCCACCAGATGAAGCGCCCTATTCCTCCGGCTCCGTCGTGAAGAACAGCGGGTAACCCTTGGCCTTGCCGAGTTCGGTTGCTTCCTTGGCCTTGGTCTCGGCGACATCGCGCGTGTAGACCGCGATGACGCAGGCCCCTTTTTGGTGTGCCGTCAGCATGACGCGGCTCGCGGTTTCCTCGCCCATGCGGAACACCGCTTTCAACACCGTCACGACGAACTCGCGCGGCGTGTAGTCGTCGTTGAGCAGGATCACCTTGTAGAGCGGCGGACGCTGCAGCTTGGGCTTCGTCTTCGTTTGCGTCGTGGTTTTCGGTTTGACGGTGGTCGGGCTCATCGAAATCTCTTCCGAAATCGCGTCAGGTCTCTGGTTGCAAATCTCTCCGGTCTCTTGCTGGCATCGCCGCCGCCCGTCCCCATATCCGATGGAACGAGGCATCGAGGGCCCATGCCGCAGACCGGATCAAGCGTTATTTCGCGCATCGATTATAACGCGTCCACGCGCGAGCTTCACGTCACTTTCACGAGCGGGCGGCGCTACAGCTATTCCGGTGTGCCCGGCGAGGTCTATTACCAGTTCTGCCGGGCCGCCTCGCAGGGCGCGTTCTTCAACGCACTGATCCGCGACCGCTACGAATTCACCGAAGATCGCTGAATTCACGCGCCGCCCTGACGCCGCGGCATCTTGCCGTCGGGCGTCCGTCGCCACCAGAATTAAAGTTCAAAAACAATACTTTAAACGCGCAAGCCGCAACTGCGGCTGTCCATTTCGGCTAACGAGCTCATAAACCATCGAATTTTTTCACTTGCGCTCGTTTCCATCTCGGCTAATTAGAAGTTCTAAAATCGAACTAAGAGCCAGTTGGCGATTCACGCGAAACGGCCATTCGGGGAACGGCAGGAGGAGACCACATGTCGAAGAAATTGCTCATCACGGTTGCGGCGTCGCTGGCGATGACGGCTTCCGCGCTCGCCGGGGACGCGCCGGGCGTCACGGCCACGGAAATCAAGGTCGGGGCGACCTTCCCATTCAGCGGACCGGCCTCATCCCTTGGCAATTCCGGCAAGGGTCTCATCGCCTACATCAATCAGGTCAATGATCGCGGCGGCGTCAACGGCCGCAAGATCAACCTCATCACCTATGACGATGCCTACAGCCCGCCGAAGGCGGTCGAACACACCCGCAAGCTGATCGAGAGCGACGAGGTCGCCTTCATGTTCGGCCAGTTGGGAACCCCGTCGAACTCCGCGACCATCAAGTATCTCACCGGCAAGAAGATCCCCTCCGCCTTCATCACGACCGGAGCGACCAAGTTCACCGACGGCAAGGAGTATCCGCTGACCACCACGGCGCTGCCGAGCTACGATACCGAAGGGAAGATCTACGCGAAGTATTTCCGCGCGCAGGTGCCGAACTCGAAGGTCGGAATCCTTTATCAGAACGACGATCTCGGCAAGGATTTCGTCGCTGCGATGAAGGCCGTCTACAAGGACGACTACGCGGCAAAGGTCGTGGCCATCGCTTACGAAGTTGCCGATCCCACCGTCGACTCGCAGGTCGTCAACCTGAGAGCCGCAGCACCGGACGCACTTCTGATTGCCGGTACGCCGAAGTTCGGCGCGCAGGCCCTGCGCAAGATGAACGAGCTGGGATGGAAGCCCCTCACCCTGATCAACTTCGTTGCCGCCTCGATCGGCAACACGTTCGTGCCTGTCGGCCTCGACAAGGTGACAGGCGTGGTGACGGCCGGCTTCCAGAAGGATGCGACCGATCCGAAGTGGAAGGACGACAAGGGCGTGAATGACTTCGTCGCGTTCTTCAACAAGTATCTGCCGGGCGCGGATCTGTCCGACCAGAACTACCTGTACGGCTATCAGCAGGGCATGATCCTCGAGCAACTCATCAAGCAGAGCGGCAAGGATCTGTCGCGCGAGAACATCGTGGCGCAAAGCAAGAGCTTCAAGGACTTCGCGCTGCCGACCGCGCTGCCCGGCATCAATGTCAACACCACTCCCGCAGTCAATCAGGCCTACACCCAGATGCAGATGCAGCGCTGGAACGGCAAGAGCTGGGAACAGTTCGGCGGCGTCGTGAAGGCGGACTGATCTCCCGTTCTGCCCTTAACGGCCATCGAGGCGTCGCGGGTTCCGCGACGCCTCGATTTTTTATGCCCTCGCCGCAATCGCCCAAGCTGGAACGCGGCTTGTCATGACGCGTTGTATCGATATCCCCGCCGCGCGGCACCGCCACCGGCAATCTCCCGTGATCGACATGGAAAACGTGGAATCGATTGGCATGACTGCGCCCTATTATTCGGACCCCGCCACGGCGACCTACAAGGTTAGGCCGGTGTCGTTCGTCTTCGCCGATGACGGGCTGGTGCCGAACAATCCGCTGCCGTTCCTGCTCTACAAGGGCGCCATCGCGCTGAATGGCCAGCCGGAAGAAACCATTGAAAAGCTGTTCGCCGCGAACGGCTGGGGGCAGATGTGGCGCAACGGTATTTTCGGCTATCTCCACTACCACGCGACCGTGCATGAGGTGCTTGCGGTCGCACGAGGGCGCGCGAACGTGCGCTTCGGCGGCGATCAAGGCCAGGAATTCGAGATCCGGAAGGGCGATGTCGCCATTCTGCCGGCGGGCACCGGTCATCAGTGCCTGTGGGCGAGCGAAGATTTCCTGGTTGTCGGTGCCTACCCGCCAGGACCGGAGATGGAAATCACCCGCCCGACGCCCGAAAACCACCGGCTCGCCCTGCGCAGGATACCGCGGGTGGCCCTGCCCGAGACCGATCCGGTTTACGGACCGGACGGTCCGCTGGTCGAGCTATGGAAAAGGACGTGAAGTAAAGGCGGGGCCGAGGGGCGCGTCAGGGCGTAGCGAAGGTCCGCGAGGCTTCTTCCCGTCCCATCGCCACGCAGACTTTCTTGCGGCGGATGGCGCCGAGAGCGCCGGTGATCTTGAGCACCTTGCCCACGCCGCAGGTGCCGTTATCGACGAACACGACCGATGACGGCGGCAGGAAATACGGTTCTCTTTTCAGAAAGGTCGGGGTCGCGTCCTGCGCCAGACAAGGCGCGGAGGCAAAACACAGCAACGCGACGGCGAAGACGGTACGCATGACACTCGTTTCCCAAACCGGCAAAAATCATAATGCGCCATTTCCGTGAACGTTCCAAGACGGGATCGGCGGCAGCCTGATTATTTTCGTGGCACGAGCCTGTAGCACGAGCCTTGCGGCGGCATCACAGCAATTTTCCGGAACGGTAAACGCCCCGGTGTGTTGGGCCACCTCAACGGAGATCCTCATGCGACACAAACTTCTCCTGACAACTTTGGTGGCAGCCTCGGTCGCTGCATCCGCGACGGTAGCGATGGCCCAAGCCGCCCGCCTTCCTCGCCGGGCGGTTCGGCTGCCGGCACCCCGGGCGTTTCGCCGGCAACGCCGCCCCCGGTCGCCACCCCGCCCGCAACAACCGGCAGCAATACCGGCGGCGTCAACCAGCCCGGTGTGCCGAACACCTCGACGCCGGGGTCGATCGGCACCGGGGCATCCCCCAGCGGCCTGCCGGGCGACAGCACCAGCAATCCTGGCTACCCGGCTCCTGTCGGCAGTCCGAAACGCTAAGACAGGCAGCAAAAGGCCCCCGAATTTCGGGGGCCGTTTTTCTCAGGTCCACCTGTTCAGGCTTTCCGCCGACATTGCGCTTCCTGTCTAAATTGTAATCGCCTCACGCCGATGTTCCTGAACAACGCCCGGCAGCAGCCGGTTGAGCCTTCGCCAAACGAAGGAGGCTCTCATGCCACGCAAATTCATTCTGACAGCGCTCGCGGCCACATCGGCCGCCGTCACCGTGCTGACGATCTCAACAGTCGCACTCGCGCAGGACGCGGCCGGTTCGGCTAGCGTGTCCCCGGCAACGCCCCCGGCCCTGTTGGCTCCGATGCCGAGCGGAAACAATACCAGCGGCATCAATCAGCCCGGCGCGCCAAACACATCAACGGCAGGAATTATCGGAACCGGCGCGACGGCGAGCGGACTGCCGGGGGAAAGCACTCACCATCCAGGCTTTCCAGGACGGGTTGGTGGACACCGGTAACTCCCGTGGCCCGGCTTATTTCTTCGCTTCCTGCTTGAAGGGCGCAAGCAGCCAGAGCGTCAGAAACGTGAACAGCGAAATGACCACGGCCACGTCGTAGGAGCCGAGGCCGACGGCGGCGCCGGTTGCGCCGGTCGCCCAAAGGCTGGCGGCAGTCGCGGTGCCGCGCACGGAGTTCTCTGTTTTCAGGATCGCGCCACCGCCGATGAAGCCCATGCCGGTCATCAACCCTTCGATGATCCGGGCGGTGCCTTCGGGATGGCCTTCAAGGATATGCTCGGTCGCCTGCACGATGCCGCAGGTCGCGAGCGCCACCAGCGGAAACGTGCGCAGGCCGGCGCTGCGTTCTTCCTTCTCCCGGTTCCATCCGATCGGCAGCGCCAAGATATAAGCCACCGCAAGCGCGATCAAATGCGGGCCGATCCGGAAACTGCCGGTGGCTTCCAGAAGCGCTTGCATGGGGAACTCTCCGAGGGTCAGGCGTCGTAGCCGCCGACCGTCGAAGGCGGCTACTCGGTCTTGGTGGTGCTGTTCGAGCTTGTCCGGGGCGTGCCGTCCTTGCCCGAGCCCGCGATGCGAACCTGATCGCCCTCCGCGATGCCGTCAAGCGGCGTCACGATCACGCGGTCATCCGCCGCAAGGCCGGTCGCGATCTCGATGTCGCGGCCGAGATCGCGCGCGATGGTCACTGTCTTGAACATCACCTTGTCGCCGGCGCTGACGGTGGCGACGCGAAGCCCGCTGTTGTTGAAGATCAGCGCGCTCGCCGGGATGGAAAGCGGCTGAACGTCCCGCGTCAAAGCCAGCTTGACGTTGGCGAACGCGCCGGGGCGCAGCTCGTTGTTGGTGTTCTCGATGGCGAGCTGCATCCGCGTGGTGCCGGAGGAAATATCGATCGACTGCGCCGACGCTTCGATGGTCGCCGGGAACGTACGGCCGGCATACTCCGGCACGGTGACAATCGCTTTCGCGCCCATCCGGATTCCGGGCAGATAGCTTTGCGGCACGTTGACGTAGAGCCGCAGCTTCTTGACATCGGACACGACGAACATCGCAGCACCGGCGCCGGTGCCGCCGTTGATCAGCGCGCCGACATCGGTGTTGCGCTCGGTGACGACGCCGTCGAACGGTGCCGTGACATTCTTGTAGCTGGCCAACGCCACCAGACGCGCGACGTTGGCCTGCATCGAATTGACCTGCGCTTCCTTGCTGGCGAGATCCGCGGAGCGTTCGTCGATTTCCTGCTGCGACACGAAGTTGGAGGCGAGCAGCGTCTTGCGCCGCGCCAGTGTCGCACCGGAGAGCTTGGCCGCCGCCTGCGCGTTGGTGAGGTCGGCGCGGGCCTGAAGCAATTGCTGGTCGAGGTCCGGCGCTTCGATCTCGGCGAGCAACTGCCCTGCCGTGACCTTCGCGCCGATGTCCACGTTCCATGTTTTGAGGTAGCCGCTGACGCGCGCATAGATCGGCGCGCGCGAATAGGCCTCTAGCCGGCCCGGCAGTTCGAGCGTGGCGTCGAGCGGCTTGGTGCCCGGCAGCGCCACCGCAACGGACGGCACCGCCTGTGCGTCGGTCCACTCGCGCAGTTTCACGTCGCCGTTCGAGCGCGTGATGATGCCGGTGACGACCACTGCCGTGAGCACACCGATGGCAACGGTTCCGTACAGCCGTATCTTGCGCGGCGACACCGGCGGGGCTTGATCAGGTCGCATGAACGATCTCCGGTGCCGTCGCAGGTTTTGCGGGCATCTTCTTGTGAACCATACTGAACACCACGGGCACGAACATCAATGTGGCGAACGTCGCGAAAACAAGTCCGCCGACCACGGCGCGTCCGAGCGGCGCATTCTGCTCGCCGCCCTCGCCCATGCCCAGCGCCATCGGCGTCATGCCGATGATCATGGCCAGCGCCGTCATCAGCACCGGACGGAACCGGACGAAACCGGCGTCGAGCGCGGCCGCGACCGGATCGCCGAGTTCCTCGTAACGCTCACGGGCGAAAGAAATCACCAGCACGCTGTTGGCGGTGGCGACGCCCATGCACATGATCGCACCCGTCAACGCGGGCACCGACAGCGTGGTGTGGGTTGCAAACAGGATCCAGACGATGCCGGCCAGCGCGGCGGGCAGCGCAGATACTATCACGAACGGATCGGACCATGACTGGAAGTTCACAACGATCAGCAGATAGATCAGCACGATCGCGCCGAGCAGACCGAACAGCAGGCCCGCGAACGCACTGTTCATGGTCTCGACCTGACCGAGCAGGACGACGGTGCTGCCCTTTGGAACGTCCTTCGCGGTGTCCGCGATGATCTTGTTGATGTCCTTCGCCACCGCGCCGAGATCGCGGCCCTGCGGCGTCGCGTAGATCTGAACCATGGTCTGAATGTCGTATTGCGAGACCACCGCGCTGGACGCGGAGCGCTTGATGTCCGCGATGCCGCCCAGCATCGGCGAGTTCGCCATGCCGGCGGCGGAAATCGGCAGCGCTTCGAGCTTGTTCAGCGAGTCGATCTTGTACTGCGGAGTCTGCATCACGATGGAATACGACACGCCGTTGTCCGGATTGAGATAGAACGTCGGCGCGACCTGCGAACTGCCGGCGAGATTGACGACCATGCTGTTGGTGACGTCGCGCGCCGTCAGCCCGACATATTGCGCGCGGGTGCGGTCAACATCGACATTGAAGCCGGGATTGTTCGGCGACTGCTGGATCCGCGCATCCGCGATACCTGACACGAGCCTCACGCGCCGCAGGAGGTCAGTGGCGTACTTGAAATTCGCATCGCCGTTGGCGCCGCGCACCTGAATGTCAATCGGCGCCGGCGCGCCGAAATTCAGGATCTGGCTGACGATGTCGGCCGGCAGGAACGCGAACGAAATGCCCGGAAATTCGCGCGGCAGTTTCTCGCGCAGCTCGCGCACATACTCGTCGGTCGGCTTGTGATCTTCCCTGAGCTTGATCTGGATGTCGCCGTCCTGCGGACCGATCACGCCGGTGTTGTTGTAGGTCATGTTGATGCTGCTGTTCGGCATCCCGATATTGTCAGCCATGGTCTCGATCTGCTCCGGCGGAATGATCCGCCGGATGGTCTTCTGGATTTCCGCCAGCCGGTTCGCGGTCTCCTCGACGCGAGTGCCGACCTGATTGCGGACATGGATCAGGATCTGGCCGGTATCGACCGACGGGAAGAAGTTCCGGCCGAGAAACGGCACCAGCAGGAACGACAGCGCGACGAAGGCGAGGAAGCCCGTGACGAACAGCGGGCGGCGGCCAAGCGCCATTTCGAGCAGGCCGTGATAGCCCGCCCTGAACTTCTCGAACCGCGCCTCGAAACCGCGCTGGAACATCACAAGCGGATTGCGGGTGCGCGGCTTCTCCGCGGCATTGCCGTGCTCGTCATGGGCGTGCTTATGCAGCAGGTACTTCGCCATCGTCGGCACCAGCGTGCGCGACAGGATGAACGACCAGGCCATCGCGAACATCACCGAGAGCGCCATCGGCACGAACAGGAAGCGCGACACGCCGGTCAGGAAGAACATCGGCACGAACACGATGCAGATACACAGCAGCGATACGAAGGCCGGCGTCACGATCTGCCGCGCGCCATCGAGAATCGATTCCTCGACCTCCTTGCCCTGCTCCAGATGCCAATTGATGTTCTCAATCGTCACCGTGGCATCGTCGACCAGAATACCGACTGCGAGCGCAAGCCCGCCGAGCGTCATGATGTTGAGCGTCTCGCCGATCGCCGCCAGGCATATGATCGCGCCGAGCACCGACAGCGGGATCGACACCGCGATGATGACGGTCGAGCGCCAGCTTCCCAGAAACAGCAGGATCATGACGCTCGTCAGCGCCGCGGCCAGGATGCCCTCGAACGCCACGCCCTTGATCGCGCCGCGCACGAAAATCGACTGGTCGCCGATGAACGACACCTTGAGCGAGTCAGGCATCGTATCCTTGATATCGATGATCTTCTGTTTGACGCCCGAGATGATGTCGAGCGTCGATGTCGCGCCGGCTTTCAGCACCATCATCAGCACGGAGCGGTTGCCGTCGACATGAACGATGTTGGTCTGCGGCGGGTTGCCGTCGCGCACCGTGGCCACGTCGCGGATATAGACGGTCGCCCCGTTGACCACCTTGATCGGCAGATCGCCCAGTTCCTCGATCTTCAGCGGCGAGTTGTTGAGCCGGATGTTGTATTCGAAGTTGCCGATCTTCTGGGTGCCGACCGGCGTGATCAGGTTTTGCGCGGCAAGGGCGTTGGCGACGTCCGCCCCCGACAGGCCAAGCGCCTGCATCGCACTCGGATTGAGATCGATCTGGATCTGGCGTTGCTTGCCGCCGTAGGGCCACGGGATCGCGGCTCCGGGCACAGTGACCAGCGGCGTGCGCAACTGGTTGGTGGCGAAGTCGAACAGGTTCTGTTCGGTCAGTCCCTCACCTGCCAGCGCAAGCTGGATGATCGGCACCGTGGAAGCGTTGTAGTTCAGGATCAGCGGCGGCGTGGAGCCCGGCGGCAGCTGCCGGAGCATGGTCTGCGAGATCGCGGTGACCTGCGCGTTGGCAGTGCGGATGTCGACATTGGGCTGGAAGAAGATCTTGATGACGCCCGTTCCGTTGTAGGAATTGGCAACGATGTGCTCGATGTCGTTGACGGTCGTCGTCAGCGCGCGCTGGAACGGCGTGACGATGCGGCCCGACATCTGGTCCGGCGGCAGGCCGGTATAGGACCAGACCACGCCGATCACGGGGATGCGGATTTCGGGGAAAATATCGGTCGGCGTCCGCAGCGCCGCGAGCGGCCCCACGATCAGAAGAAGAAGCGCCAGCACCACGAAGGTATAGGGGCGGCTCAGGGCAATTCGGACGAGCGCGTTCATTTCGACGTTTCTCGGTCAACGGGCACAGCATTGGACCCGCAGGAAAGACCTGTTCTTCGACGCTTTTTATCTAGGGCGCTGATCTACCCGAATCCGGCGGGATTGCGCAACGCCGCAATCCTCACAGTCGCTTGTTCGGACGCCAAAATCAGCCGGTTTTCGGGGATTCGGCCGTTAACATTTAGGATGAAGAGGCGGTCACAGGATCATCTGGGTCTGCGTCACAATAGCGACCAGCCGGCCCTCCCCGGTCTCGAGCCGGGTCTGCCACACCTGGGTGCGCCGCCCGAGATGGACCGGGGTTGCGGTCGCCCGGATGGTGCTGCCCGCTTTCGCGGCCCCCGTGAAGTTGGTCTTGCTCTCGATCGTGGTGGTGCCCTTGGCGTCCGCAGGCAGGTTGATGATGGTGGCCGCGGCGCCGACGGAATCGGCAAAGGCCATCACCGCGCCGCCGTGAACCGAGTGGCCGAGGGTGCAGAGGTCTTCACGCACCACCATGGTCGCCACCACCTTGTCCTTTTCCGCCTCGGTGAAGGTGACGCCCATCAGGACGGCCAGCGGCATCGGCCGCGACTGGATCAGTTCAAGCAAGGTCACGTTGTTGCTCCTCGGGTTAATGCAAAAGATGAGCGAATGCGCCGGATCACGACGTTAAAGTAACGGATGAACGCCGGTCCTGCGGATCACGCGGCTTCCACGCCGCACCATCCCGCTACGAACAGCGCGATCGCGCGCGTGGTCTTGCGCAGCGACTCGATTTCCACCCGCTCGTTGAAACCGTGCATCGCTTCCGCATTGGCGCCGAAACACAGCGACGGAATCCCGGCGTTAAGTCCGTAGAACCGCGTGTCGGTCAGCGCCGTGAACGCCAGCTCCTTCATCGCGCCGCCATAGACCGTCTCATAGGCATCGCGCAGAACAGCCTCGGAGTCCTCGCCGCCGGTCAGTTCATAGCCTTCGGACAGGAAACCCGACCATTCCACCGCGGGCGGGTTCTGCGCCAGAAATGCGTGCGTCTTCGCAGCCGCCTCGACGCAGGCGACGATCTCGGCCTGATGATCCGCAATCGACCATCCCGGCAGCACGGCGATGCGGCAGTCGATGTCACACCATGCCGGCACCGATGACGCCCAGTCACCGCCCTTGATGATGCCCGGATTGAAGTTGATCGGATGCTTCACGCGGCCGAAATGCTTGTCAGCCGCGGCGCGTCTGTTCCATTCCTCTTCCAGTACTTCAAGCGCCTGAACCAGATGATATGCCGCCTTGATGGCGTTGGCGCCGACGCCCGCCTCGTACACATGCGCCGGCTTGCCGCGCACCTTGAGGCGAAACCAGATCACCCCGACCTGCGAGCGCACCAGCTTGCCGTTGGTCGGCTCCGGAATGAAGCAGCAGTCGGCGCGATAGCCGCGCTGCACGGCGGAGAGCGCGCCGACGCCGGTGCTTTCCTCCTCGATGACGGATTGAAAATGAATCCGTGCGGTCGGCTTCAAACCGGCGGCGCGCAGCGCATCCAGCGCGAACAGCGCGGCCATGGTGCCGGATTTCATATCGCCCGCGCCACGGCCGTACAGCCAGCCGTCCCTGACCGCCGGCGAGAACGGCGGCGTGTCCCACATGTCGAGCGGACCGGCGGGCACCACGTCGCAATGGCCTTGCAGGATCAGCGAGCGTCCCGCCTCGCGCGCCGGGCGATACGTTCCCACCACCGTGCGCGCGCGGGAGAAATCGTGTTCGATGGGACCAAAGCCGCGCAGGTCTTTCAGGTCGTTGGTGTCGATGCGCCAGTCGTCGACCTCAAAGCCCCGCGCGCGCAGCAGATCCCCCATCATGTCCTGACACGGACCTTCCGCGCCGCGCGTCGAGGGAATGGACGAGAACTGCTTGGTGGTCTCAAGCTGCCGGTCGAAGGCATCGTCCACCGCGTCGAGAATGCGGCGGCGGGTGTCGCTGGCGATCGTCTTGGCGTCCATCGCGTTTCGTCCCTTCATGCGTCTGCGCGCAGGTTATTGGCAACGACTGTAGCCAAATTTAAGGGACCGTTGGAAGGGACGCGATGACGTGCGAGGTAAAGGTCGATCGCCTTTCGGCTGGAAACGGCCCAAACCGAACAATTCCATGCTAGTCTCGCAAGAACCAAACGGACGGCGGGTGATAGCAATGCTGGAAACCGACCAGGTGTTCGCCGGCTCGATCCCGGAAAACTACGACCGTTATATGGTGCCGTTGATTTTCGAACCGTTCGCCGCAGATCTTGCACAACGCGCAGCGTCCTTCTCGCCGAGCGCCGTTCTGGAAATAGCCGCGGGCACCGGGGTCGTTACCCGCGCACTGGCGCCGAAACTGCCCCCCGGCGCGAGCTACATCGTCACCGACCTCAACCAGCCGATGCTTGATTACGCCGCTTCGCAACAACCTCCCGACAGCCGCATCACATGGCGGCAGGCAGATGCGCTGGCGCTGCCGTTTGACAATGCGGCCTTCGATCTCGTCTGTTGCCAGTTCGGCGCGATGTTCTTTCCCGACCGCTCAGTTGCCTACCGCGAAGCAAAGCGAGTCCTGAAGCCCGGAGGACATTTTTTGTTCAGCGTCTGGGATCGCATCGAGGAGAATGTATTTGCGGACGATGTGACGAACGCTCTCGCACAGATTTTTCCGAACGACCCGCCGCGCTTTCTGGCACGCACACCGCACGGCTACCATGATAAGGCCCTGATCCGCAGAGAACTGGAGGACGCAGGTTTCTCCCGCGTGGTCATCGAGACGAAAGCCGAACAAAGCCGTGCACCCTCCCCTCGCCTTCCAGCCGTCGCCTATTGTCAGGGGACTCTTCTTCGCAACGAAATCGAGACCAGAGAGGCGGGAAAACTGGAGGCTGCAACAGACAGCGCCGCATCCGCGATCGCCCACAAGCATGGTAGCGGTGAGGTTGCCGCCAAAATTCAGGCGCATGTGATCGTGGCTGCGGCCTGAGTGTTGGAATAACCGGTTCCGGCACATCGCGAGACATTACAGACAATAATTCCAGTGCGGTTTTGGTTCGCAAATCCGCGAAAACTTTGCGCTGCAAAACGATGCGGACTTGCGAACCACCACACTAGTACCCCACCGTGAATCGCTGACGCGAATGCGCGGGTTTCTCGACTTCATCGGCGAGCGCGATGGCATAGTCCGCGAACGAGATGCTGCTGCCCTTCTCATTGGTCAGAAGCTGGTCCTTGCCGAGCCGGAACGTGCCCGTGCGCGGCCCTTCAAAGAACAGCGCCGACGGCGAGAGAAACGTCCAGTCGATATCCTTCTCCTGCCGCAGCAGGCTGAGAAACTCGCCGCCCTTGGCGGCTTCGTCCTTGTAGGCGGCAGGAAACTCCGGCGTCGAGACCAGCGTGACGCCCGGCGCGACCTCAAGGCTGCCTGCGCCACCGACGACAAGATAACGTCTCACGCCCGATGCCTTCACCGCCGCAATCAGCACCTGCGGATCGCTTTGCAGGAAGTGCACGGCGCTGATGACGGCGTCATGTCCCTTGAGCAACGCGGCGAGACCGTCCCTGTCGAACACGTCGCCCTTCTTTGGCGTCACGTTGACCTGTGCCTGAACCTTGTCCGGATTGCGGACGATGGCCGTGACCTGATGACCGCGGCGCACGAGTTCCTGGAGAATGGGCGAACCGGCGCGGCCGGTGGCTCCGATCAATGCGACTTTCATGTTTGCATCCCTTGTCCTGTACATGGTATCGAATGGATACCAACTAACGAATGGACATCAGATGCCCCTTGGCGAGCCCGCTGTGAAGAAGGCACTTTTGCGAGACATGGTCCCTCCGGCGAAACCTGTTCCGAAAAGGCCAGCGAAGGCCCCGCGCGGCTCATGGCCTGCCGATCCTTACGCGGAGGATTGTCCGACCCGGCAGGTGCTCGACCGCATCGCCGACAAATGGACTGTGCTGCTGCTGATCCTGCTCTCCCGCAGGCCGTGGCGGTTCAATGAACTGCGCCGCGAGATCGGCGGGCTCACCCAGAAGATGGCTTCGCAAACCCTGAAGGGTCTGGAACGCGACGGTCTCGTGACTCGCAAGGTGACACCGACCGTTCCGGTGACGGTGGAGTATTCGATCACGCCGCTGGGACGCACGCTGAGCAAGACCGTGGACAGCTTGCGCATCTGGGCCGAACAGCACCTGCCCGACGTCGCGAAGGCGCAAAGACAGTATGACCGGATGAAGGCCCCCACTGTGTAGATTTAGTCACACACACGAAGTTTGCGCGGTTGTTCTGCGTGCGTTCGCAAGAGTTGATGAGGCGTTTACGGTGTGCGCGATAGAATGATTCATCGTCGGCAACACCTCGCGAAGGCGCCGGCGAAAATCAGCTCCCGTTATCAAGGAGAGCAATCATGCCAGCCTATGCGCAGCATCACCAACCGCCTCGCGATCTTCATGCGACCATGGCAACGTGTCCAAGCTGCCAGAGCCTTTCCATGCAGATCAGGGAAGTTCAGCCTCACTGGGACCTGGCGAGGGTCGACTTCGTCTATGAATGCCCGGCGTGCTGTACCGAAGTGCGGGAGATCGTGGCGAAACATTAAGTGCTGGTCTCGCGCACTTGAGAAACGCCATGTCGTTCGCAAATATCCGGCGACCGCACGCTGACGGTTCCCTGTGCCGGCGCAGCTTGCGATGCAATCGCTGCCTATGAGAATCAGGCTTGCCCGATTACGCTGGAGCATGACCTACGTTTATCTCATCTGCGCGATCGTTCTCGAGGTCATCGGCACGGCCGCGCTTCAGGCCTCCGAGCAATTCACCAAACCCAAACCGCTGATCCTCACCGCGCTGGGTTACGGAGCCTCGTTCTATTTTCTCTCGCTGGTCCTGCGCACGATGCCGGTCGGGATCGCCTACGCGATCTGGTCGGGGCTCGGCATCGTCCTGATCACACTCGTCGGTCTCGTCTGGTTCGGCCAGAAACTCGACACCCCCGCCATCGCCGGTCTCGCGCTGATCATCGCGGGCGTCGGCACCATCAATCTGTTTTCATCGACCGTTTCGCATTGAAACATTGGAGAGACCCGTCATGGACAATCGCAACATCCTTTACGCAATCGTCGGCGCGCTTGTCATCGCGGTCGGAGTTCTCGGCTACAAGGTCTATCAGGACAACAAGAAGCCGCAGGGCCTGCAGATCAATGTCGGTCCCGACGGTCTGAAGATCCAGAACAAGTGAGCCGGACGGACATGACTGCTGCCTGCTTGCGGAGAATGTTGCGTCGTGGCGCGGCCGCCACGCTTGCAGTCGTGGCGCTGACAGTCACGGCCCGAGCCGACATCGTTGCGCGGGAGTCGGATGTTGTTGGCTTGCGGCTCGGCCAGCGCGTGTATATCGACGACGGCTCCTGCCCGGCCGGACAGATCAAGGAAATCACCGGCATGCAACTCACCTCCACCGGTGTTTTGTCGGTGCGCAAGTGCGTCGATCGCAAGGGCAAGCGCTAACCGATCACACAATCCGTCTCGCTGGTCCGCATCGATTCGACGTTGCACAAGACAATTCGATGACTTGTCTCCCGGCTTTTCGTCGGATGCATTCGCACTTGCAGCGTGACCGCTCGGGCTGTGCTCCTACAATCACGGCGCGCGGCGAGTGAGTCCGGCGCCGACGTGACGGAACCTGATACCGGACCGGGAGCGAAAATCATGTCGGGCATGCTTGTTAGTTTGCTGATCCAGATCATCGGTGGCGCTGTTGGCGGAAACGTCGCCGGCGGCGCGGCCAAAAACATCGATCTCGGAACGCTTGGAAACACGATCGCCGGCGCGATCGGCGGCGGCGTCGGGGGCCAGATTCTGGGGATGCTAATTCCAATGCTGGCCAATTCGGCCTCGACGCCGGACATCGGCGCGCTCATCGGCCAGGCTGCGGGCGGCGGCGTTGCCGGCGCCGTGCTGACCGCCATCATCGGCGCAATCAAGAACAGATCGGCCGCGTGATCCGCAGCGGCTCCGCGTGTCACCGCAAGGAAAATCGCGGAGCCTGTGGTTCGCCAGCCATAACGCATCAACGACGCGCGTAAACGCGCGCGTTGACGCTTTATGTTGTGGAATCGTTTTCAGTCAGCGCGCTAGCCGGAAATGAAATCGCTGCATTTCTGGATCGTGTCACTGCTGCCCCATGGCATGATCGGCACCGAGGACGTCGAATTCTTTGGCGAGCCTTCGATCAGCCTGTCGGAATAGACCATGTAGACCAGCACGTTTCGCTTGGCGTCACAGCCGCGCACGATCTGCATTTTCTTGAAGAACAGCGAGCGGCGCTGGCGGAACATGTCTTCGCCCTGCGAGGCCTTGTTCTTGAAACGGATTGGCGCGATCTGGCGGCACGACAGCGAGACGTCGGAAACTTCCTCGGCAAGACCGAGCCAACCCTTGTAACCGCCCTTTTCAGGCGCGGTGAAATGGCACGCCACGCCTTCCACGACCGGATCGTCGACGCCGTATGTCGCGAGCTTGTCGTCCGGGCTGAGGAGCTTGAACACGGTCGAACGCCGGAAGATCAGGTCCGGCTCATCAGCCGCAACGACGGGCGTGGCCGTCATCCAGGCAAGAACAGCAGCCAGCAGCGCGGCGGCTGCCGGGCGGGTCAGACGGAAGGGCATCGGTGGGGCTCCACAAAGGATGTTCATAAACCGGATGGGGGTCGCGCACCCCGGCCAAGGAACCCCTCATGTGGGGTCGCATGGAGGCCGTTGAAAGGCACGCGATTGTGACCCTCCGGAGCCGGGCGTTAAGCGGTTCTGAAGGCAATCCGGCTAGCATTTCGGCATCGGGAATCGCACGGCGTGCGGTATGGAACCGGACCGGCCGGTGAACGTATTGGCCCGTCCGGGACACTAATACTGGGAATCAATTGAGGGCATAGCGTGCGCGGCAATCGGCGACATTCTTCGGGCGACCAGCAAATACAGCCCGCCACTCTCCCCCTTTCTTACATCATTCCAGGTTCCCGACCGGCCCGTCCCGGGATTCGGCGAGTCTCCTGGCTCGCCGCGAGCTTAACCTCGATTTTGGCCACCGGTATCGCCATGCCGGCGGAAGCCCAGATGTTCTGGCCGATGGGGCCTGCGGACGAATATGGCCAGCCGCATTACCAGGACGAACCGAGGATCGAACGCCGCCCGCGCCCCGTCCGCGCTCGGCCAAAACTGCCCGATGCTCCGAAGGACACCGCCAAGCCCCGGGGACCGATCGTCATCGCGATCTCGATCGAGAAACAGGAATTGAAGCTCTACGACCAGAACGGACTGTTCGCGGAGTCTCCCGTCTCGACCGGTATGCGCGGACATTCGACGCCCATGGGCGTGTTCAGCGTGATCCAGAAGAACAAGTATCACCGCTCCAATATCTACAGCGGTGCGCCGATGCCCTACATGCAGCGCATCACCTGGTCCGGTATTGCCATGCACGCCGGTGCCCTGCCCGGCTATCCGGCATCGCATGGCTGCATCCGTATGCCGATGAATTTCGCTATGCGCATGTGGGGCTGGACCCGCATGGGGGCGCGCGTGATCGTGACACCCGGCGAGGTTTCTCCCGCCGATTTCTCGCATCCGCTGCTGATCGCGCGGAAGCCGGAGACGAAGCCGGTCGCCGCCGCGCCATCACCGCAGGATCACGCGTCGACGACTCCCAAGTCGGACCGGTCTTCGATCCTCGATGCCGCCGCGCATGAAAAGCCGCAATTGAGACTGACGTCGATCTCGGACCGCAGCGAGCCAATCCGCACCGCCGATGCCAGCGGCGCGATGCCGCAAACGAACAACACAAAAACCGACGCGCCAGCCGCGACTGCTATCGCAGATGAAAAGTCCGTGGAAGCCAAACCCGATGAGACAAAAGCCGACAAGGATCAGGCTCGCGCCACCGATCCTGTCGCCCCCGTTGCGGACATGCCGGTCACACCGCCGCTTGAAGGCTCGGCGGAGTTCGTCGGCCCGGTCAAGCCGCGCACCGGCCATGTGGCGGCCTATGTCAGCGCCAAGGACAGCAAGATCTACGTGCGGCAGAACTTCGAGCCGTGGTTCGAGGCGCCGGTCACGATCGCCGCCCCGGAGCGCCCGCTCGGCACCCACGTCTTCACGGTCCGCGCCGACAAGGACGACGCCGACGCGCTGCGCTGGTCGGTGGTCTCGCTCCCGGCCCCGGTTCGTGTGGCGCGCGTGAATGACGACATGCCACGGCGCAAGCGGGCCGCGGCGGCCGAACCGGCGGTGTCTGCACCATCATCGACTCCGGCGGAAGCGCTAGACCGCCTGACCATTCCTGACGACGCGATGAAGCGCATTGCCTCGGTGCTGGCACCCGGCGGTTCGCTCGTTGTCTCCGATCACGGACTTGGCGACGAGACCGGACGCGGCACGGATTTCATCGTCCCGCTGCGGTAAGCGGTTCAGGCCGCGTCCCTCAGCGGCTCACCTGTCCGCAACCCGGTTGGCTTTCGGCGGCGCGTTGCGATAGAACGCGCCGGTTATGACAGCCTCCCGCAACATCCAGACGCCCGCCGCGCCCGCGCCCAAACAGCCGCGTGACGCGTTCGCGCGACTGACGCCGTTCGGCTGGACCGGCGGCGTGCTGCTGATCCTTGGAATTCTTGCCGCATCATTTTTCCTCGCCGGCTATTTCGTCATTTATTATCGCAATGCCGACATGGACTTCATGATCGTCTACAACGCGCTCGTGATGAACGACGGCAAGCCGCAGGCCTTTTTCGATCATCCGTCTTACTTCACCATCCTGACGGTCAAGCTGTGGTTTCAGGCGATGCACGCGCTGGGCCTGCTCGATGCATGGAAACTGTCGTCGATCCCCTCCGCGTCGAACCTGCCCGCTTTCGAGGCCGCGATGACAAGCGCTGTCCGCGCCGGCCGCATCGTCGCGTGGCTGACCGCTACCGGCATCGTCATTATCTTTGCCGCACTGGCGCGGCGGCTTTTCCGCGACTGGCGTGTGGCGCTGCTGGCAACCTTCGCTTTCGCTTTTTCCGGCGGCATGGCCGTCGAGATGCGGATTCTGCGCAGCGAGTTGATCGCGGCGTGCTTCTTCGCGTTCGCCCTGATGATTCTGATCATCGTCGGCCGCCGCGCGACAAACTGGCGTCCGCTGGCGCTGGCGGGCGCTGCCGCGCTGTGCGTGCTCGGGATGGAGAACAAGGTTCAGATCATTCTGAGCATCGCGGCCTTGCCGTTGCTGATCCTGCCGTTCGGCACGCCGGCTAGCGCCAGCACCGAGTTCTGGCGCAATCCCGTATGGGCCTGGATCGTGACATTCTTTGCCGGCGTCGCCGCGGCATCGGCATTGAGCGTTGCCTGGCCGCTGATTGCCGCGGGCCTCGAGCCCGAAACGATCGATATAGCGCAACTTCAGCCGCTGATCGGCGGCATGTTCGGGGTGTATCAAATCGCCCTGCTCGGCTGGACCGGCGTTGGCATGATCGTCTTTGCGGTTATCTGGCGGATCAGCCCCGCCGAAACCTTGACGTCAATGTTCGCGATTGTCGCGGGGGCGTCACTCGGTCTGATGGCGCTGTATCTGCAATACGATCCACAAAACGTGGTGGCTGTCGTCAATCCGATCGAGAAGATGCTGGTGTTCGCGGATGAGCCGGTCACCTCCGGTGTCGGCGGCAACAGGCTCTACGGCATCGCAAGCGCACTGCTGCAAGGCATCACGTGGGTGCTTCAGCGTTACAGCTTCGTCCTGTTCACATCGCCGCGGCCGACGGTGTTCCTGACATGGCTGATCGTGCCGGGCATCGTCTATGCCTGGTACAAAGGCGAGCGGCAGGTGGCTGTGCAGGCAACGCTGCTGCTGCTGGTCGCTTTCGGCACCGACGTGCTGGGCGTGCGGCGGGGATTAAAGCCGGAATATTATCTTCTGAGCGATCCGCTGATCATTTTCGCCGGTGCGTTGCTGCTCGACCA
Organism: Afipia sp. GW821-FHT04G03; assembly: GCF_059419985.1. Taxonomy (NCBI): domain Bacteria; kingdom Pseudomonadati; phylum Pseudomonadota; class Alphaproteobacteria; order Hyphomicrobiales; family Nitrobacteraceae; genus Afipia; species Afipia sp. GW821-FHT04G03. The sequence goes on along the minus strand of NZ_JBWKSV010000001.1, from coordinate 272,181 downwards.
GATGAGCGACCTGCGCTGGAGCAAATGGACCTATCCCATCGGCGCGCTGCTGATCGCGCTGCATGTCGGCATCAGCCAGGCCGAGCCGATCAAGCACGTTTTCAAGCGCAGCGGTCCCGAATACGTCTGCGAGTGGAACGAGATTTACCAGCCGGAGTTGCCGATGCCGTGGTGCTACAAGCCGGAGAAAAAGCCCTGAGGCCTGTCACGGCTTGTTGAAACTTCCACTGGCCATGATCCGTTATCTTGGGCGTTCAACGATCTTCGAGGGAGCGCATCATGATCGACCGGCGGCGGATGTTGGCGGCAATTGCGGCGGGCGCAGCGCTTCCGTTCGCGGGACGATCCGCCCACGCGCAAGGCGCGATGAGCCGCATGACCGCTTACAGTTTTTCCTTTCCGGCGCTGAAGGGCGGCGACATCCGCCTTGCCGACTTCGCGGGCAAGCCGCTGCTGGTGGTGAACACCGCCTCGCTATGCGGCTTCACTCCGCAATATGCCGGGCTGCAGGACATCTGGACGCAATTTCGCGCGCGCGGCCTGACCGTGATCGGCGTGCCGTCCAACGACTTCGGCGCGCAGGAGCCGGGCGGCGCGACCGACATCACCCAGACCGCCGAACAGACCTATCATGTCACCTTCCCGATCACCGCAAAGACCAGCGTGAAGGGGCCGAACGCCCACCCGTTTTACAAATGGGCGGCAGCCGAACGGCCGACCGATCTGCCGGGCTGGAATTTTCACAAATACCTCGTCGGCCGCGACGGTTATCTCGCCGAGGCATTTTCCTCGCGCGTCGAGCCGACCGATACGCGCGTCGTCACCGCCATCGCCCGCGCGCTGACCGCCTGAGCCACGCTCACGCGCGCCCGGATTAACCTTCCACATACGGAACAGCCGCGCCCCGCGAAAATGGCTTGGCGCAATAAACCATGTGGGTCTAGGCTGATCGCCGGGGTAAGACGGCGTTCTATTCCGGACGCCGACGTGCGTTCAGGGGTATCCGATGCGTATCAAGGCAACAATTTTCGTCGCCGGCGCGTTTTCGTTATGCGCTTTCAGCAGTGTCTGGTCGCAGGCGCTTATTCCGCAGCGCACCACTCCGCCCCCCGCGCCTCCTGCGGCTCAAGCCGCACCCGCCAAGACAACGGCAGCCGCACCTGCGGCCGCGCAGGATCCTTCTCCCACTCCGATCAAGGCGAATTGCGCCAATCCCAATGCCATCGGCGTTTCGCGCGTGGTGCAGATCGACACCACGGGCGGCCCCGGTTTCGGCTTCGAGCATTTCAAACAACTCGACTTCCTGCGCGATAAGGAAGTGGTGCTGACATTCGACGACGGCCCATGGCCGGTCAACACGCCGTCGGTCCTCAAGACGCTCGCCGAGGAATGCACCAAGGCGATCTTCTTCCCGATCGGCAAGCACGCCACCTATTATCCCGAAATTCTCAAGCATGTCGCCGCAGAGGGCCACACCGTCGGCGCGCACACCTGGTCGCATGCCAACCTGAACAACAAGAAACTGACCGAGGCGCAGCAGAAGGAAGAGATCGAGAAGGGTTTCAGCGCGGTGAAGTGGGCGTTGGGCGCGGCGCCCTCGCCGCTGTTCCGGTTTCCCGCGCTCCAGCATCCGCCCGCGATGGTGACTTATCTCGGCGAACGCAACATCTCGATCTGGTCGTGCGATCTCGACTCATTCGACTTCAAGGCCAACAAGGCCGAGAAGATCATCGCGACCGTGATGAGCAAACTCGACAAGAACGGCAAGGGCATCGTGCTGATGCACGATTTCCAGAAGCACACCGCCGAGGCGCTGCCTGAGTTGATGAAGCGGCTGAAGGCCGGCGGCTACAAGGTGGTCCAGGTCAAGGCGAAAGCGCCGATGCAGACCATCGCGCAATACGACGAAGAGGTCGTGAAGGGCCTCAAGCTGCCGACGGTCAGTTCGCGCCCGCTTAACAGCGTGGTGCAGACCATTTCCGAGTAAGCAACGCGCTTGCGACTTTCCCGGAAATGACTAAACCGCAGCGTATGCGTATTGAAGGTTATGTGATCGTTTCCGCCGACGGCATGCTGGCCGATGCCAACGGCGTCATGCCGCCCGCGCTCAAGTACGACGCCGATCAGAAATTTTTCGAGGCCGCGCTCGACGACGCGGACCTGATCGTTCACGGCAGGAACTCGTTTGAAGACCAGCCGCGTTCGCCGTTGCGCACCCGTGTCGTGCTGACGCGCACCGTTCCCTCCCTCGCGCGCGATCCAGCCAACGCCAAGGCGACACTCTGGAACCCGGCCGGTGCGTCGTTCGAGGACGCCTGCCGCCATGCCGGCGTGACGACGGGGTCCGCCGCGATCATTGGCGGGCCGGATGTCTTCGGAATGTTCATGGATCGCTTCGACGTGTTCTGGCTGTCGCAGGCACACCGCCTGACAATCCCCGACGGCGTCGGCGGTTTTCCCGGCGTCCCGTCCCGCACGCCGCAGGATGTTCTGACCGCGCATGGGCTCAAAGCCGACGAAGTTCGCGTGCTCGACGCGGAGCGTGGTGTGGACGTCACCGCGTGGCGGCGGATTTAGCCAACAGCGGTCGTCATTGCGAGCGAAGCGAAGCAATCCACCCTGGAACCGATTCGACTGGATTGCTTCGTCGCAACAAACGCTCCTCGCGATGACGGCTCCAAAGCCGTCGCGACGAACTCAAACTCCGCTGGTGTAGCGGTCGTCTTCCAGCACGACGCGGCGCGGATAGCCGGCGATGACCAGAAGCCCGCCGATCAGCGACAGGTTCTTCAGGGCATGGATCATGTTGTTGATGCGATCCGCGCCGGTCATGTCCCAGAAATTATGGAAGTAGAACGTCGTGACGCAGACGAACAGCACCAGCAGAAGTGCGAAGAACCGCGTGCCGATATTCAGCGCGATGAACAATCCGCCCAGGACTTCCAGCGCGCCCGCCAGGATCGCCAGCATCTGGGCAGTCGGCATCCCCGTCATCCCCTCAAGCTGGGACGTGTAGGCCGTCAGGAAACCGGGAAGGACGACCTTCTCGGTGATCGCCTGCGTGGTCGACGCAATATCGAAAAGTTTGGAAGCTCCGGAAAACACAAACAAGACGACGAATAAAACCCGTCCGAGCGTCGCTAAGGCTGGCATGGTCGCCCCCACTCAATTTTCCAAAGACACTGGTATAAAGACGACACCTATACAGGAGTTACCTTCAACCGAACAGCGTCGGCTGCTGCCGGCCGGCACGCTCCTGCGCCTCGACCGCCGCAACCGCCGTCATGTTGAGAATTCCGCGCGCCGTCACCGACGGATTCAGGATGTGGGCCGGGCGCGCCGGGCCGATCAGGATCGGTCCCACCGGCAGCGCGTCGGCGAGAATCTTGATCATCTGATAGGCGATGTTGGCGGCATCGAGGTTCGGCATGATCAGGATGTTCGCGGACCCTTCCAGCCGCGAATGCGGCAGCACCAGTTGCCGCGACAACGCGGTGAGCGCGGAATCACCCTGCATTTCGCCATCGGCCTCGATTTCCGGATGATCGTTCGCCAGCAATTCGGTGGCGCGACGCATTTTCTGCGCCGAGGCGGAATCGTAGCTTCCGAAATCGGAATGCGACAGGAACGCCACCTTCGGCTTGATCCCGAAGCGCTGGACATGCACGGCGGCAAGCGCGGCCATTTCCGCAAGCTCCTCCGCTGTCGGATTTGGCCTGATTTGCGTATCGGCGATGAAGTAAGAGCCCTTGGAGGTGATCACCAAAGCCAGCGCCGAATAGTCGGTCAGGCCCGGCATCACACCGATGATTTCGCGAATGCGCCGAAGGTGGCTCATGTAGCGGCCATCGACGCCGCACAGCATGGCGTCGGCCTCGCCGCGCGCCACCGCGAGCGCCGCAATCACCGTAGCGTTGGTGCGCACCAGCGTGCGTGCGGCTTCCGGCGTGATGCCGTGGCGGCCGGCCAGATCAATGTAGCTCTGCACGTAGGAGCGATAGCGCGGATCGTCTTCCGGATTGACCAGATCGAAGTCGGTTCCGGCCTTGATCGAAAGGCCGAAGCGCTCGATGCGCGCGGCCACCACCGACGGACGGCCGACCAGAATGGGACGCGCAAGCTTTTCCTCGAGCACGACCTGAACGGCGCGCAACACGCGCTCATCCTCGCCTTCGGCGTAAATCACGCGCGCCGGCTGGGTCTTGGCTTTCGCGAACACCGGCTTCATGACCAATCCCGAACGGAACGCGAAGCGGTCAAGCTGTTCGGTATAGGCGACGAAATCGGTGATGGGCCGCGTCGCGACGCCGGAATCCATCGCAGCCTGCGCCACGGCGGGCGCGATACGCAGGATCAGCCGCGGATCGAACGGCGACGGGATCAGCGAGCCCGGACCGAAGCCAGGCGTCTCGCCGCCGTCGAAGCGGACCACCACGTCGGACGGCGGATCGCGCGCGAGCTGCGCCAGCGCGTCAACGGCGGCGCGCTTCATATCCTCGTTGATGGCGGTCGCGCCGACATCGAGTGCGCCACGGAAAATGAACGGGAAGCACAGGACGTTGTTCACCTGATTGGGGAAGTCCGAACGACCGGTGCAGATCATCGCGTCGGGACGCACCTTGCGCGCCTCGTCCGGCATGATCTCCGGCATCGGATTGGCCAGCGCCATCACCAGCGGCTTGTCCGCCATCTGCGCGACCATCTCGGGCTTCAGCACGCCGCCAGCCGATACGCCGAGGAAGACGTCCGCGCCGGCAATCACATCGCCCAGCGTGCGCTTGTCGGTTTTCTGCGCGTAGACGGCCTTCCACTTGTCCATCAGCGTGTTGCGGCCTTCATAGACAAGACCGTCGATGTCGCAGACCCAGATATTCTTGCGCTTGGCACCGAGCGACACCAGCAGATTGAGACAGGCGATGGCAGCAGCGCCCGCACCCGACGCCACGATCTTGATGTCTTCGAGCTTCTTGCCGTTCAGCATCAGCGCATTGCGAACCGCCGCGCAGACGATGATCGCGGTGCCGTGCTGGTCGTCATGGAAAACGGGGATTTTCATCCGCGCCTTGAGCTGCTCCTCGATCTCGAAGCACTCCGGCCCCTTGATATCTTCAAGGTTGATGCCGCCGAAAGTCGGTTCCAGCGCGGCGACTGTCTCGACCACGCGCGCGATGGTGTCCGCCGCGATCTCGATATCGAACACATCGATGCCGGCAAACTTCTTGAAGAGGACGGCCTTGCCTTCCATCACCGGCTTCGACGCCAGCGGGCCGATGTTGCCGAGGCCGAGCACGGCGGTGCCGTTGCTCACGACGGCGACGAGGTTGGAGCGGGCCGTCAGCAGCGCGGCTTGATTGGGATCGGCGGCGATCGCTTCGCACGCGGCGGCCACGCCCGGCGAATAGGCCAGCGCGAGGTCGCGCTGGTTCGCCAGCGGCTTGGTCGCCTGAATCTCGAGTTTACCGGGCCTGGGGAGTCGGTGATACGCCAGCGCTGCGAGGCGCAGTTCTTCGGACAACGTCGACGCCATACCAACTCCCGATATTCTTCTTGGCCCCCGCCTTGCGGCGGATATCGTTTAGGATCGTCTTGCGACGGTTATATGGTTCAGGTCTGCGGCAGATTGAGCCTGATGTGAAGTTCGCGCAACTGCTTGGGGGTCACGTCTGACGGCGCGCCCATGAGCAGATCTTCGGCACGCTGATTCATCGGAAACAGCGAGATTTCGCGCAGGTTGTTCGTGCCGCAAAGCAGCATGACAATGCGGTCCACCCCGGCCGCCATGCCGCCATGCGGCGGCGCGCCGTACTGGAACGCACGATACATGCCGCCGAAACGCTCGATCACGGTGTCCTCGCCATAGCCCGCAATCTCGAACGCCTTCACCATCGCCTGCGGGCGATGGTTGCGGATGCCGCCCGACGCGATCTCGTAACCGTTGCAGGCGATGTCGTACTGGAACGCCTTGATGGTGAGCGGGTCCTGCGTCTCGAGCGCTTCGAGCCCGCCCTGCGGCATCGAGAACGGGTTGTGCGAGAAGTCGACCTTCTTGTCTTCCTCGTTGTACTCGTACATCGGGAAGTCGACGATCCACGCCAGCTCGAACCGGTCCTTGTCGATCAGGTTCAGCTCTTCGCCGAGCTTGGTGCGCGCGAGGCCTGCAAACTTCCAGAACTTCGACGGATCGCCCGCGACGAAGAACGCCGCGTCGCCTTCCTTGAGGCCGAGCTGTTCGCGAACCGCAGCGGTGCGCTCAGGACCGATGTTGTTGGCGAGCGGGCCTGCACCCTCACCGCCTTCGCGCCACATGATGTAACCGAGGCCCGGCTGGCCTTCGCCCTGCGCCCACGAGTTCATGCGGTCACAGAAGGCGCGCGAGCCGCCGCCCGGTCCCGGAATCGCCCAGACCTGATTGATCGGGTCTTCCAGCATCCGCGCGAACACCTTGAAGCCCGAACCGCGGAAGTGCTCGGAGACGTCCTGCATCACCAGCGGATTGCGCAGGTCCGGCTTATCGCTGCCGTATTTGCGCAGCGCTTCGGCGAACGGAATGCGCGGCCACTTCTTGGTGACCGGCTTGCCCTTGGCGAAATCCTCGAACACGCCGGTGATCACCGGCTCCATCGCCGCGAACACGTCGTCCTGCGTGACGAAGCTCATCTCGAGATCGAGCTGATAGAACTCGCCGGGCAGACGATCGGCGCGCGGGTCTTCGTCGCGGAAGCACGGCGCGATCTGGAAGTAGCGGTCGAAGCCCGACATCATCAGCAGTTGCTTGTACTGCTGCGGTGCCTGCGGCAGCGCGTAGAATTTGCCGGGATGAATGCGTGACGGCACGAGGAAGTCGCGTGCACCTTCCGGCGACGACGCGGTGAGGATCGGGGTCTGGAATTCGAAGAAGCCGGCCTTCTTCATCCGCGCGCGCATCGAGTCGACAATCGCGCCGCGCGTCATGATGTTCTGGTGCAGCTTTTCGCGACGCAGATCGAGGAAGCGGTACTTGAGCCGGATTTCCTCAGGATATTCCTGATCGCCGAACACCGGCATCGGCAATTCGGCCGCTTCGCCCAGCACTTCGATATCGGCGATAAACAGCTCAACCGCGCCGGTCGGCAGGTCGGCATTGTCCGTGCCTTCGGGACGGCGGCGCACCTTGCCGTCGATCTTTACCACCCATTCAGCACGCAGCTTTTCGGCCAGACCGAAAGCCTTGGAATCCGGGTCCACCACGCATTGCGTCATCCCGTAGTGGTCGCGCAGGTCGATGAACAGCAGGCCGCCGTGGTCGCGAATGCGGTGACACCAGCCGGACAGCCGGACCTCTTGACCAATGTCGGCTTCGCGGAGCGCGCCGCAGGTGTGGGAACGATAGCGATGCATGAAAATCCTGGAAAACGGCGTCAGAGACAAGAATCAGGGGGTATGGGCGCTAGTGGTGCGCGCGCAGGGTTTAGCCGAGCGAAGGGAACGCGGCAACCGGATGGTGGGCCTCAAATGCCCCAAAACTTGGAAAAAACTCAAGAAAAACAACGAGCAGTTTGACGATGCCCCTAGTCGTCGCGCTGGCCCTGCTGGATCACGATGGTCGGCACCCCGAAGGTGCCCGTCCGCACCGTAAAGACCCGCGTTCCGGGCTTGCGGCCCTCGCGCAGCTCGGAGACCTCGACACCGGAATTAGTAAGCCGCGCCCGTGTCGCTTCCACGTCTGCAACCCGCCACGACAGGCCGAAAACCTTGTCGGGACCGTCGCCCTTGCCGTTCTTGAGGCTGTGGATGATCTCGAACACCAGGCCGCCGACCCGAAAGAACAGGAAGCGCGTCTGCAACGCGGCAATGGTCCGGTCGAGTTTCATGTCCAGCCCAAGCCGCGCGCCATACAGCGCTGCGGCCCGCTCGGGATCCGGCGTTGCGATCACCAGATGATCGAGCGCATCAACGCTGGCGGGAGCCGTCTCCGGCGACCGCGCCAGCCATTCGTCGCGCTGAATGAAAAACATCCGGATGCCGTGCGTCGGCGCTGCCGCGGCGCGCGTGCGCTTCCACGTTATCGTGTGGCTCGAAGCAACGTCCTGGCTCCGGCCTTCGGTAATCGCGTCCGGCGCAAGGCCGAGCCGCGTCAGGCGATGATGCGCGCTGGCGATGTCTTCGACCGCGAACGCCAGACTGGCAAGACCTTCGCCCTGCTTGTCGAGCGCCGCGCGAACGCGATCTGCTGTCTCGCCCTCACCTGCGGGCGCCATCAATTCAAGCGCCGTATTGGCGAGCACGAAGATCGCGGTGGCCGCGCCATCGCTTTGCGCGCGCCACATCGGCGCGCGGCCGAGCAATGTCTGATAGCCCGCGACACCAGCTTCGATGTCGCGAACGAGAACGACGGCGTGATCCAGATCGGTAATCATGATGGTGACGAGGCCCGGCTGTGGAGCCGCACCACATCACACCACGCGGAGGAATGCAGCCCCTTCGCGACAACGCATGACACCCTTGAGTTTCACCTTGCGGAATAAGGCCTAACGCTCCTGCCGGCAGCGACGCTCGCGTTTGCCTTTCCTGAGGCGCTCGTCGGGACGGCAGGTCTCGGACAGATCGATGTTGTCGAAACTGCGCGACCGGGCGTCCATATGAAGCGACGGGCTGAGATTGATCTGAGGCCTGACTGGAATCGCGGGATGGATGTTCAACTGGTTCGCCGAACAGATCGCAGGCACCAGCACGACGGCCAGTGCGCCAAGAACACTGAGCCGGACAAGACATTTCTGGGCCATCGCGACTTTCCCGCAAATTCATATCGACAATGCCCATTGGTCGCGCGCGCAGCGCGCCGGGTTCATTCGATCGCGGGGGAGCCCGAACGAGAAGGCCCTCCTTCACGGCTCATTTCATCCCGGATAGTGCATCGCGATAGAGGTTTTTATCGCGGCTGGAGCCTCGCCGGCCCGGCGCGAAATAGTGGCCGTTCCCTGCCATGTTCTGTGGTCCTGCCCGATTAGCCGATTTTCGCATGGATAATTTCGCTCAAGGCGGTATTAAGCCGCATGGAAATTATCACCACCACCAGCGGACTCGCCGCCCTCTGCCAACGTCTCGCCAAACACAGCGTTATCACCGTCGACACCGAGTTTTTGCGCGAAACCACCTATTACCCCCTGCTCTGCGTCGTGCAGATGGCCAGCGCGGAGGAAGCGGCTGTTGTCGACACCCTCGCCGAGGGCATCGATCTCGCGCCGTTCTTCGAGCTGATGGCCAATGAGGCGGTGCTCAAGGTGTTCCACGCCGCAAGGCAGGACATTGAAATCATCTTTCACCGCGCCGGGATCATTCCTCATCCGGTGTTCGACACCCAGGTCGCGGCCATGGTTCTCGGCTACGGCGATTCCATCGCCTACGATCAGCTCGTCGAGCGCATCACCGGCACGCGGCTCGACAAGACCCATCGCTTTACCGACTGGTCGCGCCGCCCGCTGACGCAGGAGCAGATGACTTACGCCGTCGCCGACGTGACGCATCTGCGCGACGTGTTCACGGCGCTCGACGCCGACCTCAAGAAGCGCGGACGCAGCGATTGGGTCAGCGAGGAAATGGAAATCCTCACCTCGCCGAACACCTACGACTTCCATCCGGAGCGCGCTTGGGAGCGGCTCAAGACGCGGGTGCGCAAGCCGAAAGAACTCGCTGTATTGATGGAAGTCGCCGCATGGCGCGAACAGGAAGCACAGTCCCGCGACGTGCCGCGCTCGCGCGTCCTGAAGGACGACGCCATCGGCGACATCGCCACGCATGCACCCACCACACTCGAGCGTCTCGCGGGCCTGCGTTCGTTGCCGAAGGGTTTCGATAAATCGAAATGGGGACAGGACATCGTCGCCGCGGTGAAGCGCGGCGTCGCGCGTGACCTCACCACATTGCCGAAACTCGACAAGCCGCGCGGCAATAACAACGGCGGCGCGACGGTGGAACTGCTGAAAGTTCTGTTGCGCATGACCTCGGAGCGCCACGCCGTCGCCAGCAAGGTGATTGCGACGGTGGACGATCTCGAACAGATCGCAGCCGACGACAACGCCGACGTCGGCGCGCTACACGGCTGGCGGCGTGAGCTGTTCGGCGAGGCCGCGCTCGCCTTGAAGAAGGGCCGCCTTGCGCTTGCCATCGACAAGGGCCGCGTGGTGCGGGTCGAGCGGGAACAAACCTAGTGCATTCCGGCAATAGGAGCGTCCAATGTCCATCGTATACCGGCCAGCTCGCGAACACGAACTGGATAAGGCCGAAGAACTCGTTGTCCGCAGCATCAACGACCTCACCCAGCGCCACGGGTTTGGGCAAATGGCGTCGTTGCGGCCGGCGCATTTCCAGTTGTTCTCCCTGCGGGACGATCCCGATGGCCTGTGGGTTGCCGAGGACAATGGAGAAATTCTCGGCTTCTCATTCAGCTGGGTTTGCGGCGACCTGTGGTTTCTCGCGGAACTGTTCGTGGCTCCGGATCAACAGAGCCGCGGCATCGGCAATGAACTCATCGCGCGAACCCTGGCACATGCGGAAAGGAACAGAGCTACCCACAAGGCTCTGATCACCTTCGCTTTCAACACCGTGTCGCAGGGTCTCTACATCCGGCACGGGCTATTCCCCAGACTTCCGCTCAATTTTTTCAGGGTCTCGCGCGAAACCCTGCTGGCGCGCTTGCAGGATACGTCATTGCGCAACGATCCGGTCGAGACCGCCGATCTGCAAAGTCTAACCGGGATCGATGCGCACGCGCTGGGCATATCGCGCGAGAAACATCATCGATACCTCATGGGCGATGCTGCGATGAAAGGATTCATTCTGCGCTCGGGAAGCGATTGCGTTGGTTATGTCTACGTCAATCCCGACGGCCATATCGGGCCGCTTGCCGTCACTCGGCCCGCCGTCATGCGCGGAGCATTCCAGGCCGCGCTGAAACTCGCGGCCGAACAAGGCTCCCAACAGGTGACGGCTTTCATTCCCGGCACCAGCGACGCAGCCCTCGGTGTGGCCGTCGATCACGGAATGCGTATCACCTTTCCGATGCTGTTGATGTCGTCCGGCGACTTCGGAGACTGGACCTGTTATTTGCCGCGCAATCCCGGCTTCATGTGACCGTGGGCTTCAGCGCGTCTTGCGACAAAAGCACGTTAGCGCGTCTTTCTAAACGTCAGATTGATCCGCTGACGGCCGAGCAAGGAATGCTCGCCATCGGGTAGTGGCAGCACACCGTGATAGGCGAGCCGCGCCGGACCGCCCCACACCACCACGTCGCCATGGGTCAGCCGATAACGCGAGGTCTTGTCGTTCCGGTTCATGCCGCCGAACAGAAACGTTGCAGGCAGTCCCAGCGACACCGATACGATCGGCGCGTTGAAATCCAGTTCGTCCTTGTCCTGATGCAGCGACAGCTTCGCGCCCGGTTCATAGCGATTGACGAGACAGGCATCGGGACGAAAATCGGCGAAGCCCGCCTTCGCTGCCGCCTGCAACGCGATGTCGGCGAACACCGCCGGCATCGGCGGCCACGGTTGCCGGGTATCGGGATCGACAGACGTGTAACGATATCCCGTGCGGTCGCTCACCCATCCCGCCGTGCCGCAACTGCTCATCGCCACTGACATGCGATGGCCGCCCGGCGTGATCAGGTGCCGGAACCGAGAACACTCGATCACGCCGTGGATCGCGGCGATCAGGGGCGTCTCGAACGCCCGCGCGAAACGTGCAAGCAGCATCGCGCCGGGCGCCAGCTGCACATCGCGCGGTTCGCTTTCAATGGCATCAAATAAATCCATGGTCATGATTCTTGGTTAGACATGAGTTGATCCGAAAACCGGCTCCCACTTTTCGGGATCATGTCACTTCGCATCGTGGAAAATGATGCCGACCGTATGGCGATGGCCGGAGCGCAGCTGGCTGACACCGTGCCGGAGATTGACGCGATACGTGCCGCGTGTCCCTTGCACCGGACGGTTATGCACCGCGAACACCACCGCATCACCCTGGCGCAGCGGCACCACCGCCGCGCGCGACTGCATCCGCGGACGCTGTTCCGTCAGCACGAACTCGCCGCCGGTGAAGTCCGCACCGGGCTCCGACAGCAGGATCGCGACCTGCAACGGAAATACGTGCTCGCCATACAGGTCCTGATGCAGACAATTGTAGTCGCCCTCGCCGTACTGAAGCAGCAGCGGCGTCGGCCGCGCCTGCCCGGCCTTGTGACAACGCTTGATGAAATCGGCATGTTCGGCGGGATAGCGAACGTCGATTCCCATCGCTTCGTTCCAGCGATTGGCGATGGGTGCAAGCTGCGGATACAAAGCTGTCCGCAAACCGGCGATCAGGTCCGGCAGCGGATAGGAAAAGTATTTGTACTCACCGCGTCCGAAGCCGTGCCGACCCATGATGATATGACTGCGGAAAATTCCGTCTTCGCCGTAAAGACCAGCGAGCGAGCGGCACTCATCCGAGGACAGCAGGCAGTTCAGCACCGCCCAGCCATTGCCGTCGAGATGCGTGGCAATGCGTGGCCAGTCCATCGCGTTGACGCGCGCAGATTCAGACGGACTGGTGGTTTTGATTTTTGCTGCTGCGACCATGATCGGCTCCCTGTCTGGTGAGCCGGAATTAGGTCAAACGCGAACCACCTTCCACCCGATTTCCGGGTTTGAACGTGTCGCGTGATGTTTCGCACAAAAGCAAAGCCGGGGCGGAAGCCACGAACTTCCTCCCCGGCTATCACCCGAGCCAAAAGGGGTAACTCATGGCTCGGGCATGTCGATCGTGAGATGACAATCTCTCTTAAGCGGGCATGATCTGATCCGAAAACCGGTTCCCACTTTTCGGGATCATGCCTTAAGCAGCAGCTGCCTTGGCGCCGGCCGGCACTTCCGAGATCGTCTTCAGGATCTGGGAAGCGATGGCGTACGGGTCGCCCTGCGAGTTCGGACGGCGATCTTCGAGATAGCCCTTGTATCCGTTGTTGATGAAGGAATGCGGGACGCGAATGGACGCGCCGCGATCCGCGATGCCGTAGCTGAACTTGTTCCACGGCGCGGTCTCGTGCTTGCCGGTCAGACGCTTGTCGTTGTCCGGGCCATAGACGGCGATGTGGTCCATGAGATTCTTGTCGAACTGCTTCATCAGCGCTTCGAAATACTCCTTGCCGCCGACCGTGCGCATGTACTCGGTGGAGAAGTTGGCGTGCATGCCGGAGCCGTTCCAATCCGTGTCGCCGAGCGGCTTGCAGTGGAACTCGATGTCGATCTCGTACTTCTCGGTCAGCCGCTGCAACAGGTAGCGGGCCATCCACATTTCATCGGCGGCGCGCTTGGAGCCCTTGCCGAAGATCTGGAATTCCCACTGGCCCTTCGCGACTTCCGCGTTGATGCCTTCATGGTTGATGCCGGCGGCGAGGCAGAGGTCGAGATGCTCCTCGACGATCTTGCGCGCGACCGAACCGACATTGCTGTAGCCGACGCCGGTGTAATACGGGCCCTGCGGCGCAGGATAGCCTGCGGTGGGGAAACCGAGCGGACGGCCGTCCTTGTAGAAGAAGTATTCCTGTTCGAAGCCGAACCATGCGCCCTCGTCGTCGAGGATGGTCGCGCGCCGGTTCGAAGGATGCGCGGTCTTGCCGTCGGGCATCATGACTTCGCACATCACCAGCACGCCATTGGTGCGCGCGGCGTCCGGGAAAACGCGGACCGGCTTCAGCACGCAATCGGAGTTGCTGCCTTCGGCCTGCATGGTCGAACTTCCGTCGAAGCCCCACAGCGGGAGCTGCTCAAGCGTCGGAAATGCGTCGAATTCCTTGATCTGGGTTTTGCCGCGAAGATTTGGGGTCGGCGTATAGCCATCGAGCCAGACGTACTCGAGCTTGTACTTTGTCATTGCGATCTCTCTTGAGTGAAGGATTGCGGTGCTAAATTCCCGGCCGATTTAGCTTCCGGAAGTTCCGGCTGCAAACGGCTGCGCCTTAACAAGCATTTAATATGCCAACTCGCACGTTGGCGGCACGCGATCCGGGCTCTGTCCACAGACCGCCGGGCCGGATTTCCCGACACCCGATGCGAGGTGATTCGCGGACGCTGTTTGCGCTGGTGCGTGTTTTTACGCCAGTTTTTACACCTGCCTCGTTTGGTGGCGGCAGCACTGACACGCCGAAAACCGTGAAACTCTTCAAGTGCGAGGGCGTTAACATTTCAAGCGCATGCTGAGTGAAGGCGCAGAATCGAGATTGCGCAAATTGTATGCATTTGCCTGCTTTATTTAGGGCAAACCGCGCAAAAGACGTGCGTTCCAACTATATCAGATCTCGAGGCGCCGACGCGCACACCGAGAGGAGACCGGAATGACACCCAATTCGACCCAACCGACGGCCAAGATCTACCAGTTCCCAGTTGGGGGCCGCGCGGCACTCAGCAACCGCCTTGAGCCAGCCAAGACCCCTATCGAATACGCGCGCGTTTCGACCGGCAGCGGCTGGTATCACGACGAGGCCATCGAAGAAGCCAACCGTGGCAGCGAGCACTGATGCCGCCGGATGATCTGACGCCCGGGCCACGCAGCCCGGTGAAACGCACGATATGACAAGGGTCGGAGCACATGCTTCGGCCCTTTCGCTTTGAAGGCTGCTAAAAAACCTAAGCCCCGAAGATCGACCACCCGAGCCGCTTGCTCAGGATTTCCAGCGCCACCCGCCCGAGCCGCGAATTGCCGTTGGCATCGAGACCCGGCGACCACACCGCGATGGATGCCTTGCCCGGTGCGATGGCCAGGATGCCGCCGCCGACGCCGCTCTTGCCCGGCAAGCCGACGCGATACGCGAATTCACCCGAGCCGTCGTAGTGCCCGCATGTCAGCATCACGGCATTGATGCGCCGCGCCCGTTCCGGCGGAACGACCAGAAATCCGGTCGACGGATTGCGTCCGGAATGAGCGAGAAAGCGCCCCGCCATCGCAAGCTGCCGGCACGACATGGCGATGGCGCAGTGATGGAAGTAGACGCCGAGCGTGAAGTCCACCGGGTTGTCCAGCACGCCGAATGATTTCATGTAATTGGCGAGCGCGATGTTACGGAATCCGGTGCGCTGCTCGGACGCTGCGACCGCTTCATCGATCTTGATCGAGGCGTCGCCCGAGAGAAAATGCAGGAAGCGCAGAATTTCACCCAGCGTCTCGCGCGGCTGATGTCCGGACAGGATCGCATCGGTCACGGCGATCGCACCGGCGTTGATAAACGGATTGCGCGGAATGCCGCGCTCGCGCTCAAGCTGGACGATGGAATTGAACGGGCTGCCCGACGGCTCGCGGCCGACGCGCTCCCACAGCTTGTCGCCGATCATGCCGAGCGCGAGGGTCAGCGTGAAAACCTTGGAGATGCTCTGAATGGAAAACGGCGTGTCGGCATCGCCACCCGCGGCGACATGTCCATTCGTGTCCACCACGACCAGCCCGAAGGAATTGGCATCGACCTGCGCCAGTTCGGGAATATAGGCCGCGACGTCGCCGCGATCCGCCCGCTTCACCATCTCGTCGACGGTTTCTTTCACGGCGCGGTCGAGAGTGGCGTTGCTCATGTCATTCCGGCTCGGTTGATATCGGCTGACGGCACGTCATGCGACAAACGTGCCAACGCAAAAGGGCTGTTTGCGCCTTGATCGTGCCCTAGGGTTTCACGATCGCGCCGGTGCGCCCCATCAGCCGCGCCAATTGCTTGAAGCGATTGGTCACGCGGTCAGCGGCGAGATCGGCGGCGCGCTTGTCGAACACAAGAATGAGCTTCCGGCCCTGATTGCGGAAATGCGTATGGGACAACACACCGCGCTGCGCAGCCGAGATCATGAAGGCCACGCGGAACGTCGCGCCGATCAGCTTTGCGCGTTCGACCATCGCGGGCGGCACCAGCGCGCGCACGACTTCCGGCGCATCGTTTTCGGCGTTCAGTCCTGCGTAGCGATAATAGATAGCGAGCGCCAGAAACGCCCGGCCTTCGTGAGTCACGGCGCCGAAGTTGCCGTTGGTGATGAGGTTGAGAGTCTGCTCGCCGCGATAATCGGGATGCGCGCGCCACCCGGCATCGGACAGCCAGCACGCCGCATGACGCAACCGCTTCTCGTCTTCGTTCTCGCGCAGACCCGCAACCCGGAACAACTTGTCGGTCCACGCGATCAGATCGTCCGCGTGACGCGGCGAACGCGAGCGCAATTCGTTCAGCGTATGCGCCGTCGCGATCAACCCGTCCTTTTGCCGCTCCTTCTCGGGCAACATCTCGTAGAGCAAGCCTTCGCGGACGCCGTAGGTCGAGAACACGATGGTCTTCGGCTTCGCGATACGGATAATGTATTCGAGCACGAGCGCCGCGTAGGCCAGCAGCGGACGGCGGGCATCCGCAACTGTTTCTATATCGGCCAGCGTGTTGCTGGCGGCGAGACGGCGAAGCCGCCGCGCGAAATCGAGGGCATCTGCTGCGGGGATCGTATAGCCGTGCATCACCCGCAGCGGATAACCGCTCTGGATGATGTGGATGCGCGCCAGCGCGCGCCACGTTCCGCCGACGGCGTAAAACGTGCGTCCTCTGCCGGCCTTCAGCGCCGGAAGATTGGTGAGGTCGGCGGCGACAATCCGTTCGGCCTTCTTGAGGGATTTCTGCGAAATGTCCTGCAACGCAAGTCCGCCGAGCGGCAGGGTCACGCCGGTGCGGATACGATGACCGCGAATGTCGATCAGTTCGAGCGAGCCGCCGCCGAGGTCGCCAACAATACCATTGGGCTTGTAGACGCCCGACCCCACACCGAGCGCGGACAGTTTCGCCTCGCGCGCGCCGGACAGAATTTCGATGCTGCATCCACAGATGCGCTCGGCCCTGGCGATAAAGTCCGGACCGTTGGTCGCATCACGGCAGGCCGCGGTCGCGATCGCATGGACCTCGCCGACCTTCATGATCTTGCACAGGGCCTTGAAACGCTTCAGCGCAGCCAGCGCCTTTTCGACCGCGTCGGCCGCCAGCAATCCGGTGGACTGCACCTCGCGGCCGAGACCGCACAACGTCTTCTCGTTGAACACGGGCGCAAGGTTGCGCGTCTTGTCTTCGTAGACAACAAGACGAACCGAGTTCGACCCGATGTCGATGACAGCCACCGTCCGGGACGGTTTGCGAACTGTGCGATGAGACTCGCGACTGGATGCCGGGGCCACGGATTCGGTCTTCGCGCCGCTAACGCTCCGAACGGCGCGTAAGGCGACGTGGCGAAGATTCTTTGAGCGATTTTCCACGGCCTGACAGACTCGGGTTCGTCATGAAGTAGTTGTGCACGTTGAAGGGCTCTTCGCCCTTCGCGGCCTTCATACGTGTTGACGACCCATCCGGCAACAATCGCCAGCTCTGTTCATTGTCTTTCAGGTTCGCGACCATGATTTGTTCGAGAACCTGCTGATGTACCGTCGGATTTTGCAACGGACACAGCACCTCGACCCGGCGGTCCAGATTGCGCGGCATCATGTCAGCGGAGGAGATATACACAGCCGCCTTCGCGCTCGGCAGGCCGTGGCCCATGCCGAAGCAATAGACTCGTCCGTGTTCCAGGAACCGGCCGATGATCGATTTGACCCGGATGTTCTCCGACAAGCCCGGCACACCGGGCCGCAGGCAGCAGATTCCACGAATGATCAGATCGATCGAGACCCCGGCCTGCGAGGCTTCGTACAGCGCGTCGATGATCTCCGGATCGACCAGCGAATTCATCTTCAGCCAGATCGCACCCGGCTTGCCATGGCGCGCATGGTTGCTCTCGCCGTGGATGTGCTCGATCATCCGCTTGCGCAGCGTCAGCGGCGACACGCCCATCTTCTCGATGTCGCGCGGCTCGGCATAGCCGGTGATGTAGTTGAAGACGCGTGCGGCGTCGCGCGCGATCACAGGGTCCGAGGTGAAGTACGACAGGTCCGTGTAGATGCGCGCGGTAACGGGATGGTAGTTGCCGGTGCCGGCGTGAACGTAGGTCGTGAGCCCGGCGCCTTCCCGGCGCACCACCAGCGACAGCTTGGCGTGGGTTTTCAGTTCGAGGAATCCATAGACCACCTGCACGCCCGCGCGTTCAAGATCGCGCGCCCAGCGGATGTTGGCCTCTTCGTCGAAACGCGCTTTCAGTTCGACCAGCGCCGTCACCGACTTGCCCGCCTCCGCCGCCTCGGCGAGCGTCCGCACGATCGGTGAATCGCGCGAGGTGCGATACAGCGTCTGCTTGATGGCGACGACATCGGGATCGCGCGCCGCCTGTTGCAGGAACTGCACCACGACGTCGAACGATTCATACGGGTGATGGACGACCAGATCCTTCTGCCGGATCGCCGCGAAGATGTCGCCGCCGTGATCGCGTACGCGCTCGGGATGGCGCGGCACATAAGGCGTGAACTCGAGATCGGGGCGGTCGAGCCGCGTCAGTTGCGACAGTTCGTTCATGGCCAGCACGCCGTCGACAAGAAGCACGTCGTCGTCAGGCACTGACAGGGCGCGCTGCACGAATGCGCGCAGTTCGTCAGGCATATGGGCTTCGATCTCAAGACGGATCACCGACCCGCGGCGGCGGCGTTTCAGCGCCGACTCGAACAGGCGAACCAGATCCTCGGCCTCTTCCTCGATTTCCAGTTCGGAGTCGCGAATGATGCGGAACGCGCCCTGCCCCTTGACGGTGTAGCCCGGGAACAGCCGCCCGATGAACAGTCCGGTGGCCTGCTCCAGCGTGATGAGGCGGACCGAGCCATCCTTGCCGGCAGGCAAACGGATGAAGCGGTCGATCTTGCCCGGCATGCGGATCAGCGCATTCATCGCCTTGCCGTCGGACACCCGCGCCAGATGCAGCGCGATGGTGAAGCCGAGGCTCGGGATGAACGGGAACGGATGCGCGGGATCGATCGCCAGCGGCGTCAGCAGCGGAAAGATATTGTGGAGGAAGTGATCTTCGATCCAGGCCGTCTCGGTCTTGCTGACATCCTTGCCGTCGACGAGGACGATGCCCACTCCGGACAGGATGTTGCGCAGGTCGCGCCAGATCTCCTGCTGGTCACTGGCCAGCTTCGAGACCGTTTCGTTGATCTTCGCGAGCTGTTCGGTGGGCGTCGAGCCGTCCGGGCTGCGCTCGTTGATGCCCTCACGGACCTGAGCCTTGAGACCCGCAACGCGGACCATGAAGAACTCGTCAAGGTTGTTGGCGGAAATAGACAGGAACCGGACCCGCTCCAGCGCCGGGTGGTTGAGGTTGACCGACTCTTCAAGCACGCGGCGATTGAAGTGAAGCCACGAAAGCTCGCGGTTGATGAAGCGATCGGAACTTGACCCAATTGATGCCGGAACCGTAATTTCTTCGGTTTCTTCTTTTCTAACAATAGCTTGCGCGGAATCCATAAAGCGAGACCTTATTCACATCAACAGCCCGTAATGTGGACGGTTTCCACGGAGACAATGTGCCAGCGTCATGACAGTTCGATGACATGATGGGCCAGGACAGGTTAATGACCAAGTCCCTGCGCGATCAGGCCGCAGTGTCCTTGAGGATTTCCGCAGCCAGCGCCCGCGTCACCGGCCGGCGCTGCCGCAGCGCCTCGCTGTCCAGCAATTCGACCGCGTGCCGCGCCGCAGCGAAAGAACGCTCGATCCGGGTTGCGAGGTAGCTCACGATGCTGTCGTCCACGCTCATCTGGCGGTCGGTGCAGAATTTGACGATCAGCGCCCGAAACAACTGGTCGTCCGGCGGCGTCAGCGTCACCACCGACACCGCGCGCAGACGCGAGCGCAGGTCGCGCAGGTCCACCGGGAACAAGGACGGCAACGTCCGTCCCGTCAGCAGGACATAGGCCTCGTCTTCGCGTGCGAGATTCAATAAATGAAACAGCGCGCGCTCATCGAACGACGCCGGGTCAAGATCATCGACGACCAGCGCGCCGGTGGCGAGTTCGTCCGGCACGTTGTCTGGCGTCAGCGTATGCGCTGCGACCGAGCGCGCGCCTGCCTCCGCCGCCCAGATCGATGCGAGATGACTTTTGCCGCAGCCCTCTGGGCCGACCAGCATCATGACGCGGTTCGGCCAGTCCGGCCACGCATCGATCAGCGCCAGCGCCTGCGCGTTGGCGGAGCCTTCCATGAAGTTGTCGCGCGTCAGGCTTTCCGCGTGCGGCAACGCAAAGGCCAACTGACGGGGGCGAACGCGCGCTACCAAGCAAGACTCCTGACCGAACCACCCGGTCTACGCAACATGCTGCTTTTGAAGTGTATCACGGTATCGGCGCGGTCGCGCTCATGTGCCGTGCCCATTCCACGAGATAGAAGGACACCGAAAGCAGCGTCAAGACCGTCACGCAACCCGCCAGAATGATCTCGTAGGGCGACGCATTGAACTGGAAGCCGAGCGAGGCCAGCACCAGCGCTGCGAACGACACCTGCGCCACGGTGTTGAGCTTGGACACCATCAGTGGCTTCATCGGAACCGGATTGTCGAGAATCCACGAGACAATCACGGCGCCCACGATCATGAAATCGCGCGACACCACCAGGATGACAAGCCAGCGCGGGATATCGCCGGAGATTCCGAGCGTGACATAGATCGAGACCAGCAGCGCCTTGTCGGCGACGGGATCGAGCAGCGCCCCGATCTCGGTGGTCATGTTGAACCGCTTGGCCAGAAAGCCGTCGATGGCGTCGCTGACCCCCGCCACCACAAAGATGACGAAGGCGATGGTCATCTGGTTCGACGCGATGGCCCAGACGATGACCGGCACCAGCAGGATGCGGCCCAAAGTAATGATGTTCGGCAGATTCACGCGACTTTTCCCGGCTCCCCATTGTTGTAGCGGCCCGGTGCGACCTTGCCTAGGACACGGGACTGCGGCCCAGTGCCCGAACGTTCTACATAGCTATGCACAGCCGCCCCGCCAGCCATTGCGCCAGCGCAAAATCCGACGTAACCACCGGCATACTCTCGGAAACTTGGCATGACCGATCAAAAATCCGGCCTGACCTATTCGTCCGCCGGCGTCGATATCGACGCCGGAAACCGTCTGGTGGACCTCATCAAGCCGCTGGTGCGCGCCACCGCGCGGGCGGGCGCCGACGCTGAAATCGGCGGATTCGGCGGCCTGTTCGACCTCAAGGCCGCGGGCTTCAAGGATCCCGTTCTGGTCGCCGCCACCGACGGCGTCGGCACCAAGGTCAAGATTGCCATCGAGACCGGAATCCACGGCGGCATCGGCATCGACCTCGTGGCGATGTCGGTCAACGATCTCGTGGTCCAGGGCGCGGAACCGCTGTTCTTTCTGGATTACTTTGCCTGCGGCAAGCTCGACCCCGAGGCCACCGCCTCGATCGTGGCCGGCGTCGCGGAAGGCTGCCGCGAATCCGGCTGCGCGCTGATCGGCGGCGAGACTGCCGAAATGCCCGGCCTCTACAAGGACGGCGACTATGACCTCGCGGGCTTCGCGGTAGGCGCAGCCGAGCGCGGCACACTGCTGCCGCACAAGGACATCGGCCCGGGCGACGCGGTGATTGGCCTCGCCTCCTCGGGCGTCCATTCCAACGGCTTCTCGCTGGTGCGCAAGGTGGTCGAGAAATCCGGCGTGACATTCGACGCGCCCGCGCCGTTTGCGCCCGTGATGACGCTCGGCGGCGCGCTGCTCGCCCCGACGAAGCTCTATGTGAAATCCTGTCTCGCGGCGATCCGCCAGACCGGCGCGGTCAAGGGCCTCGCGCACATCACCGGCGGCGGCTTCACCGACAACATTCCCCGCGTATTGCCGAAGCATCTCGGCGTCCGCATCGATCTGACTGCCGTTCCAGTGTTGCCGGTGTTCAAGTGGCTGGCGGCGGAAGGCAACATCGCCGAACTCGAACTTCTGCGCACCTTCAACTGCGGCATCGGCATGATCGCGATCGTCAAGCGCGAGCAGCTTGTCGAGGTGATGGAGATTTTCGCAGGTGCCGGCGAGCGCGTCGTCGATCTCGGCGAAGTCGTCGAGGCATCAGGCGACGAGCGCGTCATTTATGACGGCCACCTCGATCTGGCGGACTGAGATGGCAAAACGCCGCGTCGCCATTCTGATCTCGGGGCGCGGATCGAACATGACCGCGCTGATCGACGTGGCCAAAGCGCAGGACTTCCCCGCCGAGATTATCCTCGTGGTGTCGAACATCGCGGGCGCGGGCGGCCTCGCCAAGGCCTCCGGTGCCGGGATCGAAACCGCGACCATCGAGAGCAAGCTATTCGGCAAGGATCGCGAAGCGTTCGAGCGCGCGTTGCAGGATACCCTTCTCAAGCACAACGTCGATCTGGTGTGTCTCGCCGGGTTTCTCCGGTTGCTGACACCATGGTTCGTCAAACAGTGGGACGGCCGGATGCTGAACATCCACCCGGCCCTGCTGCCGTCGTACAAGGGACTGGATACCCACGAGCGCGCGCTTGCGGATGGCGTCAAGATTCACGGCGCGACGGTGCATTTCGTGGTGCCGGAAATGGATTCCGGCCCCATCGTGATGCAGGGCGCGGTCGCCGTGCTCGGAGATGACACACCCGACACGCTGGCTAAACGCGTACTCGGCGTCGAGCATCAGATCTATCCGGATGCGCTGCGCCTGGTCGCAAGCGGCGGCACACGGCTGGAGAACGGCGTGTGCAAGACCGACGCGAACGGTAGCCCAGATGACACGCTGATTTCGCCGGCGGTTATCTAGACGCGACCGACATAGCATCTGCTTCGTTGCCGCGAAGCCCGGTCAGGCCTCCCGTCCTCTGTGGCCACGCCACCACAGAGGACGGCTATGGCCCACCCGATCCGCCCCGAAACATTGACGCAAGCAGTGGATTCAGGGCAAATCGCTGGACGCCATTGCAGCAAATCCATTTCGAGTTCCGGTTGTCATGACAATTTCAGCGGCGCGAACGAGCCTGAGCCGAATGAAATTGCTGCTCGCGATAATGCCCGCGGCCGGCGTTATTTGCGCAGCCTCGAACGCCAACGCGCAGTTCGTCCCGCCTCCCGTCTTTCCCGACGCCACCGACAACAATTCTCATTTCGCCGCCCACGCCGCCCAGTTCGACATCGGCAGCAGCTTCCTGCAACGCCTCGGCCGCGAGGCCACTTACGGATTCGCCGCGCGCGATAATTCCGGCGGCGGTGGCGCGTCGCAAAGCACTGCCGAACCGCTGTACCGGACCTGGGCCGAAGGCTACGGCCTCAGCGCGCACACCGCCGCGCAGGGAACATTCGTCGGCGACCGGCGCAAGGCGCTCGGCGTTGTCGGCGGCATAGGCGCAACCGTCGCGCCCGGCCTGAATGTCGGCTTCTCCGCCGACGAGAGCCGCACGCAAATCGATGTTCCGATCGCGCTGCAAAGCGCCTCGCTGGGCATGACCCAGATCGGCGTCAACGCGTCCTACACCAACGGCCCTTGGACTGTGGCGGCAGCGGCCGTGCATGGCTTTGCCCGTATCAGTTCAATCCGGGCAACGCCGCTTGGAGGCGCCCTCGCCAATTACCGCGGCAGCATCGACGGCGTGCTCGGCGAACTGAACTACAACTATTCCTTCGGTCAGAGCCGCATCGTGCCCAAGGTCGCGCTTGAATACGTTTCGGCGCGCACCGACCGTTTCAGCGAGGTCGGCGGCTTGCAGCCGGTGAGCGTCGCAGAGGCGCACGGCGAGCGCGCGCGTGTGCTGGCGGGGGCCGAGGTCGGCCACTACTGGATCATCGGCCAGCAGGCGTTCGACGTATCGGCCTACGGCAAGTTCGTGGACAACTTCTCCCAGAACGTCGGCTCGGTGCAGGTCAGCCTCGTGAACAACAACGCCATCACCGTGCAGGGCATTCGCGAAAGCCGGAACGGCGCCGACGCCGGCGCGGCTGCGTCCTATATCTACAGCAACGCGGTCAGGTTCTATGCCAACTACGACGGCAGGTTCCGCGACGGCTTCGAATCGCACCAGGGCACGCTTGGCGTCGAGCTGAAGTGGTGAGCTGGCTTCCGCGTCATCGCGGGAAGTGATTGCGACGAGAAAATTCAGATACACGCGGCCGATGCACGTGTTCGTCCCGGCGAAAGCCGGGACGACATCAGTTTGCGTATAACGCTTTACGCCGCCGCTGAGACCTCGGCGTGCTGCTCACGCAATGCGCGACGCCGCCACATCGAGCCTATCGTCAGCACGACAACGACGCCGAGCAGTGCCAGCGATATTTCGCCGACCTCGCCGCCGAACTTGAGATGCTTGGCGAAGCCGAACATCGTCGACGTGGTATCGACATCGAGCGCGATATGGCCGTCCAGCACGCGATGCAGCCAGGGTGCGACGGCCGGATCGGTGGCGATCACCTCGCCAGCGATCCATCCGAGCAAGGCGGCGCCGAACCAGACCAGCGCCGGCAGACGATCCAGCAGGGCCATGATCAGGGCGGCGCCCGCCACGATCATCGGAATGCTGATAGCCAGACCGAGGATGATCAGCACGACGCTGCCGTTGGCGGCTGCGGCCACCGCGATGACGTTGTCGAGGCTCATGATGATGTCGGCGATGGCGACGATGCGCACCGCGGCCCACAGGTGAGCAGCGGCCTGCACGCCCTCCTCGTCTTCTTTTTCAGGAACGAGAAGCTTCGCCGCGATCCAGATCAACGCGAGCCCGCCGATCAGCTTGAGGAACGGGATCGTCATCAGCGTCACGACGATGAAGGTGAAGATGACGCGCAACAAAACCGCGACGCCTGCACCGAACACCATGCCCCAGACGCGCTGCTTGGGCTGCAGCCCGCGGCACGCCAGCGCGATCACCAGCGCGTTGTCGCCAGACAGCAGGACATTGATCCAGATGATCTTGGTCAGCGCGACCCAGAACTGGGGCTGCTGAATCTCAGCTTCGAACTGAGTGATAAGACCGCCAAGGGCGGCGGGATCGAATATCTGCGCTATCCAGTTCACGATAAATGGCCCCCGCCCCGTTACAATTTTTTATGGATTAACCGACGATCTCGTTGCCGGCGAAGAACTGCGCGATCTCGATTGCCGCGGTCTCCGCCGCGTCCGAACCGTGGACCGAATTTTCGCCGATCGACTTGGCGTGCGCCTTGCGGATCGTGCCTTCAGCGGCCTTCGACGGATCGGTCGCGCCCATCACGTCGCGATGCTTTAGCACCGCGTTCTCGCCTTCGAGAACCTGGACCACGACCGGTCCGGAAACCATGAAGTCGACGAGTTCACCGAAAAACGGACGCGCCTTGTGAACGGCGTAGAAGGTCTCGGCCTGGGCGCGGGTCATGAGAATGCGCTTCTGCGCAACGATCCGCAGTCCGGCCTTTTCAATGATGGCGTTGATGGCGCCGGTCAGATTGCGCGCGGTCGCGTCGGGTTTGATGATCGAAAAGGTGCGCTCAATCGCCATTGGTACTGTCCTTGAAGCAAGTGTGTTGGGAAGATTGTCGCGCTTATAACGGCGCGGTGGTGCCACGGCAAGCTGGTATACCACCAGCGAGGCCGGGTTGACGGCACCCCGCCTCTGATACCTCCGCTCTGGCGCGGCGCCAAACCTTACCGCGATGTCATCGACATGAATGCCTTGTGAGCGATCTGTCAGGACCCTGTTCAGAGTTGCGGGTGCAGGATGGGAACATCGATCCGGTCAGGGTCACGCAATTGAACCTTCCGGGAGGTCCGGGCGTTGTCACTCGGGTCTCGAAATCAAATCCAAAAAGGAGAACAGCATGTTGCGTAAACTCGCTCTTGCATGCGCCGCAGTCGCCGCGCTCGGCACAGCCGCACTCAGCTCGACCGATGCTTCGGCTCGGGAGTGGAAAAGTGTCGGCGTCCTGGGCGGCGGTGGCGGCGGTTGGCACGGCGGCCATGGCGGCTACGGTGGTGGTTACGGTCACCGCGGTTGGGGCGGCGGACGTTATTACGGTTATGGCCGGCCCGCCTATTATGGCGCTTACGGCAGCTGCACCGTGCGCCGTCTCGTAGCGACGCCTTACGGCTATCGCTACCGGCTGGTGAACCGCTGCTAGTCCGCGAAACAATCCGATTCCATGACGACAGACCGGCCGCCCAAAGCGGCCGGTCTTTTTTGTCGCACCTCTCAGCGTGAACCGTCTCGAACCGGTTTCAGCGGCCCGCCGACAGACAAGCAGGGACACCACAGGCGCCCCGCGCCAAACTCAAGGAGACTTGTCATGTTGCGCAAACTCGTTCTTGGACTGGCCGCGATCGCCGCTCTGTCCACCGCTGCCATGATGCCCACCGCCGCTTCGGCGAAAGGCTGGAAGCATCATCACCATCATCACGGGTTCCACGGCCACTGGGGTGGCGGCTATGGCTACTTCGCCGGCGGTTACGGTGGCGGCTACGGCGGCTGCTATGTGAAGCGGCTCGTCGAGACCCCTTACGGTCTCCGCTACCGCGTCGTGAACGTCTGCTTCTGACCCGATCTCATCCTCCCAGACTTCGGATCCCCCGGCAGCAACCTGCTCGGGGGATTTTTTTGACCGGAGTTCCCGGTTCCAGAAACATAAATGTTTACCGATTCCAAACCATGCATACGAAACACATGAACGAACGGCGCTCCATCGCATTGGTCCCGTGATATTGAATAGAAGTTGAAATGAATTTTGGAGTTGGCCATGCCGAGCCGTCTAAACGCTCCCGATGTCCGTCTCGACCACATTCACAGTGAAGCCGTGTGGCAAGGTATCGGCGAGAAGCTGCGCGACGCGTTGCGCGAGCAACCCGACATGTCGCAACGCCTGCGTACGCTCATCGCACGTCTTCCGGAACTCGATCGTGAACGGGCGCCATCGCTGGTCCCCGAGATGTCCCCGGAAACCCATTGAGTCCGTTCCGCGGGTGACAATGCCCGCGCGAATGCGTGCGAAAACCTGATCGGTGGCCGCCAAAACGGCCGCCACCGTCATAAATCGACCCGACAAAGCTGTTGCGTTCGGCGGCCTGTCTCGTAAAAGCCCGCCATGCTCTCCCTGAATGAAATATCAGTCCGAATCGCCGGACGCCTTTTGATCGACCACAGCACGGTGCAAATCGTGCCCGGCGCACGCGTCGGTTTCGTCGGCCGCAACGGCGTCGGCAAATCGACGTTGTTTCATGCCATTCGCGGCGAATTGCCCACGGAAACCGGTTCGATCTCGATTCCTCCGCGCTGGCGCGTCGGCAGCCTCGCGCAGGAAGCGCCAGACGGCCCCGAGAGCCTGATCGACGTGGTGCTGAAGGCCGATCTCGAGCGCGATGCGTTGTTGCGGGAAGCAGACACCGCGCACGATCCGCACCGCATCGCCGACATCCAGACGCGGCTCGTGGACATCGACGCCCATTCAGCCCCTGCCCGCGCCGCCGCCATTCTCTCAGGTCTTGGATTTTCCACCACCGATCAGGCGCGATCCTGCTCGGAATTTTCCGGCGGCTGGCGCATGCGCGTGGCACTGGCGGCAACATTGTTCGCTGCCCCCGACCTGCTGCTGCTGGACGAGCCGACCAACTATCTCGATCTCGAAGGCACGCTCTGGCTCGAAGACCATCTCGCGAATTATCCGCGCACCGTGATCGTCATCAGCCATGACCGCGACCTGCTCGATACCTCGGTCGATCAGATCCTGCATCTCGATCGCGGCAAGCTCACGCTCTACAAAGGGACCTATTCGTCATTCGAGGAGCAGCGCGCCACGCGCGAGATGCTCGACGCCAAACATGCCAAGCGCCAAACCGATGAGCGCAAGCGGCTGCAGGCATTCGTCGATCGCTTCAAGGCGAAGGCCTCCAAGGCCAAGCAGGCGCAGTCGCGCGTCAAGATGCTCGAACGGATGAAGCCGGTCACGGCGCTCGTCACGCAGGACGTCCGCGAGATCACGTTCCCGACGCCTGAGAAACTTCTTTCGCCGCCGATCATCGCCGTGGACGACGTGTCGGTCGGTTACGATCCGGCAAAGCCCGTGCTCAATCATGTCACGCTGCGCGTCGACAACGACGACCGCATCGCGCTGCTCGGCTCCAACGGCAACGGCAAGTCGACGCTGGTGAAACTGCTCGCGGGCAAACTGCCGCAGTTCTCCGGCAAGGTCATCCGCGCGGCCAGCCTGTCGGTCGGTTACTTCGCTCAGCACCAGACCGACGAACTCGATCTCGACGGCTCGTCCTACGACCATCTGCGTCGGCTGATGCCTGACGCGCCGGAAACCAAGGTGCGCGCGCGCGTCGGCGCGATCGGGTTTTCCGGCAAGGCCGGCGACACCAAGGTCAGTTCGTTGTCCGGCGGCGAGAAGGCGCGGCTGCTGCTCGGGCTCGCGACGTTCTACGGCCCCAACATGATCATCCTCGACGAGCCGACCAACCATCTGGACATCGACAGCCGCGCCGCGCTGGCCGAAGCGATCAACGAGTTTCCCGGCGCCATCATCATGGTCTCGCATGATCGTTATCTGATCGAGTCCTGCGCCGATCAGTTGTGGGTGGTGGCCGACCGCAAGGTCACGCCTTACGACGGGGATCTCGACGATTACCGCCGCTCGGTGCTGACCGCGCGCGGGATGCGCGCCTCAAGCCGTGACCGTGGCAGCGATCGGGAGAAAGCGCCCCGGGCCAAGCCCGAGAAGCGCGTGCCGCTCAAGCAGAAAATCTCGAATGCCGAAAACGAAATCGCGCGGATCAGCGGCATCATCGAAAAGATCGACGCCGCGCTGGCGTTGCCGGATCTGTTCAAGCGCGATCCCAAACAGGCCACGCAGCTCACCAAGGCGCGGGCAAGCGCCGCGGACGCGCTGCAGCGCGCCGAAGACGAGTGGCTGGCGGCAAGTTCGTCTTACGAAGAGACGGCGGGCTGATTTTCTTTGAAAACTGAAAGCGAGCTTACGAGCGCCGCTTCTTCGCGCCGCGCACGGGCTTCTCGGGTTCCGGCGCAGCGACGCGCTCGATCGAGGTCAACCGTCCCGACGTGAAGGTATAAGCGCCTGGCCGCGGTCCGTGCGTCCAGGTGATGACAGCGACGCGATCGCCGCGCGTATTGTTCGACAGGTTCACATTATCGGGCGCTGCCGGAATCGCGCGCGCGACATCGCATTCGGTATGACCGAGCGCGACCGGCGCTGCGACTTGAACCGGTTGTCCGTCGGTCGATGCGTTGGCATCGGCCGGCGCGCTCTGCGCAGGCATTCCCGGACATTGGCCATCGGAACTGATGAGATCGTTCGGCGTGACGTCTTTCGACGCACTCAGCGGAGGCGTTTCGATGGTGGTGTTGCCGCCTTTGAAAATCCGGCCCGGCCGCGCGAACCATTGCTGATCCTTGAGCGAGAAATCGGACAGCCCGCCGCAGCCAGCGACCATCGGCGCCACAATTAAGAGGGCCACCAACTGTCTTGCAGGAATGGTTTTACGCGGGAGGTCCAAATTCGTTCTCACACTAACTCAGCGCCAATCATGCGCTTTCTGAAACCAGGTGATGTTCTAAAACAAATGCCTAAACAATCATTTGCGCGGTTTCAGCCGCGATGATGGAACATCCCGCTTGCCGCCGCGCACATGTGCCTTGCACCACCCCTTTGCGGCACCATGGTGGCTAACTGCCGGTCAGGTCAACGAAAAAAGACTGTATTGTTAATGACGGAGTGACGCGCGGCGATCCGTCAGATGAGAGCGATTCCAGTCTCGCGTTCGTGCGTTCAGGCGCGCTTCTGCCACTTGCCGCGTTCGTCGGTCTGCCAGTAGGTCAGATCCAGTCCGCGCGACTTGCCGTCGGACCAAGCGGCACGCGCCGCGCCGAGTGCTTCTTCGTCGTCTCCGTTGAAGACCATCACCACCCGGTCATAGGTTGCGCAATCCTTGGGCAGACCCGCGGTATCGACGACGAACCTGACATTGGCGTTGTTGGGATTGCCGTCGTCCACGGTCAGCACGATCGGCTGGTTCATGGCGTCACTGTCACGCCACGTTCCATGCGGCAAAAACGAATCCTCGCGATACGTCCACAGATGCGCGTCGAGCGTTTCCGCGCGCTCTTCCGAACCGGTCTGCACCGCGACACGCCACCCGCGCTCGAGAGATTTCTCGAGCAACGACGGCAACACTTTCTCAAGCGTCGTGTCTTGCAAATGATAGAACAGGACTTCGGTCATCGCGTGCCTGAATCTTTCAACTGGCCTGCCGTCACCCTGAGGTGCGCGGCGGCGGAGCCGCCAAGCCTCGAAGGGCGGCGGCTCACGCGTTTGTCGCGTCATCCTTCGAGGCTCGCAAGTGCTCGCGCCTCAGGATGACGATTCCGCAGGTCTATTTTCTCGCCTCGTAATTGTCGGCGACCAGCTGATTCAGCAGCCGCACGCCGTAGCCCGATCCCCAGCTGCGATTGAGGTCCGATGCGGGAACCCCCATCGCGGTGCCGGCAATGTCGAGATGCGCCCACGGCGTCCCGTCAACGAAGCGTTGCAGAAACTGCGCCGCGGTGATCGAGCCGCCGTTGCGGGTGCCGGTGTTCTTCATGTCCGCGAATTGCGAATCGATCTGCTTGTCGTATTCGGGCCCGAGCGGCATCCGCCACACACGTTCGCCGGTCGCCTGCCCTGCGGCGGTCAGGCGCTCCGCGAGCTTGTCGTCGTTCGAGAACATCCCCGCATAATCAACGCCAAGCGCGACCATGATCGCGCCCGTGAGCGTTGCGAGGTCGACCATGAACTTCGGCTTGTGCTTCTTCGCGACGTACCAGAGCACGTCGGCGAGAACGAGCCGGCCTTCGGCGTCGGTGTTGATGATCTCGATGGTCTGGCCCGACATTGATGTCACGATGTCGCCGGGGCGCTGTGCGTTGCCGTCCGGCATGTTTTCAACCAGGCCGATCGCGCCGACGACATTGACCTTGGCCTTGCGCGCGGCGAGCGCATGCATCAGGCCGACAACGCAGGCAGCGCCGCCCATATCGCCCTTCATGTCTTCCATGCTGCCGGCCGGCTTGATCGAGATACCGCCGGTGTCGAAGCAAACGCCCTTGCCGACAAAGGCAATCGGCTGTTCGCCGGGCTTGCCGCCGTTCCAGCGCATGATGACGGTGCGGCCGTCATGTTCGGAGCCTTGCGAGACGCCGAGCAGCGCGCCCATCTTCAGTTTGGTCATCGCCTTGACGTCGAGAACGTCGACCTTCACGCCGAGCCTGCGCAACTGGCTCGCGCGCCGCGCGAACTCCGCCGGGAAAAGCACGTTCGGCGGTTCGTTGACCAGTTCGCGCGCGATCAGCACGCCGTCCACGATGTGATTCTCAGGCGCGAATGCCTTGCGGGCTGCGGCGACGTCGGCGACCGCGACAGAGAATTGCGCGCGCAGCGGCGCATTGTCGCCGTCCTTCTTCGTCGTCTTGTAGCGATCGAATCGATAGGCCCGCAGGCGGACACCCGACGCAATCGCCGCGGCCTGCGATGCTTTCATCGCACCCGATGGAAGCTCGGCGAGAATCGTAACGGCTTCGGTGCCGGCGGTGATCTTGGCGGCAGTCTTGCCGCCGAACTTGATGAAATCGCCATCCTTGAGCGAAGCCACCTTACCTGCACCGACAACGATCAGACGCCCGGCTTTCAGCCCCTCGGGCGCCAGAATGTCCAGCGTCGCGCCGCTTTTTCCCTTGAACTGGTTCGCGGACGCGGCGCGTTTGACGGCATTCGCGGTAGCCCCCAACGCCTTGTTTGTCGCCGGGCCGAATTTCAGCGTGTCGTCGCAAAAAACCACCAGAACGCCGCGTGGGGCAGCGGAAAACGGTACGAAGCCGACCTTCACGGCGTCGGTCATAAGCAAATCCTCCAGATAATCGCGGCTTGCGCAGCTTAAGGGACAGAATCCAGCGGGAATCCGGATTCGAAGAATGAGACGGGCGCACTATGACGCTTTCCTGAGCGTGCTGCCAAGCGCGCTGGGCGCGCGGGAAGCATGTCCGCAAGGCGACCGGATTCGGCTGTGGCCGCGTGGCCGGAAAGCCACGTCAAACGTTTTATTAACCGTGCTCTACGCTCAGCCTCAGGTCGGCCATTTTGTTGACCGATCAAAGGGATGCTATGAAATAAAAATGTGCCGGGAATATCGGGGCCGGCGCCCATGGGGGACCTTGCAATAAGGTCTGGGCGCGCGGCCTAAACCGGCTGGAGTTGGGGATACTGCTGCCTGATGGGGTCGATCGACACCGCCGCTTTCCGGACGACCACCCGGTCGTCCGCCTGTTTTTTTTCGACCGCACGGCTCGCCCGGCGGCCGGCGTCGGCATGAGGCGATCACGCGCATGGTGACGACAATTCTCGCACGCTATTTCGCCGCCCGTTTCGTGATCGCATCGATCGCGACGTTCGCTGCGATCTTCGTGCTGGTGATCACCGTCGACTACATTGAACTGATGCGCCGCGCCGGCGGACTTCCCAACGTGTCCGGATTGTTCGTCGCGCAGACGGCGCTGTTTCGCGTGCCGCTGTCGCTCGAGAAGCTGATGCCGTTCTGCATCCTGATCGGCGCGATGATCTCGTTCCTGGCGCTGTCGCGGCGGCTTGAACTGGTGGTCGCGCGGGCCTCCGGTATTTCCGCCTGGCAATTCACGACCCCCGCACTGCTCAGCGCTCTCGCTCTCGGATTGTTTGCCACGGTGCTCTACAATCCGATGTCGGCGGAGATGCTCGAACGCGCCAAGGGGATGGAGACCAGGATATTCACCGACCGGGCGCAAAATAATCCGGAGGGTGCCGGCTTCTGGATCAACCAGTCGACCAGCGAAGGACAGAGCGTCATCAACGCCGCCCGAAGTCAGGCTCAGGGCGCTCTCCTCTCCGGCATGACCGTGTTCCGGTACGACCCGTCGGGTGCTTTCAAGGAGCGAATCGAGGCCAAGGAAGCCGTCCTCGAACCGGGCCGTTGGGTATTCACGGGGGTGCGGCGCTACA
This sequence comes from Afipia sp. GW821-FHT04G03, assembly GCF_059419985.1. NCBI lineage: Bacteria > Pseudomonadati > Pseudomonadota > Alphaproteobacteria > Hyphomicrobiales > Nitrobacteraceae > Afipia > Afipia sp. GW821-FHT04G03. The sequence goes on along the minus strand of NZ_JBWKSV010000001.1, from coordinate 239,250 downwards.
CACTCGACAACCCGCCCATTGAACAGGACACCCTCGCCCTGAGCACGACTCTCACCCTGGCTCAGGTCCGGAACAGCTTCTCCACCCCCGAAACTGTGTCATTTTGGCAACTGCCGGATTACATCAAGTCGTCGGAGAACTCCGGACAGGCCACAGCCGGATACCGGCTCCAGTATCAGAAGCTCATCGCGCGCCCATTTTTACTGGCCGCAATGGTGCTGCTCGCGGCCGCCGTAAGCCTCCGGTTCTTCCGTTTCGGCGGCGTGCAAAAGATGGTTTTAAGTGGCGTTGCAGCAGGGTTTCTGCTCTATGTCCTGTCGAAAGTAACTGAGGATTTAAGTAAGGCCGAGTTGATGCATCCGCTCGCTGCCGCGTGGCTACCCGTATGCGTGGGCGGCCTCTCGGGATTTTTGGCCTTGCTGTACCAGGAGGACGGGTAGTGGCCGTTGTCGCCGCCCTCCAAGGACGGACGCCTGCGTTCAGGCGGCGCACTCGCTTGCGCCGTCAAAGCCCCCTCATGTCTGCTGTTCTGGGCCTCTTCCTGGCGGCCGGAATCGGCGGGATCACGGCCACCCCGGCAACTGCGCAGCAGACCTACACGTACAATCCGCGCCCTCCCGCAACGCCCCGGCCGAAACCGGTCAACCAGGCCAATGACGGGCAGATGCTCGTGCAGGCGGCGGAGGTCAATTACGACTACAACAACTCCCGCGTCGCGGCGGTCGGCGGCGTTCAGATCTACTACAACGGATCGACACTCGAGGCCGACAAGGTCACTTACGACCAGAAGACGAAACGTCTTCATGCCGAAGGCAATGTCCGGCTGACCGACGCCGGCGGCAGGGTGACCTACGCCAACCTGCTCGATCTGTCCGACGACTATCGCGACGGCTTCGTCGATTCGCTGCGGCTGGACACGGCCGACCAGACCCGCATGGCCGCGACGCGCGCCGATCGCACCGGCGGCGACATCACGGTTTTCCAGAACGGCGTCTACACGGCTTGCGCGGCCTGTAAGGACAACCCGAAGAAGCCGCCGCTGTGGCAGGTCAAGGGCGCACGCATCATTCACAACCAGACCGAGAAGATGCTGTACTTCGAGGATGCGCGCCTCGAGTTCTTCGGTCAGCCGATTGCGTTCCTGCCCTACTTCTCGACGCCCGATCCGTCGGTCAAGCGCAAGAGCGGCTTCCTGATTCCAAGCTACTCGCAGACCACGCGTTACGGTGTCAGCGTCGAAGTGCCGTACTACTTCGCGCTGGCTCCGGACTACGATCTGACGTTGACGCCGCGCTACACGACCCGCCAGGGCCTGCTGATGCAGGGCGAGTTCCGTCAGCGCCTGATCAACGGCGCCTACGAAATCCGCGCCTATGGCATCAGGCAGGACGACCAGGCTCCATTCGCAGGCCAGCCGGGCGATCGCGAATTCCGCGGCGGCATCGACACCAAGGGTCAGTTCGCGCTGAACGACAAATGGGTCTGGGGCTGGGACGCCGTCGCCGTTTCCGACAAGGCGTTCTTCTACGACTACAATCTCGGTCCTTACCGGAATGCGCTGAGTTCATTCCTTCTGGTACCGGATACGGGCCTCTCGCAGATTTATCTGACCGGCGTCGGCAACCGCAGCTACTTCGACGCGCGCATCATGCATTTCCTCGGCTACGCCGCCGCGGACGTGCAGAGCCAGATTCCTATCGTCCATCCTGTCGTCGATTATTCGAACGTCCTCAACCGCAACATCCTCGGCGGCGAATTCAGCTACAAGGCGAATTTCACCAGCCTCAGCCGCGACACCGCCTCGTTCGATCCGATCACGACGATTGCGCAGACCAACGGATGGTGCCTGCCGACGTCGGCCGACCCGCGCTTCAAAACGCCGGCCAACTGCCTGCTGCGCGGCATCGCGGGCGACTACACGCGGCTGTCCGGCGAGGTGTCCTGGCGGCGGTCGTTCACCGATCCGATCGGCCAGATTTTCACCCCGTTCGCGTCGATGCGCGCGGACGTCATCACCGCCGACATCTACAACCAGCCGGGTGTCGCCAACTATCTCGGAACCGGCTCGGTACAGAACCTGCGCCTGATGCCGACCGTCGGGCTTGAGTATCGCTATCCCTTCATCAACGTGCAGCCATGGGGCACGACGACAATCGAGCCGATCGGCCAGTTGATCATCCGTCCCAACGAATCGAATGCAGGCCGCCTTCCCAATGAGGACGCGCAGAGCTTCACGTTCGACGACAGCAATCTGTTCAGTGTCGACAAGTTCTCGGGCTGGGATCGCGTTGAAGGCGGCGGCCGCGCCAATGTCGGCGTTCAGGCGACCACGCAATTCGACCGCGGCGGTTTCGTCAACGTGCTGTTCGGACAGTCCTACCAGTTGTTCGGCCTGAACTCGTTCGCCGTGCAGGATCTGACCAACACCGGTATCGCCAGCGGCCTGGAGACTGCGCGCTCCGACTATGTCGGCCGGATCGCCTATCAACCGAACAAGATCTACAGCGTGATCGCCCGCACCCGCATTGACGAGGCCTCCGGCGCGGTGCGGCGCTTTGAACTCGAAGGCCGGGCGAATTTCGACCGCTTCGCGGTGAGCCTGCTGTACGGCAACTACGACGCACAGCCTGAACTCGGCTTCCTCACGCGCCGCGAAGGCGTCGTGGGAACCGGCTCGATCAAGGTCGCTGCGAACTGGATGGTGTCGGGCGGATTGCGCTACGACATCACGAATCAAACGGTCAACCAGTACATCATCGGCGCGGGATACGTGGACGACTGCTTCATCATCGCGGCCAACTACATCACGGATTACGCATACACATCGTTCAACAACACGACCCCCGTCACCGATCACCGGATCATGTTGCAGATTGGCCTGCGCACCATCGGCGGCACGTCTTTCAACACGTCACAGTAGTACCCCGGTAGAGAAGCAGCGCGGAACATGCGCGCACTTTTCCGTCATCCGGCGTTGCGCGGATGAAAATTAATCAGATGCGCGCATTGCTGCCGCAAACTCGGGATTGATATGACGGTATGCGCTCTGGAACCTCCAACCTGGCCACGACGGGCTTGACCATGACCGCGACTTTGCTTCTTCGCACCACACGGGCGGCCCTGCTCGCCGCCGCATTCCTTCTGGCATCAGGATTCGGATCCATCCTCATGGCGCAATCCATCGCCGCGATGGTGAACGGCGAGGCCATCACCAATTCCGACATCGATCAGCGCATGAAGCTCGTGCAGCTGACGACACAAAAAGGCATCTCACGTCAGCAGGCTCTCGACGAACTGATCAACGACAAGGTCAAGATCAAGGAAGCCAAGAAGTACGGTCTCAACCTGTCCGCATCCGATGTCGACGCTGCATTTGGAAACATGGCCTCGCGTATGCGCATGAACAGCGACCAGCTTACGAAGACGCTGGAAAGCAAAGGCATCCGCCCGGAGACGCTCAAGCTTCGCATCCAGGCCGATATGACCTGGAACAGCCTGGTGCGCGGCAGGTTCCAGTCGAGCTTTCTGGTACCCGAAAAGGAACTCGCCGGAATCGGCGAATCATCCGGCGACAAGCCCGAGACTGAAAGTTTCGAATATCTCGTGCGCCCGATCGTTCTAATCGTGCCTCGCGGCTCACCGTCGTCCGTCATCGAATCGCGTCGCAAGGAAGCGGAGACGCTTCGCGGCCGAATCCAATCGTGCGACGAAGCGCAGTCGCTGTTCCGCGCAATGCGGGACGGCGCGATCCGCGACCAGATCACCAAGACCTCGGCGGATTTGCCGCCGAACCTGCGCGAACTTCTGGACAAGACCCCCGTCGGCAAGTTGACGCCTCCCGAAGTGACCAAACAGGGCATTGAGATGGTGGCGCTGTGCAGCCGCAAGCCGACGACCCGAGCCGATACCCCGGCGAAGCGCGCGGCACGGGAAAAAATCGCCAGCGAGAAATACGAAGCCAAGTCCAAGTCGTACCTGCAAGAGGTCCGCAAGGGCGCCATGATCGAAATGCGCAACAATTGAGTGCAACAGCGATACAGCGTCCATGACCACGGCCGCCATCAGCAAAGCTTTGGCTCTGACGATCGGCGAGCCCGCGGGCATCGGTCCTGACATCGCAATCGCGGCATGGCTCAGGCGGCGTGAACTCGACCTTCCCGCGTTCTATCTGATCGGCGACGGCGCATTCATCGCGGACCGCGCGCGTGCGCTTGGCGTCAGCGTCGAGACCGCCGAAGCGAGCCCCGAGAGCGCTACGGGAATCTTCGTCGACGCGCTTCCGGTGGTAAAGACCGGCGTTACGGCGACGGCGAAACCGGGCCAGCCAAACGACAGCAGCGCGCCGGCTGCGATTGCATCGATCCGGCATGCGGTGGCCGATGTGATTGCCGGACGCGCCGGTGCGGTCGTCACCAATCCGATTGCCAAGAGCGTGCTCTACCGCGCGGGTTTCTCCCATCCGGGTCATACTGAATTTCTCGCGCAGCTTGCCGCCGCCGTGAACGGCACGGTGCCGCATCCGGTGATGATGCTGTGGTCACCGCAACTCGCCGTCGTACCGGTGACGATCCATCTGCCGCTGCGCGACGCCATCACGCAACTCACCAGCGATCTGATCGTGAAAACGGGACGCATCGTCGCGGCGGATCTGAAGGCGCGGCTCGGTATCGCCCGCCCTCGCCTCGCGGTCTCTGGACTCAATCCACATGCCGGCGAAGACGGTTCGCTCGGCAACGAGGACCAGTCGATCATCGCACCCGCTGTCGCCGCGCTTCGTCAGGACGGCATCGACGTGCGCGGACCGCTGCCCGCCGATACCATGTTTCATGAGACTGCGCGAAAAACCTACGACTGCGCGATCTGCATGTACCACGATCAAGCGCTGATCCCGATCAAGACCATCGCGTTCGACGACGGCGTGAACGTGACGCTGGGACTGCCGTTCATCCGCACCTCGCCGGATCACGGCACCGCGTTCGACATCGCGGGCACCGGCCGCGCCAACCCGTCAAGCCTGATCGCGGCACTGCGTCTCGCCGCGCACATGGCGTCGGCATCCGGCACATGAGCGCCATCGACGATCTGCCGCCACTGTCCGATGTCATCCGGCGTCATGAACTATCGGCGCGGAAATCGCTCGGCCAGAATTTCCTGCTCGACCTCAATTTGACGTCGCGGATCGCGCGCGCTGCCGCGCCGCTGGAAGATGCAACCATCGTCGAGATCGGACCCGGTCCCGGCGGGCTGACTCGCGCGCTGCTAGCGCAAGGCGTCAGGCGCGTGATCGCGGTCGAGCGCGACGAGCGCGCTATCCCTGCGCTTGAAGAAATCGCGCAGCGTTACCCCGGGCGGCTGACCATCGTGAACACCGACGCGACAACGTTCGATCCGCGCCCGCATCTGAACGGCGAGCGCGCCAAGATCGTCGCCAACCTGCCTTACAACATCGCGACCATGCTCCTGATCGACTGGCTCAGCGCCGAGCCGTGGCCGCCATGGTATGACATGATGGTGCTGATGTTTCAGCGCGAGGTTGCCGAACGGATCGTCGCGCGTGAAGACGATGAAGCGTATGGCCGCCTCGGCGTGCTGTCGAACTGGCGGGCGGAAACCAAGATCCTGTTCGACATTGCGCCGGGCGCTTTTGTGCCGCCGCCCAAGGTCACGTCGTCCGTCGTCCGGCTGATCCCGCGCGCCGCGCCTGAGCCGTGCGACCGGCGGATGCTGGAGCGCGTGGCGGCCGCAGCCTTCGGCCAGCGGCGGAAAATGCTGCGTCAGAGCCTCAAATCGCTGGGCGTCGATCCCGCGCTGTTGGCAGCCGCTGCGGGTGTCGAGCCGACGCGCCGCGCGGAGACGATCCCGGTGTCCGGCTTTGTTGCCATGGCGCGGGAATTGACCAATATACAGCCCGCAAAATCAAGGGCGATCCAAGGAGAAAACTGAAATGGCCGTGCTGCGCCGCCAATCCATCGTGAAGTTCGATGCTCCGCTCTGCGAAACCATTGCGGAAACCCCGAAGCCGCAAGGCCGGGAGGTTCTGGTGCGGATCGAGCGCTGCGGCCTGTGCCATTCCGACCTGCACATCCAGGACGGTTATGCTGATCTCGGCGGCGGCAAGAAACTCGACACCACGCGCGGCATGACGCTGCCGTTCACGCTGGGCCATGAAATCGCGGGCATCGTCGATGAAGTCGGCCCCGACGTGGACAAGGCGCTGATCGGCACCAAGAAGGCGGTCTTTCCGTGGATCGGCTGCGGCCAGTGCCGCGACTGTCTCAACGGCGACGAGAACCTGTGCGCGCGCAATCGCTACCTTGGCGTCGCCATCGACGGCGGTTTCGCCAGCCATGTGCTGGTGCCCGATGCCAAGTATCTGCTCGATTACGATCCCCTGCCCGTCAACGTCGCAGCGACCTTGATGTGTTCGGGCGTCACCGCCTACGGCGCGCTGAAGCGCCTCGTCAATCGTCCGCAGCAGCGAAACCTGCTGCTGATCGGCCTCGGCGGTGTCGGCATGATGGGACTGTCGTTCGCGCCCGCCATGTTCAAGCAAAAGATTTCCGTCGCCGACCTCAGCGCGGACGCGCGCGAGACCGCGCTGAAGAACGGCGCGTCGGTCGCCTACGATCCGTCAGAGGCGGACATCGCCAAGCGCATCCTCAAGGAGACCGACGGCGGCTTCGACGCGGTCGTCGATTTCGCGGGCAACGAAAAGTCGATGAACTTCGCCATGAGCGTGCTGGCGCGCGGCGGCAAGATCGTGGTGTCCGGCCTGATGGGCGGAAACTTCAGCCTGCCGATGGTGCAGTGGATCTACAAGCGCATGACCATCGAAGGCTTCATCACCGGCACCTTGTCGGAAGCGCACGAGCTGATGGCGCTGGCTCGCGCCGGCAAGATCAAGCCGACACCGATGAAAGAAGAGCCGATGGCCGACGTGCAGAAATGGATCGAGCAGTTGCGCGCAGGCAAGGTCGTCGGCCGCATCATGCTGACGAACTAACGGCGGTTACTTCCCGCCGTCGATCCGGGTCGCCATCCAGATCATGTGACGCGCGCCGCTACGTGATCCGGTGGCGCGGATCGGAACTTCGTCGACGTTGAAACCCGCCTTGCGCAATCGCTGCGTAAAACGCGGATTCGGTCCCGACGACCACACCGCCAGCACACCATCTGGCCGCAGCGCCACGCGCGCGGCGGTCAGTCCCTTCGAATCGTAGAGCGCGTCGTTGGCGTCACGGGTCAGGCCTTCGGGACCGTTATCGACGTCGAGCAGAATGACGTCGTAGGCCGCGCGCTCCGACTTTATCAATTTGCCGACGTCCTCTTCGCGGATGCTGACACGCTTGTCCGTCAGACTGTCGCCGAACAGGTCCGCCATCGGTCCCCGCGCCCACGCAACGACTTCAGGCACCAGTTCGGAAACAATGATTCTGGCATCGTGCCCAGCCACGGTAAGCGCCGCGCGCAACGTAAACCCCATGCCGAGGCCACCAATCAACATGCACGGCTTCTTGCGCGGCTGAACCCGTCGCCACGCCAGCGTCGCGAGCGCCTCCTCTGACCCGCTGAGGCGGCTGTTCATCAACTCGTTCTGACCGAGCTTGATGGAAAATTCCTTGCCTCTGCGCATCAGGCGAAGCTCACCGCCGCCCGGCACCTGCGCGGTATCCAGCAAAACCCATGGGATCAAGAATCGGTCCTCGGTTCAGTGCGTACGTTGCGTGAAAACACGCTGATATGCGCGCTTCGTTACACCAAAACGGGTTCCGCTGCGCCACAATTGAAGACGGAACCCCGCGCCCGAATGTTGCCTCAGCGTTTCCGGATTTGCGGCCTATTCCGACCCAACTTGTCCCGGACAACGCCGCAAGGGAATTGGTTTCGAGTTGCGTAAGGGGGACAGAATGTCAAACCGAGCCGCCATCATTGCGCCTGCCGTCATCGCCGGCTGCGTTTCAATCTTCAGCATCATGTCCGTGCCGGCGACCGCCGAGCCGGCCGCAGAACCCGCCGCTGAAAGTGCTCCTGCAAACGAATGTCTCGCCGCGCCGAAGCGCGAGACCCCTGCGGGGGCGCATTGGTACTATCGGCTCGAAAAAGGCACCAAGCGCAAATGCTGGTATCTCTCGGATGCGGGCGGCAAGCTGAAGAAGACCACGAAGCCGACAGCCGCCGCGGAAGAAGGCGCTCCTCCTGCCAGCAAGCCGATGCAGAAGACGGTTGCGAACGCCCGCGCCGAACTGACGGCAGGCTCGTCCGACGAAGATCCGACGCTCGCGGAGACGACATGGCCCCCGCTGACGCCCTCCGCCGACACCACCGCTCACCAAGACAATCAAAGCGCCGCGGTCCAGCCCGCGCCTGAACCCGCTGCTGCGCGGCAAGGCTGGAATCTCGCCTCGCGCTGGCCGGAGACGACTGCCGTTGCATCCGCTGAAAATCAATCCGGTGCAAATGCACCTACAGCGAACGCAATACCCGCCAATGCGCCTGCACCGGTTCAACCAGCGCCTGCCCTGACACCGGACCGCCTTGCAGCGGCGGCCCCTGCCACGCCCACACCGGCGGCGACGCCTGTCGCTGCAACTCAGCCTGCCACCGCCACGGAAACCGCTGACAGTGAGACTTTCTCGGTCCGTGTCTTGCTGGCTTTGCTCGTTTGCCTTCTGGCGCTCGCAGCCATCGTCGGCCCGATGATCTTCAAATACGTCCGGCCGCGCCGTCGCGAGGAACAGCCCGCACGCAACCAGCGCCGCCCGATCTGGGATGCGAGCATGTCCGGCGAAGCCATCCGGCAGGATAACCCGCGCGTGACATCGCCCGCGCTTTATGCGGAGACCCTTCCCGAACCGCGCGTCCTGGACGAGACAACCGACGAAATCGAGGAACTGCTGGCGCGGGCGTCGAAGCGCTCGGCTGCGTAGAGCGGGAAAGACCGGCGGGCGATCCCGCCGTCCTACTTCTCCAATTGCTTCTGAAGATCGCGCACGAAACCGGACAATCCGGTCTGGCGCACGCGCTTGAGCCGCTCGGCCTTGAGAATGGTCACGACCTGCGAATACGCCTCGTCGAGATTGCTGTTGGTGACGACGTAGTCGTATTCCGCCCAGTGGCTCAGCTCATGGCTGGCTCGGCTCATGCGACCGGCGATCACCTCATCGGAATCCTGAGCACGGGTATGCAACCGCTTTTCAAGATCGGCTGCGGACGGCGGCAGAATGAAAACGCTGACCACGTCGTCGCGCGCTTTCTCGCGCAACTGCTGCGTGCCTTGCCAGTCGATGTCGAACAGCACGTCCTGTCCCGATGACAGCGCATCCTCGACAGGTCCGCGCGGCGTGCCATAGGAGTTATCGAACACGGTGGCATGCTCGAGCAGGTCGCCGCCTTTCACCATGACGTCGAACTTCGGTTTGTCGATGAAATAGTAATGCTCGCCGTCAGCTTCGCCAGGACGCATGGGGCGCGTGGTGACCGATACCGACATGCGCAGGTCCGGCATTTTCTCGATCAGCATTCGCGCCAGCGTGGACTTGCCCGCGCCCGACGGCGACGACAGCACGAACATCAGCCCTCGCCGCTCTACGCCTTTCAAGGTGCCCCCCGCCGCCATCGTTCGTCCCTATTCCAGATTTTGAACCTGCTCGCGAAACTGCTCCACCACGTTCTTCATCTCAAGCCCGGTGTTGGTCAGTTCGATGTCGTTGGACTTCGAGCAGGTGGTGTTCACTTCGCGGTTGAACTCCTGCGCGAGGAAATCCAGCCGCCGTCCCACCGCGCCGCCCTTGCCGAGCAATTCGCGCGTCTGCGCGATGTGCGAGGCGATGCGGTCGAGTTCTTCACGGATGTCCGCCTTCGCCGCGATCATGATGGCTTCTTGGCTGAGACGATCCGGATCGAAACGATCGGACGCGTCGAGCAAGGCGGCGACCTGTTCGGCGATCCGCGCCTTGATCGCCTCCGGCTTGCGGCCTGGGGCGGCCTCGGCGCGCTTTGCGAGACGTTCGATCTCGTCCATGCGCTGAGAAAGGATCTGGCCGAGCGCTGTGCCCTCGCGCTTGCGCATATCGATCAGGCTTTGCAACGCCTGCTCGAACGACGCCGTCACAGCCGCGCGCGCCGCCTGCAATTCGGCTTCATCGCTTTCCGGCTCGACGACTTCGATCACGCCCTTGATCGCCAGCAGCCCGTCGACACTCGGCGCGGTTGCGCCGGTTCGGGCAGAAATATCGCCCGCAACCTTCAGGATGGCGGACAGCACATCGTCATTGATCTGGATGGTTGTGGCCGTGCCGGTTCGCTTGACGGACAGGTTGGCGTAGACGGTGCCGCGGGACAGCAGCTCCGCAGCGCGTTTGCGCGCGGGCGCCTCGATGTCGTCCCACCCCGCCGGAAGCCGCAGGCGGAAATCGAAGCCCTTGGCGTTGACGGATTTCAGTTCCCACTCGAACGCATATGGTCCGCTGGTGCCGTGGCTTCGCGCAAAGCCGGTCATGCTCGACAGCGCCATTGCGATATCGTCTCCGTTACAGGCAAATCATGGGTTCAGCTTGTCCCCGAAATCGGGAAAGCGCGCAAGGGAACGAACGCGGGAGCTAACAAGCGACGCAGCAGAGGCTACTGCGTCTTCTCTTCCCCGGGCTCCGGCTCGGCGGGCGCGGTCGATGGCGCGCGCTTGGCGGTCCGTTTGCGTGACGCCGCAGCACCCTCCGCGGGCGGCTCGCTTGCCATGATGCTGGATGGCACCTGAGCCTTCGGCGCGGTGCCCTTGGGAGCCGCCTTGGGCGCAGCCGCCGGTCTGGCAGGAGTTGCCGTCGCGGCAGGAGCCCCCGGCGCAGGCGTCGCCGCTGTGGTCGGCGGCTGCTGATCGTCAGCCTCAACGGTGTCGTTTTGCTGCTGACGCTCCAGCGAGCGCAGCTTCGCGACGCCCTTCTGATGCTGGTCGTAGGTTTCCGTGAACGTATGTCCGCCGGTGCCGTCGGCGACGAAGAACAGGTCGCGGGTGCGGGCGGGATTGGCGGTTGCTTCCAGCGAGGCGCGCCCCGGATTGGCGATCGGACCCGGCGGCAGCCCGTCGATCACATAGGTGTTGTATGGCGTCGGCTGCTGGATTTCGCTGCGCTTGATCGGCCGGCCGAGCGTGCCCTTGCCGCCGACAAGGCCGTAAATGATAGTCGGGTCGGACTGCAGCTTGATGCGCTGACGCAGACGGTTGCTGAACACCGCGGCGACACGGCTGCGCTCATCGGCCTTGCTGGTTTCCTTCTCGACGATGGAAGCCAGCGTCACAAGCTGCTCGGGCGTGCGCACCAGAATGTCCGGATTGCGTCGCGCCCAGATGTCGGCGAGCACGCGCTTCTGCGCCTGCTGCATACGCTGGATCACCTGATCACGCGGGGTGCCGCGCGGGAAATTGTAGGTGTCCGGCAGCAGCGTGCCCTCGCGCGGCTGCTCTTTCAGCGAGCCTGCGAAAATATCGCTGTCCTGCAACCGGGCGACGATCTGCTCCGACGTCAGGCCTTCCGGAATCGTGAAGGAATGCTGCACCACCTTGCCTTCGACGATGGTGTTGATCACGTCGCGCAGGCTGGCGTTCTTCTGAAACAGATACTCGCCGGACTTGAGGCCCGAGCGTGCATTAAGCGCCAGCACGCTGCCGATAAACGTCCACCGGTCGGCCGAGATCACACCGGCGCGTTGAAGGATGTCGCCGATGTCGGTCATGCCCGCGCGCGGGGGAATATTGACCACCTTGTCCTCGGTGAGCGGACCTTTGGTCTCGATTGTCTTCTTGCCGTAGAAGAAGACACCTCCGGCCAGAACCATCGCGACGATCAGAAAAGTGATGATCGCGTTACCGACGACGACGAAGGTATTCCGCGCGCGCTGCGAATGCTTCGGCGGCTGCGGCACCTGCTCGGGCTCGAGCGCCGCGCGGGGCGAACGGGGCGCAATGGGAGGTCTCTGGCTCATCGAAGCAACCTAAAATCCTGCAGGCAGTTTAGCTTGTTGATTCAGCGTTATACGCGCGCCCGTGAGATAAATTATGTCTGAATACGGCAAAACCTTGAAGACAATCGGGACGCCGCCTTCAGCTTTTAATCCTTGATGCGCGGTCGTCGCGCGAAATCGTCATTATGCAGATTAGAATGTTTAATTCGCCAGGCGCCTGACCACCAGCGACGCATTGGTGCCGCCGAATCCAAACGAATTCGACAATGCGACATTGATTTCGCGCGGCCTTGCCTTGTTCGGAACGAGATCGATGGCCGTCTCGACCGACGGGTTGTCGAGATTGATCGTCGGCGGCGCGACATTATCCCGAATCGCCAGGACACAGAAGATTGCCTCGATGGCGCCGGCCGCGCCGAGCAGATGCCCGGTGGACGACTTGGTCGACGACATCGAGACCTTCGAGGCCGCGTTGCCGAGCAGCCGCTGTGCCGCACCGAGTTCGATCTCGTCGCCGAGCGGCGTCGAGGTGCCGTGCGCGTTGATGTAGTCGATGTCAGAGGCCGTCACGCCGGCGCGCTTCATCGCGGCGCTCATGCAGCGATACGCGCCGTCGCCATCCTCGGCGGGAGCGGTAATGTGATAGGCATCGCCTGTCAGACCGTAGCCCACGACTTCGGCGTAAATCTTCGCGCCGCGCTTTTTCGCGTGCTCGTATTCCTCGAGCACCACGACGCCGGCACCCTCGCCCATCACGAAGCCGTCGCGATCCTTGTCATAGGGCCGCGACGCGATGGTCGGATTGTCGTTGTACTTGGTGGCCATCGCGCGCAACGCGCAGAAGCCGCCCATGGCCAGCCGGTTGACGGCGGATTCCGCTCCGCCCGCCACCATGACGTCGGCATCGCCGAACGCGATCAGGCGGCTTGCGTCGCCGATGGCGTGCGCGCCGGTCGAACAGGCGGTGACCACCGCATGGTTCGGGCCCTTGAGCCCGTGCTTGATCGAGACATAGCCCGACGCAAGATTGATGAGACGGCCGGGAATGAAGAACGGCGACAGCTTGCGCGGGCCGCGCTCCTTCAGGATCACCGCGGCTTCACCGATTCCCTCGATGCCTCCTATGCCGGAACCGATCATGGTGCCGGTGGCGCAGCGATCTTCCTCGGTGGTCGGGTGCCAGTTGGCGTCGTCGAGCGCCTGCGTCGCGGCGGCCATCGCGAAGACGATGAAATCATCGACCTTGCGCTGCTCCTTCGGCTCCATCCAGTCGTCGGGATTGAAGGTGCCGTTGGTGCCGTCGCCGCGCGGAACCACACATGCGATCTGGCAAGTCAGATCGGAAACGTCGAAATGCTCGATGCGCCTTGCACCGCTTTCGCCGTTGAGAATCCGTTTCCAGGTCGGCTCAACGCCATTGGCGAGCGGCGAAACCATGCCTAGGCCCGTGACGACAACCCGCCTCATACGTCCATCTCCGACTCATTCAGCAACGCCAAACCAGCGCCACGAAGACAGCAAGACGGCGGGTCGTTCGATTACAACCCGCCGCGCGTCGTCGTGGCTGCGCGTTGGCGTCAGCTCTTTGCGTTCTTCTCGAGGAACTTGGTGGCGTCGCCCACAGTGAGGATGGTTTCGGCGGCGTCGTCGGGAATTTCGCAGCCGAATTCCTCTTCGAACGCCATCACGAGTTCGACGGTGTCGAGGCTGTCAGCGCCGAGATCGTCGATAAAGCTCGCAGCATCGACAACCTTCTCGGGCTCGACACCAAGGTGCTCGACCACGATCTTCTTAACTCGCTCGCCAATCTCACTCATCGTTTAACCTCGTGCTTGTTCCATTAAACTCGACCGCAAAACGATACGAGCCCCTCGCGGTGCGAAAAATTACGAATTCGTGCCGTCCGTACCACGCGTTCCCGTACCCCGCCAGTCGAGCGGGATTACCGAAACGGCGGCTAGCGCCGGAACGGCAATATACGGGGTTTGGCGATCCTGCAATGGCGTTTTCCCCAACCGATTGCCGTTCGGTTACCATACTTCCCCGGAGTTGACCACACGGCCCCGGGTGGCGTCCAGCAGCCTTCCCGCTTGACAAAAAACCAGCGGGAACAAGGCTCAAATCATGGCCATTCCGCCGTTCACATGGATTGTCTGGCCGGTGACGTAGGCCGCCTCGTTGGACGCGAGATAAACGGCTGCGGCAGCGATGTCCTCCGGCGTCCCGAGCCGCCCGGCGGGCACCTTGGCGAGCACCCCTTCGCGTTGCTTTTCATTCAAAACGTCGGTCATCGGCGTTGCGATGAAACCGGGTGCGATGCAGTTGGCCGTCACGTTGCGGCGGGCGTATTCCGCGCCGACGGATTTCATCATTCCGATCAGCCCGGCCTTGGACGCCGCGTAGTTGCCCTGCCCGGCGTTGCCGGTGACGCCGACCACCGATGTGATCGCGATGATTCGTCCGAACCGTTTGCGCATCATCAGCTTGGTCGCGGCGCGCGCGAGGCGAAACGTGGCGGTCAGGTTTACCCGGATGACGTCGTCAAAATCCTCGTCCTTCAACTGGACGAAAAGATTGTCGCGCGTGATGCCGGCATTGGCGACGAGAATGTCGAGCTGGCCCATTGCCTTCTCTGCGGCAGGAACCAGCGTTTCGACGTCCGCCATGTCCGACAGATTGCACGGCAGCACATGCACGCGCTCTTTCAACTCGCCGGCCAGCGTGTCGAGTGCTTCGCGCCGTGTGCCCGAGATCGAAACCGTCGCGCCTTGCGCGTGAAGCGCGCGCGCAATTGCGCCGCCGATGCCGCCGGTCGCGCCGGTGACGAGTGCGGTCTTGCCTGTCAAATCGAACATGTCGCCCCCTTGGATCGATCCCAAGTCAGAATTGGTGCACCGTTTGCCGCAAGAAAATGCCGCTCGTCAATGACCCCTGCCCAATCTCTTGTCACAAAACGGCACGAACCGGCCGGGTTTTCGCGGCCTGATGGCACCTCCCTTGCATATTTCTTCGCATCGCAACGGAGAACACGCCGATGGCCCCGACCCAAGTCCCGTCACATCCCGCCGGTCTGCAAAAAGTGCTCGGTCCGTTTCAGCTCTGGGGAATAGCCGTCGGGCTCGTGATCTCCGGAGAATATTTTGGATGGAGTTACGGCTGGAACACCGCGGGCACGCTCGGTTTTCTGGTCGCAACCGTGCTGGTCGCAACGATGTACACGACCTTCATCTTCAGCTTCACCGAACTGTCGACCGCAATTCCCCATGCAGGCGGGCCGTTCGCCTATGCGCGCCGCGCGTTCGGACCGACCGGCGGCTTCATCGCGGGCTTTGCGACCCTGGTCGAGTTCGTTTTCGCGCCACCTGCGATTTCTCTCGCCATCGGCGCTTACCTCAATGTGCAATTTCCGGGCATCAATCCGAAATTCTTCGCGCTCGGAGCTTATGTCATCTTCATCGCGCTGAACTGGATCGGCGTCGGCATCGCCGCTGCCTTTGAATTGTTCGTCACGGTGCTCGCCATTGCCGAACTGCTCGTGTTCATGGGCGTGGTCGCGCCGGGATGGTCGATGGCGAATTTCGTCGCCAACGGCTGGGCCGGCAGCAATACACTCAATGGCGCAGCGATTTCCGGCATCTTCGCATCGATTCCCTTCGCGATCTGGTTCTTCCTCGCGATCGAAGGCGCCGCGATGGCGGCCGAGGAAGCCAAGGATCCGCAACGCACGATTCCGGTCGCCTACGTCGCGGGCATTCTCACGCTGGTCCTGCTTGCATTCGGCGTCATGATCTTCGCCGGCGGTGTCGGCGACTGGAGCAAGCTCGCCAACATCAACGACCCACTCCCACAGGCCATGAAAGTCGTGGTCGGTGAAAACAGCGGCTGGCTGCACATGCTGGTGTGGATCGGCCTGTTCGGACTGATCGCTTCGTTCCACGGCATCATCATGGGCTATTCGCGCCAGATCTTCGCGCTGGCGCGCGCCGGCTATCTGCCGAAGACGTTCGCTGCGCTCAGCCCGCGCTTCAACACGCCGCATCGCGCGTTGCTGGCGGGCGGTGTCATCGGCATCATCGCAATCTTCAGCGACGAATGGGTGCAGTTCGGCGGGCAGACGCTCACCGCCAACATCGTGACCATGTCGGTGTTCGGCGCGATCATCATGTATCTGATCTCGATGGCGGCGCTGTTCAAGCTTCGCCAGAGCGAACCCGACCTGGTCCGGACCTACCGCGCGCCGTTCTATCCGGTGTTCCCGGCCATCGCGTTCGGACTCGGGCTCGTTTGCCTGTTCGCCATGGTGTGGTTCAATGCTATGCTGACGCTGCTGTTCCTCGTGCTGATGGCCCTCGCCTACGCCTACTTCAGAATGACGACGGGTCAGCGCGACGCGGCAGCGCCGGACGAGATGCTGAGCGTCACCGCGAACTCCGTGCCCGCTGAGTAAGCCTCTGCAGCCGATGAGGTGAAAACCGTTGCTCTATCGCACCGCTATCGACCAGCAACTGTTCGCCTTCGACGACCTGAAGCAGGTGATGGCGTTCGCCTCACCTGCACGCTCGGGCGACACTCTCGCAGGCATCGGCGCCGCCACCGCGCAGGAGCGGATGGCGGCGCGCCACGTGCTGGCGGAGGTGCCGCTCAAGCAATTCCTCACAGAAGCGCTGATCCCCTACGAGGACGACAACATCACGCGGCTGATCATCGACAGCCACGATGCGAAGGCGTTCGCGCCGGTGTCGCACATGACCGTCGGCGATTTCCGCAACTGGCTGCTGTCCGACCAGGCGACGACCGAGGCGCTCGCAGCACTTGCGCGCGGCCTCACGCCGGAAATGGTCGCCGCCGTCTCCAAGATCATGCGCAATCAGGATCTGATCGCCGTCGCGCGCAAGGTTCGCGTCATCACGCGCTTCCGCGACACCATCGGACTTGAAGGCCATCTATCTGTACGCCTGCAACCGAACCATCCCACCGACGACCTGCGCGGCGTGGCGGCGTCCACGCTCGACGGCTTGTTGATGGGGTCGGGCGATGCGGTGATCGGGCTCAACCCGGCGTCCGACAGCATGCCGGTGCTTGGCGATCTGTTGCGAATGCTGGATGAAGTCATCCAGCGCTTCGAGATACCCACGCAAAGCTGCGTGCTGACTCATGTCACCAATACCGTAAAGCTTGCGGAAAGCGGTGCGCCGGTGGATCTCGTGTTCCAGTCGATCGGCGGCACCGAGAAAACCAATCTCTCCTTCGGCGTCACGCCGGAAATTCTGGATGAGGCACAGGACGCAGCGCTGTCGCTGAAGCGCGGCACCGTCGGCGACGACGTGATGTATTTCGAGACGGGACAAGGCAGCGCGCTGTCGGCCGACGCAAATTTCGGCGTCGATCAGCAAACCTGCGAGGCGCGCGCCTATGCGCTGGCGCGGCGCTACAAGCCGCTGCTGGTGAATACTGTGGTCGGCTTCATCGGCCCGGAATATCTCTACGACGGCAAGCAGATCATCCGCGCCGGTTTGGAGGATCACTTCTGCGGCAAGCTGCTCGGCCTGCCGCTCGGTTGCGACATCTGCTACACCAACCACGCCGAAGCCGATCAGGACGACATGGACACGCTGCTGGTGCTGCTCGGCACAGCCGGCATCAGCTTCATCATGGGCATTCCCGGCGCGGACGATGTGATGCTCAACTATCAGAGCACGTCGTTCCATGACGCACTCTTTCTGCGCGAAACACTCGGCCTGAAACGCGCGCCCGAGTTCGAGGCGTGGCTGCAACGAATGCAGATCACCGACGCCGCCGGACGCCTCCGACCGCCCTCGCCCAACGCGCTGCTCGGCGGCATGGGCAATCTCAAGTCGCTGGTCGCATGACGAAAGATTCCGTCACACAAAGTCCTTGGGGCGATTGGCGCAGCGTCACGCCGGCGCGGCTTGCGCTTGGCCGCGTCGGTGCCGGGATGCCGACCGACGAGGTGCTGAGGTTCGGCTGGGCGCACGCGATGGCGCGCGATGCAATTCACGCCGCGCTCGATGTGCCGAAGCTCGAAGCCGCGCTGCACGCACAAGGCTGGACCACTGCCCATGTGCGCAGCCACGCGCCGGATCGCACCACCTATTTGCGCAGGCCGGACCTCGGCCGCGTGATCGACCCCGACGAGATCGCGAAGTTGCGCGCGGAACCGATCCTGCCGAGCGACATCTGTATCGTGGTCGGCGACGGGCTGTCGTCGCTGGCTGTGGACCGCCACGCCGCACCACTGCTCGCGGCACTGAAGCCGCTTCTTGCGGAGGAGCTGAAGCGCGCGCCGGTCGTCATCGCCACGCAGGCCCGCGTCGCGCTGGCTGACGAGATCGCGGAACTGTTGAAAGCAAGGTTGTCGATCATGCTGATCGGCGAGCGGCCGGGGCTGAGTTCACCCGACAGTCTCGGCATCTACATCACCCATGCGCCGTTCAAGGGCCGCAACGATGCCGGACGCAACTGCATTTCCAATGTTCGGCCCGAAGGACTGAGTTATGCCGCTGCCGCATTCAAGCTGGCGTGGCTGGTGCGCGAGGCGCTGGGCCGTGGACTCACCGGCGTGGACCTGAAGGACGAAAGCGATCTGGCGCTACTCGGGGACCGAAACGCAGCGCGCTTGTCAGCGTCGGACAAGAAATAAATCAGGTCATGTTGGTTTCTTTTTCGGCTTCATGGTCGTGACTTTGTAGACCTTGCCGGTCTTGTCATACGTGGTCCATTCGCCCGTCTGCTCGCCGTCCTCGAAATGACCGGAGCGCATCCGCACACCGTCTTTGCGGAACCACTCCCAGTAACCAGTCATGACTCCGTCAATAGTCTGACCGCGCGCCCAGACGCTGCCGTCCTTGTGATACTGGATGTGAGTTTCCGGTTTGGCTTTCTTCTTCAAGGCTCGTCCTCCGCGAAGGCATCTTACCCAAACTGACCGCCGCACACAGCGCGGTGATTATGCGTCGGCGCGAGACAGGCCGCGCGTTTTCGCAAAATAAAAGCCGCGCCACCCGAAGGTGACGCGGCCATGGCCGTTCTGTTGCTAGGTGGACCTACCCCGAATGGTTACGCCGCGAGGCGC
Organism: Afipia sp. GW821-FHT04G03; assembly: GCF_059419985.1. NCBI lineage: Bacteria > Pseudomonadati > Pseudomonadota > Alphaproteobacteria > Hyphomicrobiales > Nitrobacteraceae > Afipia > Afipia sp. GW821-FHT04G03. The sequence continues at coordinate 220,202 of NZ_JBWKSV010000001.1, read as the reverse complement.
ACTTCATTCATGCGAACGTTATCGTTTGCATTTAGGTTTTGACCCGATAACGGCGGTATCATGCCGAGCACACTTCAAAGCTTCTTCACGGCCATCGAACCTATTTCGCCCCCATCAGAAACGGTTGAACCTGCCAGCTCTAACCGCTTCTGGTGGAGGCGCCGGGGTACTGCCCCCCGGGTCTGCCCGTAGTCCGCCTTGAGATTCAGCGCCATCGTCTTGCGACAGAACCAATATATGCGAGATTTCGCGCTTTGTAAGGTGCAAAAAGCCCGCGCTCCGGTGCGGCAACAGGCAGCAGCGAGGAACGGAACCTACTTCGCCGCAGCAAGCGCGGCCTTCGCAGCCTCGATGTCGGCTGGTCCACCGACCGACACCCCGACGGCGCCGTCTGCGATGCGCTTGACCAAGCCCGACAGAACCTTGCCCGCGCCGATTTCGAGAAAATGCGTCACGCCTTGCGACGCCATGTACGCAACACTCTCGCGCCAGCGCACGGTGCCGGTGACCTGCTCAACCAGCCGCTTGCGGATTTCATCCGGATCGGTGATCGCGGTCGCCAGCACGTTGGAAACCAGCGGCGCTTTCGGCTTGTTGATGGTGACGCTAGCCAGCGCCTGCGCCATTGCATCGGCGGCGGGCTGCATCAGGCGGCAATGGAACGGCGCGGACACCGGCAGCAGCATGGCGCGCTTGGCGCCCTTGGTCTTGGCGATTTCGAGCGCGCGCTCGACGGCGGCCTTGTCGCCGGACACCACAACCTGTCCGCCGCCATTGTCGTTGGCGGCCTGACAAACCTGCCCCTGCGCGGCTTCTTCCGCAACCGCCACCGCGGCCTCGTAATCGAGGCCCAGCAATGCCGCCATCGCGCCGACACCAACCGGCACGGCTTTCTGCATGGCGAGGCCGCGCGTGCGCAGCAGCTTCGCCGTGTCGCTGATGGTGAAACTGCCGGCGGCGGCCAGCGCCGAATATTCGCCAAGCGAATGACCGGCGACGAAGGCCGCATCGCGCGCGATGTCGATACCCGCTTCAGTCTCCAGCACGCGCAGCGTCGCCAGCGACACCGCCATCAGCGCGGGCTGCGCGTTTTCGGTGAGTTGCAGCGTCTCTGCCGGACCGTCCCAGATGATGGCCGTCAGCTTTTCACCCAGCGCTGCATCCACCTCGTCGAACACGGCGCGGGCTGCCGGAAATGCGTCGGCTAGTGCCTTGCCCATACCGACGGTCTGCGATCCCTGCCCCGGAAATGTGAATGCTGCAGTCATGGAAGTCCCCTCAAAACGATAGGCCGTAAGACACCGCCGGGGCGGCCAGTGTCAAGCTGTGGTGCCGCGGCGCGACGAAGAATCGGCCACCGGCTTGCTCGCCCACTGACCCGGCAGGCCATTGAACGACCCAATTGGAACAGTATCCACCGCTGCGCGTTTTCAATACGGGGCACCCAACCGGAGTGCGCACCATGGAAAATGATCCGCGCAAGCCACAGACGCTAGCTCTCGCCCCGGTCCTGATTTTCGCGCTGGTGCTGGTCGCCGTATTCGGGGCGGCGCTGGTGACGGCCTTCGACCGCAACCCGGTCGTTGTCACCGCCGTGGACAACCCGCCGCCAGGCACAACGGGACTGGCAAAGTATCGACCGACAACAGAGCGGCGCTGATTATGAATAACAACCTGGATGACGCCGTCGGCGGCAAGCGCGCCTATCACAAGTTCCTGTGGGGCGCGCTCATCGGCGTCGTCATTCTGGGCGGGGCGCTGACCTATTCCAGCCAGCGCATGGACGTCGGCAAGGTATTTCCGATTGTCGGGCCTCCCGACAATGCCGGGGCGTCAAAATCGGCGGATGCTAAATAGGCGCGACTGTCGGCCAGACGCACCGGAAACAGCTACAGATGGGCTTTCAGGGCCAAATCGACCCTGTTTTGCCTTGCACCCAGCGCCGAAACCCTTATAACGCGCCTATCCGTGGATCCCGGCCGGGAGCTGAACGGACGGTCTCAGCAATTTCACCTTTGGCGAATTTGATGTGACAGGGCCAGTCGGTCCGTCGTCCCGTGCTTCCGCCTTCTGAGCAATATCGAGTCCTTTCCGAAGGTCTCGAAGGGCTTGCCGCCAGGAACCGCGCTAACATTGGAAAGGACTCCCATGCCTCTTTATGAGCATGTTTTTCTCGCGCGTCAGGATGCGAGCGCCCAGCAGGTCGAGGAATTCACCACGCAGATTACCGGCGTGATCGAAGGTCTCGGCGGCAAGGTCACCAAGACCGAGAACTGGGGCGTGCGCTCCCTCACCTATCGCATGAACAAGAACCGCAAGGCGCATTTCATGCTGCTGAACATCGACGGCCCCGCAGCGGTGGTCGCCGAGATCGAGCGGCAGGAACGCATCAGCGAAGACATCATCCGTTACATCACCGTTCGCGTCGACGAGCTGGAGGAAGGCCCCTCCGCCATGATGCGCAAGTCCGAGCGTGACCGCGACGAGCGCGGTGGCGGCGGCTTCCGTGGCGACCGTGAAGGCGGCGGTTTCCGTGGCGGCGATCGTGAAGGCGGTGGCTTCCGTGGTGATCGTGGTCCGCGCCGTCCGCGTGATGAAGACGCAACCGCGTCGGTAGAGGAGTAAGAACCATGGCTGAAGCAGGTGCACGCCGTCCGTTCTTCCGTCGCCGCAAGACGTGCCCGTTCACGGGACCGAACGCGCCGAAGATCGACTACAAGGATTCGAAGTTGCTGATGCGTTACGTGTCCGAGCGCGGCAAGATCGTGCCGAGCCGCATCACGGCCGTGTCGGCCATCAAGCAGCGTGAACTCGCCCGCGCCATCAAGCGCTCGCGGTTCCTCGGTCTGCTGCCTTACGTGATCCGCTAAGACAATCAGAACCGGCGGATCAATCCGCCGGTTCTTCTTCTCATAACACCACGGCGTCGTGCCTCGGTGGATGGTTGGGGTTCCAAAGACCTCTAACCGCTCGAAAGGAGCGGGACAGCTGATGATGACAGGTATCCTCATTGCACTGGCGGCCGGCCTCGCGTCGGCGACGATGTTCGCGTCCATCGTTTCGGGCGCGCTGATTTCGCTCGTGCTGTTTTACCTTGCGCCGCTGCCCTTGATGGTGGCCGCGCTGGGTTGGGGATCGGCGACCGCACTGATCGGCGGTATCGTTGCAGCACTCGGCCTCGGCTTCATCTTCGGCATTCCCTACATGGCCGCCTTCGCGCTCACCATCGCCTTGCCGGCGTGGTGGCTCGGACACTTGGCGCTGCTCGCGCGTCCGGTCTCGAACGATCCGCAGCTCGCCAATCTTGCGCCGGTGCTCGACTGGTATCCGACCGGGCGCATCCTGGCATGGGCGGCGCTGTTTGCGGTCATTACCACGGTCAGCGCGCTGCTGACTCTCGGCTCCGATGACGCCACGATCAACGCCGCGCTGCGCCGTGGCCTGCAACGCATCATGGGCGGACGCGGGACGGCCGTTCCTTCGGGTGAGACCGACCGCGTGGTCGATGCGCTGGTCGCGGTCGCACCCGGCGCCGCCACCATCATCGCGATGATGACGCTGACGCTCAATCTGTGGCTCGCCGCGAAAATCACGGCGACGTCCGGCCGGATGAAGCGGCCGTGGCCCGACCTGCGCACCACCATGCTGCCGCGGATGATGCTTGTCGCATTGCTGGTTGCGGTTGCGCTGTGCTTCGTCGGCGGACTGCTGGCCATGCTGGCGCAGATCGCAAGCAGCGCAATGCTGATGGCCTACGCCATCACCGGCTTCGCTGTGCTTCATACCGTGACGCAGACGTTCTCGGGCCGCAGCTTCGTGCTCGGCGCGGCCTATGCCGGGACACTGTTCATCGGCTGGCCGCTGCTCGGAATGATCAGCCTCGGCCTCGCCGACGCCGTCTTTGGAATTCGACAAGCCTACTGGACGCGGCGCGGGCCACCGCCCATGCCGACAACCTGAAGTTCAACTCTCACTCTGAAATCCAACTCAACCTTTAGATCGAACGGAGAATTCAAAATGGAAGTCATTCTGCTGGAGCGCGTGGCGAAACTCGGCCAGATGGGCGATGTGGTCAAAGTGAAGGACGGGTTCGCCCGTAACTTCCTGCTCAAGCGCAACAAGGCGCTGCGCGCGACCAAGGACAACCGCGAGAAGTACGACGGCATGAAGGCCGACCTCGAGGCCAAGAACATTCAGGCCAAGGGCGAAGCGACCAAGGTCGCCGAGAAGATCGACGGACGCAATGTCGTCATCATCCGTCAGGCGTCGGAAACCGGCCAGCTTTACGGCTCGGTGTCGGTGCGCGACATCATGGCGGCGCTGGAGAAGGACGGCGTCTCGCTGAACCGCTCGCAGGTTCTGCTCGACGCGCCGATCAAGACCATCGGCCAGCACAAGATCACCATCGCGGTGCATCCGGAAGTCGAAGTGCATGTTTCGACGACGGTGGCGCGCTCCGAGGTGGAAGCCGAACGCATCAACCGCGGCGAAGACGTCAACAGCCGTCAGGAAGACCGCGACGCGGCTGCCGAGGCGATCGCCGCCGCCGGCGAGTTCTTCGATCCGGAAGCGCAGCACGACGACGTTGCCGAACCGGCCGCTCCTGCCGAAGAGAAATAAGGCTCCGGCACCAGCCATCTGCGAAAAAAGCCCGGCCTCATCGAGGCCGGGCTTTTTGTTTAGCTGACGACCATCGGCGCGATGGCCTGATCGATCATCGCAATCGATGCCAGCGCGGTGGCCGTATGCTTTTCCGAGCCATCGATCACACAGAACACATCCGCCGCAACCACCGAGACCTGACGTCCCGGCTTGATCACGCGCGCGCGGCAGATCAATCGCTCGCCCGATGCCGGCGACAGCAAGTTCAGTTTATACTCGGCGGTCAACGCGGCCTGCCCCTTGACCGTGGCGGCGGCGATGGTCGTCGCATTGTCGATCAGGAACGCCGTGACACCGCCGTGGAAAAATCCATTCTGTTGCAACAACTCCGGACGGCGGTCGACGGACAGCACACAGCCGCCGCGCGTGAGATCGCTCACTTCGGCGCCGACATGAGTCATGAAGCCCTGACGCATGACGTTGCTGCGAATATGATCGGCAATCGGCGCGAATTCCGCATCGGCCTGAAGCATCATCGATCTCCGTGTGTGGTCAGCGCGCGAACCGCGCAGGCGATCAGCACCTCGGCATGGTCGCGCGGATCGGACGGATCGCGGCCTGACAGCCACGCCCGGCAGACGAACTGCGCCGGGCCGATGATCTGGCTGAAGAACAGCGAGGCCTGCATCGGCAGCAATTCGCCGCTTGCGACCAGCGGCGCGCGCCAGGCCTCGACGCCTTCCGCGACCGTCGCATTCCGCGCCTTGCGCGCATCGCGCACGTCCTTCGCCCACTCGCTGCGCGAAATCTCGAACAAAAAATTGGCTTCGCGGCGGTTGTCGACGACCCATGCCAGATGCGTGCGGATCAAGCGCGCGATGCCCTCCTCCGCGCCGGGCGGAGGATCAATCACATCGAGCATGGCGATGTGATAGCGCCGCAGCACTTCGAGAAACAACGTGCCGGCCAGTTCGCGCTTGGAGCCGAAGAAGTGAAAGAAGCTGCCGTTCGATGCGCCCGCACGCTGGCGGATCGCAGCCACTGTCGCACCCTCGAAACCGTCGCGCTCGAACACAGCGAGCGCCGCATCCAGCAGATCGTCGCGGGCACCAGACATGGCCGATCAACTCCGAGCGTGAGAGACGCTAGATCATTGCTCTAGAGTAATACTCTAGTCAAGGCAATCAAAGGCGTCGACCGCGTTTCCACGGACCATTCGGTGCTCGGTTCGAATTTAACGGGAGATCGGCGGTTCTGGCTTGCCGGCGGGCACAACCGACGCGCTGGGGGCAGCGGCTTTCGGAGCCGGCGGCGGACCCATATCGATCGTCAGCGGGCCGGAGGGAATCTCGACCTTCGGCGGAGCAGCGGCCACCTCGGCGGGCCTCTCCGCTTCCTTTGGCCGATTCTCGCCATCCTTCGGCGCAGGCGTGACAGCCGGAACGGGATCCGGGCGTGTGCCTTCGACCTTGGCGGTTTCAGACTTGGCAGTTTCAGACTTGGCCGCATCAGACTTTGCTGAATCAGAATTGGCCGAATCAGATTTGGCTGAATCCGGCTTGCCCGCGTCAGGCGCGCCTGAGGCGGATTTGGCCGCTTCATCCTTGCCGGGCTGATCCTTCGCGGCCTCGTGCCGGTCCTCGATCTTCGGCGGTGCGCCGTCCTTGCCAGCCTTGCTTCGGGCTGCCTGCCGCGCCGCTCTGCGCTCGGCGGCGGCCTTTTGGCGGGCGGTCTGGGCATGTTCAGGAGTCGCGCCCTCCAGCCCGTCAGCATCGGGCTTCGAGGCTTCGCGCGTGGGCTTGCGGCCCTTGCTTGCTTGTTCGGGACCGGGCTCCTGGGACGGTTTCGCGCCGCCTTTGGCTTCCTGGCCTTGCCGGGTCAGATTTCCCCCGCCCGGCGCTGCGTTGGCCGCGCCATTGGACAGGACATAGGCGCTCATGGCCGCGGCCATGTCTGAACTCGTGGTGTAGTGCTGGCGGAGGAAACCCGGCAGCGATCCCGGTGAAACACCCTTCAGCAATCCGCGCGCGCTCTTGTGGCACAGCGAACAGGTGCTGGAAAAAATCTGGGATGGAGGCTTGCCGGCTTCGAGATTCTGCGCCCGCGCCGGGATCGTCCCGAAACAGCCCAACACAAAAGCCACCGCCGCCAAAATGAGCGCTCGGCCCAACATCCAAGGTCTCCAGATATACAGCCGGTCAGGGGTCAAAGACGTTCGACCCCGCCCTCGGCCTCGCGGTCACCTTTAGCGGATTATACTGCGAATGGAAGTACCGAGATTTCGCATGTGCGTGAGCCTGTTTCGGGCCGCGGCAGGTGCTCTTTTCCGGCTCAGCACGGCCCGCTTCCCAGCCGAAAACGCAGACCTGCCTTTCGCACGGGCGCCATACGGCAAATTGCGATTGAAACCGGGCCAGAAAATACCAAGATTTGGAAGGTCGCCATAATTGGATCGTTGGACATGCGTTGGATGGATCGTCTTTTGCGGTTTTTCCTGAGCCAGTTCATTCGGCGTGGTTCGATAACCTTCACGACGGCTGCGGGGGCCACCTTCACCTGCGGCGACGGCACCGGGCAGCCGATCGCGGTCAGATTTTTGACCGCCGAAGCCCAGCGCCACCTGCTGCTCGATCCCGAGCTCGCGATTGGCGAAATCTACACCGACGGCGACTTCATTATTGAAAACGGTTCGATTGCCGATCTTCTCGCGGTCGCGCTCGATCAACCCGACATGGTGCCGCGCTGGTCGCGGGTCCGCTGGTGGCTTCGCTACCTGATCCGGCACTGGCAACAGTTCAATCCACCCGCCCGTTCCAAGCGCAACGTCGCCAGCCATTACGATCTGGACGGCCGACTCTATCGCCTCTTCCTCGACGCGGACATGCAGTACAGCTGCGCCTACTTCGAGACGCCGGACTCCACCCTCGATGACGCGCAGCTTGCCAAGAAGCGCCACCTCGCCGCGAAGCTGCTGGTCAAACCGGGCCACCGTGTGCTCGACATCGGCTGCGGCTGGGGCGGCCTCGGGCTGTATCTCGCGGAAATGACTGGCGCGCATGTCACCGGCATCACCCTTTCCGAGGAACAGCTGGGAGTGGCCAACGCGCGCGCCGGCGAATTGAACCTGACCGACCGCGCGACATTCCGCCTGCAGGACTATCGGAACACGCCCGGCTCCTTCGACCGGATCATTTCGGTGGGCATGTTCGAGCATGTCGGCATCGACTATTACGACACCTACTTCAAGCGCTGCGCGGAACTGCTCGGCGACGACGGCGTGATGATGCTGCATTCGATCGGACGCTCGGAAGGACCCGGCATCACCAACCCGTGGATCGCCAAATACATTTTCCCCGGCGGCTATATCCCGGCGGTGTCAGAGGTGCTGCCTGCGATCGAACGCGCCGGGCTTCTGGTCGACGACATCGAAATCCTGCGGCTGCATTATGCCGAAACGCTGAAGGCCTGGCGCGAGCGCTTCCTCGCCCGGCGCGAAGAAGCTGCCAAACTTTATGACGAGCGCTTCGTTCGGATGTGGGAGTTCTATCTGGCGTCATCCGAGATGTCGTTCCGCAAGCAGAACGTCATGGTGTTCCAGATCCAGCTCAGCAAGCGGCAGGGCGTGGTCCCGATCACCCGCGATTACATCGGCCGTGAGGAACAGCGGCTGCGCGAGGTCGAAGCCGCGAAACGCCCGATGCTGCGGATGGCCGGCGAGTAAGCGGACTCACGATTGCTTCCCTCCCCGCGCCGTCGCCTTGCGATGCGAGCGCAGATACCGCGTTCGCATCATATCAAGGTTAGCCGGCCTTCTCGACCGCGGCGCCGCTGTCAGCCCAATCCTTGAAGCCGCCGGCGTTGTAGACCTGACCGTAACCCATGTCCTTCAGCACCTTTCCGCTCAGCGCGGAACGGCCGCCGGAAGCGCAATAGACAATCACGGTCTTGTCCTTGGCGAAATTCTTGTCGTGGTAGGGCGAGTCCGGATCGGCGCGGAATTCCAGCATGCCGCGCGAAACGTTGACCGCGCCGGCGATCTTGCCGCTCTTTTCCACTTCGTTCGGATCGCGCACATCGATCACGAGGATGTTGCCCTTTGCGACCATCTCGCTCGCCTCGGCTGGCGTGATCTTCGGCACGGCCGCGTTGGCCTCACCCATCAACTGCTTCACACTGGTTGTCATGTCGCACCTCTTGTTGAAGGAAAACGATCACCCCAGACCCGGCTTCGCAGGTCAGGATCGCCGCAAGCGGCCGGAACGTAGGGTGAAACCAGCGGTAGCTCAATCCTCCACTCTGACGCACATTAACCACCGCAGCGATCATCGATTGCGACCGATCCATTGCCGGTGCAAGTTCGGTGCATGGCCCGGTGGCGGAAAGTTACGCGGGGGCGCCGCAAACGCTTCACATCCTGGTTCAAATCCAGGCTGGGCCTCCAAAATTCGCGAACCACGGAAAGGTGGCTGAGTGGCTTAAGGCACCGCTAACGCGGCACACGGGCGACCGTGTCGAAGGTTCGAATCCTGTCCCTTTCCTCCAAATTGTCGAATTGAAACCGCCGCTTCCTTGATTGGAGGCGGCGGTTGATCTTTGCGGCTCGTCTTTTTCGCAACGGAACTCGCGCGGGTATGGGCGGGGAAAATTGAGGACGTGCGCAAAACGATCGCACCACGCAAAGCAAGCCTTCCCGGCCTTTTCTTTTCACCGTGAACAACGGGGAAAGTTTGGGTCGGGCATTTCGCTGGCGACTCTGAAAGTATTAGGTAGCAGACCGCTTCGTGCGTCCGCCTGCCCAACTTTCATCCGAATAAAAGATCAATAGACGTCTATGGCCATTCCTGATTCGAACATTATCAAGCTCGCGCCGGAAGCCGGCTCGCCGGCCTACCGAACCGCGCCCCATAATATCGAGGCCGAACAGGGACTTCTCGGCGCCATTCTGGTCAACAACGACGCCTTCTACCGGGTTTCGGACTTCCTCGAGCCGAAACACTTCTACGAGCCGATCCATCAGCTCATTTTCGAGACCACGTCGAGCATCATCCGCGCTGGCAAGATCGCAACCCCGGTGACGCTGAAGACCTTCGTTCCGGCGGAAACCGACATCGGCGGCATGACGGTCGCGCAGTACCTTGCCCGCCTCGCCGCCGAAGCCACCACCATCATCAACGCGCAGGACTACGGACGGACCGTTTACGATCTGTCGATCCGGCGCGATCTCATCCGCGTCGGCGAGGACATGGTCAACGTCGCGTTCGACGCGCCCGTGGATTTCGCGCCGCGCGCGCAGATCGAGGACGCAGAAAAGAAGCTCTACGATCTCGCGGAGTCCGGCCGCTACGACGGCGGCTTCCAGAAATTCTCGCAGGCGCTGACGGTTGCGGTCGATATGGCCGCTGCAGCCTACAGCCGCGACGGCAATCTGTCGGGCCTCTCGAGCGGTCTGCGTGAAATGGACGTCAAGATGGGCGGCCTGCAATCGTCCGATCTGATCATCCTTGCCGGCCGTCCGGCCATGGGCAAGACGGCGCTCGCGACCAACATCGCCTACAACGTCGCGCGGTCATGGCGCGGCGAAGTGCAGGCCGATGGCCAGATGAAATCGGTCAATGGCGGCATCGTCGGCTTCTTCTCGCTCGAAATGTCGGCGGAGCAGCTCGCCACCCGTATTCTGTCCGAACGCACCGGCATCTCGTCGAGCTTGATCCGCCGCGGCGGCATCAGCGAGCGGGATTTCGATAAAATCCGCGACCATTCCATCGAGATGCAGAACCTGCCGTTCTATGTCGACGACGGCGGCGGCCTGTCGATCTCGCAGCTCACCGCACGCGCGCGGCGGCTGAAGCGGCAGAAAGGTCTGGACCTGCTCATTATCGACTACATCCAGCTTCTGTCGGGCTCGGGCCGCAAGTCGGACAACCGTGTGCAGGAAATCACCGAAATCACCACCGGCCTGAAGGCGCTGGCCAAGGAATTGAACGTTCCCATCATCGCCCTGTCGCAGCTTTCGCGTCAGGTGGAGAACCGCGACGACAAGCGCCCGCAACTGTCCGACCTGCGTGAATCGGGATCGATCGAGCAGGACGCCGACGTCGTGCTGTTCGTCTACCGCGAGGAATACTATTTGCAGAGCAAGGAGCCGCGGATCGGCACGCCCGAGCACGAGAAGTGGCAGCTCGATATGTCGCTGGTCCACGGCAAGGCCGAGGTCATCATCGGCAAGCAGCGTCACGGCCCCACCGGCACCATCAATCTGCAATTCGACGCCAACGTCACGCGGTTCGGCGATCTCTCCCACGACGGACAGGTGCCCGAGCGATTTGGCAACTAAGCGATTTCGGGCGTCTGATAATATAGCGCGTATTCTGGTCGCAAAACCGGTGCCACCTTGGCGGAATACGCGCTGGCACACGAGAGAGTGTGCTAAAGTCAGATAACGCTTTCGCCAATCACTCTCCGCATATCCTGACGCAGGCCAATGACTCCCGTTTCCGATCCGAAATCCATCACAGCCGACAGCACTGCTGCAAACGCCGCGAGTGCGACCGGCATCCTGACCATCGACCTCGACGCCATTGTCGCCAACTGGCGCAAGCTCAACAGCCAGGCCATCCCCGCGGATTGCGCGGCCGTTGTAAAAGCCGACGCCTATGGCTGCGGCATCGCGCGGGTCACCCGCGCGCTGGTCAAGGCGGGGTGCCGGACATTCTTCGTCGCCACGCTCGATGAAGCCCGCGCCGCGCGCGAGGTGACGCCGACCTCCGCCATCTACGTGCTCGACGGGTTTTTCCCGGGCTGCGGCGATCTCTATGCGAAGTACGACTGCCGCCCGGTGATCGGCGACGCCACCGAACTCGCGGAATGGGATGCATTCCGCCTGACCAGCGGCTGGGAGGGTCCGGCCGCGATCCACATCGACACTGGCATGAACCGTCTGGGATTCCGGGTTACCGAAGCGCAGGCGCTGGAGTCGCGCATCAAGAATGGCAACCACGGCTTTGCGCTGGTGATGAGCCACCTCGTCAGCGCCGAGGTTCTCGGCGACCCGATCAACGGGCGGCAGGTCGCGGCGTTCCGCGAGATCGCCTCGCTGTTTTCCGGCGTGCCCGCTTCGCTGTCCAATTCATCCGGCATCTTTCTCGGATCGCAATTCCATTTCGATCTGGTGCGGCCGGGTGCCGCGCTCTATGGCGTCAATCCGACGCCGGAAGCCGACACGCCGGTGCTGCCGGTGGTCGACCTCAAGGTGCGCGTGGCGCAAATTCGCAACATCGAAAAAGGCGAGAGCGTCGGTTACGGCGCCACGTGGACCGCGCGACAGCCGACGCGGCTTGCAATCGTCACCGCCGGCTATGCGGACGGATATTTCCGCGCGGCGGGCGGCGTCGACAACGTGCGCAGCGCAGAAGCGATCGTGGCCGGCCAACGCTGCCCGATCGCCGGGCGCATCTCGATGGACCTGATGGCGATCGATGTCACGAGCCTGCCGCCCAATGCCATCCGCCGCGGCGGCATGGTGACGCTGATCGGCGAAGGCATCACCGTAGACGAACTCGCGCATCACTTCGGCACCATTGGCTACGAGGTGCTGACCAGCCTTGGGCGGCGCTACGCGCGCGTCTACAAGGGCGGCGAATAAGCAAGCGGCATGACACGATCATGCCCAACTCCAGGAAATAAACCGATGTCCGACGTGATGGATTTCAAACCCGGCGACTACAGATTCATCGTTGCGCCCGGCGGACCATTTTCAAGTGGCGTCACGCCTATGCCGGGCTTCGCGTTGCGCCGGGTGCGCTTCCTGCGTCCGGTCCCGATGGCGGACGGCTTTGCCTTCATCAAGAAACATCTCGAACGCGAAGGCCGGCCCGTCACCGCGCTGGCCGCGTGTGAACTGCGCTCGCCCGCCGCCGTGACCAGGGAGCAGTTTCAGATCTTCAACGCCGAATACCTGAAGACGCTGCATCAATGGGGATGCAAGGCCGGCGACATCAATCCGTTGGCGCGCAGCAACCTCGCGCCGATCACCGAGGTGTCCGCCGAGACCATGTTCTTTGCGTTTACCTACACTGTTCCGGACTCCGGCGCGTCTGGCGACTTCGTGATCTCCGGCTTTCCGGAGATTAAGGACGGCGCAGTCCTCGGCGGACGCGACGTGTCGTTGAAAGGGCTCGATCTGAAAGCACGCTTCGTCATGCAGACGCTGCGCGAACGTGTCGATGCGCTGGGCTGCGACTGGTCGAACGTGACCGCCGCGCAGGCCTATACCGTCCACGATATCCGGCCGCTGCTGGAAGGCGTGCTCGCCGAATACAAGGTGAGCCAGCTCGGCCTTGCCTGGTATCCGGCATGGCCGCCGGTGATCGGCATGGAGTTCGAGGTCGATGTCCGCTGCGTGCGGACCGAACTCGTGATCGACGCGCGATAGCGTCATCCGAAGGCACACGCTCTCGCATGCGCCTCCAGAGATAGACCGCAGCTACTGCACACTTCGCTTTTTCAGCACCATGTTGCCGATCAGCAGGAATTTCTGCGCGCGTTTCCCGTTGTCCACTTCTGTCGTGTAGATGTTGCCCTTGGAATCCAGCGCGAGATTGTGAATCCAGTGGAAGTCGCCGGCCATGCGGCCGTTGCGGCCAAAGCGTCCGACGATCTCGCCGCTGTCGCGCACCAGCGTGCGGACCTCGTTGTTGGCGCCGTCCGCATTGATGAGGAAAGTCTCGTCGGCGTCCGGCCAGATTTCGAGATCCCACACCGAACCGTTCGCCAGTGTCGCCTTCTCGACGAACATCTCCTTGACGAAACTGCCGTCCTTCTTGAACACCTGAATGCGGTTGTTCTGCCGGTCGCACACATACACCAGCCCGTCCTGCGCGATCCGCACGCAATGCACCGGATTGGCGAACTGCTGCGAAGGCGCTGCTGCGGGATCGAAAGGGCCGACCTTCTCGTCGGACGGCGGCTTGCCGTAAGCGCCCCACATCCGCTTGAACGCGCCGGTCTCCGAGTCGAACACAATGATGCGGTGATTGTAGTAGCCGTCCGCGACATAGAGTTCGTTGGCGGCGGCATCGACCGTCATGTTGGCCGGGCGCCCGAGCCGCGACGTGTCCTTGCTGTCGGTCTGCGGACCGGACTTGCCGATCTGCATGACGAACTTGCCGTCCCTGGTGAATTTCAGAATCTGTCCGTCGGTTTCGCCGTTACCCGCAAGCCAGACGAAGCCCTTCGCATCCACATAGATGCCGTGCTCGTTCAACGGCCAGTCGTAGCCGTCGCCCTTGCCGCCCCACGCCTTGATCAGCGTGCCGTCGGAATCGAACTCCATCACCGGAGGTGCTGCCACGCAGCACTTCGAGCGCGGCGGCGTGAAGCTTGCCGCCTTCTCGTCGTCGGTCAGCGTGCGCGGACGCTGCACCACCCACACATGATCCTGTGCATCGACGGCGACACCCGCCGCCTGCCCCATGATCCAGTTGTTCGGCAGCGGCTTCGGCCATTGCGCGTCGACCTGAAATTTCGGCGCGTCGGCGGCATGAACCGCGCTCGCAACAACAAGGCCGGCCAGTACAGCAATCCATTTCATGGCGTCACTCCCTTTTGCCGCGTCATGCCGCTGAGCCGGTCATGCGCGGTCGTTGTTTGATTTATCGAGTGGTGCAGACGACGAGCCGATGCCTCCCTTCAGTTCTGATGACCGGCGGAGGATAGGCGCATCCGGTGGTATCCCGCTATCGAAAGGCGACCGGAATTTTTGATTGACTTTTCGACCGAAATATCGAACAAAAGAAGAACAAAATCCGCCAGATTCTCAGGACCCCTCAATGGCCCGCGCCGCAGTTCTCTCGTTCGTCTGCCAGAATTGCGGGGCTGCCCATAACAAGTGGCAGGGCAAGTGCGAGTCTTGCAGCGAGTGGAACTCGCTGTCGGAAGAAGACCCGACCGGCGCGATCTCCGTTCCCGCCAACCTGCGCGCCAAGCGCAAGGGCCGTCTGTTCAAACTCGAGACACTGACCGGGGCCAGCCCCTCGCCACCGCGCCTGCCATCGGGCATGGCGGAATTCGATCGTGTCACCGGCGGCGGCTTCGTGCGCGGCTCGGTGCTGCTGATGGCCGGCGACCCCGGCATCGGCAAATCGACATTACTCACGCAGGCCACCAGCCTTCTCGCACGCGCAGGACATCGCGCGGTTTATATCTCCGGCGAAGAAGCCGTCGGCCAGGTGCGGCTGCGCGCGGAACGTCTCGGTCTTGCGGACGCCGCCGTGCAACTCGCGGCCGAAACCTCGGTCGAGGACATCATCGCCACGCTGTCCGAAGGCGCGCCTCCCCGCCTCGTGGTGATCGACTCGATTCAAACCATGTGGACCGACACCGTCGAATCCGCGCCCGGCACCGTGACGCAGGTTCGCGCCTCGGCGCAGGCACTTATTCGATTCGCCAAGAAGTCCGGCGCGGCGCTCATTCTGGTCGGTCACGTCACCAAAGACGGCCAGATTGCTGGCCCGCGCGTGGTCGAGCACATGGTCGACGCGGTGCTGAGCTTTGAGGGCGAAGGCTCGCAGCAATTCAGAATCCTGCGCGCGGTAAAGAACCGTTTCGGCCCCACCGACGAGATCGGCGTGTTCGAGATGACGGGTCTTGGCCTGCGCGAAGTGTCGAATCCGTCCGAACTGTTCCTGTCGGAGCGCGATCTCGGCAGTCCCGGCACCGCCGTGTTCGCCGGCATCGAGGGAACGCGTCCGGTGCTGGTGGAACTGCAGGCGCTGGTCGTCCCGACCACGCTCGGCACGCCGCGGCGCGCGGTGGTCGGTTGGGATTCGAGCCGCCTTTCGATGGTGCTGGCAGTGCTGGAAGCCCATTGCGGCGTCAAGCTGTCGGGCTACGACGTCTACTTCAATGTCGCCGGCGGACTGCGCATCAACGAGCCAGCCGCCGATGTCGCCGCCGCAGCCGCATTGGTGTCGTCGCTGGTCAACGCGCCGCTGCCGGTCGATGCGGTCTATTTCGGCGAAATCTCGCTGTCAGGCGCGGTGCGTCCGGTGGCGCAGACCTCCGCCCGGCTCAAGGAAGCCGCCAAGCTCGGCTTCGGCCGTGCCATGCTGCCCGAGGCCGCGCGGGGCGAAAGCGGCGGCAGTGATGCTGGCATGTCCCTCTCCAGCGTCGGTTCGCTCACTTCGCTGGTCGCAGACATTGCCGCAAGGGGCCGCAAAGCCACAGCGTCGGGGAAATCTGCCGCAGAGGGCCGATTCAAGCCCGAAGACGACTAAACGCGACGTGACGCTCGCATGACCGGACGCTATATAACCCGCGCCCGGCCAACAGTTCGCAAGACGTTTCAGCCCCGGCGATAGGGTCCGTTAACTGCAACGGGCGATCATCGGGAGCCATGCTCTTTTGGCGTTGATGTCCGGGGGTTTGCGGGTTCCCGGCCCTTGCGGGACGTGCCATATGGCCGTCAGCTATCCGGGCGCACGACGACCCGATTCGCGGTTTTGAAACTGAAAGCGGACCCGACCAGCCGATGCCGATAACGCTTCTCGACATTATCGTTCTTGCCGTGATGCTGTTGTCGGGCCTTCTGGCGATGATCCGCGGCTTCATGCGCGAAATCCTGTCGATCGCCGCATGGGGTGCCGCCGCCCTCACCACGCTCTACGCCTACAACAAGCTGCTGCCGACCGCGAAAACCTACTTCAACAACGACACCGTCGCGGCCATCGCCGTGGTGGCCGGTGTGTTCATCCTCACGCTGATCGTGGTCTCGATCATCACGGTGCGCATCTCCGACATGATCCTGGATTCGCGGATCGGCGCGCTCGACCGCACGCTCGGCTTCCTGTTCGGGCTCGCCCGCGGCTTGCTGATCATGGTTGTGGCGTTTCTTTTCTTCGCCTGGCTGGTCCCGGACAAACAACAGCCCGAATGGGTACGTAACGCCAAGTCGCGGGTGATGTTGCAGGGAACCGGCGATTGGCTGATGTCACTCTTGCCGGATGACCCCGAGAACACCATCTTGAAGAGGTTCAAGAAAAAGGGCGACGAGGAGCAGACCGATGCTGCTCCCGAACCGCGCACGACGGCAACGGTGGGGAACGACGGCGGGTATGGAAAATCGGCCCGTGACGGGCTGAAGCAGCTGATCGAAGGCAAAGCCGCAGGCCGCTAGGCTCCGTCTAGTATCCTGTCTCACACAAGGGCGCGGTGGACATATGAAAAACCCCTCTGGCGATGCGAGCACCCCGCCCCAAAAACCCGACTACGACCTGGATTGGGATCTCGACAAGGATCTGAACGGCGACACGCTCCGCGAGGAATGCGGCGTGTTCGGCATCTTCGGTCATCCCGACGCCGCCGCCATCACCGCGCTCGGTCTTCACGCCCTCCAGCATCGCGGCCAGGAAGCCGCAGGCATCGTCTCCTTCGACGGCGGCCGCTTCCATTCCGAACGACGGCTCGGCCTCGTCGGCGACACCTTCTCCCGCGCTGAAGTCATCGCGCGCCTCCCCGGCAATACCGCCGTCGGCCACGTCCGCTACTCCACCACCGGCGGAACCATTTTGCGCAACGTGCAGCCGCTGTTCGCCGAACTGAACGCCGGCGGATTCGCCGTCGCCCACAACGGTAACCTCACCAACGGTCTCACCCTTCGGCGTGAACTCGTCCGCCACGGCGCGATGATGCAGTCGACCACCGACACCGAGGTGATCCTGCATCTGGTCGCGCAGTCCAAGCGCGGCCGTTTCATCGAGCGCTACATCGAAGCCCTGCGCGCCATCGAGGGCGCCTATGCGCTGGTCTCGCTCACCAACAAGAAGCTGATCGGCGCGCGCGATCCGCTCGGCATCCGCCCGCTGGTGCTGGGTGAACTCGACGGCTGTCCCATTCTCGCGTCGGAAACCTGCGCGCTCGACATCATCGGCGCGCGGTACCTGCGCGACATCGAGCCCGGCGAAGTCATCGTGTTCGACGAACAAGGCAAGGAAAGCCACAAGCCGTTCCCGCCGCAGCCGCCCCGCCCCTGCATCTTCGAATACATCTATTTCGCACGACCCGATTCCATCGTCGGCGGCCGCTCGGTTTATGAAGTCCGCAAGGCGTTCGGCGCACAGCTTGCGCGCGAGAGCCACGTCGATGTGGATGTCGTGGTGCCGGTACCGGATTCCGGCGTTCCCGCCGCGGTCGGTTACAGCCAGCACTCCGGCGTGCCGTTCGAACTCGGCATCATCCGCAATCACTATGTCGGCCGCACCTTCATCCAGCCGACGCAGAGCGTGCGCGAACTCGGCGTGCGCATGAAGCATTCGGCGAACCGCGCCGCCATCGAAGGCAAGCGGATTATCCTGATCGACGATTCACTGGTGCGCGGCACCACCTCCAAGAAGATCGTGCGCATGATGCGCGATGCCGGCGCGAAGGAAGTGCATTTCCGCCTCGCCTCGCCACCGATCGTGCATCCCGATTACTATGGCATCGACCTGCCGGACCGCGGCGGGCTTCTCGCTGCGACCCATACGCTGGAAGAAATGCGCGACATCATCGGCGCGGATTCGCTGGCGTTCCTGTCGATCGACGGCATGTACCGCGCCATGGGCGAGCCGGCGCGCGACCCGGCCAATCCGAAGTTCTCGGATCACTGCTTCACCGGCGCCTACCCCACGCATCTCACCGATCAGACCCAGGTCGAACCGCAGCCAAGGCAATTGTCGCTGCTGGCGGAAGCGAGCTAAATCCGGAAACTCTCGCGGATACGCCGGTTGCAACGGAAGCGTTCGCGCGAGTCACACCGTGGCGCTCGTAGAGCGCACCAACCTGATGGCCTCGAGGCCACAGCAGTCCCTCGCTACAAATCCCGCGCCATGAACTGCGCGTCGTCGCTATAGCTGCGCAATTTCTCCGCCAGCGACGGCTCTGCGATCACGCTGAAGCCCTGACGCTGCCAGAACCCGATCGATCCATTCACGGCGATCAGCGACATGGTCGGCAATCCCGCAGCGCGGGCACAGGTCGCCAGCGCTGCAACCACGTCAGCCCCCGCACCCGCTCCCCTGAGGTCAGGTGCAAGCGCGAGATCGTGGATATAGAAGGTCGAAGGTTTCGGCGGCAGCCCGCCGAGCAGCATGTTCAGCGCAGGCGGCTCGCGATACCGCCAGGGATGACTGACCACATAGGCCGCGATGCGCGCGCCCTGTTCGAATACCCGGCAGCCGTCGGGATACAACGCCAAGCGTTCGGCGAAGACTGCGGCATCCTCCGGATAGGCCGGATGAACGCGCGCGGCGACGGCGCCGACCGCCG
The DNA here is from genome assembly GCF_059419985.1 of Afipia sp. GW821-FHT04G03. NCBI lineage: Bacteria > Pseudomonadati > Pseudomonadota > Alphaproteobacteria > Hyphomicrobiales > Nitrobacteraceae > Afipia > Afipia sp. GW821-FHT04G03. The sequence continues at coordinate 201,299 of NZ_JBWKSV010000001.1, read as the reverse complement.
CGAGGTCGCGGTCTTTCATGTGACGCCATTGTCCGGCGGATGGATCGTCCGGGCTCATGGCCGCCGTTTATCATGAAGACCCCGCTCGTCGCCAGCACGCTACTGGTGATGAGCCGTGCCCGTCATGGCCAGCTTGTCCTGGCTATTTCGTTCAAGCAGACACAGCAACCTGAAGTATCGACCCGGCAACGTTGGTGGATGTCCGCGTCAGCGTCGTGCAACTTTCAAACGGCCGGCTACAGGCGGCAGCATGGGCCGAATGACGAGCCGATCGAGATCGTTGCGGTTTTGCGGTTCGACAAACTTGACTGCGAAGCCATCGGGCAAAAGCCTGACCACGCGGCCAACGCAGGCGCCAACGGCCAGCGGCGTTCCGATCTCGGGCTGCAGCTGAGCGGAGATCGCCGCACCAGAGACCGACATGTCGATGACAAAGCACTCATGAATGTTGCCGTCGGCCAGTGTCAACGTCGAATGCGGACTTTCCGGGATGATGCGCGCACCCTTCCTGTCGTCGGGAATGCTGGGATCTTTCTGCTTCTTTTCCAGCCACGTGAGCTTGTCCGCGAGCTTCTCGCGCATCGACTGGATCATCTCCAGTTCGACCAGAAAGCCGCCGGTAATGGTGTCGCTGATCCGGCCATCGAACCTGCCAAAATCGCGGAAGTATGACGTGAGGCGATCGCCTACCTTGCCGACCACCGGCACCTCGACCATCATCCGGAAGGGTGAAATGCGGGTTGTCCGGCACGCGAAGGTGCGGGGCTGCCCCTGCGGATCGAACCAGTTTGCAAGCGTATAATTTCCGCCGACTGCAATCTTGACGGTGCGCTGCTGGAGAAATTCTTTGACCGACACGATGGGATCCCTCGAATGACGGTAATCCCTACGCCTTAGTATGCGTTGTTTTACGAAGGAATAACGCGTGGGGCGCGTCTTTTCCTGCGGTTATCAAGGGTTTGGGAATTTGCGCTCAATTTGAGATAAATTGCGAACAAGCTGACGGCTCAGGCGCCCATGCCCGCCTGTTGAGAGAGGCGGATCGCCCCGCAGGCCTTGGCAATAGGCAGCCCGCACGGGTTTATTCATACGCATCATTATGCGATAGCAGCCCCTCACCCGGCGCGCCGTTGTCGCGCCAGACCACCCTCTTTCCGCAAGCGGAGTGAGGAAAACTCAGGCCGTTTTCCATGACCAAATCCCTCACCTCCCGCATCGCTCTCGTCACCGGCGCATCGCGCGGCATCGGCTACGCCACGGCGCGGGCGCTGGCGCGGGCCGGCGCGCATGTCGTGGCCGTGGCGCGGACCCAGGGCGGCCTCGAAGAACTCGACGACGCCATCCGCAAGGACGGCGGCACCGCAACGCTGGTGCCGCTGAGCATCACGGATAGCGACGGCATCGCCCGTCTTGTTGCGGCGCTGCACGAACGCCACGGCAAGCTCGACATCCTCATCGGCAACGCCGGCGTCGCGGGCACATCGACGCCGCTCGGTCACCTCGATCCCAAACTCTGGGACACTGCGATGGCGGTCAACGTGACCGCGAATTTCCAGTTGATCCGCTGCATGGAGCCGCTGCTGCAAAAATCCGACGCCGGACGCGCGGTGTTCATCACCTCCGGCATCGCTCACAAGGCGACCGCCTACATGGGGCCTTATGCTGCCTCCAAGGCGGCGCTCGATGCGCTGGTGCGGGTGTGGGCTAATGAGACCGCGACGACGCCGCTTCGCGTCAATCTGTTCAGTCCGGGACCGATCCGCACCCGTATGCGCGCCACCGTGATGCCGGGTGAGGACCCGATGATCCTCGATACGCCCGAACAGGTCGCCGAACTCATCGTGCCGATGTGCGCGCCGTCATGGACCGAGACGGGCAAGTGTTTTGACTACCCCTCGAAGAAGCTGATGCAATTTCAGTCACCGTTGACCTGAACGGCAGCACTCCGTTTGCGGCAATCAAAAGCCGCCAGTTTCACAAAGCGAAACTGGCGGCCAGACCCCCAGCCGAATGGGGTCACCGTCCAAAAACTGGAGTAAATGGACGGCGCGTAATCATCAGCAATATTCGCGCCAACGCAACCGGTGAGAAGGTCGCACAACAGCGCGCCCGCGACGGGCCGATTGACACATAATTGTCGTCCTGCTCCCTTTGCGAAAGCCAGCACGAAGAGGCGGGCAATGGAGGGGACACAATGAAATCAGGATTTATAAAATCGGGTTTGCTTGCAGGACTGACCGTGGCCGGATTCGCGCTGGCAACGTCGTCGGCATTTGCAGGCGACCCGAGCGGGACATGGCTGCGTGACACCGGCGCTTCGCGCGTCAAGATCGGACCGTGCGGCGGCGGCGCATATTGCGGATCGCTCGTCTGGCTCAAGCCCGGTGTCGAGACACCCGCAAAAGTCGGTCAGCGCATTTTCTACGACATGAAACCGGACGGCACGGATGCGTGGAAAGGCTCCGCGTTCAATCCGGAAGACGGCAAGACCTATTCCGGCAAGATGTCTCTCTCGGGCAGCACGCTGACGACAGCGGGATGCGCCATGGGCGGAATGATCTGCAAGTCGACCACGTGGACGCGGGCGAACTGATCCTCCGCATGAAGCCGGCGTTTTCAGCTACAGGAATACCGGTCACATCATTCGCGCCGGCCTGAACCGTCACTTCAGCGCGTTCTGATTTCTCGCGCGACTGCAAAAAACTTAAAGCCCGGCTTCGCGCCGGGCTTTTGCTTTTGACCCGCTGGAACAGGGTTGTGTGCGTCCGCGCCTACGACGGACGCCTGCGCTTGTGCGCGAACGGATTGACCTTCTCGCGCAGCGTGATGCGGATCGGCGTACCGGGCAATTCGAAGAACCCGCGCAGGCTGTTGACGAGATAGCGCAGATAGGATTCCGGAACGGCGTCGGCGCGCGAACAGAACACCACGAAGCTTGGCGGCCGCGCCTTGGTCTGTGTGATGTAGTTGAGCTTGAGCCGCCGCCCCGACACCGCCGGCGGCGGATTGTTCTCGATGGCCTGCTCGAACCAGCGGTTGAGCGACGCCGTCGAGGCGCGCCTGTTCCAGACCGCATAAGCGTCCTGGATCGCGGTCATCAGCCGGTCGATGCCCTCGCCCATCATGCCCGAGACCGCCACCACCGGCATCCCCTTCACCTGCGGCAGCAAGTGATCGGCATCTTCGCGCAGCTTCGCGATCTGGCTCGGCGCGCGGTCCATCAAATCCCATTTGTTGACGGCGATCACGATGGCACGGCCTTCGCGCTCGATCAGGTCCGCGAGCCGCAGATCCTGCTCCTCGAACTTGTTCTGCGAATCCATCATCAGCACGACGACTTCGGCGAACCGCACGGCGCGCAGCGCATCGGAGACGGACAGCTTTTCCAGCTTGTCCTCGATGCGCGAGCGGCGGCGCAGACCGGCGGTATCGAACACACGAAACTCGCGGCCGTTCCATGTGACATCGACGGCAATCGAATCCCGCGTCGTCCCGGCCTCAGCGCTTGTCAGCAGACGTTCTTCGCCAAGCAAATAGTTGATCAGCGTCGACTTGCCCGCGTTGGGTCGTCCGAGAACCGCGACCCGGATCGGACGGGTGGACAGGGTTTCATCGTCGCCATCGACGTTCTCGAACGTGTCCGGATCGTCTTCTTCATCGTCCGTATCGACCGGCTCCGGCATCAGAACGCGCAGCGCGTCGTAGAGATCGCTGAGGCCTTCACCATGCTCTGCGGAAATCGGAATCGGATCGCCGAGCCCGAGCGCATAAGCCTCCATCGCTCCGGCCTCGCCGGCCTTGCCTTCGCTCTTGTTGGCGACGAGCACCACCGGCTTGTTGGCGCGCCGCGCGAAATCGGCAAAGGCGCGATCGTTCGGCGTCAGGCCTGCGCGCGCGTCGATCACGAACATCAGCGCATCGGCCAACGCGATGGCCGTCTCGGTCTGCTCCTGCATCCGCGCGGTCAGCGAGCCCTTCGGGCCTTCATCAAGGCCTGCGGTATCGATGAGGGTGAATTCGAGGTCGCCGAGACGTCCGTCGCCTTCACGCCGGTCGCGCGTCACGCCCGGCTGATCATCGACAAGCGCGAGCTTCTGCCCAACCAGGCGGTTGAACAGCGTCGATTTGCCGACGTTCGGCCGGCCAATGATCGCGATAGTGAAAGGCATGTCTGATCCGTTCGCCCTTAGCGGGCAAAGCCCCCGCTCGGCAGCGGAGCCGGGAACGGAGATGAGGATTGCTGCTGCGGTGGCGGCGCAGGCTGGCGAGGCTGAGCCTGCTGCGGCTGCGAATCCGGCGGCGGCGCGGTGATGCTCGTCCGCTTGCGTTTGGCTGGCGGTGGCGCCGGAGGGGCGGCGGCGACGCCTTCATCGGACTCCGGTGCGGCGTCCGGTTCGGCTGGTGCTGCCGCCGGGGCGGAACGCGCAGCGGATTTCGGGCTCGACTTTCGCGATCTTGCTTTCGGCTCAGGCGCCGGCGGCGGAGTTTCGGCGACCGGGGGCTGATCCGGCTGCTGCTGCGCGCCTCGGTAGAGATCCTTCGGCACGCCCTGCTCGACGCCGGGAACGCCTTCGGGGAAAACGGGCTTGCGGTCGCCGGGCAGCTTCTTCTTGGTATCGAACCAATCCATCATGTCGGTCGGGTCGAAGCTGCTGCTGGAGCAGCCCACAAGCGCGAGTGAAATCGCTGCGAGAACGGTGGCGGCAATCAGGCGTTGCGGGCGGCGCATCGGTGTCTCGCTCAGCTTTTCGCTGCGGGTGGCAGCAAGGCCTGCAGCGCCTCGGCGCGGCTGCGCATGCTGGGCGGCGTGCGCGCATCGTTGCCGATCATGTCCAGCCACTGCCGCGCAGCGGGCGCGTCGTTGGTGCGATAGGCCGACAGCGCGAGAAGTTCGCGCGCGGTGTGGCGATAGGTCCGCCCCTCGCCGGCGGCCGGCTCAAGGCGCTTGAGCATGGCCGCGTAGGGCTCGGTCTCCATCAGCAGTCCCGCCGCGCGAATACGCGCGAGATCCTGCTCCGTCGCCGAAACGCTGGCGTCGGCGACAATGGCGTCATAGAGCTTCGCGGCGGCCTGCGGATCGCGTGTGGCGGCCTGCGCAGCGGCGCGCAGCCGCGCCAGCCCGCGATAGCCCCTCGATCCATCGACGGCGATTTTGGCAAAGGCAGCCTCGGCTTCGGCGCTCTTGCCTTGCTCGGACAATGCGACCGCAGCCTCGAACGCCGACCCGGCCTCGGCGGCTTTCTTCGCCTCGAGATACTGGTAGCCGCGCCAGCCGCCGACGGCGGCGACGATCAGAATCGCGGCGCCCACGATCAGGAACGAATAACGCTCCCAAAGCTGCTTGAGCTTTTCGCGGCGCAGGTCCTCATCGATTTCATTAAATATTTCAGACACTTATACGTCCCGCCCGGCAGTTTTTGAAAATCTGTGAAGCGCCATCAGCCGCGCAGCCTGCGCGGCGTCCCCGATATGATGGCGGCGATACAGTACCGGTATGGCGACCGCAAGGCAAAGCCAGCCGGATCAGAGCGTTAACACTGATCGGTCCCGGTTTTGGCGGCAGCAGCCAGCCCGGCATCAAGGCCGTGCCGTTGGGGTGGCACACCGGTTGTCGCCGATAAAGGTCCACGCCCGGACCGCAGATCGGACGGCGTGCAGCCATAGCGTTTGCGGAACGCCCGATTGAAATACGAGACATCGTTGAAGCCGCATGTCGCCGCGATGGCGCTGACGGAATGAATGCGAGCGTCAGGGTCGGTCAGCATCCGGCAGACGTTCTGGAGGCGAGTTTCCAGAACGTAGGCGGTGAATTTGGTCCCTTCGGCCGCGAAGAGCTTCCGGACATAGCTTGAGGAGATGCCCTGCTGGGCAGCGATGTCGGCGAGACACAAATCCGGATTGGCGATCTGGTCGAGAATATAGGACTTGATCGCGTTTATTCTTGGAGCCCGATCGATCGAAAAATAGCCGTCCATGCGACACCCATCCCCGCAACGGGGCGCAATCCGCCCCCCAAAGGTAGGTCGCCGGGCGGTCAGAACCGGTTCAAATCAACTCATACGGGTGGCTGGATTAAATTGCCCGCGGGGCCTTCGCGACGGGGCAAAGGCTCCCATGCGGTGGTTGAATATAGCACTGTCTTTTCAATCGCTTCCGGCGAAAAAAAGATCCCGCGATGACGTATTTTGTTGCTTCGCGAGCGCCCACTCACTACAAGACGCTCATTGGAGACACCATGGCCCACAACTTCTCGATCAACGACGACGTTCATCACCAAAGCCAGGGACCGCAAGGCCGCGCCGACAAGGTCCGGTCCGACGTCTATACCATCATCGGCCGCATGCCGATCGAGGCCGACGGGCGTCTGCGATACCGCATCCGAAGCAAGACAGAGAATATCGAGCGGATCGTGACTGAAGAGCAGCTCAGCCGCCCTTCGTAAGCTCGCCTTTCTCAATTCGAAATCACGCATAAAGCCCGGCCCTCGCGCCGGGCTTTATGCCGTCTGCATCTGTCCTGCGCCGTCTCAGGCTTTCGGCTTGATGCCGTAGACATGCTCCGGCCCCGGAAACGCGCGGGACCGAACGTCCTTCGCGTACTCCTGAATAGCCTGCTCGATGCCCGGCCCGAGATTGCCGAAGCGTTTGACGAATTTCGGCACCCACGGCGACAGGCCGAGCATGTCTTCGAGCACCAGCACCTGGCCATCGCACGCGGCACTTGCGCCGATGCCGATTGTCGGGACGGAGACAATTTCGGTGATGCGGCGCGCCAGCGGTTCAGCCACCGCTTCCACCACCATCGAGAACGCACCGGCCTGCGCCACCGCCTTCGCGTCGTCCTGAAACGGACCGCTGCCGTTTTCGCCCGCAGCGATCTTGATGGCTTCGTCCCTGCCCTGCGACTTGAAGCTGCCGAGCGTGTTGATCGACTGCGGCGTGAGACCGATGTGGCCCATCACCGGAATACCGCGCGTGGTCAGAAACTCGATGGTCTCCGCCATGCGCACGCCGCCTTCCATTTTCACGGCGCCGCAATGGGTTTCCTTCATCACGCGCGCGGCGGAATGAAACGCCTGCTCCTTCGAGGCCTCATAGGACCCGAACGGCATATCGACCACGACCAGCGCCTGCTTCGACCCGCGCATCACCGCGTGGCCTTGCAGGATCATCATGTCGAGGGTGACCGGAACGGTGGTCTCGAAACCGTGCATCACGTTGCCAAGCGAGTCGCCCACAAGAATGATGTCGCAATACTGATCCACCAGCGCCGCCGTATGCGCGTGATACGACGTCAGCATCACGATAGGCTCGCCGCCCTTGCGTTTGAAAATGTCTGGCGCGGTTTTGCGTTTCACCGCTGTCTGTACGGACATGTCTTAAACTCCAATCACAGGGACGCCGATCACGAGAGGATGGAATGCGAACGCCAGCGCGGCGTAGACCACGACGCCGACCGCGATCGCGATCAGATCGTTGCCGACCCCGCCGACAGGAATCGGCGGCGCGCCGGGATCCTCACGTCGCTTCAGGGAAATGCGGTCGTACACGGCCCATGCAAGAACGGACCCGAACAGGATGATCGAGCCGAGGTCGCCGTTCGCCAGAAGGTGCAGCAGCGCCCAGAGCTTCACGCCGGCCAGCATCGGATGTTTCAGCGTGGTGTAGATGCGCCCGCGAATGTAGGACGCCACCACCATGATGACCGCGGGCAGCATCAGCGCCAGCGCGATGTGCCGCATGGCAACCGGCGGATGCCAGACATTGATCCAGCCCGTCGCGCGATAGGCGCTAAAGCCCCAGACGATCAACGCAAGCCCCGCGAACGAGACCAGCGTGTAGAAAATCTTGTAACCGCTCTCGCCCAACCGCGCGATCACGGCCGCGCGCGGACCGCGCAACGTGGTCAGCGTATGGACGCCTAGAAACAGCGCCAGTCCCGCGATCAGGATCAACAAGCCCATGGTGCCACTCTCCCCGCTGTCCCGCAGGTAACGGCTTTTTCGAAGCGTTTCCAACCGCGCGCCGGTCCTGCTAGGGTTCGTCCGCGCTGTGCCCGGGTATCATTTTTAGGGTGCGGCGCGCAATGCCGCTTCCGCATTGCAACCCCGCTCCAATCCTTCCCAGCCTCATGAAATCTCTTGCAATTGCCGGATTGACGCTGTCCCTCGCGGCAGCCATGCCCGCGAACGTCCAGGCCGCGGACCCGGTCTGGCCGCCCAAAGTCGTGAAAATCGTGGTGCCCTATGCGCCCGGTTCGACGCCCGATCTGGTGGGCCGGATCGTCGCCGACGATCTTCAGGCCCGCCATCCCGGCGCGAGTTTCATCGTCGAGAACAAGCCCGGCGCCGGCGGCAACATCGGAACGGACGCTGTCGCCAAGTCAGCCCCCGACGGCGCGACATTCGGCGTCAGCCTCGGCGGCCCGCTCGCCATTAACACGCTGCTGTTCTCGAAGCTGCCCTACGATCCGGCCAGGGACATCGCACCGGTGACGATGCTGACATCGTTGCCGAGCGTGCTGGTGGTGCCTGCGAGCCTGAATGTCAGCACAGTCGCGGAGTTTATCGCCGCATTGAAACGCGACGGCGCAAAACTCGCGTTCGGTTCGATCGGGGCCGGTTCGCTGTCGCATCTCACGATGGAAGCCGTCGCGCAGCGCGCAGGCGCGTCCATGATTCATATTCCCTACGGCGGATCGCCGCAGGCTGTCACTGCCGTGATCCGCGGCGACGTGCAGGCTGCGTGCCTGCCCGCCATCGCGGTGACGCCGCAGCTCGCGAGCGGTCAGGTCAAAATTCTCGCGGTCGCGACCGCACAGCGCTCACGCTTCCTGCCGAACGTTCCAACACTGAAAGAGTCCGGCATCGATGTGGAGTCCGACGCATGGAATGCGCTGATCGCGCCGGCCGGCACGCCGCCCGCGATTATCGCGCAGATCAACGATGAGGTGCATGACGCGCTGACCCGGCCGAGCGTGCGCGAACGGCTTGAGACGCAGATGATTGAGCCAACGCCCTCGACTCCGGCAGCCCTGCGCGCGCGCATGGACGCCGAGATCAAGTTGTGGTCCGATGTCATCAAGCGCGGCGACATCCGGATCAACTAGACAGCGACGGGAGCAACGCGCAATGACAGAAGAAAAAACCACCGTCGCCTTCGAGCGCAGCCACAACATCGTCATCGCAGCCCCCGCGAAGGCGGTGTTCGATTACGTCACCAATCCGCAATCCTGGCCGGAATGGCTGGCGGCGTCGCATCATATCGACAGCGCCAATCGCCCGCTCGAGACCGGCGAGCTGTTTCACGAGAAATGGCACATCCGTTCCGGCGAGGTCTCGCTGAACTGGATCGTGCGCGCCTCCGTTTCTCCGAAGCTCTGGATCGTGCAGGCGGAAACCGACTTCATCGGCCCGATCGTCGTGCAGTACACCTGCGAGGACGTGAGTGGCGGCACGAAGTTTACCCGCACCCTGCGCAACCCGGCGCGCAAGAAGCTTCCGACCGACGAGCAGATCGCGGCAATGGACGCGGAGGCCGCGGTGGGCTTGGGAAATATCAAGGCTCATGTGGAGAAGCGGACGGGCTCAACGCCTCACGCGTAACAACGCAGCAGGATGTTAAGCAAAGGAGTGTGGGTCGCAAGGCTCCGCAAAAGGTTCAAGGCTGCTGCGGCGGGCTGTCCGGCTTGAGCGGGCGATTGTCGATGTAACGGATCATGATCGGCTGCCCGACAATGGCATTGCTGAATCCCTTTGTCAGCGCAAATGGGACGCAAGCATCGAGCGACGCGGTGATCGAACTGAAATAGACATCGCGTGTATGCGCCGACACTCCGCCTGTTACATACGTCATGCGAGGCGGCCCAATCAGGCGCCCATCCCGCTTGAGGGAGAACCTGACCGACATCTCCGTTCCTTCGCGCGCCTCGTCCGACGACGGCGACGTCCAGCAGGCACGAAGGGCCGTGAACAAATCCTCGATGGTGTTCAGGTCGCGATCAGGCTTGATGTAGTTTGCGGCGTCCTTTTGGCCCGGCTTGCTGAGGACCGTGAGTTGCAACGTATCGCCGAGAAAGTAACCCGCCCTGGGGACGCATGGGCCGTAACGGATCGAATTGCAGAAGGAGCGCGATTCACGCAGTCCGCTCGGTCTTATGCCGCTCAATGGACGTGAAATCTGCGAAGCGCCGCTGCGCTGATTGTCCAAAGCAAGGCTTGCCTCTGCCCGGAACATGGCCGCCGCAAACATGAACGCAATCCATGTGCATCGTGACATGCAGGCCTCAACGGCAATTGCGACTTCAAGCCTTCTTCTTCACGTCCTTGATGCTCGAGAACACGATGCCCTCGGCGCGCTCGCGGGTGTAATCGAGATAGAACTGGTTCTTGGCGAGGAATACCGGATCGCCGTCGACGTCGTCGGCGACGCCGGAGCCGTTGGCTGAGACGAATGTCTCGAGCTTCTTGCGATCCTCCGACGAAATCCAGCGCGCGAGCTGGAATTCGCTGACCTCGAAATCCACCGGCAACGAGTATTCCGCGTCGAGCCGCGCCTTCAGCACGTCGAGCTGCAACGATCCGACCACGCCGACCAGCGCGGGCGCGCCGTCGCGCGGACGGAACACCTGCACGACGCCCTCCTCCGACATCTGCTGCAAGGCTTCCTTCAGCTTCTTGGCCTTCATCGCGTCTGTCAGCCGCACGCGGCGCAGGATTTCCGGCGCGAACGACGGCACGCCGACGAAATTGAGGTCCTCGCCTTCGGTCAGCGTGTCGCCGATCCGCAGCGTGCCGTGATTGGGAATGCCGACCACGTCGCCGGCATAGGCTTCGTCCGCGATAGCGCGGTCCTGCGCGAAGAAGAACTGCGGCGACGACAGGCTCATGTTTTTGCCGGTGCGCACCAGCTTGGCCTTCATGCCGCGCGTCAGCTTGCCCGAGCACAGCCGCGCGAACGCGATGCGGTCGCGATGGTTCGGGTCCATGTTCGCCTGAATCTTGAAGACAAAGGCGCTCATCTTCGGATCGTCGGCTTCGACCTTGCGCTTGTCGGCGTCCTGCGCGCGCGGCGACGGCGCGAAACGGCCGAGGCCTTCCAGGAGATCGCCGACGCCGAAATTGCGCAGCGCGCTGCCGAAATAGACCGGTGTCATGTGGCCCTCGCGGAACGACTGCAGGTCGAACGGCTTCGAGGCTTCCTTCACCAGTTCGAGTTCGTCGGCGATCTCGCCGGCATCGAGATTGGCATTGCGTCCGGCCAAATCGGAAATCTCGATCTTCTCGGCCGCACCGGTCTTGGCGCCGCCGCCCTCCAGCAGACGGATGCCACCGGTTTCGATGTCATAGGTGCCCATGAAGTCGCGGCCGCGGCCCACCGGCCAGTTGATCGGCGTGGTATCGAGCGCCAGCGTCTTCTCGATCTCGTCGAGCAGATCGAACACGTCGCGGCTCTCGCGGTCCATCTTGTTGACGAAGGTGATGATCGGGATGTCGCGCAGACGGCAAACCTCGATCAGCTTCAGCGTGCGCGCCTCGATGCCTTTCGCCGCATCGATCACCATGACGGCGGAATCGACCGCGGTCAGCGTGCGATAGGTGTCTTCCGAGAAGTCCTCATGGCCCGGCGTGTCGAGCAGGTTGAACACGAGGTTCTGAAACTCGAAGGTCATCACGGACGTGACGACGGAGATGCCGCGGTCGCGCTCGATCTTCATCCAGTCGGAGCGCGTGTTGCGCCGTTCGCCCTTGGCCTTGACCTGACCCGCGAGATTGATCGCGCCGCCGAACAGCAGCAGCTTTTCGGTCAGCGTGGTCTTGCCGGCGTCGGGATGGGAGATGATCGCGAACGTGCGACGACGCGCCACTTCTTCGGCAAGCGGCGTGAGCGGCGGCGACTCGGCGGCGATGGCGGTGTCGGACATGATGGCGAGCGTGTGGCAGGGAAACGCGGCAGGATCAAGGGAGATTCAGAAGTCCATGCACTTGCATCCTTCGATGACTTGAGCCATATTCAAATCGCGAGGACGGCCTCGTTTCACAGACATATCCGCAGGGACGGCCCTGCTATGGAGGTTCTAAGCCATGGCTTGGACAATGCTGTTCGTTGCGGGTTTGCTTGAAATTGGCTGGGCCATCGGCCTGAAATACACCGATGGTTTCACGAAACTGATGCCGACCGTTCTGACCGTCGGCAGCATGATCGCGAGCGTCGCCCTGCTCGGCCTCTCGCTCAAGACCTTGCCTGTCGGCACCGCTTACGCGGTCTGGACCGGCATCGGCACGGTGGGAACCGCCCTGCTCGGCATCTGGCTGCTGGGCGAACCGGCCGCCGTTGTAAGGCTCGTCTGCATCGGACTGATGGTCGCGGGAATCATCGGCCTCAAGGTCGTCGCGTAACGCCCAACGCGCGTCAGCGCCAGCCAGCCAGCGTCACCGCATAGTAGGTCGCGGCGGCGACCAGCGCCGCGGCCGGGATCGTGAAGATCCACGCCCACACAATGGAGCTCGCCACGTTCCAGCGTACGGCGGAGGCGCGGCGAGCCGTGCCGACGCCGACGATGGCTCCGGTGATGGTGTGCGTGGTGGACACCGGCACGCCGAGCCATGTCGCCATGAACAGCGTCACCGCTCCGCCGGTCTCCGCACAGAATCCCTGCATCGGATTGAGCTTGGTGATGCGCAGCCCCATGGTGCGTACGATGCGCCAGCCGCCCATCAGTGTGCCTAGCGCCATCGCCGCCTGACACGACAGCACCACCCAGAACGGCACACTGAATTCGGAGCCGAGATGGCCCTGCGAGTACAGCAGCACCGCGATGATCCCCATGGTCTTCTGCGCGTCGTTGCCGCCGTGACCGAGCGAATACATCGAAGCCGAAACGAACTGCAGAATCCGGAACGCGCGATCGACGGCGAACGGCGTCGACCGCACCGAGGCCCATGACACGATGGCCGTCAACGCCAGCGCCAGCAGGAAGCCGACCAGCGGCGACAGCACGATGGCAAGCAGCGTCTTCGACAGGCCGCCCCACACGGCGACCGAAAGTCCGGCCTTGGCCATGCCCGCGCCGAGCAATCCGCCGATCAGCGCGTGCGAACTGCTGGAGGGCATGCCGAGCCCCCAGGTCACCAGATTCCAGACGATCGCACCGATCAGCGCGGCAAAAATCACCTGCGCGTCGATCACCTCGGGGTGAATGATGCCGGTGCCGATAGTCTGCGCGACGTGAAGTCCGAATACCGCGAACGCAATGAAGTTGAAAAACGCCGCCCACGCCACCGCGTATTGCGGACGCAGCACACGGGTCGACACGATTGTCGCGATGGAGTTGGCGGCGTCGTGCAATCCGTTCAGAAAATCGAACAGCAGCGCGACGATGATCAACCCGACCAGGATTGGGAAAGCGAGCGAGGCGTCCACTGTGCGATCCTGACCTTAAACTTGTTCGATCACGATGCTGTTGATTTCGTTCGCCACGTCGTCGAAGCGATCGGCGACCTTTTCCAGATGCTTGTAGATTTCAGCGCCGACCACGAAGTCCATCGTGTTGCCGTCGCGGTGCTTGATGAACAATTCCTTGAGACCGATGTCGTTCAGGTCGTCGACGCGGCCTTCGAGCCGCGTGATTTCCTCGGTCAGCGCCGTCAGCGTCGTGACGTTCTCGCCCATCGCCTGCATCAGCGGCAACGCGCGGCCGACGAGGTTCGCGCACTGGACGAGGATGCTGCCGATCTCGCGCATCGGCGGCTCGAAAATCCGCACCTCGAATAGCATGACGGCCTTCGCCGTCTGCTGCATCTGGTCGATCGCGTCGTCCATCGCGGTGATCAGGTTCTTGATGTCGCCGCGATCGAACGGCGTGATGAAAGTCCGCCGTACCGCCGTGAGCACTTCACGGGTGACCTGATCGGCGTCGTTCTCGAACTGATTGACGCGCTGGCAATAGACCGGCGTTTCCTCGCCGCCGCGCAACATCCCTTCGAGCGCCTCCGCACCCAGCACGACCGATTGGGAGTGCCGGGCGAACAGATCGAAGAACCGTTCCTCCCTCGGTAGCAACCTACGAAACCAGCCAAGCATCATCGTTCTCCGGCATGACAGCAGATGTCACTTATCTGTCATAAACCGTTTCGCGGGCCAACAGTGGAAGACCAGCGTCAAAGCGCCGGTCATCCACTGGTTTATCCGGGGAAGAAGGTCAGGAAGATCTTGGGGTTACAGCGATCGCTTGAAGAAATGAGCGATTTCGCCGATGACGCCGCGGCGGAAGGTCAGCACGCAGATCACGAAGATCGCGCCCTGGATCACGGTGACCCACTGCCCGAAGCCCGCCAGATACTGCTGCATGGCGATGATCACGAAGGCCCCGACCACGGGACCGAAGACGGTGCCGAGCCCGCCGACCAGCGTCATCAGCACGACTTCGCCGGACATGGTCCAGTGCACGTCGGTCAGCGATGCGTTCTGCGCCACGAACACCTTCACCGCACCGGCAAGACCCGCCAGGCTGCCGGACAGGACATAAGCCAGGAACTTGTACTGGTCGGTCTTGTAGCCGAGCGAGATGGCGCGCTGCTCGTTCTCGCGGATCGATTTGAGGACTTCGCCGAACGGCGAGTTGATGGCCCGGTAGATCAGCAGGAAGCCGAGCAGGAAGATCACGAGGACCACGTAATAGAGCGTCGTCGCCTTCGACAGGTCGAAGATGCCGAACATCATGCCCTGCGGAATGCCCTGGATGCCGTCTTCGCCGTGGGTGAAGGGCGTCTGAAGGTAGATGAAGAACAGCAACTGCGACAACGCCAGCGTGATCATCGCGAAGTAGATGCCCTGCCGGCGGATGGCGATCAGTCCGGTGATGACGCTCAGCGCGCATGAAGCAACGACACCCAGAATGATACCGATCTCGGGCGACACGCCCCAGACCTTCAGCGCATGCGCGGTCACGTAGCCCGCCGTGCCGAGGAACATGGCGTGACCGAACGACAGCAGGCCGCTGTAACCGATCAGAAGATTGAAAGCGCAGGCGAACAGCGCAAAGCACAATGCCTGCATCACGAAGTAAGGATAGATGCCCGTCAGCGGCACGATGGCCAGCAACCCCGCCATGATGACGAAGGCGATCATCTCGTCGGCGGTGCGGCCCTTCACGGGAACGGCGTTGTCGGTGATTGTTGCCATGTCAGTTCGCCCGTCCCGTCAGTCCCGTTGGCTTCACAAGCAGCACCAGCACCATCAGCACGAAGACCACGGTGTTGGATGCCTCGGGATAGAAATACTTGGTCAGACCCTCGATCACCCCGAGCGTGAAGCCAGTGATGATCGAGCCCATGATCGATCCCATGCCGCCGATCACGACGACCGCGAACACGACGATGATGAGATCCGCGCCCATCAGCGGGCGCACCTGGTTGATCGGCGCGGACAGCACACCGGCCAGCGCCGCAAGGCCGACGCCGAGGCCGTAGGTCAGCGTGATCATGCGCGGCACGTTGATGCCGAAGGCGCGCACCAGCGTCGGATTTTCCGTCGCGGCGCGCAGGTATGCGCCAAGCCGCGTCCGCTCGATCATGTACCAGGTCGCGATGCAGACGATCAGCGAGAAGATCACGACCCAGCCGCGATAGATCGGCAGGTACATGAAGCCGAGATTGACGCCGCCCTTGAGAAGATCGGGAATGGCATAGGGCAACCCGGACGATCCGAAATAATTCTGGAACACGCCCTGAATGACCAGCGCCATGCCGAACGTCAGCAGCAAACCGTACAGATGATCGAGGCCGGTCAGCCATTGCAGCATCGTGCGCTCGAGCAGGATGCCGAAACCGCCGACAATGATCGGCGCCAGGATCAGCGCCCACCAGTAGTTGATGCCCGCAAGGTTCAGCAGGAAGTACGCGACGAACGCGCCCATCATGTAGAGCGCGCCGTGCGCGAAGTTGATGATGTTGAGCATGCCGAAGATCACGGCCAACCCAAGGCTGAGCAGCGCGTAGAACGAGCCGTTGATCAATCCGACCAGAAGCTGGGCGTACAGGGCTTGCATCGTATTCTCTCGCGCGCACTAAACCGTGTTGAATGGATGCCCGGCGGCGTGAAGCCGCCGGGCGATCGCGATTACTTCTTCAGAAGCGCACAGGTGCTCTTGTCGAGCGGCGTGAACGCCTGATCGGCGGGAATCGTGGCGACCGTCTTGTAGTAATCCCAAGGTCCCTTGGATTCGGCAGGCGACTTCACCTCGAACAGGTAGGCCGGGTGCAGATTGCGGCCGTTCGGCTGGATCGAGCCCTTGCCGAACAGCGGATCGTCGACCGGCATTCCCTTCATCGCAGCGACGATCTTTGCGCCGTCATGCGAATTGCCGCCTTCCTTCTCCAGGACCTTCAGATAGTGGATGATGGAAGAATACACGCCGGCCTGCACCATGGTCGGCATTGCCTTGTTCTTCATGCGCTCGGCAAAGCGCTTCGAGAACGCGCGCGTTCCGTCATTCAAATCCCAATAAAAGGTTTCGGTCATGTTCAGACCCTGCGCGACGTTCAGACCGAGAGCATGCACGTCGGAGATGAACATCAACAGCCCGGCGAGCTTCTGCCCTCCCTTGACGATGCCGAACTCGGACGCCTGCTTGATGGCGTTGATGGTATCACCGCCCGCGTTGGCAAGGCCGATCACCTTGGCTTTCGACGACTGTGCCTGAAGCAGGAACGACGAGAAGTCAGACGAGTTCAGCGGGTGACGAACGCCGCCAACCACCTTGCCGCCCAGCGCCGTCACTGCCGCAGTCGTGTCACGCTCGAGCGCGGAGCCGAATGCATAGTCTGCCGTCAGGAAAAACCACGTATCGCCGCCGGCCTTTGTCAGCGCCGAACCCGTTCCGTGGGCGAGCATGTAGGTGTCGTAGGTCCAGTGAATGGTGTTCGGCGAGCACTGAGCGTTCGACAGATCCGAGGTGCCTGCACCCGAATTCAGGAAGATGATGTTCTTCTCTTTCACCAGATTGTTGACTGCGAGCGCGACCGACGATGTGGGAACGTCGGAAATGACGTCGACCTTGTCTACGTCAATCCACTGACGCGCGACGCTGACGCCGATGTCCGGCTTGTTCTGGTGATCGCCGGCGACGACTTCGATTTTCCAGCCCTTCTTGTTCAGGCCGGAATCTTCAACAGCCATCTGGGCTGCCAGGACCGAGCCCGGGCCGCCGATGTCCGCATAAAGACCTGACTGATCGCTCAACACGCCGATCTTGACGTTCTTGTCCTGCGCGAAAGCGCCGGTGGCCGCACCAAACACCAGCGCGGTGCCCAGCATCAGCGTTGAAATCGTTTTCTTCATTGTCTTCCTCCTGGATGCCGCCTGTTAGCGGCGTTTGTTGTTACTCGATAACTGGTCTTGATAGCGGCTCACACACCGAGATAGGTGTGCAGTTTCTCCATGTTGGCCTGGAGTTCCGAGTTTGCGAACGTGTCGATGATCTTGCCGTGCTCGACGATGTAGAAGCGATCGGCAACGGTCGCGGCGAAACGGAAGTTCTGCTCGACCAGCAGGATCGTGAAGCCTTCCGCTTTCAGCCGCGCGATCATCTTGCCGATCTGCTGAATGATGACCGGGGCAAGACCTTCGGTCGGTTCGTCCAGCATCAGGAACCGCGCGCCGGTGCGCAGGATGCGTGCGATGGCCAGCATCTGCTGTTCGCCGCCGGACAATTTCGTGCCCTGGCTGCCGAGGCGTTCCTTGAGATTCGGGAACAGATCGAAGATCTGGTCGAGCGACATGCCGCCGCCGCGAATGATCGGCGGCAACAACAGGTTTTCCTTGACGTCGAGGCTTGCGAAAATGCCGCGCTCTTCCGGACAGAACGCCACGCCGAGGCGTGCGATCCTGTCCGACGACATGCGGATGATTTCCTGGCCTTCGAACGATACCGAGCCGGTGCGCTTGCCAATGATTCCCATCACCGACTTGAGCGTCGAGGTCTTGCCGGCGCCGTTGCGGCCGAGCAGCGTGACGACCTCACCGGGGCGCACATCGAAATTGATGCCGTGAAGGATGTGGGATTCGCCGTACCACGCTTCCAGATTCTTGACAGCGAGAACCGGAGAGCCTGCGACGCTGTTCATGGCGGAATTATTCATGGTCATGGCGGGATTATTCATGGCCCGCTCCCAGATAGGCTTCCTTGACCTGCGGATGCTTCGAGAGCGTGGCGTAGTCACCTTCCGCGAGGACCTTGCCGCGCGTCAGGACAGTAATGGTGTCGGACAGGTTGGCGACGACGTTCAGGTTATGCTCGACCATCAGGATCGTATACTTCTGCGAAATCCGCTTGATCAGCGCCGCGACCTTGTCGATGTCCTCATGGCCCATGCCCGCCATCGGCTCATCCAGCAGCATCATTTCGGGATCGAGCGCCAGCGTGGTCGCGATTTCCAGCGCGCGCTTGCGCCCGTAGGGCATTTCCACCGCAGGCGTATTGGCAAATTCGCTCAGCCCGACATCGTCGAGCAGATCCCGCGCGCGGTCGTTGAAACGATCCAGCACGGACTTCGAGCGCCAGAAGTCAAACGAGTTGCCGTGCTGACGCTGCAAGGCGACGCGCACGTTCTCCAGCGCCGTGAGGTGCGGAAACACCGCTGAAATCTGGAACGACCGGACCAGGCCAAGCCGGGCCACATCGGCCGGCGCCATTGCCGTAATATCCTGCCCCTTATAGAGAATCTGGCCGCGCGTCGGCTTCAGGAACTTGGTCAACAGGTTGAAGCACGTGGTCTTCCCGGCACCGTTCGGGCCGATCAGAGCGTGAATACTCCCCCGCCGCACCCGTAGATTGACGTCACTCACGGCCACAAAACCCGCGAATTCTTTCGTCAATCCGTGGGTTTCAAGAATAAACTCATCAGACAAGCGAATTCCCCCTGTCAGCCTTCACGCGAGCGCTCGCGTGTGACCGTTTTTGGCAGCCGTACCCTCAAGATTTTCAGGGAAAACCTCGCAAGGACCGACAGCTCGGGCGAGAATATGCAGCGAATTGTAAGCGTTGCGCAAGGTGCAATGCTGCCCAGCGGAACGTGCGTAATCTGCAAAAAGTATAATAGACGCCACTGCCCAAGCTCGCGCCAGCCGCTTTGCGCCGCTCCGGAAACGATCCGTTAAGCCTGTTTCCGGGCTTGATTCGGCTTTCACTGAAAATTTCAACCCAAGACGGAAGATTGCTGGCAATGAATTTTTAGCTATTTCATTTTGGGATTTCAGCGATGGATTTTTTAAGCGCAGCCCCGGCGATCGTAAAATCTATCAAGCAGCGCGAGCTCCTGAATTACTGGCTGCGGCTTTATGCCAGGCACGAACGTCTGCCGACGTTCGACGCCTATCAACCCGACCGTCTTGCCGACGAACGCGACGATCTCGTCTACATCGTCGTCAAGGGCGCCGGCGATGCACTCCGCTTTGTGATCGACAGCGACGGCACGCGCATGTCGAATGCTTACGGGACGACCGGCAAAGGCCGTTATCTCGATGAATATCTCGGCGCCAAACTCGCTCCCGCGGTCATGCCTATCTACCAGGAATGTGTCCGGCAGCGACTTCCCGTCTTCAGCATCTCGCAGGTCAACGACCTGTACGGCCGCAAGGTGGATTACGAGCGCCTCCTGATGCCCTTCTCGAACGGAGCAGGCGTCGACTGGATCATCGCTTCACTGAAGACGATCAGCGATGACGGCGGCTTTGAAATCCGCAACCTGATGCGCGCGAACGACGTGGAGCCGAGCTACAAACTTCGCGCCGTCATCAATCAGGATCTGTTCCACAAGCCCCCCGGCCGCATCGCGCCCGGCGATGCGATCGAGTTCGTCTAGGGCAGCGTGAGCCCGCGAAGCGGTTCAGGCCGCCGCGCGGGTATGCTCCATCTCCTCGCCGATCTCGATGGGATGCGCCATCGCCTCGTGCAGCTTGTCCTTGTCGAGTTCACCTTCCCATCGGCTAATGACGACGGTGGCGACGCCGTTTCCGATCAGGTTGGTCAGGGCGCGGCACTCGCTCATGAACTTGTCGATGCCGACCAGGATCGCCAGCGACGCGATCGGAATATCCGGCACGATCGCAAGCGTCGCCGCCAGCGTGATGAAGCCTGCGCCGGTGACGCCCGATGCGCCTTTCGACGTGACGATCGCGACACCGAGAATGCCAAGCTCCTGCCAGATCGTGAGATGCGTATTGGTGGCCTGTGCAAGGAACAGCGTCGCCAGCGTCATGTAGATGTTGGTGCCGTCGAGATTGAAGCTGTAGCCGGTCGGGATCACGAGGCCGACGACACCGCGCGACGCGCCGAGCCGCTCCATCTTCTTGATCATGTTGGGCAGCACCGTTTCGGATGAACTGGTGCCGAGCACGATCAAAAGCTCATCCTTGATATAGGCGATGAATCGCAGGATGGAGAATCCCGAGAACCGCGCGATGCCGCCCAGCACCAGCAGGACGAAAAGAACGCTGGTGAAGTAGAACGTGCCGATCAGCGCTGCCAGATTCCACAACGCGCCGAGACCGTAAGCGCCCACCGTAAAAGCCATCGCACCGAAAGCACCGATCGGCGCGGCGCGCACGATGATACGGATCACGCCGAAGAAAACCTTCGCAGCCATATCGATGGCGTGTGCGATGGGCTCGCCGGCCGGTCCCAGAAAGGCAATCGCGAAACCGGACAGGATCGACACCAGCAGCACCTGCAACAGATCGCCCTTGGCGAGCGCGCCGATGAAGCTTTCCGGAATGATCGCCATCAGGTGCGCGACGATGCCGTCTTCACTCGCCTTGTGGACGTAGGTCGCGACCGCTTTCGGATCGAGCGTCGCAGGATCGATGTTGAAGCCGCTGCCGGGCTGGATGATCTCACCGACGAGCAGACCGACCAGCAGCGCGATGGTCGACACGACTTCGAAATACAGCAGCGCCTTGAGTCCCACGCGGCCAACACGCTTGAGATCGCCCATCGAGGAAATGCCGTGCACGACCGTGCAGAAGATGACCGGTGCAATCATCATCTTGATCAGCGAGATGAAGCCGTCCCCGAGCGGCTTCAGCGCCTTGCCGGTGTTCGGATAGAAATGACCGATCAGGACGCCGAGCGCGATGGCGATCAGCACCTGAATATAGAGTATGCTGTACCAGGGCGATCGCGTTGAGGCCGGTGCTGACGAGGCGGTGGTCACGGTCATTGGAGGTATCCTGCGAGGGGCGGCGGTAAAAACGTGCGTCCGCGGAACGTGCGCCAGAATGCCGCACCCCTCAAGCAAAATCCATACTCCGCAGACCTCCTTCCACGCTCTCGTGATGCGGAACCCCTCCGCGGAGTTCAAACCCGCTCCGACGCATCAACTCACCGCTTGATCGACGTCTCGTAAATGTCCGGCTTGAAGCCGACCAGCAGCTTGCCGCCGGTCTCGAGAACGGGACGCTTGATCATCGACGGCTGGGCCAGCATCAGCGCCATCGCCTTCCTCTCGGTGAGATTTTCTTTCTCGGCGTCGGGAAGTTTCCGGAACGTGGTGCCGGCCTTGTTCAGCAGCGTCTCCCAACCGACCTTCGCGCTCCACTTCTCAAGACGCTCCTTGTCGATGCCCGCCGTCTTGTAATCGTGAAAGCTGTAGTCGATGCGATGCTTGTCCAGCCACGCGCGGGCCTTCTTCATCGTGTCGCAGTTCTTGATGCCGTAGATTGTGATGGGCAAGGCGTATCCTCAGGTAAATTCACGAACCGAACTTTAGCCACGCAACGGCCAGCGCGCGAGGTGTATGTGCCTGCCCTGCCCCACAAGGCTGTGCACGAGCACGAACTCCGTCACGGTCCACCCCAATGTTTCGATCGCGCGCTCTTCAACAATGCGCTGATCGTAAAGCAAGGTCATGTGCGGCGTGAAATGCCGCGTCACCCAGCGTCCCAGCCCGGCTTTTGTCATGACCTCACCCAAGCTCCGGTGAAATGCGGTCAACGCGGCCATGTCTCCGCACGCGCGCAACACGAACGGCCTCCTTGCTCTCCTGTTATGGAAACTCAACGCATGATCGAAACACACCTCGAACGGCGGTATGGACACGGCAGCCGCCGCCGCATGCGTCGTATCCACAAGTCCGGGCGGCACACCGTTGTACTTGCCGAGACTGTGCAACGAGACATGAAGACATGACGACGCAAGCGCCTTGCCGCTCAGTCCGTGATCCCTGCGACATTGCTGAATCCGCTCATCGATCGCGGGGACGCTCGTGATAGGCGGGACGAACGCCAGGAACAGATTGTCGGTCGGCTCCGGCGGACTTTCAAATCCCGGCAATACAAGCTGTTCGGACATGATACGCACTCCGATTTCATATGGGAACAAATCATGAACATTTCGGCCTGTAAAGCGGCGGGCCGCGTCGGTGCCTCAGAGGCCGTTTCCGGCTTGACGGCCGGCCTGCCCGGCTGTATTTAAGCATCTACTTAAATAAGAGATGACCATGCCCAGCGATGCTCTGAGCGGCACTTTCAAGGCTCTCGCCGACCCCACGCGGCGCGCGATCCTTGCGCGTCTTGCGCTCGGCGAAACCTCGGTTCTGGAACTGGCAAAGCCATTCGCCATGAGCCTCCCGGCCGTCTCCCAGCACCTGAAAGTTCTGGAGAGCGCAGGCCTTGTCGCGCGCAGCCGCGACGCCCAGTGGCGGCCCTGCCGGCTGGAGCCCAAGGCGCTGAAGGACGTCACGGAATGGCTCGATCAGTATCGGCGGTTCTGGGAGGAGAGCTTCGGCAAGCTCGATCTGTATCTGAAAGACATCCAGCCAAAGGAAACGGACACATGACGACAACTCTCAAGGTCAAGGCGAGCGCGCCGGAAGACCAGCCCACCATCACGATGGAACGCGAATTCGACGCCGCTCCGGCGGCGCTGTTCCGTGCCTTCACCGACACCGAAGCTTTGAAGACGTGGTACGGCCCGAACGGCTTCACCATCACGGTGCACGCGATGGACCTTCGCGTCGGCGGCCTGTTTCGCTTCACCATGCACGGACCGGACGGCACGGACTATCCGAACCGCATCGCCTACCGTGAGATCAAACCGGCAGAGCGCCTCGCCTATCGCCACGACTCGGACATCGACGACGATCCTCGCGCCTTCGACGTCACTGTCACTTTTGAGGCTTTGGGCACAAGCCGGACGCTCCTGACGATGCGCTCGATTTTCCCATCGGTCGAAGCGCGCAATGCGGTTACGAAATTCGGCGCGGTCGAACTCGGCATGCAAACGCTCGAAAAGCTGGCGGCCTATGTGAAGGGATAGTTTTGGCGACGGAATCGTGGGCGCTCCTTGCTCACCGCCCGGCTAATGGCCGTCATTGCCTGAACCGCCGCTCGCCGACCACCGAATCTGTCATAGGGTAAGTGGTCGGCTGCCCGGGGGTGAGGATGGAATTTACCGCATTGTTTCTGACGATCGCGATCGTGATGCTCGTCGCATGGCGCGGTTCGCGATCCCTCGCGCTGGCCTTGTCCGCCGCCGTGCTCATCGCGTGCGCGGCCACCTTTCTGCATCACGCGACCGATGCCTTGAAGCTGTCGTTCTGAGGCACATCATGACCCCAGCGCGCGCGATCAGCCTCAACGCACTCAGCCTCTACGCCGTGGCGGGCCTCCTTGCGGCGGCATTCGCAGCACAGTTGCTGCTGAATGAACTGCCCTGCCCGCTGTGCCTCCTCCAGCGCGTCATGTTCGCGGCACTCGCCATCGGGCCGATCCTGAACATCCGCTTCGGGCCGCGGCCCAGCCACTATGCGCTGTCGCTGTTCGCTGCCGTCATCGGCGCGGTGGTATCGACCCGACAGGTTCTGCTTCACATCATGCCGGGGGATTCCGGCTACGGCTCCGCGATATTCGGCTATCACTACTATACGTGGGCCTTGCTGGGATTTATCGCCGCCATCGTGATGCTGTCAGCCATTCTGCTGTTCGACAGCCAGTTCGACAAAAACAATAGCGAGCCTGCGGCTTCAGCGGGAGCGTTTGCGCGCGTCGCAGTCTGGCTCGTCATCGGGCTTGTCGCATTGAACGTGATATCGACGCTGCTGGAATGCGGCTTCGGCGCGTGCGCCGATAACCCCGTTGTGTATGAGTTGCTCAAGCGCTGACGCGGCCCCCGTTCCGCCGGGCCGAGATCAGTTTCAGCCAGGGCGTCACATGGAACGCGCTCATCAGCACATACATCGCGGCCATGCCGCCGAGCGGCGACGCGCCTTGTCCGCTCGAGCACAGCATCGCTGGCATCCCTTCACCGAGAACACCTGTCAGCAGCGCCATGATGGCGAAGGTCGGCGCTGCCGCGAGACTCAGCCACTCGGCCGCGCGGAACGCGCCTGCGTTGCCGGGCACCGGCCCGCCGTCCGGTGCGCCTGAACAGGCGGCGCTCATGTCTGCGCACCCCCGTCTTTTTTCCGGAACGCCTCCTCTCCGGCATCCGACACCGCGACCCACTTCGGATCAGGCGCCGCGCCGGCGACGTAACTGTCGTTCCAGTTCCACCACTTGTATGGCCGCTCCTGCGGATAGCCCTTCGGTGAGTCCTCCCACACCTCCTGACGTCCGAGCGCGGTCATGTCGAGGTAGCTCCAGACGGTGCCCATCGCCTCATCGCCGCGGCTGTTGATGAGGTAGGTGCGGAAAATGCGCTCGCCGTCGCGGATGAAGGCGTTGTGACCGTGCCACTCGTCCACACCGAAGTCGGCGTCGAAACTGTCGGTGATGGTGACCCATGGGATTTTCTCCCAGCCCATCCGCGCCTTCAGGCGCTTGATGTCGGCCTGCGGTGCGCGCGAGGCATACACGAGGGTCGTGTCGCGCGCGTTCAGATGGACGGGGTTGGAAACCTGGTCGGCCCCCAGTGAACAGCCGATGCAGGCATGTTCCGGCCAGCCGTGCACGCCGGGCTCGAAGAAGGCGCGGTAGACGATGAGTTGGCGGCGGCCATTAAACAGATCGAGCAGGCTCACTTTGCCGTTCGGGCCATCGAACGTGTAGGTCTTTTCCACCGCCATCCACGGCATCCGCCGGCGCTCGGCCGCCAGCGCATCACGCGCGCGCATTTGAGCCTTCTCCTTGACGAGAAGCTGCTGACGCGCGGCCTCCCACTCCTGCGGCGACACGATTGGTGGTGTGTTCATTTCGTTCTTGCCGTTCTTGCCTGTCGTCATGATCTGTTCTCCATCGGCGTCATCGCCCCGCCGTTCGATCCCAATACGGCTTGCTGGCTGGCGGTCGTGGGTTAGATTAGGGCCGGGCCGCCGGACAGTGGGAGTGACAAGTGTGTCGGGATTCAGATGGACTCGCTAATCACGGCAGCGGCCCACGCGCTCGCGTCGGGTGATCCTCTCGGCGCATTGAACAGGGTTGCACTGCGCGACGACCCGCCTGCCCTCGCGCTTCGCGGCATCGCGATGGCGCAACTCGGCGATCTCGTCCGGGCACGAACCCTCCTGCAAAAGGCCGCGCGTGCCTTCGGGCCAAAGGAAGCCGTGGCCCGCGCGAGGTGCGTCGTCGCCGAGGCAGAGATTGCGCTGGTCTCGCGGGATCTCGGCTGGCCCACCAAGCCGCTCGAAGCGGCCCGCATGGCCCTCGAGAAACACAACGACTGGGTGAATGCCGCCCATGCGCGGCATCTTGAAGTCAGGCGCCTTCTCCTGATCGGACGCCTCGACGAGGCGGAGCGCGCGCTCGCCAAGCTCGATCCGGCGCCCTTTCCGCCCGCATGGCGGGCCGCGCACGAACTGGTCGTGGCCGGGATCGCGATGCGGCGACTTCGGACCAAGGACGCGTACGCCTCGCTCGCACGCGCCGGACGCGCGGCGCGCGACGCCCGTATCCCGTCGCTTCTGGCGGAGGTCGAAAGCGCCTCACGTGTCCTGAGCACGCCCGCGGCACGGCTCATTGCACACGGCGAGGAGCGCACGCT
Organism: Afipia sp. GW821-FHT04G03; assembly: GCF_059419985.1. Taxonomy (NCBI): domain Bacteria; kingdom Pseudomonadati; phylum Pseudomonadota; class Alphaproteobacteria; order Hyphomicrobiales; family Nitrobacteraceae; genus Afipia; species Afipia sp. GW821-FHT04G03. The sequence goes on along the minus strand of NZ_JBWKSV010000001.1, from coordinate 175,325 downwards.
CCTGCTTGAAGAGGTCGAAGCATTGCTGGCATCGAAAGCGCTGGTGGTGGATGCGTGCCGTTATGCCGTGCGTTACGCGGGCACGACGATCTCGCTCGCACGGCGGCCGGTGTTGTTCACGCTTGCCCGCGCGCTCGCCGAAGCGTGGCCGAAAGATGTGTCGCGGAGCGCGCTGCTCGCGCGAACATTCCGCGCAAAGCACGCCGATGAATCGCATCGCGCGCGGCTGCGCGTCGAGATCGGACGGCTTCGCAAGGCGTTGCGGCCGGTGGTCGACGTGACCGCGACCAAAGACGGGTTCGCGCTTGCGCCGCTTCGCGCGCGCGATGTCGTCGTATTGGCAACGCCCGTCGAAGAAGAGCACGCGTCGGTGCTCGCATTCCTCGCCGACGGCGAGTCGTGGTCGAGTTCGGCGCTCGCCCTGGCGCTCGGCGCCAGCCAGCGGACCGTGCAGCGGGCGCTCGATGAGCTTGGCGATGCAGGCAAGGTCCAATCGTTCGGCCGTGCACGCGCGCGCCGCTGGATGACACCGCCCGTGGCGGGATTCACGACGGCATTGTTACTCCCGGCTGCTCTGCCGGGTGGCTAGGCTGGAGCCATCAACAATGGAGACGGAAACATGAAACGAGCAGCAGCCGAAATTCTTCGCGAGTACGGACCGTTTCCCGGCGTCGAGGCCGTGCATGGCGTCACGTTTGACGGCCAGAGCATCTGGTTTGCGTCCGGCGACCGGCTGAATGTCCTCGATCCCGAAAGCGGCAAAACGGTGCGGACGCTCGACGTCCCCGCGCATGCCGGAACGGCGTTCGACGGACGCTATGTGTTTCAGCTTTTTGAAAAGAACATCCAGAAGGTCGATCCGAAATCCGGCCGCGTGCTTGCGACGATCCCGGCGCCCGGCAACGGCGGCGATTCAGGCATGGCGTGGGCCGAAGGCTCGCTCTGGGTCGGGCAGTATCGGGACAAGAAAATCCATCAGGTCGATCCCGAGACGGGAGCGATCCTGCGCACCATTGAATCGAGCCGTTTTGTCACCGGCGTCACCTGGGTCGATGGCGAGCTCTGGCACGGCACATGGGAGGGCGACAACAGCGAATTGCGGCGCATCGATCCTCAAACCGGCGACGTCATCGAGGAACTCGCCATGCCTCCGGGAATGGGCATTTCGGGACTCGAGTCCGACGGCGGCGATCGGCTTTTTTGCGGCGGCGGGCCGAGCGGAAAAATAAGAGCCGTGCGCCGGCCGAAGCGAGCCTCCAAGACTGTCTAAGCGCTTATGCAAACTCCCGCGAGCAGATCGCGCTGCGCTCATTTCTTGCGTTGCGGATAGATCGTTTCGCCACGCTTGAGCATGGCGACGAAGGTCTCGATCTTCTTCGACCGCCCGGCTTCCGTCTTCATGTTGTGGGTACGGAATGCCAGCGCGAAACGATTCTGCGCGCTGAGTTTCGCAAGCATGGCCTTGGCTTTTGGCTCGGCGTCGATGGCCGCTTGCAGATCGGCGGGGATTTTCATGTCCTTGCCGCTCTTGTAGGCGCGGTCCCAGCGCCCGTCGGCCTTGGCGGCATCGACATGCGTCAGGCCGTGCACGGTCATCCTGCCTTCTTTAACGAGCCGCGCGACGTTATCGACGTTGATCTGGCTCCAGGTACCTTTCCTGGTGCGCGGCGAATAGCGCTGCAGGAAGCTCCGGTCGTCGAACCCCTTGCGCTGGCCGTCGATCCAGCCCCAGCACAGCACGACATCGATGGCTTCCTTGGGCGTGATCGACTTGAGGCCCGAATCCACTTTGTGGATCTTGATCCAGACTTCGCCGGCTTTATCGTGGTTCTTGGCGAGCCACTTGTAAAAGCTCGCGGCGTCCTTGAACGCGCGAATTTTTTCGGGATCGACGATGACTGGCGCCATCTCGCCGTCTCACTCCCACTCGATCGTTCCCGGCGGCTTCGACGTCACGTCGTAGACCACGCGGTTGACGCCCTTCACCTCGTTGATGATGCGCGTCGCGGTCTCGCCGAGAAACTTCATGTCGAACGGATAGAAGTCCGCGGTCATGCCGTCGGTGGACGTCACCGCGCGCAGGCCGACGACGTACTCATAGGTCCGGCCATCGCCCATCACGCCCACGGTCTTCACCGGCAGCAGCACGGCGAAGGCCTGCCAGATGGTGTCGTAGAGACCCGCCTTGCGGATCTGGTCGATATAGACCGCGTCCGCTTCGCGCAGGATGTCGAGCTTCTCGCGGGTGATCTCGCCCGGACAGCGGATCGCAAGCCCCGGTCCCGGAAACGGATGCCGGCCAACGAACACATCCGGCAGGCCGAGTTCGCGACCCAACGCGCGCACCTCGTCCTTGAAGAGTTCGCGTAAGGGTTCGACCAGCTTCATGTTCATGCGCGCGGGCAAGCCGCCGACATTGTGATGCGACTTGATCGTGACGGACGGACCGCCGGTAAACGACACGCTTTCGATCACGTCGGGATAGAGCGTGCCTTGCGCCAGAAAATCCGCGCCACCGATCTTCTTGGCTTCGTCATCGAACACATCGATGAACAATCGCCCGATGGTCTTGCGCTTCACTTCCGGATCGGTGACGCCTTCAAGCTCACCGAGGAATGTCTTCGACGCGTCAACATGCACCAGCGGGATGTTGTAGTGGTGCCGGAACAAGTCGACGACGGTCTTGGCTTCATCCTTGCGCAACATGCCGTGATCGACGAACACGCAGGTCAGCTGCTCACCGATGGCTTCGTGAATCAGGATCGCCGCGACAGATGAATCGACGCCGCCCGACAGGCCGCAGATCACCCTGCCCTTGCCTACCTGCGCGCGGATCTTCTCGACCGCTTCCTCGCGGAAGGCGCGCATTGTCCAGTCGCCGGTCAGCCCCGCGACCTTGCGGACGAAATTCTTGATCAGCTTCGCGCCGTCCGGGGTGTGCACCACCTCGGGGTGAAACTGCATCGCATAGAACTTGCGCTTGTCGTCGGCGATCACGGAGATCGGCGAGCCCGGCGCTTTCGCCACACCGCGAAATCCGTCGGGCAGCTTGGTGACGCGGTCGCCGTGGCTCATCCAGACGTAATGCTTCTCGCCGACCTTCCAGACATCCTCAAACAACGCGCAGTTATCGGTCACTTCGATCAGCGCGCGGCCGAATTCGCGATGGTGCCCGGCCTCGACGGTCCCGCCGAGTTGCTGCGCCATGGTCTGCTCGCCGTAGCAGATGCCGAGCACCGGCACGCCTGCGGTCAGGATCGACATCGGCGCGGACGGCGCATCGGCATCGAGCACCGAGGCCGGCCCGCCGGAGAGGATGACCGCTTTCGGCTTCATCTCGCGGAAGGCCGCTTCGGCCTTCTGGAACGGAACGATCTCCGAATAAACACCCTCCTCGCGGACGCGCCGCGCGATGAGCTGCGTCACCTGGGAGCCGAAATCGACGATGAGAATCTTCTCGTGCGCGGCCGCCACATCGGGCGTCGCGGAGGCAGTCTGGCTGTGTGCTGTCATGGAGAGGAAATACGCGACGGGGGGCGGAGTCGCAACCCGGCAAAGCATGCACGCCGACGCAATCCACCCATCAAAGAGCTCCCGGTTGACTTGCCTTAAATTAGGTCAATAATACTGACCTAATTATAAGATAGGAGAGAAACATGCAAGCTCTGGAGAGGACGCTCGAACAAAGGACCGCCTTCGCGGACACCTGGATTGGCGCCTGGAACAGACGCGATCTCGACGGGGTCCTGGCGCTCTATGCCGACGACAGCGAAATGGTCTCGGACAAGATCATCAAGCTGGGTTTCGATCCGAACGGACGGCTGCGCGGCAAGGACAACCTTCGCGCCTATTGGGGCCGCGCCCTGCCCCTGCGCCCGAAGCTCCATTTCACGTTGATCAATGCCTTCGTCAGTCCGGACAGCCTTGTGGTGTTCTATCGCGATGAACTCGGACACGAGATCTGCGAGTATCTGCGCTTAAATGCCGACGGCAAGATCGTACAGGGATCAGCCAACCATATTCACGGCTGATACATTTTAGATCCGGCGCGTCAGAACCGACACAAAAAACCCGTCGGTGCCGGTCCGGCGCGGGGTCATCAGCAGCCCCTCGTCCGATTGCAGCGTGGCGGCGGTGAAATCGTCCGCCTTGTCCCACAGCACCGAAGCCACCTGCGACGGCGGCACCACCGCGAATTCAGGATGACGGCTCACAAAACCGCGGACCTGCTCGTTGTTCTCCTGCGGCAGCACCGAACACGTAATGTAGGCGATCCGCCCGCCGGGCTTGGCGAGCGACGCCGCGCGATCCAGCACCGCGATCTGGTCCTTGACGCGAACCTCGAGCGCGCCGGGGCGCATCCGCCATTTCGCGTCCGGGTTGCGACGCCATGTCCCGGTGCCGGTACAGGGCGCGTCGATCACCACAAGATCGGCCGACGCCTTGATGTCGCTCAATGTATCGTCCGGCCCCTTCGGGGTGCGCACATCGGCATTGTGAACGCCCGCGCGCGACAGCCGCTCGTGGATCGGTGCAAGCTGGCGCTTGTCGTGGTCGGTCGCGATCAGTCTTCCTTTGCCCTGCATCATCGCGGCGAGCGCCAGCGTCTTGCCGCCCGCGCCGGCGCACATGTCGATCACCTGCTCGCCGGGCTTCGCGCCGCTGAGAAGGGCGGCGAGTTGCGAACCTTCGTCCTGCACCTCGACGCCGCCCTTGATGAAGTCTTCCTCCGAATGGATACCGGGATTGCGCGCGTCGGCGCCGAGATCGATCCGCAATCCGATCGGCGACCACGGCGTGGCCTTCGCGCCCAGATGCTTCATCGAACCCAGCACCTTCTCGCGCTTCGCCTTCAGCGTATTGACGCGCAGGTCGAGCGGCGCGCGGCTGGCCATCGCAGTGGCCTCCGCCACCCGCGCATCGCCGAACACGGCGGCAAGCTGCGGATCGAGCCATTCGGGATAATCGCCCGCGATATGCGCGGGGGCATCAATGAGTGTCCTTGAGGTCAGAGCCGCGCGCTCGGCATCGGTCAGCGGCTCGGGCGCGAAACGTCCGCCGTCGCACAAGGCCGCGACCGCGTCAGCATCCAGCCCGCGTTCGAGCTTGAGCATCCCGAGCAACCGCGCGCGCGGCGTATCCGCGTCCATCAGCCACGCCGACGACGCCCGGCGGCGCAGCACGTCGAACACCAGCCCCGCGATCGCGGCACGGTCGCCGGATCCGGCAAAGCGATGCGCGGTGCCCCAGTCCTTCAACGCATTCGGCGCGGGAACGCGCTGCGCGTCGATGGCTCCAAGAATCTCGATGGCTGCGGACAGCCGCGCGGCAGGCGTCATGATGGTCTTTCAGAAGTGGCCGGTCGTCAGATCGCGAGCAATATCTTGAGCGCGAAGTAGACCCACATGATGAGAAGAACAAGCGCTCCGGCCGCGAAAGCCGAGAAACGCAGTTTCAGGTTGTTCGAGGTGGCGTAAATGCCCGCATGAACGTAGCGCGTCACCACGAACACCCATGACAACAGCACGGTGATGAGATCGGCCTGCCGCAGCGGCAATGCAATGGCGATCAGCACAAAAAACAGCACCGGCAGTTCGAACTGGTTGGAATAGGCATTGCTGACCTGAGCCGCCTTGGTTGGCCATGCCTTCTGGCCGACGGCGATGTCGGACATTCGGACTTCGCGGTTTTTGAGCGCGCCGGTGCGCACCGAGAACATCCTGAACATCAGAATGAATGTCAGCAGCACGAGAACGAAGACCGGCAACAGAACCATCTGAAGTGTCATTTGAGCCCCCCAATGCCAGAATATACGCCGTTCCGCTATAGCCGCCCCCTCCCGCCCTGACAATCGGCTCAGGAGAACTGTGAACCTCCTCACAGACTGGCGCGACCAACGCATGGAAAGGATAAGCGTCCGGCCGTTGGCTGGGCCGCAACGGGTGCCGCGATGCTTTATATCGTCTCGATTTTGTCCGGCGTGCTGGGAGCCCTCGGAAGCGCGGCCGCTGCCGCGACAATCGCAGCATCCCTTGGCGGTCCGGAGAACCTCGATGCATTCATTGTCATCGGCCCGCTCGCTGCGGTCGCCGGATTCTTGACGGCCGTGGTGCTCACACTGACTATCAAGGGCGACGTCAGGACGGTGCGCGGCCTTGCTGTTCGCAGCCTCGGCGTCGTTCTCATGACCGGCGCATTGGCGGCGGGCGCTTACAGCCTGCGCAGCGCGGCGCTCGCGCATCTCGGCCTCATGACCAAGGCACCCGCCGTCGCGTTTGAAATCCGGCTGCCGCAGGCGGCGGCCATCAGCGACCTGAAGCGCGAAGCGCAGGTCGAACTGCTCACCGACCTCAATCAGACGCTGGCGCAACTCGACGACCATCTGGCCGCGACGGAAGACGGCCGCACGGTGCTGCGCGGTTCCGTACCGCTGAAGTTCAGGACATCGGATCGTATGGTGGTTCTTAGCCTGCCGGGTCAGGCGCAGCGCGCCTTCAAATTGCGCCTGCCGCCCAACCCAAGCCCGTCCGACGACTTCGGGCCGTGGCACATGGTCGATCGCGTTGTCCCCAACGGACGCACCGGGACCTCACGCGGCGCGCCGGACGACAGCTTCGCCATCCGTTACCGCGTGCTGTGAAGCACGCGTCCAGGAATTTCATGACCGAACCATTTGTCTGCGACTGATTTAAATCACCAAACAATTTTCATCTGGTGTTGCAGGATGGCGGCCGCAATTGCGCGGTCGTCATCCTGCAAATCACGCGACGGCAGGCCCGCCGTAAAACTTACGCCTTGTCCGGCGCAACGCGCACAAGCTGCTTGCCGAAGTTCGCGCCCTTGAGCAGGCCCATGAACGCCTCCGGCGCACTCTCGATACCCTCGGTGACGAACTCGCGGTGCTTGACCTTGCCCTCGCGGACCCACTGCGGCATGTCGCGAATGAAGTCGGAAAACTTGTCCGCGAAATCGCTGACGATGAAGCCGCGGAAGTTCAGACGCTTCACAAGGATCGCGCGCATGATCGAATTGGCCCAGGGCGGTGTCGGCGTGTCCTTGCCGAAGATCGTGTTGTAGTCGGCGATCAGACCGCACACCGGAATCCGCGCGAACGGATTGAGCAGCGGAAACACCGCGTCGAACACCTTGCCGCCGACGTTCTCGAAATAAACATCGATGCCCTTCGGACACGCGTCCTTGAGCTTGGCCGCGAGGTTCGGATCGCGATGGTCGAGACACTCGTCGAAGCCGAGTTCTTTCTTGACGTAATCGCACTTGTCCCTGCCGCCCGCGATGCCCACGGCGCGCGCGCCCTTGATCTTCGCGATCTGTCCGACCGCAGAGCCCACCGCCCCCGACGCGGCCGCGACCACCACCGTCTCGCCGGCCTTGGGCTTGCCGATTTCGAGCAGGCCCATGTAGGCCGTCATACCGGGCATTCCGAGCACACCCACCGCCGTCGAGATCGGCGCGATCTTCGGGTCGACCTTGCGCAATCCCTTGCCGTCAGACAGCGCGTATTGCTGCCAGCCCGAATGCGCGAGCACGATGTCGCCCTTCGCAAAGCCAGGATTGTTCGAGGCGACAACCTCGGCGACAGTGCCGCCTTCCATCACGCCGTCGATCGGCACCGGCGCGGAATATGACGGCCCGTCGCTCATGCGCCCGCGCATGTACGGATCGAGCGACAGCCAGATGGTGCGCAGCAGGAGTTGTCCGTCACCCGGCGTCGGCACCGGATAGTCCTCAAGGCGAAAGTCGCTCGGCTTCGGTTCGCCGACGGGACGGGATGCGAGAACGATACGCTTGGCAGACTGGGACATGGCGTTTCCTCGGTTTCTTGATGGACGTGAGCGTTATTTAGCCGAGAGCGGGTGGCATTGCCATGCGGCGCAACGCAACCGCGGCGGCATGACATCCATGCCGCCCTCCCGTTTAAAACAGAATAGTCCGAATTGGCGCGATCAGCCCGCGAGTTTCGCCAGCGCCTTGTCGAACGCCACAGCAGCACTCGGCAAATCCTTGAAGGACAGCCCGCTGTCGGCGGCCTGCTTCTGCTTGTCCGTCGCCGTGGGGCGGATTTCCGCGACGGGCTTGCCGCCTTCGAGCAACGCCTTTGGCGCGATGACGTGAAATTCGTGATCCTCGGCGGGCGCGTCCTTCAGCAGGAACACGCCGAGATAGACCGTGCTGTCGCCACGGCGGTACGAGATGTAACGCTCCATGGCGACGGAGCCGTCGCGCTGCATTCCGCCGAGCTTGGCATAGCCCTTGGAATCCAGCAGCCGGTGCGCCTTGAAACCCTTCACGCCCACCGAGTTCGCCTTCGCGGTTTCTTCGGACAGATCGTACTTGCCTGCGACGTCCTTGCCGATTTCGGCGAGCTGCGCGGATACCTCGTGCTCGAACTCCTTCAGTTCGGAGCGCGGCTTCGACGCCTTGCGCGGCTTGGCGGCATTGCGCTTCTCAAGCTCGGTCTGGCACTTCTCAACGATATCCGCGACCGACTTCCGCTCGGCGTTGACCAGCAGGTTTTTCAGATCCTGATCCGAGAGCGCGGCAATCCTGTCGTCTGTCCAGTCAACCATGATGTTTTTCTTCTCTGAGGTGTTGGGGAGATTGCGGCCGGAATGGCGGCCGGACCAATGAACGAGGAAACGTGCCTTTAAGACGCGCGGGGGCGGCGCGCCGGCGGAAAATGAAACAGCAATCAACGGCTGCGCAATTGTAGCGCATTTTGGAGGACCGTTGGGGCCGAAATTGGACGGTTATGCTTAACCGCCGCCGCCGGGATAGTTCGGGCTTTCGCGCGTAATCGTGACGTCGTGGACATGGCTTTCGCGCAGGCCCGCACCGGTGATCCGCACGAATTCCGCCTTTTCGTGAAATGCCTGAATGTCCTTCGCGCCGACATAGCCCATTGCGGCGCGAAGACCGCCGGCGAGCTGATGCAGCACATTGGCGACCGGTCCCTTGTAGGGCACCTGCCCCTCGATACCTTCCGGCACGAGCTTGAGCGTGTCCTTGATGTCCTGCTGGAAGTAACGGTCGGCCGAGCCGCGCGCCATCGCGCCGACCGAACCCATGCCGCGATAGGCCTTGTAGGAGCGGCCCTGCCACAGGAACACTTCGCCCGGTGTCTCGTCGGTGCCCGCGAGCAGCGAGCCGACCATCGCGACGTCTGCACCGGCCGCGAGCGCCTTGGCGAGATCGCCGGAATACTTGATGCCGCCGTCGGCGATCACCGGAATGTTCGCCTTCTTCGCGGCCTCGACCGCATCCATGATCGCAGTGAGCTGCGGCACACCGACACCCGCGACGATGCGCGTGGTGCAGATCGAACCCGGACCGATGCCGACCTTGATCGCGTCCGCGCCGGAATCGATCAGCGCCTGGGTGCCCTCGGTGGTTGCGACGTTGCCCGCGATGACCTGCACCGCGTTCGACAGCCGCTTGATGCGATTGACCGCTTCAAGCACACGCGACGAATGACCGTGCGCGGTATCGACGACGATGACATCCGCTCCGGCCTCGATCAGGCGCTCGGTGCGCGCAAAGCCCGCGTCTCCAACCGTCGTGGCGGCAGCGACACGCAGACGGCCCTGCGCATCCTTCGAGGCCAGCGGATAGGCGACCGCCTTTTCCATGTCCTTCACAGTGATGAGGCCGACGCAGCGATACTGCTCGTCAACGACCAGCAGCTTCTCGATGCGGTTCTGATGCAGCAGGCGCTTGGCTTCGATCTGGCTGACGCCCTCCCTCACGGTGATGAGGTTTTCATGCGTCATCAATTCGGAGACCTTTTGCTCCGGATCGGTGGCGAAGCGCACATCGCGGTTGGTGAGGATGCCGACCAGCTTGCCGGGCTTGCCCGGACCTGCCCCGGTCACCACCGGTACGCCGGAGATGCCGTGATCCTTCATCAGCGTCAGTGCGTCGACAAGTTTGGCCTCTGGACCAATGGTGAGCGGATTCACCACCATGCCGGATTCGAATTTCTTGACCTGACGCACCTGCGCGGCCTGACCGTCGCCTTCGAAATTGCGATGGATCACGCCGATGCCGCCGGCTTGCGCCATCGCGATCGCCATGCTGGCTTCCGTGACCGTGTCCATTGCCGACGCGATAATCGGGATATTGAGCGGGATGGCCCGCGTCAGATGGGTGCGAACATCGGCATCGGACGGCATAATGTCGGACAGACCGGGTTTCAGCAGCACATCGTCAAATGTGAATGCTTCGCGGATACCCTGACCCAACTGCCTGATTACCATTGCCAACTCCGTTTCACACAGCGCGGTCGCTGCGACATAACCTCAGGATGTGCGGGATTTGGCGACCGCTGACGCGTCGCTCGAATCGAAGCCCATCGGTGGGGTTGGCGGTGGTCGATAGCATGAAGGGATGACGTTTCAAAGCATTTCGCTCGAAAATCAGAGGTTTTTGCGCATGGGACGCCTGCAAAAGCCCCCCTAACCGCAGGCCTTCCCGGAACGGGTCGGCTCACGACGAGTTTATTGACCGCGCCGCCTAAGATGGGCCTATCTGGAGCGGCCATTTCTCTCCTGCCCGCCCCCTTCCCAAATCCTTCCACAAAGCCGAGACGATGCAGAAGGAACGCCTGATACCGCTGATCGTCGCCTGCGCCCTGTTTATGGAAAACATGGACTCGACGGTGATCGCGACCTCGCTGCCGGCCATCGCCGCCGACATCGGCACCAGTCCGCTGACGCTGAAGCTCGCAATCACGTCCTACCTGCTGTCGCTCGCGGTGTTCATTCCGGCGAGCGGCTGGACGGCGGATCGCTTTGGCGCACGCACTGTGTTCAGCGTCGCCATCGCCGTGTTCATGGTCGGCTCCATCGGCTGCGCCTTATCGACATCGGTGACCCATTTCGTGATCGCACGCATCGTCCAGGGCATCGGCGGCGCGATGATGACGCCGGTGGGCCGGCTCGTGCTGCTGCGCTCCATCGACAAGAGCGCGCTGGTCAACGCCATGGCGTGGGTCACCGTCCCCGCCCTGATCGGGCCGGTGATCGGACCGCCGCTCGGCGGTTTCATCACCACGTATTTTTCGTGGCACTGGATCTTTCTCATCAACATTCCGATCGGACTGATCGGCATCTGGATGGCGCTGAAATATATCGATCCGATCAAGAGCGAAAATCCCGAACGGTTCGATGTGGTCGGACTGATCCTCGCGGGACTGGGCGTCGCGGGCCTCGCCTTCGGCCTGTCGGTCGCGGGGCTCGGACTTCTGTCGTGGCAGATCGTGACATCGCTGATCATCGGCGGCGGCATCGCGATGGGATTTTATCTGCGCCACGCCAAACAGACCGCGTCGCCCGTGCTGGACTTCTCATTGCTGAAGCATGCGACGTTGCGCGCCAGCCTGACCGGCGGCTTCATGTACCGTCTCGGCATCGGCGCGCTGCCGTTCCTGCTGCCGCTGCTGATGCAGGTCGGCTTCGGCCTTTCGCCGTTCCAGTCCGGCATGGTGACGTTCGCCTCGGCGGTCGGCGCGCTGGGCATGAAAACGCTGGCCGCGCGGATCATCCGCACCTTCGGCTTCCGCAACATCCTGATCATCAACGCGGTGGTGAGTTCGATCTTCCTCGCAGCCTGCGCGCTGTTCACGCCGTCGACGCCGCTGCTGCTCATCATGATCATCCTGATCGTCGGCGGCTTCTTCCGCTCGCTGCAATTCACGGCGATCAACACCATGGCGTATGCGGAAGTCGCGACTGCCGAAATGAGCCGCGCCACCACCCTCGTCAGCGTCAACCAGCAACTGGCAATTTCAGCGGGTGTCGCGGTCGGCGCATTCGCCGTCGAAGCCACCATGGCCACGCGCCACGCCACGGAACTCGGCGCAGGTGATTTCTGGCCGGCGTTCGTGATCGTCGCCGTGCTGTCGGCGCTGTCGGCCTGGTCGTTCTGGAAATTGCCGGATGACGCAGGTCACGAGATTTCCGGCCACAGAATTCCGGAGTTGGAAACCCCGCAGGCCGCTGAAGCCGCCGCAGCCGAGTCCACCCACGACGCGCGCGACCAGAAGCTGGGCTAACGCCGCTTATGCCGCTTGTGTGACCGCCGGCCGCTGCAGCTTCGCCCGGAGCCATTGCATGGCAGGACGCTCGAAATAGCGATAGCCAAGCAGCGAAAGCAGAATCAACGCAACAAAGAACACCGCCAGGGTCAGCGGCGAGCGAAAGTCGATCGCCATCCCCGTCAATGCGAGCCATGTGACCACAAAAATCTGCAAGGGAAAGTGAAGTAAATACGACGAATAGGAAATATCGCCGAGCCAGCGCAGCGGGCGCGTAACCGGCGTCAATGCGTCGTCGGAGAGCGCGAGCACGATGACCAGTACCGGAAAGACAACGACGACCATCAGTGCATCGACCGATGCCGAAGCAAGCGCCTGCCTGTCCCACAGCAATGCAAAACAAGGCACGGCAGCAAGCGCGACAAAAACGACCAGCGACAATGGACGCCCAGTCGATAATTGCCGGACGGTGATTGCGCAAAGACATCCGAGATAAAAGGAAAACAGGCCGCGGCCCAGGAAGCCGTTGAAATCCATCAGAAGGAACCCAGCGATAGAAAGAGCGGCCAGAAAGAAGGGATGCGTCAGGCGAAACTTCGCGACACAGAAGAAAGATACATAAAGCAGGACCTCGATCGAAACGGACCAGATCGGCCCGTTAAACGAACCCGTTGACGAGAACCAGTTCGAGGCCAGAAAAAGCTGAAGCAAAAAATATGTCGGGGTGTTCTCGGTGTAGACGAAAAAATGCGACTGGCTTGAATAATAAACGGATTGAAGAACCGCGACCGCAATCAGCGTCACGAAGTGAAGCGGATAAAGCCTCGAAAATCGCAGAATTGCGAACCTGATTGCCGACACCGATCCGGACGCCACCTGGTCCGCGTAGATCGTGAAAAACACGAATCCGCTGATGCAAAAGAACAGATCGACGCCAAGGTAGCCGTATTTGTAGAACGGCCAGAACAGCGAAAAAGCCGGAAGCAGATCATCCGTGACGGCGCCGCGCGGCCAGAAATGCTGCCAGTGCCAGAATACGACTGCGAGCGCCGCAACCCCGCGCAGAGCATCGACCGAAACTATTCGCCGTTCGAGGTTCGGCATCCGCCCCGCCTGATTCCCGAGCGGAATTTACCACTTGTCCCGGACAGCAGATAGCAAACCATGGCCGTCTGCTCACGCTCTGTCGCTGCCACCACGAAACCCGAGTGCCAGAACATAGCGCTCCGACGAATCCTGCCTGCTGGCGGCGGGCTTGACGTGCTTCACGGTTGCAAAGTCACGCTTGAGCTGCGTCAGCAATTCCGCTTCCGCGCCGCTCTGGAAAACCTTCGCCAGAAATGTGCCGCCCGGATTGAGAATTTCGCAGGCGAACGCGGCGGCGCTCTCGACCAGGCCGATGATCCGCAACTGATCCGTCTTGCGGTGACCGGTGGTATTCGCCGCCATGTCCGACATCACGACGTCCGCGCCGCCGCCGATCATGGCGCGCAACTTGTCCGGGGCGCGGTCGTCGAGAAAATCCATCTGCGCAAACGTCACGCCCGGCAGTTCCGGCATTTCCAGCAGATCGATAGCGACGACCTTGCCCCTGCCCTCGACCGAGCCGACGCGCTTGGCCGCGATCTGACTCCATCCACCGGGCGCCGCGCCGAGATCGACCACGACCTGTCCCTGCTTGAGGAAGCGCTGCTTGTCGTCGATCTCACGCAGCTTGTAAGCCGCACGCGAGCGGAAGCCGTCGCGCTTGGCCTGCACGACGTAAGGGTCGTTCAACTGACGTTCCAGCCAGAGTTTCGACGACAGCTTGCGCTTGCCGCCACTCTTCACTGTGACATGCAGCCGGCCGGTGGTGTCTTTCGCCATCCCAATCTTTCAATAGCGCCAGCAAAGGAGCGCGCTCACGCACCCCTTACGACGTTTCCGCCGCGCCGTCACGGCATCAGATGAGGTTCAGCAGGCCTGAATCGCGCCGTCGGCGCGCATCATCTCGACCAGCATGCCCTCGCGCAGGCCGCGGTCCGCGACCCTCAGACGCGGCAACGGGAACGCCGCGCGAATGGCGTCGAGAATGGCGCAACCGGCGAGGACAAGATCGGCCCGCTCGACACCGATGCAGGCATTCCGCGCACGCTCTTCATAGGTCATGTCGAGCAGCCGTGCGATGGCGCGATCCATTTCGGCATCGTTCATCCAGAGGCCGTCCACCTTGCGCCGGTCGTAATGCGCGAGGCCGAGATGGATGCCGGCCACGGTCGTCACGGTCCCCGAGGTTCCGAGCAGATGCATGTCCGAGAGGTCGTGACCGTTCTGTGCTGCGAACGGCGCGAGATGGCCTGCGACCTCATCGACCATCGCGCCATAGGACTCGCGCGTCACATGGGCGCCGCCGAAACGCTCAGCCAGCGTGACCACGCCGAGCGGCAGCGACGTCCACGGCCCTTTCACCGGCGGCGCATCCGGACAGCCGGCCGGACGTTCGATCCGCACGACTTCGGTGGATCCGCCCCCGATGTCGAACAGGATCGCGCCCTTGGCGCGTGGATCGAGCAGCGGCGAACAACCGATCACCGCCAGCGACGATTCGGTTTCGCGATCGATGATTTCGAGATTGATGCCGGTCTCACGCGCGATCAGGTCGAGAAAGGCGTCCGCGTTGTCCGCAGCGCGGCACGCCTCGGTCGCGATGGTGCGCAGACGCTTCGCGCCCTTGGCGCGGATCTTGTCGCCGCACACGCTGAGAGCGCCCACCGCGCGCGAAATCGCGGCATCGCTGATGCGGCCGGTGGTCGAGATGCCCTCACCCAGCCGGATGATGCGTGAGAACGAGTCGATCACGCGGAACCCGTCGTTGGACACGCGGGCGATCAGGAGGCGGCAGTTATTGGTTCCGAGATCGAGAGCGGCATAGGCAGCGGGCAGCCCGTGGACACGGCTTTCGCCGCGGCCAAGCGCCTCTCCCGTGGCCGATGCTGGCGGGCTGACATACGGCTCAGGGCCGTCTTGCAGCCGCACATTCTCGTTCATGCAAAATTCCATCCCTGTGGCGCATATTCCCGCACCACGGCAATTCCTGTTCAATAAAGTCTAACAGCGTGCGTGCGCGGCGCAACCGAAGCATACCCAATCGCGCCTTGTGGCCCCGATTCAGCCACCTTAAGTTTAACACCACCCCATACGCGCGGCCGATCGCGCGTGTCCGAGGCGATTTTCCGCCGCCGGACCCCGATTTCAGCGGATTTTTCATGCTCAATCACCCCTCCCGGCTTGCCTCCGAAAGCGATGTCGCACTGCAAAAATTCGGCGTCGGACAGCCGGTCCGGCGCAAGGAAGACGACACGCTGGTGCGGGGCAAGGGAACCTACACCGACGACATCAACCTTCCGGGTCAGGCGTATGCCTGGATCGTGCGCAGCAGCCACGCCCACGGCGTCATCAAGGGCATCGATGTAGAAGCCGCACGGGCGATGCCGGGCGTACTCGGCGTCTGGACCGGGAAGGAACTCGCCGCCGCCGGCTACAATCCTTTCACCTGCGGCCTGCCGATGAAAAGCCGCGACGGCTCTCCGCTGCTGCAAACCAACCGCATGCCGCTGATGACCGACAAGGTGCGCTTCGTCGGCGATCCGGTGGCCTTCGTGGTGGCCGAAACATTGGCGCAGGCGCGCGAAGCCGGCGAAGCCGTCGCCGTCGATATCGCGCCGCTGCCGTCAGTCACCAGCGCGGACGACGCCGTGAAGCCCGGCGCGCCGCAACTCTATGACAGCATCCCGAATAATGTCGCGCTGGATTATCATTCCGGCGACGACGCAGCACTCGATGCCGCGTTCGCGAGGGCGGCGCATGTCACACGCCTCGACATCGTCAACACTCGCCTTGCCGTGGTCGCGATGGAGCCGCGCGCGGCGCTTGCGAGCTACGACAAAAAAACACAGCGCTTCACCATCGAGGTTCCGACGCAGGGCGTTGCGGGCAATCGCCTATCGCTCGCGAAAACGCTCAACGTGCCGAACGACAAGGTTCACCTTCTGACGCATCATGTCGGCGGATCGTTCGGCATGAAGAACACCAACTATCCCGAATATATCTGCATCCTGCACGCGGCCAGAGAACTCGGCCGCCCGGTGAAATGGACCGACGAGCGCTCCACGAGCTTTCTGTCGGACAGCCACGGACGCGCGCAGAATGTCGAATGCGAGCTCGCGCTTGCCTCCGACGGCGCATTCCTCGGCGTGCGCGTCAAGGGCACCGGCAACCTCGGCGCCTACATCACCGGCGTCGCTCCGCTGCCGCTGTCGCTCAACATCGCCAAGAACATCAACAGCGTCTACCGGATGCCGCTGATCGGCGTCGATATCAAGTGCGTGCTGACCAACACCACGCTGATGGGCGCCTATCGCGGCGCGGGACGGCCCGAGGCCAACTACTTCATGGAGCGGCTGATCGACCGCGCCGCCGATGAAATGGGCATCGACCGGCTGGCGATGCGCAAGCGCAACTTCATCAAGCCGTCGCACATCCCCTACGCCGCCGCGAACGGCTTCACCTATGACAGCGGCGACTTTCCCGGCGTGTTCAACAAGGCGCTGGAACAGGCCGATCTCGCAGGCTTCGCCAAACGAAAGAAGGAGAGCCGCAAGCACGGCAAGCTGCGCGGCATCGCCGTCGGCTCCTATCTCGAAATCACGGCACCTCCCAGCGCCGAACTCGGCAAGATCGTGTTCGAAGCCGACGGGACGGTGCGACTCATCACCGGCACGCTGGATTACGGCCAGGGCCACGCGACGCCTTACGCACAGGTGCTTGCGGCACAACTCGGCGTGCCGTTCGACGCCATCAAGCTGACGCAGGGCGACAGCGATGTCGTCCACACCGGCAACGGCACCGGCGGCTCCCGCTCGATCACTGCGAGCGGCACCGCGATTGTGGAAGCCTCCAAGCTCGTGATCGAAAAGGGCAAACAGGCCGCGGCTCATGCGCTCGAAGCCTCGGTTGGCGATATCGAGTTCGCGAACGGACGCTTCACCATCACCGGCACCGACCGCAGCATCGGCATCATGGAGCTTGCCGCAAAGCTGCGAGATTCGAAGATGCCCGAAGGCACACCGTCCTCGCTCGATGTCGATCACACTGCGCAGAACATCCCCTCGACCTTTCCGAACGGCTGCCACGTCGCCGAGGTTGAAATCGATCCGGACACCGGCGTCGTGCATATCGTGCGCTATACCGGCGTCAACGATTTCGGCACCGTGGTCAATCCGATGATCGTCGCCGGACAGATTCACGGCGGCGTCGCGCAGGGCATCGGCCAGGCGTTGATGGAATGCGTCACCTATGACGACAACGGCCAGCCGGTGACGGGATCGTTCATGGATTACGCCATGCCGCGTGCGGGCGATGTTCCGCCGATGACCATCGGCGATCACCCCTCGCCTGCGACCTCGAACCCGCTCGGCACCAAGGGCTGCGGCGAAGCGGGCTGCGCCGGCAGCCTCGCCAGCATCGTCAACGCGGTGCTGGATGCGTTGTCCGATGAAGGCGTGACGCAGATCGACATGCCGCTCACGTCGGAGAAAGTCTGGCGCGCGATCCAGGACGGCCGCAAGGCAAAGTCGGCGTAGAGCGCGAGCGATTTCTCACCCGTCATTCCGGGATGCGCTCTTGGCGCAGACCCGGAATGACAGTGCCACACACTCGATGTCGTCCCCGCGAAAGCGGGGACCCATAACCACCGAGCGCCGTGGTGATGGCAAGACGACCGCTCCAGCATCTCCCTCAATCGAGAACTCAGGGAGTATGGGTCCCCGCTTTCGCGGGGACGACGTGGAGAGACTCTGAATGAGCCCGAAACATTTCGTGATGGGGACACAAATCCCCGCGCCCTGAACCTCTTTTATGTTCGGCACGTCCTGTTCGTGAGGGGCGCTTCTCGAGGGCGCTTTGAAGCGGAGCAGGATGCGGCGCCTGCACGTGTATTTCGCAAACACACGCTCGGGAGGCGCGATAAACGCAGCCGGCGCAAGCTGCCTGCGGGGTCACCGTCCGGGCTCACTATGGGGCTCTGCCGTTCGCGGCTGGACGCGGACAGGATGAAGGCGGGGAAATCCCGCCGGATCAGAACGCACCGCGTCCGTCCTGTCCCGGAAGTACGGTCCTCTCGCCCAAAATCGCCGCAGTGGAGCGCCGTGAGGCGATGCGCTTCCGGACCACATCGTGTCGCAAGCGATGCCGGGAGCGAAACAAGACAAAGGTGCGCCTTACGGCGCTCCATGCCCCTCGCTGCGGGGCGAGAAACGAAAAAGCACACCCTGCGCCATTGGCGCGCGGGATGACGGCGTCATGGGTTCTTCATGGGTTCTTGGCTTGATCCGCCGCCGCGTTTCGGGAAAGAGTGTTGCAACCCGCTTCGGAGGACAGACGTGACAGGCCCCATCGAGACCAGAGTTCAAAGCCGCGGCGATCTCGCATGGTCGATCGCGGTGGGCGGCATCGGCATTGTCACATTCGCCATCTTCGTGCTGTTCGCATGGTATTACGCGGCCACGCTGTTCCTGGTGTTCGCGGGCATTCTGCTCGGCGTCGCCCTCACCGCGATGACGCATCTTCTGGAAAAAGTCATGGGCGGCCCGCACGCGCTCCGCCTTGCGCTGGTTTGCGTGGTGCTCGCGGGGCTCCTGTCGGGTGTCGTGTTTCTCGGCGGCGCGACCATCGCGCGGCAGGCGACGGTCCTGAGCAATACCCTCAAGTCGCAGATCGTGACCGTGAAGACCTTTCTCGAGCAACATGGCGTCGACACCAGCTATCTCGAACTCGGCAGTCCCGCGACGGTAACTCCGGCCGCCTCCACCGACGCGCCGGCAACGACAGCGCCGACCCCTCCGGGCTTGCCGAAGAACCTGCCCAGCGCCGGCGCGCTCGCCTCCGGCGGCGGCGCCATCGTCAGCCAGACCCTGAAGCTGCTGCTCGGCACCGTCAGCGCCGTCGGCAACTTCTTCATCGTGCTGTTCCTCGGCCTGTCATTCGCGGCGCAGCCCAGCGTCTACCGCAAGGGCCTGCTCGCGCTGGCGCCGAAGCGTCACCGCGCCAGCGTCACCGTCGTGGTCGACCGCATCAGCGATACGCTGGAGCGCTGGCTGATTGCGCAGATGATCACGATGGCCGCGGTGTTCCTCGTGACCTGGATTGGTCTTTCGATCATCGGCATCGACAGTTCGTTCATCCTCGGCATTCAGGCCGGATTGCTGGCCTTCATTCCGACGGTCGGCGCGCTGATGGGCGGGCTGATCATCGTGCTGGCGAGTCTCGCCTCCGGATGGGTCGCTGCGGCCAGTGCGTTCGTGCTGTTCCTCGGCGTCCACGCGCTCGAAAGCTACATCCTGACGCCGATCATCCAGCGTCAGGCGCTGGATATTCCGCCCGCGACGCTGTTCGCGTTCCAGATCCTGCTCGGCGTCGTGTTCGGGCTGTGGGGACTGGCGCTGGCGCTGCCGCTGATGGCCATCGTCAAGGTCGTCATCACGTATCTGCGCGAAGACGGCGAGGAACGCGAGCCGGAATTCAAGATGGCGTGAGATACAAAAAAGGCGCCGTCTCAGGCGCCTTTTCATCCGTCGCGGTGACCTCAGAAGTTCGTCACCGTGTTGGTGTGTTCCACCTCCGGCGGCGACGCAAAATGCGGCCCCACCAGCGCGCGCCATTCCGTGAAGTTGGCGGATTCGCGAAAATCGACGGTGTGATTTTCCAGCGTCTCCCATTTGATATGCAGCCGGTAGCGCGACGGCTTCTCGATCGAGCGATGCAGTTCAAAACTCTTCCAGCCCTTGCAGCGCTTGAAGATAGGCTGCGCCTTGGCGATCGCCGCCTCGAAGTCCTTTTCGCTGCCCGGCTTGATTTCGATCTGTGCAATTTCGGTAATCATGGCGTTATGCCCCTTTTTCCGGCGCATGATCCGGTCATGCGCTCTTTCGTTCGTGCCAAAGGGCTCTAGCGCAAAAACAACAGCCGGAAAAGAAAAAGGGCGCCTTGCGGCACCCTTCGGTCGAACGCGAACCGGCGCGCTTCTCAGATCGCCGCCAGAAATACGCCCAATAGCCCAAGCGCGCAGCCCGCGAGAACGACCGGCTGCCAGTCGAACGGCGAACCGTAACGGCCTTCGGCACGGCGCGCGGCGATCAAGGCGTGCTCATATTCGTCGGAGGTCGAGAACATGCAGGCAAAGCCCGTGCGCGCGGAGACGACGTCGGCCTCAAGTGCTGTGAGATCGGATTGTGAATCGGGGCTGCGTGCGGTGATCATGCCGCATGGTAGGACGCGCATGGTAAACAGATGGTTAGCGCGCGTTCAGGCGTGCGCCTCTTCAGGTGCGCGCATCGCGGACGTCACGTCCGGTTGCGGCGCGTTGCCGCCAACCTGATTACGGCGGCTGCTCGCGAGCGACAGCGGCTGCTCCACCGCGACTTCCACGCGGTTGCGGCCCGCGCGCTTGGCCTGATAGAGCGCGGTGTCGGCCGACGCCATCAGCACTTCGAGCTCTGTTTTCGCCGGACCGCCGGCAACGCCGATGCTAACGGTGGTTTCCAGCGGCGCATCGTCGACCGCAACGCCCGACGCCTCGAACGCCTCGCGCACGCGCTCGGCCGCGAGTACCGCTTCCTCCACCGAACAAGGCAGCAGCGCCGCGAACTCCTCGCCGCCGACCCGCCCGATAAGGTCGGTGATGCGCAGGGAACTGACGACGATATTGGAGAAGACTTGCAGGACGTCGTCGCCGGCGGCATGGCCGAAGCGGTCGTTGACCGACTTGAAGTGATCGATGTCGAAAATCATCACGGTAATGGGACGCCCCGCCTTGGCCTCGCGCTCGATCATGCGCGACGTGGCCTCGCTAAAGCCGCGCCGGTTCAACAGCCCTGTTAGCGGATCGACCGAGGCCGCTGTCTTGTGTGCGCTCACCGTCCGCTCGGAGACCAGCATGAAGATGATGAACACTGTGCCGATGGCGTAGAGCACGAGTTCGGCGGCGAACGCCGCGATCCAGATCTGCCCCATGCTCGCTGCATTACCGGAGCGGAACATGTCTCCGAGCACGATGGGCAGCATGAGCACGGCGCCATGCATCAGCGGCACGAAGATGGCCGGCCATCTTGCGCGCAGGCTCTTGCGCCGTTCGCGCCAAAGCTCGCCGGCGGTCAGTGCCGCATAGGCCGCGACGATGGCCGCGCCGAGCAGCATCCGCATTTCGGGATCGATCGGGTCGAACCAGATCACAGCCGCGATCCAGAGCGCAGGTCCGACGATTACGCCGATCCAGTTGGCCGCGCGGCCGTGAAACACCCGCGCCGCGTCCCAGACCAGGCCGCAGGCGATAAATCCGACCGCATTTACGGCAAGTGACAACTCCCAGCCCAGTTCGGGCCCGCCGACGGTCCACAGCGCCACCGAGGCAGCGCCAAGAATATAGGCCGCGCCCCACCAGCCGAGCGCTGCGATCTTCTCATGACGCCAGAAGAACAGCAGCATCGCGCCGAGCAGCGCCGCCGCCAGCGTCGCCACGAGGTAAAGCGTGGAAACGTCCAAAGACAAATGTGTGCCAGCGGGCATTTTCTATGCAGCGCTTAAATAGACGGAGCCGGAATAGCCCCCTCAGCCACCGTGAAGGCTAGCAGCGGTGTCTTGGCACTCCGTTTGCGGCGGTCACAAAATTTTCGGGAAAAATCGCTGCAATTTGACGGCAATATGGAACAACAAAAAAGGGCGCCCGAAGGCGCCCTTTTGATCGCAAGTCCGGCAACTGCGGACAATTTGAACGAAGCGCTTAACGCTTCGAGAACTGGAAGGACCGACGGGCTTTTGCCTTGCCGTACTTCTTGCGCTCGACGACGCGCGAGTCGCGAGTCAGGAAGCCACCCTTCTTCAGAACGCCGCGCAGATCCGGTTCGAAGTTGGTCAGCGCCTTCGAGATGCCGTGACGCACCGCGCCGGCCTGACCCGAAAGTCCACCGCCAGCGACCGTGCACACCACATCGTACTGGCCCTGACGGGCGGCAGCGACGATCGGCTGCTGGATCATCATGCGCAGCACAGGACGCGCGAAGTACACTTCGACTTCACGGGTGTTGACGGTGACCTTGCCGGAGCCGGGCTTGATCCAGACGCGGGCAACCGCGTCCTTGCGCTTGCCGGTGGCATAGGCGCGGCCCTGCTTGTCGACCTTCTTCTCGTACTTCGGAGCGTCCGGCGCCGCGGTCTTCAGCGACGCGAGCTGATCGAGGGACTGCATGGTATCCGACATTATGCGGCCCTCATGTTCTTGCGATTCATCGATGCGACATCCAGGGTTTCCGGCTGCTGCGCTTCATGCGGATGCTCGGCGCCGCCATAAACGCGGAGGTTGCCCATTTGAACGCGGCCAAGCGGACCGCGCGGGATCATGCGCTCGATAGCCTTCTCGACGACGCGCTCCGGAAAACGACCTTCGAGGATCGACTTCGCAGTGCGTTCCTTGATGCCGCCGATGAAACCGGTGTGGTTGTAGTAAACCTTGTTCTCACGCTTGCGTCCGGTGAGAACAACCTGAGCCGCGTTGATGATGATGACGTTGTCACCGCAATCGACGTGGGGGGTGTAGGTCGGGAGGTGCTTGCCGCGCAAACGCATGGCGACCAAGGTGGCAAGACGACCGACGACCAGACCCTTGGCGTCGATCAGTATCCACTTCTTGTTGACCTCGGCTGGCTTTGCCGAAAACGTCTTCATGTGAGGGAATCCGTGAAATTGTACGTTCGGCGCAATCGCCAAACTGGCGCGGTTCTAGATAACCGGCCCGCGCGCGTCAATGCTAAATAGCACAAAATATCGAAGCCATAACAACGACTTACAAATATGGTATTTTAATACCATAGAAATTAGCGAATGTCCGGAATGGAGTAAGTCGAGGTCACGTGGGCAATCGGATCGGGCGAAGTCCCTGATAACAGGTTCACTTCACCCACGGCGAGCCGCTTGCCGAGTTTCAAAAGCTTGGCCGCCGCCAAGACATCCTGACCCGGCTGTCCCTTGCGCAGAAAATTGATGTTCAGGCTCGCGGTGACCGAGAGCCCGACAGGACCGATGGCCGAGAGCAGCACCACGTACATCGCGAAGTCCGCCAAAGCCATCAGCGTCGGCCCGGAGACTGTTCCGCCGGGACGCAGCATCCGCTCGCTGTAGGGCTGACGCAGCAGGCAGGTCGCACCGTCGGCGCTCTCGATGAGGATTTCTCCGCTGGCGAAGGCCTGCGGAAACTCCCGATGGAGAAAGGCCTCGAGTTCTGCCACGGTCATCTTCGGCTTATTCATGAAACCTATGTCCTGCCCTGCCCTCGTATATGACGGTTTTGTATCCTAGGGTGAGGACAATAACGAGCCCAACGAAGCTCTATTTGGAAACTCGTATCTGAGCCTTCGGAAACGCATGACACCTCAAACATCTCGTTCTTCTGCCCCACAAACACCATCGCCGCTCTTGCGCGAGACGATTGACGGCATCGCCGTGCTCACGCTCGATTCACCCGCGACACGCAACGCGCTGTCGGAATCGATGATCGTAGCGCTCCACGAAGCGCTCGATTCGGTTCGGAACGACAAATCCGTTCGCGCGGTCGTCATCGCGGCAAACGGACCCGCCTATTCGTCCGGTCACGATCTAAAGGAATTGACCGCGCGGCGCGCCGACGCTGACAAGGGCCGCGCCTACTTCGCGCATATGATGACGTCCTGCAGCAACATGATGCAGGCCATTGTGCATTTGCCGAAGCCCGTTGTCGCCGCCGTGCAAGGCGTTGCGACGGCCGCTGGATGCCAACTGGTCGCGACCTGCGATCTTGCGGTCGCGTCGGACAAAGCGACCTTCGGCACGCCGGGCATCGATATCGGCCTGTTCTGTTCCACGCCAATGGTCGCACTGTCGCGCAACGTTCCGCGCAAACACGCCATGCATATGCTGCTCACCGGCGACCATATCTCCGCTGATCGCGCGCGCGAACTCGGCCTTGTCAACAGCGTGGTTCCGGCGGGAACGGAGCGAAGCGCCGCCATCGGTCTCGCGAAGCAGATCGCGCTAAAATCGGCCTACACGCTGAAGATCGGCAAGGAAGCGTTCTACCGGCAGGCCGAAATGAAGCTCGCGGATGCCTATACCTATGCCGCGCAAGTCATGACCGAGAACATGATGGCGCGCGACGCGCAGGAAGGCATCGGCGCCTTCATTGAAAAACGCGCCCCAAAATGGGAAGACCGGTAACGCACCGGCTCAGGATACAGAAACAATCACAATGAACCACGACGCCTATGACGACAGCTATATTCGCGGCATCCTGACCAGCGTGAAATCGATCGCCATGGTCGGCGCATCGCCGGTCAATGTGCGGCCGAGCTACTTTGCTTTCAAATATCTCGCCGAGCGCGGCTATGACATGATCCCGATCAATCCGGGTCAGGTCGGCAAAAGCCTCGTCGGCAAGCCGTTCGTCGGCTCCCTCAAGGACATCGGACGTCCCTTTGATATGGTGGATGTGTTCCGCAATTCTGATCGCGCGATGGCGATCGTCGATGAAGCGCTCGCCCTGCCCGTGCTGCCGAAAGTGATCTGGATGCAGTTAGGCGTCCGTCACGACGCAGCGGCAGCAAAAGCCGAAGCCGCCGGGATCAAGGTGGTGATGAACCGCTGCCCGAAAATCGAATACGCGAGGCTGACGTCGGAAATTCAATGGCTGGGCGTCAACTCGCGCACGCTCAGTTCCAAGCGCGCGCCGATCCCCACAAGCAACATGCGGCTGTCATTGAATCGCAGCAGCGTCGGAGGCGGTGCAACAGCGGCGGCCGACCGGGCCGCGAAGGACAAGAACGACCTGCCCTAAATACGGCGCGCGGCAGAACGATCGTTCAAACTGGCGACGTAATGCGTCAGGTTCGTTGCCAGTTTTCGCCGTTAGCCGCTGGCGCCTTGACGGCGACAGCATCCGCCCGCAGCATATTCTTTCTCACGCCCGTTCGCGGCTCTCAAAAGGACATCTCATGACGGAAAGACTGCCCGGCTTCGCCACGCTCTCCATTCACGCCGGTGCGCAGCCGGACCCGACGACGGGGGCGCGCGCAACGCCGATCTATCAGACCACCTCGTTCGTCTTCAACGACGCCGATCATGCCGCCTCGCTGTTCGGCCTGCAGGCGTTCGGCAACATCTACACCCGCATCGGCAACCCGACGAATGCCGTACTTGAGGAGCGCGTCGCTGCGCTTGAAGGCGGCACCGCGGCGGTTGCCGTCGCATCAGGGCACGCGGCGCAGGTGGTCGTGTTCCAGGCCCTGCTGCAACCGGGCGACGAGTTCATCGCGGCTCGCAGGCTCTATGGCGGCTCGATCAACCAGTTCAACCATGCCTTCAAGAGCTTCGGCTGGAACGTGGTCTGGGCCGACTCCGACGACGTTTCGACTTTCGAGAAAGCGGTGACGCCGAAGACCAAGGCAATCTTCATCGAGTCCATTGCAAATCCGGGCGGGACCATTACCGACATCGAAGCCATCGCGGCTATCGCGCGCAAGGCGGGTGTTCCGCTGATCGTCGATAACACGCTGGCCTCGCCTTACCTCATCAAGCCGATCGACCACGGCGCGGACATCGTCGTTCACTCGCTGACGAAATTTCTCGGCGGCCACGGCAATTCCATCGGCGGCATCATCGTCGATGCCGGCACGTTCGACTGGTCGAAAAGCGGGCGTTATCCGGTACTCAGTGAACCGCGCCCGGAATATCACGGCATCAAACTACAGGAGACCTTCGGCAACTTCGCGTTCGCCATCGCCGCGCGTGTCCTTGGCCTGCGCGATCTCGGTCCCGCGCTGTCGCCGTTCAATGCATTCCTGATCCTGACCGGAATCGAAACCCTCGGGCTTCGCGTGCAAAAGCATTCGGACAACGCCAAGGCGGTGGCGGAGTGGCTATCCGCCAATCCTGCCGTGGCGTGGGTGAACTATGCCGGATTGCCCGGTGACCGTTATCACAACCTCGCGCGCAAATACTCGCCGAAGGGCGCGGGCGCAGTGTTCACGTTCGGCCTCAAGGGCGGATACGACGCAGGCATCAGCCTTGTCTCGAATGTGAAGCTGTTCTCGCATCTAGCCAATGTCGGCGACACGCGCTCGCTGATCATCCATCCAGCCTCGACCACGCACAGCCAGCTCGACGACGCGCAGAAGGCGCTGGCCGGCGCCGGTGTCGATGTGGTGCGCTTGTCGGTCGGTCTTGAAGACAAGGAAGACCTGATCGCTGATCTCGATCAGGCTCTGAAGGAGTAATTATTAGCCTCTGAAATACAGAACGCGGCGCCGGGCATGGCGCCGCGTTCTTAAATTTTAGAGAGAGCAAAATACTTTTTAAAAATTCAGGTCTTTGCTGTCTCCATGGCGGCTTTCGCCTTGTCTTCGCGGACCAGCCGGGCATTGCGCTGGACGATCGAGAACGTCGCAAGCGCGAACAGGATCACCAGAAACTGCGCTGACAGCGCCTCAAGCGTTGAGTTGAGCCCGAGGGAATGCAGCCAGCCGAAACTCTTTAACTCCGTGAAAGACACAAGGTTCTGTTCCTGAAATTCCTGCATCGCTTCGCCGATGAACTTGATGCCCATCGCGAACAGGAACGCCGAGGTGATGATGAACAGCGGGCGCAGCGGAATCTTCCGCGCGATCAGATTGATGAAATAGAACAGTACCGCGAGGCCCACTGTTGCCGCGGCCAGACCCGCGAACAGTCCGAGACTCCAGCCACCTTCGGTCACGGCCAGCGCGTTGATGAAAAGTACGGTCTCAGCGCCTTCGCGAAACACCGCGAAGAAGGCCAGCGCGCCCACGGCCCATGCCGTCTCCTGCGCGAGCGCATTGTCGGCTTTGTTTGCCAGATAGTCCTGCCAGCCCCGCGGGTCCTGCTTCACCATGAGCCAGCCGCTGACGTAGAGCATCAGAGCCGCCGCAAAGAGGATGACGACGCCTTCGAAGATATCATTATGCTTGCCTGAATTGAGAACCGCGAACAGCCACGCCGCGATAATGCTGGCGCCGATCGCCGCTAGCGCGCCGGCATAAAGCGCGGTCACGCGATGCGCACCTCCGACTTTCCGGAGATAGCCCGCGAGCGCCGCGATCACGAGCATGGCTTCCAGTCCTTCGCGCAGCAGAATGACGGCGGCCTGGACGAATGCGTTGGACATGGAGGACCTTGTGACAAACCTTGGAGGGCTTCGTTCTATCGCGGCGCAAATCGAAGTTAAAGTGCACCTGGCCTGCACCAAAACGTGATCAGGCATGAAGATCGAGGAAATGCCTCATAATCGGCACTTACTTGTACTCAAGCCATTTTAGAATAGTTCGATTCAGCCGCCTTCGCCGACGAGACGGAGCTTGGCGGGCGTCGTTTCCGGAAGTGACCGGCCCAGCCGCTCGACCTGAAATAGCGTCAGCATGAGTAGGACAATCGCAACCGCCTGATGAGCCAGCCCGAGGTCGATCGGGACTTGATTCAGCAACGTCAGGATGCCGATGGCGACCTGTACGACCATTACGGCCACGATCCAGACCGCTCCCGAGACGACCGCTGGATTGGCCCGGGAACGAATTGCGTCGATGGCGTGGACGACTGCCAGAACCACGAGGGTGTAGGCGATCATCCGGTGGCTGAACTGAACCGTCAGCGTGTTGTCGAAGAAATTCCGCCACCAGGGCTCTTCGAAAAACAGCCGTGCGGCGGTGGGAAAGAACGCGCCGTCGATCATCGGCCAGGTGTTGAACACGCGGCCCGCGCGCAACCCGGCGACCAGCGCCCCGAAATAGAGTTGCAGGAACACCACCGCCAGCATAACCCGGCCCGTGATTTTCACGCGCAACGAGGCGGCAGATGGCGGAGCATGCTGAAGACGCCGCAGGGTCCAGACAATCGTCGAAAAGATAACCAGCGCCAGCATGAAATGGATGGCGAGCCGGTATTGTGAGACCGACACCCGCTCAGTGAGACCGGACGTCACCATCCACCACCCCACCGCGCCCTGCGCGCCGCCAAGCATGAAGATGATCCACAATCTGCGCTTGAGTTCGGGCGACAGAAATCCGCGCCACAGGAACCACAAGAACGGCAGCAGAAACACCGCGCCGATCAACCGGCCGAGCAACCGATGAGCCCATTCCCACCAGAAGATGGTCTTGAACTCGGACAAGCTCATGCCGCGATTCATTTCGCGATATTGTGGGATGGCCTTGTAGGCTTCGAACTGCTTTGCCCACGCAGCCTCCGTCAGCGGCGGGATGGTGCCGGTAACCGGCTTCCACTCGACGATGGAAAGTCCGGATTCGGTCAAACGTGTCGCGCCGCCGACGATCAGCGTGCAGACAACGAGAGCCGCGACGACGATCAGCCACGCGCGGACGCTCCGCATCCCTGCGGCGTATGTCGATTGGTCGGTCGCAACGGGCGTCATGATCCGAAATGCAGCCTTGAATGAATTCGCGCGGTCCTTATAGTCCCCGCACTTTTCCGCGCAAGCCGCGCTGCCATGGCCATCAGCACAATTCTGTTATGAATATCCGCACACGAAAATTCATCGGGACGCTCGGCCTTCTGGCGCTCGTCATAGTCTGGTCGCTCACAGGCATGGCGCTTGCCCAAACGCCTCTGCTCGCGGGGTCGAAGCTCGCCCAGGCGATATTCTACGTGGTGGCGGGCCTCGGCTGGGTATTGCCCGCGATGCCGATCATCGCATGGATGTCGCGGCCCGATCCTCAGCCGTAATTCACGGCGGGTTCCGTCTCGCGACGCTTCTCTTTCCGGACCGTGAGACCGGAAATAATCACACGCAGCGCGCGCATCGATTGCCGTCGTCCGTCCCAAACAATGCGTGGCAGCGCCATCGGATCGGACGAGCCGTCGGACCTGACCACGCCGGCGGTGGCGGATACCGCGCTGTAAAATCCCGCCTCCCGCGCCAACAGCATTTCGCGGGGTCCAAAGGTGCCCCGTTCGCCAAATGGATAAGCGAAGTGGCGGCACGGACCATCCAGTGCTGTCTCCATCACCGTCCGTCCCATGGTCATTTCCCGCAACGCGCTGGTGCCCTTGGCGTGCGCAAGGTTTGGATAATTGACGGTCGCGCTTCCGATTGTCGCTTGCGGATCTCGCGCCAGCTTGGCGAGGTCCTGCCAGCTCATGGTGATGTCCCGCGAGACTGCGCCGAGGTCAACGCCATAACGCGTGCACAGGTCGCCGATTGCGGCAGCGACGTCGGCCGGCGGCAGCGTCATCATCCATGCATGAAGCACATCGTAAAGTTCATATTTCTCGGCGACACTTGCGGCAAAGAAATGCGTTTCGGCACGGTTCATCACGAGGCCGATGCGGTCGTTGCGCGCGATGACCTGCTCCAGCGCCAGCCACCACGCCTTGCCGATGCCGTCGACAAAGCCGGTCGGAACGTACAGCGCGAACGGCACGCGGTGACGCGACAGTACGGGATAGGCGAACGTCATGAAATCGCGGTGGCCGCCATCGAATGTCAGGCAGACGAAGCGGCGCGCGACAGACGCCTGCTGCACGCGTTCGGCTACGTCACCGATGGAGAGAAAATCGAGATTCCAGCGCTTCAGCGCGGAAATCGCATTGTCGAGAAATTCGGGAGTGACGTTCTGCCATCGCAACGGCTGAAACGGATCGCCACGCCGGGGCCGGACATGCGCGAATTTGAGGATGACGCCAGATCCGCCGGTCCGTCGCTCGAAGATATGGGTCATGCCGCTGAAATACGCGAATTCCAGCGCCACATCCGCCAAGATGCCTCTCCGAAACAGCACGTCGTCGCCTCTCGCGCGCGGCAACACCGGCCCCGCTCCGGCATTGTCATTACTCTTTGTTGACATTTCTTTGAATAAGGTCCCGCCAAAGCCGTAAATCTCAAAATGCCCAGGAATTCAGGTCTTCCGATGACCATGGCTGAAGCACTTCACGGCCCCGGCGCGCATTCGCAGGCAAACTCCGGTTCAAGCCGCGTCGCGCGCGTCGACGTTATCCGGGATATGACCGAGGCCGAACCCCGCTGGCGCGCGTTCGAGGGGCCCGACTTTCTCTTTACGCCCTATCAGCGCTTCGAGCTTCTCAACACCTGGCAGCAGACCATCGGCAAGCATGAAGGCGCATTGCCCTTCATCGTCATCGTCTCCGACGCGAACGACCGGCCACTGCTGTTGCTGCCGCTCGTCATCAGCCGCGAGAATGGCGCGAAGATTGCGCGCTTTATGGGCGGCAAGCACCCGACATTTAATATGGCGCTGTGGCGCCGCGATTTTGCGGAAACTGTCACAAAGACCGAGCTCGACGCACTCGTTGCCGCTGTTCGCGCACAGGCGGATGGCGTCGATGTGCTGGCTTTCACGCAACAGCCGCAGCGCTGGCACAATGTCGCAAATCCGCTGGCGTCGCTGGCGGCACAACCATCGACCAATCCCTGCCCCATGATGTCGATGGTCCCCGGCTGCAAGCCGGAAGACCGCGTCAGCAATTCGACACGCAGGCGCTTGCGCAACAAGGAGCGCAAGCTGCAAGGTCTCCCCGGCTATCGCTATGTCGTCGCGACCACCGACGCCGACATCAATCGCCTTCTCGACAGCTTTTTCATCATCAAGCCGCTGCGAATGGCGCTCTCAAAGCTCCCGGACGTATTTTCCGATGAGGCCACCAAGCGCTTTGTCCGCAACGCGTGCCTGGCGAAACTTCCGAATGGAGCACGCGCCATCGAGATTCATGCGCTCGAATGCGACAGCGAACTGATCTCGATCTTCGCCTGCGTTGCCGATGGTGAGCGGTTCTCGACCATGTTCAACACCTACACCACCTCCGAGAACGCGCGTTACAGCCCAGGCCTGATCCTGCTGCGCTACATGATCGACCACTTCGGCGAGCGCGGATACGGTTCGGTTGATTTCGGCGTCGGCTCGGACGATTACAAGCGGACGTTCTGCAAGGACGACGAACCGATTTTCGACGCGTTCATTCCGCTGACCGCGCGGGGAAAATTCGCGGCTCTCGGCATGTCGTCACTCACCCATGCCAAGCGTCTGGTCAAGCACAACCCGGCGCTGATGCATATGGCGCAACTCTTGCGCAATACTTTCTCGCGCAAGCAGCAGCCTGCAGACTGACGGTCAGGCCGCCACGACCCGTTGATCCGCGACGCCGATATCCGAAGCCTTCGGCGACGCACTCAGAATGGTCACGCCGACGAAACCAGACTCGAGAAGCTGGCTCTTCATCATATCGCGGGCGTTTGCGGTAATCGCCGGATCGGGGATGATGACGGCATGGGCCTGTGCCGCAATGACGTTCGCCGAAAGATCCGACGCCGTGCCCGCATCCAGCACCACATAGTCGTAGGCCCGGGACAGCGCGTCGATCGCCAGATTGATCCGCGGCAACTGCAAAAGCTGCCGCTGGGCGAGGTCTTGTCCTGCACCGACGATATGCACGCCGGACAGCCGATCCTTGGTAATGATCTCGCCGAACGAAGCCATGCCCTGCATCAGTTCGGTCAATCCCGGCGCAGACGCGTCGGTGGACACAGCTGTCAGCGTCGGCGATGCCATCGCCAGATCGACCAGCACGACTTTGGCGTTTCGCGCAAGCAGCCGAGCGAGCGTCAGCGCCGTTAGCGTAACGCTCTCCTCCTGATGCGCTCCGATGACGGTGATCTTGCGGGTCGAATCCCCGCCCTCGCGCAGCATTTCGGCAAGCCGCTCGATCTCCATGATCCCGGCCGGCATCTGCGGATGCTTATCGCGCAGCGGTGCAACCGGCACACGGACAGCGGCCAAGGAACGCGGCGCGGTCATCCGCAACAATTCTTCGGTGGCGATGTAACCCGCCGTCAGCATCAGCATCGCCATTGTCGCGATCAGGACGGTCGGGAGCTTCTTCGGGAAGGCCGGCGTATTCGATACAATCGCGCGGGAGATAATCCGGCCATCGCCAGGCGCCGCATCGATGTTTTCGCGCGTGGTGGCTTCTCGATATTTGGCGAGGTAGGATTCCAGCAGATCGCGCTGCGCCTTGGCTTCGCGCTCATAGGCCCGGAGCTGAACGTCCTGACCGTTGTTCGAGGTCGCCTGGCGCTTCAACTGGTCCAGACTGCCGTTCAACCCGTCCGACCTCGCGCTTGCGATCCTGGCGTCATTCTCCAGCGAGCGGGAAATCTTGTTCGCCTCCTCCCGAATCTGGCGGTCGATGTCCAGAATTTGCGCCTTCAATTCCTTGATACGCGGATGTCCGCCAAGCAGCGTGGACGATTGCTCGGCCAGTTGCGCGCGCAGCGTCACGCGCTGCTCGGACAGACGCCGCACCAGTTCGGAATTGAGAACTTCCGACGCCTCGATCGGCTTGCCGCTCTGAAGCATTTCGCGGATCAGGCGCGCCTTGGATTCAGCATCGGATTTCAGCGCACGCGCATTGTTGAGCTGCGTATTCAGTTCGCCAAGCTGCTGGTTCGACAGCGTAGTGTTGTTGGTGCCGACGAAAAGATTGGACTTCGAGCGGAATTCCTCGACCCGAGCCTCCGCGTCTGCGACCTTCTTGCGCAGGCTTTCGATCTCGACAAGCAGCCACTGCGAGGCTGACTTCGCCTGATTCTGCCGGGCCGCCTGCTGGAGCACCAGATAACCGTCGGCGATGGAATTGGTGACACGCTCCGCCAGTCCGGGATCGCGCGACTGAAATTCGATCACCATCACGCGCGACTTGTCGACCGCATAGGCCGTCAGCCGCTCATAATAGGCCTCAAGCACCCGCTCCTCGGGCGTCATCTTGAACGGGTCACGGCCGACGCCGAACAACGCAAGCAACGTCCGCAGCGGTGATATGCCGCGCAGGACCGGATCGAATTCGGGAAGCTCGGCGAGCTTGTTCGCCTTGATGACTTCGCGGGCGAGATCGCGCGACAGCAGCAACTGCACCTGGCTGGTCACGGCCTCTGCGTCGAGGCTGCCGCGTTCTTCAGAGCGCTCACCATTGGGACGCAGGAAAACGTTTTCGCGGCCGTCGATCAGAATGCGCGCCTCGGACTTGTAGCGCGGCGTAATCATGTTGACGGCGAGCAGCGACAACCCGAACGCAAGCGCAGTCGGCACGATGACCCACATCCGCTTGCGAACCAGCGCGTGCCAGATTGCGCGAAGATCGACGTCGCCAAGTTCTGGACTTGCGGCCAATAAGACCGGTGCAGGAGGCGCGACAGGCGGCGACGCAACGACAGGAGCAGCGATGGCCTTGACCTTCGCTTTGCCCCATGACGGCAGCTTGCCCATCCAGTCACGCGAGAACGAAAAACGCATCGAACACTCTCCACCCGGACGCTACTGCACTGACGCGAAGGCTGAACTTCTCCCGACCGATTACAATCTATTAAGGTTGCTGCTGGGTTAATCACGCTGCGCCCCCCCCCCTTCAGAGGCGCGGGGCGGCCGCCATGTCACACTTTATTAACCATGAAAGTCCTTAATCAGAATCGATACTTATCCCGGATTTCCCCATGCAGCGCAGTTGCGCGCGCCTCACCTGCTTCATGCTTGCGCTCGCGGTATCGGGCTGCATGCGGACGGCTGCGCCGGTGGCCGTCATGGACCCCGGCGGCCTCGATGCGATTGCCTACGGCACGGTCCAACCGGTGCGCGCCGTGAGCGTCCCGGCAACTGCGGTTTCGCCTGTCTCCGCATACGCGGCCCTGGATGAACCCTACCGTCTCGACGCCGGCGATCGGCTGCGCATCGTCGTGTACGGCCAGGAAGGCCTTACCAACACCTACACCGTGGATGCCGGTGGCGCGATCACCATGCCACTGATCGGCGCGGTTCGGGCACGCGGGCTGACGCCAGCCGGGCTGGCCGCTGCCGTGACGTCGCGATTGAAATCGGGCTACCTGCGTGAACCCTATGTCGCGGCCGAGGTCGAGACATACCGCCCCTTCTTCATTCTCGGCGAAGTGGCGGCTCCCGGACAGTATCCCTATGTGCCGAACATGACGGTGGAGAGCGCTGTCGCCATTGCCGGCGGTTTCACACCACGCGCGCAACGTGGCAGCATCAAATTAACCCGCATGGGCGAAAGTGGTACCGCTCAGGCTGTCGTACCGCCTGGTACGCTCCTGAAACCCGGGGACACGGTCGTTGTCGCCGAGCGGTGGTTCTGACGATGCCTGAGACTTCCAGTTCGCCCCTTCGTATCCTGCACGCGGTCCGCGCGCCGGTCGGTGGTATCTTCCGTCACATCCTCGATCTTGCGGTCGGACAGGCCGAGCGCGGACATCACGTCGGAATTCTCGCTGACAGCCTCACCGGTGGCGAACGCGCCGATACCGCACTCAAGGAAATCAGCCCGAAGCTCAAACTCGGGGTCTACCGTCTCGCCATCCGCCGCGAGCCGCACCCCATCGATACCGTGGCGTCCCTGCATTTCCTTCGCCTCGCGCGGTCGCTCAAGCTGGATGTCCTGCACGGGCACGGCGCAAAAGCAGGCGCTTTCGTGCGCCTGAAAGGCAAATCGAAAAAAGCGATCCGGGTCTACACGCCACATGGTGGCTCCCTGCACTATCCGCCGGGCACCTTGAAGGGCAAGGTTTATGCGCGGATGGAACGCGCGCTCATGAACCGCACAGAGCTGTTTCTGTTCGAAAGCGCGTTCGCGCGCGATACCTATCAGCGCGTAATCGGCAGGCCTGCGGGTCTGGTGCGCTGCGTGTTCAACGGCGTGACCGCATCGGAGTTCGATCCGGTGACGGTGGCGGACGATGCGACCGACCTCGTCTATGTCGGCGAATTCCGGGAGATCAAGGGTGCCGACCTGCTGATCCAGGCAGTCGCGCGGCTGCGGGCAGACGGCAAACCCGTCACGCTGACACTGGCCGGCGATGGCGAAGAGACAGAAGCGCTCAAGGATCTCATCAAGCGGCTGAATGTCGCGGATGCCGTGCGCTTCATCGGTCATGTCAGGGCACGTTACGGTTTCTCGAAAGGCAAGGTGCTGGTCGTGCCTTCGCGTGGCGACTCGATGCCGTATGTCGTGATCGAGGCGGCCGCCGCCGGTATCCCGATGATCGCCGCCAGCGTCGGCGGTATTCCCGAAATCCTCGGACCTCACACGGACGGACTTTTCGTGGCAAACAGTGTCGGCGCCATGGCGGACGCGATCGAGACGGCGCTCGGCGACATGGACGCCACGCGCGAGCGCGCCAAAAGCCTGCGTGAACGCATCTTCGTCAACTTCTCCCAGAAGGCGATGGTTGAAGGTGTTCTCAACGGATATCGGGACGCGTTCAACGCGCGTTAACCTTGCTTTATCGAGATAACTAATTCTTCCGATTTGTTGGCTAGGCAAGAGGCTGGGAACCGTTGGTTCCTCTTGGCCTCTCCCCACATGACGGCCAGCAACGGAACATTTGCAGTGGAACCGATCGACGTCCGAACGATGATGAGCGCTGCCGCCGGGGCAGCCACGATGGACGCTGCCGAAGGCGCGCCGAAACAGGAACGCCGCAAGCGGTTGTCGCCGGCCGCGCTGGCGGTCGCCAACGAGAAGGTCAGAAAAGCTTACTCGACGGTTGTCATCAGCGGCATCGTCCGGATCGTGGATTTCGCGCTGTTGAGCACGGTCGGCCTCGTGCTCTATCTGGCTTACGTGATGCCCCTCGATGGCTTCTCCTGGCAATACACCGGAGCCGTCTTCGCGGTCGCCGCCTGCGCGGTCGTCAGTTTTCAGGCCGCGGAAATCTACGACGTCCAGATCTTCCGGGGGCAGTTGCGACAGATGACGCGCATGGCGTCATCATGGGCTTTCGTTTTTCTGTTGTTCATAGGCGCGTCGTTCTTCGCGAAACTGGGCGGCACGATCTCGCGCGTCTGGCTCTCCGGATTTTTCTTCGCAGGATTATCCGCGCTGTTTGCGGAACGGCTGGTGCTGCGCGCGCTCGTCCGCCGCTGGGCACGCGAGGGCCGGCTCGACCGCCGGACGATCATCGTGGGTTCCGACGAAAACGGCGAAAACCTGATCCGCGCGCTCAAGGCGCAGGAAGATTCCGACATCCAGATTCTCGGCGTCTTCGACGACCGCAACGACTCCCGCGCTCTCGATACCTGCGCGGGCGAACCGAAACTCGGGAAAATAGACGACATCGTCGAGTTTGCCCGGCGCACCCGGATCGATCTCGTGCTCTTTGCCCTGCCGATCTCTGCGGAAACGCGCATTCTCGAAATGCTGAAAAAGCTGTGGGTGCTGCCAGTCGATATTCGGCTATCGGCGCACACCAACAAACTGCGCTTTCGGCCGCGCTCTTATTCCTATCTCGGCGAAGTCCCCACTCTCGATGTTTTCGAACAGCCGATCACCGACTGGGATATGGTGCTGAAGGCGGCGTTCGATCGCGCGGTCGGTATGATCGCCCTTATTTTACTCGCACCGGTGATGGCGCTGGTCGCGCTTGCGATCAAGCTCGACAGCCCCGGCCCTGTGCTGTTCATGCAGAAGCGCTACGGCTTCAACAACGAGCGTATCGACGTCTTCAAATTCCGTTCGCTGTTCCACGATCAGGCCGATCCGTTGGCCGCGAAGGTCGTGACCAAGGGCGACACACGCGTCACCCGGGTCGGGCGATTCATCCGCAAAACAAGCCTCGACGAGCTGCCGCAACTTTTCAATGTTGTCTTCAAGGGTAACCTCTCGCTGGTCGGTCCGCGTCCACATGCGGTTCAGGGCAAGTTGCAAAGCCGCCTGTTCGACGAGGCCGTCGACGGATATTTCGCGCGTCATCGCGTAAAGCCCGGGATCACCGGCTGGGCGCAGATCAACGGCTGGCGCGGCGAAGTCGACAGCGAAGAGAAAATCCAGAAACGCGTCGAGTTCGACCTGTATTATATCGAGAACTGGTCGGTGCTGTTCGACCTGTACATTCTCTTCAAGACGCCGTTTGCCCTCATCAAGGGTGAAAACGCTTACTAGAGCCTGACGCCGGAAAGCGCGCCGCGGTTTTCGACAACATCATGCTCACATCATTGGACTGACGCGCGGGCCGCGCGTGGAGATTTTGCTTCGCATGGCTTCAATCGCAGCAGCAGACTACACGCTTCCTGCGACTGCGACGCCGCCCGGCATCGCGGCGGTCCAGGGGGCTTTGATGTGGGCCGTCGGCGCGGGCGGCGCGATTGTCCTAATCGAACCCAGTCCCTACGAACTTGCGACACTGGCTTCGGTCATCTTTTTCTTTGCGACCGGTCTGCGCATGCGTCCGGTCTTCATACCGCTGCTGATCCTGCTGTTCGTACTGAACATCGGTTACACCATCAGCTCCTCATCCTTGATGGATAAGTCGGAGATCGTGAACTGGATTCTCACGTCCTGGTACATGACCATCACCTGCCTGTTTTTCGCGATGGTGCTGTCCGAGAACACCGAAAGCCGGCTTGAGTTTCTCCGCCGCGGCCTGATCGCCGGCGCCCTGATCGCATCTCTAGCCGGCATCGCGGGATACTTTCGTCTCGTGCCCGGCGGTCTGCACGAATTGTTCACGCTTTATGGCCGCGCGCGCGGCACGTTCAAGGATCCGAACGTCCTCGGCGCCTATTTGATTTTGCCCGCGCTCTTCCTGCTGCAAACCGTGGTGACACAGTCGTTCTGGAAATCGCTCCGCAGCGCCATGGGTCTCGGCATTGTCGGCCTTGCCGTGCTGCTGGCGTTTTCGCGAGCCTCGTGGGGTCAACTCGTACTCTGCTCCGCGTTCATGCTGACGCTGATGTATCTCACGACACCTTCACGGGCCCAGCGAAGGCAGATCGTGACGGTAACGGCGGCGGCCGTCATTTGCGTGATCCTGCTCCTCGCAGTGCTTCTCTCGTTCGACTCCGTCAACGATCTTTTCAAGCAGCGCGCGAGCTTCAATCAGAGCTACGACGGCGGCCGGTTCGGGCGCTTCGGACGACATGCGCTCGGCTTCCAGATGGCGCTCGAACTCCCGATGGGAATCGGCCCCCTTCAGTTCACGAAATTTTTTCCCGAGGACACCCACAACTCATTCCTGAATGCATTCATGTCGGGCGGCTGGATCTCGGGTATCTGCTATCCGGCCCTGACGTTCATCACCGTCATCATGGGCTTCAAGCTCATCTTCGTTCGCGTGCCCTGGCAGCGGGCTTATCTCGCCGTCTTCTCCGCATTTCTCGGCACGTTCTTCGAGGCCTTCATCATCGACGTCGATCACTGGCGTCATTTCTGGATGATGCTGGGCATCATGTGGGCGATGTTCGCAGCCGCTCATGCTCATAACTATCAGACCAGCAAGCAACCGGCGCTGGCGCAGTAGTTCTTCGCGCACAGGTTTCCGTTGGTTCCTCAATGAATGCCCATTCACGCAATACAGGCGTATTCCTCTGGAACAGAGGGGGCCGCTTCTCGTTGAAGGTGCGGGGTAGACATAACGAGGAGGACACTATGAAGAGAAGCTATTTGATGACGACCGCTATGGCCTTGCTGATCGGCACGGCTGGAATTGCCTCGGCGCAAACACCCGGTGGTGGGCAGCAGAATGCCCCTGCAGCGTCGCAATCCGCGCCTTCCGCAAGCCCCGGTGGTGGGGCCGCCGACAGGGCCGCGCCGATGAACCGTGGCGATAGCGATGGCATGAAGGGCGGTCAGCGCGAAGGCGGCAATGCCCAGCGCGCACAGGACAACGCCAAGGATGGCATGAAGTCCAAGGGCGCTGAAACCACCCAAGACCAAAAGGGTGGCAAGGCCGCATCCGAGACGACGAAGGATGGCATGAAGGCTGATCAGAAGAATGCTGCCGAAAGGGACGGCATGAAGAACAGTCAGAAAAATGCCGCCGAAAAGGATGGCATGAAGAGCGATCAAAAGAACGCCGCCGAAGGCAAGTCCGGAACGACCACGGGACAGGCCGGTGCGAGCGCGAAGCTGACAACCGAACAGCGCACGACCATTCGCACGTCGATCACCAAGCAGAACATCAAGCCTGTGACCAACGTCAACTTCTCGATCTCCGTCGGCACGCGGGTTCCGAGAAACATCGGATTCCACCCCCTTCCGACCGAGATCATCACGATCTATCCGGATTGGCGCGGCTATGAATTCTTCCTTGTTGGAAGTGAGATCGTCGTCGTGAACCCCCGGACGCTCGAAATCGTCGCGGTTCTCGACGCGTAAGCATCGCGGACACGATACAAGCAGAAGGGCCGGTCTGATTAACCGGCCCTTATTTTTAACCGACGTCCGCCTTCATGAAGCTTTTAGCGAAGCCGTCCCCGCGCGACATCGTAGGTCCATGACCGCCTGCCGCTGCTGAATACCACGCGCCTGAACTGCAATGCTCTTGCCTGCTCGGGAATCTTCGCGGTCTCCACCAGTTGCAGGGCCATCTGCTTCGTCATCTGGGGTGACACAAAGCGCACCGTGCTGTTTCCGCGACCGGACGCCGTAACCCTCATCCCGCCGTCGTGCATCTGCTTGGCCATCTCGTGGACATAAAGCTCGCGGTTAGCGATGGCGGCGATTTGCACGGACGGCTGGAGGATTTCGTATTGAGCCATACGCATGGCGTTAGCCATATCGCTGGCTTGCGTGTTCGCGGGATCAGCTGCGGCCGCCATCTGGAGACGTAATTCCATGCTCCGGAAAGCGGACAGTGAAACCGGCGTTTTATTCCTGCCTCGCCGGCTGTTTTCATAATTGGCTCTCAGCGCGCTCGCTTCAGCGAGCAGCGCATCCAGCGCGGCCTTGTTGTCGGCAGCTTTCTGCTCGGCCGGGGTCAGCGGCACCGCGGCTGGCGGGACTGCGGCTGGTTCTGCCGGTTGCGTCGGGGTTGCGGGAATGGCTTCCGGTCGCGCCGGAATTGTCCCGGTCGACTGGGTTTTTGTCTCATCGATTTGAGAATTTTGAGCAGTCGGAGCGGCCGTTTGACTGGTTTGACCGGAGGCCAAACCGCCGGAAAATACGACGACTGTTCCGAAGGCAAAGGCAATGCTTTTGCGTCGCAACAAGACCGCACCCAATGGTTATCAGTATCGACTCCAATGCTGGCCGACACTTTACAACGCATCAACAGGCGTTTTGTTCTGTCCGCACGAAAGTTGATTCCGGCCCGCCCGGAGCCCGGTACCTAAAACAAAAAGCCCGGCGCCGTTCGACGGCCGGGCCAAGTCAGGGAGACTACCGGATTCACAACCCCATGAGCGGCTTCAGCCAGCCCGCGCGTAGCGCAGGAGATGGTATGTGGGATCGCCGAACTGAATGTTGATGGACGCGATGCGTTTGAGATAATGACCGACGTTGAGTTCGTCACTCATGCCCATGCCGCCGTGAAGCTGGATCGCCTGTTCGCCGACGAAGCGCGCGGCCTCGCCGATCCTCGACTTTGCGCCGGATGCAAGCTTCGAACCCTGCGGATCGCCTTCGGCCACGGTCAGGTTCAGATGCTGAGACAGCGACGTCGCTTCTTCCAGTGCGATGAACATATCGACCATTCGGTGTTGCAAGACCTGGAAAGTCCCGAGCGCCACACCGAATTGCTTGCGGGTCTTGGTGTAATCCAGCGTCGCAGCGTTCAGCACATCCATTGCGCCGGTCGCTTCTGCGCAGAGCGCCGCAATTGCGCGGTCCCGGCAGGCTTCGAGGGCCGCGACACCCTCGCCTTCAGCGCCAAGCAGGCGGCTTGCCGGAACCTTGACGTTCTGAAGCGATATTTCTGCCGCGCGCCGCCCATCGATGGTCTTGAAGCTCTGCAGATGAAGCCCGGCCGACTGGCGGTCCACGATGAACAGACTGACGCCGGCGCTGTCACGCTGGCTGCCTGAGGTTCGCGCGGAGACGATCAGCTTGTCGGCCCACGGCGCGCCGATCACCGCGGCCTTCGCCCCGGCAAGAACGTAGTTGTCGCCGTCGCGTTTCGCGATCGTGCCGACGTTGTTGAGATCGTAACGCGACTTGCCTTCAGCCCATGCCAGCGCCCATACCGCCTCGCCCGCCATGATCGGCGGCAACAGGTCCGCGCGCTGCGCCTCCGTGCCGTTGTTCTCAATCAGACCGCCGGCCAGCACGACAGTCTCGAAATACGGCTCGACCACGAGATGGCGGCCGAATTCCTGCATCACGATCATGGTCGCCAACGGACCGCCGCCGAGGCCGCCAGAGGCCTCCGAAAACGGCGCGGCCAGCAAGCCAAGCTCGGCGAACGCGCGCCAATGCTTCGTGCTCCAGCCCTCCTCGGTCGCGACGATCTTACGGCGCGTCTCGAAACTGTACTGATCGCGCAGCAACCGCTGGACGCTACTGCGCAGGAGTTCCTGTTCTTCCGTAAACTGAATATCCACCGGATGCCTCGTGCGACGCTGTTAAAGTCCAAGCACCGCTTTCGCGATGATGTTGCGCTGGATCTCGTTGGATCCGCCGTAAATGCTGAGCTTGCGCGCGTTCAGGTATTTTTCAGGCGCGGTATGGCCGTCGGCAGGCCCCGGCATGAAGATGTTTGCACTGACCGGGTGTTCCCGAAGCGCGAGACCATAATTGCCGATGGCCCGATGCGTCAGATCGGTGATGCGCTGGAAGATTTCAGTGCCCCTGATCTTGAACAGCGACGCTGCCGGTCCCGGATCGATGCCGCGCGACATCTGTGCCACCACACGAAGCTCGGTGGCTTCGAGCGTCAGCACGTCAAGCTCGACGCGCGCGATATCCTTGGTGAATTCGCCGAACGCCGGATCGTCCTCGCCGATCTCCGTCTTCACGATCTTCTTCAGCTTGTTGAGATAGCGGGTCGAACGCCCGATGCCCGCCATGCTGGTCCGCTCATTGCCGAGCAGGAATTTCGCATAGGTCCAGCCCTTGTTCTCCTCGCCGATCAGGTTTTCGGCCGGAACGCGGACGTTCTCGAGAAACACATCGTTGACTTCGTGCGAGCCGTCGATGGTGATGATCGGACGCACAGTGACGCCGGGTGTCTTCATGTCGATCAGCAGGAAGGAAATGCCGGCCTGCGCCTTGGCGGCCGGGTCGGTTCGCACCAGACAGAAGATCCAGTCGGCGTGCTGGGCGAGCGTGGTCCAGGTCTTGTGGCCGTTGACGACGTAATGGTCACCCTCGCGCACCGCCTTGGTGCGGACCGACGCGAGATCGGAGCCGGAGCCCGGCTCGGAATAGCCCTGACACCACCAGTCTTCACCGGACAAAATCCGCGGCAGGAACCTCTTTTTCTGCGCCTCGTTGCCGTAGGTATAGATGACGGGTCCAACCATGGTCACGCTGAACGCCAATGGCGGAAGCGTCCCGGCGCGGGTCGTTTCCTGCTCCCAGATAAAGCGTTGTGTGATCGACCAGCCGGGTCCGCCGTGTTCCTTCGGCCACAGCGGCGCGATCCAGCCCTTCTTGTGAAGGATCTTGTGCCAGAGCATCGACTGCTCCTTGGTCAAATCCGTTTCCGGATTGGGCACCCGCATTTCCGACGGATAGTTCTCTGCGATGAATGCCCTCACCTCATCGCGGAATGCGGCGTCTTCGCTGGAAAGCTTCAGCTCCATCGGACGGCTCCGTTACCACTTCTCGCCGAACGGGCGGATTTCCGTCTCGAATGTCCAGGCATCGCGCGGCTGCTGATAAAGCTGCCAATAGGTTTCAGCGACCGCCGCCGGGCGCATTAGACGGTTCGGATCGAGATTAGCGATCGCGTCCTTGCCCTCGCGATTGGCTATCAGTTGCCGAACCCACTCGGTATCAACACTCGAGTCGATGATGAGATGAGCGACGTGGATGTTCTTCGGACCCAGTTCGCGTGCGATCGATTGAGCCACGGCGCGCAAGCCGAACTTGGCGCTGGCAAAGGCGGCGAAACCCGAACCGCCCCGCAGGCTTGCGGTCGCACCCGTGAAAAAGATCGCTCCCTTGCCGCGTGGCAACATCACGCGCGCTGCCTCGCGACCGGCGAGAAAGCCCGAGTAACACGCCATCTCCCAGACCTTGCGGAATACACGCTCGGTGGTCTCGAGAATCGGAAAATTGACATTGGCGCCGATATTAAAAATACAGACCTCCAGCGGAGCATGCTTGTCGGCATCGGAGATGAAAGCGGTGATTTCATCTTCCTTCCGGGCGTCCAGAGAACGCGCGAATACCGTGCCGCCCGCCGCTTCGATCTCCTTCACCAGCGGCGCAAGCTTCTCGCCCTGACGCCGGCCGACGAACACGGTGAATCCCTCAGCCGCGAATTTCTTGGCGATCTCGCCGCCGATGAAATCTCCGGCTCCGATCACAGCCACTGTCGCGTTTCGTTTCTGCAAGATCTTTCTCCCGGCAAGAGTTAGGTTTGAAATTCATCACGAATCCTAAGGACCCGCGTCGCGACGTCACGCGTCTCGCAGCGACTCAGCGAGTTTGTGTTTGAGAATTTTGCCGGTCGATGTCGCCGGCAACGCGTCCAGCACTACTATCTGGGACGGCCGCTTGTAGGACGTGAGCTGCGGACTGACATATGCCATCAGTTCGGAGGGCGTGACCTTCGATCCGGTCATCAGTTGAACGAAAGCCACCACTTCTTCGTTGCTGTCCACCGTGCGGCCCACCACGGCCGACTGAACCACAGCATCATGGGAATTGAGCACCGCCTCCACTTCCGCCGGATAGACGTTGAAGCCGGACCGGATAATCATTTCCTTGGTCCGGCCGACGATGAAGAGACAATCGCCGTCGAAATGCGCCAGATCTCCGGTGTTAAACCAACCGTCCTTGT
The DNA here is from genome assembly GCF_059419985.1 of Afipia sp. GW821-FHT04G03. Classification (NCBI taxonomy): domain Bacteria; kingdom Pseudomonadati; phylum Pseudomonadota; class Alphaproteobacteria; order Hyphomicrobiales; family Nitrobacteraceae; genus Afipia; species Afipia sp. GW821-FHT04G03. Next base: position 131,442 of record NZ_JBWKSV010000001.1, on the reverse strand, counting down.
CGATCGCTTTCGCGGTCAGATCGGGCGACCGATAGTACCCGAGCATGACGTTGCGTCCGCGCACATGAAGCTCGCCCACCGTTCCGTCGGTGATGATCGCGCCGTCACGGCCGACGATGCGAGCCTCGACGCCGGACATCAGCTTGCCGACCGCCTGATCCGGCCGCGGCGAATCCAGCCGAACGCCCGAGATGCCGGGCGAGCATTCGGTGATGCCGTAGCCATTCAGCAGCGACAGACCGAATTCCTTCTCGGCGCGGTGCTTGAGATCGAGGTCGAGCGGTGCGCCGGCGACGGTGATCATGCGCAGCGCGCCTGTGTTTATCTTGTCGATGCCTTGCAACGTCTTGTACTCCAGCAACCGCTGGAAGGTCGCGGGCACGCCATTGAGAATGGTGACGCCATCCTCGGCTATCGCCTTTGCAGTCGCGGCGGGATCGTATTTGCTGACGAGTTGAACCGTGCCGCCGACCATCAGCGTCTGGAGAAGAAGCGAAATGCCGACGATGTGAGAGATCGGCAGCACCACATAAACCTTGTCCCGCTCGTCCATCTTCCGGAACATCGCGATGGCTTTTGCGCTGAACAGAAGATTTTCATGGGTCAGCATCACGCCCTTGGGCGTCCCGGTCGTTCCAGACGTGTAGATCAGAACCGCGACCTGCTTTGCGGGATCGGCCTGCACCGGTTCGGCGGACGTCGTTTCATTAAGCGGACCGATGCCGATATTTTCCAAAGGACCAACATTGCCAATGGTCGCACCAACCCGTTCGGCGTGGGTTGCAGCTTCCTTGGAAGCATCCACCGTAAAAAACATTAGCCGCGAGCCACTGTGATCGCGAATCTGATCGAGCTCACGCGGCGACAGCCGGGGGTTGGCGACGATCGCCCACGCCTCGATCCGGCTGGCGGCGAGCAGCAGGCCCGCCAGCGCAATGGAGTTCTCGCTGACGATCATCAGCCGATCGCCGGGCCGGACGCCAAGCGTTCGCAGCGCAGCCGCAATTTGCTGAACCGATTCGGAAAGCTGCCGGTACGACCATGTGACAGAGCCATCGACGAGCGCTGGATGACCTGGTTTCACGGCAAGCGCCCGATCCATTGCCTGATGCAAACGTTCCGGCATGTCTTCAAGAATGTCAGCGACGTCTATGGTCTGTGCTGCGCTTGCCAATTCAACCTCCCCGGCAATGTCCGGCCGCTTCAGGGGCGACCTTCGACAACGCAAACTAACGTTCTTTTTTGGAACTAGTCAATCGCATTTGATGCAACGCGGCACAAATCTGATGTGCGCGCTGTTAAATGCAAGGTGTTCAGCGGCATTGCAGCGACGGCGCCGGTTTACAACATCGCTCACGGTCGCTATGAATGAAAGTACTAAATAAGAACTATATGGGAGGATACCTTGGCTGGAACCAAAGGCGTGGCCGTGTTGGTGGGTGCGGGTGATGCCATCGGGGCAGCGGTCGCCAGACGCTTCGCCAGGGGCGGATACAAGGTCTGCGTGGCCCGCCGCGATGCCGCCAAATCCCAGGGACTCGTCGATGAATTGAAGGCGGAAGGTTGCGACGTCCACGCCATCAGCGTCGATGCCCGTCAGGAGGCCGACGTGCAGGCCATGTTCGCCCGGATTGAAAAAGAGATCGGGCCGATCGAGGTCTGCCTCTACAATGCCGGATCCAACGTCAACAAGCCGCTGTTGGAAACCACCGAGAAGCTGTTCTTCAAGGCATGGGAACTTGCCTGCTATGGGGGGTTTCTCGTCGGACGCGAAGCTGCGCGCTATATGACGCAACGCGGCCACGGCACCATCCTGTTCACCGGCGCCACCGCAAGCGTACGCGGCGGCAAAGGTTTCGCGGCATTCTCGTCGGCCAAGTTCGGCCTTCGCGCGGTCGCGCAATCGATGGCCCGCGAACTCGGACCGAGGAACATTCATGTCGTTCATCTGCTGATCGACGCCGCTGTCGACAGTGAAGCGATCCATCTGCGCATGAAGGCCGCAAAGGGAATCGAAGCGAGCGATATTCCGCCGGATAGCCTGACCAAAACTTCGTCCATCGCCGACGCTTACTGGTTCGCGCATCAACAGGCGCGCGATGGCTGGACGCACGAACTCGATCTGCGTCCCTCCGTGGAGACTTGGTGAGATGGCCGCCGCTCCGCATCTCGTCTTATGGGGCGTCGGGACCAGCCGAACGATCCGGCCGCACTGGGCGCTGGCCGAACTCGGGCTGACGTACGAAACCCGCGCCATCGGTCCTCGCACCGGCGAGACCAAGACCGAGGCCTACACCAAGCTCAATCCGCGGCAGAAAGTCCCCCTGCTCCAGGACGGAGATTTCTGCATCGGCGAAAGCGCGGCCATTGTCGCTTACCTCTCGCGAACGTATGGCAGTCCGGACAAATCCCTGATTCCGGAGGACAAGCAGGCCTACGCGAAGTGGCTGGAGTGGTGCTTCTTTATCGTCACCGAACTCGATTCCACCAGCCTGTACGTCATGCGCAGGCACGGCGCCGATGCGCTTGGCCATATCTACGGCGTCGCGCCGGAAGTGACCGCCAAGGCGGGCGAATATTTCCGCGAGCAGTTGCGTCACGTCGAAGTCGCGTTGGACGATGGCCGCACGTTTCTGATGGGCGATCAGTTTACGAGCGCGGATATTCTGCTGACGACATGCCTCGACTGGGCCATCGCTTACGGCGTCGGCATCTGTGACAACGCCCAGCCCTATCTCAAGCGCATTCAGCAGCGGCCGGGCTATCAGCGTGCGAATATCGCGAATACTCCGCCCGCTCCCGGCGAACCGGTTGTCCGTCCCGCGTGATTTTCTGGTCTGTTAAGGACCGCAGACAACTTCTGCAGCCTAGCAGATCTCGTCAGACTGCCACCCTGACAGCTTTGTCGGCGACCATGGCGTCGATGGCGCTGTCGCTGTAGCCGAGACCGCGCAACACGTCGCGGGAATGCTCGCCGACACGCGGCGCGGGTCCGCCAATGGACGCGGCGTTGACTTCAAAGATCGCTGCCGGCTTCGGCTGACGCACGCGGCCCACCGTCGGCTGGTCGAATTCCTCGATAAGACCGCGCGCCACCACCTGATCGTTGCCGATGATTTCGCCACGGCGCAAAATTGGCGAACACGGCACATCCGCTGCATCCAAACGTTCCAGCCATTCAGCGGTGGTGCGTTGGGAAATGTATTCCTGCATCTTGTTGATGCGCGCGGTAGCGTTGATAAAACGCGCGCTCGGCGTCGCAAACCGCTCGTCTTTGACAAGCTCCGGATCGCCCGACGCCTTGCAGAAGCCCTGCCATTCGGAATCCGAAATGGTGCCAGCGGTGATGTATCCGTCCAGCGTCTGGAACACGAGATCGGGCCGATCGTTCGGATCGCCAACCGCCGTCTCCTTGCCCACGACCGTGTACTGCATCATGCCTTCCGGCCACAGATAAGAGATCATGGTGTCCAGCATGGCGACCTGGATATAATCGCCCTTACCGGTCTTCTCGCGTGCATAAAGCGCCGAGGAGACAGCCTGTGCCGTGAACACCGAAGTTGTCTTGTCGCAGACGATGGTGCGGATCATTTGCGGCCGGTTCGTCACCGGCTGCGACTGGATGTCGGCAAAGCCCGACAGCGCCTGGACGATTGGGTCGTAGACCCGCTTCTTGACGTAAGGACCACTGTCACCGACCCCGCTGATCGAAACATAGATCAACCGCGGGTACTTCTTCCGCAACTCATCATGACCGAGTCCGAGGCGCTCCATTGTGCCGGGACGGAAGTTCTGCACCAACACGTCTGCCTGCGCCGCGAGTTTGGCCAACACCTCGCGGCCTGCTTCGCTCTTGATATCAATCGAAAGCGAGCGCTTGCCGCGATTGCATGACACAAACAGCGCGGAGAACTCTCCGGCCGCGTCGATCAAGTTCCGGCTTCGGCGGGTGCCGTCGCCGCCAGTCGGCTCGACCTTCAGCACATCCGCGCCCTGATCCGCCAGAAACATCGTCGCGTAGGGACCCGACACCACCGCCGTCAGATCAAGAACGCGCACACCGTGAAGGGGACCGGGCATTTGCTTCTTCCCTGTTGATTGGCAATGCGGCTGCGATCCGCCTCGCCGTTAGGCTTAAACAAATATCGCGATCAGGCTGACTTCGCGCTTGCCCCGCCGAGCTGCGCGACAATCGAATCCTCGACATCGCGAAGCTGGTCCTTGCCGAAGAACATTTCCTTTCCGACGAAGAAAGTCGGCGAGCCGAACGCGCCGCGGTTCACCGCGTCGGTCGTAACCTCAATCAGCTTCTTTTTTACGTCGTCCTGCTGGGCGCGTGCGATCAACTTGTCGATGTCGACACCGGAGGCAATGAACGCCTTGCGGAAGGTTTCGACGTCGTCCATTTTCTTCGGCTCTTCCCACATGTGATGATAGGCGGCGCGGAAGTAAGGCTCGAATACGTTCTCGAACTGGGCCGCAACAGCGCCGCGCATCAACATCAACGTGTTGACGGGAAAAAAGGGATTCGGCTTGAAACCGGTGATATTGTGTCGGCGGATGAACCGTTCGGTTTCCAGCGCCTGATACTCGGGCTTGTTCTTGATGCCGCGCAGCGAGTCGAACGGCGACATGTTGTTGGTCGCCTTGTAGATGCCGCCAAGCAGAACCGGGACGTATTCGAACTTGACGCCGGTGCGCTTCTCGATGGACGGAAGAACCTTCTCGGCCAGGTAGGCGTTCGGACTGCCGAAATCGAATTGAAACTCGACTTTCAAGGGTTTAGCCACCGCAGTTCTCCTCCTCTGACGCTCGCTATACAGCGTGCTTTTAGACCGGCCACCCTTGTCCGGGCGATAGGTCATTCATAGAGTTCTAAAATCGAACTGTCAATTCTGACGGCTCTGTATGCGATTTTGATCCAAACTGGCGAGAATTAGGACTTTTGTCCAACTCAGTGCCTATTTAGAATGGGGCTGCAGCAGGCTATGAATATGATTTGAGAACCGCGCTGTGGACGAATCGGAGACTGACCATGAGATGGGATGAACTTGAAGAGGAGCCATGCTCCATGGCCCGCACCATCGGCGTGATTGGCGACCGCTGGAGCCTGCTGATCCTGCGCGAATGCTTCCTGCGGACCCGCCGGTTTGAAGCCTTCCAGTCGGCCCTCGGCATCACCCGCCATCTGCTGGCCGAACGTCTCAAGAAGATGGTTCGCCTCGGCGTGCTGCGCCGCGTGCCCTATCAGGAGTCCCCGAAGCGGCACGAGTATATCCTGACCCAGAAGGGCCTCGATCTCTACCCGATCATGATGGCCATCGTTCACTGGGGCGACATTCACATGGTGGACGAGCGCGGCCGGCCCCTGCTCCACGAACACCAGAAGTGCGGCAAGCACTTTAACCCGGTGATGATCTGCTCGGAATGCAACGAACCGCTGCTGGCGAAAGAAGTCCACGTCCACCCCGGTCCGGGCGCCCGGCCGAAGGTCGTCGAGATTCAAAAGCCGGCCAAAACCGCGAAAGCAAAATCAGCCAAGAGCAAGGCGGCCGGTCGCGCCGCCTGATCGTAGCTTGGTCAGGTCAGGCGATCAGGTCAGGTCCTGCGTCCATCGGCGGCTTCGCGCCTGGCAATGGCGAGATCACTCTGAACCATTTCCTTCACGAGTTGTGAAAAGCCGACCGTCGGCGTCCAGCCCAGTTTTTCACGAGCCTTCGTTGCATCGCCAATGAGGAGATCGACTTCGGTCGGACGGAAGTACGTCGGATCGACGCGCACCACGATCTTGCCGGTTTTGGGATCGATCCCGACTTCATCGACGCCCTCACCGCGCCAATCGATCTTGCGACCAACCTCGGAAAGCGCGACCTCCACGAATTCGCGAACCGAACGTGTTTCGCCGGTAGCCAAAACATAATCATCCGGCGCATCGGCCTGCACGATCTTCCACATGCCCTCAACGTAATCCCGCGCGTGGCCCCAATCGCGTTTGGCGTCGAGATTGCCGAGATAGAGCGTTTCCTCGAGTCCGACTTCAATGCGTGCGATACTGCGCGTAATTTTCCGCGTGACGAACGTCTCACCACGGATCGGACTTTCATGATTGAACAGGATGCCGTTCGAGGCGTGCATCCCGTAGGCCTCGCGATAATTCACCGTGATCCAGTAGCCATAAAGCTTGGCAACGCCATACGGCGAGCGCGGATAGAACGGCGTCGTTTCCTTCTGAGGAACCTCTTGAACCAGCCCGTAGAGCTCGGACGTCGATGCCTGATAGAAGCGGGTTATCTTTTCTAATCCGAGAATGCGGATTGCCTCCAGCAACCGAAGCACGCCGATTGCGTCGGCGTTGGCCGTGTATTCCGGGCTCTCGAAGCTCACGGCCACATGGCTTTGTGCGGCGAGATTGTAAATTTCGGTCGGGCGAATTTGCTGCATGAGACGAATGAGATTCGTCGAGTCAGTCATGTCGCCGTAGTGCAGCAGGAAGCGGACATTCTCGACATGTGGATCTTCGTAGAGATGATCGACGCGAGCGGTGTTGAACGATGAGGAGCGCCGCTTGACGCCATGGACCGTATATCCCTTTCCCAGCAGATATTCGGCGAGATAGGCTCCGTCCTGTCCGGTCACGCCGGTAATGAGGGCAACCTTGTTGTCTGATGTTTCGGTAGGCACGTTCACTCCAAGGCGCTTCAAAATATTGGAAATAACAGATTAAAGATTGTTTATCGCGGCCGTAGCGCCGCCGCACGATTGAATAACGCGTTAACTGGCGCAAGTAGATTGGCGGGCGCATCGATAATCACGCCCCGCAGAATGAGCCAGAGGCTTCCCGCCCCCACCGCCGCCAGCATGAGATATTGAACCAGGACCGCGACAGGCTGCGAGTTCGATGTCGTCGAGAGACCAAATCCGGCGATGCGCACCACCAGAATGCCGACGACGAGAAGGGCAATGGCGAAATTCCGGTTCTGCCGCGTGGTACGCGGCGCGCCGAGAATGGCAAACGCCATCAGGACAAAAACAAAGGGATAGATCGGCGCAAAAATCCGGTCATGCAGTTCGCTGCGGAATTCGCCCGGCACTCGCTTGAATACCGGATCGTCCTCCGGTGGTGAGATCAGGTCTCCCATCGATCGCTCGCGAGGGCCGTATGTCACGCTCTGAACGACATTGGAAAATTGGGAAAGATCGAACGCATAGCTGTTGAAGGCGACCAGCGCCGGGTCACGCTTGCCGGTTTCAAAGCGCTGCAGATTGCCTTCCTGCAAAATCAGAAAAGAGCCTCGCTCGTTTTTCTGAACCGTGCCGCGGTCTGCGAGAATATTGATCCGCTCCGCCGGGTTGCGCTGATCGTCGATGAAAATTCCGACGAGAAGCCCACCTGGCTGCCGGCCCTGAATGCGGATGGTCAGCGGACCCAGTTTCTGGAATTCACCGGGGCGCAGGATGTTTGTCAGCACGTCCGCGCCGATTTCGGTCTGCCACTTCCTCAGCGCGCGCAGGCATTCCGGCGCGAGATAGATCGAAAGAAAGGCGACCAGCAAACTCACGATGCAAGTCGCGATCATGAACGGCCGTAGAAACCTGCCCGGTGACAGGCCCGCCGCGTTCATCACGATGATTTCTGAATCGGTCGCGAGCCGGTTGAGCGTGTGCATCACCGCGATCAGCAGCGCGAGTGGCGCAATAATCATGGCGAGCAGCGGAATTGCCAGACCCGTGACGCCAAGGAAAACCAGGATCGACTGACCCTGCCCCGTCATCAAATCGATGCCGCGCAACGCCTGCGTAATCCATATGACCCCTGTCAGCGAGACGAGGACCAGCAGGAACGCCATCAACGTTGTTCGGACAATGTAGCGGTCGATAGCGCTCATATGGCTTCCGGCGACGGCCCGCAGGAGGCGGGCCGATTGCAGTTATCATCTTGAGCTATATCGCATATTTCCTGCTGTCTTCATCTAAAATTGCATCGGACCGGGAGGAAAATCCCCGTCACCGCGAGGCGGCAGCCGATTGCGGCGGCAAGATCAGGGCGGTCGACACCGTCCGCCGGCCAAACCTGCCGCCTGTCCCGCCGCAGGCACCCGAATGGTGCCCGCCCTTGAGTTGGATTTTCAGCTACGTGTCAGCGTGATGTTGGCGCCCTTGAACTCGCCCCCTTCGGAACGGATCACGACCGACTGGGAGTTGCCGCGCGTGTTCAGAACCAGGTCCGCGGAGAAAGTACCGGCACTGACGACCACCTGAAACCGGCCGCCGGCCGTCGAGCCCCTAACGTCGCCGCTGACGTTGCGCGTCGCCTCACTCCAGGTCCCCGTCAGCTTGCCGTCGTTCGAGACGACATTGCTGGTCAGCTCGATCTTGTAGCTATCGCTGGCACAGCGCAGCGTCTGTTGAAGGGCGTTACCGTCCTGTCTGACAGCATACGTCGCCTTGCAGCGGATCGCTTCACGCGCCCCTCCTTCCAGCGAGATATTGCCCTTCCCCGACCAGACGCCCGCCATTCCGGCAAATGGCTGAGCGGACTGGGCGAGAGCGCCGCCCGCGACGAGTGACAATCCAAAAATAGCGGCAACAGCCGTATACCGTCCGATCGATTCAAACGAAAACATCATACCTCGCATCTGACATGCCCCATCGAGAGATAAACCGGCTGAATCCCGGATCCGCCTGCTAACCTTGCTGAAGCGGTAACGGTTCCCGATCATCTGTCTCGAATAAGGACGAATTTTGAAACGGCAAGGTTTCCGCCTCACAATCAAACGCTTGTGAATCCGACTCCGTCCTTCGCAAAGCCCGAAAGTTGCCGTATTGCAGTGGACAGCCGCCTTCAATGCTTGGGCGAATGCTAGCCGGAATCATCGGCAGGAGGCTGGACAAATGCCCGGCTCTCCATGCCGTCAAACGAGGAAGCCTCCTTGACGAGCCCACTCGCCGCAAAAATCAGCCGAGAATTCGGCACCCCTGCGCTCGTCATCGACATGGATCGCGTCGAACGCAACATCGCCCGCGTTCAGGCAATCTGCGATGCAGCCGGCGTCGCCAACCGGCCGCATATCAAGACACACAAGAGCCCGCTCCTCGCACAGCTCCAGATCAAGGCCGGCGCAAAAGGCATCACCTGTCAGAAGCTGGGTGAAGCCGAGGTGATGGCGGCGGCCGGCATCGACGACATTCTCATCAGCTACAATCTGATCGGCGATGAAAAGATGGCCCGTCTAGGGGGCCTGCTGGCAAACACCAGCATCACAGTTGCCGCGGATAATCCCGTCGTCATTTCGGGATTGCCGGTGGCAGCGGCAGCAGCGGGCCGTGCGCTGCCGGTCGTGATCGAGTGCGATACGGGCCGCAAGCGTGCCGGTGTTGAAACACCCGCGGAAGCCATCGCGCTCGCGCGCCAGATCGACGACGCGCCGGGTCTCACGTTCGCAGGGCTGCTGATGTATCCAACAGAGACCGGCTGGGGCGATGCGCAGCGATTTTACGATGAAACGCTGACAGGCCTTCGGCAGATCGGACTCGATCCCGCCATCGTCTCGACCGGCGGATCGCCCAACCTCAAGAATGTCGGAAAACTGAAGGGCGCGACCGAGCACCGGCCCGGAACATATATTTACAACGACCGGATGCAGGTCGCCGCCGGAGTCGCATCGTGGGACGACTGCGCCCTGCACGTTTATTCCACCGTGGTCAGCCGCGCGGCGCCCGATCGCGGCATCCTCGACGCAGGTTCAAAGACACTGACCGCTGACACCGGCGGGCTCGACGGCTACGGACTGATCCTCGAACACCCGGAAGCGAAGATCGCGCGGTTCGCCGAGGAACATGGCTTTCTCGACCTCACGAAGAGCAACACCCGGCCGGCGGTCGGCGATGTCGTTCGCATCGTGCCCAACCATGTGTGCGTTGTGGTGAACATGTCGGACGAAGCGGTAATGGTGCGCGGCGATGAGATCGTCGGCATCCTGCCAATCGCGGCGCGCGGCAAGCTGCGATAGTTTTCAGAGAAACCTCGCAGCAAAGCTCAGCGCCGATTGTATCCGGGCGAGAACATGTTCTTGAGCTGAATCAGGAACGTGAAAATCCACGCGAGCCCGTAGAGACCCGCCAACCCCAATGCCGTGCGGCGGTCCATCAACGACAAACTCACCCAATACCACACGCGATAAATCCACAGCCCGGTCGTCGCCACACCCAGGAAGCAAACCAGCAGTTTCAAACCTGGACTGTTGGCGACGCCTACAGCGGCGAACAAAATCGTCGCGGGAATGAGGAACATCTGACAGGCGGAAATCAAAGTCTCGTTCATGGCGGCTCCTGCGAATCGCAGGAATTCTAGATCATTCGCCGGTCACGCCGCGAATAAGCAGGACACTGTGTGACTGAATGAGAGATTGGTCGGGACCGCATTCGGCAAGCAACACACGCGGGTTGCGGGTCCTGAAATGCAGGCGGCACCGCTGGGCGGATCGCACGGGATGCAATCAGCACGAAGCTGTCCGCTTGGTTGCCGGGTGGCATTGTCTGGCGATGGCGGATATCCCAAGATGGATCACACATCGAGACAATGTAAATAATTGATTTTATTGATAATTTGGTCGGAGCGAGAGGATTTGAACCTCCGACCCCTAGTCCCCCAGACTAGTGCGCTAACCGGGCTGCGCTACGCTCCGAACCGTGCCAAGAGGCACCGATGCTGTAGCCTCGTTCAAGCCGCTGCGCAAGAAGGACAGACTCGCGATTGTCGCTCCGGATTGCGCCCGAACGCGGCTGTACAGGCCGCGCGGCGCGAGGATTTGCTCACGCCGGCTAGAAGAAAGAAAGGCTCCCCCAAGGGAGCCTTTCCAAAGTGCAGCGGGCAATTAATGCATGTGATTACGATGGCCGTAACCATGGCCGCGGCCGTGATGATAATGGCCATGACCGCGCTTCTTCACGATGACGACTCTGTCAGCGCGGTTGTGAGACCGGCGCCAGCCGCCGTGATGGTGACCACCGCCCTTTTTAATAACGATGGTTTGCGCTTCAGCCTGAGTCGTGGAAACCGGAATAGCAAAACCTAAAGCGGAAATAGCCGCGAGAGCGATTACAAGTTTGCGCATTTTATCCTCCTCTAATGTGCGCAACCTCAATGCCCTCCGGTGACGCTTGTTCCGGTCCGAGGGAGATTAGTTTCCTGAATGATTATTCAGGGAGGGACGAGAGGAATCGTTGCGAGGGCCGATTCATCGGCGCGAAATCGATTCTGCGTATGATGCTATCGCGGGAGCCAGTCCTTCGCGGGTGTGCGTATGGCTCCGTCAATTGTCCTTCAGCGCTTGATCGATCAGCGCTCGCGCTCCGATGAGGTCGTCCAGCGCGGCCTGAAGTTTGCCCCGGTCTGTTGGTTTCGTGCTTTTGCGGACACTTGGAGGAGCATAGGCCTCGGCGCCGGACAGTCCGTTCGCTGGCCCCGGTTGCACGGGCTTCGGCACAACAGCTTTCGGCGGAGTTGAGTCCACCAGCGGCGGGCCCAGCTCACGCAGCGATAACGGAGAGGCATAATCATCGTCGCGCGCAGCCGCGGCTTCATCGTCAGCGAAGTCATCGTCGTTGTCGCTCTCGACATCGACCCGATCCGATGTGCGGTCGTCCTTCTCGGCTCCAAACGACGGTTCGTCGAAAAGCGCGGAGGCATGATCCGCCGATACATCGGTGAGACCCTGTACCGACTTGATTCCATGCTCGCGCAAAATGCGCTGCACGCCGCGAATGGTGTAACCTTCGCCGTAGAGCAGCCGGCGAATTCCGCGCAGGAGATTGACGTCGTCAGGGCGGTAATAGCGGCGCCCCCCGCTCCGCTTCATCGGCTTGATCTGACTGAAGCGTGTTTCCCAGAACCTCAGGACGTGCTGCGGCACATCAAGGTCATCAGCGACTTCGCTGATCGTCCGAAATGCGTCCGGCGCCTTGTCCAAGTGCAGGCCCCCCGTTTGAACGCCGCCGTACTCAATGATCAGTCGTCCGCGCCCGCCGGGGCGCCGCTGCCATTGCTGTTACCGTTGATACGCTGCTTGAGAATCGCTGACGGCTTGAACACCATAACGCGGCGCGGAGAAATCGGCACCTCCGTTCCGGTCTTGGGATTGCGACCGATACGCTGTCCCTTCTTGCGCACCATGAAGGAGCCGAACGACGATAGCTTCACCGTCTCACCCTTCTCCAGGCAATCGGTGATCTCCTTCAGTACAAGTTCAACGAACGCGGACGACTCCGTGCGCGAGAGTCCTACCTTTTGGTAGACTGCTTCGCACAGATCGACACGTGTGACTGTCTTCCCGGTTCCGGTCATCATCGCCTGCCCCGCCCACGGCGAAAAATATTGTGTTCTGAAATTATGAGCTTAGCGACCGAGGGTCAACCTTGCTCATCGATGCAACCGCATGAAAGTGTTTTCAAATATCATTAGACTTTAGCAAATTACCTACCACCGCAAGAGCGCTGATCCCCACGTGAAGCCGCCGCCCATCGCTTCCAGCATGAGAAGATCGTTCTTCTTGATGCGTCCGTCATCGGCCGCCGCCGCGAGCGCCAAGGGAATCGACGCTGCGGAGGTGTTTCCATGGCGATCGACGGTCAGCACCACCTTCTGCGGCGCAATATGGAGCTTCTTCGCCGACGCATCGATGATGCGCTTGTTGGCTTGATGTGGAACCAGCCAGTCGATGTCGTCCGCCGTCGTACCCGTCGCCTGGAACGCATCGACGATGACATCGGTGATCATGCCGACAGCATGTTTGAACACTTCACGCCCTTCCATCCGCAGATGACCCACGGTCTGGGTGCTGGAGGGACCGCCGTCGACGAACAGCTTGTCCTTGTGCCGGCCGTCGGAACGCAGGTGCGTCGTGAGAATGCCGCGATCCTTGGATGTGCCGGCCTGCGGCTGGGCCTCGAGAACCACCGCACCCGCGCCGTCCCCAAAGAGAACGCATGTTCCGCGGTCGTTCCAGTCCAGAATGCGCGAAAAGGTCTCAGCGCCGATCACGAGAGCCCGCTTGAACGCACCGCTCTTGAGGAAGTTGTCGGCCGTCGCCAGTGCAAAGATAAACCCGGAGCACACCGCCTGGAGATCGAACGCAGCACCGTGGTTGATGCCGAGACCGTTCTGGATGGCGACAGCGCTGGCGGGAAAGGTGTTGTCCGGCGTTGAGGTCGCCAGGACAATAAGGTCGATCGACTGCGCGTCGATCCCTGCATTGGCAATGGCCGCCTGAGCCGCCTTGAGCCCGAGATGCGAGGTGAACTCGCCCTCCGCTGCGATGTGGCGTTGTTTGATGCCGGTACGCTGAACGATCCATTCGTCCGAGGTATCAACCATCTTCGCCAGTTCGGCATTGGTCAGAATGCGCTCCGGCAGATAAGCGCCGTAACCGAGCACAATCGAACGCATCACAGTCACGAGACAGCCTCCTGCGCGTTCGGCACAATCGAAAGAGCGTGGCCGTCGCGATTGAGTGTTTGATTGATCTTGGGCAGGAGATCGTAGCGAACCATGTCATAGCCAACATCAACCGCCGAAGCAAAGCCCTCAGCATCGGTGCCGCCATGGCTCTTGATGACCACGCCGTTAAGCCCGAGAAAGACGCCGCCGTTGACCTTGCGGGGATCCATCTTGTCCCGCAGCGCATTGAAAGCGCCGCGTGCGAAAATGTACCCGAGCTTGGAGCGCCAGGTCCGGCTCATCGCGCTGCGCAGATATTCCGCGATCTGCCGCGCGGTTCCCTCAGCGGTCTTCAGAGCGATGTTGCCGCTGAACCCTTCGGTCACGATGACGTCGGCGGCGCCCTTGCCGATCCCGTCGCCCTCGACGAATCCGATGAAGTCGAGCTGCGGCAGGTTCATGGCCCGGAGCAATTCCGCGGCACCGCGAACTTCCTCGACGCCCTTCACTTCCTCGACGCCGATGTTGAGCAGACCCACCGTCGGTCGCTCGAGATCGAACAGCACCCGCGCCATGGCGCTGCCCATAATGGCAAGCGAGGCGAGATGGCGCGCGTCGCCGCCGATCGAGGCGCCGACATCAAGCACCACGGACTCGCCACGCACCGTCGGCCACACTGCCGCGATCGCGGGGCGGTCGATACCGGACATCATCCGCAAGTTCAGCCGCGCCATCGCCATCAGCGCGCCGGTATTGCCGGCGGAAACAGCGACGTCAGCCTCACCCTTCTTCACGGCGTCGATGGCCAGCCACATGGACGACGACTTGCGGCCGCGGCGCAGCGCCTGGCTCGGCTTCTCGTCCATGCTGATCGCAATATCCGCATGAATGACCCGAGAGACGGCCTTCAGCGCCGGATGTGCGTCCAGTTGCGCTCCAATCAGGGCGCTGTCGCCAAAGAGCAGAAATTCAACGTCGGTGTGCCGCCTGAGCGCGAGAGCCGCGCCCGGAACAATGACCGATGCACCGAAATCGCCGCCCATGGCGTCAAGCGCGATCCGAACCTTTTGCGGCATAAAGCGTCCCGGAAACCTGATCGTTGCGGCCTCGAAGCGACTGGCCGCGAGCTGAAAGCCATCGTTCTGACAGCATTAGGCGAAGGTATTCGCCAAAGACAGCGCGACCTCGCCGAGCTGCGACAATAGCGTTTTTGTGGTGCGATACAACGGCTTGACCGAAGCCAAGGGTTCGGTCAGGCGTTCCCGGCGCGCGATGTTACTTTCCCTTGGGTTTCTTGTCTTTGGACCCCTGAGGCTCATCCAGACCGGCCTTGAGCGCCTTGAGGGCGGCAAACGGGTGCTCATCCGGGTCTTCCGGTATTTCGGGCGGGGCAAACGCGATGCCCGGCTTTCTCGGATAGGGATCAATTCCTAAAATCAGGTATTCCGTGGCGAGTTGGCCAAGGTCGATGATGCCGTTGAGGATTGGCTCGGGCAGATCCGGGATCTCGGCCTCGTCGCCCTCCTCCTTCTGAACGGATTTCGGGCTGGCTGGAATTTGCGCCGCCGGTGCGAACACCGCCGCGATGGTCTCGTCGAGATCATTCTCGACGGGATCCAGCGTCACGACGCAGGTCTGTTCAACGCGCGCACGGATCTTGCCGGTGACATTCATCCGGCCGCCCACCTCAGGCACGACCGCGAAGGTGGCCGTGGCCTGCAGCACGGCATTCACGCCGGCAGCCGCCGCGATCCGGTCTCGCTGCGCGGCGCTGGCTTCCAGAACCTGATGCAGCCCAGCCTCCGGGACCTGAGCGACCACGATTGGAAAGCTCCAGGGAAGATCGCTGTCCGGCATTTGGCCCATCTTGCTCATGTTGCCGCCTGCTGAAGCACAGCCAGAGGCTTGGGGAAAGTCCGCGATCCCGCGCGAAGGGCCGTATCGTCCAATGCCGCTAGGCTAGCGGCGGCATCACGCACATAGGCCGCAAGCGCCCGCGCGCTCTCCGGGAGTTCTCCGTTGAAGACGTTGCGCGAGAGTGCCAGCGCCAGTTCCTCATCGCCGGTCTCGAAGGCTAGATCGTAGGCGGCCGAGCGGCCATAAAACGCCTCACCGAACGCCTGCATACGTTTCGGCACGGTCAGGTCGCCGACTCCCATTTCGCGAAGGTTGTCATCCATATCCTGGCAGAAATGGTCAAAAAGCGCCTGCGACAGGCGATCTCCCCCTGCCACGGACTTCAGCCGGCGCAGCACCAGCCACAAATGCAGGATCACCATGTCGAATCGGCCATTAACCGTGTCGCGCACGTGGAAGCCGCTGTAAAATGCCGGTTCTCGCGCTTGCGCCACGATCATGCCATAGATGGCTTCAATGGTGCCGCGCGGGGCGGTGGGGTTCCTGAAACGATTGAACGGCCAGAGCATTTTCGGTTCCACATCGAAGCCGGGGACGATATCTGATCGTCCGAAAGGCTCCCGGTGTATTTGAAATCGGAAGTCTTTGAGATTTGGAAGTCCCGCCCGGTACGTCAACGCTACGGCTGATGCAAGAGGCAAGAGGAAGGCCCGACAAGAGATGACTGTTTCCAGACAGCCCGGTCTTCATCTTGCGCGACGGTTCGCGACCCGCTTGCGCGTGGTTGCAGCCACCGCGCTTGTTTGCGCCGCTTTGACCGCCTGCACCGGCGAACAGTTCCAGAAGGGCTATATCCTGCCCCCGGGCGCGTTGGAGCAAATTCCCATCGGCGCGAGCCAGGACCAGGTCCTGATCGTGATGGGAACGCCGTCTACCGTCGCGACCTTGAGCGGCGAGGTGTTCTACTACATTTCCCAGCGCTCCGAACGCAAAGTCGCGTTCATGCATCAAGAAGTCATCGACCAGCGCGTGATCGCGATCTACTTCGATAAGAACCGCACGGTGCAGCGTGTCGCCAACTACGGATTGCAGGACGGCAAGATCTTCGACTTCATCAGCCGCACGACACCGACCAGCGGTCAGGAAATGAGCTACCTCACGCCGCTCTTCAAGCTGCTCAGCCCGCGCTGATCTCAGGCGTCAGCCACTGATCGCGCCCACGGACATTTCGCTGCGCGAAATCGCTCTTGCTTGACGCAACGGTCGCGCCCGCTACGCTCCATCCCAACAATATCTCGCAAAGAGATGATCGCTGGGAGGATACCGATGAAGCGCTTACTGTCCCGCCGTACCGTGCTGTCCGGCGCCGCTGCACTGTCCACAAGTCCGCTATGGCCACGCTCAGCGAAGGCCGCCGACTGGCGTCCCACCGATACGGTCCGCATCATCGTGCCGGCAGCGCCCGGCGGCAGCACCGACGTGATCGGACGCTACCTTGCACAGCATCTTCAGCAGTCATGGGGAATCTCGGCCGTCGTCGAAAACAAATCCGGCGGCGGTGGCACCATAGGCACCGCGTATTTCGCGCAGCAGAAGCCTGACGGGAACACCATTCTAGTCGGCAACCCTGGACCGAACGCGGTGGCCTTCAGCATCTTCCGCTCGCTACCCTACAAACCCGAGCAGCTTCAGCCAGTCAGCAACGCGATCCGGATTCCCAATATCGTGTCGGCGCATCCGTCGAGCGGCATCAAGTCGATTCCGGAATTGATCGCCTATCTCAAGGCCAACCCGGATAAATTGAACTACGGCACGTCGGGCGTGGGACAAAGCCCGCATCTGACGGCTGTCTGGTTCCTGCAATTGACCGGGCTGAAGATGACGCACATCCCCTTCCGCGGTGCTGGACCCGCGCTCACCGGAGCGCTCGGGGGCGATGTGTCGATCCTGTTCGACAACCTCTATCCATCCTTGCCGCAAACCGAAGAAAAGAAGCTCATCGCATTGGCCGTAACGACGCCGGAACGCAGCTTCAAGGCGCCGAATATCCCGACCATGCGTGAGAGTGCGCCGGAACTCGCCAACTTCGACGTGTCGTCCTGGTTTGGAATGTTCCTGCAAGCTGGCGTGCCGCGCCCCGCGCTCGATGCCTACAACAACGAGATCAAGAACATGCTGGCACGCGCTGACATCAAGAGGAACATCGACGCGATGGGCGCCGTGCCAGACTATGGTTCGCCCGAGCAGTTCACGACCTTCATCAATGACGAAATCAAGAAATTTGCCGGCATCATCAACAAGGAAGGCCTCAAGATGGACGTCAACTGACGTCACGCGGGCGGGCTTGTGAAAACAAAAACGGCCGCCCGATCTGGGCGGCCGTTTTCCGTTCGATATGAGCAGATCAGACCGACATCAGTCCCTGCTCGACAAATCTGTAACCCGCCTCCCAGCGCTGATGCTGTTCGGTGTCTTTTGGATAGGGATTTTCGTGCGGCTCGTTATTGAATCGCGCGAGCTTCCCCTGCTCGAACGGGTCGCCGTCATCCGCTGCCATGATCTCGCTCCCTTGGTGAACGAGAGATAACGCGGAACCAGCCGAGAGTTTCCGGACAACCTGAAAATTATCGCGGGGAAAACCCTTCGATCTGTCATCAAATGGCAACAATCGCGCGTTGCATCCGCGCAAAGAAAAAGCCCCGCGACTTACGTCGCGGGGCTTCGTTATTGATTCAACTTGAAGATCAGTGAGCCAGGATCGCGAGCAACAGCAGCGCCACAATATTGGTGATCTTGATCATCGGGTTCACGGCGGGGCCCGCCGTATCCTTGTACGGGTCGCCGACGGTGTCGCCGGTCACGGCCGCCTTGTGAGCGTCCGAACCCTTGCCACCGTGATGGCCGTCCTCGATGTACTTCTTAGCGTTGTCCCATGCGCCACCACCCGAGGTCATCGAGATCGCGACGAACAGGCCGGTGACGATCACGCCGAGCAGCATCGCGCCGACCGCCGAGAACGCCGCGGACTTGCCGGCCGCACCGCCGCCCGCGATCGCATAGATCGCGAAGTAGACAACGACCGGTGACAGCACCGGCAGCAGCGACGGAATGATCATTTCCTTGATCGCGGCCTTGGTCAGAAGATCGACGGCCTTACCGTAGTCAGGCTTATCCGTGCCCTTCATGATGCCCGGCTTTTCGCGGAACTGACGGCGCACCTCTTCGACGATTGCGCCGGCAGCACGGCCGACAGCCGTCATGCCCATCGCGCCGAACAGGTACGGCAGCAGGCCGCCGAACAGCAGGCCGACCACGACGTAAGGGTTGTTCAGCGAGAAGTCAGGAATGACACCCTGGAAGTACGGATACTTCGCGGCATTGGCGATGAAGAACTTGAGGTCTTCATTGTAAGCCGCGAACAGCACCAGTGCGCCGAGACCGGCCGAACCGATGGCGTAGCCCTTGGTGACGGCCTTCGTGGTGTTGCCGACCGCGTCGAGCGCGTCGGTCGCCTT
Source organism: Afipia sp. GW821-FHT04G03 (assembly GCF_059419985.1). Classification (NCBI taxonomy): domain Bacteria; kingdom Pseudomonadati; phylum Pseudomonadota; class Alphaproteobacteria; order Hyphomicrobiales; family Nitrobacteraceae; genus Afipia; species Afipia sp. GW821-FHT04G03. The sequence continues at coordinate 112,635 of NZ_JBWKSV010000001.1, read as the reverse complement.
GCGAACTTCCTTCGGAAGACCAGCCATTTCGGCAATGCCGCCGGCATTGTCGGTGACGGGGCCGAAGGCGTCGAGTGCGACAATCATGCCAGCCAGAGCCAGCATCGTGGTGGTCGCAATCGCGATACCGAACAGGCCCGCGAGGCTGTAGGTGACGAGGATGCCCGCGATGATGACGAGCGCCGGACCGGCGGTCGATTCCATCGAGATCGCGAGACCCTGGATCACGTTGGTGCCGTGGCCCGTCACCGAAGATGCCGCGATGGACTTCACCGGACGATAATCCGTGCCGGTGTAGTACTCGGTGATCCAGATGATGAGACCCGTCACCACGAGACCAACGACACCGCACTCGAACAGTGCGAGGCCGGTGTACTTCACGCCCGCGAGCGGACCGAAGCCGATCAGCTGATGGATGACGAACGCAACGCCGAACAGCGACAACACGCCGGTGGCGATCAGGCCCTTGTACAGCGCGCCCATGATCGACTGGCTGGCGCCCAGCTTCACGAAGAAGGTGCCGACAATCGAGGTCAGGATGCAGATGCCGCCGATGGCGAGCGGCAGGATCATCATGTTGGGCAGAAGCGCTGGCGCACCGGCGAAAAAGATCGCCGCGAGCACCATGGTGGCGACAGCCGTCACCGCGTAGGTCTCGAACAGGTCGGCCGCCATGCCGGCGCAATCGCCGACGTTATCGCCGACGTTGTCGGCGATGGTCGCCGGGTTGCGAGGATCATCTTCCGGAATGCCGGCTTCGACCTTGCCGACGAGATCGCCGCCGACGTCCGCACCCTTGGTGAAGATGCCGCCGCCGAGACGGGCGAAGATCGAGATCAGCGATGCACCGAAGCCGAGCGCCACCAGCGAGTCGACCACGATGCGGTCGTTCACGGCGAGCCCGCGGCCCTGCGTCAGGTAGATGAAGTAAAGCGTCACGCCAAGCAATGCGAGACCCGCAACCAGCATGCCGGTGATGGCGCCCGCCTTGAAGGCGAGTTCCAGACCGCCAGCGAGCGACTTGGTCGCCGCCTGCGCGGTGCGGACGTTGGCGCGCACCGAGACGTTCATGCCGATGAAGCCCGCGGCTCCCGAGAGTACCGCACCGATCAGGAATCCGACCGCAACGAGGATGCCGAGGAAGTAAGCCAGCAGCGCGAAAATCACGATGCCGACGATCCCGATCGTCATGTACTGGCGTTTGAGATAGGCCTGCGCGCCTTCACGCACCGCCGCAGCGATTTCCTGCATACGGGCGTTGCCCGCATCGGCGGCGAGGACCGACGAAGTTGCCCACGCGGCGTAGACGATGGAAAGCGCTCCCGCGAGCACGATCAACCATAATGCTGTCATTGATGTTGCCTCAGATCCCTGAATGTTTCCCCAGAAACGCCCCCGCTGGCCGTACAGGGCGGCCGGGCGCGCAAAAAAGGAGGCATGCTTCGTCAAAAGGCGAAAAGCTGCCTCAATTCGGCGCGGACAATGCCAAAATCATACCCTTGACGCAACGCCGCCAAGGCCTTGAGCAGCGCTTTTTCGGACGATTCAACAAACGTCGCACGTGCGTCGGTTGCGGCGCGAAAATCGTTAAAAGTGGCTGTAGGACAGGCGTTTCAGCACGACAGGCTTGCCCGCGGCATCAAGAAACCGGGGCACAGCCGCACCAGCGGCGACCTTTCCGATGCTGATCAATGGCACATCGGCCTGCCGCGCCGCCGCGCTGAACGAATCCCACCGATTCTCGGGGATCGCGCAAAGGACCTCATAATCGTCCCCGCCCGACACGATGGCTTCGATGTCGGCGCTTCCGTTCGCCACCAAGGCGCGCACCGGAGCCGACAGTGGAACACCCGACAGATCGATGTCCGCCGAAACACGCGAGGCCGCACACAATTTCGCAAGGTCGCCGGCCAGTCCGTCCGAGACATCCATGGCCGCGCTCGCATGATCGCGGATCGCGGCCGCGAGCACATTGCGCGGCTGCGGCACACGGTAGCGCTGGATCAGAAAATCGCGCGACGGCGCGTCGAGCCCCTCGCCCGTGATCCGGTTTGTGAGAATCCGCAATCCCAGCGCCGCATCGCCGATCGTGCCGGTGACAACGATCCTGTCGCCAACCTTCGCGCCGTCCCGGCGAACCATCTTGCCCGGCGGGACCCGGCCAAACGCTGTAATCGAAATCATCAGCGGCCCGGGCGTCGAAACCGTATCGCCGCCGAGCACGGGACAGCCGAACGCCGTTGCATCCGCACCGAGGGCGCGCGCGAACGGCGCGAGCCACTCATCCTTCGCTTCCCGCAACGCCAGCGTCAGCACAAAGCCCGCAGGGATGGCGCCCTTCGCTGCCAGATCCGACAGGTTCACCCGCAGCGCCTTGCGCGCGACGGTGTCCGGCGGATCGTCGGGAAGGAAGTGAACGCCCTCGACGATGGCATCCGTGGTAATCACGAGATCATCGCCGGAGTTCTTGAGGAGCGCGGCATCGTCGATCAGGCCAAAAGCGCCGGGATCGGTGGCGAGCGGGCGGAAATAGCGCGCAATCAGATCATGCTCGCCCGATGCTTTGGCACCCGGCGGCGTCATGATTAGTGACCTGCGCGCGCGAATTCGCTCGCGCGAAACTGCCGTGCAATCTGATCGAGCACGGCGTTGACCATGCCAGTCTCGTCCTTGTCGACGAACGCATGGGCTACATCGACATATTCCGACACCACGACGCGCGCCGGAATATCCTTGCGGTGTTCGAGCTCATAGGCCCCTGCCCGCAACGTCGCACGCAGGATCGCGTCGATCCGCTTCAGCGGCCAGCCGCTCTGGAGCGCTTCGTCGATCAGGGGATCGAGCTTGCTCTGGTCGCGAACCACACCGGCGACGATGTCCTTGAAGAACGCCGCCTCGGCCGGCAAATACGTATCGCCCTCGACTTCACTGCCGAGCCAGTGGCTTTCAAACTCGGCAAAGATATCTTCGATGCCCGCGCCTGCAATGTCCATCTGATAGAGCGCCTGCACGGCGGCCAGACGCGCTGCGCCACGCCGGTTGGCTTTCTTGTCGCCCGGAGCCTTGTCGGTTTTTTTGGGGTCGCTCATAGCGGTTTCGCCAGACGCTTCTTGATGCGCATCATGGTGAGCGTCGCGCGGGCGGCGTCGCCACCCTTGTTAAGCTTGTCGGCGCGCGCGCGTTCCCACGCCTGCTCCGTGGTGTTGACAGTAATGATCCCGTTGCCGAGCGGCAGACTGCGCGCGACCGCAAGGTCCATCAGCGCGCGGGATGATTCCATCGACACGATTTCGAAATGAATGGTGTCGCCGCGCACCACGCAGCCGAGCGCGATGGCGCCGTCATAGGGCTTGCCGTTCTTCTTGGACGCGTCCATCGCGATCGCGATCGCCGCCGGAATTTCCAGCGCGCCGGGCACGCTGATCACGTCATAGCCGACGCCGGCGGCTTCCAGTTCCCGGATCGCGCCCTGAAGCAGCGCTTCCTGAATATCGTCGTAGAAGCGCGCTTCGATAATGACGACATGTGTGCCGCTGATGTCGGTCTCGTCTTTGAGTTCTGCGCGGCGCGGTTCAGCCATTGTTCGGTCAGGTCCATTTTTCTGATTGTCAGCAACAAGTTGACAGTCAGTGCACTGGGCAAACTGTCGACTTACGGGAGTGCGTTTGTAGTCGCTGGCCGCCGCAAAGCCAAGCGCAACAGCCCTGTTTCAGGGCAGGGATGCAGCCCCAAACCGCCTCAATTGGCCCGCGCAACCTTGTAGTCGAACAGATAGCCTTCCAGCACCGTCTCGACCACTGACTGCTGGGCTGACAGCGCCGCCGGCAGCGTCACCGTGACTTCGATGCCGCGTTTGCCGCCCGCCGCGACATCGATCACGGCATCGCCGGACCCGGTTGTGTCCGCGACCACCTGCGCGACGAGCCGCTGCACGGCGTCGTTGCGCAATTGCGGCTTGAAAATCTTGCCGACGCTGGTGACCGGAATGGCGTCGATCACGATGACCTGCTTCGGCCATGCCGGGCGTTCCGCGATCAACGGCTCGGCATAGGATTTCAGTTCGTCCGCCGTCACCTGTGCGCCGGGCTTCAGAGCCACGTAACACACCGGCAACTCGCCGGCGTATTTGTCGGGCTGGCCGACCGCCGCAGCCAGCGCGACCGCCGGATGGGACTGCAACGCGTCCTCAATCAGCACCGGATCGATATTGTGACCGCTGCGGATGATGAGATCCTTCGAACGCCCCGCGATGAACAGCCGCCCCTGCTCGTCGGTGTAGGCCAGATCGCCGCTGTCGAGATATCCGCCGCGCAACGCGCCACCATTCTGGCTCTGGTCCTTGTAACCCGGCGTAACGTTCGGACCCGACACGGTCATGACGCCCACCTCGTGCGGCGCGCAGGCCTCGCTCAGCGAACCGTCGGCGGCAAGCTTGCGGACAACAACCCTGGTGTACGGCAAGCGGATTCCGACGGAGCCCAGCACGGGATCCGCGGGCGCGGGATCGATCGACACCAATCCGCCCGTTTCGGTCATGCCGAGGATTTCGTGGATCCTGGTCCCGGTCATCTTCTGAAATTGTAAGGCGACCGCGCGCGGCAGCAGAGAAGCACCCGAGATGCTGTAACGCGCCGACGAGATGTCCGCATCGACCGGCACATTGAGCAGCGCGGCAAGCGCCGTCGGCACGCCGCCGATGACCGTGGCGCGATGGCGCTCGATGATCTTCCAGAAATTCTTGATGATGACCGGGTTGCGCATTCCCGATGGCGACAGCACAAGAACGTTCGCGCCCGCGATGAAGAACGAGAGTCCGCAGGAGATGGTGGCGGCGACGTGAAACAACGGCAGCCCGTTTGTGATGATATCGCTCTCGCTTAGATCTTGCAGCACCGTTCCGCCGAACGCGGCGGCGATTTGCATGCGATGGGTATGGGTGACGAGCTTGGGCGAACCGGTTGTGCCGCCAGTGTGGAAATATGCTGCGACATCGTCGCCGCTGCGCGCAGCGCCGAACGTTAGCGCGCTGCCGTCCTGCGACTTCAGCGATGGCGCAAACCCGATCACCCCTTCCGGCAGCGGCGCATCCGATAACGAGATCTGCACCAGCTTGACGTCCGGCAGCAGTTTGCCGACCGCGACGGCTTTCTCCCAGATATCGAGCACCGGATGCGGACCCAGCGCGACGAGAATCTTCGCGCCGGATGCACGGACGAGATCGGCGATGTTCTGCGGCTGAAGCAAAAAATTGATCGGGACGGCGTAGCCGGCGGCTTCCGCCCCCCAGAGTGTGAAATGTGTCTCCACCAGACTCGGAATAATGTAGGCGACGCCGACGCCCGGCCCGCCGAGACTCGCGAAGAGATTCGCCGCGCGGGTGACGCCCTCGAGCATCTGCCGGTAAGTCACAATGCGCGGCGTCTCGTCGTCCGCACCTGTCATCAGCATGGTCAGCGCGGCACGGTCCGGGTGACGCGCGGCGGACTTGACGAAAATGTCGTACACGCTGCACGCATCGTAACGCTGCTCAAGCGTCTTTTCGGTTTCGAATTTTTCAACGTCCTTGAGCGTTGCAATCGGATAGTCGCTGAACAGCGGCATACGAATCCCCCCGGACTTTCTGTTTGAACGGTTGAAGTGCGGTTTCTACGTCCGCATCTCCGTCAGCCGCGCCGCGTAGCGCGCCATCAAATCGATTTCGAGATTGACCTCCGAGCCCCCGCGCCAGTCGCGCAGAGTGGTCACCTGCAACGTGTGCGGAATGATGAGCACCGAAAACACATCGTCAACCGCCGTGTTGACCGTCAACGAGACGCCATCGAGCGTCACCGAGCCCTTGGCGGCGATGAATTTCGCAAGATCACGCGGCGCGCGCAGTTCGAATTTCGCCATATCGGGCAGATCGTCGCGCGCAACGATCGTCGCGATACCATCGACGTGTCCGGCAACGATGTGGCCGCCGAGTTCGTCGCCGATCTTCAGCGCACGTTCGAGATTGAGGCGCGTACCCTTGCCCCAGCCCTTTGCCGTAGTCATGCGCAGCGTCTCGGCGGCAGCATCAACATCGAACCATGTCCAGCCCTGATCGACACCGGACCGAACCACCGTCAGGCACACGCCGTTACAGGCAATCGACGCGCCGTCCGCAATGGTCGCCTGATCGTAGCGGCACGCGATCCGCAAACGGTGCAACTGCCCCTGCGCGGTGGGTGTGATAGTGGTGATTTCGCCAAGGTCCGTAATAATGCCGGTAAACATCCAGTTCTCTTTTCAATTGACCCTGATCCGATCAGAAAACCAGTTTCCAATTTTCCGGATCATGGTCTTTCGTAAATCGTGAGAGTGTCTTTATCCCAGGCCTCGGTAGCACGCCCCCGCCAGTGAGGCGACTGGGTGATGGCCGAGAGCGGCTGCGTATCGAGCGCCGGAATACCATCCATGCCGATCGTGCCCGGCCCGCGCAGCAGCCAGACTTCATCGACCAGACCGGCGCTCAGGAATGACGACGCCACCCGCGCGCCGCCTTCGACCATCAGCCGCGTGATGCCCCGCCCGGCGAGTACCCTCAAAGCAGCCTTGAGATCGAGGCCCGGCGGCGGCGCGGTCGTCACGTGCACGCGGAGAACCTGCGCGCCCGCCGCACCAAGCTTCATGGCGGCCGGTGCCTCGGACAGATCGGATGTCATGACCCACAGCGGTGTTTGCCGCGCGGAATGAACAATCTTGCTGGTGCCGGGGAGCCGCAGCGCACGATCCAGGACCACGCGCACCGGCGATTGTGCTTCCAGCCCCGGCAGGCGCACCGTGAGCAGCGGGTCATCGGCCAGCACCGTGCCGATGCCGACCAGGATCGCATCGCTCTGCGCCCGCAGCAGATGCACCCGCGCCTTCGCGGCTTCTCCTGTAATGGCCACCTGGCGATGACCCGCGGCAGCAATCTTGTCGTCGGCAGAAACCGCGAGTTTCAGAATGACGAACGGGCGCTTCTCGCCGACGCGCAGGAAATGCCCGGCGTGATCCCGCGCGGCTTCCTCTTTGCACAGGCCGACCTGAACTTCGATGCCAGCGGCGCGCAGGCGCGCATGGCCCTGCCCGCCGACTTCGGGATTTGGATCTTCAACGGCAGAGACAACCCGCGCGATGCCCGCCGCAATGATCGCGTCCGCGCAGGGTGGCGACTTTCCGAAATGCGAACAGGGCTCCAGCGTGACATAAAGCGTTGCGCCGCGTGCCGCCTCGCCCGCACGCTTGAGCGCCTCGGGCTCGGCATGAGGCCGCCCGCCCGGCTGGGTCCAGCCGCGCCCGACGATGATGCCGTCCTTGACGACCACCGCGCCGACGGCTGGGTTCGGCCAGGTGCGGCCCTGTCCGCGCCGGCCAAGCGCCAGCGCGAGCTGCATGTAGCGCAAGTCTTGAGACATTGGGTCAGGGATATCCGGCACGGCGATCAAGCTAGCGGATTAGCGAACGCTGTGCCGCGAAAAAATCACTTGCGAACGACTGCCGGCCGCGGCGGTTCGTCCTCGCCCGACAGCTCGCCCAGAACCGCCTCGAAGTCCTTGGCCTCGCGAAAATTGCGATAGACCGACGCGAAGCGGACGTAAGCCACGTCGTCGAGCTGACGCAGATGTTCCATCACGGTCTCGCCGATGACCTCCGAGGAGATCTCCGCCTCGCCGCCGCTTTCCAGTTCACGCACGATGGCGGACACCATCTTCTCCACGCGCTCGGGATCGACCGGCCGCTTGCGCAGGCTGATCTGCAACGAACGCACCAGCTTGTCGCGATCGAACGGAACGCGGCGGCTGTTGCGCTTGATGACAGTGAGTTCGCGAAGCTGCACGCGCTCGAACGTGGTGAAGCGAAAATTGCACGCCATGCAGACGCGCCGCCGACGGATCACGGCCGAATCTTCCGTCGGCCGTGAATCCTTTACCTGCGTATCGAGACTGTTGCAGCTTGGGCAGCGCATCTAAGCCCGCCTTACTGATAGATCGGGAAGCGGCTGGTGAGTTCTTTCACCTTGTCCTTCACCGACGCCTCGACCAGAGGCGCCGAGCCTTCACCCGACTGGGCGACGGCGTTGAGCACTTCTGAAATCAACGCGCCGACCTGCTTGAATTCGGCGACGCCGAAACCGCGCGTGGTCGCCGCCGGCGTGCCGAGACGCAGACCCGAGGTGACGAACGGCTTTTCGGGGTCAAACGGAATGCCGTTCTTGTTACAGGTGAGACCGGCACGAACCAGCGCCTTCTCCGAGACGTTGCCCTTGAGGCCCTTCGGCCGCAGATCGACCAGCATCAGGTGATTGTCGGTGCCGCCAGAGACGATCTCGAAACCGTTGGAACGCAGCGTCTCAGCCAGCGCCTTGGCATTCTCGACCACGTTCTTCGCGTAGATCTTGAAATCCGGCTGCAACGCTTCCTTGAACGCCACGGCTTTCGCGGCGATGACGTGCATCAGCGGGCCGCCCTGAAGACCGGGGAAGATCGCGGAGTTCAGCTTCTTGGCGATCGCCTCATCGTTGCTGAGGATCAAACCACCGCGCGGGCCGCGCAGCGACTTGTGCGTCGTCGTCGTGGTGACATGCGCATGCGGCACCGGCGAGGCATGAACGCCGCCCGCAACCAATCCTGCGAAGTGGGCCATGTCTACCATCAGATATGCACCGACACTGTCGGCGATCTCGCGGAAGCGTTTGAAGTCCCACGCGCGCGAATAGGCCGAGCCGCCGGCGATGATCAGCTTCGGCTTGATCTCTTCGGCCTGTTTCGCCACCGAATCCATGTCGATGATCTGGTCTTCGCGGCGCACGGTGTAGTGCACCGGCTTGAACCACTTGCCCGACATGTTGACCGGTGCGCCGTGCGTGAGATGTCCGCCGGCTGCGAGGTCGAGGCCCATGAAGGTGTCGCCCGGCTGAAGCAGCGCCAAGAACACCGCCTGATTCATCTGGCTGCCGGAATTCGGCTGCACATTGGCGAAGCCCGCGCCGAACAGTTTCTTGGCGCGCTCAATCGCCAGGGTCTCGGCGACATCGACGAATTCGCAGCCGCCATAGTAACGCGCGCCCGGATAGCCTTCCGCATATTTGTTGGTCATCACCGAGCCCTGCGCCTCGAGCACGGCGCGGCTGACGATGTTCTCCGACGCGATCAGCTCGATCTCGTGCTGCTGGCGACCGAGTTCGCCCTTGATCGCGTTGGCTATCTCCGGATCGGCCTGCGCGAGCGAGGCTGTAAAAAACGAATCGGGGGCAGATGCAGTCTTGGCGGAAGAGCTCATGGATGAAATGTCTCCACCGCCGCGGCCTTTTCGTAAGGCGCACGGACGGTTACGGGTGGCATCAAGGGCGGCAGCCGCGAGATACCACATCTGGCGTTGGGGGCCAAGTTCCACAAGCTAGTGGGCCAGATTTATGCGGTCCTTGGCCGCCAGCAGCCGATTCCGTGGGCGGCAGGCCAACTTTCCCCGGCACGGCCGTTACGAATGCGGTTTTGGCTTGTTCCAGCCCGGCTCGGGCCCCAAGGCGGCGGCCCATCTCGCCACATTCTGGGTTTCAGTGCCCCTTGTTGGGCAACTTAATTGCGTCGGATCGCGCGGGCCTACAGCCGGGCGCAGAGGAACATCACGTTCAGCGAGCACGCGGCCAGCAGCACGAGCATCAACGCGACCTGCAGCCGGTCGCCGGCGAATTTGAGAATCGGCCTCATGATTTGAGGATGATGGAAAGAGTCCGCGCAAGAGTCTCGGGCGATATTTTTGCTCTTGGCGGGCAAGGATTCAGAACTCGTTTACGAGTCGATTCTCACCTGGAACGCGAAAAGGCGCCCGAAGGCGCCTCAAGTCGCGTCGTCCCACACCAGGGGAAACTCGTGCGGAATTCTTCCGCGTGCGTCTTGTGCGCACTTCGGTAACGGCCGGAGGGCACCGGCATAAACTGTCGAAGGAGAACTGGTGGGCCGCCGATCTTGCGCCGGCTGGCCCGAATGTCGTGAGCGCCTTAAATTCTCAAAGGCGATACAGGATCTGGTCGGTCCAGAAGCGCTCGAGGCGATGCAGCGACTTGTTCAGCGTCGCGAACTCGGCGTTCGAGATGCCGCCAACCTGCTCCACCGTCTTGACGTGCTTCTGATACAGCGCGTCGACGATGTGGCGGATTTCCTGGCCCTGCGCGGTCAGACGAATCCGGACCGAGCGGCGATCAACGCGCGAACGCTGATGATCGAGGAAGCCCATCTCGACAAGCTTCTTCAGATTGTACGAGACGTTGGAGCCGAGATAGTAACCGCGCGTGCGCAGTTCGCCGGCGGTCAATTCCTTGTCGCCGATGTTATAGAGCAGCAGAGCCTGCACCGAATTGATGTCGGCACGGCCGCGGCGATCGAATTCATCCTTGATCACGTCGAGCAGACGGCGATGAAGGCGTTCAACGAGCGTGAGAGCTTCGAGATAAAGCGGCTGCACAGGCGCAGCGGCGTTGTCGCGAGCGGGTTCAATAGCCGTAGCGGCTGCTTTGATCATGACACTTCCCCTGTTGTCGTTTTTACGACTTATTCGACGAAACTTTTGTCTCGTCTGATAGGTGGAAACTAAGGGAGGCGTTTGAAGATCAGCTTAAATAACAGCATAAAGAGAAGGTTTATTTGAAACGGTGAATCGTATATTACACCGATAAAATAAGGGCTTTTTGTTAGTTTTGATTCACCCAAAAGGAGCGATGTTCACGCTTCGTCACGCGACTTGTCGCATTCCAGCACAGCGTTCGTTCAAATTTGAAAGACTTCGTCAAGCATCATGGCGGCGGGCCCAACCCGGCCGCTACGGCGGCCGCTCCCGCGCCGAAAGCCACGCCAGAATGAGATAGGCGGCAAGCAGGATCAGGGACACGAGGACCGCGAAAAGATTGCCGCCGTAGATCGCGGGAAACATCAGTTCGATCACTGCGGTTGAAACGATCGTCGTGAGCCATACCACCGCGCCCCACGGCGTTGCGAGCCACAGTCCGACCGCCGCAACCAGTTCGATCACCGCGAAGTAAACCGTGGCGGTTTGCCATTGCGTGGTCTGCGCTTCGAACGCGCGCTCCTCGCCGCCGATAAAGCCGGTGATTTCCGCCCAGTGGTAGAGTCCCTTGATCATCGACAGCACGGCCATGACACGCAGGAACAGCACGAGCCGTCCGGTCCAGGTATTGTCACCGGTCTCCGTGTCCGGCGACGTCATGGCGGTGACCATGTTGACCTGATCGCGCGGCACGTCGTCGTTCGCGCCCCGGTTCACGCGCGCGGTCATTTGCCGAATGTCCTTGTTCATGCCGCCTGTTTGATCCTTTACAACCTTAAAATCAATCCGCCGATGACGCCCCCGTGCGGTGACGGGAGCCCCGGCAGATGCTACACGTGGATATCTGTTTGCGCGGAGTGGTAACAAGATGGCGATCAAATTCGGACGTCCGATCGAATTGCGGGATACTCCCCACCGGGACACGGCCGCCCCTTCTCTCGATCTGACGACCCGTATGCGCCGCAACCGCAAGTCGGAATGGGCGCGCCGGCTGGTGCGCGAGAACGTGCTGACCACGGACGATCTGATCTGGCCGCTGTTCGTTGTTGACGGCAAAAACACCCGCGCACCGATCGCCTCGATGCCCGGCGTCGACCGTCTCAGTGTGGATCAATGCGTGCGCGACGCCGAGCGCGCGATGAAGCTCGACATTCCCTGCATCGCTCTGTTTCCCTACACGGAACCTTCGCTGCGCGACGAGCATGGCTCCGAAGCCTTGAACGCCAACAATCTGGTTTGCCAGTCGGTCCGCGCGATCAAGAAGGAATTTCCCGATCTCGGCATTCTATGCGATGTGGCGCTCGATCCGTTCACCAGCCACGGCCATGACGGGCTTTTGCAGGACGGCAGGATCTTGAACGACGAGACTGTCGCTATCCTCGTCCGTCAGGCGCTGGTGCAGGCCGAAGCCGGCTGCGATATCATTGCGCCGTCCGACATGATGGACGGCCGCGTCGCCGCCATCCGCGACGGTCTCGACCGCGCCGGTTTCGGCGACGTGCAGATCATGGCCTACGCGGCGAAATACGCATCAGCGTTTTATGGCCCGTTCCGCGACGCCATCGGTTCGGCGAAAACGCTGACTGGCGACAAGCGCACCTACCAGATGGACTCGGCGAATTCCGACGAAGCGTTGCGCGAGGTCGAACTCGACATCGCGGAAGGTGCCGACATGGTGATGGTCAAGCCCGGCCTGCCCTATCTCGACATCGTGCGCCGCGTGAAGGACACCTTTGCGATGCCGACCTTCGCCTATCAGGTGTCCGGCGAGTACGCGATGATCGCAGCGGCCGCCAACAACGGCTGGATCGACGGCGACCGCGCGATGATGGAAAGCCTCGTCGCATTCAAGCGCGCCGGTGCAGACGGCGTGCTGACCTATTTCGCGGCGCAGGCGGCGGAAAAGCTGAAGGCCGGTCGCTGACGGCGGTTCCGCGACAGGCGAGATAACTTTTTCTCCATGTGAGCCTAAGCCGTCTTGCGCGGACGAACCGGCGGGGCCATGTGCGCAGCAAGCGGTCCGGAGAGTTTCGGGCCGGTTGAGGAGGGTTTCCATGTCTGACACGCGAAACACCGGCGGCGCCACCTGGCGCAACAATCCATCGGCCAGCGCGAGCGCGCAGCAGGCCTATGATCCTTGGTTGCAGCCCGAACTGTTTCGCGGCGTGCTGACCAAGCGATTTTTCGCGTTTCTCATTGACCTCGTGATCCTGTCGATCCCGATCATCCTCGCCGTCATCTTCGTCACCCTGTTCGGCATCGTCACACTGGGCCTCGGCTGGTTCCTGTTCTGGCTGATTTCACCGTTCTCGGTTGTCTGGGCGCTGATCTATTACGGCGCATCGCTCGGTGGCCCACACGGCGCCACCGTGGGCATGCGCATGATGGACATCCAGATGCGGACATGGACCGGCGACCGGCCCTATTTCATCCTCGGCGCTGTTCACGCCGTCCTCTACTGGGTGTCGGTCTCTTTCCTGACGCCGCTGGTATTGCTGGTGGGCCTGTTCAACGGCCGCCGGCGCTTGCTGCATGACATCGTGCTGGGCACGGTGTTTATCAACAGCAACGTCAACGCGACGGTCGTGCAAACGACTCGCGTCTAGACTGCTGCTTTCACTCACGGGCGGGGCACGTTTTGTTGACGTGGCCCTGCCCGGACGACGTGCACAATGTCGCCCGAAAATCGCGTCATAACCTTGCTGCGGCGCGCTCAAACTCGTTGACCCCTGCCCGCCGCGGCGCGATGCTGTGACAGGAATCGCGCAGACCGGAGTCAAACGGCCTCACGTGACACAACATTCACGCAATACGCCGCAATTCTACCTGACGGCGCCCTCGCCCTGCCCCTATCTGGAGGGCAAGCAGGAACGCAAGGTCTTCACGCATCTGGTCGGCGACAAGGCCGGCGAACTCAACGACCTTCTGACCCATGGCGGCTTCCGCCGCAGTCAGTCCATCGCCTACCGGCCAGCCTGCGACCAGTGCCGCGCCTGCGTCTCGGTGCGCGTGATCGCCAACGAATTCCGTCCCTCGCGCAATTTCCGCAAGATCCAGGCCCGCAACGCCGACATCGTCAGTGAACTGCGCACCGCAGTGCCGACGTCCGAACAGTACTCGGTGTTCCGCGCATATCTGGACGAGCGCCATCGCGACGGCGGCATGGCGGACATGACCGTGCTCGATTACGCGATGATGGTGGAAGACAGCCATGTCGCCACCCGCATCATCGAGTACCGGCGGCGCACGCCCGACAGCGGCATCACCGGCAAGGGCGGCGATCTGATTGCGGTGGCGCTGACCGATGTGCTCAGCGACGGCCTGTCGATGGTCTATTCGTTCTTCGAGCCCGGCGAGGAAAGCCGCTCAATGGGCACGTTCATGATCCTCGACCATATCGCCCGCGCGAGGCGGCTCGGCCTGCCTTACGTCTATCTCGGCTACTGGATCGATGGCTCGCGGAAGATGGATTACAAGGCCCGCTTCCTGCCGCAACAGCGCCTCGCGCCAAGCGGCTGGCTGCGCGTCGACGCCACCGGCTCGATGGCGCCCGAGCCGCAGGATTAGCTTTTCGCAAAAAACGTCAAACCGTCATCCTTCGAGGTCCGCCGCAAGCGCGGCTCGCACCTCAGGATGACGGCACTGTTGTTCAGTCGATATGTAACTTCACGCCGCCTGCAAACCTGATGCGGCTTTCAACGCGCCCGCCGCCTGCAACGCTTCGGCAACCGACTTCTCGCGCTGATCCGGACTGATCTGGATTCCATCGGCGGCGATGAATTCGGGATCGTGGATACCGATGAAGCCGAACACCCAGCGCAGATAGGTTTCGAGGTGCTCGCCTGCCGCAGCCGGCGCGCCGGCGCCATAGAAGCCACCGCGGGCGATGGCGATGATCACGCGCTTGCCGCCAGCCAGCCCCTCAACACCCTTCTCCGAGTATTTGAAGGTCTTCCCCGCGACGAGAAGACGGTCGATCCACGCCTTGAGCTGGCTCGGGATGGTGAAGTTGTACATCGGCGCGCCGATAACAACGACGTCGGCGGCGAGGAACTCATCCAGCGCAGCGGTGCTGGCGGCGATGTCGTCGCGCACCGCTTGCGTTTCCGGTGTCGCGCCATGGGCAGCGGCGAGATGCTCCCCGCTCAAATGCGAAAGCGGCTTGGCGCTGAGATCGCGATAGGTCACGTCGAGATTCGGGGTCGTTTGGCGCAAGCGCTCAACGGCGGCGTTGGACAGTTGCCGCGAGACGGAATTGCCGCCGAGGATGCTGGCATCGATATGGAGCAGTTTCATAGGTTCACCTTTAGCTCTAGTATCAGATTGATACCTGGACACTATTGGTGACCTTTGATAAACCGCACAAGAAGGCACATTTTCTGAACCCGAGCACAGCTGTGACACCTGAGCACATCGATGTAACCGCCCCGCCCGACCGGCACCTGCCCGGCGATTGCTTGGCTGTGGGATCCATCCTGTCGCGCATCGGCGACAAATGGAGTGTGCTGATCATCATGCTGCTGAGCGACGGGCCGCGCCGTTTCAACGAAATCAAGCGCATGGTCGGCGGAATCTCGCAGCGGATGCTGACGCTGACGCTCCGGGGGCTTGAGCGCGACGGTCTTGTGACGCGCACGATCTTTCCGACCATTCCACCGCGCGTGGACTATGAGTTGACTGAGCTCGGCCACTCGCTGAAGGAGCCCGTGCAGCATCTCGGCTCATGGGCGTTCGAACATCTGCCGCAAATCCAGACGGCGCGCGAAAAGTTCGATACCAAGCGCGAGTAATCTTCGCCGGCGGCCTCAGCCCGTCACGAAATCGATCAGCAATTTCACGTTGAGCGCGACAACGACCGCTGCGATGACGGCGGCAAACAGCGACAGCCATCGCGGAGCGACGAACGTGCCCATCTTCGCCTTGCTCGCCGTGAACATCACCAGCGGCACGATGGCGAACGGCAGTTGCAGGCTCAGCACCACCTGACTGAGAATGAGCAACTGCGCTGTGCCCTTCTCGCCGTACCAGATGGTCACGATGGCGGCCGGCACGATGGCGATGGCGCGCGTCACCAGGCGCCGCAGCCACGGCGCGATCTTGATGTTGATGAAGCCTTCCATCACGATCTGACCGGACAGCGTCGCGGTCACCGTGGAATTCAATCCGCAACAGAGCAGCGCGATGCCGAACAGCGTGGGCGCCAGCGTGGAGCCGAGCAGCGGCGCCAGAAACGAATGCGCCTGATCGAGTTCGGCGACATCTGTCCTGCCCGCCTTGTGAAAGGTCGACGCTGCTAGAATGAGGATCGAGGCGTTGATGAGCAGCGCAAGACACAGCGCAATGGTGGAATCGATGGTGGCGAGCTTGATCGCCTCCTTCTTTTCCGGAACGCTGTCGCCGTACCCCCGCGTCTGCACCAACCCTGAATGCAGATAGAGATTGTGCGGCATCACCGTCGCGCCGAGAATCCCGAGCGCGAGATAAAGCATGTCGCGATTGCGAACGATGTCGACCGTCGGTGCAAAGCCGCGGATCACCGCGCCCCAGTCAGGATCCGCCATGGCGATCTGCACGGCGAAGCACGCCGCAATAACACCGAGCAGCGCGACCACGAAGGCCTCGATCCAGCGAAAGCCGATCGCCTGCAACGCGAGAATGAGAAACACATCGAGCGCCGTGATCAGCACGCCGATTTCAAGCGGAATCCCAAACAGCAGATTGAGACCGATCGCCGTGCCGATGATCTCCGCGAGGTCGGTCGCGCTGATCGCGATTTCCGCCAGCAGCCACAGCGGCCAAGATACCCACTTCGGATAGGCATCACGACAGGCCTGCGCGAGGTCGCGCCCCGAACCCACGCCGAGCCGCGCGCACAGCGCCTGCAACACAATGGCCATGATGTTGGAGATCAGCGCGACCGCGAGCAGCGCGTAACCAAACTTCGATCCGCCCGCGAGAGATGTCGCCCAATTGCCGGGGTCCATGTAGCCGACGGCGACGAGATAGCCCGGACCCAGGAAAGCCGCGAGTTTCCGCCAGAATGAACCGTTCTTTGCCACCTTGATGGAGCCGAACATGTCCGCCAGCGACGGCTCGCCACGCGGCGTCCGCCATCCGCCCGGCACAGGCGGCGCGGCGGCCCGGTCAGGCGGCAATGACGGAGTTCGTGCGTCCATGCTGGTAATATGCATGGTGCCCTCGCTAGTTGCAAGTGACTTGCAACAGCGTTTCCGGGGAATTATCCAGTTGCCGACTGTTGGTTAGGATGCCGGCCTGTCACGCCGGAGGGCGCGGGCCGCCCGGACCGCCTCAACTTCCGGTTTCAGAATCTCCCGGCTGCGGCGGCGCGATCGGCGTGAACTGGCAGCGGTCGGGCTTGAGATCGACCAGCGGCGTGCCGTCCAGACAATCGAGGCCGCGGACCAGAACCGTGTTACCCTCGATGCCGACGAGTTTGGCCACCGACGTTCCGAGCGGATTGGGCCGCACCGGCGATCTCAGGGCAAAAGTGCCATGCGTGTTGGCGTCGCTGGCGGGACTTTGCAGCACGAGATCGCGGCGCGACTCGTGAAGCCAATAGATCACTTCGACCTGAGAAAATTTATCGAGACCCTTCAGCGCGGGCACCCACGGATCGAAAATCTCGATGCGGCAAACCGGGCCATCGTGGCGGCCCTGACGCGGCGTCTTCAACCGATCGGTCCAAGGCGTCCGGATGCAGCCGATAAACACAAGACCTGCGTCGGTTGGCGGCGGTGGATCGACCGCGACTTCGCCGTCGCGGATTTCGTTGTAGCGGACCATTCGTGCAAACCTCACTCGACCGCAGCGTCTCGCGAGGAATGTACCGCCGGTTCAGCCAACTGCAAACGCTGTCCGCCTACTCGATCACCTTGCCGAACTTGTTCGACTTCGGCAGGCCATGCGCGAGACGTCCCGCGTCGGCGCGGTTGCCGCGCCAGTCGGACAGTTCCTTCCACGTCATGGCCTGATCGCGCCCCGCGGAATCCTTCCAGCTCAGGCCGTCCTTCGCAACGAAGGTCGCGACGTCCGACAGCTTGCCGCCGCTGTACTTCTGCAACCGCACGCCACGGCCCCGCGCCATCTCGGGCACCTGCTCGAGCGGGAAGATCACCATCTTGTGGTTGGTACCGATCACCGCAACGGTATCCCCGGTCACGGTCGTGATCGCCTTTGCCTCGTTGGGCGCGGTGACATTGAGCACCTGCTTGCCCTTGCGGGTGTTGGCCACGCAGTCGTCCTCATTGACAACGAAGCCCTGCCCATCACTGCTGGCGACGAGGAATTTCCGGCCGCCCTTCTGCACGAACATCGAAACGACGTTTGCGTCGCCTTCCATGTCGATCGTCATGCGGATCGGATCGCCGTGGCCGCGCCCGCCGGGCAATTTCTGCGCGTCGAGCGTGTAGAATCGTCCGTTGGTCGCGAACAGCGTCAGCTTCGATGTGCTCTCAGCAAAGAACGAGAAGCCCATGCTGTCGTCGGTCTTGAAGGCAAGATTCGACAGATCCTCGACGTGACCCTTCAGCGTGCGGACCCAGCCCTTGTCGGACACGACCACCGTGATCGGCTCACGTTCGATCAGCGCCTCTTCGATGGCGGCAAGATCGTGCTCCGGCGCATCCGCAAACTGGGTGCGGCGCTTGCCGAGCGGCGTCTTGGGGCCGAAGGTGTCGCGCACCTTTCTGACCTGTTCGCCGACCTTCTTCCACTGCTCGTCTTCGGAGCCGATCAGGGTCTTGAGGTCTTTCAGTTCCCCGCGCAGCGCCTTGTCCTCGCCGCGAATCTCCATTTCCTCGAGCTTGCGCAAGTTGCGCAGCCGCATGTTGAGAATGGAGTCGGCCTGCAAGTCAGTGAGCTTGAAGGTCTTGATCAGCACCGGCTTCGGCTCATCCTCGGTGCGGATGATCTTGATGACCTTGTCGAGGTTGAGATAGGCGATCAGGTAGCCGCCCAGCACTTCAAGACGATGCTCGATCTGGTTCTTGCGGAAGTTCGCGCGGCGGACGAGCACTTCGCGCAGATGGTCGAGCCATTCCCGCAGACACTCGGCGAGGCCCAGCACCTTCGGCACGCGGCCCTTGACCAGCACGTTGAGGTTCAGCGAAATCTTGCTTTCAAGCTCGGTCTGCTTGAACAGCGTTTCCATCAGCACTTCAGGATCGACGTTACGCGACTTCGGCTCGATGACGATGCGCACGTCTTCCGCCGATTCGTCGCGGATGTCGCCGACCAGCAGCAGCTTCTTCTCGTTGAGAAGTTCAGCGATGCGCTCGATCAAGCGCGACTTCTGCACCAGCCAGGGAATTTCCGTGACGACGATATTCCAGGTGCCGCGCGCGCCCTCTTCCTGGGCCCACTTCGCACGCACGCGGAACGAGCCGCGACCAGTGGTATAGGCCTCCGCGATGCTCTCGTGGGAATCCACCACGATGCCGCCGGTCGGAAAATCCGGACCCTTGACGTACTTCAGGAGGCCGCGCGATTTGGTGGCGGGCTTGTCGATCAGATGCAGCGCGGCGTCGCAAAGCTCGGCCGCGTTATGGGGCGGGATCGAGGTGGCCATGCCGACTGCGATGCCCTGCGACCCGTTGGCCAGCAGATTCGGAAACGCGCCCGGCAGCACCGCCGGCTCTTTGGACTGGCCGTCGTAATTCGGGCGAAACTCGACGGCGTCCTCGTCGATGCCCTCCATCAGAAGCCGCCCGACTTCCGTCATGCGCGCTTCGGTGTAGCGATAGGCGGCGGGGTTATCGCCGTCGATGTTTCCGAAGTTGCCCTGCCCGTCCACCAGCGGATAGCGCGAGGAGAAATCCTGCGCGAGACGCACCAGCGCGTCGTAGATCGACTGGTCGCCATGTGGATGGAACGAGCCCATCACGTCGCCGACGATCTTGGCGGATTTCTTGAACGGCGTGCCGGGATCGAGCCGCAGCAACCGCATACCGTACAGGATGCGGCGATGGACGGGCTTCATCCCGTCGCGAGCGTCCGGCAGCGCGCGATGCATGATGGTGGAGAGCGCATAGGCGAGATAGCGCTCCTCGAGCGCCTCCCGGAGTGCGACCTCCTGAATGTCCATCGGCTCCGGTGGAATCAGTCTCTTACCCATGGAAAAGGGGTTAACGCCAGTCGGCTAAATGAACAACAGATGAATCCCATGGACATCTTCTGTTCGCAATTCTTCTGCCATATTCTCGCCGTCTGCACTTAGGCCTCGCGATCCGGTCAACGGGTCGTGGAAGGGGCCGAAGTCCGTGGATAATGCAGCACTCGCTGGCGATGTGCCGGCGGGACTTCAAGGAAGGAAGACTAATGAATCGATTTGTCATCGCAGCCGCGGCGTTCGCCGCGTTGACCGCAGCCGTTTCACTGGGTGGCAGCCGCGCGGAAGCCATGAGCCTCCCGGCTCCGCTGGCAGGCGCCACGCAGCAGACCGAGCAGGTTCGCCTGGTTTGCACCACCCGCCGTGTCGGCCATCGCCTTGTCAAAACCTGCCGCGATGTGCGCCCGCATTTCCACAAGCCGCGCCACTATGGCCACCGTCACGGTCATCGCGGCCACCGCTATTGATCTAAAATAGCCGGTCTTCTGACCCGCTATCAGGAGAAGCAGGCTGGACCTTGTCCGGCCTGCTTTTTTATTCGGCGGCCGCGACAGCACGCGGCCGGATCACCGCGTTGATAAAACCATCGCGGGCGTCGGAATGTCCCTGCCCGCGCGGCTCCAGCACATTGCGAAGCAGGAACAGGCCGGTCAGCCGGAAGCCGTCTTCGATGTCCTGTCCGGTCCAGCCATTGGTGCCGTCATCGCTCTCGCGCAGGAATGGCGGCAGCCGCAACAGCCGGTCGCGCCATGGCTCACCCGCCTGCCGCGAGACGGCGGCGCCTGATTTGGGCGACACGTAAATCAGATCGTTCACCGCGCCGCTCGCCGCACAGGACGACAGATCGAGGCCGAAGCCAAGTTCGGTCAGCATCGCAAGCTCGAATTTCACCAGATGCACGGCGGCCTCGGCTGCATCGTCGAAATGATTGAGAATGGATTCCAGCATCTCGTAGATGCCTTCGTGCGGATCTCGTTCGGGCAGCAGCCGCACCAGCGACGCCAGATGCGTCACGCCATAGACCGCGTGCGACGACGCGAACATGGTGGCCGCACGCAGCCGCGTTCCCTCAACGACGTAGTATCCGAGATGTTCGTCGAGCCGCGCGCGCCAGACCGCACTCACGGTATTGCCGGGCTGGAGCAGCGGCCGCATCCGCGAGCCCGCCCCACCGCGCACCAGCCCCAGATGCCGGCCGTGGCCGCGCGTCATCAGTTCGACGATGGCGCTGGATTCGCCATGCCTCCGCACGCCCAGAACGATGCCCTCGTCGATCCATTCCATGGTCTGGAGTTTACAGGATTCTACGGCGGCATGGGTTCGAAAAACATGCCTCCAGCGTGACCTGGGGTTTACTCTCCGGGCTGCCGCAACCAGTCCGTGGCATCGCCGGTGAACGAGAAATACAGACCGAAAGCGGTCAGGACCGTCGAGATCACGTCCACAAAGGTACTGAATTGGAGTCCGGTTTCGCCCACCGTGGTGACGAGAGACACCACCGACAACATCAACGCTGCCATCAGGATCATCCGCGCCCAGTTCTTGCGCCGATGCGCCGTGAGCCAGACGAGGTGCATGAACACCAAGGTCATGCCGACCGCCATGACATTCACGACCAGCTTGGTCGAGTCGGTGACGTCGTCAGGCATCCGGTCCAGGAACGCGGCCGACAACACATCGATCAGCAGCGACAGATAAAGCAGCACCTCGAAGTAGAAGATGTTCTTCGGAACGTTGACGTCGGGGCCAGTCATATCACTCCTTGGGGAACTCCAGACCCATCTCGCGATAACGTTCCGGGTCGTCGCCCCAGCCGTCGCGCACCTTCACGAACAGGAACAGGTGTACCGGCTGACCGACGATCTCCGCGATCTCCTTGCGGGAATCCGCGCCGATGGCCTTGATGGTCGCCCCGCCCTTGCCGAGCACAATCTTGCGCTGGCTATCGCGCTCCACAAAGATCGTCTGCTCGATCCGCACCGACTTGTCCTTGCGGTCGGTCCATGAGTCGGTCTCGACAGTGGACTGGTACGGCAGTTCCTGGTGCAGGTGACGATAGATTTTCTCTCGCGTGATCTCGGCCGCCAGATGCCGCAGCGGCGCGTCCGACATCTGGTCTTCGGGATAATGATACGGACCCGGCGGCACGGCCTTGGCCAATGCGCGGCGCAGATCGTCCACACCATCACCCGACAAGGCGGCGACCATGAAAGTTTCGGAGAACTGCAGCCGTTCGTTCGCTTTCTGGGCGAGCGCCAGCAGCTTCTCACGCGGAACAAGATCGATCTTGTTCAGCACCAGGATCTTCGGGTGATTGACGGTGGCGAGCTTCTTGAAAATCGCGTCGGCTTCCTCGTCGATGCCTTCACGCGCATCGAGCAGGACGCAGACCAGATCGGCGTCATGCGCGCCGCTCCATGCGGTCGACACCATCGCGCGGTCAAGGCGGCGCTTCGGGGCGAAGATTCCCGGCGTATCGACGAGAATAATCTGCGCGTTGTCCTCGATCACGATGCCGCGGATCAGCGCCCGCGTGGTCTGCACCTTCTTTGAGACAATGGTGACCTTCGAGCCGACCAGCGCGTTGACCATCGTCGATTTGCCGACGTTCGGCGCGCCGATCAGGGCGACGAAGCCGCAGCGCGTTTCGCTGGCCGGTGTATCTTGTGTTTCGTCAGGCATCATTGCCGCCCGTTACGCCTTCCCGTTTCAGCAGCGCTGTCGCCGCAAGTTTCTCGGCCGCGCGCTTGCTGCCGCCTACGCCCTCGGCGGGCGTCAGTCCCGGCAATTCCACCGCGACGCGGAATTGCGGATCGTGATGCGGCCCGGTGCGCTCGACCTCGCGATAAACCGGCGTCGGAAGACCCTTGCCCTGCGCCCATTCCTGCAACACGGTTTTCGGATCGCGCAACGGACGCACGGGCTTTCGCATCCGCTCGGTCCAGTTGCGCTCGACGAACTGCGCCGCTGCCGCATAACCGCCGTCGAGAAACACCGCGCCGATCACTGCTTCGCAGATGTCACCGAGCACCGAGTTTCGCAACCGGGCGCTGGCGCCTGCCCCTACCGATCCGAGCTTGATCGCCTCGTCCAGTCCGAGCGACTTCGCCACATCCGCGCAGGCTTCGCGCCGCACGAGGTCCGCGAGGCGCTTTGACAACTCGCCCTCGTCCGCCTTTGGAAATGCGCGATACAGCATATCCGACACGATCAGGCCGAGGACGTGATCACCAAGAAATTCCAGCCGCTGATAGCTGTCGGCGCGACTGCGCGCGGATTTCAGCGCGGAGACATGCGTAAAGGCCGTCGCCAGCAGTGCGGGATCGGCAAACGTATGACCGATACGCTGCTCGATGATCTTGGCAGCAGCCTTGGCGCTCGGCCGGCGCGCCTTCTTGACAGGTTTGACGGCATCGGCGCTCGCGGCGTCGTCCATGGTCACAGCTTCTTTGACGAGTGCGGGATCGCCGCTCATCGCACGATAGAGAAAATGCGATTCCAGCGCACCGAAACCGGCCAGCGCCAGAACTGCCAGGCCTGTTCGCCCTCGGCAATGGAGAAGAAGATCATCTGCGCGCGGCCGATCAGGTTTTCGGACGGCACATAACCCACGGCGGACAGCACGCGGCTGTCGGTGGAGTTGTCGCGGTTGTCGCCCATCATGAAGAAGTGGCCAGGCGGTACGGTGTAAACGTTGGTATTGTCGTAGAAGCCGTTATCGACGCAATCGAGCGACTTGTAGGTCACGCCATTTGGCAGCGTTTCCTTCCACTGCTTGACGCGCGCGGTAGCGTCGGTGCCGCAGGGATCCTCGCCGACGAAATCCGCGAGCCGCTCGCGCTGGACCGGCTTGTCGTTGATGTAAAGCAGGCCCTCCTTCATCTGGATGCGGTCGCCCGGCAATCCGATGACTCGCTTGATGTAGTCGGTGGTGTCGTCCTTGGGCAGGCGGAACACGACAATGTCGCCACGTTCGGGATCCGAGCCGAAGATACGGCCGGTGAAAAGCCGCGGCGACAGCGGGATCGAATAATGGCTGTAGCCGTAAGAGTATTTCGAGACGAACAGATAGTCGCCGACCAGCAGTGTCGCCTTCATCGATCCCGACGGGATGTTGAAGGGCTGAAACAGGAAGGTGCGGATCACCAGCGCGATAATGAGCGCGTGAATGACGACGCGGACGGTCTCGCCGACGCCGCCTTCGGATTTGGCCGGAGTTGTCACGCTCATTTGCTCTTTCAAAATCCTGGTTTCGACGCCTCCACAGAGGCGAAGACGCGGCCCAAATCACCCGCGCGGGTTTTAGACCGTTGTCGCAGGGGGTGCAATCAACGGCCTCATGAAAACTTGCTAATTGTCTGACAGTTCAGTGAATTTTAGATTTTTGGATCGCTCGGAACCGGCAAGCCGGACCGGATCAGGTCTTTACCGCCGGGACCGCCGAAATGATGACGAAAGCCTGCGCCAGAGGCCAATCGTCGGTGATCGTGAGATCGATGCGAGCCTCATGGCCCGGCGGGGTCAGCGATTCCAGCCTGGCCAGCGCGCCGCCGGTCAGTTTCATGGTCGGACGACCGCCCGGCAGGTTGACCACTCCCATATCGCGCCACCACACCCCACGCCGGATGCCGGTGCCGAGCGCCTTGGAACAGGCCTCCTTCGCCGCGAATCGCTTCGCATAGGTTGCCCATATGAGTTTCGGCATCTTGGAGCGCCGCTCCGCCTTGGCCCGCTCGGCCTCGGTGAAGATGCGATCGATAAACCGGTCGCCGTGACGGCCGATCACCTTCTCGATCCGCGTGATGTCGATGATGTCCGATCCGATTCCGATAATCATAGCCGGACATGACCCCGCAGCGACTTGCGGCCGCGGTCCATGGCCGCGCGCATGTCGCGAACGGTCTGCGAGAGACCGACGAACATCGCCTCTCCCATCATGAAATGCCCGATGTTGAGTTCGACGATCTGCGGCAGTGCCGAAATGGTTTCCGCTGTCGCATAGTCCAGACCATGGCCCGCATGCACTTCGAGCCCGGCGGATTGCGCAAGCTTCGCGCCATCGACAATGCGCTGCCACTCGGCCTCGGCTTTAGGCTTTTTCTCCTCGACGACGGCGTCGCACCACGCGCCGACGTGAATCTCGATCACCGGCGCTTTGAGCGTCGCCGCCATCTCGATCTGGGCGGGATCAGCGGCGATGAACAGCGAGACGCGGATGCCGGCATCGCCAAGCCGCGCGATGAACGGCCCCAGCGCATCGCGCTGCCCAATCACATCAAGCCCGCCCTCCGTCGTGACTTCGGTGCGCCGCTCAGGCACGAGACATGCTGCATGCGGCTTGGTCGCAAGCGCGATCTGGAGCATTTCGGCGGTCGCCGCCATCTCGAAATTCAGCGGCTTGGAGATTTCGGCTTTCAGGCGCGCCATGTCGTCGTCGCGAATGTGGCGGCGATCCTCGCGCAGGTGCGCAGTGATGCCGTCGGCCCCTGCCTCGATCGCGAGCAATGCAGCGCGCACCGGGTCGGGCGCACGCCCGCCTCGCGCGTTGCGCAAGGTCGCGACGTGATCGACATTGACCCCGAGACGAAGCGGCGGAATAGCTGACATGGAAGATCCGACGAGATTTAGCCGTTGATGCGATCGACGCTGGCGACGACCGCCTTGGCGCGCAGTTGAGCGATGATACCGTTCAAATGCTTCAGGTCATAGACCTCAAGATCGATGGTCAGTTCTGTGAAATCCGGCGAGCGGCGGCTCATGCTGATGTTGTCGATGTTGCCGTCATGTTCAGCTATCACCGATGCGACCTGCGCGAGACTGCCCGGCTCGTTGACGTTCTGCACATGCAATCGTGCCGGAAAACGCCGCGGTGTGGCTTCCTCGGTGTCCCAGCGAACATCGAGCCAGCGCTCGGGCTCTTCCTCGAAGTCCTTCAACGCGGGCGACTGGATCGGATAGATGGTGATGCCTTCGCCGGGCGTCACAATACCGACAATGCGGTCCCCCGGGACCGCGCCGCCGTTCGGCGCGAACTTGATCGGAAGATCGCTGTTGATGCCGCGGATCGGAATCGCATTCGACGCCTTGGCGTCGGCAGAGGGTTTCTGCTTGGCGCCAACCGTCTTCTTGCCGCCGAGCCGAGCCTCTTCCTTGTAGTCGGGGTACATCGCGCGCGCGACATCGGACGCCTTCATCTCGCCGCGCCCGACGGCGGCCATGACGTCATCGATCGAGGCCCGCGCGAGGCGCGGCAGCGCGCCTTTCAGCTTGTCGTCGGCATAAACGATCTTGGCGCGCATGAACAAACGCTCGACGATACGCCGTCCGAGGCCTGCATACTGATCCCGCACGGCGGTGCGCGTGGCGCGGCGAATCGCGGCCTTGGCCTTACCCGTGATCGCAAGCGACTCCCACGCCGTCGGCGGAGCGGATTGGGCCTGCGATGTCAGCACCTCGACCTCATCGCCGTTCTGCAATTCGGATGACAGCGGCGCGAACTTGCCGTTGATCTTGGAGCCTACCGCGCTGTTGCCGACATCGGTATGCACCGCATAAGCAAAGTCGATCACGTTGGCATGACGCGGCAGCGCGATCAGCTTGCCCTTCGGCGTGAAGCAGAACACCTGATCGTGGAACAGCTCCATCTTGGTGTGTTCGAGGAATTCTTCCGGATTGGCGCTCTCCGAAAGAACCTCAACCGTGTGCCGCAGCCAGGCGAAGGCGTTGGATTCCCGCTCGAGCCGCTCGGTGGGCGAACCGGCGCCGTCCTTGTAGAAGGCGTGCGCGGCGATGCCGTATTCGTTGACGCGATCCATTTCCTCGGTGCGGATCTGGAGTTCGACGCGTTGCTTGCCGGGACCAATCACCGTGGTGTGGATCGAACGGTAGTCGTTCTGCTTCGGCGTCGAGATGTAGTCCTTGAAGCGCCCCGGCACCACCGGCCAGGTCGTATGCACGATTCCGACGGTGCGGTAGACCTCGGCGATGCTGTTGACGACGATGCGGAATCCGAAGATGTCGGACAATTGCTCGAAACCGACGGACTTACGCTCCATCTTCATCCAGATCGAGAACGGCTGCTTGCGGCGACCTTTCACCTGCGCGTTGATACCGTTTTTCGCGAGTTTGGCCGACAGCTGGGATTCGATCTCACCGATCAGATTGCGATCGCGTTCTTCCAGTGCGTCCAGACGCTGCACCACCACCGCGTGCGCTTCCGGATCGATCACCTTGAACGACAGGTCCTCCAGCTCCTCGCGCATTTCCTGCATACCCATGCGGCCGGCAAGCGGCGCATAGATGTCGAGGGTTTCTTCCGCGATACGGTGACGCGATGCCGGCGGCACGAATTCCAGCGTCCGCATATTGTGCAGCCGGTCCGCGAGTTTGATGAGCAGCACGCGCACGTCGTCGGCGATCGCGAGCAGCAGCTTTCGGAGATTTTCGGCCTGCTTGGCTTCGCGCGAGACCAGTTCGAGCCGCTTGAGCTTGGTCAGCCCCTCCACCAGCGCGCCGATCTCCTGGCCGAACATCTGGTCAATTTCGGTGCGCGTCGATTCGGTGTCTTCGATGGTGTCGTGAAGCAGCGCCGCGACGATCGTCGCGTCGTCCAGCTTCAGTCCAGTCAGGATCGCGGCAACTTCCAGCGGGTGCGAAAAGTACGGATCACCCGACGCACGCTTCTGCTCGCCGTGGGCCATCATGGCGTAAACGTAGGCCCTGTTGAGCAGGTCTTCGTCGGTGTTCGGATTATAGGCGCGGACCCGGTCCACCAGATCGTATTGCCGCATCATTTTGGCGCGCGGCTGCTTCTTGGCCGGCGCCACCTCGGACACAGCCGGAATCGCTGCGACCGCTTCGGTCGCCGCCTGCATTTGGGGCTGTTTTCGGCGCCAGATGGCCATCCGCTTGCTGCCTTGCGTCGCAATTCCAGGAAAAGGAACCGCCGTTCACAGTATCGCCGGTTCTCCGGTAATCGCAAGGAAGACGCTAAAAATGTCAATAAACGCAAAGGCCCGGACGATCCGTCCGGGCCTTGGCAGGCAACGCTTCAAACGCTGGCAAATCCGGCCAGCAACCGGAATGGAACTTTATTCGTCTTCCTCGGGCTGCTCCTCCGGCGGAGCAAGGCCTTCGAGGCCTTTCAGAAGTTCTTCTTCCGTCATGCGCTCGACGGCCACTTCGGTGTCGTCGGCGTCCACGGAAGCCCCTGCGGAACCGATCAGAGGCACCGTATCGGGCTCCGGCTCATCGACTTCGACGAATTTCTGCAGGGAATGGACCAATTCTTCCCGCAAATCTTCCGGAGAAATGGTCGTATCGGCGATTTCGCGTAGCGAAACGACCGGATTCTTGTCATTATCCCGGTCAATGGTCAGGGGTGATCCAGAAGAGATCATCCGCGCACGATGCGCGGCCAGAAGCACGAGGTCGAAACGGTTGTCGACCTTATCAATACAATCTTCAACTGTGACGCGCGCCATCGGCTGTCGCTCCGGGTCTAGGTCTGAAAATATGTCGCTATGCGCGCTAGGTATAGCGACCAGAGCCTTTCTGCAAGCATCAATTTCCGATCCGACGGCGAATCGCCCTTCACGAGACTGCCGTCAGAGCATGGCTGAGGGTCAAATAGTCCCATGGACAAGAAATCGCTTCATTGCTTCATCAGTGTTGTAGCCTGCGCGCTTCGTCCGCAGCGTTTGATAACGGCGATTTTCATCCTCTCTAAACCTTCCGACGAATAACTAAAATTCAATGGGAATGCGCGGTGTTGAATACGCGCCAAAAACCGACACAACAACAACGATGCGAGTAAAAACTGATGCCTTCTGCCACGAACAAGATCGCGCTGTTTATTGACGGTGCCAACCTTTACGCTACAGCGAAGACTCTTGGTTTCGATATCGATTACAAGCGGCTGCTTCTTGAATTCCAGAGTCGTGGCACTCTGGTGCGAGCCTTCTACTACACCGCAATTATCGAAGATCAGGAATACTCGTCGATCAGGCCGTTGATTGATTGGCTCGATTACAACGGCTACACCGTCGTCACCAAGGCGACCAAGGAATTCATCGACGCTTCCGGACGCCGCAAGGTAAAGGGCAACATGGACATCGAACTCGCGGTCGATGCCATGGAACTGGCCGAGAGCATTGACCAGATGGTGCTGTTTTCGGGCGACGGCGATTTCCGCTCGCTGGTGGAAGCCGTGCAGCGGCGCGGTGTTCGCGTCACCGTGGTCTCCACCATCTCCAGCCAGCCGCCGATGATCGCCGACGAATTGCGCCGCCAGGCGGATGTCTTTACTGATCTGGTCCAGCTACAAGCAAAGCTCGGCCGCGATCCAAGCGAGCGCCCTGCTCCTCGGGAACCACGCGAACCGCGTCAGCACACGCCGCAATTCCTGCAGCGAAGCACGAGCACAATGGTCCCGCGAGGCGATGCCGACCCATTCGACGATTGAAGATAAGACCAAGGAGAGCCGGCGCAGCGGCGCCGGCCCTTCCCTTGATGTGTCAGGGCGATTGAACGAACCCGGTCTGGATTGCCCTCTCTGCCCGCGCCTCAAAGACTACCGTGACGCCAATCGCGCACAGCATCCGCATTGGTTCAACGCACCTGTTCCCTCTTTCGGTCCTGTCGATGCGCAGCTCCTGATCGTCGGCCTCGCGCCCGGCCTTCAGGGCGCTAACCGCACGGCGCGGCCCTTCACCGGAGATTTTGCCGGTGATCTTCTCTACGGAACACTCCTCGAACTCGGCTTTGCCCGGGGGACATACGAAGCCCGCCCCGACGACGGGCTGACGCTTGTCGACTGCCGCATCACCAATGCGGTGCGCTGTGTGCCGCCGCAGAACAAGCCCCTGCCCGCTGAAATCAAAACCTGCCGCACATTCTTCAATGCGACGCTTGACGAAATGCCGCGCCTGCGCGCCATCGTCATGCTGGGCCGCGTCTCGCACGACACAACGCTCAAGACACTCGGCGTTCGGGCCGCGGCCGCACCGTTCGGACACGGTGCAGAACATCAGGCAGGACCGTACCGGTTGTTCGACAGCTATCACTGCTCGCGCTACAACACGAACACACGGGTTCTCACGCCGGAAATGTTCCGGGCTGTCTTCGCAAGTGTGCGGAATTACCTCGGCGCTTAAGCCGGATTGGCCTGCAACCACGCGAGCACGTCGCCTGCGTTCCGATCGGGTGGAAACACCGGATAGAACACGTGCGTGATGGTCCCGTCGTCGATGATCATCGCCAGCCGCTTGATCAGCGTCAGCCCAGCGACATCCATCGACGGTAGGTTCAGCGCGCGCATGAACGTCAAACCGGCATCGGACAGAATTTGAAACGGGACATGCATCCGCTCGACTAACTCGCGCTGGTAGGTGGTATCCTGCGTCGAAATCCCGAATACATGCTGCGCGCCCGCGTCCTTCAGGTCCTTGAACAGATCGCGGAAGGCGCACGTCTGGGGCGTGCAGCCCCGCGCGCCGGGGATCATGTCCCAATCGTCGACAAGACTGATCTTGCCGGGCTCTCCCGTGCGCGGATAGGCGAATAGCACCACCCGTCCCGGCAACGAAGACAGTGTCACTGAAGCGCCATCGGTCGCAGGCAGCGCAACCGGCGGAATTTTCATGCCGACAAGATGCTTCGCAGCGCCGTCATCGGCGGGCGCCGGGATCTTGCTCCAGTCCACGTCCAGCAAGTTCGGTTGTTGGCTCATGAAAGTCCCTTCAACTTTCGTCATCCTTCGAGGCTCGGGCTTTGCCCTCTCACCTCAGGATGACGCTCCACGGACCCTATCGTCACCCCGAGGTGCCGTCGCGAAGCGACGGCCTCGAAGGGCGACGGAAGTCAGCCTCGCGCCCTTAACAGGCGTCCCTTCTCGCGCTCCCAGTCGCGCTTTTTCTCGGTATCGCGCTTGTCGTGCAGCTTTTTGCCCTTGGCGAGCCCGAGCTGCAATTTGATCATGCCGCGCTCGTTGAAATACATCTTGAGCGGAATGAGCGTCATACCCTCGCGCTCGATAGCGCCGGCCAGCCTGTTGATCTCTTTCTTGTGCAATAACAGTTTGCGCAACCGCTTCGGCTCATGATTGAAGCGGTTGGCTTGCAGATATTCCGGGATATTCGCGTTGACGAGCCAGATTTCGCCGTCCTTCGCATCCGCGTAGGACTCCGCGATGGTGGTCTTGCCGCCGCGCACGGATTTCACCTCGGTGCCGGTCAGGACGACGCCAGCCTCCACCGTATCCTCGATGGAATAGTTGAACCGCGCCTTGCGGTTTTCCGCAACGACCTTGATCGGACGCTCTTTCTTTTCAGCCATGACGTCCTCGGAAACAAACCATCACGCCCGTGCAGGGCATGATGGCCACGCGCAGACCGTGCTTGTCGAAGTCGAAGATTACTTCGACTTCAGCGCATCGCGAATCTCGATCAACAGCTGCTGATCTTTGGTCAAGGCCGCCGGTGCCGGGGAAGCTTCTTCCTTGGCTTTCATACGGTTCATCAGGCGGATCACCAGGAACAGCACAAAAGCAATGATGACGAAGTTCAGCGTCAGCGTAAGGAAGCTGCCCCATGCCAGAACCGCGCCCTGCTTCTTCGCATCGGCAAGATTGGTCGCCGTCACGGCTTTTGAAAGACCTGTGAAGTAGTTGGAGAAATCGAGCCCGCCCGTCACCGCGCCGATGATCGGCATGATGATGTCAGCCACCATGGAGTTGACGATGGCGCCGAACGCAGCGCCGATGATCACACCGACTGCCAGATCGACCACGTTCCCCTTGAGCGCAAATTTTTTAAATTCTTCAAGCATCGTCGCCTCCTCCGATGGATTTCAATAGAACGTCAGTTCAGCAAACCCGCGTAGACCATCGCGTCGTGGATGACCTTGCCGGTCGGTGGTGTGACCGGCACCAATGGCAGACGCACCTCCTCGTCGACACGCCCCAACAGCTTAAGGCCATGCTTGGCGCCCGCAAGACCCGGCTCCTTGAAGATCGCATCATGCAGCGGCGTCAGCCGATCCTGGATCTTGAGCGCCGCAGCATAGTCACCCTTCAACACGGCCGTCATCAGGTCGGCGCAGGGCTTCGGCGCGACATTGGCGACGACGGAGATGCAGCCATGACCACCCGCCGCCATATAGGCGAGCGCGGTCATGTCTTCGCCCGAGAGCTGGATGAAGTCAGGCCCCATCGCGTGACGCTGCTGCGAGACACGGGCGAGATTGGCGGTGGCGTCCTTCACGCCGGCGATGTTCTTCAACTCGAACAGCCGGGTCATCGTCTCGACCGACAGGTCAACGACCGAACGCGGCGGGATGTTGTAGATGATGATCGGGATTCCGATCGCGTCATTCACCGCCTTGAAGTGATGATACATCCCTTCCTGCGTCGGCTTGTTGTAGTAAGGCGTCACCACCAGCACGGCGTCGGCACCAGCCTTTTCCGCGTGCTTCGCCAGTGCGACGGCCTCGCGCGTGGAGTTCGAGCCGGCCCCCGCGATCACGGGAACGCGGCCCTTCGATTCCTCGACGCACCATTCGGTCACCTTGTTATGCTCGTCGTGGCTCAGCGTCGGGCTTTCGCCCGTCGTTCCGACCGGAACAAGACCGTGCGACCCCTGTTCGATTTGCCAGTTTACGAGCTGACGAAGACCAGCCTCGTCCAGCGCGCCTTGTTTGAACGGCGTGACCAAGGCGGTAAGAGACCCCCGGAACTTCGTCTTGGCTGCCATTGTTTTTCTCCGAACGCATCGCAACTTGCGATTTATTGTTGATTGATAACGAGTCCCGGCGCGCGATGAAAGTCCCGGGCGCTCCGGGCGGTCCAACGACCCACATCAGCCGCTATTTCGCCGTGGTGTTGCGGCAAGTTGCCCAATCTAACACATTTGATGTTTTGTCCACATAATCAATGCACTACACATCAAGGCCAAGGCCCTTGAATGATTCGCT
Organism: Afipia sp. GW821-FHT04G03; assembly: GCF_059419985.1. Lineage (NCBI taxonomy): Bacteria > Pseudomonadati > Pseudomonadota > Alphaproteobacteria > Hyphomicrobiales > Nitrobacteraceae > Afipia > Afipia sp. GW821-FHT04G03. The sequence goes on along the minus strand of NZ_JBWKSV010000001.1, from coordinate 79,973 downwards.
GCACAGGCCGCCCGTGATGCCATTTGCTCCTCCATCGTCGGGATCGACCCGGTTAAAGCGCTGGACCGCCGCATTGCTCGGCGCGACGGCGATCGCTCTCGTGTCACAGGCCGCATCGGCAGTGCCGCTGCCGAAGCCGCGTCCGACGTCCCGCAATGTGACACCGCAGCCGGTCCCGGCGAAACCGCCTCAGCCACCTGGCGCATCGTCGGCGAAAGCCGCGCCACCGGCCGCCTCAAAGAAGGCCGCGCCGGACCAACTGACCGCTCGCCCTGCTCCAACGAAAAAGCCCTCGGCGCCTATGGCGCTGTCTTCCACATCGTCCACCTCGAAGGCGGACGCGGAGACGCTCGAACAGGTGATCGAGTTCGTGCGCAACAGGAAGCCGCTCGACGCAACACAGCTCACGGCCTCCATCAGTGACCCGGTCGCGCGAAAGCTGGCAGAATGGGTGATCCTGCGCAGCGACAACAACGGCGCGCCGTCCGACCGCTACAAGGCGTTCATCACCGAAAATCCAAGCTGGCCGAGTCTGTCGTTCCTGCGGCGGCGTGGCGAGGCCGCGCTATGGGACGACAAGCGCGACGACGCCACGGTTCTCGCATTTTTCAACGGCGAACAACCGATCTCGGCCAAAGGCCGTTTCATGCTCGCACGCGCGCTGCTGACGCGCGGCGACCGACCGAGCGCGGAGCGGCTGGTCCGCGAAGCCTGGCGCAGCGACGGATTTTCCTCGGACACCGAGGACACCGCGTTCGCCCAGTTCGGTTCGCTGCTCACTCCGGGCGACATCAAGATCCGGATGGATATGCTGCTGTACAGCGGCGACAACAGCGAGGCAGCGATGCGCTCGGCCAAACGGCTCGGCAGCGGTCATGTCGCGCTCGCGAAAGCGCGTATCGCCCTCAACAAGAAGGCCTCGAACGCGAAGGCCCTGCTCGACGCCGTTCCCGGCGACCTGCACAACGATCCGCTCTATCTTTTCAGCAAGGCGCAATGGCTTCGCCGCGAGGACAAGTTCGCGGAGGCCGCGCGCACGATGCAGGCAGCCCCCAAGGATCCCGCACGGCTGGTCAACGCCGACGAATGGTGGATCGAGCGGCGGTTGCTGGCCCGCAAACTGCTCGACACCAACGAGCCCCGCGCGGCCTATGGCGTCGCGCGCGACGCGTCGCTGCCTGCACGCGACATCTACAAGACCGAACAGGAATTCACCGCAGGCTGGATCGCGCTGCGGTTTCTCAACGACCCGAACCTCGCGGCACAGCATTTCGCGCGCATCGGCGTTGGAAGCGTCAACCCGACGGCGCTGGCCCGCGCCGGTTACTGGCAGGGTCGCGCGGCAGAAGCCGCTGGACGTCCACAGGACGCGCGCACGGCGTACGAGGCCGCGGCCGCGCAATCGACCAGCTATTACGGTCAACTGGCGCGCGCGAAGCTGCGGCTGCCGCAGATCGCCCTCCACGAACCTCCGGGCCGCTCGCGCAACGGCGACCGGCTGGAGATCGTCCGTGCCGTCGATCTGCTTTACGCGCTCGATGAGCGAGACATGGTCATTCCTATCCTCGCGGACATGGGCGACCGCGCCGACATGGATGGCCTGCTCGCGCTTTGCGAGCTGACGCAGCGCCGCAACGATGCGCGCGGGATGCTGATGGTCGGCAAGGCCGCGCTCAATCGCGGAATGCCGTTCGATCATTGCGCCTATCCGATCAGCGGCATTCCGCCCTACAAGGATATCGGACCTGAGGTCGAGAAGGCGATCGTCTTCGCCATCGCCCGGCAGGAGAGCGCGTTCAATCCCACGGTGGTGTCCCCGGCGCAGGCTTACGGGTTAATGCAGGTGACGGCAGGCGCCGGGAAGTACGTCGCCAAGAAATACGGCACCACCTTCGATCTCAACAAGCTGAAGACCGATCCGTCCTACAACGCGTCGTTCGGCGCAGCCGAACTCGGCGGCCTGATCGACGACTACCGCGGCTCCTACATCATGACGTTTGCGGGTTATAACGCCGGCCGCGGCAGCGTCCGCAAATGGATCGAGCGCTATGGCGATCCCCGTGACCCGAAGGTGGACGCGGTCGACTGGGTCGAGCAAATTCCGTTCTCCGAGACCCGCAACTATGTCCAGCGCATCATGGAGAACGTGCAAGTCTACCGTGCGCGGTTCGGAGGCGGCAGCAAGCTGCTGATCGAAGCGGATTTGCGCCGCGGCGCGAGTGTGGAATAGTTCGCACGCGACAGCCCGCAAAATTCCACTACCGTCATCACCGGGCTTGACCCGGTGATCCATCCCAAGAAGATGTCGGCGAGAAGCTGGATTGCCGGCATAGGCAAGCGAAGCGACGCCGTCCTCTAGACGGCTTTGCCCGGCAATGACGGTCCGAGACTATCGCGATCACGCCCCATTTCGAGGAAACTCATGTCCAACCCATTCCGCGATGTCTTCTGTCAATCGGCCGACGGGCTGAGGCTCCATGCGAAGGTCACAGGCCCCGACAACAGCGCGCTGCCGGTGCTTTGCCTGCCCGGCCTGACGCGGACCACCGACGATTTCGACGACATTGCGCGCGCGATTGCGACTGACCCCACCGCCCCGCGCAAGGTGATCGCAATCGACTACCGCGGGCGCGGCCTGTCCGACTACGATCCCGATCCCGCCAAGTATGCGGTCCCCGTCGAACTGGGCGACGTTCTCGCCATCGCGGCCTCGCAGGGCATCTCGCGCGCCATTCTGCTTGGCACCTCGCGTGGCGGCCTGATCTCGATGGCGCTGGCGGCGGTACAGCCGCAGCTGCTGGCCGGTGTCATCCTGAACGACATCGGCCCCGCGCTGGAGATGGACGGCCTGATGAAGATCAAGGGCTACATCGCCAACCCGCCGGAGCGAAAGACATGGGACGACGCGGCGCGCGGTCTGAAAGAATTGTTCGGCAGCGTCTTTCCTTCGCTCACCGACGCCGAGTGGATGGCTTGGGCACGCCGCGCGTTCCGCGACAAGGCCGGCGGCGGACTCGAACGCACCTACGATCTGAAACTCTCACACACGCTCGACGGGCTCGACCCGTCCAATCCGCTGCCGCAGGTCTGGGAGTTGTTCGATGCGATGGCCGGCGTCCCGCTGATGCTGGTGCATGGCGGCCTCTCCGATCTGCTCTCGGTCCAGGGCGTACAGGACATGATGGCGAGGCGGCCAGACATCGATCTGGTGAAGGTGCCCGATCAGGGCCACGCCCCTCTGCTGGCGGACAAGCCCACCATGGATCGCATCGTCGCGTTTTGCGCGCGTTGCGATCAGGCTGAGCGTTAAGCCCGAAGGAACTTGAGGGGCGGCGCGCCGGGCATGGCCGCTTGCAAAATATGTTGCACAAATATCACGCGGATCGCTCAGCAAGGCACCGTAAGGGTGATTTTCGACTCGCGAATCCCGCACTTCGGGCGCTGACAGGGCCAATCGAGCGCAAAATCCGTCTGAAAGACGCTTGGATAAAGGGTAATTCCGAAAAGCGCGCCAGCGACTTGCAGCCTTCGAGCGCGTCAGGCATATCGAGGCCTGTGGAGACGTGGCCGAGCGGCTGAAGGCACTCGTTTGCTAAATGAGCATACCTTGAAAAGGGTATCATGGGTTCGAATCCCATCGTCTCCGCCAGCACCATTTCTTGATGAGCACGCGGCGTCTTCGCCTGTCCTGTCATTCCGTTGGGTGATTCTTTCCGCAGGCATCAAGAACGCACGGCCTGCCACCGACACAGAACAGATGGCCGAACAGCTCAGTGCGTCGCCATCCACGCCCGGGCTTCGCGCTGGGCCATTGCGATCTCGACATCCGACATCAGTCCGGCGACTTCCCGGCGCAACGCGATGGCGTCCACCCGACCCTTCAGGGCTGCGAGGTTGAACCATTTATGCGCGGCGACCAGATCGATCAGGCCGCTGCGGCCGGTCGAATAGATCATGCCGAGGTCAAACAGCACGTCGCCGTTCGCCATTGCTTCGACCGGCATCGCGACACCGGTATCGATCGTTCCCTGAAACATCCTGGCTCTCCGATTTCCCGCCGCGGCGAGCGCGGCTCCTGTCCGTATCCTGTGTGACGCGACCGTTATTTTGAGTGACGCGTATTCCGCAAATCCGGTTTCCGTTCTTGCGGAATACGCGCTCGCCGTTTGCCGGCTTGTTGGAGATCATATGACCCGTAAAATTTGAATGGCAGTTTAAGCATCGCGATGAATCGAACGTGAACGCCGCGTCCGCTCAGCGCTCGCCGCGCTTCAGAAACCCTTTATTTGCAGGGGTTTCTCGGCAATCGTGAAAAACGATTCACCTTCGTACTTGGCGAAGCGATAACCATCGCGCGAGAGCCGGGCCGCCGGCATCACGCGCCGGCCCTGACAACCGACGGTGGCCAAATGGAACGGGCGACGTCCCAGCCTGCGCCATCAGCAGCGGCCGACATCGTCTGCATCAAGCGGCATTGTCAGGAATGGATTGGGGGATTGCGGCACTCGGGCGTGCCATGGCCGCGGCCAATAATGCGGCGGCAAAAAAAAACGAGGGCGTCGGTGAACACGTCAGGACCGAGATCTCACCGGTACCTGCCGAGGCAGATGGCCAGGAAACTGCGAGGTCATCCCCCGCAACGAACGAAGAGCTCTTGAACTCTTCTGCCAGACCAGTGGCCGGGCCGTCTCGCCTGATGTCTCGCCGACACCCTCTTTCGTCGACCTGAGCCGCCGGTTCAAACTCGTTCTTGCGAACTGATCGGTCTGGCGGCTCTTGTGACGATGCCGGCATCAAGTGCCGGCAATTCCATAAGGCGTAGCCTTACTTCTTCTTCTTGGCGACCTTGCGGGTCTTCTTGGCAGTCTTCTTCACTGCCGACTTCGCCTTCTTCGCCTTCTTCGCTTTCTTGGCCATGTTGCCCTCCTGAGTTAGTGAGATGGCTTAATCGCTGTGTGCACTCGGGAATCGAAATGCACTTCATCTGGATTACACCAACGCATTCAAAAAAACAGTGTCCCGCTTAAGGAAGTGTTTACGCAGGAGGCGCAGCGCGCGCTGCGAACACGAAACGGAAGCACCACGATGCATCTTCGCACCACTGCTTCGCCGGCACGAAACATGCGAGCGACACCACACGCGACACTAAAGAAACCCCTGTGCCGCAGTCGTTTCTTTCATCGCAAAACAACACGCATCACAACGCCAATAAAACCGCGCATAACTTCGCGGTCGGAAAAAATGCGTTTCGCGGACTCTGAGTCGGGAATTTTGGCAACAAAAATATTTTCGGGGAAATCTGCTTTTGGCGCGATCATCGCTCGCACCGGAGAACTTTTTCCGACTTTTTGCGAATCTGATTCGCAAACCGATTCCGCGTCACGCGACGCTTTCGAACCCGGCGCGTCACCACCGCAAAGTCATCGTCATGTCGAAAAATGGAAAATCGGGTGACCGAACGATGCGCGAAAGCGACGCCGATCGTGTCAGCGTCGCTGCATTAACGATGTTCAGATACCGAGTTTGGACTTGAGCAGGTCGTTGACCGCCTGCGGGTTCACTTTGCCGCCCGATGACTTCATCACCTGACCGACAAACCAGCCCATGAGCTGCGGCTTGGCGCGCGCCTGTTCGGCCTTGTCCGGATTTGCGGCGATGATGTCATCCACCACCTTCCCGATGGCGCCGAGATCGGTCACCTGCTTCATCCCGAGGTTGTCGACCAGCGCGCGTGGATCGCCGCCCTTGGTCCAGACGATCTCGAACAGGTCCTTCGCGATCTTTCCCGAGATGGTTTCTTCTCCGATCAGACCGACGATCGCGCCCATTTGCGCCGCCGAGACGGGAGACGCAGAAATATCCTGCCCTTCCTTGTTGAGACGGCCGAACAGTTCGTTGATGACCCAGTTGGCGGCCAGTTTGCCGTCGCGCGCCTTGTCGGCGAGCTTCGCCAGCACGTCTTCGTAGAAGTCCGCGCTCTCCCGCTCGGCGACCAGCACGCTGGCGTCATACGGCGTCAGGCCGAAATCGGCCATGAACCTTGCCCGCTTAGCGTCGGGCAATTCCGGCAGCTTCGATTTCAGGTCGTCCACATAGGCTGAGGTGAACTCCAGCGGCAGCAGATCGGGGTCCGGGAAGTAGCGATAGTCGTGCGCTTCTTCCTTGGACCGCATCGAGCGGGTCTCGCCCTTGTTCGGATCGTACAGCCGGGTTTCCTGATCGATGGTGCCGCCGTCTTCGAGGATGCCGATCTGGCGGCGGGCCTCATAGTCGATGGCCTGCCCCATGAACCGGATCGAGTTGACGTTCTTGATCTCGCAGCGGGTCCCGAACGGCGCACCAGGCTTGCGCACCGAGACGTTGAGGTCCGCGCGCAGGTTGCCCTTCTCCATGTCGCCGTCGCAGGTGCCGAGGTAGCGCAGAATGGTCCGCACCTTGGCGACGTAGGCCTGCGCCTCCTCGGACGACCGCATGTCCGGCTTGGAGACGATCTCCATCAGCGCCACGCCGGAGCGGTTGAGGTCCACGAACGACATGGTCGGATGCTGGTCGTGCAGTGATTTGCCGGCGTCCTGCTCCAGATGCAGGCGCTCGATGCCCACCGTGATGCTTTCGCCGTCACGAACCTCGATCACGACCTCGCCTTCGCCGACGATCGGCGACTTGTACTGGCTGATCTGGTAGCCCTGCGGCAGGTCAGGATAGAAGTAATTCTTGCGATCGAAGGTCGACTTCAGGTTGATCTGCGCATTGAGGCCAAGGCCGGTTCTGATCGCCTGCGCCACGCACTCCTGATTGATGACCGGCAGCATCCCGGGCATCGCCGCATCCACCAGCGAGACATGATCGTTCGGCGCACCGCCGAATTCGGTCGACGCGCCCGAGAACAGCTTGGAGTTGGACGTGACCTGGGCGTGGATCTCCAGGCCGATGACCATTTCCCAGTCGCCGGTGGCGCCCTTGATGAGCTTTGAAGGTTTCACAGGTGCGTTCATGGGCGGCTTTTACCCTGCTCGCGCGGGCGAGAAAACCCCGAATTGGCTCAAAGCCCTGCCGCGAAGCTGCGCAATGTCGGGCTTGCACGCAGAGCATCGCGCCCGGCGGCGATCACATTGTCGACCTGCTCCGGCGGCAGCCGGAAACGGGTGGGGATCACTTCAAGCTCGGCGGCGCGCGCCTGATCGAGTTGGTCGAAGCCGACCCGGCCCACGTAGAATTTCAGGTCGCGGCAATTCCAGCCGGGACGCGCGCCATACTTCGCACGATCGGCGGCTGACAACCCGCAACGCCAGCGCACCAGCGCGGCCTGCCAATCGTTCATGGTCGCGTTGAACGCGGTGAAGCTGCCCGCGACGCTGGCGTCGATGGCGGTATCGGCCGCAGCCTTCATAAGATCCGCTCCGGTCGGTCCCTCGATGGTGTTGATCCAGTTGCCAGAGACGCCGGTCTTGGCGTCCACCACCAGAAACATACCGCGTCGCAGCCGCACGGCCTGCCGGGGCGACAGCGGCCCGTAAGGCGTATCCGACGACAGCCGCGCGATGGTGAACCCCGCGAGGCCGTAGTTATCGACCAGGCCGCCGTCGAGCAGCTTGATGTAAGGCATCGAGCCGTCGTGATAGCGGCTGATCGCCTTCGCGAACGAGTTCAGCATCGGTGGCGCGTTGGCATTGTCCCGCGCGCGGGCAACCCAGGACGGCAGCCGGTCGTTGCACTTGCCCGGGAAGGTCTGGATGACGACCGGCGCGAATGCCACCGGCACCGCTGCGGACGCCGCCACCGCATTCGCCAATGGATATTCCGACAGGTTGCTGCACATGGCGCGAAACGCGACAGCGCCGAACACGAACGGCGTTCGGTTATAGATGTCCGATGCATTGATCCAGACCTGCGGCCGGCTTTCGAGGCCGAGATCGCGGAACGTCGCGCCCTGAAACAGGTTGGCGTCCAGCCAGCGCGGGAAGCCGGTCGAGTCATTGATGCCGCCCGCAACCGCGCGCGACAGGGTCGCGAGCGTCAAATTCGTCTGAAGTCCCTCCTCCGCGTTGCGCAGCAGAAACTTTTCGCGGAAATCGGCCAGTCCGGCCCGCTTCCGGAGGCCGTAATAGGCTGCGGTCACCGATCCGCCGGAGACGCCGGAGATGAATTCAACGCGGTCGATCATCGCCCCCTGCGCGCCGCGCACCGGAATCCGCTCGAGTTCGGACAACACGCCGAAGGAAAATGCGGCTGCGCGGGTTCCGCCGCCGGAAAACGACAGGCCCACGACGGTATCGTCGTGGCTCGTCGTCTCGCCGAACCCAATGTTTCCCCGGTCGCCGAGGCTATCCGACGCGCCCGGAAGGTTGACCGGTGCGTTCTGAATCGACGCGCAACCGAGCAACGCCGCGCAACAGAACGCAAAACCGAAAAGGGACCGCACGCGACGCATGAACCACCAGAACTGGGAAGAACGGATTATCACCGCTTCCGCAAAAAACGCCTAACACAACCTTCGTCACAGGTTTTCACGCGGGCAACGTGGTTAATGCAAGGCGGTTGATGTACCGAAGAGCTAGTTCGGAATCTGCTTCGACGACTTCCGGTCGAACAGCAATGTGAAGAAAGTTCCCTGCCCCGGTATACTGGTGACATCGAACTGGACGTTCTTCGCATTTTCCCTGAGCGTCTGGAGAACCAGCGCGCCAAGCTTGCGAGGCGCCGGCCACACGGTATTGCCAATACCGACGCCGTCATCGGAGACGACAACGGAGATTCGTTCGCCATCCAGCTTGCAGATCACCTTTAGCAAACCGCTGCTGCGTCCGGCGAAGGCGTACTTCAGCGCGTTGGTGAGCATCTCGTTGACCAGCAGGCCGACCGGCATCGCAATGTTGATCGACAGCAGGCAGTAATCCGCCTGCACCTCGTATTCGATCTCCGGTCCCGCATTCGCCTTCATGACCGCGCCCGCGACATCCGTCAGGTATTGCCCGAGATCGATGTCGTCTCCCGCATCCTCGGCGGACAGCGCGCGATACAGCACCGTCAACGCGTCGATGCGACTCGCGAGCCGAGCCAGCGCCACGGATTCACCCTCGGTCGCCGACCGCGCCTCGAGGCGGATCAATGCGGTGATCAATTGAAGGTTGTTCTTCACGCGATGCTGCAACTCGCGCATCAGCGTATCGCGCTCGCGGATCTGGGTTTCGTACTGCTCGAGCTGCGCGCGCTCACGGCCGCCGACGTCGACCAATGCCGCGATCCGGAAATTCTCGACGCCGTCATCGCTTTCGATGACCGACGCATAGGCCTGCACAATCACGATGCGGCCATCGGCCTGAACGGGCCGGAAGACACCGATGAAATCTTCGCCGTCGGCAATGGCCTGTCCCAGCGTCTGCAGCGGATCGTCTTCGTTCTGGAATCCGTCGAGGCACGACCACGGCTTGCCCTCGACATCCGCCACCGCCATGCCGATGACGGCCTCGAAAGCGGCATTGGCATAAGCGATGTATTGAATGGCTCCCGATCCGCGCGATACGGCGACCGCGACCGGAACACTGTCCAGCAGATGCTTGTACTTGTCGTTCTCAATGGCGCGGACCAGCGAAGGCGAACTTAGAAGCTGATCGACCTGCTCGGGAGGCGGCGTACCGTCATCGGCGCTCATGGATGAAACATGCCGGGGTCGCACTCCAATTGCAACGCGAAAAGCCGTGAAGTGTCCGGCCGCGTCATACCCACCATTTCCCGGGTGTAAAGTGCCCTGCCGACTGCTCGATCACGTCGCCAAGCGAGAATAACGTCTCTTCGTCGAACGGGCGGCCGATCAGTTGCAGGCCGAGTGGCAATCCCTGTCCGTCCTGGCCTGCGGGAACCGCGATGCCGGGCAATCCCGCCATATTCACCGTCACTGTGAAGATGTCGTTGAGGTACATCTCGACCGGATCGGCCTGGCCCTTCTCACCAATGCCGAAAGCAGCCGACGGCGTCGCCGGGGTCAGGATTGCGCTGATGCCCTGCGCGAACACGTCCTCGAAATCCTTCTTGATCAACGTCCGGACTTTCTGCGCGCGCAGATAATAAGCGTCGTAGTAACCCGCGGAGAGCACGTAAGTGCCGATCATAATGCGGCGGCGGACCTCAGGCCCGAAACCGGCGGCGCGGGTGTTCTCGTACATCTCCGCGATGTTCTTGCCGTTGACGCGCGCGCCGTAACGCACGCCATCGTAACGCGCGAGATTGGAAGAAGCTTCGGCAGGCGCCACGACGTAGTAAGCAGGCAGCGCGTATTTCGTGTGAGGCAGCGACACCTTGACCAGTTCCGCGCCTGCAGCCTTGAGCCAGTCCGCGCCCTGCGTCCACAGCTTCTCTATTTCGCCGGACATGCCGTCGAGACGATATTCCTTCGGAATACCGATCTTCATGCCCTTCACCGACTTGCCGATCGCGGCTTCATAGTCGGGCACCGGCCGATCGACTGAGGTCGTGTCCTTCGGATCGTGGCCAGCCATCGAGCGCATCAGGATCGCGGTATCGCGCACGGTGCGCGCGAACGGCCCTGCCTGATCCAGCGACGAGGCGAATGCCACGATACCCCAGCGCGAACAGCGTCCGTAAGTCGGCTTGATGCCGACGATGCCGGTGAACGCCGCCGGCTGGCGGATCGAGCCGCCCGTGTCGGTGCCGGTCGCACCCAGACAGAGATTGGCTGCAACCGCCGAAGCGGAACCGCCGGACGAGCCACCCGGAACCAGTTTGGCGTCGTCGAGTTCCGGAAACTCAATTCGCCCCACCTTGGCGTTGTCCGCATTGGGTGGCCGCGCGTTGACCGCAGGATGGCGCCGCCGCCACGGATTGACGACGGGTCCGAACGCCGAGGTCTCGTTGGACGAGCCCATCGCGAATTCGTCGTTGTTGAGTTTGCCGAGCATCACCGCGCCGTCGCGCCAGAGCTGCGAGGTCACGGTGGATTCGTAGGGCGGAATGAAATTGCCGAGTATCTTCGAGCACGCCGTGGTGCGAACGCCAGTGGTGGCAAACAGATCCTTGATACCGAGTGGAATTCCCGCCAGCGGACCCGCCTCGCCCTTCGCGATTGTTACGTCCGCCGCGCGTGCCTGCGCGCGCGCGTGCTCCGGCGTCTCCAGCACATAGGCATTCAGCACGCGCGCCTTTTCCATCGCGGCCAGATGTGCGTCGGTCAATTCAAGCGCGGTGAAGGATTTTTGCGTGAGGCCTTCGCGGGCATCGGCAAGCGTCAACGAAGTGAGATCAGTCATTCATTCTTCAATCGGGTCGCAGTGAAAGGGAGACTTGTTCTTCTTAACTTGTGCCGCCTCGGCTTCGAGCATGTCAATCACTGCATCGATGGCCTTGTCGGGATCGACATTCTTTCCCTGCCGTTCCATCTCATCGAGATAGACCATGTAGGCCGCGTAGGCCTTCTCGTCGCTGCACAACAGGCACATGACATGGCCTCCGAATTATTCGACGACTTTAGGCACCAGGAAGAAATGATCCTCGGTGGCAGGCGCGTTGGCGAGAACCTTGTCGGGGATCTCGCCATCGGTGACGACGTCGGCCCGCTTCTTCATGTCCATCGGCATCACCGAAGTCATCGGCTCGACACCGTCGATATCGACTTCCGACAGTTGCTCGATGAACGCCAGCATCGCGTTCAGTTCGCCCTGCAGATGAGATACTTCCTCATCCTTCACGGCGATCCGCGCAAGGTGCGCGATCCGGCGGACGGTGGCGGCATCGACTGACATATAATGAAGGCTCCGGGGACGACGTTTCTGCCGCCCTCATAGAACATTCGGCGTGGATCGCCAACGTCAAATAAGTCGCGGACCCATCACCATCGCCTGAATTAGCGCAATAATATCAGTTTCTTGCGGTATTCGCCTGAGACGGGACGAAGGCGTGTTCCCGTCATTATGCGTCCGGCGAACCGGACTTCCGCATCACCTCAAACGGCGAACGGTTATCTTCCGCGAACAGGGTGATCACACAATGGATGTGTTCCACATCCTTCCCGGCCGTCGTGAAGGGCAACAGCAGTCGATCCGGCGGGCAAGAGATAAAGAACGGGCAGATCGCCAAACCGCTGGCGCGGGTATGCGGAGCCGTTCAGAATGTCAAACCCGCTGCGGAATATTTATTCCGCCAGTCGCTTCAGACAAGCGAGACCTTCGGCGGCCAGCGCACGCGTCAGGTCCGCCGCGCCGATCTGACGGCCAAGCGCCGCCGACTGACCGGCCCAAAGATTGGTGAAGTCCACCCGTCCCTGCTTTTCCGCAGCCGCCTTGAGCGGCGCAAGCGCCGTAGCTGCATGGGGGAACGTCGGCGCATCGGACGACACCGGCCCGACTTCGCGCATGACACGATTGGCGACGCCGCGCGCCGGACGGCCCGTCATGACATTGGTGATGACAGTGGAATCGTCCGTGGCCCCGGCAATAGCCGCCTGCCCTAACGCGCTGACCCTGGATTCCGGGGTCCGCAAATAGGCTGTTCCGATTTGCACACCGGCCGCGCCCAGCGCGAAGGCGGCCGCGATGCCCCGTCCATCGGCGATGCCGCCCGCCGCGATCACTGGCACGCGCACCGCATCTACCACCTGCGGCACCAGCGACATCGTGCCGGGCTGCGAGGCGATGTTGTCGGTGAGGAACATTCCACGATGACCGCCCGCCTCTGCGCCTTGCGCAACGATGGCATCCACGCCGTTCTGCTCGAGCCAGACCGCTTCCTTCACCACGGTAGCGCAGCCGATCACCACGCATCCGGTTGCCTTGACGCGCTTCAGCAGCGTCTTGTCGGGAAGGCCGAAATGAAAGCTGACGACCTCAGGCTTCATCTCCTCGACCAGTTCGCACATCGCCGCATCGAACGGCGCGCGATTGGCCGCCGGCACCGACATGCCCGGGTCGAGTCCCAATTCTTCAAAGTAAGCCGTCAGCCGCTTGCGCCATCCCGCCTCGCGCGCCGGATCGACATCGACCGCCGTGTGACAGAAGAAGTTCATGCTCAGCGGCGCGGTGACGCGTTGACGGATGATGCCGATTTGCTCGCGCGCCTTTTCGACTGAAATGGTCGCGCAGGGCAGCGAACCGAGCGCCCCCGCCTCACTGGCTGCGATCACAAGCTCGGAATCCATCGCGGACGCCATAGGCGCCTGCACGATTGGAACGCTGATCTTGAAGAGGTCGAGAAGTCTGCGGTCAGGCCACATGGTTTGCTCATTCATGACAGGAATTCGCGCGATGGGGATTTGGCGGCGGCATCGTTGCCGGGGCAGGCCCAGATCTAGCATGTCGCCGGACAAGGCGGCTATGCCCCTTTCGCAGCGTGTGGCGTGCAACTGCGCTTTGCACCACCGGCGTGCTGCGTGTTAAGCGAAGACCATGCCTGCATCCATTCTCCCGTTGACCGAGGCCGCCGCGCTCTGGCCCGTCCGAGGCGCCCTGATCGGGCTCGACCTCGGCACCAAGACGATCGGGGTCGCCGTCTCCGATCCCGACCGCAAACTTGCGACCGGCGTCGAGACTATTCAGCGCAAAACCTTCACCGCCGATGCAGCACGGTTGCTCGCACTGTCCACCGAGCGCAACGTCGCGGGCTTCATCCTCGGCCTGCCCATCAATATGGACGGCAGCGAGGGACCGCGCGCGCAATCGACCCGCGCCTTCGCGCGGAATTTTTCCAGGCTCACGGAGCTTGCCATCGGGCTCTGGGACGAGCGGCTGTCCACCGTCGCGGTGGAACGCGAACTGATCGACATGGATATGAGCCGCGCCAGACGCGCCAAGGTGATCGACGAACACGCCGCGATTTTCATTTTGCAAGGCGCGCTGGACCGCCTGTCCGTACTGCGGCAAGTGCCGGGAAAGCCGTAACCGATGTTGCTCGTGGCTGCCGCATTGCTCCCGGTGTTTCTTCTGATTGTCATGGGATTTTGCCTGAAGCGCGTCCTGCTGAAGGAAGACGCTCACTGGCTCGGGGTCGAACAACTCGTCTACTACGTGTTGTTCCCAGCCTTGCTGTTCCAGACATTGGCGCGCGCCGATCTCGCCAGCGTCCCGGTCGCGGGCGTCGGCGGTGCGCTGCTGATTGCGGTGCTGCTGATGGCAGGACTGTGCTTTGCATTGCGGCCCGTTCTGATGAAACGGATGGGCGTCAGCGGACCAGCGTTTACATCGGTCTTTCAATGCGCCTGCCGCTGGCAGACCTACGTCGCGCTCGCGGTGGCGGGAAATCTTTATGGCGCGGTCGGGCTCACCCTCGCTTCCGTGGCGATGGTGGCGATGATCCCCATTCTCAACATCATGGCCGTCTGGGTTCTCGCGCACTACGCCGCGCCCACCCGGCTGTCGTGGGCTCATATTCTTCTGACGATCGCGAAGAATCCATTCATATGGGCGTGTGCGCTCGGACTCGCGGCCAACCTGACCGGAGTTTCCTTTCCAACCTTCGTCAACGATCTGATCGACGCTCTCGGACGCTCGTCGCTGGCGCTGGGACTGCTGGTGGTCGGAGCTGGATTGCAACTCAAGGGCGTGCTGCGCCCTGATGCGCCCGCACTTCTGACCTGCGTGCTGAAGCTGATCGTAATGCCCGCATTCGCGATCGGGCTCGGGCTCGCGTTCAAGCTCACCGGGCCCAATCTCGCGATCGTCGCGTGCTGCGCTTCGGTGCCGACGGCGTCCAGCGCCTATGTGCTGGCGCGGCAGATGGGCGGCGACGCACCGCTGGTCGCCGAAATCCTGACGCTGCAAACCGCGCTCGCCGTCATCACCATGCCCATCATCATCACGCTGGTGACATGATCCCCGAAAAGTGGGCACCGGTTTTCGGAAAGGATCATGTCCAGCGAAAAACGCCTACGACCCATTCGCGAGCAGAAAGCTCTGCACCGTCGCGGCGAGGTTGTTGATGCCGTGCAGGATCACCGTCAGCCAGGTCGAACCGCTGCGATACCGCAGGTAGCCGAGCAGCAGTCCGATGGAGAACACCTGCCCCAGGAAGAACCAGTCGTATTGCAGATGCATCGCCGTCCATACGGTCGACGACAGGATGATCGCTCCGGCCGGCCTCAGAAACGACTCCGACCATCCGCGGTAGAGAAACCCGCGCGCGAAGAATTCCTCCATCGCTGGCGCGGCCACGCAGAACGCGAAGACCAACAGCCATAGCGCCCCGTCGGCCCGCGCCGTTTTCAAAACATCGACCATGAACCCGGGCGATGGCTCGCGGCCGGCGAGCCGTGAGACGATTTCGCAAGCAACCATCAACAGGAAGAGGCTTCCGACACCCTTCGCGAGGGTCCACCACGCAGGCCAGCGCAACGCGAGATAATCCGCGAACGAAACCCCCGACCATCGTATTGCGACCCACAGCACGAGCAGAACCGGCGGCAGACCCATGATGACCGACAAGGAAATAACGCGGCCGTTGGCTGCCACGGCCTGCATGGACTGGCCGTCGATGGCATCGCCTGCGCGCAGGAGAAACCAGCCGACCACGGTGATCTGCCCCAGGAAGATCGCGCCGAACAGCACGAGACCCCACAGACTGGTTCCGACAAATTTCCAGACCCGCGGCTCGCGGCTCTTGCCCGGTGGCGACACCGGCGCGAGGTCGGCAGGGCCTTCGGCAACAGTCATCGTGGGCGCTCCGGCAATTCGCTGGTACGGTCAAGCAGGTAATGCGCGATCCAGCAAACCGCGGATGTCGTCATTTGCAAGATCGACCGCGCCGTAGAGATTGCCGTGATCCGCACCGAGCCGCGTCGCCGCGAACAATTCGGCATGTTTCGGCGACACCTCGTTGAGCGCGGCGGCTGCCGCAACCAGCGCCAGCTTCTCCACCGCGAGCCGGGCAACCCGTTCGGCGTCAGGCTGGCGGAAAGACTTCGCGATGAACGCCACTGCTTCGACCACGCCGGGAAGTCCCCTTGTGTGATCGACAAGGCCGCGCAGCACATCCGCCGCGGCATCCGCCTCGCGCGACAGCGCGCGCAGCACGTCGAGACACATCACGTTGCCGGAACCTTCCCAGATCGCGTTGACCGGCGACTCGCGATAATGCCGCGCCAGGATGCCCTCCTCGACGTAGCCATTGCCGCCGAGGCACTCCATCGCCTCGTAGAGAAAACCCGGTGAACTTTTGCAGGTCCAGTATTTCACCACCGGCGTCAGCAATCGCATATAGGCCGCTTCGGCGCGCTCCGTCGGCGCGCGGTCGAACGAGCGGCACAACCGCATCACCAGCGCGGTTGAGGCTTCCACATGCAGTGCCATATCGGCGAGTACGCTGCGCATCAGCGGCTGATCGGCGAGATGCTTCTGGAACACGCTGCGATGGCGCGTGTGATGCAGCGCGTGCGCCAATCCCGAGCGCATCAGACCGGCGGACGCCAGCGAACAATCCTGCCGGGTCAGCGAAACCATCTGGATGATGGTCGGCACGCCGCGCCCCTGGTCGCCGAGGCGCAGCGCGTAAGCATTTTCAAAAACAACTTCCGACGACGCATTCGAGCGGTTGCCGAGCTTGTCCTTCAAACGCTGGAAGTGAATGCCGTTGACTGAGCCGTCCGGCGCGAAACGCGGCATGAAGAAACAGGTCAGCCCGCCTTCGGCCTGCGCGAGAACCAAGAATGCGTCGCACATCGGCGCCGACATGAACCATTTGTGCCCGGTGATGCGGTAAGCGTCGCCGTCGCGCACGGCGCGGGTGATGTTGGCGCGCACGTCGGTGCCGCCCTGCTTCTCCGTCATGCCCATGCCCATGGTCATGCCGCGCTTGGTCCACCACGGCGCGAACGCCGGATCGTAAGAGCGCGTGCCGAGCACCGGCATCACCTTGGCGCGCAACGCGGGATCCACTGACAGCGCGCCGACCGCAGCGCGCGTCATTGTGATCGGGCACAGATGTCCGGTCTCGACCTGTGCAGCGATGAAAAATTTCGCGCCGCGCACCACTTCGGACGCGCCGCCCGCGGCCTCGCCGCTCTCGTTCCACGTCGCGTTGTGAAGTCCGGCATGGGCGCTATGCGCCATCAATTCATGATAGGCCGGATGAAATTCGACCTCGTCGCGCCGAAATCCGCGCGCGTCGTAGGTCTTCAATTTTGGCGTGTTCTCATTGGCGATGCGGCCGCGCTGCGCCATCGCCGCCGAACCCCAATGCCGGCCGAAATCGGCAAGCTCCGCTGTCGCGCCCTCTCCGCCGTTCGCCGCAACCGCTTCCGCGAGCGGGCGATCGAGCGAATACAGATCGACATCCTCGAACGGAGGCGATTGATTGAAGACTTCGGTTGTGGCGGCGAGAATCGATTGCGTCATGAGTTGTTCCCGGAGCTGAGAACAACAGGTTACACCGGATCGCGGTACGTTTCACGCAGGTTCAGTCAGGGAATCTTGCGCGTCGCCGGCTCGTTATCGCCGGACAGTTCGATCGACTTTTCCTTGGCCTGCGGAAGATCGTCGTACCCCCGACGGCTGCTGTAGAATGTCAGCGCCATCAAGCCGAAGCCAATAACCAGCGAGAAGAAAACTCCCAGTCCCATGGCGATGTAGCCATGAATGGACATTTGCACGTCGGAATGTGCAACCCAGCCTTGCCAGGCCCACCATATCGTCGCCGCAAGGATGGCCAGAAGACTGACGGTGATCGCGATAGCGCCTCTGCTCATGATGGAGGCCTTTCTTAAATCAGACACGCTGCGTTTGCGCGTCTTTTTGAAGTATGATCGGCGCGCCGCAATTCAAGCCCAAAACCGCCACAGAGCTACCGATTCCTCACCGGAAAATCGAAAGTCGCATGGCCTCCGCCCGGCAGCGAGAAATGCCACCATTCGAGCCGGTAGTTCGCGAATCCTTGCTTCGCCATCGCGGAAACCAGCGTGGCGCGCCATTGTCGCTGCGACGCAGTGATCGCTTTCGAGCCGGTATGCGCTTTCTCGTCGGAGCAATCGTAACCGGCGCCCATATCGACGCTTGAGTCCGGCGCACGCAGATTCGCCGGGCCGGTGCAGTCGGCATAGTTCGCATTGGGATCGAACGGCGGCGGCGCGGACGCAGGCAACCGCACCAGCGTCAGGTCTACCGCGTTGCCGGTGGAATGCCCCGAGCGCCGGGCGATATAGCCGAGCCGAAACAGATCGGCTTTGCTCATCTTCGGATTGTAACGCCGCTGCGCCGGTGTCTCGCGTCCATCCTGCGCCCACGCATACATGTCATCCACTGCGCGCTGCGGGCGATAGCAATCGTACATCTTGAGCGATAGCCCGCGTGGTCTCAGATCCTGCTGCACGCGCTTCAGCGCCGCGCCGACGCTGCGGGTCACGATGCACTCCCCCGCCTCGTAGCCGTTCAGCACGCGCCCGACAAAGTTGTTCGCCGTGGCATAACGCATATCCTGGATGATGGTCGGATCGATATCGCGCAGGTGGACGAAATCGGCGGGCAATGGCTGGGCGATGGCGGCAGCCATCCAGAGGCCGTTTAGCAAGACTGCAATTGCAAATTTCATGACCCGGCGTCCGATATGTCATGCCGGGGACAACCCCCGCCATGACGGCAAAAATACGATAAGTGCAATGTTCCGCACCGTGCTTTCGGCCTGTTTACCCTGCCCGGACATCAGCGGGGGAAAACTCCAGAAGTGCCGAATCCACCTTGCTCAGCCGGGCAACTCTCCCTATAGCTCTTGCTTTAATGACAACTGCATCGAAATCGAGTTTCGTCCTCGGACACCGGCATTTGCTGGGCATCGAGGGCCTTTCCGCGGCCGATATCACCGGCCTTCTGGACCTCTCCGAAGAGTTCGTCGAACTGAACCGGCAGGTCGATAAAAAGCGCAGCAATCTGCGCGGCCGCACCCAGGTCAACCTGTTCTTCGAAGCCTCCACGCGCACGCAATCCTCGTTCGAGATCGCCGGCAAACGGCTCGGCGCCGACGTCATGAACATGTCGGTCGCCTCGTCATCGATCCGCAAGGGCGAGACCCTGATGGATACCGCGGTGACGCTGAACGCCATGCATCCGGATATTCTGGTGGTGCGCCATCACGCGTCCGGCGCGTGCGAACTGCTCGCCCAGAAGGTTGACGGCTCCGTCATCAACGCCGGAGACGGCGCGCACGAGCATCCGACGCAGGCGCTGCTCGACGCACTCACCATCCGCCGCAACAAGGGCCGGCTCGAGGGTCTGCTGGTGGCAATCTGCGGCGACGTGCTGCATTCGCGGGTCGCGCGTTCCAACATCATCCTGCTCAATGCGATGGGTGCGCGCGTCCGCGTGGTTGCGCCCTCCACACTGCTGCCGTCCGGCATCGAGCGCATGGGCGTCGAGGTCGCGCGCGACATGCGCGAAGGTCTCGAGGGCGCGGATATCGTGATGATGCTGCGGTTGCAGCGCGAACGCATGAACGGCTCGTTCGTGCCGTCCAGCTCCGAGTATTTTCACTATTACGGCCTCGACCAGAAGAAACTCGGTTACGCCAAGCCCGATGCGCTCGTCATGCATCCGGGCCCGATGAATCGCGGTGTCGAGATCGACTCCATCGTCGCGGACGGCGCGCAGTCGCTGATCCGCGAACAGGTCGAAATGGGTGTGGCAGTGCGCATGGCGGTGCTCGAAGCACTCGCCCGCAACCTGCCGAACGCGTGACATCATGAGAAACGATCGCCGCCCTATCCTGCTCGCCAATGCCCGCCTGATCGATCCGTCTCGCGATCTCGACGGACCGGGCGACGTGCTGATTGCCGATGGCTCCATCCGCGACGCGCGGCGTGGCATCGGTGTCGCCGGAGTCCCCGAAGGCACAGACATTATTAATTGCGCCGGCAAGGTGGTCGCCCCCGGCCTGATCGACATGCGCGCCTTCGTTGGCGAGCCCGGTGCCGGCCACCGGGAAACCATTGCCTCAGCGAGTCTGGCGGCAGCGGCGGGCGGCATCACCACCATCGTCTGCCAGCCCGACACCAAGCCCGTCATCGACAATTCCGCGACGGTGGATTTCATCCTGCGCCGAGCGCGCGACACCGCCATCGTCAACATTCATCCCATGGCCGCGCTGACCAAGGGCATGAAGGGCGAGGAAATGACCGAGATCGGCCTGCTGAAAGCAGCGGGCGCGGTGGCCTTCACCGACGGCGACAGCAGCGTGATGAACGCTCTGGTGATGCGCCGCGCGCTGACCTACGCCCGCGATTTCGATGCGCTGATCGTGCATCACACCGAGGACCCGCATCTGATCGGCGAAGGCGTGATGAACGAAGGCGAACTTGCTTCGCGGCTCGGCCTGTTCGGCATTCCCAACGCTGCCGAAGCCGTGGTGCTGGAGCGCGACATGCGCCTCGTGGCGCTCACCGGCGGGCGCTATCACGCAGGCTCGCTGACCTGCATCGACTCGCTCGATGTCCTGAAGCGCGCCAAGGAAGCCGGCCTCAACGTCAGTGCGTCGGCCTCGATCAATCACCTGACGCTGAACGAGAACGACATCGGCCCCTACCGGACCTTCCTCAAGCTGTCGCCGCCGCTGCGCACGGAGACCGATCGTCTCGCGCTGGTCGCGGCCGTCGCATCCGGGCTCATCGACGTCATCATGTCGGATCACAATCCGCAGGACGTCGAGGTGAAGCGCCTTCCTTTCGCGGAAGCCGCCCCCGGAGCCATCGGATTGGAGACCATGCTGTCCGCAGGACTGCGCCTCGTTCATTCCGGCGACCTCGAACTGAAAGCGTTGATCCGCGCCATGTCCACGCGCCCCGCCGAATTGCTCGGGCTGCCCGGTGGATCGCTGCGGCCGGGATCGCCCGCCGACGTGATCGTGATCGATCTCGACACGCCGTGGGTGCTCGATCCGGCGGACCTCAAGTCGCAATGCAAGAACACGCCGTTCGATGAAGCGCGCTTTACGGGCCGCGTCGCGCGCACCATCGTCGGCGGACGCACGGTCTATGAACATGTGTGAGGCAACATGATCGGCACTCTCCTGCTGGCGCTGGCCTTCGGTTACCTGTGCGGCTCGGTGCCGTTCGGGCTGATCCTCACAAAGCTCGCCGGCACGCAGGACCTGCGCTCCATCGGCTCCGGCAACATCGGCGCGACCAACGTGCTGCGCACCGGCAACAAGGGTCTCGCCGCCGCGACACTCCTTGGCGACATGCTGAAAGGCACGCTCGCCGTGATCGTCGCGGGATATGTCGCGGGACCCGATGCGGCGATTTCAGCAGGCGTCGGCGCGTTCGCCGGTCATCTTTTCCCGGTATGGCTGAAGTTCAAGGGCGGCAAAGGCGTCGCCACCTATATCGGCGTGCTGCTCGGATTGTTCTGGCCGGCCGCGCTTGCATTCTGCGGCATCTGGATCGCCGTGGCGCTGATCTTCCGCTATTCGTCGCTGGCGGCGTTGATCGCGAGCGCGGTCATTCCACTGATGCTGTTCTGGTCGCAGCACGTGACGCTCGCGCTGGTGTTCGCCGTGATGTCCATCGTGTTGTGGATCATGCACCGCGCCAACATCAAGCGGCTGATGGACGGCACCGAGGGGAAGATCGGGAAGAAGGGGTAATTCCTTCGCAACCGGGATTGTCCACATCCTGAAGTTGCGCAACACTCCCGTCCCACGGGGGCCGCGTGGACATCAAAACGTCAGCCACGACCAGATTGACCGACGCGCAGCGCATCGACTGGCTGCGCCTGATCCGTTCCGACAATGTCGGCCCGCGTACCTTCCGCTCCCTCGTCAATCATTACGGCAGTGCACGCGCGGCGCTGGACCGTCTGCCTGATCTCGCGCGGCGCGGCGGCGCGGCAAAACCCGGACGGATCTGCACGCAGGCCGATGCCGAACGCGAGATCGCGAACAGCAGGCGGATCGGCGTCACGCTGCTCGCGCCCGGTGAAGCCGGTTACCCGCCTCGCCTCGTCCTGATCGACGATGCACCGCCGCTGCTTGGTGTCCGCGGCGCGCTTGAAGTCGAGATGCGGCCGATGATCGGCATCGTCGGCTCACGCAACGCCTCAGGCGCCGGATTGAAATTCGCACAGACGCTATCGCGTGATCTCGGTGACGCCGGTTTCGTCATCGCATCGGGGCTGGCGCGCGGCATCGATCAGGCGGCGCATCGCGTCACGCTTGAGAGCGGCACCGTCGCCGTGCTGGCCGGCGGTCACGACAAGATCTATCCGCCCGAACACGAAGACCTGCTGACGGCGATCATCTCATCCGGCAGCGGCGCGATTTCCGAAATGCCGCTCGGCCACGGCCCGCGTGCGCGGGATTTTCCCCGGCGCAACCGGCTGATCTCGGGCGTCTCGTTCGGCGTCGTCATCATCGAGGCCGCGCATCGCTCGGGCTCGCTCATCACCGCGCGCTTTGCCAACGAGCAGGGCCGCGAGGTGTTCGCCGTGCCCGGCTCGCCGCTCGATCCACGCGCCGCCGGTACCAACGATCTCATCAAGCAAGGCGCGGCACTGGTGACGGAGGCGGCCGACGTCATCAACGCGGTGCAGCCGATCATGGGACGTCCGGTCGAATTGCCGATCGGCGAATCCGACGACAGTCAGCCGATGGACGACGAACCCGCCGCCGACGAACGCGCGCGCATCGTCAATCTGCTTGGCCCCTCGCCCGTCGGCATCGACGATCTCATTCGCATGGCGGGTGTTTCAGCCGCCGTGACACGGACCATCCTGCTCGAACTCGAACTGGCAGGACGGCTGGAGCGCCACGGCGGCGGGATGGTCTCGCTTCTCTAATTCCTATCCGCGATAGATCGGCGCGCCGGCCGGCGATGATGTCGCGCCGCCGTCGACAAAGATCTCCTGACCCTGGACATGCGCGGCATCGTCCGACGCCAGAAACAAGACAGTCTTGGCGATGTGATCTGCTTCGCCCATGCGCCCGAGCGGCGTTGCGCGCGCGATGCGGGACTCAAGCGCCTTCTCGGCGTCGGGCGTCGCGATCCCCGGCCCCCAGATCGGCGTGCGCGTGCCGCCGGGCGCGACGACGTTGATGCGAATGCCGCGCGGCGACAGTTCGGATGCCATCACGCGCGCCATCGCGCGAACGCCGGCCTTGGTCGCCGCGTAAGCCGAGTATCCCGGATTGCCGAGCACGGAGATGACCGAGCCGTTGAGAATGATCGACGCGTTGTCGTTGAGATGCGGCAGCGCGGCCTGCACCGTGAAGAACACCGATGTCAGATTGGTGCGGATCACACTCTCGAACGTCGCGAGCGTCGTGCCGCCGACCGGCGTGTTGCCCGCGATGCCCGCGTTCGCGAAGAGAATGTCGAGCTTCCCGAACTTCGCCGCGGCCGACACGAACGCCTTCTCCAAAGCGCCTATGTCGTTCGTGTCGGCCTGAACGGCAAAACCGTTGGTGCCCAGTTCCTTGGCGGCCGCATCCAGCCTTGTCTGATCCCGGCCCGTAATGACGACTTTCGCGCCCTCAGCCGCGAACAGCTTGGCGGTGGCCAGGCCGATGCCGCTGTTGCCGCCGGTGATCAGCGCGGTTTTGCCCTTCAATCGCATGGAACTCTCCTGGTTCAATCTAGTTTAATAATGAAACCATACTTGCTGAGTAATGCTTTTAGTTTTATGATGCAACCAGAATGTCGTGACCGGAGGGTCTGCTCGTGAAACGCAAGAGTCTTCAAGGCGATCTGTGCCCCATCGCGCGGTCGCTGGACGTTATCGGCGACTGGTGGTCGCTGCTGATCGTGCGCGACGCGCTGCTGGGCGCGCGGCGCTTCAGCCAGTTTCAGAAAAATCTCGGGGTGGCGAAGAATATCCTCACCGTGCGCCTGCGCACGCTGGTCGCGGAAGGCATTCTCGAAATCAGTCCGGCGTCGGATGGCGGCGCCTATCAGGACTATGTGCCGACGGCGAAGGCGCGCGGACTTTTTCCGGTGCTGGTCGCGTTGCGGCAGTGGGGCGAGCAATTCGTGATTCAGCCCGGCGAGGAATTCAGCGCGCTGGTCGATCGGAAGGATGGTTTGCCGCTTCGTACGCTGGAGATCCGCGCGCAGGATGGACGTCTGATCAATCAGACCGACACACGGATCGCGACCCCGGCTTCAGCCTGAACCCCTGAACTAGAAACGACCGGGCCGCGCCTGCCGCCGGGCGAAATCATTCGCCTCGAGTTGCGCCATTTCGAGCAGATGCGTCAGCATATCCAGCCGATGGGTACGCGAGAGCTGCGCCAGTTCCGCCACCGTCTCAGCAATGAAACTCGCCGCTTCCGCCGGACCGCCATCGGCGGTCGCCGGTTCGGTCTGCAAGAAATCGCTGCGACCGTCGCGCGCGGCCATCTATGCAAACCCTTCAAGGCCAGAATCGTCAATTTAAGAGCATTTTTACATGATACACGCATAAATTGCACAATCGCAAGTACCCATAAAATACAACCTGGGGGCGAATTCGGTAACCAAGGCCGGAGCGATCACCATCTCACGATTTGACAGAGGACCCCCTTTTACCCATGTATCGGGCAAGCCAGCCTGATGGAATCTTGCGATTCCGGCCCGCGTATCCCCTGTAAGTCATTGGAATCTTATGAATCTCGTCATTGTCGAGTCGCCTGCGAAGGCCAAGACGATCAACAAATATTTGGGCTCCTCCTACGAGGTTTTGGCCTCATACGGTCACGTCCGCGACCTGCCGGCCAAGAATGGCTCGGTCGATCCGGAGGCGAATTTCCAGATGATCTGGGAAAACGATCCCAAGGCGGCCGGCCGTCTCAACGAAATCGCCAAGGCGCTCAAAGGCGCCGACAAGCTGATCCTCGCAACCGACCCTGATCGCGAGGGCGAAGCCATTTCCTGGCATGTGCTCGAGATCATGAAGGAGAAACGCGCGCTCAAGGATCAGAAGATCGAGCGTGTCGTCTTCAACGCCATCACCAAGCAGGCCGTCACCGAGGCCATGAAGAACCCGCGCCAGATCGACGGCGCGCTGGTCGACGCCTATCTGGCGCGCCGCGCGCTGGATTATCTGGTCGGCTTTACCCTCTCCCCCGTTCTCTGGCGCAAGCTGCCCGGCGCGCGTTCGGCCGGCCGCGTGCAGTCGGTGGCCTTGCGGTTGGTCTGCGACCGCGAACTCGAAATCGAAAAGTTCGTGCCGCGCGAATACTGGTCGCTGCTCACCACGCTGGCGACGCCGCGCGGTGAATCCTTCGAGGCGCGCCTTGTCGGCGCAGACGGCAAGAAGATTCAGCGCCTCGATATCGGCACCGGCGCGGAAGCCGAGGATTTCAAGAAGGCGCTTGAAGCCGCCAACTTCACCGTCACCACGGTCGAAGCCAAGCCCGCGCGCCGCAATCCGCAGTCCCCGTTCACGACATCGACACTGCAGCAAGAAGCCAGCCGCAAGCTCGGCTTTGCGCCTGCGCACACCATGCGCATCGCGCAGCGCCTTTACGAAGGCATCGACATCGGCGGCGAAACCACCGGACTCATTACTTATATGCGTACCGACGGCGTGCAGATCGATCCGTCCGCCATCACGCAGGCCCGCAAGGTGATCGGCGAGGACTACGGCAAGGCCTACGTGCCGGATACGCCGCGCCAGTACACCTCCAAGGCCAAGAATGCGCAGGAAGCGCACGAAGCCATCCGCCCGACCGACCTGTCGCGCCGTCCGTCTTCGCTGAAGGCCCGGCTCGATAACGATCAGGCCCGGCTTTACGAATTGATCTGGATGCGCACCGTCGCAAGCCAGATGGAATCCGCCGAGATGGAGCGCACCACCGTCGACATCGCCGCAAAAGCAGGCGCGCGGGTGCTCGAATTGCGCGCCACCGGTCAGGTTGTGAAGTTCGACGGCTTCCTCGCGGTCTATCAGGAAGGCCGCGACGACGATCCGGAGGACGAGGACAGCAAGCGCCTGCCGGTCATCAACCAGGGCGAAAACCTCAAGCGCGAGAAACTCGACGTCACCCAGCACTTCACCGAGCCGCCGCCGCGCTTCTCGGAAGCCTCGCTGGTGAAGCGCATGGAAGAACTCGGCATCGGCCGACCTTCGACCTATGCGTCGATTCTTCAGGTGCTGAAAGATCGCGGTTACGTGAAGCTCGAGAAAAAACGGCTGCACGGCGAGGACAAGGGCCGCGTCGTGGTCGCGTTCCTCGAGAACTATTTCGCGCGTTACGTGGAATTCGACTTCACCGCCGATCTCGAAGAGAAGCTCGACAAGATTTCCAACAACGAAATCTCGTGGAAGCAGGTGCTGGCCGACTTCTGGAAGGACTTCATCGGCGCGGTCAATGACATCAAGGATGTGCGCGTCACCGAAGTCCTCGACGTGCTCGACGCGATGCTCGGTGAACACATCTATGAACCCCGTGCCGATGGCGGCGATCCGCGCCAGTGCCCGAG
Organism: Afipia sp. GW821-FHT04G03; assembly: GCF_059419985.1. Classification (NCBI taxonomy): domain Bacteria; kingdom Pseudomonadati; phylum Pseudomonadota; class Alphaproteobacteria; order Hyphomicrobiales; family Nitrobacteraceae; genus Afipia; species Afipia sp. GW821-FHT04G03. The sequence continues at coordinate 53,596 of NZ_JBWKSV010000001.1, read as the reverse complement.
CTGTGGCAACGGCAAACTCAATCTGAAAGCCGGCAAGTTCGGCGCCTTCGTCGGCTGCTCGAACTATCCCGAGTGCCGCTACACCCGGCCCCTCGCCGCTTCGAGCGGGCAAAGCGACCGTCCGCTCGGCAAGGATCCGGTCTCGGGCCTTGAGGTCATGGTCAAGGCCGGACGTTTCGGCCCCTACATCCAGCTCGGCGACGCCAAGGATTACGGCGAAGACGAGAAGCCGAAGCGCGCCGGCATTCCGAAAAACATGTCGCCCGCCGATGTTGAACTCGAACTGGCGCTGAAGCTGTTGTCGCTGCCGCGCGATATCGGACCGCATCCGGAAGATGGCGAAGTCATCGCCGCCGGCATCGGCCGGTTCGGCCCGTTCGTGCGCCACGGCAAGACCTATGCAAGCCTGGAGGCCGGCGACGACGTTTATAATGTCGGTCTCAATCGCGCAGTCACGCTGATTGCCGAAAAGGTTCTGAAAGGCCCCAGCCGCCGCTTCGGCGCGGACCCCGGCAAGCCTGTCGGAGAGTACCCAGCGCGTGGCGGCACCATCATGGTGAAAACGGGACGCTACGGCGCCTACGTCACCATCGATGGCATCAATGCCACGATCCCGAGCGACAAGACGCCCGAGACCATCACGCTGCCCGAAGCCATCGCGCTCATTGAAGAGCGTGCAACCAAGGGCGGCGGCAAGCCGAAGCGTGGCGCGAAGAAAGCTGCGAAGAAGCCTGCCAAGGCAAAAGCCGCGGCAGCGACCAGCGATCTCAACGGTGCCGAGAAAGTTGCGAAGAAGCCGGCTGCGAAAAAGAAAGCCGCCGCCAAGCCGGCGGCGAAAAAGGCTGCGCCCAAGAAGGATGCTGCCGAGCCGGTCTCTTTGAAGGCCGCCAAGGAGGCCAAGACCACCAAGGCGGCAGCGCCGAAAGTTGCAGCGGCCAAAATCACCAAAGTCGCTGAAAAGAAAAGCGCCGGTAAAGCACGCGGATAATGAAAAAGAAAAGCGACGCGACAAACGTCTTTCCCGACAGGGAGAGCATTGTCGCGTTCGTCAAGGCGCAACCCGGTGAAGCCGGCACGCGCGAACTCGCCAAGCATTTCGGACTGAAGAACGAGTCCCGCGCAGCGCTGCGGCGCATCCTGCGTGAGTTGGCCGACGAAGGCTTGATCGAAAAGCGCGGCAAGAAAGTCGCAGAGCCGAAATCCCTGCCGCCGACCATCGTCGCCGACATCACCGGACGCGACAAGGACGGCGAGTTGATTGCGTCTCCGGCCGAATGGCTGGAGGAAACCGACGGCCCTGCCCCGGTCATCCGCATTCACGTCCCGCGCCGCCCGCCGCCCGGCACCGCCGCAGGCGTCGGCGACCGTGCATTGCTGCGCATCGAGAAACCCGACAGCAAGCACGAGAAAGCCTATCGCGGCCGTGTCATCAAGCTGCTCGACAAGGCTAAGACCCGTGTCCTTGGAATCTTCCGCTCACTGCCGAATGGTGACGGCCGGCTGATCCCGATCGACAAGAAACAGGTCGGCCGCGAGCTTGCCATCGCCGCCAACGATTCAGGCGGCGCGCAGGACGGCGACCTCGTCAGCGTCGAACTGATGCGCTCGCGCGGTTACGGACTGCCATCGGGCCGCGTGAAGGAACGCCTCGGTTCGCTGAAGACCGAGAAGGCCGTCAGCCTGATCGCGATCCACTCGCACGAGATCCCGCAGGAATTCCCTGCCGACGTCATTGCGGAATCCGAAGACGCGAAACCTGCGACCCTCAGCGGCCGCGAGGACTGGCGCGACGTGCCGCTCATCACGATCGATCCGCCGGATGCGAAAGACCACGACGACGCGGTCCACGCCGAGCCCGATGCTGACTCGAACAACAAGGGCGGCTACATCGTCAATGTCGCCATCGCCGATGTCGCGTTTTATGTGCGGCCACAAATGCCGCTGGACCGCGAAGCGCTCAAGCGCGGCAACTCGGTTTACTTCCCCGACCGCGTCGTACCGATGCTGCCGGAGCGCATCTCGAACGACCTGTGTTCACTGAAGCCAGGCGAGCCGCGCGGCGCGCTCGCCGTACGCATGGTGATCGACAAGGACGGCCGCAAGCGCTCGCATACGTTCCACCGCGTGCTGATGCGCTCGGCCGCGAAACTCAGTTACGCGCAGGCGCAGGCTGCCATCGACGGGCGGCCCGACGACATCACCGGGCCCCTGCTCGATCCGATCCTCAAGCCGCTTTACGACGCCTATGCGGTGGTCAAGCGCGCGCGCAACGAGCGCGATCCACTCGATCTCGATTTGCCTGAACGGAAAATCCTGCTGAAGACGGACGGCACCGTCGACCGTGTGGTGACGCCAGAGCGGCTCGACGCGCATCGCCTGATCGAGGAATTCATGATCCTCGCCAATGTCGCCGCAGCCGAGACGCTTGAAAAGAAAGCATTGCCGCTGATCTATCGCGTGCATGACGAGCCGTCGGTCGAGAAGGTTCACAATCTGACCGAATTTCTCAAGACCCTCGACATGCCGTTCTCCGCCACGGGCGCGCTGCGCCCTGCGGTCTTCAACCGCATTCTTGTGCAGGTGAAAGGCCGCGACGCGGAGTCGATGGTGAACGAGGTCGTGCTGCGCTCGCAGGCGCAGGCCGAGTATTCCGCCGAGAATTACGGACACTTCGGTCTCAACCTGCGCCGCTACGCGCATTTCACCTCGCCGATCCGGCGATACGCGGACCTGATCGTGCATCGCGCGCTGATCCGCGCGCTCGGGCTCGGCGAAGGCGCGTTGCCCGACACCGAGACGTTTGAAACACTCACCGAGGTCGCCGCGGCCATTTCGCTCACTGAGCGCCGTGCCATGAAGGCGGAACGCGAAACCGCCGATCGCCTGATCGCGCACTTTCTCGCGGATCGGATCGGCGCGACGTTCGAAGGGCGGATTTCGGGCGTCACACGCGCAGGATTGTTCGTAAAACTGACGGATACCGGCGCCGACGGCCTCATTCCCGTTCGCACGCTGGGAAGCGAATATTACAACTACGACGAAGCCCGCCATGCCCTGATCGGATCGCGCAGCGGAGCCATGCATCGGCTAGGTGACGTGGTGCAGGTTCGTCTGGTAGAAGCTGCGCCGGTGGCGGGCGCGCTGCGGTTCGAGTTGCTGTCCGAGGGGCGACCTGCTCCGCGCGGCGGCCGCATCCGCACCGGCCGCGATACCAAGCCGCATCCCGGCGGTAAATCCCGGCCGGGGCGCGACAAGGCCGACAGAAAGAAAAAATCGCGCAAGCCTGCCACTGGCAAGGGGCGCAAACGGAAGAAGGGATAATGTCCCTTCACAGGAGATGTGATGGATAGCCGGACCACAATGCCCGCAGCGACATGGACACAAACCTCCGCGTCGCTTCCCAAGCGCGACGTCTGGCAGGCGATGGCGCGCGGACTGCGGTGCCGCTGCCCGAACTGCGGTGAAGGCAAAATCTTCCGCGCGTTCCTGAAGGTCGCCGACAACTGCTCGGCGTGCGGACAGGATTTGAGCCATCATCGCGCCGACGATCTGCCCGCCTATCTCGTGATCGTGGTGGTCGGACATATCATCGTGCCGATCGCGTTGTGGATCGAGACCAACTACGCGCCGTCCATGCTGCTACAGCTTGCATTCTATCTGCCGTTCACGCTGATCGCGTCGCTGGTTCTGCTTCAGCCGATCAAGGGCGCCGTGGTGGGATTGCAGTGGGCATTCCGTATGCACGGTTTCGATGAGACCCGGCCCGAAGGTGTCGAGGAAGGCACCCTTGCCAAGCTGAACGTGGCGAAATGATCACGCCTGAACGAGAAGAAAAGGAAGACGACAGTCATCCTTACCGGCGCCCGAAAGATGCCGCGACGCTGATCCTTGTCGATCGCAGCGGAAGCGTCCCCAAGGTGCTGGTCGGCAAGCGCCACGACAAGGTCGTGTTCCAGCCCGGCAAGTTCGTGTTTCCCGGCGGCCGGGTCGATGCGACCGACAGTAAGATTCCGGTGGCCGCCGATATTCCCAAGGCGCTTGAGAAAAAACTCGTCGGCGGCAGCCCCCGGATCGCACCCGCCCGCGCCCGCGCACTGGCCGTCGCGGCCATTCGCGAAGCCTGCGAGGAAACCGGCCTCTGTCTGGGCAGGAAAGTCGCGCGCATGAACGGCGCGGCTGCAAAGCTCACAGGCGAATGGAAACCTTTCGCCGACGCCGGGCTGTTGCCCGATCCGTCCGGACTGTTCCTGATTGCCCGCGCCATTACCCCGCCCGGCCGGGTCCGGCGCTTCGATACGCGGTTTTTTACCGCCGACGCATCGTCCATCGCCCACAGCGTTGAAGGCGTCGTCCACGCCGAAGCCGAACTGGTGGAACTGGTCTGGGTCGAACTCGGGTCGCCGTCGCTGGAAGGCCTGCATACGATGACGAAAAACGTATTGCGCGAACTGTCTCACCGCCTCGCAACCGGACCTCTGTCACATGCAGCGGCGGTGCCCTTCTATCACTTCCAGGGCGGCGACTGGCGGCGCGATTTGATCTAGCCACCTCGCCATTCCGCCTGCCCTCAAAAATATCCTGACAATCGTGTGGCCCGGTATTATGGGCGGCTGACATCATCCTCCAAGGATGATTTAACCACCGGGTCATGCGTACCGGTGCCACCATATCGGTCGTCGTCCATGTCGCGGCGATGACTGCGCTTCTCGTACTCGCGGGCGTGCGCCCGTTCGACCCGACGGCTGCCGAAGCCATCACCGTCGAACTGGTCACCCCGGACGAAGCCCCGCCCGCTCCGAAAGAACCTGACCCGACCTACGATTTCCCGACGCTGTCCGAAAAGGACCAGAAACCACCCGCGGAAGCAGCACCACAGGAACAGGCACCCAAGGATCAAGCTCTGCCGACGCCGCCACCGGCCCCGTCACAAAACGCTGCGGCGAAATCAAAGCCGGATACCCGTCAGGCGGCGCTCCAGCAGAAGGCCGCCGAGCAACAAAAGCAGGTCGCCCCATCTCAACCTGCCACGCAGCCCCAGCCACAAGCTCAGCCCGAAGTGCCGACCGCGACGCCCGACATCACCGCGAAATACGGCACGATGTTCGCGATGCCCAACTCCAACACGGGTGATTTCGACGCCAAGGCGACCGCGACTGCAAATATCTCGGTCAAGGACGCCGCGGCCCTGCGCGAACATCTCAAGACCTGCTCGATCCTGCCGTCATCGGTCACGCCGGCGGACAACGTCCGTGTCGTACTGCGCGTATCGCTCCGGCCGGACGGGCGCCTCGCAAAGGAACCATTGCTGATCGAAGCGAGCGCATCCGAAAAAGGGCCCGCGCTGATGCGCAGCGCCATGGACGCCCTTGCGAAGTGCCAGCCCTACGCGATGCTGCCGGCGGAAAGCTACAACGAATGGCGAATGCTCGATCTCAGCTTCACGCCGAAAGACTTCAAGGGCGGATAACGTCGGTCTGCGATCGGCAACAGCTCTCCGAAGCGTGATTGTCGCACAAGAAAATTCATCCCTTTCCGAACGGCAAAAAGCAATAATCGTCCGTGGCGTCGCGCAGCGCGCGCCACCATACAATCTGCTGGTCTCGTCCACGCTTCGCCTTTCCGGGGAAAGAAAAATGAGCTCACGCCAGTTGCGCCTCGGCGCGTTCATGCGTCCCGTCAGCATTCACACCGCCGCATGGCGCTATCCCGGCAGCTTCCCGGACGCCAATTTCAACTTTGGTCATCTCAAACGCTTCATCCAGAAACTCGAACACGGCAAGTTCGATGCCTTCTTCATGGCCGATCACCTCGCGGTGATGAACATGCCGATCAACGCGCTCAAGCGCAGCCATACCGTCACATCATTCGAGCCGTTCACGCTGCTGGCGGCGCTGGCCGGGGCGACGGAACGCATTGGACTGGTCGCGACCGCTTCGACCACCTACGACGAGCCCTATCACGTCGCACGCCGCTTTGCCTCGCTCGACCATATCTCCGGCGGCCGCGCCGGCTGGAACGTCGTGACCACCGGCAATCCGGAAACCGCACTGAACTTCGGACTGGACGAACATGTCGAACACGGCGAGCGCTACAAGCGCGCCCGTGAATTCTTCGACGTGGTCACCGGCTTATGGGATTCGTTCGCCGACGACGCCTTCGTGCGCGACGTCGAGAGCGGGGTTTATTTCGACCCCGAGAAAATGCACACGCTGAATCACAAAGGCGAGTTCCTTGCGGTGAAAGGGCCGCTCAACATCGCCCGTCCGCCGCAGGGCTGGCCGGTCATCGTGCAGGCTGGCGCGTCCGAACCCGGCAAGCAGCTTGCCGCCGAGACCGCCGAAGCGGTGTTCACCGGCGGCGGCACGCTCGCGCAGGCGCAAGCGCTCTATGAAGACATCAAGAGCCGCATGGACAAGGTCGGACGCGACCGCGATCACCTGAAGATCCTGCCGGGCGCATTCGTGGTGGTCGGCGATACGGTGGAGGAAGCGCAGAAAAAGCGCGCGACCCTCGACGGCCTCGTGCATTACGACAGCGCGATCGCCGGTCTCTCCGTGATCCTCGGCACCGACGCATCGAAATTCGATCCTGATGGACCGCTGCCGGACATTCCGGAAAGCAATGCCAGCAAGAGCGGCCGCGATCGCATGGTCGAATATGCAGCCAAGAACAATGTGACCGTGCGGCAGCTTGCCCAGCGCGTCGGCGGTTACGGCGGACTATCGTTCGTCGGAACGCCCGTCACCATCGCCGACCAGATGGAAGAATGGCTGACGACTTATGCTTCCGACGGCTTCAACATCATGTTCCCGTTCCTACCGCAGGGGCTCGACGACTTCGTCGACAAGGTCGTGCCGGAACTGCAGCGGCGAGGCATCTTCCGGAAGGACTATGAGGGCCGCACGCTGCGTGAAAATCTCGGCCTGCCCCGGCCCAAAAACCGGTTTTTCGAAGCCAGCGGGGCCGCCGATGCGGCTGAATAGCCCTGTTTGAGCGGGGTTTCGGTCCGAAAATACGTCCCCATTCGCGCCTCCGGCCCAAGAGCAAGCTTTTGGGATTTAGAGCCTTAAAACCTTGACTTTGGGGCGTTCGGAGCTAGGTTGCGGCCCAAATGCGGCCCTGCGTGTCGGGACTGCTATCGATTCCTGACATTCGAGGTTCTGAACATGGCCAAAGCGGTCACCATCAAGGTCAAGCTCGTTTCCAGCGCGGATACCGGCTTCTACTATGTCGCCAAGAAAAACTCGCGCACGATGACCGACAAGCTCGTGAAGAAGAAGTACGATCCGGTCGCGAAGAAGCACGTCGAGTTCCGCGAAGCCAAGATCAAGTAACGATTTCAGTTATTTACGTTTTAAAGCGGAGCCCTCTGGCTCCGTTTTGCGTTTCAGGTGACGATCTGGCTTTCCGATTCCAAAGCGGAGTGCTGGCGCCATGACCTCGCAGCCCACGAACACCCCGGCCTCCTCCCCCCATCGCATTGTCATCGCTGGCGCGGGCTTTGGCGGCCTGGAAACCGTGCACAGGCTGGCCGGAGCGCCGGTCAGCATCACCATCGTGGACCGGCGGAATCATCACCTGTTCCAGCCGCTGCTTTATCAAGTCGCCACCGCGTCGCTCGCCACCTCAGAGATCGCCTGGCCGGTCCGGCATTTGCTGCGCGGACGCCCGGAGGTGACGACACTTCTCGGCACGGTCACAGGCGTTGACGCCAACGCGCGTCGTGTTCTGCTCGAGGATGGCGGGTCGCTTCCCTACGACACGCTGATTCTCGCCACCGGCGCGCGGCACGCTTATTTCGGCCACGACGAATGGGAGCCGTTTGCACCCGGCCTCAAGACGCTTGAAGACGCGACCACCATTCGCCGCCGCATCCTGCTCGCCTTCGAACTTGCGGAACGCGAGACCGATCCGCAGAAGCGCAGCGCCCTGCTCACGTTCGTCGTCATCGGCGGCGGTCCCACCGGCGTCGAGCTGGCCGGGACCATTGCGGAGCTGGCGAAGGTGACCATGCCACCCGATTTCCGCAACATCGACACGCGCAAGGCGCGCGTTCTTCTCATCGAGGCCGGTCCGCGCGTTCTCGCCGGATTTGCCGAAGACCTGTCAGCCTACGCACAGCAATCGCTGGAACGGATCGGCGTCGAGATCGTGCTTGGCAAGCCCGTCTCGGAATGCACCGCCGACGGCGTGATCTATGGCGGAGAAAAACTGCAATCCAGAACCATCATCTGGGCTGCGGGCGTGCGGGCCTCACCCGCCGCCGAATGGCTCGGCGTGCCTGCGGATCGCGCGGGCCGTCTGGTGGTGTCGCCGGATCTCTCCGTCCCCGGGCATCCGGACATTTTCGCCGTCGGCGATACGGTGGCGATCAACGCGCCCGACGGCACACCTGTCCCGGGTATCGCGCCCGCAGCCAAGCAGCAGGGACGACACGTCGCCAACATCATCAAGGCGCGATTGAAGGGCGACGCCTCCACGGCTCCGTTCCACTACAAGCATTCGGGAAGCCTCGCCCAGATCGGCAAGAAGCGCGCAGTGATCGATTTCGGATGGATCAAATTGCGCGGCGCGCTGGCGTGGTGGATCTGGGGCATCGCGCACATCTATTTTCTGATCGGCCTGCGCAACCGTCTGGCCGTCGCGATGAACTGGCTGTGGATACATACCCGCGACCAGCGCGGCGCACGCCTGATCACACAGGGGCGCGCCACTCTCGATCCCAACAATCGCTGAATGCTTGCAGCTTATGCCGCAGCCGCCACGACGCGGTTGCGACCGTCATGCTTGGCGCGATAGAGCGCCTGATCGGCCCGCTTGAGGACATCCGCGATGGCCTCGCCTTTGGTTTCCAGGGTCGAGATGCCGATTGAAATGGTCACATCAATCCGCTTCGCGCCCTTTTCGACGGCGAACGGTTCACCGGCAATGGACCGGCGCAGGCGTTCGGCGACCATCCCCGCGACATGCAGGTCGGTCTCAGGCATCACGATGACGAATTCCTCGCCGCCGTAACGGCAGGCGAGATCGATGCCGCGGATGGACTTGCGGATGCGCACCGCGAACTCGCGCAGCACATCGTCGCCGGCATCGTGACCGTGATTGTCGTTGATCGACTTGAAGTAGTCGATGTCGAGCATCATCAGCGCCAGCGGCTTCGCCCGCATGGCGGCCTGCTCGGCCAGCGTCGACAGATGGCTTTCCATGTAGCGGCGATTGTGCAGACCGGTCAGAGGATCGGTGATCGCCATTTCGATGGAGTTCTGCACGTTGTCGCGCAGGTGATCGGTATAGCGGCGCTTGCGGATTTGCGTACGCGCGCGGGCGAGCAACTCGTTCTTGTCCACCGGGCGCAGCAGGTAGTCGTTGACGCCGATCTCGAGCCCGCGCAGCAGCCGCGCGTTGTTGTCGGCATCGGCGATCGCGAGAATCGGCACGCTGCGGGTCCGCTCCAATGAGCGCGCCTGGCTGCAGAGGCGCAGGCCGTCGAAATTCTCAAGTCCGAGCGAGACGATCAGCAGATCGTAGTTGCCGTCTGCCGCGTGAAACACCGCCTCTGCGGGATTAGGTTCCACGTCGACGCTGTGTTCGGTGGCAAGCACAGGAGCAAGCCGCTCGTAGGATGACGGACGGTCTTCCACCAGCAGAATACGACCGCCCTTGCCGGTATCGGCGACCGCGTCGCGCTCCGGCGCGTTGACGCCGATCTCCAGCGACGTGATCGCGCGCATCCGCAATTCGTCGGTCATCATCTTCAGCCGCGTCAGCGAGCGCACGCGGGCAATCATCACGACGTCCGACACCGGCTTGGTGAGGAAGTCATCGGCGCCCGCATCGAGGCCGCGCACGCGGTCGGACGGGCTGTCCAGCGCCGTCACCATGATGACGGGGATAAAATGGGTTTTCGGATTCGATTTCAGGCGGCGGCACACCTCGAAACCGTCGATGTCGGGCATCATGACGTCGAGCAGCACGATGTCACACTCGGCGCGTTCGCAGATTTCCAGCGCCTGCATTCCGCAGTTCGCCGTCACCACGTCGAAATACTCGGCTGACAGCCGCGCTTCGAGCAGCTTTACGTTGGCGAGAACGTCGTCAACGACCAGAACGCGCGCGGACATCCAACTCTCCTAGCCGACAAACCGTCGAACCGTCTCAATAAACTTCCCAACCGAAATCGGCTTGGACAAGTACGCCTCGCATCCACCTTCCCGGATACGTTCTTCATCGCCCTTCATCGCAAATGCCGTGACCGCGACAACAGGGATCGCTCTCAAATCGGCGTCCGCCTTGATCCAGCGCGTGACGTCGAGACCGGAAACTTCGGGAAGCTGAATATCCATGAGAATGAGATCCGGCCGGTGCCTGCGAGCGAGATCGAGTGCTTCAACCCCGTTCCGCGTACCGACTGTCTGATACCCATGGGCCTCCAGCAGATCGCGGAAGAGCTTCATATTGAGCTCGTTGTCCTCCACGATCAGGACGGTTTTGGCCACCCTGCTCTCCAATTCCGGCAATATGCCCGTGCGTGCTGAAACCAATGAATTCGCCACGCCGTGATGACTCGGGCATGATGCCTCAAAATAGAGACGATAGGTTACGGAAAGGCAAACGCGATCAATGACAAAAGGCCCTTCAACCCCTCAGGAAGCTGCTGAATTTGTTGCGATTCAGGCCCTCTCCTTCCTTGCGTCGGACCCGGAACGGCTAGGGATGTTCCTGACCGAGAGCGGTATCGGACCGCAAACGTTGCGAACCGCCGCCTCCGACCCGAAGTTCCTCGCCGGCGTGCTGGATTTCATCGTGCGTGATGACGCGACCGTGAAGGCTTTCGCCGACGCCTCGCAACTGACGCCGCAGGCTGTCGCAAACGCACGCGAGGTTCTGGAGCCACGCTGGGAGTGACGCATTGAGCGACCGCCCGCCCACCGATTCGCCGGGGTTCTGCCGTGACTGCCTGTCGGACGCCACGGCCAAAGCCCCGCGCTGCGCGGAATGCGGTTCTCCCCGCCTTGTCCGGCACCGCGCGCTGGGCGCGTTGACGCTCGCCCACATCGATTGCGATGCGTTCTACGCCACGGTCGAGAAGCGCGACAATCCGGACATCGCCGACAAGCCCGTGATCATCGGCGGCGGCAAGCGCGGCGTCGTCTCGGCGGCGTGCTACATCGCGCGCACCTATGGCGTGCGCTCGGCGATGCCGATGTTCAAGGCGCTAGACCTGTGTCCCTCGGCTGTTGTCGTTTATCCTGACATGGCGAAATATGTCCGCGTTGGCCGCGAGGTGCGTCAGGCGATGATGGCGCTGACGCCACTGGTCGAGCCGCTGTCCATCGACGAAGCATTTCTCGATCTGAGCGGCACCACGCTCGTGCACGGCATGATCCCCGCGAAGGTGCTTGCGCGGTTTGCCTCGCAGGTGGAGCGCGATATCGGAATCACCGTGTCCGTCGGACTGTCGGCGAACAAGTTTCTGGCCAAGATCGCCTCCGACCTCGACAAGCCGCGTGGCTTCGCCGTGCTGGATCAGGACGAGGCACGCGGGATGCTGGCCGACCGGCCCGTGGGATTCATCTATGGCGTCGGCCCTGCGTCGCAGGAGAAACTGTCGCAGCGGGGCTTCCGCCTTATCAAGGATTTGCAGCACGCGGACGAGACCGACCTGATGAAGCAGTTCGGCCCCGAAGGGCGGCGGCTGTGGCGGCTGGCGCGCGGCATCGACGACCGGAAGGTCGTTGCGGACCGCGGCGCCAAGACCATCTCGAATGAGACGACGCTGGGAACCGACGTGCGGGATTTCGCAACGCTGGAGAAAATCCTGTGGCGGTTATGCGAAAAAGTGTCGTCACGCCTTAAAAGCGGCGATCTCTCCGGTTCGACCATCACGCTGAAGCTCAAGACCGCGGATTTCAGGCAACGCACGCGCTCGCAATCCATTCAGGTGCCGACGCAGCTCGCCACGCGCATCTTCGCCACCGTGCGCGAAATGCTTGGCCGCGAGATCGACGGCACCGCATTCCGGCTGATCGGCGCGGGCGTCAGCGCGCTCAAGCCAGGCGCGGAAGCCGACGACCAGGACTTGCTGGACCGGCGCACGGCCCACGCCGAACGCGCGATGGACAACGTCCGCAAGAAATTCGGCAACGCCGCGGTGATGCGCGGCATTGCCTATGACGGACCGGCGAAGGGAGAGTGACGGCGCGCCGCCCTGCTCGCGGGCGTTCTACTTACAAGGCTTGGTTTCCTTGATGTCGATCTTGCCCATGGCGCCTGCGATGACGAAGTCGTTGTAGTCCAGCACCAGAGCGCGCGAGACTCCGTCCTCATACAATTCGAAGGACATGGCATAGACCGGCGTCTGCTCGCCCGACTTGGAGGACTGCGCCGCGCGATCGTAATAGCTGACGGTGACCGGCCAGCGCGTCTGCGACTTGAAGGCCTCGTTGCCGGTCGCGGCATCCGGCGTCACCGGCGCCTTGGTGCCCGGGATCGGCTGCCCGATCACGGTCAGCGTGTTGTAGACCTTCTCGCCGTCGTCTGAGCCATCGTAGACCACGAGTTCGAGCAGCGATTTGCCCTCGCGCGCGGCTTCGATGATGAGCTTGACCTGTTCTGTCGGAAAAACCGCGCCGTCGATGGTGAAGGTTTTCACCTTGGGCTGCTTCAGCTGAACCTTGATGGTCTTGCCGTCGCGCTCCGCGATGCCATCCACCGACGACGTGGCGGTGTCGTTCATGCGGGTGTCGATCTTGAAACGATAGGTCTTGCCTGCGGCGTCTTCCCAACTCGTCGAGCGCAGATCGCTCGTCGTGGTCTTGTCCTCGCCGGTGTCGATTTGCGACACTTGCCGGAATTCGGTGGAGTAGCCTTCGCAGGCGCTGCCGGCAAAATTGTACAGGATGCGGCCCCGCGCGCTGTTGACGCTGGCGCCGCCCCGCGACGACTTCAGGCTCAGATCGTAAACCGCCTGATGCGCGAGAAACGAAACCGCCGGCGCTGCCTGAACGGTATTTATACCCGGTGCGAGAAAAGCAGCTGACACCAGCAAGGCAATCGGTCCACAACCTGAAATCCGGCGCGCGCGACGCATGGCGTCTCCTTAAAATATGAGAATCAAAGGATAATAGCCGCAGCATTGCGCCGCAACCGGGGCAGACCAGCGAAATCTCTTCACTTCAGCAGCAAAAATCGCCGTTTCCGCGCGCTTGCATGTGCCACCACGATGGGCGAAATATGACGCGCCCAACATGCGGGACTTCATTACGATTACGGGCAAACATCAAGCACAATATCGGGGAAAAATATGGCGGGAACGGTCGAGCAGAAGTTGAGCGCGCTGGGTGTCGAGTTGCATGAACCCAATGCGCCGGTGGCAAATTATGTCGGCTTTGTGCGCACCGGAAACCTGCTGTTCGTCTCCGGCCAGGTCTGCAACACGCCGGAAGGCAAACTGATTGCGAAGGGCAAGCTCGGCGCGGGCGTGACCGTCGAACAAGGCGCCGCCGCCGCGCGCGGCTGCGCGATCAACCTGCTGGCTCAGGTGAAGATGGCGCTGGGCGATCTCGACAAGGTGGCGCGCGTTGTGCGCCTCGGTGGTTTCGTCAATGCGACGCCGGACTTCCTCGATGGTCCGAAGGTGCTCAACGGCGCGTCGGATCTGATGGTGGCGGCTTTCGGCGACAAGGGCCGCCATGCCCGCACCACGGTTGGCGTTGCCGCCCTTCCCTCTGACGCCGCAGTCGAAGTCGAAGGCATCTTCGAGGTAGCCTGAGCATCATGCTCCAAAAAATAGCACCATGATGTCCCGCGCGCCCGGCTGGCTGACGGCGCGACCCATCGCGCATCGCGGCTTGCACGACCGCGCGCGCGGCATCATCGAGAACATGCCGTCGGCGATAGACGCTGCGGTCGCAGGCAACTTCGCCATTGAGGTCGATCTGCAACCCACCGCCGACAGCGAAGCGATGGTGCATCACGACTACGAATTAGGTCGCCTCACCCAGGGCAGCGGCGAGCTGCGCGCGTTGACCGCCGCACAACTCAGGCAGGTGGGTTTCAAGCACACGGCGGAACACATGATGACGCTCGGCGACCTCTGCGCGCGCGTCGCCGGCCGCGTGCCGCTGGTGCTTGAAGTGAAAAGCCGCTTCGATGGCGACCGGACGCTGGTGACACGAATGGCTGAGGTTCTCGCCAGCTACGCCGGCCCCGTGGCGGCAATGTCGTTCGATCCCGCCCAGGTGATGGCGCTGCGCGAACTGATGCCCCATCTGCCGCGCGGCATCGTCGCGGAACGGCGCTATACCGAGGGCGAATGGAAGCAACTGCCACCTGCGATAACCCGCGAGATGACCGGATTGCGCCATGCCTTCCGGACGCAGCCGCATTTTGTCAGCTACCGGGTCGATGATTTGCCCGCGCCCGCGCCCTGGATTGCGCGCAACATCTTCGGCTGCGCGCTTGTGACATGGACGGTGCGAACACCGGAACAGCGCGCGCGCACCTCCCGTTACGCCGACCAGATGACCTTCGAGGGGTTCATCCCAGAGTAGGCCGAAAGGCGCGATGCCAGATACTTGAAGTCATCCGCGCGAAGGCCGATCTATAATGCTGAACGGTTTCGGTTTTCTCACGGCCACGGTACTCTCCCCCTTTGACGGATCCCTGCGAAATCACTCTTGAAGCGGTGTCCTCCATCGGCCAGATCACGGCCGATGAGTGGAATGCGTGTGCCAATTCAGATGGCAGCTACAATCCGTTTGTGACGCACGCCTTTTTTGCTGCTTTGGAAGAGTCAGGCTCTGCCATCGCGCGCACCGGCTGGGCGCCGCGCCACCTGATCGCGCGGATCGGCGGCAAGGCCGTCGGCATCGTGCCGTGCTACCTGAAAAATCATTCGCAGGGCGAATACGTGTTCGACCACGGCTGGGCCGACGCCTATGCCCGCGCCGGCGGCAGCTATTATCCGAAACTGCAAGCCACCGTTCCGTTCACGCCGGCCACCGGGCCTCGGCTACTGGTGCGCGAAAGCGCGGATGCACCGCGTGTCCGTGAGTCGCTGGCAGCCGGATTGGTCGCGCTCTGCGGCGCGACCCAGGCCTCATCGGTGCATGTCACCTTCGCGCGCGAAGACGAATGGACATTCCTCGCCGCGCACGGATTCCTGCAACGCACCGACCAGCAGTTTCACTGGCGCAACGACGGCTACGGCACCTTCGAGGATTTCCTCGCCACGCTGGCCTCGCGCCACCGCAAGGCGATCCGCCGTGAGCGCCGGGACGCGCTGGCCAACGGCATCACCATTCATCCCCTCACCGGCGGCGACATCACGCCGGACGCATGGGATGCCTTTTTCGAGTTTTACATGGAGACCGGCTCACGCAAATGGGGCCGGCCTTATCTCACCCGCGCGTTCTATGACCAGATCGGCGAGACCATGCCGGACGACGTGCTGCTGGTGATGGCGAAGCGCGACGGCCAGTGGATCGCAGGCGCGATCAACTTCATCGGATCGGACACGCTGTTCGGCCGTCACTGGGGCGCGGTCGAGCATCATCCGTTCCTGCATTTCGAGGTCTGCTATTATCAGGCCATCGATTTTGCGATCCGGCGCGGACTGAAGCGCGTCGAGGCCGGCGCGCAGGGCGAACACAAGATCGCGCGCGGCTACCTGCCGCAGACCACCTACTCCGCGCATTATATCGCCGATCCGGCGCTGCGCCGCGCCGTGCGCGACTATCTCAAGCACGAGCGCGGTTATGTGCAGGAGGCGGTGCGCGAACTGACCGACGCCGGACCGTTCCGCAAGAAAGACGGCGAAGACTAGACGACAGGATTTCTTGCGCTTGACCGCGCCGGTCTTCGCAGCGATTGTTCACGCTGTTCATTTCGAGGCGCTCATGACGGCTTACGACACCAACAACATCTTTGCGAAAATCCTGCGCGGCGAGTTGCCCTGCCACAAGGTTTACGAGGACGAACATACGCTCGCGTTTCTCGACATCATGCCGCGCTCGCCCGGCCATACGCTGGTGATCCCGAAGACCCCGGCGCGTAACATTCTGGACATCGCGCCGGATAGCCTCGCGCATGTCATCCGCACCGCGAAGAAAATCGCCATTGCCAGCAAAAAGGCATTCAACGCCGACGGCATCACCTTGCAGCAATTCAGCGAGCAGGCTGGCGGACAGGTCGTATTCCATCTGCATGTGCACATCATGCCCCGGATGGAAGGCGTCGCGCTGCTGCCACCGGCGAGCCGCAAGGAAGACGTCAAGGTGCTGGAAGATCACGCCACGCGGATCATCGCTGCGTTGAAGGATTGATTTTCCGAAGGTGGTTTAGCCAATCCACCATTTGCTTCCGAGAATGACGATCTCGCCTGCGACCACGCCGGCGAAAACCGACTTTCGCGCCGCCAGATAAACCGCGAAGCCCACCACGGCCGCGCCATAGCGCACCACGTCCGGCACCGTCGCCAGCGCGCCGGGCGGCGAAATCAGAATCTGCGCGATGACGCCGGCGAGAATCGCGACGGCGACCGCCCTCACCCAGACCAGAAACTCAGATCCCTCGTCGATGCCGCCGCCGATGACGAGGCCGATCACGCGCCAGACCTCGTTCGAAAGAAAACCCGCGAGCAGCAGCAACGCGATGGCATGTCCGTCACCGAAAAGCCCGGTCATCTGCGCTTCCTCCAGCGATGAATGCCAAAGGCCAGGGTGCCGGCGGTCACCCCGCAGATCATGATGTCCACGCCGGTGTGCAGCAATTGCACCAGCGGATAGAGTGCAAGCCCGAACGCCAGCGCGAGCTTGTCCACCAGCCGGTTGGCGTTCCGTGCCGTGGACATCAGGAATGTCAGCGGCGTCAGCGCCAGGATCGCGGCGGCCAGCAGCGGCGGCAGATTGGCCGCGAGGCCGTAGCCGATCGTCGTCGCAACACAGCTGAGGAACACCAGCGCGCAGCCGAGCCCGTTGATGAAGGCGATCCGCCGTTCGCGCGGCACATGCGGCAGCAAACGGAAGCCCTCGACCCACACGGTCACCGCCGTCAGGTGCGCCGGCAGCGCGAGCTGGCGCATCTTGGTGTCGGGCGAACGCAGCAACGGCAGCACGGCCACCACCATCGGCAGCAGACGGATCGCGCTGACGGTCACGGCCAGCGCCGATTCCAGCAGCGAGGCCCCGGCGTGAGATGTCGAGATCAGGATGATTTGCGCAGGTCCCGCCCAGACCAGCACCGTGCTGGCCAAGGCCCATCCCAGCGTAAAGCCGGTGTCATGCGCGAAAGCGCCGACGCCGATGAAGGTGCCGAACAGCACCAGCGCCAGAATCGACGACAGCGCGGATTTCACGCCGAGCGCGAAGGCCGCGGACGCGCTTTGCCATTTCGGGGAATCGAGAGCTGGAAGTGCCAAGGGAAAGCTATACCGATGAATCGCCTGATTCATCACGCGGGTGAAACGACCCTGCCGTCAAGAGACGGCGCCCGCCATTTTCAGGATGCAGCGACGCGAAAATGCGTCACGCGGCCGTCTGCGCAGCATGCGTCTCTTGCAGCCGGGCTTAGCACCGCGAGTCAAATGGATCAGATCGACGGCTCGCGCACGGACGACGACAGCGTGCCGAGCACGCACAACGCCGCGAACGCAAGACCGATCATTCCGAATGTCAGCACGACAGCCTCCTGGCGGTGACGCGGAAAAATGTTCCGCTGTACCGGTCCAGATGAGTGGAAAACGGTTTCGCAAAACTTAAAGTCAAATGGTCGCGATGCCGTTAGCATTTCGTTGAGCATAAGACGCCGCGCGCGAATGTAAAAAACCCCTGTAATTATTGAGTTTCTTGCGCGCATTGATTGGCGCGGCCGTTAACCGTCACACGAGATTCAGTGCGCTCGCGCATTTGCAGCCGCAGGCGCGCGGTGTCAGCCGCGTCCCTGTGCGTTCTTCAGAACGATACACGCCTGCCCCGCGCGCTTGATGCGGTCGCACAGGTCGTTCGCGGCGGCGCGCGTATCCGCCCCGACCCGCACCTGATAGAACGTGCGCGTGCCGCGGCTGCGGAAGATCGAACTCAAAATACTGGGATCGCGGTCGCCGATCACAGCGCTCAGCCGCTTCATGGAGCGGGCGTAGGCCGCAAGCGCCCTGTCGCGCGAAAAACCGGCGGCGAGTTGCACGCCCCACGGCATCGCCGCGCCGAGCTTCACGCGCTGTTCAAGCTCCGTGATGAACGGGTTCGGCGCGCGCCGCAGCAGCGCCATCAATTCGCGGCAACCGCCCGGTGCAGCGCGATCCTTGACCTTGCCTTCCTTGCCGGCAGCCGCCCAATCCTCCACCGAGGCACCGGTGATTGCGAAGACATAGTTGCGCGTCTCGGATGGCATGTAGCCCGTACCGGCGATCCATTCCTGCACGCGCCGCGGCCCGGCATTATAGGCCGCCGCCGCAAGTCCGAGATTGCCGAACTGATCGCGCAGTTCGCGCAGGAACTCGGCCGACTTCGGCAGCGCCTGCACGGGATCGAACGGATCGAGCAGACGGCGCTCGCTGGCCGTGCCCGGCATGAATTGCGCGACGCCCTGCGCCCGCTGGCCGTTGCGCGTCACCGGCCCCACCGCATCGGGCTGGAACCGGCTCTCCTGCCAGATGACGCGGGCGAAGAATTCCAGCGGCAGATCATGGGCCGATGCAGCGGACTCGATCATCAGGCACATCGCCTCGCGCGCATCAGCGTCCTTCGCCGTGGCGGCAGCTGGCGCCGGATCGGCGGGCTTTGTCTCAGCCGCCGGTGCGGGCGAATCCGGTTCGTCTGCGTGCGCGATCTGCGGCATCGCCAGCAGCGCCACACCGGCAACCAGACACGCCAGCCGCTTCATCAGGAACCGTCGTTTCATCGGGACCATTTGTCAGACGAGAGTGTCGAAAAGCGGATCGGTGCGAGCGAAACTGCGCAGCGAGTCCGGAAAACTGAATATCCGAAGCAGCTTGCTGAAGATCCCTTATCCATCGGACGAGGATGTTGCCGCATCGCGCATGCCTGTTCGCCAAACCGTTTACGTTAACGAAACCTTTCCACCGCCCGTCATGGCCTCGTCTCCACCTCCAGCTTAGGGTGAACAGACATCGAAAGCGCCGGGATGAGTGACGAGATCGCAGACACCAAATTGGCTTTCGCGCCGGATGGCACGGCGCACGACGTCACATCTGCGCAAACGCACGATGCCGATTGTCCCGCCGATGACACGAGCGACTTTCCAGATGACTTCGTCGTCGCGGCACCGCCCCCGCGCGATGGGCTAAAGCGAGCAACTCGCGCGTTGCTGAAGCCGCTGATCGCCATCGCAACGGCGCAGTATGTCATTGTCACGGCATTGGTCGCATTGACCGCCATCATGGTCGCCTCGGAGGCCGCCAAAGTTATCAATGCGACGTTCCTTCCGATTATCGCCGCGCTGAAACGGTTTTAATTTCGCTGCGTGCAAACA
This sequence comes from Afipia sp. GW821-FHT04G03, assembly GCF_059419985.1. NCBI lineage: Bacteria > Pseudomonadati > Pseudomonadota > Alphaproteobacteria > Hyphomicrobiales > Nitrobacteraceae > Afipia > Afipia sp. GW821-FHT04G03. The sequence goes on along the minus strand of NZ_JBWKSV010000001.1, from coordinate 34,105 downwards.
AAGACCCGGCGATCGTGCGATCGCCGGGTTTTCATTGTCACGGAACCAGAGCTTCGCGCTCAGACCTTCGCCAGCGGCTTGGCCGGGCTTTTCGAACCGCCATCGCCACCCTTCGGCTTGCGTGAGGCGGTCCGCTTGCGCGTCCCGGGCAGTTTCTCAGGCTTCGGCGTGACCGGGCCTTCGACAAACTCGAAGCCGATCTTGTCTTTACCAGCTTCCGGGCCCTGCTCGTCCTTGATGAGCACGACGCGGACATGGCCGCCGCCCTTCAGCTTGCCGAACAGCACTTCATCCGCCAGCGGCTTCTTGATGTGCTCCTGGATGACACGCGCCATCGGCCGCGCACCCATCTGTTCGTCATAGCCTTCCTGCACCAGCCACGCCTTGGCGGGCTCGGAGAGTTCGATGGTCACATCGCGGTCCGCGAGCTGGGCTTCGAGCTGAAGCACAAACTTCTCGACCACCATGCCGATCACGTCCGGGTTCAGATGCGCGAACGACACGATCGCATCCAGACGGTTGCGGAACTCCGGCGCGAACTGCCGGTTGATCGCCTCGTGATCCTCGCCTTCCCGCCTGCTGCGCGTGAAACCGAACGCAGCCTTCGCCATGTCGGCGGCGCCCGCGTTGGTGGTCATGATTAGGATGACGTTGCGGAAGTTGACCTGCTTGCCGTTATGGTCGGTCAGCTTGCCGTGATCCATGATCTGCAACAGCACGTTGTAGAGATCCGGATGCGCCTTCTCGATTTCGTCGAGCAGCACCACGCAATGCGGATGCTGGTCCACGCCATCGGTCAGCAGACCGCCCTGGTCGAAACCGACATAGCCCGGAGGCGCGCCTATCAGGCGCGACACGGTATGCCGCTCCATGTACTCCGACATATCGAAGCGGATCAGTTCGACGCCGAGCGACGCCGCCAGTTGCTTGGCGACCTCGGTCTTGCCGACGCCGGTCGGGCCTGAGAACAGGTAAGAGCCGATCGGCTTTTCCGGTTCGCGCAGACCCGCGCGGGCGAGCTTGATCGACGCCGACAGCGCCTCGATGGCCTTGTCCTGACCGAACACGGTGCGCTTCAGCGTCTGTTCGAGATGCTTCAGCACCTCGGCATCGTCCTTCGAGACCGACTTCGGCGGAATCCGCGCCATCGTCGCGATGGTCACTTCGATTTCCTTGATGCCGATGGTCTTTTTGCGCTTGTTCTCGGGCACCAGCATCTGCGCCGCGCCGGATTCGTCGATCACGTCGATCGCCTTGTCCGGCAGCTTGCGGTCGTGGATGTAACGCGCAGACAGGTTCACCGCGGCCTCGATGGCCTCGTTGGTGTATTTCAGCTTGTGATAGTCCTCGAAATACGGCTTGAGGCCCTTGAGGATGCCGATGGCGTCATCCACCGTCGGCTCGTTGACGTCGATCTTCTGGAACCGGCGCACCAGCGCGCGGTCCTTCTCGAAGTGCTGACGGTATTCCTTGTAGGTGGTGGACCCCATGCAGCGGATGGTGCCGGACGCCAGCGCCGGCTTCAGCAGATTGGATGCGTCCATCGCCCCGCCCGAGGTCGCGCCCGCGCCGATCACCGTATGGATTTCGTCGATGAACAGGATCGCATTGGGATGCGCTTCGAGTTCCTTGATGACCTGCTTGAGTCGCTCCTCGAAGTCGCCGCGATAGCGCGTGCCCGCGAGCAGCGTGCCCATGTCCAGCGAGAACACGGTGGACGCTGCCAGCACTTCCGGCACTTCGCTGTCGACGATGCGCTTGGCAAGACCTTCGGCGATCGCAGTCTTGCCGACGCCCGCCTCGCCGACGAACAACGGATTGTTCTTCTGGCGGCGGCACAGCACCTGAATGGCGCGGTTGATTTCGGCGTGGCGGCCGATCACCGGATCGATCTTGCCGTCGCGCGCCTTCTTGTTGAGGTTGACGCAATAGGTATCGAGCGCCTCACCCTTCTTCTTGGAATCGTCGTTGCCCTTGGTGTCGGCTTCCTCGTCGACGCCGCGCACAGGCCGCGCCTCGGACACGCCGGGCCGCTTCGCAATGCCATGGCTGATGTAGTTCACCGCGTCGTAGCGGGTCATGTCCTGCTCCTGCAGGAAATACGCCGCATGACTTTCGCGCTCCGCGAAGATCGCGATCAGCACATTGGCCCCAGTAACTTCCTCGCGGCCGGACGACTGCACATGAATCACCGCACGCTGCACGACGCGCTGGAATCCGGCCGTCGGCTTGGCGTCGTCCGCGCCTTCCGCCACCAGATTTTCGAATTCGGTTTCGAGATAGTTGACCAGGCTGCCGCGCAGCTTGTCGAGATCGACGCTGCACGCACGCATCACGGCGGCGGCGTCGGAGTCGTCGATCAGCGAAAGCAGCAGATGCTCGAGCGTCGCGTACTGATGGTGGCGCTCGTTAGCGATAGCCAGCGCGCGGTGCAGGGATTGTTCAAGGCTCTGAGAGAAAGTCGGCATTCGCGTCCCTTATGGCCCCCGCCATGTCATTCGATCGTTTTGTGGTCCGGTCCGGCTTGATCAGTTCCTGCAACCTGTCTGTGTTGTTCCATGTTCCGGCGGCATCGCCGGATCGACTCAAAGGCTACTTCTTTTCCATCACGCATTGCAAAGGATGCTGATGTTTTCGTGCAAAGTCCATCACCTGCGTCACCTTGGTTTCGGCGATTTCGTATGTAAAAACGCCACACTCGCCGATGCCGTGATGATGGACATGCAACATGATCGTGGTCGCGGCTTCAACGTCCTTGTTAAAGAACTTCTCTAGAACGTGGACGACGAACTCCATCGGCGTGTAGTCGTCGTTCAGGATCAGGACGCGATACAGGTTCGGTTTCTTGGTCTTCGGCTTGACCTTGGTAATAACGGACGTGCCGGGGCCACTGCGCCCGCTGTTGCCGTTATCATCCTTGCTCATTCGCGGGCTGACGCTGGCGGCTTGCTCGCCGGCCGCCTGAGGCGCCGCGACTGGTTCCAGGTATGAAGACAATTGCAGCATGGCTTGAGAGTTCGAAATCCCCAGAAATGGCGCTTTGCCCACAGCAAATCGCCTCCGATTACATTAACAATATGGGTCGCCCTTGGCCTGCCCGCAAGCAGGCCATTACCGCCCGAAACCGTACAGAAAAGACAGCGTTGCGAGGCTGCGGCGATTGCACGTGGTTAATGCAATTGCCGTCAATTCACGCCAAATTCGCTGAAGATCGTTGGAACACCATTCAGCATTTGCGCCGATTACAGCCTGTCAGCGGCACTTTATGGGGCATTTTACGTAGATTGGCCGCAACTTTTACCGCCCCTTCATCGCCCGCACCTATCACATGGCATGACCCATTTTTTGGTGATCGCCATGAACATTGCATCGATTTTCAAGCGTCCCCGGCCTTCCGCCACCGCTCTTTTGGGCGCTGAACCGATAAAATTCGAGCGAAACGGGCAACCCTCCCTTAAGAATGAAACCGCGCTGAATGCGCGGCCGGCCGCCTTCTCGTCAGGTGCACCCGTTATTCATCGCAGCATTTTACTACCTCTTCACGCCTCCGGCCTATCCGCGTCCCAGAACCTCATTTTTCTGGTGACGCCATGAATGATGCATCGATTTTCAGCCGGGCCCTGGGATTGCTCGCCCGCTTCCGCCGCGCAGACGGCGGCAACGTCGCCGTCCTTTTTGGCATCGCGATCGTTCCGATCTTGGTCAGCGTCGGCACAGCGATCGACTATGCCCGCGTCAATAACGCCCGCACCGCCATGCAGGCCGCTCTCGATACCGCGGCCCTGATGATCTCGAAGGATGCGACGGGCCTGAGCGCGGCTGAAATCAACCAGAAGGCGCAGATTTACTTCAATTCACTCTACAAGCACCCCGAGGCGCAGGGTGTCGTCGTCACCGCGACCTACACCAACAGCGCCAGCCAGGGCTCCAAAATCGTTCTGAACGGTACGGCGTCGATGAACACCGATTTCATGCGGGTCATCGGCTATCCTGCCATCGACTTCGGTGCGAGTTCGACCACGGTCTGGGGAACGACCAAGCTGCGCGTCGCGCTGGCGCTCGACAATACCGGCTCGATGGCCAGTGCCGGCAAGATGACCGCCCTGAAGACTGCCGCGAAGAGTCTTCTCGATCAGTTGCAGTCCGCAGCGAAGACCAATGGCGACGTCTATGTTTCGATCGTGCCCTTTGCCAAGGACGTCAACGTCGATACGTCCAACAAGTCTGCAAAATGGCTCCGCTGGGATCTTGGAACATGCACCAAGTCAGCGGGATGGTGGGGCTCCACGACGTTGGGCTTCCTGACCCAGACCGACTGTACCAATAAGGGCGGCGACAACTGGACGGCGACGTCATCCAACGGATGGACCGGCTGCGTTTCGGATCGTGTCGATACTCCGACAGCATACGATACGTTGAGTACGGCCCCCTTTAATACAAAGGCGACTGCAAACAATATCTCCGATCGCAACACGCAGTTTCCGGCGGAGAACTACTCCGACTGCCCGACGTCGATCCTGCCTCTGACCTATGACTGGACGGCGTTGAAGAACAAAGTCGATGCGATGCAGCCGCAGGGCAACACCAACCAGGCGATCGGCATGGCGTGGGGTTGGCTGTCGCTGCTGCAACAGGACCCTTTCAACGCTCCTCCGGAGGATGCCAACTACAAGTACACGAAGGCCGTGATCCTGCTGTCCGACGGCGACAACACGCAGAACCGCACCAGTTCGAGCGCATCGGAGATCGACGCACGCCAGAGGCTTCTGTGCGATAACGCCAAGGCCTCGGGTATCACGATCTATACGATCCAGGTGAACACGGCCAACGACAACACATCGAGCGTGATGTCGTACTGCGCCAGCGGCAGCAGCAACTACTTCGCGACCACGAGCGCCAGCGGCATCAACACGGCGTTCAGTTCGATCGGATCGGCGCTGTCGAAACTGCGCATCGCGAAATAACAAAGCGGCCCCTCCACACCGCAATAAAAAAGCCCGGCATTGAGCCGGGCTTTTTCGTCAGTGGAGAGAACCGTGAAATTAGTGGGTGGTGGTCGGCGTCACCTTCGCGACGAAGCCTTCGAACGGCTTGAAAGCCTGCTTGGCGAGATCGGTGTAAAGCTCGCCGATCTTCTGCGACTCGGCGACGAAGGTCTCGTAGGAGGTCTTCGCGTATTCGGTCTGAATTTCGATGGCCTTTTCGATCGACTTCACGCCCGACAGCTTCTCGACGAACGACTTGGTGTCTTCGAACGACTTCTTGGCGTATTCGCCGTATGCGTTGGCGATCGACTGAAGGCCGCTCGAGAACGTGTTCGCAGAGGCAACCGCTGCGTCGAACTGCTCTTTGCCGTACTGCTGAAACTCTTCAACCTTAACCATAGAGGGTCCTTTCCCAGACTTGATGACCTGCACTTGCCGGGAGGTACCCGGCTCCCTAACCACGACTTTCGTATACCGCAACGCACAATATAAGTCAAGAATCTTGTGCGTCGCACAATCGTCTTAAATCCGAGACAAATCCTGACGGCTTCGGAAACCCTTGCTTAACCCTTTCGAAACCGTCCCCACCTACTTTGATTCCCTGCGCTTTTCGCTTTCGATCCGGAATCCGAAAAGCGGCGCAACTCCAATGCCTTAACTGGATGAACGCGCATCCGGTCAAATGGCTGGAGCGGCGGTTTCGCACGGACGTCGCGGCCGAAGAAGAAAGGCAGCGCCGGACCAAATTTTGGCCTCAGAACGAGGCGAATACACTGGGAATCGGACGGGGAAATTCATGCTTGGGGTCAAATCGGCAGCGTCAGTACGGACGCTTGGTCTTTGCCTTCTCGGCGTCGCCACCATCTCCGTGGCCGTCACTTTCACGATCGACACAGCCGATGCCCGCCGGCGCCACCGGCACCGCCACCACGCCGCCGTATCGAGTTACAGCCCCGCCTTCTCCTCCATCATTGTCGACGCCAATTCCGGCAGCACCCTGCAGGCCTCCAGCGCCGACAGCCTGCGCCATCCCGCTTCGCTCACCAAGATCATGACGCTCTACATGCTGTTCGAGCGGCTAGAGAGCGGCAAGATGAAACTCGACACCCAGATGGATGTGTCGGTCCATGCGTCGCAGCAGGCCCCGACCAAGCTCGGCTTGCGGCCAGGCCAGTCGATCCGCGTTGAAGACGCCATCAAGGGCCTCGTGACCCGCTCCGCCAACGACGCAGCCGTGGTCATCGCGGAAGCCATCGCCGGTGATGAAGATGATTTCGCCAAGGCGATGACGCGCAAGGCGCACGCGCTCGGCATGAGCAAGACGGTCTACAAGAACGCATCCGGCTTGCCGGACGACACGCAGGTCACCACGGCGCGCGATCAGGCCACGCTCGGCCGCGCCATTCAGGATCGCTTCCCGAAATACTACCGCTACTTCGCGACCGAGGCCTTCAACTACAAGGGCCGCTCGATCCGCAACCACAACAAGCTGCTCGGCCGCGTCGAAGGCGTGGACGGCATCAAGACCGGCTACACGCGCGCGTCCGGTTTCAACCTCGTCACCTCGATGAAGCGTGGCAACCGGCATGTGGTTGGTGTCGTGATGGGCGGCCGCAGCGGCGGTTCGCGCGACGCGATCATGCGCAACCTGCTCGCCGAACATCTCGATGAAGCCGCCACCCGCCGCACCGTCGCAGCGATCACCGAACGCGGCGGCGACACCCGGCTCGCCAGCGCAGATGACGGCGACACCGACACCAATGTCGAGACGAAGTCCCGCCCCGTCGTTCAGGTGCAAGGCGCGATCAAGGTTGCGTCTACCGCGCCGGAGCCCGTTCCGCTTCCCACACCCCGTGCGCCCGTCAAGGCTGTCGCGGACACGCAGGACAAGCCCGCTCCCGCTCCGCTGACCAGCGGCGTGATTTCCTCACAGGCCATCGCCACCATTCCCGGATCGGCCGAACCGATGACGCCGGTACGCGTCAGAACCGTTCAGGTCCGGATGGGGCAGACCAAGGTCGCTTCGGCAGCGCCGGGCGCACCGGCTCCGGTTTCGACCAGCACCATTCCTGCGCCGCGCAAGGCTGAAGTCGCGGAGACCTCAAAGGCTGTTGTCGCCAAGGCCGATATGAAGGCTGACATCAAGGCTGAAGCGCCCGCCGAATCCAGAACCGAACGGCAGGCCGATCCACGTTCGGAACCGTGGCCTGTGGCTTATGCCCAGCCGCGCAACGATTTCCCCGCTCCGCTTCCGGCCCAGCCGAACACCAGCAACGGCATCGGACAGGTTGTCATCGGTACGCCGTCCTCATCGGCGACGCCTCCTGCACAAACCCTCGCCTACGCAGATCCCAACCCGCGCGGAACGCCGCCCACCACGCTCGGCGCGCAGGCGATCGCACTTCAGACATCGTCGGCGCCGCAGCAGCAGCCTGCCCGGCAACCCGTCCAGCAGGCAGCCGCACAACCGGTGCAGCAGCCCACCCAGACCATGCAGCACAACGGCGCGATCAAGGCCGTCGCGCGCTCGGGCTGGATCATTCAGGTCGGTGCGCTTGAAAGCGAAGGCGAAGCACGCCAGCGGCTCGATGCGGCTCGCGGCAGCGCAAGCCGCCTGCTCAGCGATGCCGACCCGTTCACCGAAACGGTGTCGAAGGGCAACAAGACGCTCTATCGCGCGCGCTTCGCAGGCCTCAATCAGGATTCCGCCGAAGCCGCCTGCCGCACGCTGAAGCGCTCCGACATCTCCTGCATCGCCATCAGGAACTGATCGGCTCAGCCGGATCCACGACAAAGCCCGCGGTTCTGCCGCGGGCTTTTTCTTTGTTGCGGCTCGGCGCGTGCAACCATTTTTCAAGATTTGGTCTCTAAAACCTTAATCGTGGGAACGATCACGCCGGACAACGGCGGGCGCCCGCAGGGGCATTCAACACAGAGGAAAGAGCTGCTCGCAGTTTGTGGCGTGATGTTGCGTGCTGGAGTCAGTGATGATTGCGAAGAAGAGTGTCCTTGGCTTCGTTCACCCGGGCAGCGAGATACGTCGAGCCCCCCTGGTCGGGATGAAGTTTCTTCATGAGTCCACGGTGCGCCCGGCTGATGTCATCGCGCCCCGCTCCCGGCTTCAGGCCAAGGATCTGATAGGCCTCCTCCGTCGTCATTTTTCCACTCGACGACGCACGGCGATCCTCGCGACCACCCCCGCCTGTCCCTTCGCCCTGCGCGTGCTCACGCCAGGCGGGAAACCGGCGGTCCAGATAGCTTTCAAGAAGAGCCCAGCTCTCCGCGTCGAACCCCCGCGCCAGAGCAATGAGTTGGTCGAGCGTGAAGTCGTCCAGTACACGCCCCGCTTCGGGTCCGGCGGTAATAAGCCCCTCAAGCGCACCGGTGTCGTGGTCGAGCGTCATCTTTATAAACTGGGACCGTACCTGGGACTTCTGCCCCTGTGACTTCCACGCGCCGGGGCCGTAGTTGCCCCAGGCGGAGCCGAGTTGCGCCCCGAACGGCGACCAGCCGAGCAGGCCCGCGCCGAAAATGCCGAGCGGGATTGCCACGGCCAGTTCGCCCCTGATTCCGATGAACGCCGCGGCCGCCAGCGTCACCACGCCGCCGCCGCCCCGAACGATCTTCGCGAGCCACTTCGGATCTGCGCCCTTGATGACGTTGAGGGCAACATAGATCAGCGCGACGGCGACAATGCCTGCGATCAGGGTCGGCATGGGAATCAGGTCATCCTTGCAAATCGTTCTTCAGCAGCGTGCCGAGACGACACGCATACCTGATCTATGGCGATACGGGGATTTGTTAAGCCGATATATTGCGAAATAACGCCGCGCCTGTCTGGCGCCACAAGTTACTTCATCTGCCCGAGCAGCGCCGCCGCCCCCGACGTATTCTTCGCCAGCCGCATCAGCGCGTCCCGCCCGCCCGCTGCGTAAGCCGCCGCCGCCCGCAGAAGCTCGCGCAACTGCGCCGCAGAGCCCATGTCGAAACGGCACCACGCCCCCCCGGTCAAACGCGCGATTTCGCGGAACGCTGCTTCAGCCGCCGGGTCGTTGCCCTCCTGGAACATGAAGCACGGCACCTTCAGCAGGCCGAGTTCACCCGCGGTGGCGCACAGCGCATCCACATTCTCCTCCATCGCATCGCCGACGAACACGATGGCGCGCACGCCCGAAGCGATGGCTTCCTTGCGCGCGTCCGACAGCACGCGGCCGAGTTGCGTCTGGCCGCCCTGGCAATCGATCTTCGCCATGAGTTTGGCAAGGTGCGCGGTGTCCGAAATCCACCCGCTGGCGCGGCACTCGTTGAGACCGCGATAGTAAACGAGACGCACGGCCAGTCCGCCAATGCTGCCGGCCTCGCGGAACATGTCGGCCTGCAACTGGCACGCCATGTCCCATGTCGGCTGCCGGCTCATGGTGGCGTCGAGCGCGAAGATCATGCGGCCGGTACCGGCCTTGCCCGGAGTCATCGCGCGCGCCTTGGCGACGAACGCGGCGATGTCGGCCGACGTATCGGATTGCGCGACCGACGACGCGCCGCGCTGGCCTGCGACGGTCTTGTCTCCGCTCTTTGGAATGGTCGGATCGCGGGTCATATCAGCTCACAATGAACACTGATCTTATGTGGAGCGCGATCTGAGCCCGGTCAATGACACATATCGGGCGTCCATCGACAGCCTGAATGTTCGGCTCCGAAGCTCACTTATGTTCGGCAGGTCGCTTTTTTGCGCTGTGAAGACGAAGATGGCCGGGTCAAGCCCGGCCATGACGAACACAACTATCGCGATAACGCCGATGAATCAGGGAGCATGGTTCCCCGCACGGGGACGACGCGGAGAGAGAGATTGCGCATACGAAGCGCGCGCCAAAATAAGTCGCGCCGACCGCCTATTCGATCGGCACCGCGAGCCGCCCGATGAGTTGCGCGACCTCGTTCAACTGACGGTCGTCGTGGTCGGCAACGGCGCGCGCCAGACGCGACACGCATTCGTCATCGCTGATCATCGGCGCGATCTGCTCGCCCATCGATGGCGCAAGACCTGATGGCACAAGACCTGGAGAGCGAAAAGACGTGCTGATGGCCATGACTGTCACCTCTGTTGACGATCTGCTTGCCTGGAAACAAGCAGATGTCATGCCACCAACGAAATGTGGCAGTTCAAGGTGAAAACGCCGGCAGGAGAATGCATCACGCAATCGTGCAGCCACCGATCCGGTGACGAACGCGCGACAAATCAATGATCACGAAGTGTCAGTTGATCGGAGGAGCAACCTGCGCGATCGGGCCAGGCTGCGGAACGGTGATCTTTTTGGTATCGACCGGCGCCAGCTTGCTGTCGTCTTCCAGGAATTTGTCGAGAACGCCCTGGATCGACGTCTTCACATTGTCCGGTCCGCGATCACTCATATCGGTGTGCTTGAAACCGGTATTGACCACGGTGATGCCGGATTGCTCGCAAATATCGTCATCAGGCACGACGCCCGGATCCGGCTTGAAGACGGCGTCCTTCGAGCGGAACGAAAGAATCTTGAACTTGCCTTCGGTGAGGAACGGCACGCGCAGATTGTCGAGCGTGACAACCTTCTTCACGCTCTCCGGATGCATCTTGGCGAAATACATCGAGATGTCGCCGCCGTTGGAATGGCCGACCATTGTGAGGCGGTCATAGTCAGCGTTCGGCTGGATCTTCTTCATCTGCGCCACGGCGAAATCGATGTTCGCCACGCCACGCTCATAGACCGGCAGACGGCCCACGTATGGCTCGCCGACTTTCGTGACCAGCGGCGCATCGCTCGCCAGATCGTGCTGGACGCTGACTGTCATGTAACCGCGCGCAGCCAGCACGTTTGCGAGGAACGAGTATTCAGTGAACTTGACGGTGTTGCCGTGGTTGACGATCGCGACCGGCAATACGCTCAGGCCCGCATTCGCCGACATTTCCTTGTCGCGCCGGACTGCGATGGCCACGACCACCGGCCGATCGCGCACGGAATCATAAAACGTCAGGGTTTCGTGACGGATCGCCCACTTGCTCGCGGTGAAGTAAGCGACAATCGCCACCGCAAACAGTCCAAGCAGGATAAAAATTCCGCGCTTCATCACGTCCTCGAAAAACCGGGGCGGGCTGACTTTCGTTCAGATCACCTGGTCATCACAGTGTTTTGGAATCCTTCTGCCTTGTCCAGCCAGATCATAACACGGATGTGACAAACCAAGATAATTCCCTTCAATGTGCCTGATACTCGACACCTATTTTGTGCGATGCATCAAACATGCCAGATTTGACCGTTGCTTACCTAATATAAGCGACGATCTCCCACCGGGTTCACCGGGCAAAGCGTAAAATTGTACCTTTGGAACCGGAACCGCCGTTGGCCGGTGTCCGGGAACCAGCCCTCCGGCAGGAAACTCAGGCAGTCAGTCCGTGAGTTTCCAGCGGGCGGTCGACTTGGGCGAACCATTCCGCACGGGTCGCGGCACGGCGGCGACCTCGCTCGTCGATCGGCAACTTGAGATGACGCAGCAGGCCCGTCACCTCTTCGCGCGCGGTGACATGGGCCATGTTCGGCCGGGTGCCCAATGTCGCCTCGTCCAGATCGTCCAGCGCGGTCAGGCCGCGGGGGAAGAACTCGCGATACACCACGCGCTCGGCAAAGCCGTCGACGGGGCGGAAACCGAGCCGGAACGAAAGCTGGTCGAGTCCTTCCGCGATGAGTTGCTTGTTGCGCGAGCCCAGCATGGACAGGCGATTCCGCACCACGATCCAGTCGGTGGTCGCGCCGTCGAGATCGCGGCGCTGCTTGCGCGCGGCCTTCACCATGGTGGCATAGTGGCTTTCGCCGATCACGGAATAGGTCGTGGGATCGACCGAACCGAGAACGTCGAAATCCAGAAAGCTGTCGTTCAGCGGCGTGACCAGCGTGTCGGCCATCGAATGCGCCAGCCGCATCAGGTAATTGTCCGTTCCCGGCGTATCGATGACGATGAAGTCGTAGGTGCGCTCCACCGCGCTGACGGCCGCCGAGAATTGCTCGCACTCCGACATTTCGTTGTCGTTGATCTGCATGCTCGACCCCAACGCGATGCAGCAATGATGCGGCAGCTCGAGGGAAAGACCGGTGCGCTGGGCCCAGGCCCGGCGATTCTCGATGTAGCGGGTGAAGCTCTTCTGACGGGAATCGAGGTCGATGGTGGCGACGCGCTGTCCAGCCTTCAACAGGGCGACAGCGACGTGAAGCGCGGTCGTCGATTTCCCCGACCCGCCCTTCTCGTTGCCCAGCACGACGACGTGCGTCGACCCGGACTGGCCCTGACTCGTCTGCAAAAGCATGTAAGATTCCCCTGTGGATATCTTCGGGCAAGTGCGGAAAGAATCAAGGGAAATTCGAATGGACCCACCTTCATGATGAATCCTGCAAATGACGGAGCGAACGCCGCCGGCATCGTTGGCTCGCACGGGCAGCTTTGTTAAGACTGCTGCCCAAACCACGATCAATCTGCATCAGACACCGGCACGAATGACCCGCTCCCCCATCATCGCCCGCTCGCTTTCATCCCTTCACCGCGCCCGCGCCGAACTGGGCAAGCGCAACGCGACGCTTGCTCTTGTGCCGACCATGGGGGCGCTCCATGACGGCCATGTGTCGCTGGTCCGGCTCGCCAAACGGCGCGCGAAAAAGGTCGCGGTGTCGATCTTCGTGAACCCCACGCAATTCGCGGCGCATGAGGATCTCGGCTCCTATCCCCGCACCTGGAAGGAGGACATTGCCCGACTCAAAGCAGAGGGTGTCGATCTGGTCTGGAATCCGGATGTGAAGACGATGTACCCGGACGGCTTTGCCACACGTGTCGCTCCCGAGGGACCGGCGCTCGCGGGACTCGAGGACAAATTTCGCCCGCACTTTTTCGGCGGGGTCGCAACCGTCGTCGCCAAACTGTTCACGCAGGTGCGCCCCGATATGGCGCTGTTCGGCGAGAAGGACTTTCAGCAGCTCAAGGTGGTTACGCGCATGGCGCGCGATCTCGATCTCGGCGTCAAGGTGATCGGCGGTGCGATCATTCGCGAACGCGACGGCCTCGCGATGTCGTCGCGCAATGTCTACCTGTCGCCCGATCAGCGGCGGACTGCGACCGTGCTGTTTCGCACGTTGAAGGCGACGGCGAAGCGATTGCGCGCCGGCGAGGACTTCAGCGCGGCGTTGTCCGATGGCGCTGACGTCATCAAGGAAGCCGGGTTCGCACTCGATTATCTCGAAGCGCGGCACGCCGAGACGCTCGCGCCCATTTCATCGCTGAACGATGGACCGATCCGTCTGCTGGTGGCGGCGAAAATCGGCACGACGCGCTTGATCGACAACATCAAGGCTTAAACTTTTTTGGCATGAGCTTTATCCGAAAACCGGCTTCCACTTTTCGGGATCATGCCATTTACAACAGCCCAAGCTCGCGCAGTTCGCGCCGCATCGGCTCAGGCATCGCGGCAACGCTCGCGGCCGCCTTGCCCAAATCCGGTGGCGCGCTCTTGGGATCGAGATAACGCCAGCCCTGGAACGGCCGCATCGGACGCGGCGACACCGCGATCAGCTTCGGCTCCATCACAAGGCGGCATCGCCCGATGCCGTCCTTGTCGCGGAACGGTTCGATGCCGAGAATTTTCTCACGCGCGGCAATCTCGCCTTTGATGACCCAGTAGATCGACCCGCCGTCGAGTAATTCCTCAACGCGCTTGGGAGCCATGCGGGTGACGTGGATGTGGCGGGGCGGCTGCCCCTTCGCCTTGGCCAGTTTCACACGCTCTGCGATCCAGCCCTTGAGATCCTTGACGGACGTCGCGCCGACGCTGAGCTTGATGAGATGAAGAGGCATATTCAGGATCGCCAGCGCGATGCCGAAACACGCGCTTCAAGTTGAAGGAGACCGATCAGTTATCAGCGCTCTCCTTGGGAGGCGCAAGCTGCACCGGAGCTTGTGCACGCGATTTCTGCGGCGCGGCTTTCTTCGCAGCGGCTGACGGCGCCGGTTGCGGATTGATCACCGCCGGCGCGCTCCGCGCGGACGGCGAAGCGCCCGGTTCCGCCGGACGTGGCCCCGCCTGTGCGCCCTGCGGAGCCGTCTCGGGGGTCATGATGTTGATAGGGGGAATTGATGCCGCGCTCGGAAAATCACCCGATACCGGCTTTCCCGGCGGCGGCACGGTACCAAATGCTGCAGCTAACGGAGACGAGCCCGGAACCGCGTTGGCGACCGCGGGCGCCGCGTTCCATGACGATGCATAGCGGCCGACGAACCCGTCATACAGGTTTTCGCTCATGTTGGAGGATATCTGCGCGGAGTTGGTGAGCGACTGGTAGAACGGGCACGGCGACGACAGCGTGCAGCCCTCGCGCGTCTTGAGAACCTGGGCAACCAGCCCGTACCGATCGCGCTCTATCGTCCGCCGCAGCGCGTTGAGTTCCGGCGTCATCACCTTCGCGGCTGCGGCGGCATTCCCGAAAGCCGCAAGCCGGCTGATCTGGGACGCTGTGTAGGATACGCCCGCTGCAACGGTGTCAGCCGACGCAAACAGCGCCTTCTCGCACGCCGTCTCGACGCTTTCACCGGCCAGACCATCGAGACACGCCAGCGCCGGAAGCGATGCAGCCGCCTGCCCTGACGATTTGGGATCGGCGGATGGACCGCTCGCGACACCCGACGCGCGCATCATCGTGGTGACGGCAATACCGATGGCCAGAAGCGTGATGACAGTCAGCGCGCCGTTCGCAACCGACCGCTCGGCGCGAAACAGCGTCACCAGCAAGACAAGCGCGAAAAAGCCTGCGGCCAGAAGAGTCAGCCACATCGGCAAATTCGGCGAATGCCACAGACTATCGATCGATTCCGCCCATGCCCGGTTCATGCGGGGTCCCCTTCACAACGAACAAGACCAAGCACCGCAACCGCGGCAAAATTCCGTCAGTCGACGGCGAGCTGGCTTTCCTTGGCTACACGCTCGAAGGCTTCGGTCGAACTCTTGATTCGATACTGACAGTCGTCACCGTCTGTCGGCAGCAGGCGGATCACCTCATAGGTTCCACTCGCGGCCGGACGGGCCACGTTGCTTGCCGTGAAATAGACGGTCTCTCCGACGATGTATTTGTGCTTCAACACCCTGCTCCATCACGCGATACGCGCATTTTGGTGGCCTGCCATTGTCCCGGCATAGCCCGTTTGACGCCCGGCAGATTTGTAGCACACCAGACCACCTTTTGGCCAGACAAACCGGCGCATGGAAAACGGGTGATTGTCCTTTATTTATCAATACGTTGACCGTGCTTTTCAGGCGTTGCGCAAGGGGCAAGGCAGGGTCCAACCGGGTGCAAGGCCGCAATTTTGCCGCCTGTTCCGGCGGAGACAATTCTCCGGCAATTCCAGTGAGTTAAACGCTCAAGTTCATGCTGTAGGTGGAAGCGTCCCCTGCGGGCTCGCTTGATCGACGGCGGGCGGTAAAACCTCCGCCAGGACCGTCGAAAGCTGGTCCACGGGAATGCCGAAGCGCGTGGCGAGCTGCCTCACCGTGGCGCTTCCGAGTACCTCCTGAAGTTGAAGCGCACTGATCGGCAGATTGTGGCCGGTCCCGACCCAGGATTTCACCTGATCGCCAAAGCCCGCCTGTTCCAGCCGGGCGACGATCGCGGACAGTCCGCCCTGCTTGTCGCTGCCAAGCACTTCACTGAGGACAACCGGAACGATGCCCGGTTCCAGTTCGCTCGCTGCCCTTGCTGCCATCACGCTGGTCAGCATGTCCAATATACCCATCACGCGATCCTTAAAGCCGTCGCTGGCGCGGCAGTAGAGTCTCAATCGATCTCGAACTTCTCGATGATCAGCGTTTCCGCCAGCGCGCCGTCGGTCCATTCCTGAAACGCGGCGTTCGCCAGCATCGTGTCCATGTAGGCGCGAACCGGCGGCGTCACGTCGATGGCGTAAGTTCGGAAACGATGCACGACTGGCGCGAACATCGCATCCGCTCCGCTGAACGTTCCGAACAGGTATGGTCCCTGCGCGCCGTACTTGGCGCGGCATTCGGTCCAGATCTGCTGGATCCGGGCGATGTTGTCCCGAGCGTCATCGGACAGCGGTTTCGCGCGAACCGGACGGTGGATGTTCATGCCGCATTCGTTGCGCAGCGCCATGAAGCCCGAATGCATTTCCGCAGACACCGACCTTGCATGCGCGCGCGCGGCAACGTCCCGCGGCCAGAGCCCTGCATTTGGAAATCGCTCGGCGGCGTATTCGATGATCGCAAGCGAATCCCAGACGGTGATGTCACCGTCGACGAGCGCCGGCACCTTGCCTGACCGGGTGAAATTCAGGATGCGCTGCTTGTCGGCATCGCCTGTATAGAGCGGGATCGTGACTTCCTCGAAAGCAATTCCGGTGGCCTTCAGCGCCATCCACGGCCGCATCGACCATGAGGAATAGTTCTTGTTGCCGATCGCGAGCGTCAAAGCCATCGCATGGTCCCTGGCGTAGTCCTGGGTTGAATCGTCGTGCACCGCGACTTTGCCACGCCCGGCGCTCGGCAGGCAACTGAACCGATCCGGCCGCGCCGAAACCGCCTCGCAACCGTCCGCATCCTGTTCTATCGTGTCGGCAACTTTAAGAAGGCACCTGATCGTGACCCTGTTCACAACGGCTGACATCGCGGCGATCGCATTCTTCATCCTCGCCTGGACAATCTACGCGATTACGCTTGAGCGCACATCGCATGGCCGCAACAGCCTGAACGCCCGCATGAGTATTTACCGCGAGGTCTGGGTGCGGCGTATCCTCGACCGCGAGGCGCGAATGGTCGATATGCAGATCATGGCGTCGCTTCAGAACGGAACCGCGTTCTTCGCCTCCACCACGCTGCTTGCCGTCGGCGGCGGGTTGACGTTGCTTCGCTCGACCGAAGAAGCCATGTCGGTGCTGGCAACCCTGCCGCTCGGCATACGAAGCTCCCCTGCTCTATGGGAGATCAAGTGCGTCGGGCTGATCGTGATTTTCGTCTATGCGTTCTTCAAGTTCTCGTGGGCCTATCGCCTCTTCAATTATGTCGCGATCCTGCTTGGCGCGATGCCATTTGCCGAGAAGCGCGATACGCCCGAGGCGCAGTCGCATGTGATGCGCACCACGAAGCTGTTCCAGTCCGCCGGCCGCCATTTCAATCGCGGTCAGCGCGCCTTCCTGTTCGCTCTCGGCTATCTCGGCTGGTTCATCAGCCCATGGGTGCTGATCGCCACCACATTGGCCATCGTGGTTGTCATCTGGCGCAGGCAATTCGATTCTGACGCCTACAGGGCGATGTCGAAATAGGTGACATGCGCTTGCCGCGCCGCGCCGGATGCGTCATGGCATGGTCATGAACAAATCCGATTCGAAGGCTCTCGACGGCGGATCGCTCGACGACGCCATTCTCGATGTGCTGGCGCGCGCCGGCGCAAAAACCCTCAGCGCGCCCGAGATCGCGCACGCGATCGCAGCCGAAGATAACTGGCATGGATTGCTGGTGCCGATCCGAAGGTCGGCCGTGGCGCTCGCGCAGGCAGGCCGCCTCGTGATCTACCGCAAGGGCAAGCCCGCCGATCCGAATGACTTCCGCGGCGTGTATCGCCTCGGCCTGCCGCGTCACGACTAGCTCGTTTGATCAATTCGCCTTGCGCGGTCCCGGAAACAGCTCGCTGCTGCGTCCTGTCGCCCAATAGGCGATCAATCCGGTCCATTCGTGGATGGCGACGTCGGTGCGGGCAAGGCCCGCGCTCAACGCCGTGAACGGCGTCAGGCTTTCGCTCCAGCCGCGCGTGCGCCAGTCCACCGGATAGGCCTCGACGTCGAAGCCAGCCTTCCGGAATGCTCCTATCGAGCGCGGCATGTGAAATGCGGACGTCACCAGCAGCCAGCGCTCACCCGGCTTCGGTGAAACCAAGGCGCGCGTGAACGTCGCGTTCTCGGCAGTTGTACGGGATTCGCTTTCGAGCACGATGCGTGCATGTGGCGTGCCGAAATCTTCCAGCAGGTCGCCCGCGACCGGCGCTTCCGGAACAGGCGCCTCGATCAGGTTGGCGCTGCCGCCCGAAAAAACCATGCGCGCCTCGGGAAACCGCCGCGCCAGTTGCAACATCGTGATGATCCGTTCGGCGGACGCATCCATTTCGAGCGAACCGCGCGCCTGACTGCGCTCCGGATCGATGGACCCGCCAAGCACGATGATGCCGTCCGGCGGACGTCCGCCCGCGCTCCATGCCGGAAACCGCTCGGTCAGCGGCAACAACAGCAGGTTGCCGAGCGGCGAAAACCCGGCGATCAGCAACAGCACCACGCCGGTCACGAGGATGCGTAATCCCGTTTTGCGAAATCGCGTCGCGAGCACCAACACACCGAGGACGCAGAGCATCGCGACCGCATTCGACGGAACGGTGAAAAATCCGATTGTCTTGGACAGGCTGAAAAACATGATCGTCTTGCATGGGCGATCATGCCGGCAAGATCAATCCCCCGTTCAATCCCATTTCGGCGCGAAACCGAAATCGGTAATGCGGCCGCCGCGCGTGCCCATGGCGAAGATTTCATCCATCTCCTCGTCTGCAAGCGCGAAATCGAAGACGTCGAAATTTTCCGATAGCCGCTCGACCCTGGACGTGCGCGGGATCACCACCACGTTTTGCTGGATTAGCCAGCGCAGGCAAACCTGCGCCGCGGTTTTTTCATAGCGCGCGCCGATCCGGTTCAGCGCCTCGGCGTTCTTGACACGGCCCTTTGCGACCGGACTGTAGGCCACAAGCGCGAGGCCATTGTCACGGCAGGCCGTCAGCACCTTCGCCTGATCCAGATACGGATGATACTCGACCTGATTGCAGACCAGCGGCGCGGCGGATTTCGCG
The DNA here is from genome assembly GCF_059419985.1 of Afipia sp. GW821-FHT04G03. Classification (NCBI taxonomy): domain Bacteria; kingdom Pseudomonadati; phylum Pseudomonadota; class Alphaproteobacteria; order Hyphomicrobiales; family Nitrobacteraceae; genus Afipia; species Afipia sp. GW821-FHT04G03. Next base: position 15,216 of record NZ_JBWKSV010000001.1, on the reverse strand, counting down.
ACTGCCTCCTCGATCAGCGCCACCGTAAAGTTCGACACACCGATGTGCCGCGTAAGCCCGAGTTGCTGCGCCTGCCCCAGCGCGCCCAGCGTCTCCTCCAGCGGCACTTGCGGATTGGGCCAATGCAATAACAGCAGATCGACTTCGGTCATGCGAAGCCGCGCCAGGCTTTCCTTGGTGGACCGCAAGAGATCGTTGGGCGCAAAATGCGTGGTCCAGACCTTCGTGGTCAGGAATACATCGGCGCGCTTGAGCCCTGAAGCCCGCACGCCCTCACCGACCTCGCGTTCGTTCTCATAGATCTGCGCGGTATCGACATGGCGATAGCCGAGCCGCAACGCCTGCTCGACAATGCGAGCGCAGGCGCGGCCGCGCAATTCCCACGTTCCGAGACCTATCGCCGGAATGCTGGCGCCATTCGCCTCTACAGTCAGCATCTCATGCCTCGGCACGCCGTTCCTGTGAGCCCGGTGATTATACGAACAATATCATGAGCCGAGCAGGCCGGATTGCCAAGAACGGCGGATACTGAACTCCAGCCTGCGAACCGGATTACACGCGACGCGCGAGTGCCGCGAAGACCATGTCGGGTTCGTGGGCGATCACGGTCAGCAGCGCCCGCGCCGGGCCACGCGGTGAACGTTTGCCCTGCTCCCAGTTCCGGATTGTCTCAAGAGGCACGCCGAGACGCGATGCGAACTCGGCCTGGGTCAGTTTTGCGCGAAGCCGCAGATCGCGCACGACGGGCGCAACGGTGGTCTTGCGCGAAGGCTGCGGCATATCGGGAACCAGTGGTGTTTCCCGCCCGTCCAGCACTTCGACGATCCGCCCATCCGCCTTCAGCCGCAATCGCTGCATCTGCCGCTCCCTCTCTGCCGCGAGGGTGGGACGACATGGTTAACCGCAGGTTAAAAAGAAGGCCGCCCGGGCACGAATGTCCGGGCGGCCTGCTGTCGATCGGCTTATCGCCCAGTCGGCTTATCTCAAGCGCGCGTAGGAGTTGCGCCACGAGTGACGGCGACCGCCGCCATGCGCGAACCGCAGGCCCATTTCACGTCCGCCGCCGTTGTCGTAGGAAATGTGGATGTGCTGCACACGGCCGGCGTCGGTCGAGTAGCCGCCGCTCCAGCCCTTGAGTTGTGCATAAATGCAGCCATAGGGACCGCGCACGTCCACGGCTTTGCCTTGTGCATGGAGCGACATCCGTCGCGTCCCGGCGATCCGCGTATGCCGCACGCCCGAGATCGCGTGCGTCCCCGGACAAGCCGACTGGATCGATGCGAGCTTGGCCTGCAACGGGCCGACGAGCCCCGCCGAATATCCTTCCGACGCGCGCGATGCATGCGACGCGCGAGGCGCCGGTTCAAACGAGGCGGGAGAGACCGGCTCAAAGCCGCGTTGCGCCCGCGCCATTGCGCGGCGCTCGCGGCGGCTCATCCGGTGCATCGGCTCCATTGTGGAAAATGCCGGGGCTGCCTCACGCCGGCTGCGCTGCCGCGCGTGAACCGGGTTGTCCACACCGATGCAGGGCATCGTGATGTTGCATTCGGGCGAAACGGCCGGCGCGCGCACGCGCGCCTCGGCAACCGACGACAACGCACAAAGCGCCGCGACGGCGGTGACTGCTCTAATCAAAATGATAGCTCCGAGATAAAAGTTCGAGCATCAACGACGGTCGCCTTGCGACAACGTCCTGATCGCCGAAGATGCATAAAAGCCGCTAAAACATTAACGTTCGCGCGGCCAGCGACACTGCGGTTTTATTCCTGCACCGGGCAATAATGAGGCGCTGATGTGATCAATTGTGCAGACAACGTGGCAGCCAATTGGAACCCGATTTCGGATATGGCGGGCGTTAGGTATTCAATCCAAACCACAGCGTTGCTATGGCGAGGAACGCAAAGAATCCGACGATGTCGGTGACCGTCGTCACGAAGGTGCCCGACGCAACGGCAGGATCGGCGCGCAGACGCTGAAGCGCCATCGGAATGAGAATGCCGCCGAGCGCACCGGCAACGAGGTTGCACATCATCGCAAGGCCGATGACGACGCCCAGCGCTGGAATCTTGAACCATACGGCCGCGGCAACGCCGGTGATGACGGCAAATGCCAAACCGTTCACGAGGCCGACAAGCCCTTCGCGCACGACCACGCGCCATGCGTTGCTCGCCCCAAGCTCGCGTGTCGCCAGCGCGCGCACCGCAACGGTCATGGTCTGCGTCGCCGCGTTGCCGCCCTGGCTGGCGACAATCGGCGCCAGCACCGCGAGCGCAACCATCTTCTGCAACTCACCCTCGAACATTCCAAGCACGGCGGACGCGAGAAACGCCGTGGCGAGATTGACCAGCAGCCAGTTGAACCGGCCCTTGGCGATCGTCCATACCGAGTCCGACAGTTCTTCGTCGCGGGCGACGCCGCCGAGCGCCTTGAGGTCTTCTTCGGCCTCCTCCTCGATTACGTCGACCACGTCGTCGATGGTGATGACGCCGACCAGGCGATTATCGATATCCGTTACCGGCGCCGCGACGAGATTGTATTTGCCGAACATTCGCGCCACTTCCGCGAGATCTTCATGATCGGACACGCGGCGGCGGTCCTCATCGACCAGATCCATGATCGGCCCCGGACGGCTCGCCCGCAGCAGAGCATCGAGCGGCACAGCGCCCTTCAGACGCTTATCCTTGTCCACGACGTAAATCTCGTAGAACCGGTCCGGCAGGCCTGGAGTGTCGCGCATGTATTCGATCGCCCGCAGCGCGGTCCAGCCGTCCGGCACCGAGATGCATTCTGTCTGCATACGACGCCCGGCGGAGTTTTCCGGATAGTCGAAGCTGCGCTCCAGCGCGACGCGCTCGGACTGCGGCAACTTCTCGAGAATTTCTTCCTTGTCGTCCTCGTCCAGATTCTGGAGCAGTTCGACCGCGTCATCGGAATCCAGTTCCCGGACGCCCTCGGCGACCGTTTCCGGCTCCAGTTCCTCGAGAATTTCCTCACGAACCGCGTCGTCGACTTCGTTCAGCGCCGAGAAGTCGAAGGCCGCGCCGGTCAATTCGACCAGCCGTGGCCGCAACTCCGGCTCCAGAGCCTCAATCAGGTCGCCAAGGTCGGCTTCGTGGAGTTCGGCAACGACTTCACGCAAAAAGGCGGAACCGTTCCGTTGAACCGCCTCGGACACCAAGACGACGAATTCGGGCCGGATATGATCGTCCGCATCCCGCATGGGGTGGCGGTCGAGCACGGAATCCTGAGCGGCAGCCACCTCGGCAAGGTCTTGGTGATCGGCCATGCCGTGCCTCGCGGGTTCAATGGAGGTCTGCTGATTTGCGTGTGCGTTTCAGGCAATACCCAATCGACACAGCGGAACGCAATGCTAAATGTGCGCGCCAACAGAACTACGTCCGGAAGCCGTCATGACCGTGTTACGAGCCGTACTGGTGGCGCTTGTCGCCACCACGGCAACCGCCGCCCGCGCCGCCGATTGCCCCCGCAAGGACGCACTCGGCACTTCCCGCACCATGACGGTTGATCCGCAGGCGTTTCCGCGCGTGGGCCTCAAGAGCTTTCCGCAATCCCTGCCGCTGGCGGACAAGGAGGTCGTGCTGACCTTCGACGATGGCCCGTTCCCGCCGACAACTGCGAAGGTCCTGGCCGCGCTGGCCAGCGAATGCGTGCAGGCGACGTTTTTCCTGATCGGCAGGAACGCCGAGGCCAATCCAGCCATCGTTAAACGGATCGCGGCCGCCGGCCACAGCATCGGCCACCACACATGGTCGCACCGTCCGCTCGACAAGATCGGCCAACCGCAGGCTATCGAGGAAATCGACCGCGGCATCGCTGCCGACGAGATGGCCCTGCGCGGCGAAGCCCGACGTATCCCGTCGACGCCGTTTTTCCGCTTTCCCGGCTTTGCCTCGACGCCCACGCTGCTGGCCAACCTGCAGACGCGCGGGATCGCCGTCTTCGGGGCGGATCTGTGGGCCAGCGACTGGGAACCGATGTCGCCAGATCAGCAGTTGCATCTGCTGACCGCGCGCCTCGAGCAGGCAGGCCGAGGAATCATCCTGCTCCACGACACCAAGGCGCAAACAGCGAAGATGCTGCCCGCGTTCCTGCAATACCTCCGGCGCAACGGCTACAAGGTCGTCCATCTCGTCGCACCCGGCGAAAAGCCCCGCACATGACTGACGGGCCTACGCGCCGAATTAAGCTGCCGTTCACAGCCGCGGCAGTAAGCACGGCGGTCTCGCACCGCTCCAACGGATTTGCCATGCGCCGAACAACCAGAAGCCGCGCCACGTTCCTGACCGCGCTCGGCATCCTCGCCGCGGCTTCGCTCGGTGCATCGTCCACCCATGCCGCCGACTGCCCGGGCAACCCCGGCGCGCTCGGCACCTCGCGCACCATCGTTGTCGACCCGAAAGAGCATCCACGCATCGGCACGATGCAGTATGGCGAAACCCTGCCGCTTGAAGACCGGGAAGTGGTCCTGACCTTCGATGACGGCCCGCTGCCGGTCCACACCAACGCCATTCTCGATATCCTCGCCGCGGAATGCGTGAAGGCGACATTCTTCATGGTTGGCCGCATGGCGAAGGAATTCCCGCAGGACGCGCGGCGGGTCCACGACGCGGGGCACACCGTCGGCACCCACAGCGAAAACCATCCGTTCGCTTTCGGCAAACTGCCGCCGGAGCGCATGGCTTCGGAAATCGATGACGGCATTGCCCATGTTGCCGCGGCGCTGGGCGACCCCGCTCAGTTGGCGCCATTCTTCCGGATACCCGGCCTTCGGCGCGGGGACGCGCTTGAGGCAGAACTCGGCAAACGCGACCTCATGACATGGAGCGCCGATTTCCCCGCTGACGACTGGCGGCGCATCTCACCCGCACAGGTTGTTCGCTTCGCGCTGTCGCGGCTTGAGGCCAAAGGCAAGGGCGTGCTGCTGCTGCACGACATTCAGGCGCGCACGCAAGCCGCCCTGCCAGTTATTCTCCAGGAGTTGAAAGCGCGCGGCTATCGCATCGTGCATGTCGTTCCGGCGACGGCGGAGCGCCCAAAAACGGCGACCGATCCGGCGCAGTGGGTCCCACACTGGATTCACGGCCCGGCTGTCGCGGCTAAAACCTATCCGGGCTTCACGTTCGGTGCGGCTGAAGTGCCATCGCAGGATTCCCCGCGCTCCGAACGCTCGGTCTGGATGGCGCAGCTGCCTGCGCCGGCGGTTCCAGTGCGGACGACGGTCAACACGTTTGAGATTGACGGAAGACCGCCCCGCACGGACATCTCCGCGGCGCGCAGGCCAGCGGGTCACGCCGGGATGACAGGTTTCCTTCCGTCCGAACTCGCGAAGCCGGCATCCGCGCCTTCTCCCTCGCTCAGCCGCACGCCCTTCAACAGCCCGTAGATCGCCGGGATCACGATCAGCGTCAGCAATGTCGACGAGATCATGCCGCCGATCATCGGCACCGCAATCCGTTGCATGATCTCCGAGCCGGTGCCGGTACTCCACAATATCGGCAATAGCCCCGCCGTGATGGCGACCACCGTCATCATCTTCGGCCGTACCCGCTCGACAGCACCTTCCATGATCGCATCATACAAATCGGATCGGGTCAGCACGCGGCCCTCCTTCTCACGCCGTGCTTTGATTTCCGCCAACGCCTGGTTGAGGTAGATCAGCATGACGACGCCGGTTTCGGCGGCCACGCCCCGTAAACCGACGCCACTTCCGGAAATGACCGGATGATCCTGTCCTGCGTCTGCAGAAGTTCGCCCGCCTTGGTGACCGAAATACCGGGCAACGTCGTCGGCATGTAGAGCAGCGTGCCTTCGTTCAGGTTCGGCATGAACTCAGTGCCCAGTTGCCGCGCCGGCCAGAGCCAAGCCACTTCCCGCGATGGCCTTCCCCGGTTCCAAGCAACTGAGTAGCGTCGAAGAACCATCCTCTTGGAATGCCTTGTTGATGCCCGGCCACAGGAGTAACCTCCGACATCATTGTGTGTAGGTAGGAGGAAGTCATGCCCCCTTGGCCACCGACCTTCATCTGCAACATGCGCGATCCGATCATCAGGCCATGGATGCCGACGCAGTACGAAGTCTCTGCAACGGGAAGATCGACAACGTCCCGTGATGATTGCGAGTTGCACCGACGTCGCTGACAATCACGCCGCTTCGCGGTTCAAGCGCGCTTAAAGGGCTTTCTTAGAGCGTTCTTTCGTTTCATGGAAGGAACCGGAGAGATGGACGTGCCGGGACCAGAGCGCAGGCTCGCAGCGGTCCTCGCCGCCGACATGGTCGGCTATAGTCGGCTGATGGAGGCCGACGAGATGGGAACACTCGCGCGTCTCAAGACCCACCGGATCGAGCTCATTGATCCGGCCATCGCGAAAAACCGCGGCCGCATCATCAAGACCACCGGCGACGGCATGCTGATCGAATTCCACAGCGTCGCCGATGCCGTGCTGTGCGCGACCGAGGTTCAGCACCGGATGGCGCGACGCAACGCGGACGTCTCTCCGGCGCGGTGGATCCAGTTCCGCATTGGCATCAATCTGGGCGATGTGATCGTTGAGGACAACGATATCTTTGGCGATGGCGTCAATGTGGCGGCGCGCCTCGAAATGCTCGCAGAGCCGGGCGGTATCTGCGTTTCGGGCGCGGTACGCGATCAGGTTGGCAACCGACTGGACGACGTCGTATTCGAGGATCTCGGCGACCAGAGCGTCAAGAACATCGCCCGTCCGATCCGCGTCTTTCGGGTTCGGCTTGACCAGGACCCGAGGACCGCGCCGGAGGGCGTGAAGGACGCGGCGGTGGCGGACGCGACCTCTAGGAAGCCGTCCATAGCCGTGCTGCCGCTCGTCAACATGAGCGGCGATCCGGAGCAGGAATTCTTCGCGGACGGCCTCACCGAGGACATCATTACGGAGCTGTCACGCTTCCACGAGCTGCTCGTCATCTCGCGCAACTCGACCTTTGTGCACAAGGGCAAGGCGGTGAAGGTGCAGGAGGTCGCGCGCGAATTCGGCGTCGATTACGTCCTCGAGGGGAGTGTGCGAAAGGCCGGCGATCGCATTCGCGTCACCGTGCAACTGATCGACGCCGAAACCGACCGGCACATTTGGGCCGAACGCTACGATCGCCAGCTTGAAGATATCTTCGCCATCCAGGACGAGATGACCCGCGCGATTGTCGCGACGCTCCCCGGCCGCGTCGAGGCCGCCACCCACGACCGTGCGAAACGCAAGCCGACCGATAACATGGCCGCTTATGAGTGCGTGCTGGCCGCCAAGGTGCTGCACCACCGCTCGACGCGGGAGGATAACGCCGAAGCGCAGCAGCTGCTTAACCGCGCCCTCGTGCTCGACCCGAACTATGCTCATGCGCATGCCTGGAAGGCATGCGTACTGGGCCAAACGTGGGTTTATGATTGGTGCGATGATCGCGATGCCACCCTCCAGCAGGTGGCCGCGGAGCTGGAGATCACGCTGGCGCTCGATGACAATGACAGCGACGTGCACCGGATTCTCGCCGCGCTGAACCTGAACCGCGACGAACATGACAAGGCCGCCTATCACCAGGAGCGGGCGCTCGCGCTCAACCCCAACTACGACCTTGTTGTGGTGCAGCAGGGCGAACTTCTAACGTGGCTCGGGCGGCCGGAGGACGGCATCGGCTGGATCAAGAAGGCGATGCGCCTCAATCCCTACCACCCGGAACGTTTCTGGAGCCACCTCGGGCGCGCCTGCTACTGCGCCGAGAAATACGTCGAAGCCATCGAGTCCTTCTCGCGGATCACACGGCCTGACCATACCCATCATGCCTTCCTTGCAGCCACGTTCGCGCAAATGGGCAACGCGGTCGCGGCCGCCGCGCATGCGGCAGAGGTTCTGAAGCGCGAGCCGAAATTCTCGGTGGCCGTCTACCTCGCCACCCAGCACTACAAGCGCGAAGTCGACCGCCGGCGCCACGAGGCTGGCCTCCTTGCGGCAGGTCTGCCGGTCTGATCCGACGAAGCTCCGGCGCGAGCAATCATGAGCGACTTGTCCTCATGGCATAGTTTCTTGTCGGCCGGAGAGCCGAAAGCTAAATGATTTCAAGTGTGTTTTTGTGAGGTGGTGCGCTCGGAGGATGTCGGCCCTCCTAGCATTTTCAGTTAGATACCGCGAAGGTGCGGGCAAATCGAGGCTTTGAAGCGAAAAGGTTCTTTTGGGAAGCGCCCGCACCTTCTGCGACACGCCAAAGACATCTGTGAAGGAAAATCACGATCCCAGTCAATCCCGATGCCGTAGCGCATCGACGATGACTTTGAACGCGGGAAGGTTCTGACGGCGGCTCGGATAGTAGAGGAAATAGCCCTCGAAGAACGGCGACCAGTCGTCGAGAACCTGCACCAGCAAGCCCGAGGCGACGTGCTGCTCGACGATGTTCTCTGGGACATAGGCAACGCCGTAGCCGTTCACGGCCGCGTCAATCATGGCATAGGAATTGTTGAAGGTCAGTTGACCGTTCACCCGGACACGCAGCGCTTGCCCACCCTTTTCAAACTCCCATGTGTAAAGACCGCCGGCGGTTTCGTGACGCATGTTGATGCAGACATGCCGGACCAGATCCTGCGGTTGCTGAGGTACGCCATGTGCGGCGAAATAGTCGGGCGACGCCACCGCCACCAGACGCCAGTCCGGGCCGATCCGTACCGCGATCATGTCCTTCTCGACGCTCTCGCCCAGCCGGACGCCGGCATCGAAGCCCTCCTCGACGATGTTGCGGAAAGTGCTGTCCAGGATCAGTTCGACGCTGATGTCGGGATAGGCGCTGAGGACCGGCTTCAGCTTCGGCCAGACGATGCTTTCGAGCGCATGGTCGGATAGCGTGAGCCTGACCGAGCCTGATGGTTTCTCGCGGAGCGCCGTCAGCGCCACGATCTCATCCTCAATTTCGGCGATGCGCGGGGTGATCGTCTGTAGCAACCGCTCGCCCGCAGTAGTCGTCGCGACGTTTCGCGTGGTGCGTGTCAGAAGGCGTATGCCCATGCGCGCTTCTAACTGCTTGATCGTGTGACTCAGCGTCGATTGCGCCACGCCGAGCTTTGCCGCCGCCTTGGTGAAGCTGCGCTCTTCGGCGACGGCCTGAAACCACGTCAGTTGGTTGAGGTCGGTTCTGGCCATGAAGTTCCTTCGTCCGTTATCTGCACAGCAGATTATTCGATCTGGTCGATTAGTTCATGCCGATTTCGACGGCTAATCGTTTTATGTCAAAACCGCTAGGTTTGCACTGCAACAATTCATGCAGGAGCCGAATATGGTGGTTGCCGCCACATCAGATGCTGGAAGCAAACCGACCGCCGCTTGGGGCGCGGTCCTCTCGATGGCGCTGTGCGTGGCGATGCTAATCGCCTCCGAATTCATGCCGGTCAGCCTGCTCACGCCGATGGCCGAAGCGTTGCGCGCAACCGAGGGGCAGACCGGACAAGCAATCTCAATCAGCGGCCTCTTCGCGGTGGCTGCCAGCATGATCATCACCACGGCCGCCGGGACGCTGAACCGGAAATGGGTTCTGGTCGCCATGACGGCCTTCATGCTGTTGTCGCTGGTTCTGGTGGCGGCGGCTCCGAACTTCGCGGTGCTCATGATCGGCCGCGCGCTGCTCGGCATCTGCATCGGCGGCTTCTGGGCTTTAGCCACCGCCGTCATCATGCGGCTGGTTCCTGAAAGCGATGTGCCGCGCGCGCTCGCCCTGATATATGGCGGTCAGGCCATCGCGGCCGCCTTTGCCGCGCCGATCGGCAGCTATCTGGGCGGCTTGTTCGGCTGGCGCGCGGTGTTCTCGGCGCTGACGCCCATCGTCGCCATCAACCTCGTCTGGCTAGTGATTGCGCTGCCCTCGCTGCCTGCGCGCCAGCGGCAGGGCTTTCGGACCATGTTGAGTCTTCTGAAGCGTCCTTATTTCCTGCGTGGCCTTGCCGCCGCAATGCTGTCGTGGGGCTCAGCCTTCACCATGTTCACCTATCTGCGCCCGTTTCTAGAGCAGGTGACGGGTGCGGATGTGACGATGCTCTCGATCTTGCTGCTCGTACTGGGTTGTGCCGGCTTCGTCGGTACTTGGGCGGCGGGCCGTTTTTTGAGCGGTAGCGTTGCGCCGTTGCTGAAGGTGCCCGCGCTACTGATGGGGGCCTGCACGCTGGGACTCTTGTTTACTGGCAGCTCGCCTGTCGCGGTGGGCCTGCTCCTCGCGATCTGGGGGGCGATGAACACCGCGATGTCGGTGATCTGGATGACTTGGATGTCGCAGAATGTGAACGATGCGCCGGAGGCCGCCGGCAGCCTGATGGTCGCGGCAATCCAAGCGTCGATCCTGCTGGGTGCCGTGGTCGGTGGGTTGCTGCTGGATGGCATGACGATCTTCGCGACCTTCATCGGCAGCGTGGTTTTGGCCAGCATTGGAATAGCTCTCATCGGCAATGGGCGGCGTCTGCTTAAGCCTTGAATGACCGGCAGGGCCGATCAATTCGGCCGCTGGCTCAATCCCCCCGAGAGATGCTTTGACCTCCACCAAGATCCGTCACTTGCCTCGCAACGAGAAGGACGTCGAAATGACATATAGGCTCGCGCCGTTTTCGCGTCGTAAGCTGCTGACCACCGCCGCTGGCTTTGCGCTTTCCTCTTCGGTGCGCGCTCAGTCCAATCCGGCCTCGGATCAGAAAGGAGCCGTGATGCGTCTCAGGTTTATTTTCGCGGACCAGGATTTCACGGTAACGCTGGAAAACAATCCCTCTGCGCGTGATCTGTTCTCCATGCTGCCACTGAATCTCACGATCAGCGACTATTCGACCAATGAGAAGATCGCCTACTTGCCGCGCAAGCTCACCGAGGAAGACAATGGCCGCTTCGGCGACGAGGCGGTTGGCGATCTTTGCTACTACGCTCCTTGGGGTAATCTGGCGATGTTTTATGACCCCTATCGCTGGTCGCGCGGCCTGATCCGGCTCGGTCGTCTGGACCAGGGGCCTGCGCCGCTGCTTGTGCGCGGTGAGCACCCGCTGCGCGTCGAAGCTTCTTAAGGATGTAGCCGAAGGCTACGGCGCTCATTGCTTTGAACTCTACGGCGCTTCCGACTTTCCCCTCCTCGCACAATTTGCCCGACTCACCAATGATCGAGATCGGTCATTATACTAAGTGAAACACGCTCCTTCATTTTTTGCCAAGCGAACTTCATCGGCACTGGGTTTCTAAAAACCAAGTGACTTTCTATGATGGGCGTCTCGGCAAATTTGATAAACCTACTCAGCTCTGCCACGTGCTCTCGAATGAGATCGACCCGAATTAAATGCCGCAAAAGGTGGTCGGGCTTGCCATCTACATCCAACTCACCGCGAAAATCCGCCAACTGTTCCGCGATTTCACCGTCCGATTTACGATGCTGCACATCCTTACATTCAATAAGCAGAACGCGACGGGTATTTTCGTTCCATGCCAGCACGTCAATATCGCCATAGTCTTTATCAAAACCCTTCCCAAGCAATTTTGTAATCCGAACTTCTGTTTCAGTTTTCCAACCACGTTCATTAAGTTTATCGGCCACCGCCTTGCTGAATTCCGCACCAATCTGATCGCGGGACTTGCCCGCCCATCGCTTCATTTTCTCTTTCAATTGCCAGCGAGGGAAATCGCCACGATGGAAATTAGCGAACATATAGGCGAAGGCGTCGCGCACTAGACCGGGAGCGACAATGATTGTTGGATCATGAAGTTCGTCTATCTGAATAAACGGGCGTCTCAGTACTGTAAGCTGCCGACGATAGCGCCAAGGAAAAATATCTTTCTCGTTCAGACCTTTTGGGATTTCACGCCATGACGAGCGACTTCTAAACGTCAGGAATGATAAGAAGGACTCGGCACTTTCTGCGTCGAGTGTTTCACCGTTGAAGACAGGAGCGAGCAGTTCGCTTCGTTTGACTTTGAAAATTGCCCTTCCTTTTTTGAAGCCAATATCTTCGATGAAATCGATATATTTTCGACAGAGGTCGAATGTTGCGCCGAATTGCTCTTCGTATGCAGCCCAGAACTCCGGCGAGAAGCCGCCATCTGTCGTCGGCGTGTTCTTTACCTCGATCAGGTTTCTTTCGTAGTTCTTGACGCTGTCTTCTATCGTCAAATCACTGCCGGCCCGACCATAGGGCTCCAGCACCTCCTCTTGAAAACTGACATTAGCTTGAATATCGCCCAAAGGCGCTATACGAACCCTCGCTTCCATTGCCTCCCAACGAATAGTGTCAGACCATCCGCCGAGGCCCGTCACAGTCAGTAATTTTGCCATAAGACGCGACATCTGAAGGCGTCCCGGCTTTTTGCCACCTGTGAGAGGGCATTCGCAAATCGCAAACTCAATCATGAGCCGCGACGCTTGGAAAACGCCATTCAGTTTAAATTGGTGATTGGCGATCACTTCAAGCGTAGATTCCTTATCGCGGTGAAGCGCCAATACGGCGGATGCTGTCCGCCGCCAATTGTCCTGGTCTGCTATTGCTGCCTCGTGGTTGTTCAACGCAAAAAGAATAACGGCGGATCTGTCGAGCGAATGCAATTCGGTGCAAATCTCGTCTTCGAGCATTCTGACGACAGAATTGAGGTAGGCCGTGCACTCTTCGCGCCCAACAATCTCGCTGCCCTGCGACCGGTCTCGCGCCCGCCAACCTAGACCCAGCTTAATATACGCACTGTCGTCCGTATCAATCAGGATAGGAGAAGGCCAAATCGAACTGCGAACAAAATCTCGAAAATTCCGCGCCATGAAAGCGTGAGTTTGTCGCGCTTGGTCGCTCAAAACGATTCTTCCAACTATCGCGCTCAAGTCAGATGCGTTGAGTTCAACCTTTGCCAACAGAGCAGAACCTTTGACTAAGCATTCGACCAACGCGCGCTCAGCGACGTTTGTTGGATTGAAGAAGGCCAACTCGAAGTCTTTACTGGCGTGCAATAGAATTTTCGAACCTTCGACGCTAATTTCTATGTGTGTCGATGCCTGTTCGACCGAGAGAAATTGACGTTCCCCCTCAGGTCCCTCGACATCCCTCATGTCGCCGTCAAAGCGCGCGCACCACAGCAAGGGGCCATCCGGCAGGGATGGAAAAGCGGCGTCTAGAACGGGGGCAGCGAAGCAAAGCCACGTCTTCAACATTTTCGACCGTTCATATGCCCAATGGCCGATACACGTTTCATCGGTCTGTAATTCTACCCACCATGAACGCACATCCGTTTCGTAAACACCATTTGGCCAGCGCGTATCGCCCTTCTCCTCCGAAATAAAGTAAGGCTGCATGTCGTCTTCTTTGAATAGTGCGAGGCCGTCTTTTCTCACCTTTATCCATTGACCGTGAATGTCCTGGACAACATGCGGCAACCAGGTTGCCATCGCTTCATGCCGCACAGAGAGAACTGCGTTCTGCTCAACAACTATAAAACTGTTGGCCTCGCCCGCCCCAAAATCGGGCGGCAACTGTGAGTGCGGGACAAGATGGCCGCCCAAACTACGTGCCCATCCCACCATGTTCAGCAAGCCATTGATATTGTGCAGACCTACGCCCATTTCCTGCAAGCGGTCCTGCGCTTCAAATACTCTCCACAACGAAAGCGGCTTGAAATCAGGCAACCAGCTTAAAGTCATAAGGTCTGCCGCGCCGACAAATTCAGAGCGCCAGTTTTCTCGTTGATTGTCGTTTGTGAAATCGTAAACACCACGTCCAACGCCGCATGCTACGATAAGTGTTAAGCCTGCTTTGAAATCTGGTTCTTTACGCGCATTCTCCGATGCAAAATCAATCCACTTTTCGACATCGTCAGCCAGCCTGACGTTGTCTCGCGCGGGGAATACACCCACGAACCCGGAATCATCGAAGTTCTCAAGCGTATCAGCAAAGAAAACAAGATTGATATACATGCCCCGGTCAACAACCGTCGTCACACCTGCCAGCAGGCCGCCTTTAGTGCGCTTGAACTCCATAGGCGCACCGGTTCTATCACCTAGTAACGGCGTGCGACTGAATAACGTGGCGTATTCATAAGCCAACGTTTGAGAAAAAGTTTCCGTCAGACCCCACTTAGCGATTTCTCCCAAGACAAATCTGCGCAACGCGACGCTCGCAGCAGTCGGCAAGACAAAATGGAATTCGTCATTGCGATAAATGATGGGGAAACGTTCTAAATTTGAGTGCCCAATAAAGTCAGCCGACAATTCCGCTCGTTCAGAAGGATTGAATCCGAACTCGCCAAGCGCATCAATGCGAATCCCCCTTTCGGTCAATTCACTTGCAGTAAATCGGATATGCCGTCGCAAAGATTTAACTGAGGCAATCACGCGGGGCGGCAGCTTTTGCAAGGGAGTTTCTTCACCCATGCAATAGGCTTGCAATCCCGCGCGTTCGCAAACCAAATCAGACAGCCTGAGAATTGCGTAGATGCATTCCCGGATTTGATTTGAACGAGGGGACGATGGGATGAGTTCAACTGCGTTGACAACACGTTGCGTATAAAATCCTGCGGTTTCCCATACGCCTTCCAGAATGCGAAAGTTGCCGCGCGGCGTAGTAATCAATGCGACAAAAACGTCTTCTGCCGGGTCTTCCATGCGGCCAAGTAGTCCCTCGCCCAAGGCCGTGAACAACTTTGCGACGAGCTTCTCACTTGGCTTCCTTGTGCCGCGACCAAGCGCGAGCGAAAAATGAACGAGCGCTTCAAGTCGAATGCAGTTACTCTGAAGTTCAGGCACCGTGAGCAAGCCGGCAAAGCAAGCGGCAAGTCGCAGACCATCAAACTCGCCTATCTCAGAAAGCACCTTCGCGCTCTCGCTGTGAATCTCTGACAGCGGAAGCCCTCCAAGCCCAAAGGTTGGCGTTTGCGACAGCATCTCTTCGAACGTTGGAATCTCGTTTGCCACGTATCAGGGATCTCTATCTTCTAACTTCAAAAGGTTGTTGTGGCTCAATCGCGGGACGACAAAAACATACGGACGTAGCCGGAAATGAACGTTTCCACCGAAGGAGGTTTCACGGAGACACAACGCGCTCTAAGGATCGGCGACGCACGCTTCCAAGCATACGCATTTGAATGAATTATTTTGCCTCCGCAATCACGCGCTGCACAACGTGACCTGATGGATATTTTGGACCAGCGGGATGGAGATTACTGCATGGCCGCGTTCCGATCCAGATGCAGTATTTCC